>NZ_CP147838.1:2628214-3942322 GCF_037338445.1 Salinibaculum sp. SYNS191
ACGAAGCCATTCGTGTAGGCGGGCAGATCATCTGGACTCCCGCTCCACCGCGTCTCCGTGTCGACGACGTAGTTCGTCGGATCGTCGAATTCGACAATCTCGATTGCGTCTGAGACGACGCCAACGTGCTGGATATCTGCAGTCCCATTGCCCAGCTCAACCGTGAACGGCATCGTCCCAGGGTCGGCATCCTCGGGAATCTGCCAGCTCCCAACCCAGTCGTCACCATCGGCACGACTGGCCCATGTGTATTCGTCAGTCCACTGGAGCGGGACGGTTTCGCCCTCGTCGCCGAGGGTGACCCGTGCGTCGCCAACCTGATCGGGGCCCAGACGCGTGCCGGTTTCGGGGTCGTAGATACCGACCACGAAAACCGCCTGCATGCCAGGCACATAGTGATTCGTCGCCGCGCACGACGAGAGAAACGAGATCGAGCCTGGAACACCGCCGCCGGCGACAGTCTCGGTCGTAACGACGAGATTCTCGGGCTGAGCAATTGGGGTTGCTGTGTCGGTTGCCGTCGTGGTTTCAGTCGCGGTTGTGGTTTCGGTTGCTGTGTCTGTCGGCGCAGCGGTGTCGGTCCCGTCACCACCGTCACCGGGACATCCAGCGAGGACAGTCGCCCACGCGGCAGTCCCAGAGGCGAGCAACCGCCGCCGTGTCGGCCCTTCTTCATCAGTATTCTCTGCCGGGTCCCGCTGGTCGCTTGGAACCGAATCACTCGCTTGATCGTCGCTCTTCATATGCTGACCAAGAAACCAGAGCGAGTTAATAAAAACATATGGCGGTTGTGTGCTGGTTCTCACGACGATTCTGCTGAATCACACGCGACTCCCGGTCGAAGGGATTTCACGTGAGACAAATTTCGAATCGAACACCCCCAGACTCGGAGTCACAGACGCCGATTGACCAGCCGTGTGCGTCCACGATCTCGGCGACGATAGCGAGTCCGAAGCCCGTTCCATCCCTCGTTGTCGTATGACCCCAGTCAAACACGTTCTCCTGCTCGTCAACTGGAATCCCGTCCCCGTCATCTTCGATATAGAACCCCTCGTTTTGTTCCGTGTCGAACGCACCAACACGTACGGTCACTGACTGCCCACCGTGCGTCGACGCGTTTTCGAAGAGGTTCGCGAAGAGTTCGTGCAGGCGGTCCCGGTCCGCGCGTATGCTCGTCGACGACTCGATATCAAGTGTCGCTGGTTCGAGGTTACATTCGAGCCAGACCTTTCGTGCTAAGGTCTCCAACTCGATCGTCGTTCGATCCCCGACAAGGTTCCCCTCTCGGGTGAGCATCAAGAGATCCGACAACATCTCATCCATCCGCTCTGCGGCGTCCTCAATAGCTTCGAAATGTTCGCGATTACCGGTCTCACGTGCGAGCGTCGCATGGCCAGTAATAACCGACAGTGGGTTTTTGAGGTCGTGTGAGACGATGCTGGCGAATTGGTCCAACCGTTCGATCTTCTCCTGGAGTTCCCGTCGGTGCTCGACGCGGTCAGAGATGTCCCGGAGCATGGCAACCATCTGCGACGGCTTGGTTTCGTCATCGGAGAGGTCCAGGGCTGCGCCTGATATCTCTGTCGGAATTACCGACCCAGTCTTCGTCAGACACGTCAATTCGTCGGTGAACCCCGTGCCCTCTTCGGTGACCTGTGATATGAACTCGTCTCGGATTCGATCGATATCATCCGGATGAATCTCTTCGGGATGCATCGCCAAGAGTTCACTTCGGGAGTATCCCAACAATTGACACGCCTTCGGATTGACGTCGACGAACTCCTCACCTTCGAGATCGACAATCATGACGGCGTCATTGTTATGCTCGAAGATCTTCCGGTAGCGTTCTTCGACAGAGGACACCTGCTCTTCTCTCTCTGACTCAGGAGGTGTCCCGCGTTCTCTCTCAGGCTCATTCGGCATGGGTTGGCTTTCCTCACTTTGTTTCGACGGGACCCCGAGAACCGGTTCCCATCGGCTGAAGAGGATGGCGCTTAGAACGTGATGATCTCGTAGTCGTCTTCGACCAGCGAGCGGATGCTCGGGTGCCCATCGTGGTCATCGAGTGTTACTACTCCCGCATCGGCAACGGCATCTTCGACGCCGAATGCACCGGAACAAAAGTCACAGACAGAGGCGTCGTCGCGAACAGTCTGATACAATTCGTGGTAGTCACTGTCTTCATCTTCGAGTTTGGGGATCCACTGTGTCCCAGCCCCGTCGAAGATGAGTTCAACTTCGTCGCCGTCGGTTTCGGCGAATTCCTTGGCGGTTTCGAGGCCGTTCACGAGTCGACCGACGTTGGCGTGTCCGTCAGTTCCTGCAACGATGATGACTGCTGCTTTCGACATTGCATCCTCTCCTATTGCCCGGACTGATATATGCCGGCTGTCGCCGTGTAACCTCGAAGCGTACCCGGGCAAGGTTTATATAGTGGGTGTGGGTGGTCGTTTCACAAAAGAGGTGGTTTCTGGTTCGTTGAAAGTGAATTATCCGTCCAGTGACCGTGCGCTTCTTGGAATTCGCGAATCTCCGTTCTTTGCAGTAACACGTCCAACCAGTGACCCAACTCCGCTACTCCGTGGGACGACTTGGTGGAGAGCGCTCACTCACTGCGACAGGTCTTGCAGCGCTTAGAACCTGGAAAGACAGGATCTCGACACACGGTACACTGGTCGAGACGCCGGCGACTCCGGAAGAGTTTCTTGAGGTAGGAAAACACGATCTGTCCTACGGGCCTGAGGCAGGTAAGTGTCTTGCTGTGGTGAGTGGGCAGGAGGAGTGAAGAACGGCCACGAGAACCGTGCTACGACACTCTGTTTGGATCGGATACTACTACTCGCGGTCGAGAGTCTATTTCTCTGTGCCAGGCCGGGTGCAGAAGCGGGTGTGGTGTGTCCAGTCAGTGGGAGTGACCGCTGCCTCTGCGACTGAATTGTCCCGAGAAGCCGCGCTGGACGACCTCCGACAGAGCGGGGTGGATGTGTACCGATTCGCGAATATCCTGAACGGTACCGGAGCCAGCTTTCATTGTGACGACGACCTCTTGGATGAGGTCTGATGCCTCCGGTCCGATAATGTGACATCCGAGGATCTCTCCGTCGAGATCGATAAGCGCTTTCAGGAATCCGTCTGCCTTCATCGCGCTCCCGCGTGCAGTCTGGTCGTACCGGTACGTCCGGGTCGCATACTCACGGTCGCCATCCCTGAGCTCCTGCTCACGAGCGCCGACGCCAGCCACCTCTGGAGACGCGAACACCGCGAATGGCATCGCGGTGTAATCCACTCCCTGGAGTTCATCGCCGAAAAGGTTCCGGGCGACAGCCTGTGCTTCGTGATTTGCACTGTGCTTCAGCAGGTACTCACCAACGATATCACCAAGTGCCCACACCCCGTCGGCGGTTGTCCTGAGATACTCGTCGGTCTTGACGAAGCCTTGCTCGTCTGTTTCGACACCTGCTGCATCGACATTGAGTAGATCCGTATTCGGCCTTCGTCCCGCAGCAACCAGCAGTTCGTCACCGGTCACAGTCACGGAACCCTCGCCGGTGACGCCGCCGTCGGGGCCGTACTCGTAGGGTTGGGCTTCGACAGTCACCGTTCCATCGGTTTCCGACACCTCGGTAGCCGCGTGGCCTGTGTGGATTATAAATCGCTCAGCATATCGCTCAGTAAACGCCTCTGCTACCTCCTCGTCGGCTTCCGGCAACAGATTCGGACGGCGTCCGATGATCGTCACGTCGCTCCCGAACGTTCCAAAGAAGTGGCCGAGTTCCGCGGCAATGTATCCACCACCGACGATTACGAGGTCGTCGGGTGGCGTCTCGAGCTGGAGAGCCTCAGTGCTCGTCAAGTACTCGACGCTGTCGATGCCGTCGATATCTGGAATTGCAGGGCGAGTTCCGGCAGCGATGAGGACCGTTTCAGCTTTGATTATGGAACCTTCGTCTTCGCCGCTTACAATCTTGACAGTCCGCTCGTCAATGAACCGGCCTTCGCCCTCGTAGAGGTCGTGTCGGGGAGACGAACGCAGCCCCTCCCGAATCGATTCAGAATCAGCGTTGACCTCCTCGTTGACTTCACCGACGATCTCGGAAAACTCGATTTCGGTAACCTCAGCGTCGATATGGAACTCACTGGCGCGTTCGACTGTTTCCAGTACATCGGCGTGGTAGAGTAACATCTTCGAGGGGATGCACCCACGGTTGAGACACGTCCCTCCAAGCGGGCCCTTTTCGACCACCGCAACAGACAGTCCCTGGTTTGCGGCTGCGTTTGCTACGTCTAATCCTGACCCGGAGCCGATGACCAGAAATTCAACTTCGTCCATGTTCCATAGGTCGGGAGGAGATGATAAGAATCACCCGCGGACGTTCAACCTGGTCACACCTTCACTGTGGAATCGAGGATGCTGTATCGATGTGGAGTTTTTATATCGAGTTCTGATTCAGACTCACTCGAGAATACAACGCTATGGCTCGCCCGGGTCGACGACAGCGTCACAGGACGGACATTCCGCAAAGACGCCGATTGAGTCATCTGAACGGCGGTAGGTGATGAGTTCGTCACGCTCGTGAATATCCCCCCCCGCAATTTGGACAGATACCAAGGCGCCCGTCATCGCTTGTCATTGAAAGAGGGGGTGGAGCGTGTGACATCTCGCCCCATTTACTGCTCTGGCTACTGAAAAATAAAGTTTCAGCGGAGGTGCAATGTGTCCACACAGGGGACGCTTGTGTGAGACGCTACCTGACTCGGAACAACCAGTGTGTCCTAGACCGCCTCTCGTCCTTCTCGAAGTAGCCGAAATGAGAGAGGGGGCGTAACGCTCAGGGACTGACGAGGAATCCTTCCGTGTAGACAAGGTAGCCCGCACTCGATAGCTCTCAAACAATTCGATATGCGTCATCTCCGAGTACCGGAGGGGTTTGTCGCGATGGCCCATGACTGTAGATAGACGGCACAGTCAGCCAGTCGCCTTTCAATTCGCGTGGTTTCCACGTGTAGTTTCCGCTGGCTGACCTACCCTGTCTCTCAAACAACGGCGAGAGACTGCTATTCCATACCCAGAAGATGCCGAATTGAAAGCGTTGGATGTGCACACTCACTCTAATGGCTAATTTGCTAACGAACTGGTGAAACAACTTCATGAAGTCGATTTAATGATACACACATACCTAGAAGAAACAGCCGGGGTGGAGTCCAAAATCACTCGTCGCGGAACGAGTCCCAGAACACGCCCGGCAACTCGTTGTCTGGATTCTCTCGGAGATAGTCTTGTTTCGTCAGGTTCGCATCTTCGATCAGTGCCGCGGCCTCGCCGGCCCAGACGTAGAACCCGATCAAAGTCTCCCGCCGCATTTGTTCGAGGTCTACCGAGTGATACACGTTGACCACGCCACCACCCTCCCGATTGAGCTCAGACCGCCTGAGCAATCCCAGTTCGACGAGCGTGTTGAGATACCGCGTGACCGTACTTCTGTCGAACCCGAGCTGGTCGGCGACTTCGCTCGCCGACAGAGGCCCCTCACCGATAACGCACAGACAGATATCAAGTCCGGCCTTCGGAAGACCGAACGCCTGGAGGAGAACCTGCCTCACATCCGGCGATTTCACACTCATATCCAACTCTGTAACCCGCTCCATTGGTTTATTGTGGCAGGACATCGGTGGATCGTCGCTCCCAACCACGAGAACGACATTGTCACAATCAGAGACGGAGCATTCGTAGATATCATATCGACCGGAATTCGGATTGTACTGGACCTCGTCACTCTCGTCGTCGGCCTGGGTTGTACTTCGATCAGACATCGATAGTGTGTCCCTCCATTTATGTCGACTGTTATGTGGGGAGGCGATAAATATAGGCCTCTCAATCGGCTGGAAAACCTTACTATAAACTACCCTACTCGCTTCCGACTGGCGCCGTTCGCTCCTTGACGTCGAGCGGACTCTCCAGTAGTACCAAAACGTCGAGAACATTGCGCCACGAGACTCGTCCGCCGATCTTTCCGAGCGTCACGTTCGCGACGCGGTCAAGCGAACGACTGAGCACCACTACCTCAACTTTTTCCATGGGGCGATGTTGACAGAAATATTTTATATGGTAGTTGATAACGAACCGGTATGAAGCGACGGTGGTTGCCGTCTCTCCTTTGCTTTCTCGGTCTTTTGCTCCTCGGGAGTTTTGTCTTCGAGATTGCGCTGCGGCTCGTGGGTGAGACTCGATTCACCTGGCCATTCATTGCGGGCGTCTCGACGAGCCTTCCGTTTGCACTCGTCCCGATTGGTGGTGGGTACAGCCTCATCCGCAACCCGGTTCCTGAGGAGTATTATCAGCATCTCGCTATCGGAACCCTCTCTGGGTTAGCGTTCTTCACGGTCTTTTTCGGTGTCGTTGGGTTCACGCTCTTCGACGCCTGGATTCCTCAGGCGGGAGTCCTTCGCTGGGGTGTCACCGTCGGGGTTGGCAATGGCTTTCTTATTAGTTACCTCTACGTCCGCGGTGTGTCGCAGGCGGTTGCACTCGAACGCACGTCAGTCCACGCTGAAGAAGCAGAGGACCAGCAACGACTCCTCAGGTATCTCAATGGATTACTTCGACACGAAGTCCTGAACGCTGCAAACGCGATCAAAGGCCACGCCAGTCTTGCTGCGGAAGCAACCCAGAATGAGGACGTCCATGACCGAATCGCCGTCATTCAGCGTCAGACTGATGGCATGACGAGTATCATCGATGACGTGCAGGTATTGCTTGCAGTCTCAGAAGACCGGGACGAACTCGGGCCGGTGAATCTCACGCCATTGTTGCGTGAGGAATTGCGCCGCGTCGAGGAACGACACTGTCCAGTCGTGACCGAGTTACAAGTCCCTGGGGAGGTGTACGTCCGCGGAGATACGCTGCTTCGGCGGCTCTTTTCGAACCTGTTCGACAATGCGGTCGAACACAATGATAGCGAGCATCCGAAAATAACCGTGAGAGCAACGCGTTCTGGTGAGACCGTGGCCGTCGCGGTCGAGGATAACGGGCCGGGATTTCCCACCGACAGCCTCGGCGACGTCTTCGAGCCTCTGGAACAGATGGATACGACCCACGGAATGGGACTCGCAATCGTCACCCAACTTGCTAAGAGGTATGGTGGGAGTCTTGAACTCATTGAGACGGGAGACACTGGGAGCGTGGTGACCGTCACACTCCCTCGGGCCAGTGGAGATACACCGGACTCGGATGTCTCAAGGTCTTAACAAGACGAACTCCTAGTCTGGGTACTTTCAGCAGTCCTCATCCTCAGAATCTAGGGGCGAAGACGCTGACCAGTACAGCGGACGTGCTGCGACCATCTGAAACGCAGCGACCTGCTTCTCCCTGAGTGCCGATCGAGCAGGTGCGTCCACACAGTGCGTGCGGCAACCGCGCTCGCTCACTACCAGTGTGGCTGCTGGCTCTGCAGGCTTAGTGAGTAGTAGATTCAGTTCAGATGGTGAGAAAGAAATCCTCGCTTCGTGCTGCATACATCCTCTGAGTGTTGCAGGGTACACCTGATTGTATTCTGCTAAGACGTTCATAAGATGCTGAACAGAAGGCGCGTGTCTTGCAGAAACAGCGATGTTCTCTCGATCCGCGAATCTATCGAGGGACCGCTTGCACGCTACGTCTTCCTCGAAACGCTCACTGTGACAGTGGGCAGAACTCTTCCTGCCGCGCATCCTGAGGCGAATTCTATCCGACCCCTGCCCTTTATTTTCCGACTCCCCCCAAGTCGAACTATGACAGGCGATCTGGAGGCCCGCAAGCTTGGCGACACCGATCAGGAAAGCACGGTCGTCACGTTCGGCGCCATCGCCCTGAACTGGCTCGAACAGGAGGGGGCCAATCAGATGGTCGAACACGCTCTCGATCACGGTGTGAACCACTTCGACGTAGCACCCCAGTACGGCGATGCCGAACTCAAACTCGGGCCAAAACTCCGCCAGCACCGTGAGGAAATCTTCCTCGGTTGTAAAACCCAGAAACGCGAGTATGATGGCGCACGGGACAAACTTGAGCGCTCGCTCGACAGACTCGGCATCGACACAATCGATCTCTACCAGGTCCACGGGCTGGAGTATGAGGAGGAACTCGACACCATCACGGGTGAAGGCGGTGCCCTCGAGGCATTCCGCGAGGCAAAGGCCGAGGGACTGATCGATCACATCGGCCTGACGAGCCATGGGGATCCTGACCTCATCATGGAGGCGATCGACCGCATCGACGATCTCGAGACGCTGATGTTCCCGCTGAACCCCGTGGTGATGGCCAAGACCGACGCCGAGTACGACTACGAGGCAGTCCTCGAACGCGCCAACGAAGCGGGCATCGGGACGTTGATCATCAAGGCCTTCGCGAGAGGCCCCTGGCCCTCCGAGGCCGAACTCCCGGTCGAGGACCGCCCGTACGCGAACTGGTACGAGCCCGTCGATACGCCCGAAGAGATGCGCGAGCGCTTCAACTTCGTGGCCTCTCAGGACGTGACGAGCGTCGTGACACCGGGCGACCCCAAGCTCGTTTCGATGGCCTTCGACGCTGCCTCGCGGTACGAGCCCATGGACGAAGCCGCCCAGCGGTCGCTGATCGAGGAGCTGCGCCACGAAGACTCGCCCGTCCCCGAGCAACTTCACCACTGATCGCTCGATGTCGGTTCCACAGACTGTCGAAACCGCTCTCGCGGACCGCCCGGTCGAGGGTGCGACCTGCCTCGAGGCGGGAGCCGGCGTCGGTAATACCACCCGCGGGCTACTCGAACAGGGTGCAGGCCACGTCTACGCAGTCACGAACAACGCCGAACACGCCCGGGACCTCAGGTCCTCTCTTGATTCCCACGAGGCGTCCCGGATCTCGATCATGAAAGCGGATCTTCAATCCACACCGCTCCAGTCGAACGCGGTCGATCTCATCACCGCACATGGCTTGTGTAACGTTGTTCCACCCTCTGCGCTCGGACGGATTTCGGCAGAGCTAGCCCGGATTGCCGCCCCTGGGGCACATCTCGTCGTTGACGATTACGAGCCGCTCCCCGACGACGCGGCTATCAGGGATCTTTTCGCCGTCGAAAACGCTGCGTCGGAGCTGGCTGACGGCACGCCCGCGCTCACGTTCTATCCCTCCGATATGTTGCGCCGGGTCTTCGAAGGCCACGGCCTGACCTTTGATCGCAAACGAATCCTGCTTGATCCCGTCCCCTGGACGGTCTCTCACGTCGAGGCTCACGCTGATCTCGCTCGGAAGGCTTTGAGTGATTTCCCCCGAAGGCTCGCTGATCCACTCGCCGCCGAACTCGATCGGCTCGTCGAAGAGATTGGGTCAGAGTCGACAGGGACGATGTACAGTCTCGCGTTTCGGATGTCCGAGCGGTGATTCCCGACCGGTAGTTCGGCGTACTTCAGTACCGTTCTCGCCTGTCGATACCGTTCTGCTGAATACAGGTGATTGAATTACTGGCTTATGAATCAATCATCCCAAATCTTGTCTGATATTATCTACTATGGGATTGGACCCTGTAACATCCAGTCATCAAACTGTCAATTCGCGTTGATAACTCAATCTCAGTAATCTTGCCTGACTCTTTGTGCTTGAAGAACGTGCCATTACACTCAGAACACTCTGAGGAGACGGGTTCGAATGCCGATCAGGTATGATTTCAGTGATAAATCCACCACACGATCTGCACATTAATCATCTCGGGGTCGCTTCCATCTCCCCCTCAGAAAATCACGATCATGTTCACGAATCAGGGCGACGACGATATCATTCAACTAAGGTTGCCTCTGGATCGTAGTCGATGACACCGAATTCCGCCATTAGGGGGAGATGATTGTGGTGAAGACCGATAGCCACCCGCTCGACTGTCTTTTCATTAACTGCATCCTCCGCTGCTTCACGTGCAGCGATCGCCACCGCAAGCTCCTCAAGATCAACTGGACCGGCCCGTTCAGTCAAGATATCGAGGACTGCTCTCCGGCATTCCGCTGCGAGTAGCTTGTGGCGGTCACTCGTGGGCAGATCTTCTATTCCCGCATACTCCCTTGTACTATCGGTTGGTGACTGGCTCATAGTTGGTGTTCCCCCGTGATGCCGATGTTGGGGCAGGGCGCACCCCTGTTTAAGATCCCACTTTGGGTAAAGCTGTACTAAAACTGATTAGGCCCGAGCATGGAGTTCCACCGACTCATCTGCATACTATGTTGTCACCTATTTTAAGTACAAGACGACCAGTGGGTCGTCACTGACGGTGCCTCCGCAACTCGACACCCCTCCGGTTGCGGAGGGCTTACAAACCTAGGCCGTGAGTATACGGAGTAATGTCTTCCACATCGTTGACCGAGATCCAGCGGGAGACACTCGCTCTCTTCGAGATCTCCGGTGAACCTTGGACGACCACCGAGGTCGCAGATCATCTTGACCTTGGCAGACGGAGTACCTACGAACGCTTAGAACGGCTCGTCGATCACAACCGCCTCAAAACCAAGAAGGTCGGCGGGAGCGGCCGTGTGTGGTGGCGACCGCCGGCGGACAGCGATACGACTCCCGACTGGTCAGCGACGACCGAGTCTCTGATCGACGACGTGCTCGACAGCGCAGACGTCGCAATCTTCGTCATCGACGAGGAGTTCGATGTCGCGTGGATCAACGATGCGACCGAACGGTACTTCGGGCTTGATCGGAATCGCGTTCTCGGCCGGGACAAACACCGGCTCATCGAAGAGCAGATCGCGTCAGTCGTTGACGATGGCGAGGCGTTTACCGAGACCGTCCTGGCGACGTACGACGACAACACGTACGTTGAGCAGTTTGAGTGTCACGTCACGCCAGACGATGGCGAAGAGCGCTGGCTCGAACACCGCAGCAAGCCTATCGAAGCCGGCGCGTATGCCGGCGGCCGAGTCGAACTCTATTACGACATCACCGACCGAAAAGAGATGAAACAGGCTCACGACCGGGACCGCATACAGTTCGAGTCGGTTATCGACGCTGTCGAGGAGCACGCGATCTTCATGCTTGATCCCGACGGCTACGTTCGGACCTGGAACCAAGGTGCCGAACGAATCAAAGGGTACACGACTGAGGAAATCCTCGGCGAGCACTTCTCTCGATTCTATACCGACGAAGCACGGCAAGCCGGAGTCCCACAGGAAAACCTCACCACGGCGTTGGAACAGGGATCGTTTCAGGACGAGGGGTGGCGTCTCCGTGCCGACGGCTCACGCTTCTGGGCCAACGTCACGATCACGGCCATCCGCGGTGACGACGGCGAGATCGACGGGTTGGTGAAAATCACCCGTGACATGACTGAGCGACGGAAGAACAAACAGGGGATCCGGCGCGAACGAAACCTTCTCGAGAAGGTTCAGGAAGCCAGCCCGATCGGCATCGCCATCTTCGATACGGAGGGCGAACTGCAACGCGCGAACCAGCGATTCATGGAACTGCTCGGTCGGGGTGATGCGGAGTCGTTGAATTATTCGCTCGGCGAACAACCGCCTCTCGACACCGATGGGAACGTGATCCCGTATCCGGAGCGGCCGGCACCGCGGGCGCTCTCGACGGGGGATGCCGTCACCGACCAGCGGATACGCATCGACGGCCCCGACGGTCGGGCGCGGTGGCTCTCGGTGAATGCAAAACCATTCGACGGTGAGACGGAGGGCGTCGTCGTCACGACAACCGAGGTCACACAGTTCAAAGAGCAAGCACAACGGCTCGAACGACAACGCGATGATCTCCAGAGCGAACTGGAGGGGATATTCGAGCGTATCGACGACGCATTCTTCTCGCTCGACGGTGACCTTCGGTTCAACTACGTCAACGAACAGGCGAGCACTCTCCTGGGCCACTCCTCGTCGGAACTCGTTGGCAGGCATATCTGGGACGTGCTCAAACCGGGCTCGAAGGCAGAGTCGGCCTTCGAAGAGGCCCTGAAGACCCAGGAATCGATTTCCTTCGAGGAATACTACGAGCCCATCGGAACGTGGTTTGAAAATCACGTCTATCCTTCCGAGACTGGACTGTCGGTCTACTTCCAGGATATCTCCGACCGTAAGCACCGCGAGCGGCGATTAGAGCGGTTCGAGCGTATGGTCGAGACAGTCGACGACGGGGTCTACGCCACCGACGGCGAGGGCCACTTCGTCTTCGTCAACGACGCATTCGTGGCGATGAGCGAGCACACGCGAGAGGAGTTACTCGGCTCTCACGGGTCGGCGTTCTTCGGCGATCGATTCGTGGACACGGACGAACAGGAGTGGCTGGAGCTGATCACCGACGAGCGTGACTCAGTAGCGTTCGAGACCGACATCATCGGCCCGGACGGCGAGACCCGTATTGTCCACAATCAATTCGTCGCCCTCGAATTCGACGACGAGGTCGGCCGCGTCGGCGTCACGCGGGACGTCACCGGGCGCAAGGAGCGCGAGCGCGAACTGGAACGGTACGAGCAACTCGTCGAAACTGTCTGGGACGGCGTGTACGCGCTTGACGAGAACGACCGGATGGTTCTCGTCAACGATGCGTTCTGTGAGCTCGTGGGCTACGAGCGTGACGAACTGCTCGGGGAACAACCGACTCTCATCACCAGCGACGAGGTAAACCAGGACGCCAACGAACTGGCACCAGAGGTCATCGCTGGCGACCGCGCGATCGGTGTTCTCGAGGGCGAACTCCAGACCGCGGACGGTGAGGTAGTGCCCGTCGAAACCCGGCACGGTCCCTTCGAATACGAGGACGGCCGCACCGGTCGGTGCGGAGTGACTCGTGACATCAGCGATCGCAAGTGGTTCGAAGAGACATTGCTGACCCTCTACGAGTCCACACAGACGCTATTCGACGTCCAAACGGCCGAGGTTGTAGATGAGGCGGTCATTGAGGCAGTCGCGGACGTTATCGACCTGGCCGGTGTTGCGGTGTACCGCTACGACGACGCCGACGACGAACTGTATCCGGCCGCACACTCGATGGAGGCCGAGTTCGTGCGCGGTGGGGACCTGCGTACCGTGCCGCCGGGCGACAGTAGTATCGTCGGACACGTCTACACGAGTGGCGATGTCCTCGCCCTCGATGACATCACCGAGTCGCCGTATCACCAGTCAAATGCCACGGAGATGCACGGTGGTCTGTTTGTCCCGATGGGCGACTACGGTGTCCTCGTCGCCGGTACCCGCGAGGAAAGTGGTATCGACGAGAACACCCGCCGGCTCGTCGAGTTGCTCGCCACGAACATCGAGGCCGCTTACAACCGCGTGGAACGCGAGGTCGCACTCCGTGAGCACGAACAGGAGCTAGAACAACAGCGAGAGGGACTTACTGCGCTCAACAACCTCAACGAGGTCGTCCGCGGGATCACGGATGCGGTCATCGAGCAATCCACCCGCGAGGAGATCGAACGGACAGTCTGCGAGCGGCTGGCCGACTCCGAGTCGTACCTGTTCGCCTGGATCGGAGACACGGATACGGCCACGCAGACGGTGAATCTTCGGACAGAGGCCGGGGTCGAGGGGTATCTCGATGGGATCACGATCTCGGTCGATCCCGACGACGAACGGAGCGAAGGCCCGACGGGACGAGCACTCCGAACCGGAGAGACGCAGGTCAGCCACGACATCCGTGCCGAATCCCGCTACGACCCGTGGCGCGAGTACATCGAACGGTACGGCTTCCGCTCGTCGGCCGCAGTTCCCATTGTTCACGAGAGAACTGTCTACGGAGTGATAAATGTGTATGCAGACCGGCCCCACGCGTTCGATGGCGAAGAGCGAGAGCTAATTAGCCAGCTCGGCGAGGTGGTCGGCCACGCCATCGCTGCTACCGAACGCAAGCAGGCGCTGATGAGTGACGAACTCGTGGAACTGGAGTTTCAGATCCAGGACGTATTCGCGGCCCTCAATGTGCCCGTTGAAACAAGCGGGCGAATAACCCTTGATTCTGCGGTTCCGGTCAGCGATGGGGAGTTTCTCGTCTACGGGACGGTAGCGCCGGACGCCGTCGATACTGTGGCCAGAATCACCAAGAACGTCCCACACTGGCGGGAGCTTACCATCCGTTCGGAGGGCGACCCGACTCGCTTCGAGGTCCGGATGACTGATCCACCGGTGCTCTCGGTCGTGGCATCGCTCGGTGGGTACGTCGAACAGGCCGTTATCGAAGACGGTGATCTTCGAATGACGGTCCATCTTGCCCCGAGTGTCGACGCCCGAACGGTCACTGATGCCGTCGAAACAGCCTATCCGGCTAGCGAACTGGTTCGTCGCCAGCAAATCAGCCGGGACCGCGACGATCCCGCGCGCTTCCAACGTCACCTTGTGGAAGCTCTCACGGGCCGTCAGCAAACTGCACTGGAAACCGCGTACCACGCGGGCTTTTTCGAGTGGCCGCGCGATACCTCCGGCGAAGAAGTCGCCGAGTCGATCGGCATTGCCTCGCCGACGTTCCACCAGCACCTTCGCAAGGCCGAGCGGAAAGTCCTCGACGCGGTGTTTTCGTCCCCGATGCAGAGTCTCGGATAGCAAACGAGAAAAGCACCTTGCCCAAGTTGCTGCAGCAGTGCTCGGTCTGCAAGTGTACTGACCAGCCTATTCACGTAGCTGAGGTGAAAACGAGGACCTCTCCAGAGTGCCGACTTGTATGACAAATCGGAAACGCACTCGCGAAACACACCGCGTTTCCGATGTGATTACGCCGGATTCACTGCCATTTTGTATAAGTAAATATATATCGAGTGGCAGAAATATAACAAAGCGGCATGCATTTTGAGCGACCAGTACCGACAACGAGGTCAAAACGTCTCTAGGGTAGTGCTACGCTGGCTATCAGTGGGTTAGTTGTTAGTACCTGGTGAGCAGCGTGCCTTCCTATCGGAGAGTGGGAGACGAGACTACGACCCGCGGCGACCATTATGACCCCTCTGACCGCCTCCCCTCCTGCCCTCGCCTTCCCCACCAGTGCCTGCACGAACCGCCTCAACCGTAATGATGGCGTCGTCCGAGACCGGGCCCGCGTCAACGTAGGGAGAATCGTCGACGCTGTTGCTAGAAACGTACTCGAACGCTAGATTTCCGTTCGTGTCACGGTGGGTTATCGCCAGCAGAGTCGTCGTCCTGGTGCGGTTTCGCTCTCGGACTTGTCCGCCGGTCCCGTTGCGCGACCGCTCGCGATCGCGCTCCGGGGCTTCGAGCGGGGATGACAGCGTCACTGTCACATTCTCGTGACCACCCGGGGCAAGATACTCGGAGACCCCGACGAGTGCGCCACTCTGGTTGTAGACTGCAACGAACCCCCCGTCAGAGAGGGTCGTCCTGGCTATCGTCACCGTCATGTTTGTCATCGTCTGGTTCTCGAACTGAACCGCCGCAGTGGGTCCCTAGCCGGCGTCAGTCCCATTGTCAGCCTGTGTGGTTGCCCCGTCGACGGCAGCTGTCACACCGAGCGAACCGACGGCGACGAACAGCAGGACTGCGATGCCGATCCGGAATGTGAGAATTCGTTTCTGTGTCATGCCTGTTTGACTACCGTTGAAACGTAATCGCCGCGACAACCGAGAGTCACGACGGTGTTGGAGAGCCGGTCTTCACTGAGCCGAAGTCGCCGAAATAGACGATGTCACTCGAACAGGCGGGAACACCTCCCTCGAGCGGGTTTGAACGTCACTTGGTAGTACTTTGTCTCGTTTCCACCAGTGTCGTCGTCGGCTTCCACTGGTCCTGACCCCTGGCACTCGCGCGTCCGGACGAATCTGTACAGTTCATCCAGGTCTGTCTCAACGTTGCGATTCGGGTTGAGGTAGATTCGGCGCCCGCCACCTCCCCCCGAACAACACCCGCCAGAGTCCGAGGACTGGGTGTCATCGTCGCCCTGTTCGTTGCCTCCGCCACCGGGGAAGTTCGGACACCGGATTTTGTACGCCAGATACGTCTCGGGAGCGTCACGGCCGGTGCACTCCGGCGAGATCGTCTCCTCACCTATCGGCTCGACGATTTTGAATCGCGGTTCGTCGGGGTTGTTTTTCCCGCGCAGTTGACCCTCTCTGACGTATCCCGTGCCCCCCTGTTGAGCCGTCGCGGTAGGCGCTGTGAGGAGACCGCCGGCTACGAGTGAGCCGGTGGCTGCGGCCCGCCGTATGACTGTCCGTCGGGAAATCGTCTCGTCTGCTCCTGGATTTTCGGTCATAGTAGTTCGAAAAATTGAGTGTGCTATGTCCTCTAGTGGGAAGCGTCAGCCGGAGCCTTCTTCTGCTGGTTCCAGGCCGAGTTTGTCGACGTCGACTCCGTCCAGGGAGCCACAATCCGGATCGACTTCTGCGATCCGATACAGGGCAGGCTCGCCGAGGTCCTCGCTGGTCGTAACGGGCTTTTTCTCGTAAATGTAGATGTTACAGCCGCCATCGACGTTGTACTCCTCGTACGTCTTGTTCGGGGGGGCCGTGGCTTCTTTTGCTGCCTCGCACCCGCTGAAGTACTGTTCGGTACCGGACCCTTTGCTGGTGATTTCGACTATCTCGCCGCCACTATACGAACAGCCGAAAGTGAGGGCCGAACCACCGGTGACCCGGGACGGTCCGGTGTCGTCTCTACCACCGCCTCCGCCTTGACCGCCTTCGCCGCCTCGCTCGTCACTTTTACCCCGGCCGTGGTCGTTGCCACCCTCGCGATTTCCGCCCTGTTCACCGTGTTCTGCAGCCGCAGTTCCGACTCCGCCAAGAGCGACGGCACTCGATGCTGCGATCCTGCGCAAGACACATCTGCGTGTGGGAGATGTTCGTTCTTCGTCGTCCATATTCTCATGTAGCCCAGTAGGCTACACTGGTACGCTGGCCCAGATACTGCATTAGTTATAGTTGCGTTTGAATCACGTCATTTGGAATCAAACACCGGGTAATGACGGGAGACTCGATTCCCGAATACTCGCTACCACCGCCTTCAGTACCTCTACTTGGACAAGCACAGGTTACCAGCACCAAACGGGTCGAGATGGCAGTAAATGTGAGCGACCTGCCGAGAATGACTGGTTATCATTATTCGTCCAGACGACGAGACGTCTGGACAGGTGTCTACTTCGTAGCCACCTCTGTTTGCGGTTTCCGTCGCCGCGGTGGCGGTCAGTATTGCTGGCTGTGACCCGACGGAAGAACGAGCCGGCGACGAGCGGCGTCGCGTTCCCCGTGGCGGGTGCAATCGCGTTTCTGGTGTTCACCGCCGGTCACTACGCCGGCGACACCTACTCGCTGGAGGAGGTCGTCTTCATCGGCGTTCCGGCCCTGTCGGTGACGGTTCTGTATGTTCTAACGGGTAACCTTCTCGTCGTGATTGGCGTCCACACGCTGGTTGACGGTATCTCACTCTTGGGCCCCGACGTTGCGGCGGTTCTCAACGACAGTGAGAAACCGGTACCGGAGTAGCCGGGCCGGGGTCGCGGACGGTTGTTCGACCGATAGGCGCTCGCATACTCCTCGCTGGCGCTTGGGTTCGGGACGTCGAACCCGTCCCGGTAGCACGGCCAACACGGGAGCTCGGCGTCGGCGTCCCAACAGTCACAGTCATGTGCAACATTCGCGCTCTGTATCTTGCATAGATGCAAGCGACCTACTGGAATCCCATCAGTTGCGTCGTGACCAACATAGAGCGTGGGTTCAGCACGGTGAGAGCATTCTATTCAGGTGTATACGACTGAATTGACATTGGCCGCTCAGTACGCCTACGAATCGATGACTGAGCAACCGTTTCACGAGCAAGGCTACTGGTGGCTTGTAGTACGCACTGGGTTCTCTCCTCTTTCATTTCCGGGTCGGAGCTTCCTCGCTGGACGATGTGGGTCTATCGATTGCATTGTCCTATCGAACCATAGACCAGAGTCGGCTCACTGCGGTCATTCTGCGGGTTCGATGTGATTTCGAGTCTGACTTCCAGACACGATTGGTCACCCGCATCCTCGACAAGATCTGCCTGAATCGGGTCATCAGTGTCAGAAGTGGGAACCTGCGCGTACAGCGTGTATTTTCTAGGTTCGGCAGGTAAGTCGTCGAAGGTAACGAATTGATTCGGCGCGGTCGGGACTGTGACGGTCCGCCAGAGAACGATCTCATCGCTGGCCGTCAGCAGAACACTCACCTCAACAGCCCTCTCGAGACGATTCCGGATGGTAATCTCAGAAACTGTCACTTCAGCGGGCGCGAGCGAATCGGAGAGCGAACAGCCAGCCAGTGCTGTGAGCAGCATCGAGCCACCGAGCTGGAGGGCAGAGCGGCGCTTCATACATCACAGTAGTGTGATAGCTTTTGAATGTTTTTGGAAAGAGAGGTGTGACGAGGTGCGCAGTGCTGAATCCGATCACCGTATCGACCGATTTCACTCCTCACGGTCTCAACTCGCTGCCGTGCGAGATCCGCGCTCTGAATACAGCAGCACCTTCAGCAACTACTCAAACTCTGTCAGTAGCGCCGTGACCGATACAGAGCACGGTTCTCGCAATGCAGCAGGTCAAGAGTGTGAGTGCAGGAATCGGACGATACAGGTCTCTCCATGAGATTATCAGATATTAATAACTAATATATGGGTGCATCAGAACTCATCAACATGAAACGTCGTTCCTTTCTATTGATGAGTGCTTTCGGTCTCGCTGGCTGTACCGGAACTGATACCGAAGCCACTGAAACGCCGACATCCATTCAACTAACCGAAGAACCGCCAGCAACGCGAGAAAAAACCTCGACGGCCGCTGACTTCGAACCGCCAACGCAGACCCAAACCGAGACTCCGACGGAGACAGAGGCAGTTTCACCGACGGAAACGGACACGGAAACTGAGGCAGAGACAGCGACACGAACACCAGCGCCAGATCCGGGCCAAATTGAAGTTGTTGAGACGACGCTCTTTTCGGACAGTGCCATGTTCGGACCCGATAAATATGCGCAAGTAGACATCGAAAACCAGACGACGAATATACATGGATATGCAGAAGTTCATGTCGACTTTCTTAACGCAGACGGGGAGTCCATCGACACGGATCGGACAAACATTCTAGCCATCCCCGGAGAGAGCACTTGGCGAGCGTATCTAGAGTATTATGGTGATCAGACAGTCGATGAAATTGATGGGAGGATTGTTGACCAGTCCCGTCGCATCCCAATTACGTCACCGGATGGTGCAACAGTCACCGAAAGTGGGGACATTCGAACGAGTCTCGACAATCCACAGGTCAACGGAACGATCGAAGTAACCGAAGCATTCGACTTCCTAGAAGTGCTGGCCCCGTTCTACGATACGAACGGTTATCTCCGCCAAATCGGGCGTGATACCGAGAGTCATCTTACTGCAGACATGACATGGAAGTTTACTGCTGATGCAACACTAGATCCACCGGATGATGCTGCTGGTATTAGTGATTACGAGTTGCTCCTAACCACAGACTGAGAACGATCATTCGGTGTGTCGAATTTCAGATTGAATTGTTCTGTGATCACCTTGTCGAGCACCGCCACGTGACCCGAAGCATTTTCATGATGTGCAAACAATTGCACGATATGCAAAGTTCGAAGGTGCTTTTTGATTTCCCATTTCCGGAAGAACGGATCTTCCGGTACCAGGCGATGCAGGACATCCTTCACCACCTCGCGAACAATCCCTTCGAAGAGTTCACACAACAAGAACTTGCGTCGATTACGGGCGCGGACGTGTCGTCGATTTCCCGTTCGGTCGACCTCCTCGAAAAACTGGGTGTGATCGCGGTGAGTGAACAGCGTCCCGCCCGAATTACGATCGACATGGATCACCTTCAGCGACCGGGACCCGTGTTCATGATACCACAGTCCGAATTCCGCAAGCCAGTTCAAGCCTATCTCGATGAACTCGAGACGCGTATCCAAGAGAGTGAGGAGCTCGACGAACTCGTTGGGGTCGTCCTCTTTGGGAGCGTCGCTCGCGGAACAGCAGACCGTCGCAGTGACATCGACCTCCTCATCATCGTTGACGGTGCCCTCACCTACGGACGACGTATTTGTACGTCTCTCGCGCGTGACATCGAGGAGGAATCATTCGCTGGCAACCGGTACGAGTTCGAGGTACTCGTGGAAACGCCGGACACCGCCATCTCCCACGGAGGCGAGCTGACAGAGATCTTCGATTACGGGCTGGTACTCGACCGTTCTGCCCGGCTACAGGATCTCCGTCAGAACATCTACGCCACGTCAGGAGAGGGTGCATAGGGATGCCGATTAACCACGACGATATCGAGCCGCAGCTGTCGAATGCACAGGAAGCGTTCCGTCTCGGTGGGCAAACTCTCGAAGAGGGACTCGACGTCTCCAGTGCTGAACTCGTCCAACTTCGGAAGGCGTGTCGACTTCTTTCCGGGGCAGAACGATTGCTCGAAGACGGATATTACACGCTCACGATCGAAGCCGCCTTCACGTCGATCGAACGGACGCTGCTATTCTGGTTGATTACAGAGGGACATCACGACCCATCCCAACCGCCCCAATCACACACCACCGCGATCAATCGAAGCGCCGAAGTTGGATTCATCACTGACGAGGTTGCGACGAAACTCGAAGATCTCTGGAACGAAAACCGGGCATACACGTACTACCAAGATGGGGTTGCCACAGATGATCGTGGAGATGCAATGGTCGCGCTCGCTGATGAGATCCATCTACAGATCGTCAATCTCGTTGGACAATCTCACGACTGCATCTGTGAGTGATATCGGCGAAAAATACGGTGAGAATTAGCTCCTGATGGCCGTGGTGAATCGCTAGACGTAGCTTGATTTCACTGTTTTACCGACGAGCGAGATTCGCATGGTGGGGTACTCAACGTATTATCGACCAAGTGATTAGATGGAGCGTCGGCCTAGTCGGCGTAATCCTGGTCGAAGTCTCCCTTTCTCGCCTCCGAGAATGATAACCGTCTCTTCCAGTCGTGAACGCTTCTCTGGCTGAGTTTCGTGAGCACCATCCCTGTAAGAGACGGGCAGTGTGTCGGCCGATTCAATTCCCGTATCTCTGGACGTGTGCCGTGAGAGATCCGGCTCTGTCTGCAGCAGATCCTCGACGAACTTCCCGGGAGCTGTTAGTAAGAGCGCGCGAGATACGCGCTGTATATCCAGCAACGCCTCCGTCAACTACTCAACCTCCGTCAGTAACGGCGTGACCGATGCAGAAGCGAGATGAGATCAGATCAGTTCTACCGATTGCTTGTCCTGGTTCGATACACATACTCGCTCCCACCAAAGATGGCGGAGAGAACGAGGGAGATCGGAGAACGGGACGCGGCGTAGAGGGCGAGGCCGAAACCGAGGCGCTCGTCGCCGCCGTGGCAGACGCGGGATACGACGCGATAGCTTGACACCGCGGCGGTTTTCGTTCCGTCGTCAAACCGAAGTCGCCCGAGACTCCTCACCCCATCGCAGGTTCGGTTGTGAAGGTTTGGCTCGGAGCTGGTTTTGAATCCATGTTTATCTCCTCGGTAGAAATTCGATTCGTAACCACAACCGAGGTAAAGAATCCGGTTGTATATGTCAACATGGACCAAACACGCGGCCAGCGAACTGAGGGACGACTCCTCGCCACGATGGCACTGGTCGTCGTACTCGTTATCGCCTTCAGCAGCCCCGTCGCCGCCCACAGCGGCGACGACGGCTTCCACCACCACGACGGCTGGATGGGGTCCCATGATGGGGGCTTTGGATACCTGTGGATGACGCTCTGGATGGTCGTTCTGATTGGCGTCCCGCTCGCTCTCGGGTACCTGTTTCTCACCCGGCGTGATTCGGGCAGGGAGACGACCGACGACGCACTTACCGTTTTGCGGCGCCGCTACGCCGAGGGAGAAATCGACGAAGAAGAGTTCGATTCCCGCCGTCGGAAACTCCAAGCCGGTGAGTAAATCGTGGACGATTCCAGTCATTCGAGCGGAGCCGACCACAGCGAACGCAGCCACAGATTAGACGACGGGCACACCGACCACGGCCACCACGAGGGACACGACAGTCTCGACGAGGGTCCCGAGGAGCGAGGTGGCGGCCACGGAGACCACGGTGGGATGCACGCGGGTCACGAACAGATGTTTCGGCGTCGCTTTTTTATCTCGACGCTGCTCTCCATCCCGGTACTCCTCTACAGTGAAACGCTTCAGTCGTGGCTGGGCTTCTCTGTTCCCGCGTTTCCCGGCAGCGAGTGGATAAATCCCGTCTTCGCCGTCGTCGTCTTCGCCTACGGTGGCGTCCCCTTCCTCAAGATGGCCGTTCCGGAACTGCGCGACAGAACGCCGGGGATGATGATGCTCATCTCGATGGCAATCAGCGTCGCCTTCGTCTACAGTCTGGCAAGCGTCGTCTTTCCCACCTCGTCGGCCTTTTTCTGGGAACTGGTGACGCTCATCGACATCATGCTGCTGGGCCACTGGATAGAGATGCGTTCAGTTCGGCGCGCCTCCAGCGCGCTTGACGAACTGGCGAAACTCATGCCTGACACCGCCGAGCGCATCACCGACGATGGCACCGAGGAGGTCCCAGTCAGCGACCTCTCGGAGGGTGACCTCGTGCTCGTGCGACCGGGCGCGAGCGTGCCCGCAGACGGTGTCGTCGAAGAGGGCGACTCTGACGTGAACGAGGCGATGGTTACCGGCGAGTCGAAACCCGTCTCGAAAGAACCAGGCGACGACGTGATTGGGGGCACCGTCAACGGCGACGGGAGTCTCCGCGTCCGCATCGACGCGACCGGTGAGGATACCACGCTGGCAGGCATCATGCGACTGGTCGAAGAAGCCCAGTCGAGCCAGTCGAGGACGCAGGTGCTGGCCGACCGGGCGGCAGGGTGGCTGTTCTACGTCGCCGTCGGCGCGGCTGTCGTGACTGCTATTGCGTGGACGGTGGCGGTATCGTTCAACGCAACGGTCATCGAGCGCGTGGTCACGGTGCTGGTTATCGCCTGCCCGCACGCACTTGGCCTCGCGATTCCGCTGGTGGTCGCCATCAACACCTCGCTGGCTGCCCGGAACGGGATGCTCGTCCGGGACCGCATCGCCATGGAGCAGGCCCGCAATCTCGACGCCATCATCTTCGACAAGACGGGGACGCTCACCGAGGGCGAACACGGCGTCGTCGGGATGGAGACGGTCGACAGCGTCGACCAGACCGAGGCACTCGCGCTCGCGGCGGCCGTCGAGAGCGACTCCGAACACATGATCGCCCGCGCCATTCGTGAGGCCGCCGCCGAACGCGACGTCTCCGTCCCCGACGCGAGCGGATTCGAAGCGATGAAAGGCCGAGGCGTCAGAGCGACCGTGAGTGTCTCCAGCGAAGCTAGAGGCTCGTCGGATGCGTCCGACGGTGGTCAGGAGGTCTACGTCGGCGGGCCGAATCTACTGGATTATCTTGACAGCGAGGTACCCGAGTCGCTCGCGGCCTTTGCTGACGAGGCTGGAGAGAACGCACAGACCGTGGTCTACCTCGTTCGAGACGGAGACCTCGTCGCAGCCTTCGCCATGGCCGACGTCATCAGAGACGAGAGCTATCGCGTGGTCGAGGCGCTCCACGACATCGGCATCGAGGTGGCGATGCTGACTGGTGATTCAGCGGACGTGGCAAACGCCGTCGCCGAGGAACTGGGTATCGACACCGTCTTCGCCGAAGTGCTGCCCGAGGACAAGGACACGAAAGTTCAGGAACTGCAGGACGAGGGCAAACTCGTGGCGATGGTCGGCGACGGCGTCAACGACGCACCCGCCCTCACTCGGGCAGACGTGGGCATCGCCATCGGGAGCGGGACCGACGTGGCCGTCCAGTCGGCAGACGTCATCCTCGTCCAGAACAATCCGATGGACGTGGTGCGACTGGTGAAACTCAGCAAGGCCAGCTACCGGAAGATGCAGGAGAATATCGTCTGGGCGGCGGGGTACAACGTCTTCGCCCTCCCGCTTGCTGCTGGTGTGCTCGCTCCAATCGGTATCCTACTGTCGCCTGCTGTCGGTGCACTGTTGATGTCGCTGAGTACGGTCATCGTTGCCATCAACGCACAACTGCTACGTCGGGTGGACCTCTCTGTCCTGAGTTTGCCAGGAATGCCAGCATCAGATGGCCCACGGCCAGCGGGGTGACGCTGACTCCCCGGTACGGCGTAGAAATGCCGCGGGGTTTCGGTGACCTTCCAGGCGACGGCCGGCTTGACGAACTCGCGTCCCGTATGCACCAGCGCCTTCACCAATTAGTTCATATCTGCCAGTAACAGCGTGACCGATACAGAGCGTGTAGGCAGCAGGAGAGCGGGGCTAATGTGAAACAAATAATGACAGCATCGATACGTAGCTTTGTATATAGGTTCTGTGACGGTCATGGTTTCTGTGGAGGGGGCATAGATGCTGAGTGAGAAGTGACACTGTGAGCAGTGCTAACTTACTTCACTACTAAGTTATTATCTCTTATATTCAAGTAATCGGTGTAATGATAAATAATACTATCCGATTAACGGTGTTTGCCGTTGTTCTGACAGTTGCACTCTCGATGGTGGCTGCTCCCGCCGTGGCCGCACCGGGTGACAAGGTCACCGTCACCGACCCCGACCAGATGGATAAGCACGAAAAGAAGGGTGTAATGCCTGGTGACAACGTTCAATTCCCGGATTCATTCTTTGACGAAAAGATAGGGCCGGGTAACAGTGTAGCAAACGATGCAGCCCCTGAAGACCGGTTCCTCAAGGCCAAGAAGGCATTTGATGAAAAAGTAACCTTCCCTGACAGCTTCTTCGATGGTAACGATGACGAAGAATTCCAAGATGGAAGCGACCCTGCCCTGTCCCCCTGACACGGCCGGAACTGTATCGTCACTAATGCAGGTGATGAGTCCGAATACTTCTTTTCGGTCTCTCTGCTGAATTAAATAATTCCATCCACCCATACGCCACAGAGTGCAACATTCGCGCTGTGCATTCACCTATGGAAACGCTGCTATCTACACAAACCACCGTTTTCGACAAAACAGTTACGCCGTCCTGTAGTCTGCTGTTCTCCTAGCCGGCAGGTGGTCGATATCTTCAGGCGGTGCGGTGGCGGTCTGG
This sequence comes from Salinibaculum sp. SYNS191, assembly GCF_037338445.1. NCBI lineage: Archaea > Methanobacteriati > Methanobacteriota > Halobacteria > Halobacteriales > Haloarculaceae > Salinibaculum > Salinibaculum marinum. The sequence goes on from NZ_CP147838.1 coordinate 2,653,288, forward strand.
CGATAGCTGTCGCTCACGCTGGCCCCGACCGGCCACTGAGGGCCGCCGAGCGGGCGGCCCTCAGTTCCCTCGTCTACGCATTCACATCAGGCGGATCGTATACCTCGCCTCGGTCTAGCATGTGGTAGATCGACACCAGCATTTTCCGAGCGCAGGCGACGATTGCCTTCTGTGAGTTCTTCCGGCTTGCTAGCCGCTCATAGAAGCGGCTTAGGTACTCATCGTTACAGGTGTGAACTGCTGTGTTTGCAGCCTGGACGAGCAACCACCGGACACGACCCGATCCACGTTTCGAAATACTCCCCTCGATCCGCGAGTCGCCTGACTCGCGGATCACCGGGTTCAATCCGACATAACTGACGACCGATTTATCACCGTCAAACCGACTGATCTCGCCTAACTCGGCATAAATCGTCAACGCCGTATAGTAACTCACGCCGGGAATCGTCATCAGCAGCTGGGTCTCCTTCAGAGACCCAGCGCGTTCTTCGATCGTCTCTTCCAGATTGCGAATCTCTTCGCTGAGCGTCTCAATCAGCTCAATGTACGACTCTAGCAGGGAGTCCCACGGCGTCGGGAGCGAGAGTTCCCGCAGGAACTCTCGTCCCTCCTGAGTCAGCGGCTTCACGTCCTCAGTGATGCCGTGATCGGAGAGGAGTCCGTGGATCTTGTTGGCGTACTTGGTGCGGTTCTCCACCAGAGTCTGTCGCCCGCGCACGAGTGCGCGGGCTTCCCTGACCTCGTCGGTTGGAACGTAGCTCTCCGGAACGGAGTTCAACCGAACCATCCGCGCGAGTTCTTTGGCGTCAACGCGATCAGTTTTCTTGTCAGTGTCGGCGATCTGATTCAGTTCCTTCGGGTGAGCAACAGTCACATCCAAATGCTCCGACAGCGTATCGTGGATGTGGTAGTAATTGCTGGTCGCCTCAAGTGCAGCTTGAGAACCAGCATACCGCTGGGCGAGGTCGTCGAGGTTCGCGTTCTCGACGCGAACCTCTTCGACGATCTCTCCAGCCTCATCCATTACTGCCACCTGTGCGTACCGTTTGTGGACATCAATTCCGAGGTACATTGTCTGTTCACCCGGGACGCCAGTGCGTGAAGCAGAGAATCACCTATTCGGGCTTTCCCGGATGCCGCACGCCGCGGCATCCGGGCTGTCACGCCCATGACTCGGCTTCTTTCGCACACGGACCAGTCAGCACGACGTGCTCGATGGCACGGAATACACATCGGTCTCTTGCGCCCCATCTTGTTTCACGCTCGCATGGAGTAGCAGCGTTTCCATCGAGTCAGCACTACCTTCGCCAGATATCCAGTTTCTGTCAGTAACTACGTGACCGATTCAGAGCGTGTGTTCAGCAATCAAACCGATATTGGTTCACTGTGTATGTGGGAGAATAGAGGAAAGTTGGGAGAGTAAGTCGATCATACGAGGGTACGTTGACCTCGCTCAGTTACCCTGAATTGCATCGATAACGACTGTCCCTGCCACTATCGGATCGATTGGTACCGAACTGCTATCGCTAATCGTGATTTCGTACCGGTCAAAGACGGCGAAACCGCTCTCGATAGTTCCAACAGCAGTGCCTTCCGCATCAGTTATCTCGAACTTGTGTCCGATTCACTGGCCCACTGGCAGGATCTTTCGACCCACGGTAAAGAGTGTGCCACGTGAGTTGATCTCGGCGAGAACCGACCCGTTCTCAGCGTCGCGGATTCGCCAGGTATCCTGGAAGAGCGAAAAGTCGTTGTCCAGAACGACGAGTTCTTTCCCAGTTTGGCTATCTGTGAGCAGATAGTCGCCGGCGATATCCCAATTCCCGCTGGCCTCGACAGTAAATAATTCAGTTCCGTCGGTGTCGAGGAAGGGGAAGGTATCGTTCCCCTCGTACATCTGGTGGGTGCAGCGAAAGATCGTGTCACCAGTGACGTCCCTGGCTTCATATTCCGGTTGGAAGTTCTCGTCCCTGCCCGTCTGTTCGACGGTATACTGACTGCCAGAGAGATTGAGGGCAGTGGTCTCGTATTGTTGTGGTTCTCCCATCGTTAGAGGTGTTTTGCTAGTGACATACTTAAAGCCGGGACAACAGTTTCAACGTGAGAAATGGACCGGTCTAAAGAACTGAATGGACCAACTCCTGAAAATCATATTGAGTAAAGGTGCGCTTCAGAGTGATTACTCTCACCGACCCCAGAGGCCTACCGATACGTGACCGATTCGCGCCCTGTATCCATCAGCGCCTTCGCAAACTACTTCAACATAGGTTATAAAGTGTCTTTTGGACATCAACTACGCCTCTGGTTTGCGAAACAATGCTCTGCTCTACTCTACTGACCGCTCACGATACCCTCTGTATCGACCAAACCTTGCTCCACTCTGACTAGACCACCTGGGTTTCTGAATTTGCGCGGTGTATGCAGGAGACGGTCACCGAATCATCGGCCGCCACCGTCGTCACCGGTTTGGCGACGTGGAAGCGGGGCCTTCTCCTCGCACATCCGTAATTGGCTGCGTGCTCATCGGACAGGACCACTCCCGCGGTTACCCGGACGGTCCGCCCTGTGACTGGTTCGGAATCTTCGGGAGGAGCCACGCGAGTAGTGAGTCCTGACTTCGAGTCTGGAGCCAGATGCGGCCTGAACCGTGAAACTCGGCCACCAGACCCTCGCCGCTCAGCAACGTCGACTTCAGGCCGCCGACGCGTTTCACGGTGAAGTCGGCCGTGTCCTCGAACGCCACGATGTGTCCCGTGTCGACGGTGTACGTCTTGCCTGGGTCAATTTCGACCTCCTCGATAGCACCGTAGCTTGCCATGAACAGTGAGCCTCTCCCACTGATCCGGAGCAAAAACAGGCCTTCGCTGCCGAAGAACGTGCGGGCCCCGCCGAACTCGGTGTCAACGTCGAGCTCTAGACCCGAGGCGATGTACGAACCGGACTGAACGTAGACCGTATCGTCTTCGAGCTGGTGGTGGACCATATCGCCAGGGAGCGGTGGAGCGAACGCGACTGATCCGGGCTCGTTGGCAGTGAACGTGTTCTGGAAGAAACTCTCGCCGCCGAACAACCCTCGCCGGAGGGACTTGAGGAAGCCACCGGTCGCGTTCGTCTCCATCTCGATACCGTCGCTGTGGCTCACCATTGCACCTGACTCCGCGAGAATCTGTTCGCCCCTATCGAGGGAGATGTCCACCATCGCGTACGACGGACGGCTCGTTATTTCGTGTTCCATATGGGTAATTATCGGAGGCTTAGAATAACGGTACTTCCCAAAAATAGATCATTTGACGACCACCACAGTACGGGTCAATCCCAATTCGTGGTAGTCAATATAGTGGTGCGTAACGTTGTCGAAATTCGCACGCAGTGAGAGGAACTCCCTGATGACTACAGAGGATGAGTTTGCGGAAAATCGAGGAGAGAGCCCCGTTCAGCGCGGGGAGGCTGTCAAAACGCCATTAGGGCCTCACTGGAAGTGGCTTTCGCCCGTTTGAGCGCATCACCTCTCTGTTTCGCTCAGGCCAGTCCAACAATCGATGTCGAAGGAGATCTCCCTCTTCAGTCTCTGGATCGTAGCCTGCAATGTTCGCAGTCAGTGTCAAAACAACCCATCCCCCGTATCCGAAAACGACAGTCACACCAGTTAACACAACGACTGAGATGAGAACTCTCACGAGCCGTGTTTTGAATGATGGGACTGGCTCGTTCGGGCGGCCATTCTGTGACATCTGTGTGACTGACTTTCCAGGAAATCGGGAAAAAGTATCCCGCTCAGTTGCAGGCTGTGAAATCACAACTCTCACTCCCCGGCTGGTAAATATGCACTCTGTATGCAGCAGTGTCTCCTCCACCTACTCATCCGCTGTCAGAACGTGCGTGACTGATTCAGAGGCTGTATTGATCATATAGTCAGACAACTATCGGTCGTTGGCGGGGGAACGATTGACAGCTTCGGAAATATGATTGACAGCTTCGACAATATCGTTGATCATATACGAGAACGAATAGTGCACGGTTCGAGTGGTCTCTGGAATGCTCCGGCCATACGTAGCGACGCTCGATACCAGGCGGCCCCCGACTCCTCGGACGACCGCAATGTCATTGGGGTCGGAGCCAGTGATTATCGAGGCCTCGAAGGATTCACTCACGTTCCCGTCGACGAGCAACTCGCCCAATGCTTCTGCAGCTGGACGCTTGATTGTCCCGACAGCGACTCCTGCTAACAACCAGTCGACAAGTCGCGACGGATCGAGGGGCGTCTCGTGGTCGACAACCGCGACGACAGCGGCCTCCGGGTCATCGCTTACACTCGCGTACTCGGGGAGGGTTCCAGTGAGGTCTGGGCCAAAATATACCGGCGTGGATTTCAATGCCGGATACCGGACCGATTGTTCGGTTTGTGTGGACTCACCACCGAGGTTGAGGGCAGAACATCCCGCGAGACACGCCACGCCTGTTACGCCGATGGAGGTAAGGAGGGCACGACGTTTCATATCCCCTACTTTCATCACCAACGATAAAAAATGTATTCTAGCCGAACATTTGGTGCGTGACGACAGACTCAGGGCGCTTAGTCAGCGCCGAGGAATTACTGAGTTTGGACGACACTGAGCGGTCAATACAGCGAGACACTTACCCGCATCAAGCCCGGTAGAAAAATCGTGCCCTCCCTCCTCAAGAAACTCTTTGGCAGCCGCCGGCGTCTCGATCAGTGTACCGAGTGTGGAGAACCTGTTTTTCCAGGCTCTAAACGGTGCAACACCTGTCGCAGTGAATAATTGCTATCCGCTCCACCCTCCCTAAATAGTACCCAATGCGGGTCACCCGTCGGACGTGTTCCGGTGTGGAACTAATATTTATAAATTTCAAGATAAGACAGTATACTGACCAGTGGCTCGTGTCCTGATGAAGAGAAAGAAACTATCGCTTCATGCTGCACATATGCTCTGAATCGGTCACGCACGTTCTGACAGCATTCGAATTCATCAGTAGCAACAGTGCGAGATGTAGGCGGCGAATCTCGAATAGCGACTCACACAAACCGAGGCTGGTGAGTCGATTACTACGATAGAAGGGCAAGATATGATCTGAGGAAGATACTTGATGAATCCGAGACAAGCTAGCAATCTGCCAGGCCGCCCCTCCCAGTCAAAGCCACTCCAATACGTCGGAGTCGTCGTTGCTCTCCTTGCAATCGTCGGGGACACTGTATCCGACTGGCGCTTCGGGGAGACTGACGGTATCATCCCCTTCGTTGTCGGTGTTGGCATAGCTATCTTCGCCGTCGGATGGACGCTATATCAACAAATTGGGTGAGTTGAACGCTCTGTTCTCTTTGCCACCGGTGCGCGTCCCCCTGTTGAATACAGAGCGCGGGTCTCGCATGTGTGCAGGTCACGAGCCTGGGCGCGAGAACCGTCCGATACAGGCCACAGCGAGACCAATCGGAACTGATGGGGAGAAAGACCACAAAGCGTATGCCACTCAACAGTCAATTTTTCTTAATGTCCCTGATCGCCCCATTCCGTGAGGAACCGTCCCTCCGTCGTCCGGGAATCATCCTCCTTGGCCTGTTGACCACGATCTTAGTCGGTGAGCGGCTGCTCACGATGGCTGTCGCTGGCGTTCGTCAGGGATCCTCGGGGTTCCCGGTGTGGCTCCCTGAACTGGGTTCAATCGGTGAGACGATCGTATTCTACAGCATGCTGTTCGACATGCTGAAATTCATTGTACTCCCCGCGGGATTCCTGTGGCTCGCCTACCAGTACGGCCGTTTTTCGGCAAACATCTAAGCACTCGCATCTGCCGGGTGATTCAGACCGAAGTCCGTGAGTGACATCCTCCTCGCCGTAAACGGCGAGGCTTCCCGTACCGCAGGTTGGGATATTTGCTGGTCTACGATACGGCCTGTTCTCTCGTGTTGAACGTCCCGCTCTCGCGGTCGAACAGGTGTACCGACGGCTGTGCCACACAGCCGTTACTCCTATCCTCACCGTGAGGACTCGGAGTTATCTTTTGCCGCATATTCTCCGCCCCGTTGCAATCCGCGTTGGCTACCAACTCACATGACGAGCAGACATACAGCCCACGTTCGACACGGTTCGACTTCGTATCGTCGCCGCACGCCGAACACGTCTTCGAGGTGTCCCACTCGTTCTCTTTCAGCACCTCAACACCGCGCATCTCGCCTTTGTATTCGAGGTACTGGTAGATGCGGTCGAACGCCCACGAGTGCAGCTTCTTGTTGCCGGTCTTCCCCCAGTCGGACTCTTGGATGTCTTCGGGCCAGCTCACTGCGAGCGTTCCTACATTCCGCTCAACGCACTCGGTGATGATGGTGTCTGTGAGAACGTGGTAGAAATGTGTCTCCCGTTCTGCGAGTTTCCGACGTGCCCACATCGACTTCTGCGAGGGGCCGTTCTCACCCTCAGTGTCGTACTCTTCGCGGGTGAAGTAGTGCTTGTCTTCTTTGAGCGAGTTGCCGGGATACAGGACGTATCCGTCGGGGAAGGCGACCGTGGCGATGTTCTTGATGCCGAGGTCGATGCCTGCCACGCCATCTCCTGATGAGTCGTTGGTTTCGAGTTCGACTTTGCAGACGAAGTGCAGTTCCCACTCGTCGCCGTTCCAGATGGCTCGAACGTTCTGCACGCTGTTGACTTCTGTGAGGTCAACGTCTGGGCGTGTCTGGTACTCGCAGAGGATGAAGTCCGACCAGTTTTCTTTCAGGTTTGAGCCTTTCGAGAGGCGAACGCGGTTGTTCTCAGGGTCGTGTTTGAAGCCGTCTTCTTTGAATGTGACCGTGGAACGTGGTCGGGTGTCGCCGTGTTTGCGGTAGCCGGGCGGATTCGCCTCGTCGTCCTTGTGTCGTAGGTCAAACCATGACTGGAAAGCGTCGGAAAGTTCTTCGATGACTTTCTGACTGGATTGTGCATTCAGGTCTTTCCAGCACGGTTGGTTCTTCATGTACGATTTCAGCACCCCTTCGTCTGGGATTTCGCCGGTCTCATCCCAGATGTGGTCGGCTGTCCATCGTGCGACGTTCCAGATTTTGGAGGCGGAGTCTCCGAGCGAGTCAAGGCCATCGCAGACCTGTCGGTGGTTCTGAATGGAACCAACGTAGGTGCGCGTGGCCTGAATCGCCATACATAGCCTATGTAGACAAATCTACTTAGTGGTGTTGATTAGCATGGAATATCCGGTCTGCTGTCGAGCGGTGGTTTGCGTAGTTGAGTGGCGCGATTCACGCCCGCCGTGGAGTGGTATGCACAAGAACTGAATAGTAAACGAAGACGGGCGAGCGGCTACAGAATCGGTGGCTTCGCCTTGCTCGCAACCACTGTTCTGTAACGCTCTTCACTGACTATTCAATAGTTGCAGTGACCACTCAACGGCGGGATTCTCTCGCTGTCTAAAGATAGAAAGCCACCGTCGTGCTGAACCTATCCTCTCTATCGGTCACTTCATTACTGACAGATATCGAGTAGTCGGCGAAGGCACTGATGGATACAGAGCGCGTATTCAATTACAGTGAAAAAGGGAGTGGACGGCTTTCACTGAGTAGCGCTTGCTGGGAGCAAACACCCACAATCTATTTTTAATATATTGTCATTATCACATTCCATGGTCGACCGCTCTTACGGTTCTCACCGTGCTGTTACACTGGCCAGTCTCATCCTTCTGGCCGGCTGTACCGGACTGGTTGCGACAAACCAACAGACACCCACTCCCGAACCAACAGTGGAGAATTTCTCGTATCCCTCGGGGTGGTCACAGGCGGGGATTACAGACCTCACTGTTGCGCTGGGAACGAACGACGAGACTGTGGAAAACGTCTCCCGGAAAAGTCGATTGGTGATTGCCGATGAGGACTCGAACCGCACGATTGTCAGGGTCTTAGACACAGAGGCTGGCACTGGTTCAGTCCAATTGATAGACACCCAACTCGACGCCGATATCCACCGGTACTACACCGCCGAGGGGGTGTTTGAGTATGATCGAATGACAGAGAAGTTGAGCCGAATGCCCGACGAGAACTGGACAGCAGCTGACGTAGCCACAGTCGATGATTTGAAACAACCGCTCCGAGATCTCGAATTAAACGCGACTGAGGCTGTTACCGTCGAGGGGACGACGGCTGTCACATATACTGTGACCGGCATCAGGAATCCTGAGTCAGTCCCAGCGGATACTGCGACAGGGCACGTTACCATCGCTGAGGAGGGGTTCATCGCGGAGTTCAATATTACGAGAGGCAACGATGAATTCACCCGCCAGACGATGTACGACCTCTCTGCGTTCGGCAACGCGACGGTAACACGGCCTGCGTGGATGCCCGACGAGTAACTGCCGTCGTCTGCAGGATTCACCCTACACAGGTGAGTAATCGCTTTGGTAGATGACCGACACCTTACTAAGCAAGTTTACTGACCAGCTGATTCATCAGAATCGGTGTGACACCAACGATGGCTGACTTCTGACTACACTCTCTGAATCGGTCACACACGTTCTGACAGACACTGAGTGGGTGGAAAAGAGTCTGCTGCATACACAGCCCCTATATTGTTGTTTTAAAGAGGACACTGCTTCTCATTCCTGTCCTCACATTCATATTGAGTGACACCCAATGATATTTCAATGAGTGTTGAACAACGGAGCGGGTTTCGGGTTCTTGCACCTGTTCTTGTGAGCCTGTGGCTACTCGGGACTGTTGTGTCGTACTGGCTGACTGGCATTAACTGGTCGAATCGTGGTTCAGCCATCTGGGTCGGAATCGTTGTGGCAGTCACCATTGGCATGAGTGTCTGGACACTTGGAATTCTCACCGGGGGATATGCACGCCGTCGGCAGTTGTATATCCGGGCGATGCAGGCCTGTGGCGCCGTTGCACTGGCTGGAGCCGTCTCGTTGCTCGTGCTGTAATCTGACAAGCGCGTTGAGCGTAAGCTTCAATTGTCCTTCTGAATGATATTTATTCAATGGTCAACTGGTCGCGTTGCCAAGCGCTCCGTGCAATTGCCGCTGGAGCAGCCGTTGCAGTCGCCAGCTGTTCACCCTACAACCCGCGTTCGAATGTATGAAGTGACGCACCTTCTTAGTCGGTCTGACGGTACTCTCGGGTGTCGGAGGTGTTACAGCACTGCACCCAAGTGATGACCTTGCAGACACTTCGCCAAATGAGACGACGCAGACACAGGACCAGCAGGTCAAGATTCGGGTATTGAACACGCTAACCGACGATGCACAGGCAGTGATACGGCTCCAATCTGCAGGTGAAAAGTTCCTTACAGCCAATATCACCAGCACACCCGACGAAACGCAAGAAATCAGCATTCCAATACCAATAGGACAGGAGTACAACCTAAACGTCGATGTCAATGCGGAACTGGACTCTCCCGAGGAAGTGACGCTCGGACGCAAAACAGTCCGAGCCAGTGGATCCTCCCTGTCGACTGAGGAGACCTATAGATTCACACATCAAGACATGACAGTACTACGAATACCACTCGGTGGAGAGCCTTTTCTTGACATCGAACAGGTCGAATGAGCCAACGCGGTGCAATTGTATCTCGACAAGGGGGTCATCAACAGACATCTCATCGATTAGCCATTCTTGTTAATTAAATAGAACTTTATACGTGCTTACCGAACGACCGGACGTGTGGTCTAATAGGTCACTGTCTCGACGGGGGCTGCTTGCAGCGCTTGGCGGGACTGCCTCGCTCGGCCTCGGCGCGGGACTCGGAACAGATGCCGTTCTCCCGCCGATGCGGCTTGAGGCTCGCGTGCCGGCCGGAGAGTGGCCCATGGAGAAACGCGACCCACAGCGCACCGGCTACCAGCCACAGCCCGGCCCTCGGGACGGTCTCGTCGAACGGTGGCGCCGTTCGGCCGGGCCCCCCAACATCGTCCGACCAGGGGTGGTCGTGGCGAGCGGCCGCGTGTACACCGTCGGGCGGTACGCGCTGAGGGCGGTCGCCAGCGCTGACGGCTCGCCCGAGTGGGTGCGCCGCCGCCGTGACCAGAGCTTGAGCCTCTTTCCCGACGAGCCCCCCTTCGAATTCCTCCAAAGTGGCCCTACCGTTAGCGGTGACCGCGTCTACGCTGTTAGCGGGGTGACGCTATCCGGGCGCGCCGCCGCTACCGGCCAGTCCACCTGGGCGTTTCGAACAACCAGTAGTTTCGAATACGTCCTCCCCGTCGGCAATCAGGTCGTCATCGGCTGCACTCTCGCGAACGACGACCAGCTCGTCGCACTTGATCAGTCGACCGGGCTTCGGCGCTGGATACAGACGGCGGCCGAAGTACCGCTGGCGTTCGCACCTGCCGAGGATAGCGGGATGGACAGCGCGCTCCTGCTCACCGGCACTAGCGAGAGAGATTCTGGGCGGCTGGTCGGGCGCGATCCGTCCGATGGTACCGTCCGCTGGCGGACGCCTTCTGACCGTCCGCTATTCGATATGTTTGCCACGCCTGCCGTCAACCAGGGACGGGTCTACGCTGGTGGCCCGACGCTTACCGCCTTCAACGCCAGCGACGGGAGCGTCGTCTGGCAGACCGAGGCACCGAGCATCACCGAGCCTGCCTCGCCGATCACGGACGGCCAGCGCGTCTACGTTGTCAGAGATGGGGCTGCGGTCGCGGTGGATGCGGCGACCGGTGAGAACCAGTGGGCTGTCTCGGTCGAGGAGATCTCGCCGTTCGTTGCGCCGGTGATTGCCGCCGAGACGCTGTACCTGCCCGGCGACTCGGCAGTGGTTGCGCTCGATACGACCAACGGATCGACGCGGTTCCGCCATTCCCTGTCGAGGTCGGACGGGCGCATCTACGGGATGGCGAGTGCTGACGGAACCCTCTACGCGCGAGTGGGAACATCACTCCGTGCGTATGATGCCGAGGAGGCGGAACGATGAGTGGGTCGGCGTCTGGAGTGAGTGAAGCGATAGCCGGATACGCCCGGCAGGTGGGCCGTGGACTCGCCTACGTAATCATCCTCCAGTTGTCGGTTGGCACCGCTGGAAGGTTGATCATGGTGCGAGCAGTCGGCACGACGTCGATTTTGATGCCGGTGTCGCTCTCGACCCTGGTCGTCGTTGCGGTGGCCGGGATACTCGTCAACAGTTCGAATCCGCCGAGTTACCGGCTATTGACGCGCTTCAGCCTCATTTCGCTACTGGTCGGGTTCGTAGCAGACGCGCTCGTCGGGGTCGGAGACGGACACGTTGGAGCACTGTATCCGACGTTGCAGGCCGTACTGGTCTGGCTGGGAGCGTTCTTACTCGCGTACGCAGTGGTCTTCGAGGTCACGTGGAGCCAGGAGATCGGCTCACTGGAGGAAACGAACTCCGATTGAGCGAGTGCGAGAGTTCGAGGGCGTCAGAGAAGGGTCACATGGTGGTTGATGTCAGGATACGTATGGTGCCCAGATACTCAGCAAGCATGCATAGAGTGTCATAGAACGGCTCGCAAGGTGATTGATTTCAATACTGTTGGGGTTGCATCCACTGCTCAGTACACGTGCTTATCGATTGTACGTGCCTGGAAAAAAGAATCTACGCAGTCGCTGGGAGTAGGGAGACAGCCAGAAGCCAATCAAAAAGAGAACTCCACCAAGGGCCGTCAGAGGAACCCACAGGTACAGTGGTGCGCCAGCCATGAATCCACCTCCCCGAGTGGCTTCGAGTAGGTACCAGCGGTTGTGATACTCAACGATGTTCACAGAGTCGGTATCGCCGGCGTAGTAGAACTGTTCTGACTCCTGGTGAGTTGTGTACGTACCTTCTTCGACGGCGTGTTCGAAGATACGCTGGCTTGTCGGTGAGAGCGTTTCGAATTTGAACTGGAATTGCTGGTGATACTCCGTCGCTTCCTCCTCACTGAGTTCGGTAATAGTATACTGATGTGTATTGATATCAGCATTTACGCTATACGCAGCCGTGCCAGCACCAGTGAACAGAAGTGCGCCCACGAAGAGCAACAAGAGTCCCAGGCGACTCTTCGAGACTCTCGTCAGCATACTATAACTTCTTGTACTGTTTGATAAGTGTCTTGTCTGTACTGAGCGTTCCTTGCTGAACGCGACAGGGTTTGCGAACCTTTCTATGACACGCTGATGCGGGTTGAACAATTCTCCGAATACCTATATTCCATGCTTCAGACGTTTCTCCTTGGTACACCATCACAAAGCAACTTCTGTCACAGTATGCTATGCTGATTTGGGCTTCAGCATCGGACATGAACCACGCTCGTCGCTCCCCCCCACTCCGCTGTAAGCCCCGATGGGTATCCCCCCGCCACCCATTGTGAACGACGTCCTTTCTGTATCGAGTGATTTGGAGAGACTGCTCACAGGAGTCTGTGAACTGTTCTCTGACGCCTTGGAACATCTACAACTGATAGTAGGTTACGATACTCCTGCTGCATAGACTGCGCGTATCCCGAATAGCGACTCCGTCAAACCGAAACTGGCGAGTCGATTACGACGAAGGAAGGATATGATCTGATGTGAGGCAGACACTCGTTACCTCCGAGACAAGCTAGCAATATGTCAGGCCGCCGAATTTGCGGATAGTTTAATTAGAAACTATGTCCTTTAATCGGCGTTGAACATTAAACAGGAGAGATTTTGACTGTGTAGCGGCTAGTCACCGATATCAACACCTCACGTGGCGCTGTATCCGGATTCGTGATGGGTGTCACTCCCTGCATATGAGTTCCAATTCGAAGAGCGTCCTTGACGAATCAACCATCGTCGTTGTCGGCGACACGGCGTGGATAGCCGCGTATACTGCTCAACTCGATGCCCAGTTTGACGCAACTGTGCAGTCAGTCTCGACAGCCGCGGCAGCACAACAGATACTCCAGAAAACCGCCGTCGATTGCATCGTTTTCGACTACAGTCTTCCTGAGACCACTGGCATTGAGCTCGTCCGCAGGATTCGCGACACAACAACGATGCTTCCACTAATAATGGGGACAGCTGATGGAAGCGAAGCCATCGCTAGCGAGGCTATCGAAGTTGGTGTCACCGACTACATCGCTGTTGCCGACTCGCCCGGCGAAACCGTCACCGATGCGCTGCGGCGGACTGAACAGGCCCTTCGGAACGCACAGCGGTCGACGACGCAGCGCGAGCGCGCCCGGCAGTTCGACGCCACCTTCCACGACACGAGATCGGCGACGTGGGTGCTCGACCCGGACGGCACGCTCACGCGGGTCAACCAGGCCGCTCGCGACATGATCGACGTCGACGCTGACGCCGTCGTTGGCGACCCATTCTGGACACTGCCCTGGTGGCCCAGTGACACACAGACCAGCGACGACATCCGCCGGCTTATCGAGACGGCGAAACGCGGCGGATTCGGCCATGCCGTCGTCACACAGGAGGCGCTGAATAGTGAGCGGATGTTGGAACTCTCCGTCCAACCAGTCACCGACGAACGCGGCGACCTCGTCTCCATCATCGTCGAATCCGTCGACATCACCGACCGCGTGGACCTCGAGCGGGAACTCCGGCGGTCGGAGGAACTCCACCGAGTCACGCTCAACAACATGACTGACACCGTCCTCATGACTGAGGAGGGTGGCGAGTATACGTATGTCTGCCCGAACGTCCACTTCATCTTTGGATACACCGCTGACGAGATCCGGGAGTTAGGCACGATCGAGGACCTCCTCGGTGAGGATCTCTTCGACCGAGAAGAACTGGCTGAGACGGGCGTCCTGAAGAACATCGAGACGACGGCGACGGACAAAGCCGGCCGCGAACACACGCTGCTGGTGAACGTCCGTGAGGTCTCCATCCAGGACGGCACGCTGCTGTACAGCTGCCGGGACATCACGAAGCGCAAACAGCGCGAACAGGCGCTAGCGACACTTCAGGAGACGGCTCGGGACTTCCTGTACGCCGAGACGCACCGGGAGATCGCTCAACACGTCGTCGACGACACGCCCGACGCCCTCGGCCTCGACGCCAGCGCGATCTACCTCTTCGACGCCGACGACAATCACCTCCAACCTGCCGCCCACTCACAGGCACTCCGGGACGCACACGGCCCGCTCCCCGCGGTTCACGCCGACGGTAGCGACCTCACCAGTCACAGTTTCGTCGAGAACGAGGCCCTGTTCTTCGAGGACGTCCACGAGGCCGACCGTCTCACCAATCCCGCGACTGATATTCGGAGTGCCGCATACATCCCGCTCGGAAACCACGGCGTATACCTGGCCGGGTCGACAGACGTGGGGGCTTTCGACGATGTCACGCGGGAACTTGCTGACCTGCTGGCGGCGACCGCAGAGGCGGCCCTCGACCGGGTCAACCGGGAGTCACAGCTCCGCGAACAGGACCGCGAACTCCAGCGTCAGAATGACAAGCTCACCACGCTCAACCGCATCAACGAGACCATCCGAGAGATCGACCAGGCGCTTGTGGAAGCCGAGACTCGCGAGGAAATCGATCACACCGTCTGTGAACACCTCACTGCTGACGGCCGCTTCCAGTTCGCGTGGATCGGCACGCTCGACGACACGGGGAAGGCGGTAACGCCGCAAGCGTGGGCTGGAACCGGTCAGGGCTATCTCGACACCCTATCGTTCAATGTTCCTGTGGAGACAGTCGAGCCGGCTGGTCGAACGGCGACAACAGGCGAGGTGACACACGTCTCGAACGTCGCGGCTGACCTCCACGCGGCCTCCTGGCGCAAAGACGCTATCTCTCGTGACTTCCTGTCCGTGTTGAGTGTTCCGCTGGTGTACAACGATCTCTCGTACGGTGTCTTGACCGTGTACGCGGAGACACCCGACGCGTTCGACGAAACCATTCAGACGGTCGTTTCGGAACTCGGGGAAACGATCGCTGCCGCGATCAGCGCGACCGAGCGCAAGCAGGCGCTGCTCACGACGTCGATGACGCGAATCGAGTACGAGGTCAGCGACGCGTCGTTCGTGCTCACGCAACTGGCCGCGGCGGCCGACTGCACGCTGACTTACGAGGGCGGCGTCCAGCAGACCGCCACTGGGAACTACGTATTCGTCACCGTGGATGACGCACCACTCGATGTCGTCGTCGACGCAACTGACGGTCTCACGGTTGTCGAGGATGTCCAGCGGATTCGCGGCGGCGAAACTGGCGGTGTGTTGCGCCTCCGATTGTCCGACCCATTCATCGCGACAGAGCTGGCTGAGCACGGGGCTGTTCTTCGGAGTGCAACGGCAACGGCGGCGGGTACAACGCTTGTCGTCGATCTGCCGGCGAGCATCGAAGTCAGGCACGTTACCCAGTTCCTCGCTGACCGGTCCGGCGATATCGACCTGGCGTCGAAGCAGACCCGTGAACAGGCATCCGAACACGGGTTCTACGCGTCCGTCCTCGACTGGCTGACGGACAGACAGCTTGAAGTCCTCGAGACAGCGTACTACAGCGGGTTCTTCGAGTCACCGCGTAAGGCCGACGGTAAAGCTGTCGCGGACTCGCTGGAGATCTCGCCGCAAGCGTTCTACCAACACATCAGAACCACACAGCGAAAATTGTTCGCGGAACTCATCGATGACCACACACCGATAGTCGCACAACACGCTGACTGACGATCCCAACGTGTTCGAGGTCTACCAAGCGTTTAGTTGACAAGCGAGTAACCTGTCCGGATCAACATCGCCAAACTGCTTGTATAGTAAATGCCACCACTGAGTCGGGGTTCGGTGTTCAACTACCGAATATTCCCTTATATTCTCCTTATGGACGGGTAGAGTACCCTGCCTGGTGGTGCTGGGACTCGCAATCAGCAATGAGAGATGTCGACCAAAACCCGACCGAGGAATCGCTGTACGAGTGTTTCGAATGCGGGTACGTCGTCGTTGCAGAGGACAATCCCGGCTCGTGCCCGGACTGCGCTGGTGAGATGCGGAATCGACGGACTCCGATCGAATAACGATGGCTTCGACATCAACGACACCCGACGAGCCGCAGGAGGAATCGACCGAGGAGGAGTCCGCCCTGGAGACGGCACGCCGCCAACTCCAGCACGCCGCCGACCACCTCGACATCGACCAGCACATCGTCGACCGCCTCAAACACCCCAAGAAAGTCCACGAGGTCACTGTTCCAATCGAGCGCGAGGATGGGGACGTCGAAGTCTACACCGGGTATCGGGCGCAACACGACAGCGTCCGCGGCCCGTTCAAGGGGGGCCTCCGGTACCACCCGGAGGTCACCCGCGAGGAGTGTGTCGGGCTCAGCATGTGGATGACGTGGAAGTGCGGCGTGATGGACATCCCGTTCGGCGGCGCGAAAGGCGGTATCGCAGTGAACCCCAAGGATCTGAGTAACGACGAAAAAGAACAACTCACCCGGCGGTTCACCGACGAGATACGGGCGGTCATCGGGCCGACCAAGGATATCCCTGCCCCCGATATGGGGACAGATCCGCAGACGATGGCGTGGCTGATGGACGCCTATTCCATGCAGGAGGGCGAAACCATCCCGGGCGTGGTCACAGGGAAACCACCAATCGTCGGCGGCAGTAAGGGACGTGATGGGGCACCCGGCCGAAGCGTCGCCATCATCGCCCGGGAGGCGATCGACTACTACGACAAGGACATCGAGGAGACTGACGTTGCCATCCAGGGGTACGGCAGCGTCGGGTCGAACGCCGCTCGCTTGCTGGACGACTGGGGTACGAACGTGGTCGCGGTCAGCGATGTCAACGGCGGCGTTTACGACGCCAACGGCCTGGACACGCACTCGATCCCCTCCCACCACGAGGTGCCGGAAGCGGTAATGGGCCACGAGACACCCGAGACCGTGAGCAACGGGGAGTTGCTGGAACTCGATGTCGACGTGGTGATTCCAGCCGCGATCGGAAACGTGCTGACAGCGGACAACGGTGATGATGTCGCTGCAGACATCGTCATCGAAGGTGCGAACGGTCCGACGACGACTGCGGCGAGTTCCATCTTCGCCGAACGTGATATTCCAGTGGTTCCGGACATCCTGGCGAACGCCGGCGGGGTGACTGTGAGCTACTTCGAGTGGCTTCAGGACATCAATCGCCGATCGTGGTCGCTGGAGCGTGTCAACGACGAACTCGAGACGGAGATGCTGGCCGCCTGGAGCCACGTCCGGGAGGAGTTCGAAGCACGAGACGTGACGTGGCGTGACGCGGCCTACATCGTTGCACTCTCCCGAATTGCCGAGGCCCACGAGGCGCGTGGACTCTGGCCGTAGTCGCGATCGGAGCCGATTCCGGAACGGCGTTGCTCGCTCCCAAATCCATGCTGTTCCCTCGGCGGCAGTTTCTTCTTATCTGGGATAAGAGACTACTGCACACCCCCGGTGAGGCAATTGAAAACGACTGCCCCTATGTTGATTACAAGTGAACTGCTTCGGGGTCAAGTGGTTCGAAACGCTCCGCGTCTCGTCATCACGGAAGATTTCGTCTTTTGCACGACCCCCAGGCCTTCTGTGGATTACTCGGACACTCCCACTCGGCCATCGGCCTGATAGCCCTGGGCAGTCGGGTGGGTCACGGTCGGGGCGTCCACGGCCCCCGATGCCTGCCGTCGTCGTCCGAAACGGCGAAGCCGTTTCGTGATCACGAGAGACTCCGTCTCTCGGTCGACACCTTCCGAACAATGGGGCGGCTGTTGAGAGCAGGCACATTCCAATCGAGTTTCTTCACGCCTTTCACGGCGATATTGACGCTTGCACCAAGGCCACTGGTACTGGCTCCAGTTCGTCACCGTACCACCCCCTTGGCCGGATTGACCGCACGACGGCGCGCGGGGCCGGGAAGTTTGCTTGTGAGATTATGAGAACAAGCAGATTGGCGATTCTCCGAAACTTCCGTTAGTGGGGAGAAGAACGCTTGAGAAACAACTTCTTGATTTGCTAGAAACGGGTAGGAAATGAGATGGGCCAACGCGGATTTGAACCGCGGACCTCCCGGTTATCAGCCGAGCGCTCAACCTAACTGAGCTATTGGCCCGAACTCGGTGCAACTGGGTGTATCCGGCATGTACTGTTAAGCGTTACTCTTCGGGCGGACCGTGTGACGGAACCGCGTTATCTGTCGGGTTCGTCGTCGAAGTCCACGTCGTAGGCGTCGTCGTCGAGGTCGTAGGCGTCGCCGGGGCCGCCCGGTCCGGGACCGCCCTGCGGTCCGCTCCGGGGACCGGCACCCTCCTCGTTGGGGAAGCCGTCGATGTAGACGTTCCCGGTGACGAAACCGCGCGATTTCGCGTCGGCGTAGGGGACGACGACCCACTTCTTGACCGCCAGGCGGATGGGATAGCGCGTGAAGGGTAACACGAGCAGGAACCCGACGCCGTCGGTGACCAGGCCGGGGGTCAGCAGGAACGCACCCGCGACGAGCAGGAGCGCGCCGTCGAGCAGTTCGTCCGTCGGTACCTCGCCCTGGGCGGCCTTGCGCTGTATCTTGCCCATCGTGTGCCGGCCCTCCGCGCGGACGAGGAACATCCCGACCAGCGCGGTGAGGACGACGAGCAACACGATGAGCTGCCAGCCGAGCATGCCGGACAGCACTACCAGCAACAGCATATCGAGCAACGGGATCAGCAGGAGGACCCCGATGATGCGGAGCATACACCCCGTACTCACTGCTGCCCCAAACGCCTTTCGAGCCACACCACGTTTTTCCCGCTCGGGATTCGCGCTTCGCGCGAACCACTCGCGGCAAAAACGGGGTCGTCGTGAACAGAGTGAACGACGGCTCGAAAGACGAGCGAAGCGAGACGCGACCGCAGGGAGCGTCTCGGAAAAGCGAACGGCGAAGCCGTGAGCGAAGCGAGTCTTTCGGTGGTGAAAAAGGCCGAATCTCGGCCTGCGGCCTCGATTCGGTGAACCGCACTCCCTTCGTTCGCGTCGAGCATGGTACGGCGGTCGCAGCGACAGTTCCCGGAGTGATGTTCGCACACACTCCCGGTCAAGATGTCGTGTCCGGCTTCTGTTCCAACACTTTCGACTGAGAGATACTGTTCGTGGCCGTTCACACGGTGCCGGACGGAACGGAGTGGATTCGAACCACGCGAACGTCGATGAATACCGCGACGTTTCGAGGGAAGTCTCGTCGGTCAGGCGACCGCCGCCTCATCCCGCCAGGTGTCCCGCAAGATAGCCACGTCGTCGGGGTCGACGCGTCCGTCGTTGTTCAGGTCGGCGGCGTCGGTGTACGTCCCGTCACCGGCCGAAGAACCGAACGCCACGCCAACGAGCGCCGCGTCCTGGACGTTCACGATACCGTCGGCGTTGGCGTCGCCCGCGATGGCGATTGCCGTCTCGACAACGACCGTCGTGGACTGTCCGCTCTCGGTCGTCGTGTTGACCACGAGAGATTCCGGTCCGTACGCCGCACCGGTCCACGTGCTCGTCGTCGGCACGTACGACAGTGTCGCGTTGCACGCGGCGGTGTCACACGTCGCGATGTCGAGAACCGTTCCGTCCGTCCGTTCGAGCGTGAGGCGCGTCACGTTCTCACCGAGGCCGGTCGGGTTCGCCGCCACTCGCACCGGTGCGCCTACCGAGTTCGCCGTCGTCTCGATGCTGGCGTCGAGTGTCGGCGCACCGACGCCCGTCACCGAGAGGACCTGCTGTTCGCGGTCGGCAACGACGAGTCCTCCGACGAGCACCTCCAGTGAGACCGTGTACACCCCTGGGGTGTCGTACGTGTGGCTGGCGGACACACCGGTCGCCGTCGTCCCGTCGCCGAGCGACCAGACGTAGTCGAATCGGGGTTCGGGACTCGGCACCGAGAACGTGCCCGTCTGACCGACATCGAGCGTCCCGGGCGATGAGAACGGCGTCGAAAGTTCGCACGTATCACCGATGCCATCGCCGTCCGCGTCGCTCTGGCGTGGGTCGAACTCGGTGAAACAGACGTCGACTGCGTTGTCGACGCCGTCACCGTCGATGTCGAGGGACGGGAGCGACCGTTCACGGTACTCTTCGATGTCGGGTTCGCCGCCGTACTCTTCGAAGAGTTGCGGTCCGGTCACGCTCGACCCCGGCGCGAAGTCGCGGGTGTTCCGAGCGGTGTAGACGATCTGCGACCAGTCGTCCCAGCTCACGAGGGTGTTGACCCCTCGGCCGTCGTCGATAGAGCGCGTGACAGGGGTGGTGACCACGCCGTTCTCGTCCCAGTCGATCGGCGTCCCGACAGTTCCGAGCGACGCCCCCTGTTTGTCGACCAGGGTGACGTCGGTGACGTTCAACTGCGCGTCGCCGGCGTTCCGAATCGTGAGCGGCAGCGTCGAGCCGTTCCTGACCGGCACCGGGCCGAAGTCGAGTCGCGTCGGCTCAGTCACCAGGTCTGCAAACGAAATCGACCGGTTGGTTCCCGCGAGGTCGACGACGTAGCTCGGCTGATCCGAGTCGGCCGCCCGGACGACGAGGTCGGCCTGGAAGTCGCCCCCTCTGGTCGCGTTGAAGTCGACGGTGGCCGTCCGTGAATCGCCCGCAGGGAGCGTGAACGGAGTGGTCACACCGCTCACGTCGAACAGTGGAGCGCCCCCGCCGGTGAGAAACACGTTCGTCACCTCTAGCGCGTCGTCGCCGGTGTTCTCGATGACGACGGTTCCGGTAGCGGTCTGGCCGGGAGTCACGTTATCGAAGAGGAGACTCCCGGGCGAGACGACGAGGTCGCCGTTCGGGTCGCGTCCCGCAGCGTCCTCGCCGACCAGCCGGACGAGACGCGTCTGTTCGATCGGGTCGTTGCTCTCGATTTCGAGGTACGCTCTTTTCATCCCGGCCGAGAACGGATTGAACGTGACGTTGACGACTTTCTCTGTGCCAGGGGCGAGCGAGAACGCCTCGTCACTCCGGTAGAAGTAATCCGTGGTGTCGTCGGGGTCGAAGAGCGTGTAGGTGCGGTTCGGTGCGCTTCCGACGCCCTGTAACTCGTCGAGCGCGCGCTCGTCGAGTGGCGCAAGCGCGACCGAGGAGTAGTCGAGCGGGCGGCCTGTGCGGTGGTAGATGACCAGCGGCGCGTCGCTCGTCGGGACGTACAGTCCCGCTATCGCGTTCCCGCTGGCGTCAGTCAGTGGGTCGAACGTGATGACCGAGCTTGCCGTGCCGCTGGAGGTCTGTTCCGTGACTTCGATGCTCTGTGCGGTTCGGTTGATCGAGTACGAGGAGGCGTTGTACGTCCGTCCAGTCGCCGTGTTCTCGACGAGGAACGTCTCGTTGAAGAACGCTGGGAGAGCGACGACGCTCGCCCGACCGGTGCTGTCGAACTGGAACGAGTAGCTCATGACGCTCAGGTAGTTCGGCTTGTGGTTCTTGTGGTCGCCGCCACCGTGGCGCAGCGACAGCGTGTGTCCCAGTTCGTGCACGAACGTCCCTGCGACGATAGTCGAATACTCCTCGCGGTAGTCGGCCGCCGTTGGGTTCTGATTCCACAGCTCTGCGGTCTGGCGTGAGGAGACCTGCCAGGACGGTGGGAGCGTAACCAGGAAGTCGTCACCCGGGAGATCTGCAATCCCACTCGACGACGAGATTGTTCCGTCACTGTTCGCTCGCTGGTGACCCATGATGGCGTAGCGGAACACCTGGTGACGGGCGTCCCGGATGGCCTCACAGTTCGCGCTGGCTCGTTCGGCTGCGGTTCCGAAGTAGCCCTCACACGTCGTCCCCTGTGGACCCCACTTCAGTTCGGAGAACTGTGTCGTGGTCGACGTGTTGTCCTCGTCGAATCGAATCGGCGTTACCTCGGGCATCGCCTCGTCGACCATCGGGTGGATGGTGATGCCCGTCGAACCGTCTGGGTTGTCGACGGGTGCTGCGGCGAACGCAGCCACGACGGCAGGGAGCGAATCGCTGGCGAGCCCCGCTCGTGGGTCGTGGTTGTGCGTCGCGTAGGCCGTATTCGAGATGCCGCGGGGAGCGTCAGTCCCCTGGCAGGCCCCGGCGGACGCGCCCACGGCACAGTCCATGTAGTCGATTTCGACGAACAGGTCTTTCCGCGACATGTTCGCGTTGTACGGTGCCTCGTGGATGGGCAAATCGACGGTACCGTCGCCGTCGATGTCGACGCCGTTCAGCTCCCACTCGTCGCAGAGGCCGTCGCCGTCGTCGTCCGGGTTGTTGTTGTCGTTCGGGTCGGTCCGACAGATGGTCGGCTCCAGCACGGTCACGAAGGCGTCGGCGTTCCCCGCGTAGACCGATTCGGGAGTGGCGATGTCGTTCACGACGACCGGGTAGTCAGCGGAGAACGTGAACCCGGTGACGGCGATACGGCCGGCCGCGTTGGCGGCCACGCCGTTCGCCCGGTCGCCACCCGTGCCGCCGAGATACGACGAGGCGAGTCTCGAATCGGGACCGCTCCGCGTGGTGTCGATAGTCGTGTAGAACCCGTCGTAGAACACCCTGCGCCCGGAGAAGGTTCCGCCGAAGCCGTCGCCGCCGAACGCGGGCTGGAACGCATTGGTCGTGGTGAAGTTCCGGGTGGCCTCGCCGACGACCACGACAGTGCCGTTCTCGACGACGGCGACACCGGTTCCCCAGTCGAACTCCGCACCGCCGAGATACGTCGAGTGGCGAAGCGTCGGTTGGGTGCCGCCGAGGTCGAACGCCGACAGGAAGGCGTCGAAACTGCCCGATTCCAGCGGCTCCGAGGCGTTCTTCGTCGGGAGGTTCGACGAGCCAGTGATGCCCGTCAGGTACACTCGCCCGGTGTCGTCGACGGCGACTGCTTCACCCTGGTCCTGCCCGTCGCCCCCGACGTAGCTACTGTACGTCGGCTGGCCAGCGTCGTCGAACTGGACGACGACGGCGTCGAAGATGAACTGCGCAGGAGCGGGCGTCGGCTGGAGTGCGTTCGCCGTCACCGGAAAGTCAAGCGACTGGCTGTAGCCAGCGAGTGCAACGCCGTCTGGACCGGCAGCCACCCCCTTGAGTGAGTCCGTCTCGGAGCCGCCGTAGTACGTCAGATAGTCGCGGACGTTCGAACTGTTGATTCGGCCATAGAATCCGTCCCCACTGAATCCGAACTCCGAATCCGCGCCGGCGATCGCTCCCGCGTACGCGTTTGCGGTCGTCGAGAGGTCCGGTGAGAACGTCTGGCCGACGAAGTGGAGCGTCCCGTCGCCCTCGACGTCGATATCGAGCAACTCGTCGGTCGAACTCCCACCGATGTACCCCGAGTAGACGAGTGCGGTCCCGTTGGGCGCGATCTTCGTCACGAAGGAGTCGACGGTTGGGTTGCCGTCTGCAGTGTCGGTCCGGGTCGTCTTCAGGTTCGCAGCCGCTGCGCCGGCGGTTGGGAAGTCCGTCGAGTCCGTCGCACCGCCGACGTAGACTGCACCGGCGTCGTCGACGCCGACGGCGAAGCCGATGTCGCCGCGCGTCCCGCCGAGGTACGTCCCATAGATGAGTTTCCCGAAGCGGTCGTACTGGACGACAAAGGTGTCTGCCCCGATGTCGCCCGCGACACTGTCCTGCACCGTTGGGGTGCGAACCGGAATGTCGTCTTCGAAGGTGAAGCCGACGATGGTCACCGTCCCGTCGTCACCGAGGTGGACGTCGAAGGACTCCTCGTTGTTGGTGCTGCCGAGAAGCGTCGAGAAGGCGGGCACGCTGTAGTCGAACACCGGGTCGATGACCAGCGGGCGCGTCTCGTCGTACGCGCCGACGTCGAAGCTCACGACGCCGTCGGTCACGACGTACGAGACCGGCACGGAAACCTGCTCGCCGTCGACGGTCTGGTAGGCGACTGGTGGGGCTTCGACGAGCGGTGCGCCACCGGTTTCGACGACGAGCGCCCCGCTGGCATCGACGGACACCGACGCTGAACCGTCGTACCGAACGCGAACGACCTCGTGGCTGACGCCGGGATCGAGGACGAACTCGCTTTTGAGGACGCCGTCGGTACCGCCGAAGACGAGGTCGACCCCGGGTGCGAGGTCGCGGTAGGCGACGCCCTCGTACGTCGGGACTGCCGTGTGCCACCCCTCGGGGTCGGACCCGCGGTAGTAGTTCACCACGCCCGATGCACGCGAGAGGCCGTCGATTCGCGCGCCGTCGCCGTCGACAAAGCGCATCGTGACGGGATTGCCGTCCCGTGCGGCGAAGACGACGCCGTCCGTGGTGAACGACACCCTGCGGCCGGAGCCGTCGACTACGTAGCCGATGTCGTCGGCGAACTGGCCGCGGTTCTCGACGAACGACAGCGGGCGGTCCGAAACACGGAGTGGTGACGGCGACCGAAGTGCGTCGGCGTCGAAGACGTCACTCCCGACGGCGGGAAGGCCGTTCGCGAGAGCCGAGTCGTGGGACGAGTTCGTCGGCCACGCGGATTCCGTCGCCGAAGACGCCGCGTCACCGCCGGCGGAGTCGCCAGCCGTCAGGGCGCTGGAGAACGCTGCATCGGCGCTGGCGGTCGCGGGTGAGAGTTCGTGCGTCGCCCCGGAGCCGGAATACCCGACGACCGGTGTGGCGGGTGCCAACACGAGGACGACAGTCATGAGCAATGCGAGTCGATGGATGTGGGTCATGGGGTCACCTCAGTAGTCTCCGAGTCCGATGGTTGCATGGTGGCCGTCCCCGTCGACGACGCCACCGTGAGCGTCGTGTCGACGAGAATCACCGCAACGGGGGTCGCAGTCTCATCGACGACGACCACGTCGGTCAGCGTGAGCGTGAGCGACGACGTCGTGACGTCAGTCGGGACCGCCACAGTGAGGGTCGCCAGCGTTCCCGACCCAGTCGTCGGGAGTGGGCCGGTGCGGGACTCGCCGTAGTCGGCACGGCCAAGCGAGTCGGTGGCGTTCTCGGCGGTGACGAACGAACCGGCCCCATCGGCGGTCAGATAGCTCCCTCGAGAGATATCGACGGCGACGGCGTCGTACTCGACGCTCGCCTGTGCGGCGTACACGGCGGCCGTTCCGGCATCGAGGACGGCGTCGACTGTGACCGTCTCACCGGGTGCGACCGTCTCCGTCGTGGGGACGAGCGACACCTGAACCGTGTCCGCCGGGAGCGTGCCCGTGCCCGAGAGCGGGACATCGAGCGTCGGGGTGGTCGGGTCGTCGCTGGTGAGGGTGAGCGTCGCCTCGCGCAGGGTCGCACTCGAGGGCACGAACTGGACGGTCAGGTCGCGCGTCTCCCCGGGGGCGAGCGTGAACGACGTCGCGCCACCCACGATGGAGAAGTCGTCGGCCGCGGTGCCGGCGATGGTCTGGTCGTTGACGACGAGGTCGGCAGTACCGTTGTTCTCGACGGTGACAGGCAGCGTCGCCACCGTCCCAACCTCGCTCGTCCCGAACGAGAGACTCGTCGGCGTCACCGTGATGTCTCCCGTCGGGGTCGTTCCGGCCTCGCCGAACACGCCGAGGTGGCCGAACTCCGTTGCCGAGAGCGAGACAGTCACCTGATTCGTGCTGGGGTCGGGGGTCGAGGCGAGGGCTACCCACTGGGTTCCGTCGTACCGGTACACACTGAGCGTCGTCTCGTCGATACCCGTGGCATCGGTCTGGTCGTAGTGGAGAGAGAGTTCGAGTTCCGGCGTGAGCTGGGAGAAGGCGATCGGTTCGCGAACCGCGACGTACGCCTCGACTGATTCCAGTCCGGTCGGTGCAGGCGCGGGTGCAGTCGTCGGCTGCACCTCGTAGTTGGTTCCGCTGGCCGTGATCGTCGGCCCGTCGGTGTGGAGGTCGATGGCGAGGTTGTCCGTGCTGTCCCTGCTCGACTGCAGGGCGGCGACCGAGGCGTTCAGGACCGTGTTGTTGACTGCGACGGCGTTTCTCGTCCGCGACTCGAAGACTAGGCCGCTGCCAGTCGAGTTGACGACGACGTTGTCCGCGACGCGCTGTCCGGGGTCGTGATTGAACAGTCGGATACCGACAGAGCGCTCCGGATCGAACGAACCGACGCCGGTGTCGGTGACGCGGTTGCCGAGGACCTCGGCCTGTCCGAGGAGAATGCTGCTGGACGCGGTGACGGTGATGCCGTAGCGTCCACTCTCGCCGACGTCGTTGCCACGGACGACGACCGGCGGGGGAAGCGGGGGTGCGCTCCCGAAGGACATCGAACGGATGTCGACTGAAATACCGACCGACCGCGACCTGTCGATGACGTTTCGCTCGACCACGCTCGCGTCGACTTCGTCGATGACGATACCGGCGTTCGTCCTCGCAACGCGGTTGTTCGCGACGTACATCCCCGCGCCCTCACGGAGGCTGATACCGAGGTCGGCGTCGACGATGGTGTTCCCGACGACGGAGACGTTCGCGTCCTGAACGGTGGCGTCGTTGAGGAAGACGCTGATGCCGCTGTCGATGGGGCCGACGGCGGTGTTGTTCTCGACGAGTGCGTCGGTGAGCAACCGGGGGGTGAACGCCCCGTTGGGAGCCACAGACTGCAGCCGAATCCCGGTCACGCTGGAGGTCGGTCCAGTGCTCTCGATGCGGTTGTCGGCGACGACGAGGCCCTGCGTCGCCTGTGCTACGAAGACGTCAGCCTCCGCACCGGGACTCGCGAGCACGACGTCGTTCGCAACGACAGTCACGTCCTCACCGTAGATGGCCTGAACCGCAGCGCCCGACGAGTTGTGGAACCGATTTTTCTCTATGGTGGTCCCGGGCGACCGGTACCAGACGGCGACCGACGTCTCGATGTCGCGGCTGCTCAGTCCCTCGGTGACCATCTCGAACGTCGTGTTCGTCACCAGCGTCTCGGGCGACTCCAAGACGAAGACGCCCGAGTCACCCGGGGCGTCGCTGTTGCGCCCGTCGATGAGGCTGTCGCGGACGACGGTTCCCGTCGACTGATTGGTAACGTAGACGCCGTGAATCTGCTCCCGCGTCGTGACGTTCTCGACGACGACGTCGGAGGTGTTCACGAGGAGGACGCCCATGCTGTTGTGCGAGAGCGTCACGTCGCGAACGGTCGCGCGGTCGACACCGACCAGGCCGACGAAGCCGTATCCGTCGGCGGGCGTCACGGTCACGTTCGAGCCACCGACCTGATAGAGCATCGGTCGGCCGTCGACCGTGTTCGAGGTGCCGATGTCGTGGTCGTAGTGTTCGCGGCGCTCCAGCACTTCGGGCGTTCGGCGGTCAGCCTGTGACTGAGGGTTGTCGCGCCAGAAGAAACTGCCGCCGTTGAGCGTGCGGTCGATGCCGCCCGGAAGCGCGTGTTCACGGATGGCGAAGTTGGCACCGTTGCCAGCCATGGTGTTGTCGCGCATCGTCACCTCGAGCGGGGAGACGAGGCTGACACCCCAGACGTTCTCCGTGACGGTGTTGTTGCGGAGTGTGGTGTTCTGGACGTAGTCCCACCCCTCCGGCCGGCCATCGCCGTCCGTCTTGAGGTGGATACCGAAGAACTCCCCGCGGGTGACGAGGTTATCCTGGATGACGGTGTCGTCGACGCCGTCGGCCAGCACGATACCGTACTGGCGGCTGTCCGTGACGACGTTGTCACGGACGACCGAGCCTCGGCCACCGTAGAGGAACAGCGCCCCGTCGGCCAGCGTCGTGCTCGACCCGCCGTTCTCGCTGAAGGTGTTCGACTCGACGAGCGTCGAGACGGCCTCTCTGAGTTCGACGCCGACGATGTTTCGCTCGAGCGTGTTGTTCTGCACGAGCGCGTCGACAAAGTTCACCCCACGAATCCCTTGCACGTTGTCCGCGAGGACACTGTCGCGAACGGCGAACGGAGCGGTTCGCTGGTCGAGGTCGAGTGCCACGTCGCGCCCGGTGATTCGGTTCCCGTCGAGCGTCGCGGCCGACCCCGTGACCGAGATGCCGTTTCGGACGAAGACGGCCGTCGCGAAGAAGTCCTCGCCGCCGATGACGTTGTCCACGAGGGTGGCCCCGTCGGCGCTGACGATAACGTCTGTCGTGGGGGTCTCGAAGAAGCGATTGCGAGCGACCGTCGCGTTCGGCGCGCCGAACAGTTGCACACCGCCGCGTTCGTTGAACGCGAAGACGCTGTCAGTGATCGCGGCCCGCTCGACCGAACTGACCCTCAGTCCGCTGTCTCTGTTGGCCTGAACGAGGGTTCGCGTGAGACGGACGTCGGAGCCGTCCTGGAGGTACGCACCACGGCGACTGTTCAGTCGGAGGTCGCCGTCCGAAACCACGAGTCCGGTGGCGCTCTGAGCCAGGAGGCCATCTGCATTATCGACGCTCTCGAAGCCGTCGAGGGTGACTGCAGTGGCATCGACCACGTCGACGCCGACGTCCCAGTCCGTCAGCGAGACGTTGACGACGGTGACGTTCGAGATGCCACCCGTCACGGCCGAACCGTCGATGCGGACGCCCGCGCTCCCCGATGTGTCCGTTCCATCGAGGCGGTGACCGCCGCCGTCGACGAACACGTCGCTCGTGCGGATGTCGAGACACACGGTCGCCGTCGACTCGAACACGTTCGAGCCCAGCTCGTAGTGGCCGGGCTGGTCGATAACCGCACAGCCGGTCAGCGACGTGACGACTGCCAGGGTCTCGCCTGCGAATCCGACGGCAGGAGTTGCCGCGGAGTACATTCCCAGTCCCGAAAGGACAGGGGTTGCCACGGACGGCAGTCCCAGTCCCGAAAGTGCCGTCGGAGCACCGATTCGGACGGCTGCATTGGCTGGGGGTCCTCGTCGGTCGTCACGGCCATCGCGGTCGCCACCGTTTCCACGGTTCGGCGGCGGGACGACGGTGACGGAGTCGCGCCCTTCGGTCTGTGTTCCATCGTCGAGTTCGCCGACGACGACACCCTCGGTGTCGCCCGCCTCGAACCCCGCTTGAGCGGTCTCGAAGTGGATCAACAGGTCCGTGATGCCGTCGCCGTTCACGTCCTCGAGGTGGCCGTCGTGCGCGGCAGACGCGCCGAGGCCGGCGTCGACGACGTCGGCGGCCCTGAACCGAAGGCTCTGCACGTTCACTGCCGCCGGATCGACGTCGAACCCGCCGAGAATCGCAACCGGTGTGACTCCCCGCTGCTCCGGTTGAATCGGATTTCGCTCGCTGCCCGGGAGGATGTCGATGGTGAAGTCTGCCTTGAGCGCGAGTGCCCGTCCAGTGAGTGAGACGTCGACGGACGGCTCGTCGGTGTCGTTCGACGTCACCGCGAGTGTCGCTGTCTTCGTTCCCGGTGTCGATGCGTTGAAAGTGACGAGGAGAGTCTGGGTCGAACCCGGTTGTAGCACGACTCCACCAGACGAATCGACGGCGAATGCGGACGCGTTCGGGCCCGATACCGAAATCTCGGTCACGCCGAGCGGGGCGGTACCGACGTTGGTGAGAGTGACCGTCTGCGTCGCCTCGTCGGAGACGGGCACGTCACCGAAGTCGAGTTCCGTCGGTGAGACGTCCAGGTCGGGTTCCGGGGCGGGGACACCAGTGGCCGAGAGAGCAACGTCGACGGAGGACTCGTCGGTGTCGTTCGACACCACGGTGAGCGTTGCCGTTTTGGGGCCGGGCGTCTCGGGAGTGACGGTGACCGCGACAGCCAGTGTGCCATTCACCGGAACGACGCCCGCGGTGGCCGTCGTCGAGAACTCGGTCGCGTTCGCGCCCGCGAGCGCGATGCTCGTCACGTCGAGGGGGGCAGTCCCCGTGTTGTTGACGAGCACCGTTCGGGTGACAGACTCGTTCACGAACACGTCGCCGAACGCGATGCTCGTGGCGGAGACTTCGATGTCAGGGGCAGGTGCGGCGGCGACAGTCGCCGAGAGCGTGACCTCGACGGTCGACTCGTCGGTGTCGTTCGACGCCACCGTGAGCGTCGCAGTCTTCGGTCCAAGCGTGTCTGTCGATAACGCAACCGCTATCGACTGGGAGCCACCCGGAGCGACGACGAATCCGGTCGTCTCGACACCGAAATCGGACGCGTTCGCACCGGACAGCGCGATGCTCGTCACGTCGAGCGGGGCCGCTCCCGTGTTGTTGACGAACACCGTTCGCGTGGTCACGGTGTCGACGAGTACGTCACCGAAGTCGACAGCCGTCGGTGAGACCTCGATTTCCGGTGTCGCCACGGTCGTTCCGGTTCCGGCGAGTGCAACGTCGACGGCCGGCTCGTCGGTGTCGTTCGAGGTGACCGCGAGCGTCGCCGACTGCAAGCCGACGGTGGTTGGTGAGAACGTGACGCCGACCGGTCGAGAGTCGCTCGGCGCGACGAGGAAGTCAGACGCATCGACGGCAAATTCGGAGGCGTTCGCGCCGGAGAGCGAGAGGTCGATCACGTCGAGCGGGGCAGACCCTGTGTTGTTGACGAGCACCGTTCGGGTGGCGGTGTCGCCGACGCTCACGTCGCCGAAGTCGAGTCGAAGCGGCGTGACGGTGATGTCGGGGGCAGTCGCGGGAGGCGTCCTGACCGGGGGTGTCGTGAGCGGTCGGTAGTCCACGTTGTTCGGGGCCAGTCGGTGCGGGAAGTCGACGATGCCATCGGCGTCGTCGTCGGCGAACCGGTCCGAGAACCCATCGGAGTTCGATTCGACGGGGCGACCCCAGTAGTTGCCGTCGGACGCCGTGTCGCCCACCGAGCCGTTCCAGGTGTTGCCGTCGACCGGGTCGTCGTTGAAGCCCGCGTTGACGCGGTTGCGGAAGGTGTTCTCTGTGAAGACGTTTCCGGACGGACTGCTCCGTTGCGTGTCGAGGAGGACGCCGTACTGACCGCTCCTTGAAACGACGTTCCCGACGAACGTCGAGCCATCGCCGCGGAGGGCGATTCCGTGGTTGGTGTTGTCCGTGATGTCGTTCGTCGAGACGGTGCCGTCGCGGCCCGCCGCAACGATGCCAACCAGGTTTCCGGAGACCGTGTTGTTGGCGACGTAGGTCTCCGACCCGCCGATGTAGAGACCCCACTCGACGTTGTCGCGGACGACGTTCCGCTCGACGATCGTCCGGGTACCCCGGACGTCCATGCCGCGGGAGAGACCGCGGTCGTCGCGGTTGCCGTTCTCGGTGGCGACGTTGTCGGTGACGACGCTGTCCGTGCCGGCCCGGCTGATTGCGAATCCGTCTCCTCCGTTTCGGCTGGCAGTGTTGGAGACGGCGGTGAGCGTGCCGCCGCTGTCGGTCCGGAGGATGAACCCTCTGCCACCGTTGTCGACCGCCTGGTTTCGCCTGACAACGATGCTGTCGCCGTCGACGGTGATGCCCGGGCCGAGGTTGTTGCGTGCGATAGAGTCCTCGACGGTGGTTCCGTCACCTTGCAGGAACAGGCCATCGTCGGTCGTCCCTGCGAAGACGCTGTCACGAACGACTGCGTCGGTCAGCGAGAAGCCGGAGACGCCACGTGCCCCGTCCAGGATGGTCACATTGTCGACGGTGAGACGGGTCGTCCCAACTGCGTCAATCCCCCGGTTCCATCCCCGAAGAACGAGATTCTGGACGGTGATGTTGGCGACGGCTCCGATATCCATTCCGGCGGTACGCGAGGAGTCCGTGGCGGTGATGGCGTACCCGCCCCCGTCGATCGTGACTCCATCGGCCGTGACGACGAGACAGTCCGTCTCGCCGGAGACCGTGATGTCGCCGGTGAGTTGGTACACTCCGGGATCGTCGATGGGGCCGCAGGCGTCGACCGAAACGACTGGTTCGACACCTGCGGCAGGAAACACGACGAACGGGGCAATGGAGGAGACGACGACGATAGCCACAACGAGAGGGACAATATCCCGTCTCCGCCCCGCACTTGGTGTATCCGGATAAATCATGTGAGTAAGAGTGAACAAGAGGATATATACTCTTCGTAGATATTCTTTTAATTATTGGAGTATATTTGTGTATAGCATCAAGAGATGAAATTATTTACTTCATAGATACAAAGCCTGGAATTTAAAGGGTTATAAATCAACATACATTCACCGGGGTCTTCCGGGGGGCGGAGACACTTCCACGGGTCGGAGGTTTCAGAAATGCCTCGCTCTGGCTGTCGATTCGCTCGTTGGTGGCCAACGTGGGTGGATTCCCCTCGACCGTCTTCTTGACCTCGAAGAGAACGGCGCGAGTCCGCGATCGTGCGATGCATAGACCGACGCAACCAGCCAGTGTACATACAGCACAGAATCTACACTCGTTCGTCGTATCTGCCCCGCGGACATCTCAATTCGAAACGCGACGTATCCCTCACATATGACAGTCCAAAACCACTCCCGGGGGTTTCTCACACGTCAGGCTGTGAACTCCCACGGGGTCCAGCAATCCGAGATGCAGACGACGTCCCCCTCTCGTGGAGAGACTCGTTTTCCAGAGCGCACCCGTCAGTTGTTGGTCCGAAAAAGCAGATGTCGGAGGCGGCGGCTTCGTGACCACTCAACAGGTTCTCGTGCCTCTCGTCGTTCACCATTCGACTCGTCCGAACACCGAAAGTGCAAGCGTTCTTACCGCGGCGCACCCGAAGCGGGGGTATGACAGACGACGACGCCACGAAAGTCGAGTGGCGAGAGTGGGGGCCCGAGGCCTTCGAGGAGGCCCGTCGGACCGGCAAGCCCGTGTTGCTGTCGCTGGTCACGCCGTGGTCGGGCGACAGCAAGGCCATGGACGCGGCGACCTACAGCGAGCCGCGCGTCGCGGCGAACGTCAACGACGGCTTCGTCCCCGTTCGCGCCGACGCCGACCGCCGCCCGCGCGTGCGGGAGCGGTACAACATGGGCGGGTTCCCCTCGACGGTCTTCCTGACGCCGGAGGGGACGGTACTCACCGGTGCGACCTTCCTCGCCGTCGACGGCTTCCGGGGCATTCTCGACAGCGTGCGCAAGACCTGGGACGGCAAGGGCGAGGACGCTGGCTCCGTCCCGCGGGCGCTGCGAAACGCCGCGCCGACCGGCGGCGAGGTCACCCCGCGAATCGAGGAGCACATGGTCGAGCAACTGCTGGCCGCGTACGACGACGAGTTCGGCGGGTGGGGCAGCGACGTGAAGTTCCCGCTCCCGCGGACCATCGAGTTCGCGCTCGTCCGGGCGCGCGACCAGGCGACGCGCACGCTCGACGCCGTCCAGACGCACCTGCTGGACACCTACGACGGCGGCTTCTACCGCTACGCCACGAACCGCAACTGGGGTAGCGCGGTCCGGGAGAAACTCACCGACGAGAACGGCGCGCTCGTCCGGGCGTTCGCCCACGGCTACCGTTACACGGGTGACGAGACCTACCGCGACAGCGCCGCCCAGACCGTCGAGTATCTCACCACCGACTGCTGGACCGGCGACGCCTTCGCGGCCAGTCAGGGGGGCGACCCCGAGTACTACACGCTCGAACCGACCGACCGCGAGCAGGCCGACGCGCCGCCCGTCGACGGGACGGTCTTCGCCGACCGGAACGGCCTGGCCATCGACGGCCTGCTGACCTTCGCCGCGTACACGGACGACGAGCGCGCGCTGCGCTACGCCGAGCGCGCACGCGAGCACGTGGTCGACACGCTGGTCGACGGCGGCGAGGTCACCCACTACGACACCGGGACGGAGACGGGGCCGTCGGGGCTGCTCACCGACCAGGCGCGCGTGCTCGGCGCGCTCACCACGTCCTGGCAGGTCCAGGGCGAACCCGGCCCCGCCCGCGAGATAGCCGACTGGACCATCGAGCATCTCCGCGACGACAGCGGCGCGTTCCGCGACGGCCCGACAGAGGGACCGGGACTGCTCGACCGGCCGCTGTATCCGCTGGACACGAGCGTCGAACTGGCCGACGCACTTCTCTCGCTGTCGCTTCTGACCGGCGATGACCGCTATCGCGAGGTCGCCCACGACGCTGTCGCGGCCTTCGGGGCGGCCGCCGAGCGGATGGGCGTCGAGGTGGCTCACTTCGCCAGCACGGCCGCGCGCCTGCTCTCGCCGTCGGTCATCGAGGTGGGCGCGCCGGCGGGCAGCGACCTCCACCGCGCGGCGCTGCGACTGGCCGACCACGAGTCGGTCGTCGTCCCCGACGCCGATTGCCGGGGCGAGGCCCGCGTCGTCACCGACGGCACGGTCGAGGGCACCGCGGACAGCCCGGCGGGCCTGGAGGCCGTGCTCACCGAGGACCGCGGGTAAACACACGGAGAGTTTTTACCTTCGCACCACGAGGTGCCAGCACGATGGCAAGTCTGAGGGATTTGGGGCTGTCCGAGTACGAGTCTCGGGCGTATCGGTCGTTGCTGGAGACGGGGCCGACAACTGCAAAAGAGTTGTCCCGCGCGAGCGACGTCCCGATGGGTCGCATCTACGACGTGCTCAACAGTCTGGAGACGCACAGCCTGGTGCGCAGCCAGACCGCGAGCCGACCGAAGAAGTACGTCGCCGTCGAGCCAGACACCGCGCTCGACAGGTTGCTCGCCGACAAGAAGCGCGAACTGGACGAACAGGCCGAGCAGTACGAGGAGATCGTCGACGAACTCGGCGAGCAACTCGAACCGACCGATCCCGTCGACGAACCGTTCTGGACGGCGGCAATCGGGCCGACGGAGGCCGGCGACCTGCTCATCGAGCGACTGACCACCGCCGACGACCACATCGCGATGGTGGCGGGCGCGCCGAGCCAGCAACTCAACCTAGAGGAGATGGGCGAACACATCCTCGACGAACTGGAGCGGGCGCTGGACCGCGGCGTCGACGTCTCGATTCTGATGCGCCCGGAACTCGTCGACTCGCTGCCCCGCAGCGTCGGCGAGCGCTACCGCTCCTACCTCCAGGATGACGAGTCGTTCAACGTCCGGACCAGCCAGAACGTCACCGGCACCTTCGAACTCATCGACCACGTCGAGGTCTGCATCGAGGTGCCGCATCCGCTGGACGCCGGCGGGACCTTCGCCGTCATCGACCTGAAGGACTCCGACTTCGCCGGCGACGTCGCGGGGATGTTCCAGCCCCGCTGGGAGGACGCCGCACCGCTGAAGCTCTGAGCGCGCCGGACGGCCCACGACGGGAGTCCGGCGGCCGTCAATTGTTGCCGGAAGTGTCTCCACTGGTAGCAACTTACCCCTCCCATCATCTATCAAATAATATCCGTTGTCCCCAGTCCGTTCCCACTTCGCAGTATATTTTTACACCCTGTGAAGCTCCCACTTCCTGCAGTTATTCTCCTACATTCTGGATACCGAACACGAAATAAACAGGCAGACGTATAAGCCAAGTCCCCTATTTACCATAATGTATGTCACCCAAACACACCAGACGACGATTTATTGAACTGGCTGGATTGACCGGGGTCACAGCGCTCGCAGGCTGTGGGGGCGACGGTGGCGACGGTGAAGACGGCGGAGACGGCGGCGACGGCGGGGATGGTGGCGACGGTGGAGACGGCGGAGACGGCGGAGACGGTGGAACTGAAAGCCGTCTCACCTGGGACGCCGGCGGCACCGGCGGGACCTACTTCCCGCTCTCGAACGAGGTCAAGACGATCGTCGAGGCGAACACGGACTTTACGCTGAACGTTCGGTCCACGGGTGCGAGCGTCGAGAACGTCGGCAGTCTCGCAAGCGGGTCGGCCGACTTCGCGCTCATCCAGAACGACATCGCGTTCTTCGCGAAGAACGGGACGGGTATCGACGCGTTCCAGGACAACCCCATCGAGAGTCTCCGGGGTGTCGCGACGCTGTACCCCGAGACGATTACGCTCGTCACGCTCGCAGGTACCGGTATCACGTCCGTCGACGACCTGAGCGGCGCGACGATCAACACCGGCGACCTCGGGTCGGGGACGCAGGTCAACGCCAACCAGATTCTCGAAGCGATCGGCATCACCGACTACAACGAGCAAAACGCCGGCTTCTCGCAGGCGTCGGAACAGCTAGCCAACGGCGACATCGACGCCGCGTTCGTCGTCGGTGGCTGGCCGGTCGGTGCTATCGAGGACCTCGCGAACACGCAGGACCTCGTCATCGTCCCCATCGAAGGTGATAACCGCGAGGCGGTCAAGGACGCGGCCTCCTGGTTCGCCGACGACACCATCCCCGGTGGGACCTACTCGGGCGTCGAAGAGGACGTCGAGACGGTGTCGGTCCAGGCGATGATCGCGACCAGCTCCGAAGTGCCCGAAGACACCGTCGAGACTGTCACGGCGGCTATCTTCGACAACCTCGGTGACCTCAGCATCAAGACCGACTTCATCAGTGTGGACAGCGCCCAGGACGGCATGTCAATCGAGCTCCACCCCGGTGCGGCGAGTTACTTCGACGCGTAAGCACCGGCGGCTCACCCCGTTTCTGACTATCGCGCACACACCGGATGAAACGAACACTCGCACGCGCTGTTCCGTTCCTCGTAGCGCTTGGAGTCGTACTCATCGCGTTCGTCGCCGTGGCTCCGGCCGAATCGGTCCTGGTCGTCGAGGACACCGAGACCGGTGAACAATACATCACGGAATCCGTCGAGAACGGTACCATCGTCGGACTCCGGTACATGCACAGCGTCGAGAAGACCCCGGTGTACGACGAGTACCGCATCGAGGGACAGACGCTCGTGAACACCCGGATGGAGTTCGAATCGTACGGCTGGGGGCTCCCGGCCCGGGTGAACGTCACGAACGTCAACGGCACGCTCGTCTACGACCCGCCGGAACCCATCGTTGAACTCCAGTCTCTGTCCGTCTCGCCCGGACGTATTGCCGGACATACACTTACTGTCGGTAACCATAGCTATGACTTGGTTGCAGCAACGAATGCCAGTGGTGTCCGTATTCACATCGAACGTCGATCTCTGATAGATCTATTCACATGAGCACCAACGACCAACCCGAGACCCCGGACGACGGTTCGGACGAAGAGATATCGAGAGAGGAGGCCGAGGAACTCATCGAGGAAATCGAGCGCAGACGCTCGCTGAAGGGACTGGCGGCCCTCGCCGTCGCGATCATCGGCATCTCGTTTTCGCTGTTCCAGATGTGGCTCGCCGCGAAGAGTTTCACATCTTCGGTCTGGGTTCCCTTCGTCGGCCAGTGGACGATATCGCTCCAGTTGCTCCAGGCTAACGCCATCCACGTCGCGTTCGCGCTCGTGCTCACGTTCCTGATGTTCCCGGCGAGCATGGGTAACGGCTTCGTCGTCCGGAATCTGGGACGTATCGTCCCGGCCATCTCGGCCCGCTTCGGCGACGCTAACCCGGTCACGCGGGTTGCCGACGCCGTTCGCGGGTTCTTCCGCTGGCTGATTCTCGACCCCGACCGCAGCCGCGTCACGCCGTTCGACATCGTCTGCATGGTCGTCGCAGGACTGTCGGCACTGTACTTCCTGACCGACTTCCCGGAAATCCAGAGAATGCGCGTGTTCGGGCTGGAAGCGGGCCGCACGTTCCCGGAAATTCTGGCCGAACTCGGCGTCCCCTTCGCCGACGCCATCTTCGGCAGCATCCCCATCCTCAACGAGTACTCCTACGCCTTCATCATGGGCGTGCTGGGCGTCCTGCTCGTCCTCGAAGCGACCCGGCGGACGCTCGGTCTACCCCTGATGATAATCGTCGCGTCCTTCATCGTCTACGCTCGCTGGGGCTACCTCATCAGCGGGAACACGCCGTTTCTCGGCGTGCTCGCGATTCCGGAACTCACCTGGCCCGATATCGTTCAGAACCTCTGGTACAACACCGAGAACGGGGTGTTCGGTATTCCGGTCACCGTCTCGGTGCAGTTCATCTACATCTTCATCCTCTTTGGGGCGTTCCTGGAGATGAGCGGCGCCGGCCAGTGGTTCATCGACCTCGCGTACGCGGCCACGGGCAAGCGCAAGGGCGGCCCCGCGAAGGCCAGCATCCTCGCCAGCGGCTTCATGGGAACCATCTCCGGATCCTCGATCGCAAACACCGTGACGACCGGCGCGTTCACGATTCCGCTGATGAAGCGGTCGGGCTACTCGCCAGAGTTCTCCGGGGCCGTCGAGTCGTCGGCGTCCTCGGGCGGCCAGATTCTCCCGCCCGTGATGGGTGCCGCAGCCTTCCTGATGGTGCAGTACACGGCCACGCCGTTTCGCGACATCATCATCCTCGCGACCATCCCAGCCGTCGTCTTCTTCTTCGGCGTCTGGGTGATGGTCCACCTCAAGGCGACCCAGGAGAATATCGGCGGCCTCACGGACGTCGAGATGGTCCCGCTTCGCGAGCACATGAAACGCGGGTGGTTCTATCTGGTCCCCATCTTCCTGCTACTCTATTACCTCATCATCGAGCGCCTGTCGGTCTCGCGGTCGGCGTGGTTCACGCTGGTCGCGCTCACCGCGCTCATCGCGTTCGTCTCGGCGTACAGCAAGGAGACCCGGGGGGTTCTCTTCGGCGTGTCCGCAGTAATCGTGGGTGCCGAACTCCTCAGTCACGTCCTCTTCGGCGTCGCCGTCACCGGGGCACTGACCGGCGCTGGCGGAGCGGGAGTTCCGTTCGGCCAGGCCGTCGACATCGTACTCTCCCGCATCGGCTGGTACGCGATGGCGGCCAGCGCCATCACACTCGTGGCCAGACCGGGCGTGCAGGCGGAGTTCCTCGAACTGAACCCCACGGTCCAGGACGCGGCCGAGGCCGCCGGGGAGAAGACCGGGCGCAACCTCGGCGAGAACCAGCTGTTCCGCCTGGGCACGTTCGTCGTGAAGTCGATGGACGAGGGCGCGCGGACCGCGGTGCCGGTCGTCGTCGCCGTCGCCGCCGCCGGCATCATCCCCGGCGTCATCAGCGTCTCCGGGCTGGGGCCGAACCTTACGTCCCTACTGCTGGACCTCTCCGGCGGGTCCATCGTCGTCATGCTCGTGGTGACTGCCATCGCCAGCATCATCCTCGGGATGGGGATGCCGACGACGGTCACCTACATCATCCTCATCTCGATGCTCGCCACGCCACTCGTGCGGTTCGGCATCCCGGAACTCGCCGCACACCTCTTTATCCTCTACTTCGGCGTCATCGCGGACATCACGCCGCCGGTCGCGGTCGCGGCCTACGCCGCCAGCGGCGTCGCGAAGTCCGACCCCTTCGAGACGGGCGTGAAGGCCTTCTCGCTGTCACTGAACAAGGCTATCGTCCCCTTCGCCTTCGTGCTCGCGCCGGGGATCGTCCTGCTGCGGCAGAAGGCAAACGCCGCGGATCTCCCTCTGCGCGAGCGGTACCGCGTCGTCAACTTCGGCGACCTCGCCGAACTCTCCTACTCTATCCCCGAGATTCTGGTCCCGGTCGTGGGCGTCTTCCTCGGCGTCATCGCGCTCGGCGCGACTGTCATCGGGACGCTCTATACGAGCGTCACCCGGCTGGAGCGCACCGGCTTCGCTCTCAGCGCGCTCCTGCTCATGGCCCCGCGCCTGCTCTCGACCAGCGTCTTCGACCTCCTCGGATTAGTCGGCGTCTCGGTCAGTGTCGAGGGACTCATCCTCGACCTGACGCTGCGTGGCATCGGGCTTCTCATCTTCGTCGTCCTCGTCGTGCGCAACCGCCGGCAGGCCGCCGCGGAGGCCACGCAAATCGAGGAGACAGAGGCCGCCGAGGAGAGCACGGAACCGGCGTAGGCCGGCCTCGTCGCTATCGGCCGGATGTCGTGTGGAAACACGGCGTGTGCCCGCCGTTCGAAAACTGTTCGGAGAACGGCTGCGACGCGGCCGCTACTGCCCGTTGACTTCTCCCCGAAGGTCGCCGAAGTGGGCGACCCGCTCGGCGTGGGCGTTGTGCTGGTGGATGGACTCGTCGTTGGACTGCTTCATCGTCACGACCGCGTCGTCGGGCAGGTCGGGGAAGTGCTCGACGACGCCCTCGGCCATGGCGCGGACGCAGTCCTCGACGAACTTCGCGTCGGCGTGGGCCTCGTAGGTCATGTGGTCCTCGTCGGGCCGCTTGGCGAGGTTGTAGATGCGGGCGCTCATCG
Organism: Salinibaculum sp. SYNS191; assembly: GCF_037338445.1. NCBI lineage: Archaea > Methanobacteriati > Methanobacteriota > Halobacteria > Halobacteriales > Haloarculaceae > Salinibaculum > Salinibaculum marinum. Next base: position 2,693,029 of record NZ_CP147838.1, read on the forward strand.
AGTCGCGGGCCACCTCGATGAGTTCGTTGAGGTCGACCTCCGGCGCGCCCTCGCTCTCGACTGTCAGCGTGGCGTGGCCGCGCTGTGAGTGGCCGGCCTGGGGGACCTCCGTGAGGAACTGCTCGATGGTCTCGTCGTCGACGTCGAGGCCGCGCAGCGTCTCGCGGGCGCGGGAGGCGGACATGCCCTGCGAGCAGGGACAGACCGTCATGCCGGTGACGCGGGCGCCGATCTCCTCCCGGGTTCCGTCCTCGCTCGCCGTCGCCGAGGCGATGATGTCGGCCGTGCTCTGGGTCTGCATCCCCGACGCGGGGGTCTCCTCGCGGGTGACGTACTCCGCTTCCATGCGGACCTCGGCGCTGGTGGTGTAGTCGTGTTTCTCCAGCAGGCGCTCGGCGGCGTCGCCGCAGACGTCCTCGATGCGGTAGGTCGACTTGCTCACCGCGGCCTCCAGGGTCTCGTCGATGACCTCCATGTTCCGGCTCATGTCAGCGCCTTTGCGCCAGGCGGGCAGGTCGACGAAGACCTCGAACTCCGCCATGAAGATGAGGGGCCGCTTCTCCGCGCGGTCCACCTTCACGAGCTTTTCGACACCTGTGACGCCGACGTGATTGAGGCCGACAGCCACGTCCGGACTGGATGCCTGAACGTCCGGGAGTTGCTGACTCATCGCCAATCCTTACGGGAGATTGTCGGTTAGTGTTTACGGTAGGAGAGACAGCGAATCCGAAAGGAAATCTCGCGGCTCGCGAACCTCACTCGTCGACCGGCCCGGGCGTGGTCGGGTCGTCGAGGTCGCGGAACGCGGCCACGAAGTCGTCGTCGTCGAACTCGGAGATGGTGTCGTCGAGCCCGTCCTGCAGGTCGTTCATCCGCGCTTCGAGGTCGGCGAACTCCTCGCTCTCGGCCAGTTCGGACTCGGGCTTGTTCGAGAGCAGGGTGGCGTGCTTGGCCGTCAGCGCGTAGTACTTCCGGAGTTTGGACTCGTAGTCGGCGGTGGTCAGCAGCCGCTCGATGGTCTTGAAGAGGTCGTCCCGGGAGACCGGTTTGATGACGTAGTCGTCGAAGGGCATCTCGATGATGTCGAAGTCGGGGTCGACGGCGGTCACCATCGCCACGCGGCAGTCGAGTCCGCGGTCGCGGATGTGGTCGAGGACCTCGTCGCCCGAGATGCCCGGCATCCGACGGTCGAGCAACACGACGTCCACGGCGTCGTCGAGCGTGTCCAGGGCCGCCTGCCCGCTGTAGGCCGTCGTGACGGCGTATTCCCCTTTCAACTGGGCAGCGTAGGCGTCGGCAACGTCCGGCTCGTCGTCAACGACGAGTACCGCCGCGGGCTCCGTCCCACTCATTCTTCAGACCCTAGGCCCCACGGGGAGCAAAAGGTTTCCGGGTTGCCCCGTTTCCGGCGCGCGCGCCACCTCAACGTGCGTTGCATTCGGTCCACCTTTCGCATCCCTGGTACATGAGTCTGCGGGCCGATTCGAAGCGGGAGTCTTTAGGCCGAACTGCCCCTATCGCGGGTATGCACGACCCGAGCGAGCGCGCCGGCGACTGGCCTCTCCGGCGGCTCATGACAGAGGTCGTCGGCTCGGGACACAAGTCCGCCGACGACATGACGCGCCCGCAGGCCCGCGAGGCCTTCGAGCGCATCCTCGCCGGCGACCCCGCCGAGACCACCCTCGGCGCGTTCTGGCTCGCCAACCGCTGGAAGCGCAACACGCCGACCGAACTCGCCGCCTTCACCGACGTGATGCGCGAGCGCAGCGTCGAGACCGCAGCGCCCGACTGCGACCCGGTCGACTGCGGCGCCAACTACGACGGCAAGCACACCTCCGCCCTGCTCGGCGTCGCCGCGGGCCTCGTCGCCGCCGCCGCTGGAACCCCCGTCGTCACCCACTCCGGCGACCGCGTCCCGACCCAGGAAGCCACGGCCTACAGGCACGTTCTGGACGAACTCGGCGTGCGGACGGACCTCACTCCCGAGGAGAGCGCAGCCATGGTCGACGAGACCGGCTTCGGCTTCTACTACCAGCCCAACTTCAACCCCGGCGTCGACGCACTGTACGACCGCCGTGCGGAGATGGGCGTCCGCACCTTCGTCAACACCATCGAGACGCTGGCGAATCCCGCCGACGCCGACGTCCACCTCGGCAGTTTCTACCACCTCGCCTTCGCGAAGCGCATCGTCGACACCTTTGGCGAGATGGAGTCACAGGACGTCTCCCGCGTCATCATGTTCCAGGGGCTGGAGGGGTACGACGACATCCGCCCCGGCACGACCGTCGTCGCGGAGTACGACGGCGACTTTGCCGACTACGAGATAGAGACCGCCGAGTACGGCATGGACTTCGAGCGCGAGGACCTGGCCGTCGACGACGTCGCCGCCGACTCCGCGGCCATCACCGAGGAGGTCCTCACGGGCGAGCGCCGCGACCACTTCGCCGACGCCGTCGCGCTCAACGCCGCCGTCCGCATCTACGCCGGCGGCGACGCCGACTCCATCGGCGACGGGCTGGGCCTCGCACAGAGCGCCATCGCCGAGGGCGGCGCACAGGACCGCCTCGCCGCACTCCGGGAGTTCTGAGATGGGGGCCGACACCGGCGCTGTCGACACGCCCGGCCACCCCGAGGACCCGGAGACCTGGCGACACGAGACGGCGCGGGTCAACGGCGTCGACCTCCACTACGTCACCGTCGACCCCGACCCGGACGCGGTCGACCACCCGACCGGCGACGCGCCGCTGGTCGTCCTCCTGCACGGCTTCCCGGAGTTCTGGTACGCCTGGCGCCACCAGCTGGACCCCCTCGCCGCGGCCGGCTACCGCGTCGTCGCACCGGACCTGCGGGGGTACAACCGCTCCTCGCAGCCCTCGGGCGTCGACAGCTACGCCATGGAGCACCTCGTCGGCGACGTCCGCGGGCTGGTCGAGCACCTGGGCTACGCACAGGCGGCAGTCGTCGGCCACGACTGGGGTGGCGGCGTCGCCTGGGAACTCGCCATCCGCGACCCCGACGTCGTCAGCCAGCTCGTCGTCCTGAACTCCCCGCACCCCGAGGTCTACAAGGAGGCGCTGCTGCGGTCGCCGCGACAACTGCTTCGCTCGTGGTACGTCTTCCTCTTCCAGCTCCCCTGGGTGCCCGAGGGGATTCTCGGGCGCGACGACTTCCGCGTCGCCGGCGAGATGCTCACCGACACCGTCCACCCCGACGCCTTCACCGACGCGGAGGTCCGGCGGTACAAGGACGCCATGGCCCGCTCGGACTCGCTGACCGGCCCCATCAACTACTACCGGGCGGCCGTCCGGGAGAACGCCGCCAGCCAGCTCCGTTCGCTGGTCCCCGGACAGGAGACGCCCCGGCGCACCGTCGACGTGCCGACGCTGGTCGTCTGGGGCGAGCAGGACCGGGCGCTCGGCACCGAACTGCTCGACGACATCGCGGCGTACGTCCCGGACTGTCGCATCGAGCGCATCCCGGACGCAAGCCACTGGGTCCAGGCCGACGCCCCCGACCACGTCACCGACCTTCTGCTCGACTTCCTGGTCTAGGGCCTGGACGACCGTGCCGCTCGCCGCGTCGGCCCGGACGCAAAACAGTAAAGGCGGCCACCCACATTTGCTACCAGTACCCACATGAGCTGGCTCCCGATTCCGGGCGGCGACGACTACGACAGCGAGCGCCGGCGATACCGGCTCGTCGAGTCGGTCGGTGCAGTCGCTGTCGTGCTGTTTTTCTGTCTGCTGTTCGTCGGCTCCTTCTTCCTGCTGAAGTTCGGCGTCGTCACCGTGCTCCCGCTCGCGGGCTACCAGACGACGTTCGGAAGCGGCTGGCTCGTCACCGTCTCGATGGTCTCGCTGACGGTCACCATCTGGACGACGTTCCGTCTCTCCGACCGCATCCAGCGGGCGAAGTACCGCTACCTGGCGGACTGACGCCCGGTCGCCTCAGTGGTCGGTCAGGCGCGCGTACTCGTCGTCTGTGAGTTCGATGCCGCTGGCGGCGACGTTCTCCTCCAGGTGGTCGATGCTCGACGTGCCCGGAATCGGGAGCGTCACGTCCGAGTGGGCCAGCAACCACGCCAGCGCAATCTGATAGCGGGTGGCGTCGTGGGCGGCAGCGGCGTCGTCGAGGGCGTTGCCGACCGACCCCAGGTCGCCCGCGCCGACCGGGAAGTAGGGCATGAAGCCGATGCCGTACTCCTCGCAGGCTTGCAGAACGTCCTCGTGCTCGCGGTTGCCGACGTTGTACTGGTTCTGGACGGTGACGACGTCGACGTGGTCGCGGGCCGTCTCCAGGTGGTCGACGTCGACGTTCGAGACCCCGACGTTGTCGACGATGCCCTCGTCTTTCAGTTCCGCGAAGGCGGTGATGGTGTCCTCGTAGGGGACGTCCTCGTCGGGGGCGTGGTACTGGAGGAGGTCGATGCTGTCGACGCCGAGGCGGTCGCGGCTGACCAGCGCCTGATTGCGGACGTAGTCGGGGTCGCCGTGGCGGAGCCAGTCGCCGTCGCTGTTGCGAAGCAGGCCGGCTTTGGTCGCCACGAGTGCGTCCTCGGTGATACCGGACTCGCGGATGAGCCGTTCGCTGACGCCGGGGCCGTAGGAGTCGGCGGTGTCGACGAAGTCGACGCCGATGTCGACCGCCCGGCGCAGCACCTGGCGGGCCTCGTCCTCGTCGTCCGGCCGGCCGATGATGTTCTCGCCGGTGATGCGCATCGCGCCGTAGCCCAGGCGGTGGACCGTCTCGTCGCCGATGTCGAAGGTCGAACTCTCGTTTGTGACCATCGTTTCCTCCCTCGGGTGGCAGACGGAAATGTCCAGCCCTCGCGGGCCAGCAGATGGATACGCCTCCGTCACCTCCCCTCGGATATGGACACGACTGCTGGACAGCCGAACGGAACCACCGCCACCGAACGCCGCGGGACCAGCCCGTCGCTTCTCGTGCGTGCGGTGTACTTCCTCATCGTCGGCTGGTGGGCGACGGGCATCTGGCTCGGCGTCGCGTGGCTGCTGAACCTCACCATCGTCGGGATACCGCTGGGCATCAAACTCATCAACCGGGTGCCGCTGGTGCTCTCGCTGAAGCGTCGCCCGATAGACGTGACTGCAGACGCCACCGGGCGGATTACCGAGTCCAGCCGACCGCAGCGCTCGCTTCTCCTGCGAGCGGTGTACTTCCTGTTCGTGGGCTGGTGGGCCAGCGGGGTCTGGCTGGGACTGGCGTACCTGGCGTCCCTGTCGATAGTCGGCCTGCCGCTGGCGGTCTGGATGTACGGCAAACTCCCCTTCGTGGTCTCGCTCTACAGGTACTGACGCTCCCCGCCGGCGACACGGCCGACACCCGGAAGCGCCGGTCGTCTCTCCCGACGCGCGGACGAGGGTGTCCCTGTCCCTCCCGGACGGTGGCAACGGACGAAACGGCTATTGCGAACCCACCGCATGGATACCGTAGATGCAGGTCGCCTTGCTGACCATCGGTGACGAACTGCTCGCCGGGGACACGGTGAACACCAACGCCGCCTGGCTGGCCGAACGTCTCACCGAGCGCGGCGTCACCGTCACGCGAATCCTCACCATCCCGGACGACCGGTCGCTCATCGCCGAGCGCGTCCGGGCGTACAGCGACGCCTTCGACGCCGTCATCGTCACGGGAGGACTCGGCGGGACGCCCGACGACGTGACCGTCGACGCCGTCGCCGACACCTTCGACCGCGACCTGGTGGTCAGCGAGCAAGCGCTCTCGGCCGTCGAGGAACGCCTAGACAACCTCGGGGACGCCGTGCCGGACCTAGACGTCGACGCCGAGGCGGAGGCGACCATCCCCGCCGGGTCCCGGCCGCTGCTCAACCCGCAGGGGCTGTCGCCCGGCTGTGTCGTCGAGAACGTCTACGTCATGCCGGGCATCCCCCGGGAGCTGAAGGCGATGTTCGGCGAGATAGCCGGGGAGTTCGCCGGCGACGCCGTCTCGAAGTTCCTCTACACGGAGGAACCCGAGGCGAACATCGTCTCGACGCTGGAGGGCGTCGCGGAGTCCTTCGACGTCACCGTCGGCTGCTATCCCGACCGCGAGGCCAGACACAACCGGCTGAAACTCATCGCGACCGACGAGGGGACGCTCGACGAGGCGGCCGCGTACCTCCGCGAGCGCATCGAGGTCAGCGAGACCCCCATCGAGCGCGACTGGGGACGGGCCGACGTCGCCGGCGACGAGGACTGACCTACACCGGGTGGAACCAGTCCTCGTAGGCCGCCGGCGGGTCGTCGAGGATGTCGAAGAAGGTCGTCTGAATCTCGTCGGTGACCGGTCCCTTCGTCCCCGCGCCGATTTCGTTGTCGTCGACGGACCGGATGGGCGTGACCTCCGCGGCGGTGCCGGTGAAGAACAGTTCGTCCGCGGTGTAGAGTTCACCCCGCGAGATGGTGGCGTCGTCGTGGACCGTGTAGCCGAGGTCCTCGGCGATGTCGACGACCGACTGGCGGGTGATGCCGTCGAGGATGGACTCCGCGAGCCCCGTCGTGTAGAGTTCGCCGTCCCGGACCAGGAAGATGTTCTCGCCCGGCCCCTCGGCGACGTTGCCCTCCTTGTTGAGGACGATGGCCTCGGTGTACCCGTTGCCCTTGGCCTCTAAGCTCGCCAGCACGCTGTTGACGTACGCGCCGGTCGTCTTCGCGTTCGTGGGAATCTGGCTGGAGGCGTGCTTGCGCCACGAGGAGACGGCGACGTCGACGCCCTCCTCCAGGGCCTCCTCGCCGAGGTACGCGCCCCACGGCCAGACGGCGATGGCGACCTGCACCGGGGAGTTCCCGGGGTTCAGTCCGAGCGGGCCGTAGCCGTAGAAAGCGACAGGGCGGATGTAACAGGAGTCCAGTTCCTCCCGGCGGATGAGTTCCACCGTGGCCTCGGAAATTTCCTCGGGCTCGAAGGGAATCTCCATGTCGTAGGGCTTTGCGGACTGGTAGAACCGCTCCAGGTGCTCCTCCCAGCGGAAGATTGCGGGGCCGTCGGCGGTGTCGTAACAGCGCACGCCCTCGAAGACGCCCGTCCCGTAGTGGAGGCCGTGGGTCAGCACGTGCGTCTGTGCGTCCTCGAAGTCGACGAACTCGCCGTCCATCCAGATGGTGTCGACGCCCTCGTACATCTCGGGTCGCTCGCTCATCGCCGCCACCTCCGGCCGTGCGTCCGCGTCTGCGCCCCGAGCGGGGCGTCCGTCGCGTGTGCCATACCCGACAATCTGTGGCCACGGTTAAGAGTCTTGACGGTCCCGCGCCACGCCGAGAGGCCGGCTCAGTCGAACCGGTCGAGCAGTTCCGCCCCCTCGACGTAGGGGATGTCCGCGCGCTCGGCGTAGGCGCGGGCGGCCGCCGGCGGGAGCGCCTCGCCGGTCTCGTCGTCGAGCATCTCGCAGACGACGGCGGCGGGAGGCAGCTCGGCTGCCTCGGCGAGGGCGATGCCGAGTTCTGTGTGGCCCTGCCGGTCGGCGAGCAGGTTCGGTGCTGCCCGGAGGATGTGGACGTGGCCGGGCGCGCGGAAGGTCCCCGCGAAGTCGGTGCCGGCGGGGTCCGCGGCGGCGTCGGCCAGCGCCGTGATGGTGAGCGCGCGGTCGGTGTCGGTGATGCCGGTGCGGGTGTCGCGGTGGTTCACCGTGATAGAAAAGGAGGAGCGGTCGTCGTAGGCGAGGTCGTGGTCGGCCGCCGCGGGGTGGTCGATGGTCTCCTGGACGAAGGGGAGGTCGAAGGCGGCGGCAACCTCGTTTCCGAGCGCGACGCAGACCAGGCCGCCGGCGTCGTTGCGCATCCGCGCGACGGCGTCGGGGGTCACCGCGCCGGCGGGGTAGACGAGGTCGGTCTCCCCCTCGCGGTCGGCGGCGTCGTGGATACAGACCGGCTGTCCGCGGCGGAACGCGTCGACGGCAGCGCCGACGCTGTCTGTCGTTCGGGGCATGTCACCGCTGCTCGACATGGACAGTCACCTCGTCGCCGTCGGCGAGGTCAAGCGTGTCTCGCAGGCGGTCCGGGGCGATGACCTCAAGGTGGTCGTCGCCGTGGTGGGTCCGCTCTGGCGTGATGACGTGGACCGGGCCGTACGACCCTGCCCCGTGCAGCGTCGCGGGGTAGCAGTAGGCCGGGCCGTACGTCCGCTCGTCGTCCTCCCAGCCCTCGATGACGGTGGGGTCGATGGCACCTAGCCGGGCGCGCCGGCGGATGCTCTCCTCGGTGAGGTCGATGTTCAGCGTGCCCGCGAAGGGCTCGTAGCCGAGCTTCTCCACGAACTGCTCCATGTAGCCCGGCAGCGTGATGTAGTGGCGACCCTCGCCCATGCCGCTGGTGACCGTCCCGGTTAGCTCGACGCCGCTGTTGCGCTCGAACAGCCGCCGGTAGTCGGCGTACTCGGCCTGGAGGTGCCGCTCGCCCTCGTCTGTGAGCTGCACCCACTGGCCGTCGCTGACGATGTCCCGCTCGACGTATCCGCCGCTGTCGAGTTGCTGGAGGCGTCTGGAGGCGGTCTGCGTCGAGGCGTCGAGCCGCTCGGCCAGCGCCGAACACGACAGCTTCGCCTCGCCGTCGAGCGCGCCCACCAGCGCGAGCTGTTTCAGCGTCGCCAGCCCGTCCGGACCGAGCGCTCGCTGCGTCTCTGTCATGACTGACAGTTGGGTGTCTCCGCGGATAAGTATAACGAATACGTTATGCGTCTCAGAAGTGTGAACTAGGTTGAACGTCGCCGGTCCGTCCGGGGACCGCTCCCGGCGCGGCCGTCGGCGTCAGTCCAGCCCAGAGGAGCGTTCGGACTGTTCGGCCTCTACCTCGCCGTTCCCGTCGCGGACGGGGTCCTCGAACAGGTCCGAGACGGCCGTCTCCCTCGTCTCGCCGAAGCCCGCGCTGAGCACGCGCGTCAGGGCCTCCTCGACGGTCTCGTCGGTCTCCTGGTACTCGTTGGACTCGACTTCGATGACGAAGCCGGTGGTGATGTTGGGTGCCGTCGGCAGAAAGAGGAGGTCGCGGCCGTCGCTGGTCTGCTTGCCGGTCTTGAACGCGGTCATGCGGAGCCCGTTCCAGGTCTCGACCTTCACGGGGGTCTGGAGTTCGTCGGTGCCCGACAGCGCGGTCTCGGCGGCCATCTTCGAGGCGTTGTAGACCACCCGCAGGCCGGGCAGGTGGTTGATGAGGCTGTCGAGCGAGCTCTCGACGACCGCGCCGAGAGCGGTCCGCATGAGAAAGCCCACCGCCATCACGAGCAGGAGGAAGACGACGAGCGTCAGTCCCACCCGGAGCACCGGGGGTTCGACCTCTATCGGAATCCCCGCGAGCTGGTTGAATATCCAGACGACGACGAAAAGCGTCACTAGAACCGGGGTGAGGATGATGAGCCCGCTCGCGAAGTCGCGCTTCCAGGTGGCCATCGTGTTTCTCTGACGAGGGAACGGTTATGAGTCTGTTCGTTTCACCCCGAGAGCAGTGCACGCAGGGCGAAACTCGCGGTGCCGACGTTCTCGGTGAGCCGGCGGTAGAAGTAGGAGAGCCACCGGCTCCCGTGGGGGACGTACTGCCAGACCTCCCGGTGGCGGGCCAGTTCGCGCTGTGCCCCCTCCCGGACGCCCATCAGCATCTGTATCTCGTAGTCGGTCCCGTACCGGTCGTGCAGCGACGCCGCCTCCGCGAGCATCGCCGGGTCGTGGCTCCCGACCGCGACGCCGCCGTCGAAGTGCTCGAACATGGACGCCAGCAGGTCGCGGTAGGCCTCGTCGACCGCCTTCTGACCCTGGATGGCGATGGACGCCGGCGGGTCGTAGGCTCCCTTGACGAGGCGGACCTTCCCCGGCAGCGGGGCCAGCCGTTCGAGGTCGGCGGGCGTGCGCCGCAGGTTCGCCTGCACGCAGACGCCGACGTCGCCGTGCTCGCGGGCGTGGTGCTCGAAGGCGTCCAGCGTCGCGTCGGTCGTCGTGTGGTCCTCCATGTCCAGCCAGACGAAGGCGTCCTGCTCCGTGGCCGCCTCGACGACCCGCGCGAGGTTCTCCCGGAACACGTCCTCGCCGACTGAGAGCCCGAGCTGAGTGGGTTTGACAGACAGGCAGACGCGGAGGTCGGTGGTGCCGATGTCCTCGACCAGCCGGCAGTAGGCGTCGGCGTCGGCGTCGGCGGGTGCCCGGTCGTGGTAGTGCTCGCCGAGCAGGTTCAGGATGGTGCCGATGCCGTCCTTGTCCAGTCGACGGGCGTGCTCCAGGGCGGCGGCGGCGGATTCGCCGGCGACGAACCGGCGCGCCAGCGGGGGTAACATACCTGCAACTTTTGCCCCACCGAGTAAAGGCATGTCGCCACTGTCTGGCGGTCCGCGCGAACGTCCGGAAACGACCGCGCCAGCGGGCACAAACCGACTGCTCGGCAGGTCTCCTCGTCGTGGCGAATCCCCGAGGTTAATACGCGGGCGGGTGACCCCGCCGGTATGGGACTGCTCGCTGTCGTCGCCACGGCCCTCTGGGCGATGCTGCCGGCGTACGTGCCGAACAACGCCGCCGTCCTCTTCGGTGGCGGCCCGCCCATCGACGGCGGGCGGACGATGGGTGGCCGGCGGCTGCTCGGCGACGGCAAGACCTGGCGGGGCACCGCCGCCGGGTGGGTCGCCGGCGCTGCCCTCGGTGTCCTCCTCAACGCCGTCCGCGACCCGGTGGGCGAGGTTATCGGTGTCTCGCTCCCGACGTTTCCACTCGCTGCGCTGCTGGCGCTCCCGCTCGGGGCGATGCTCGGGGACATCGGAGCCTCCTTCCTGAAACGGCGCACCGGCCGCGAACGCGGCGCGCCCTTCCCCGGCGTCGACCAGCTCGACTTCGTCGTGGGCGCACTGCTGCTCACCGCACTCGCCGCGCCCGGCTGGTTCGCCGACACGTTCACACTTTCCGTCCTCGCGGTGGTCGTCGTCGCGACGCCGCTGTTGCACGTGCTGACCAACGCTATCGCCTACCTGCTCGGGCTGAAAGACGAGCCCTGGTAGCGGGTCACCGGGGGCAGCCCGGAAGTGGTGCGCTTTTCACCCCTGCCCGTCGAAGGGGTGGTAATGACCGAACGCGGCACGACGATACGCCTCGCGACGCGGGGCTCTGACCTCGCTCTGCGGCAGGCCGGGACCGTCCGCGAGCGACTCGAACAGCGCCGCCTGACGGTCGACCTCGTCGAAGTCGAGACAACGGGCGACCAGCTCCGGGACGAACTCATCCACCGGCTGGGGACGACCGGGGCCTTCGTCCGCGCGCTCGACGAGAAGGTCCTCGACGGCGACGTAGACGCCGCGGTCCACTCGATGAAGGACATGCCGACCGACCAGCCCGACGACCTCGTCGTCGCGGGCATCCCGGAGCGCGCGGCCCCGAACGACGTACTCGTCACGCCCGACGGGACGGAACTGGCGGACCTCCCCGACGGGGCGACCGTCGGGACCTCCAGCCTCCGCCGGCGGGCGCAACTGCTCGCCGAGCGGCCGGACCTCGACGTCCAGCCCCTGCGCGGGAACGTCGACACGCGCGTCGAGAAGTTGCTCGCGCCGTCGCTGACCCGCGAGTACACCGCCCGGCTGGACGCCGAGGAGGCCGAGGAGAGCGACGACGAGGACGATGACGGGGAGGACGCGGAGACAGAGCAGTACGACCGGACCGTCGAGGAGTGGTTCGACGACCTCGCCGAGATAGAGCGCCGCGCGCTCGAACGCGAGGTGGAGACGGAGTACGACGCCATCTGCCTCGCCGAGGCGGGCTTAGAGCGCAGCGGTCTGCTCCACCACCTCCAGGTCGAGCACCTGGACCCGGCCCAGTTCGTGTCCGCGCCCGGCCAGGGAGCCATCGCGGTGACGGCACTCGCCGGCGACACGGCCGAGACGATGCAGGGTATCCTCGACCACCCGCGGACGCGCGTGTCGACGACCGTCGAGCGGACGATTCTCGCCGAACTCGGCGGCGGGTGCGTCGCGCCGGTCGGCATCTACGCCCGCCTGCAGGGCGAGGTCGTGACGACGACGGTGCGCGTCCTCGGCGAGAACGGCAGCGAGGAGGTCGGGGCGACGCGGGACCTGCCCGTCGAGCGCCACAGGGAGGCCGCCCGGGAGTTCGCCGCCGACCTCGCCGACCAGGGCGCGGCCACCCTCATCGAACAGGCACGGCGCGACGACCCCGACGAGGCCAAACGCGAGCAATGAGCGACGGCACGGTCTATCTGGTCGGCAGCGGTCCCGGCGACCCGGAACTGCTGACGCTCAAGGCCCGCCGGCTCATCGACGAGGCCGACGTCGTCCTGCACGACAAACTCCCCGGCCCGGACATCCTCGCGGAGATTCCCGACGACAAACGCGAGGACGTCGGCAAGCGCGCCCACGGCGAGGTGACCTCACAGCAGTACATCAACGAGCGCCTCGCGGAACTTGCCCACGAAGGCAAAGACGTGGTGCGGCTGAAGGGCGGCGACCCGACGGTGTTCGGGCGCGGCGGCGAGGAGATGCTGTATCTCGCCGAGCACGGCGTCACCTTCGAGGTGGTGCCGGGCGTCACCTCCGCCATCGCCGGCCCGGAGGTGGCCGGTATCCCCATCACGCACCGCGACCACGCCTCCTCGGTGACGTTCGTGACTGGTCACGAGGACCCCGACAAGGAGGAGTCGGCCGTCGACTGGGCGGCGCTGGCGGCCGGCGGCGGCACCATCGTCGTCCTGATGGGCGTCACCCGCCTGCCGGAGTACACCGCGGCGCTGGTCGAGGCCGGCATGGACCCCGAGACGCCGGTGGCGATGGTCGAGCGGGCGACCCGCGAGGGCCAGCAGATTGCGACCGGGACGCTCGCGACCATCGTCGACGCCCGCGACGGGGCCGGCATCGAACCGCCCGCACTGACGATCATCGGCGACGTGGCTGGCACCCGCGAGCGCGTCGTCGACTTCCTCGCACCCACGGAGACGACTGATGACTGAGCCAACAATCGCCGTATTCCGACCCGACGACGACCGCATGGCCCGCGCAACCGAGACGCTGGAATCGCTGGGTGCGGCGCCGGTACCCGACCCGATGCTGGCCGTCGAACCGACCGGCGCGTCCCCCCGGACGGACGCCGACTACGTCGTGCTGACGAGCAAGACCGGCGTCGAACTCGCCGCCGACGCCGGGTGGGACCCGGCCGGCGCGACGGTCTGTGCCATCGGCGCGTCGACGGCCGACGCGCTCGACGCTCACGGCTACGCCGTCGACGTCGTCCCCGACGAGTACTCCTCGCAGGGGCTGGTCGACCGCCTCGCGAGCGATGTCGACGGCGTACGCGTCGAAGTCGCCCGCAGTGACCACGGCTCTGCGGTGTTGCTCGACGGGCTGGAAGCCGCCGGAGCGTACGTCCACGAGACGGTACTGTACCGCCTGGTCGTCCCCGACGGTGCCGGTGTGTCTGTCGAGCGCGCCGCCGCGGGGACGCTCGACGCGGCCCTCTTTACCTCGTCGCTGACCGTCGAGAACTTCCTCGACACCGCGGCCGAACGCGGGGTCCGCGAGGCCGCTATCGACGGTCTGAACGACGCCGTGGTCGGTGCAATCGGATTACCCACGAAGGAAACAGCAGAGGGGCTGGGCGTCGAGGTCGACGTCATCCCCGACGACGCGGACTTCGCGCAACTCGCGCGGGCGGCCGTGGACGTACTCGAATCCTGACCGGCCGACCGGAAGTTTAAGTCCCGGGACGCGCGTATCTCGCCCCGATGGGACCGGTTCCGGACCTCGACGAGCGGGCCCGCGCCTGCGCACAGCGCCTGCACGCGGCCGATGCGGTACTGCTCGCGTCGCACATCGACGCCGACGGACTGACCAGCGCCGCCATCGCCACGACGGCGCTGGAACGGGCCGGGATCCCGGTCGAGACGGTGTTCAAGAAGCAACTCGACGAGACTGAAATCGCGAGCATCGCCGCCCGCGAGTACGACACCGTCCTGTTCACCGACTTCGGCAGCGGGCAACTCGACGTCATCGCCGAGCACGAGCGGGCGGGCGATTTCGAGCCGGTCATCGCCGACCACCACCAGCCCGCGGACGTGGCGACCGAGTACCACCTGAACCCGCTGCTGGAGGGCATCGACGGGGCCTCCGAGCTGTCGGGTGCGGGCGCGAGCTACCTCCTGGCGCGGGCGCTGGCCGAGACGGCCGCGGCGGACGGCGGAACGGTCGCCGGCGGGGCCGGCGCTGTCGACAATCGCGACCTGGCGGGCCTGGCCGTCGTCGGCGCAGTCGGCGACATGCAGGCCGTCGGCGGCGAACTCGTCGGCGCGAACCGCGCTATCGTCGAGGAAGGGGCGGAGGCCGGCGTCCTCGCCGAGCGGACCGACCTCGCCTTCTACGGGAAACAGACCCGCCCGCTCCCGAAACTGCTGGAGTACGCCAGCGAGGTGCGTATCCCCGGCATCTCCAACGACGAGACCGGCGCTATCTCCTTTCTGGACGGCCTGGACGTCGACCTCCGGGCTGGCGGGGACTGGCGGCGCTGGGTCGACCTCTCGGACGACGAGCAACAGACCGTCGCCAGCGCGCTCGTCCAGCACGCGCTCAAACGGGGCGTCCCCGCGAAGAAGGTCGACCAGCTCGTCGGCACCACCTACACGCTCGAAGCCGAGCCGGAGGGGACGGAACTGCGCGACGCCAGCGAGTTCTCGACGCTTTTGAACGCCACCGCCCGCTACGAGCGCGCCGACGTGGGACTGGGCGTCTGCCTGGGCGACCGGGAGGGGGCGCTGGAGCGGGCACGCCACCTCCTGGAGAACCACCGCCGGAACCTCTCGGAGGGCTTAGAGCGGGTCAAGAGCCAGGGCGTCGAGCGGACCGACCACGTCCAGTACTTCGACGCCGGCGACGAGATACGCGAGACCATCGTCGGCATCGTCGCGGGGATGGCCCTCGGCGTGGAGGGCGTCGACCCCGACAGGCCGATTATCGCCTTCGCCCGCAAGAACGACGAGGAGACGAAGGTCTCGGCCCGCGGCACCGCCCGACTGGTCGGACAGGGGCTGGACCTCTCGGCCGTGATGCGCGAGGCCTCCCGTGCCGTCGGCGGCGACGGCGGCGGCCACGACGTCGCCGCGGGTGCGACGGTCCCCGCCGGCCGGGAGGCGGACTTCGTCGACGCCGCCGACGCCATCGTCGCCGACCAGTTGGGCTGAATTTCTCCGGTAGGGCGCTCGCGCACGACCTCTCCCGCACCTGAGCTGTCTGTGGCTGCTCCACTTTGATATAGCAGAATGGCATTGATGGGCTGCCCAACTGCGACGGCAGAAAGACATATAGACGTCGGCAGACGAGATGCCGACAGGGCAGCACATGCAACCGCGGAGTCTCTTCGACGGGGTGCTGGTCGCCACCCTCGGGGCCATCGTCTACGTCCGCCTGCTCGCGCCGTCGTTCCAGTGGGGGCGGTTGCGGACGGTCTCGGAGGCGCTCACCAGTCTCGACGTCGCGTTCTACCTCGTCTTCGCCGGCATCCTCACGCTCGTCGCGCTCATCTACATGTTCGTCTACCTCCCGGAGCACCAGAGCCAGAACCCGCCGCAGTAGCTCCCCCGATTCTCGACCGAGTCACGCCCGTCCCGACTCGTCTCCCGCGCACCCGTCGCTGTCGCGATCCCATTCTCCCCGAGACCCATCGTTTCGTCGCTGTCACCGCCGTTCAGCGAGGTGTCTCCCGGTCACTCCCCCGTGGCCGGATAAATCCTCTCTCGCTATATCGAATCCGCGCGGGTCTGGCCGTGTCGCTTCCTGTCGGTCCAGCCGTACCGCCGCCGAGCGGCTCATTCCGGTAAGTGCTTTTTGCTCCCGCGTACACGTTCCGACGATGAGTGACTTCGACCCCGATAAGTTCGAGGACAAGTACGAGCACTACTTCCCGGAGCTTCAGCAGGCGTACCGGCAGGCCTTCGACGTGATGAACGACCGCTACGACTCGGAACTGGTCCACGGCATCGACCAGGGTATCCTCGCCGAGAGCGAGCCGTTCTACGAGGGCGACGGCGAGTTCCGCATCGAACTGCCCGAAGAGCCGGTCGACCGCCTCTCCGGGCTGGTCGTCGACAGGGAGAAGGCCGAGACGGTGCTGGACAGCTACGTCGAGGAACTCGAAAGCCAGCTTCGGGACGTGTTCGGATTCGCCGAGGAGTGAGCGAACGGGAGGGCCGTGGGGACCTCGGAGGCCGGTCTGTGGCCGGCCTCAGTAACTCGCGTCCTGCACGACGGTGAGTTCGAAGGCTTCGTCCGCCGGTTCGTCGTCTGGACTGAGATACCCCGACGCGAAGGCGGTGTAGACCGTGCCACCGTTCAGCGAGACGTCGGCGTCGTAGACCACCTCGCCGTCGTTCCCGCTGGTGTCGGGGCGAATCTGGACGGTGTAGTCGTTCGCGGCCGCAGTGGCGTAGCCGGACGCCTTGAACGGGACGCCGTCGAACAGCACCGGGCCGGCGCTGACGGTGATGTCGACGGGGCCGGCGTCGGGCGAGACGTGGACGGCGCGGAGTCGGCTCATATCGCCGCCGGGGTCGCTGTTGTCGTCGACGAGCACCAGTACCTCGAAGGTGTCCTCGCCGAGTTCGCCGCTGGCGACGAGCGTGTAGTCCTCGGCTTCGAGCGTGACCTCCTGGTCGAAGACCGCGTTGTCCATGTTGCCCGCCTGGGTGATGGTGACCTGGTGGGCACCCGTCGGGAGTTCGAGGTAGTCGCTGACCGCCCGGAACGGCACGTCCGTCAGCGCCGCGTCGCCGTCGACGTAGACGTCGACGTTCGGCGCGTCCGGCGACATGTGCGCCGCGCGGACGTTCGCCGTGTCGCCGTTCATCATCCCAGACTCGGTCTCGGTTGCCGTCTCCGTCTCGGTCATCCCGCCCATCGTTTCGGTTTCGGTGGCGGTCTCCGTCGCGTCGCCGCCGTCGCCGCCGTCGCCGGCTCCGCAGCCAGCGAGGCCGATTGTCAGTGCGCTGCCGACTGCCGCGAGCATCTGTCGCCGGTTGGGTCGTGACATCGTCCAGATACAGGAACAATCAGATAAAATACATTTTCCCAAGAGTCGCCCACCTCTCACCCAATTTGGGCCGGAAAGGGCCTAGAAACTGGACCGCGGCGGGCGAGCAACCGGGTCACTCCCAGGTGACCCAGGCCAGGAAGAGGAGGCCGGCGAGTTCGAGGAACTGGACGAACGACATGGCCTGGCCGGCGACCGGCGCTGCGCTGCGCAGCAGTTGTGCCACCTGGGGGTCGAGGACGTAGTAGTAGAACGCCAGGAGGTTCTCGGCGAGCAGGAGGACGCCGAAGATGGCGAGTCCGAGGGCGTGTTTCGACCCGATATCCAGGTAGTTCCGCGTCCAGATACCGACGAGTAGCAGCAGCAGGACGACGTTGACCGCCGCCGCCGCCCCCGCCAGAGTCAGCCAGAGTCCCATCTGTGCCTCCGTTGCACGGAAACAGCTATAATCTCTTTCCCAATTTCGACCATATTAGTCGACCTCCTCGGTGATTTGCTCGACTGTCTCCCAGTGGTGCTGGACCCGGTCGGTCGGCAGGTACACCGCGCCGTAGTCGTCGCCGCTGCTCGTGACCATGTCGTTGTCCATGAGTACGTCCAGGTGATGGCGAACCGTCTTGTAATCCAGATCGAGGTCCTCTGCGAGCTGGTTGGCGTTCCGGGGCCGATCGTCGACGGTCCGGAGAATCCGCACCCGGTTCGGCCCGCCGCGGGTGCCGGTCAGCACGTACCAGAGGACTGCCTCCATCGTCACCGATATCTCAAGCAGCCTACGTAAGGGCATCGGCTGTCGGACCGTGGCTGCCGGCGCTACCCTCTCACGCACCGACTCCCGACCGCCCTGCCGTCGATGTCTGGAGAATCGCTGGAGGGCCGGGATGCGGGGCAAGCGGCAGCTACGGGAGGAGCACGCCGTCGATGGCGTGGACGACGCCGTTGGACGCCTCGATGTCCGTGTCGACGATAGTGGCCTGGTCACCGTTCAGGTCGGTGCCGTCGACCTCGATTTGCGCACCGTTGAGTGTGGGGAGTTTCGAGACGTTGACCACCGACCGGGCTTCCCGCTGTCCGGGCACCACGTGGTAGGTGAGGATTTCATCGAGCGATACGCCGACTGCGGCCTCGAAATCGACGTCGCCGACGTTGTCTGCTGTCACACCCAACGCGTCGAACGCCGCGTCCGTCGGAGCGAACACAGTCAACTGTCGGTTCCCGCTGAGAGCATCGACCAGTCCGGCCTCCTGGACGGCAGCAACGAGAACGTCGAATCCGTCGGCTGCGACGGCGACGTCGACGATTGTGTCTCCCTCAGTCTGCGGCCCTCTCGCGCTCGCCACGCCGGCACCGCCGGCCAGCAGTAGACCTGTGCTACCGATACCTTTCAATACATCACGTCGAGATGGTGAGTTCATCGAAGTACCTCCGTCTTACTGGCGGAGTTATTGGACGATAATCAATTTCCCAGATGAGACCCAAATTCGTCCCAAGTACTCTCACCGGCCGGCGGACGGACCGGACGAGGACGGGCCGCGGCCGCCACCCGATTGTGTGAGACCAAAGGCCTAAGCCCACGCGCTGTGTATGCGTATCCACTATGAGCACGGACACCGAGGCCTCAGACGACGAACTGCGCGAGCGCATCACGAACTTCCTGCGCCGGAACTTCCCGCAGATTCAGATGCACGGCGGCAGCGCAGCCATCCAGAACCTCGACCGCGAGACGGGCAGCGTGACAATCCAGCTCGGCGGTGCCTGCTCGGGCTGTGGCATCTCACCGATGACCATCCAGGCCATCAAGACGCGCATGACCAAGGAGATCCCCGAAATCGACGAGGTCCACGCCTCCACCGGCATGGGCGGCTCCGAGGGGATGTCCGGCGGCGCGGGCGGCGGCATGAACCCCTCGTTCCCCGGCGAGTCCGGCGGGGACGACGACGAAGGTCCCGAAGCGCCGTTCTGAACGCCCCTGTTCTCTGTGTTCCGACCCGTCAGAGCAACAGCGCCGCGGGAAATCCGCGGTTTTTAACCCCGTGGACTGCCGCCCGAGTAGTATGACCACGTCCGCCCGGCCGAACGTGCTCTTCGTCGTGCTCGACACCGTCCGGAAGGACCGCCTGACGGTGTACGGCCACGACGAACCGACGACGCCGGCGCTCGCCGAGTTCGCCGAGGAGGCCCGCGTCTACGAGCAGGCGACCGCCCCAGCGCCGTGGACGCTGCCCGTCCACGCCTCGCTTTTCACCGGGCTCTACCCCAGCGAGCACAACGCCACCCAGGAGACGCCCTACCTGGAGGACGCGACGACGCTCGCGGAGTCGCTCTCGCGGGCGGGCTACGCCACCTCCTGTTACTCCTCGAACGCCTGGATTACGCCCTACACCCACCTGACCGACGGCTTCGACGACCAGGACAACTTCTTCAAGGTGATGCCCGGGGACCTGCTGTCGGGCCCGCTCGCGCGAATCTGGAAGACGATGAACGACAACGAGCGCCTGCGGAACCTCGCCGACCGCGTCGTCGAGGTGGGCAACGCCATCCACGAGCGCCTCGCGGCAGGCGGCGGCGAGGACTCCAAGACCCCGGCGGTCATCGACCGCACGCAAGCGTTCATCGACGACGCCGACGCCCCCTTCTTCTCCTTCATCAACCTCATGGACGCCCACCTCCCCTACCACCCACCCGAGGAGTACGTCGAGCAGTTCGCGCCGGGCGTCGACTCCACGGACATCTGCCAGAACTCGAAGGCCTACAACTGCGGGGCCGTCGACATCGACGACGACGAGTGGGAAGACATCCGCGGGCTCTACGACGCCGAAATCCGCCACATGGACGACCAGCTCGACCGGCTGTTCGCCTGGCTCAAGGCCGAGGGCCTGTGGGACGAGACGATGGTCGTCGTCTGTGCGGACCACGGCGAACTCCACGGCGAGCACGACCTCTACGGCCACGAGTTCAACATCTACGACCCGCTGGTGAACGTCCCGCTGCTGGTGAAACACCCCGACATCGAGCCCGGCCGCGACGACGAGACGCCGGTCGAACTCGTCGACCTCTATCACACAATCCTCGACGCGACCGGCGTCGAGGGACAGGGCCAGCCGCTGGACCCCAACCGCTCGCTGCTCTCGGCGGACTACCGCGACATCGACCTCGGCGACCACGCCTTCGTCGAGTACCACCGGCCGGTCGTGGAGCTGAACCAGCTAGAGTCGAAGGCTGCCGAGGCCGGCATCGACCTGGATGCCGACTCCCGCTTTTACTCCCGGATGCGTGCCGCGCGGCGGCCCGACGGGAAGTACATCCGCAACGAGCGCATCGCCGACGAAGCCTACCGCCTGGACGACGACCCCGGCGAGGTGACCGACCTCGCGGACGGTGACGACGAGACAATCGCTGCGGTCGAGGAGGCGCTGGTGGCCTTCGAACAGCGCGTCGGGGGCGAGTGGGACGAAGTCGGCGACGCCGACCCGCTCGCGGACATGGACAGCGAGACGAAAGACCGGCTGCGGGACCTGGGGTACGTCGAGTAATCGTGTCGGCCGAGGACTTCCGCGACCTGATTCCGCGCAAGCGCATCCTCCAGGCCGGTCTGGGCTTTCTGGTCGCGCTCGCGGTCATCGGCCTCATCGCGGTCAGCGTCGGCCTCGACGAACTGACGCGCGTCCTCTCGGGTGCGAAACTCCGCTGGGTCGCCGTCGGCTGTCTCTCGACGGCGCTGTGTCTGGTCGCCTGGGCGCGCGCCTGGAAGGTGGTGCTGGGCGTCGTCGGCATCCCCGTCGCCTTCCGCCGGCTGGTCGTCACCTACTACGCGGCCACCTTCGCCAACTACGTCACGCCGCTTGGCCAGGCCGGCGGCGAGCCCTTCATCGCCTACGTCCTCTCGCGCGATACCGAGGCAAGCTACGAGGACAGCCTCGCCAGCGTCGTCACTGCCGACCTCCTCAACCTCTTTCCCTTCTTCTCCTTCGCCGGCATCGGCTTCGCGGCCCTGCTGTGGCAGTCGTCGCTGCCCGACCAGGTCCGCCCGCTCGTGCTCGGGCTGGCGGGGATGGCCGCCGGCGTCCCGCTGCTGGCGGCCGGGACCTGGCGCTTTCGCTTCCGGCTGGGGCGGTTCGTCCTCCGCCTGGCAGCGCCCGTCGCTCGGCGGACGAAACTGTTCAGCATCGAGTCGCTGCGCCGGCGGATGGGCGAACTCAACACGTCATTCGAGCGCATCGCCGCGGACCCGCGGGCGCTCGTCCGGGCGCTGTTTTACTCCTACGTCGGCTGGGTCTTCTTCGCCCTGCCGCTGTACTTCGCGACGCTGGCGCTGGACGTGCCGCTCTCGCTGTTGCTCGTCTTCTTCGTCGTCCCCGCGAGCACGCTGGCCGGCCTCGTTCCCTCCCCGGGCGGCCTCGGCCCCGTCGAGGCGGCGCTGCTGGTCCTGCTGGTCGCCGTTGCTGGCCTCTCGCAACCGACGGCCTTCGCCGCGGCGCTGCTCTATCGCGTCGAGAGCTACGTCTTCGCGCTCGTCGCCGGCGGCATCGGCGCGCTGTGGGTCATCGGGCGGAACTAGCCGCCGGCGAACCGCGAGCGCGTCGCCTCGATATCATTCAGGCCGGAATCACCCTCTGTTGACGCCTCTCTCGTCTCCTGTCGCAGGAGGGACCACCTGCTATCGCACTCTTCCCAGGCTGCGATAATGCGCGACCAGTTTATTCAGCGGTATTTCGTAGGACTAAACATGACTATCGACGAACTGGGGGAGTTCGGAATGGAGCGGATGGACGAGGCGGCTATCGAGGAGTTCCTGACGAGTCACGGCTTCGGCGTGCTGGCGCTGCCGACCGACGGCGCGCCGTACGTCGTTCCGATGTCCTTCGGCTACGACGGGGGGACGACGCTGTACTTCACGTACGTCGTCGGGGAGGAGAGCCAGAAGGCGGACCTGACGGAGGCGGCGGAGGCCGCAACCTTCCTCGCGTACAGCGCCGAGTCCGCGTTCAGCTGGCGCAGCGTCGTCCTCACGGGGACCGTCACCGAGGTCCCACAGAACGAGTGGGCCAGACACGCCGAGATGATGGACGACAACGCCTGGCATCCCGACATCTTCGAGCGGGCGATGGAGACCGAGCGCATCCGCATCTACCGGTTCGACGTCGACGACTGGTCGGGTATCAGACACACCGGGCTCCCGTCGGGCTTCGAGGGCGAATCGTCCGACGCCACCGCCGACTGACTACGGCCCGTCGTCACGGAGGTCCTGGCCGATTTCCCACGCCCGGACCAGATGCGTCAGCGTCTCGTTGACCGGCACCGGGTCGGTCGCGTTCGCGACCACGTAGCCGTTGATGGCGTCTATCTCGGTGCGCGCCCCCGCCTGGACGTCCTGGGCCATCGACGAGGTGTTCGCTGCCGTCGTCCGCGCGACCCCCGAGACGGCGGTCGTCGCCTGCATCGCCGAGAGGTCGACGCCGTGGTCGCGGGCCACCTGTGCCACTTCGCGAGCGGCGGCGCGAGCGGTCTCGCCGGCGGGTCCGTCGACGAGCGCGCCGTTCTCGACGCGGGCCAGCGCCGTCGTCGCGTTGATGCCGCAGTTGACCGCCAGTTTCTCCCAGAGCCGGCGGGGCATGTCCGTGGCGACGGTCACGTCCAGTCCCGCGGCGTCGAAGGCCACCCCGACGCTGTCCGCTTCGTCGGACTGCCCGCCCTCGCGCGCGCCCAGCACAACCTCGCCGACGCCGGTACACTCGACGTGGCCCGGTTCGACCATGCGCGCGCCGTAGGTGCAGGTCCCCGCCAGCACCGGAGCGGACACAGACGTCGCAAGCTCCTCCTCGTTGCCCATCCCGTTTTGCAGCGAGAGGACGACGTCGAGGTCGCACTCGGCGAGCGCGGCGGCGGCAGCGGGCGTGTCGAAGGTCTTGACGGTGACGACGGCGAGGTCGGCCGCCGCCGGCGGTTCCGTCGCGGCGTCGGGGGTGACGGTCTCGTCGACGGCCCCGGAGATGCGGAGTCCGGACTCCCGGACCGTGGCGACGTGGGGGTCGCGACCGACCAGCGTCACGTCGTGTTCGCGGGCGAGCAGCCCCCCGACGAGGCTGCCGAGACTGCCGGCACCGAAGACGAGGACGTCCATCCGTCGGGGACTGTCAGTCTTCCTGCCAGTAATAGATGTCCTCCTTCGGCGCGCCACAGGCGGGGCACTCCTCCGGGATGTCCTCTATCTGGCCGATTTCACCGCACTCCCAGCAGCGCCACATCAACTCCGCCTCACCGGGTGCGCCGGCCGTGATGTGCTCGCCGGACAGCGCCTCGATGCCGTCGTCGATGCTGACGTAGAACCCGTGTTCGTCGAAGGCGCGAATCTTCCCCAGTTCGTTCCCGTCGTCGTCGAATATCTTCGTGCCGAAACTGACGCGGGCCGTTGATTCCTCCTCGCTCATGACGTCTGAAACGTGGGCCGGTGTCAGCATAAAGGTGTGTGCTACCGCACGTCACACTGTCG
The DNA here is from genome assembly GCF_037338445.1 of Salinibaculum sp. SYNS191. Taxonomy (NCBI): domain Archaea; kingdom Methanobacteriati; phylum Methanobacteriota; class Halobacteria; order Halobacteriales; family Haloarculaceae; genus Salinibaculum; species Salinibaculum marinum. The sequence continues at coordinate 2,716,524 of NZ_CP147838.1, forward strand.
CTGTCGTGCGGTCTCAGTCGCTGAACAGGCTGGTGTGGACCGGGGCGAACTCGCTCTCCTCCTCGACGTCGCCCTCGGTGTCGGTGATGGCGGTGCCGTCGAGTCCGTCTTCGAGGAACGAGTCCAGCGGCGGGCCGACGTGGTCGGGTTCGACGAGGAAGGCGTCGTGGCCGTGGTCGGAGTCAACGACGTGGTGGGAGATGTCGACGCCCGCCTCGCGCATCGACTCCGCGAGGCCCTCCGCCTGCGCGGTGGTGAAGTGCCAGTCGGCGGTGAAGGACATGACCATCGCCTCGCCGTCGAAGGCCGCGAGCGCGTCGGCGTCGTCCTCGAAGCCCGCCGCGAGGTCGTAGTTGTCCATCGCCCGCGTCAGATACAGGTAGGAGTTGGCGTCGAAGCGCTCGACGAACTTCTCTGCCTGGTAGTCGAGATAGGACTCGACGTCCCGGTACGGGAAGAAGCCGGCCGCGGGGTCCGTCGGGAAGGTCCGGACGGCGTCCCGGCCGGCGGAGCGACGGCCGAACTTCTGTTCCATCGACGACTTCGAGAGGTACATGACGTGGCCGATCTGCCGGGCCAGCGCCAGGCCGTCCGTGGGCGTCTCGTCGCTGCCGTAGTAGTCGCCGCCGTTCCAGTTGGGGTCCGTCGTGATGGCCCGCCGGGCGATGGCGTCCAGCGCGAGACACTGGGGGTCCAGCCGTGCCGCGGCCGCGATGGGAGCTATCTTCTCGACGTGGTCCGGGTGGCGTTTGGCCCACTCCAGGACGTTCATGCCGCCGACGGAGCCGCCGGTGACCATGTGGAGGTGGGGGATGCCGAGTTCGTCCAGCAGGGCGCGCTGGGCCTCCGTCCAGTCCCGGACGGTGACGGCGGGGAAGTCGGTGCCGTAGGGCTCGCCGGTCTCGGGGTCCGTCGAGGCCGGGCCGGTCGACCCGTAGCAGGACCCGGGGACGTTCGCGCAGACGACGTAGTACTCGTTGGTGTCGATGGCCTTGCCGGGGCCGACGATGTCGTCCCACCAGGCGCGGGCCTGGCCGGCGGTGTCCGAGCCGCCGCGGTGGCCGGCGACGTGGGCGCTGCCGGTCAGGGCGTGACAGACGAGGACGGCGTTGTCGCCGGTGAACTCGCCGTAGGCCTCGTAGGCGATTTCGAGGTCGGATATCGTCTGGCCGCACTCGAACTCGAACTCGCCGACGGAGACGGTGTCTGCGTCGACGTTCATGCTGCCTCCGCACGCTCGATGGCGCCCTCTAAGTCCGCGACGATGTCCTCGGGGTCCTCGATGCCGACCGACAGACGCAGCAGGTCCGGGGTGACGCCGGACGCGCGCTGGTCGGCCTCGGAGAGCTGTGCGTGGGTGGTGCTGGCCGGATGGGTGACGAGCGTCTTCGCGTCGCCGATGTTGGCGAGGAACTGCGCGAGTTCCGTCGCCTCACACAGCGTGACGGCAGCCTCGTACCCGTCCTCCAGCCCGAAGGTGACCATACCGCCGTAGCCTCCCTCCAGGTACTTATCAGCGGCGTCGTGGCTCTCGTGGGACTGCAGACCGGGGTAGTTCACCCAGGCCACGGCGTCGTGGTCGCGCAGGAACTCGGCGACTGTCATGGCGTTGTCGCAGTGCTGGTCCATCCGCAGCGCCAGCGTCTCGGTGCCCTGCATGGTGACCCAGGCGTCGAAGGGCTTCTGGCCGTCGCCGAGACTCCGGACGGCGCGCTGGCGGGCCGCCACGGCGAACGCGCGGTCGCCGAAGGCGTCGGTGAACGTGGTGCCCTCGAAGGCGGGACTCTCGCCGGCGATTTCGGGGTACTTCTCGGGATAGCTCTCCCAGGGGAACGACCCTCCCGCAGCGAGGACGCCACCGACGGCCGTCCCGGAGCCGTGAATCCACTTCGTGGTGGACTCCCAGACGATGTCCGCGCCGTGTTCGAGCGGGCGACAGAGGTAGGGTGTGGCGAAGGTGTTGTCGACGAACAGCGGGGCGCCGTGGTCGTGGGCGACGTCGGCGAGTTCCTCGAACGGCGGGACGACGAGCGAGGGGTTGGCGATGGTCTCGACGTGGACGTAGGCGGTGTCGTCGTCGATGGCCTCGGCGTAGGCGTCGGGGTCCAGCGTGTCGACGTAGCGCGGCTCGACGCCGCGGCGGGTCGCCATGTTCGAGAAGTAGCCGTGGGTGCCGCCGTAGATAGAGGCCGCCGAGACGATGTTGTCCCCGGCGCTGGCGAGAATGGAGGTGGCGGCGTCGAGTGCGGCCATACCGGACCCGGTCGCGACGGCCGCCGTCGCGCCTTCGAGGCTGGCCAGGCGACGTTCGAGCATCGCGACGGTCGGGTTGTCGAACCGGGAGTAGACGTTGCCCTCGGTGTCGAGCGCGTAGAGGTCGGCCGCGTGGTCGGCGTCGTCGAACACGTACGATGTGGTCTGGTAGATGGGCGGGGCCCGCGCGCCAGTCGCCGGGTCCGCCTCCTCCTGCCCGGCGTGGACACAGCGTGTCCCGAAGCCCCGCGTGTTCCGCTCGTCACTCATGTTTCACACTCATATATCTCTATCTATCTATAACCACGAGTTACGGCAAAAATCTCAGCGTGTGGGAATGACAGGCACGGCAGTCGGACAGGGGACTCACCGGAGGATCGGGCAGCGTCGGTCGGAGAAGGGAACGGCGTCAGTTTCTGTCAGTGCGCCCGTCCAGTATTCGCTCGAAGTACGGCGTGATGGCTTCCCGGGCCTGTTCCCAGCGCCGCATGTCGTGGAGTTCGACGCCGAGGAGGTACTGGGCGGGTTCGGGTCCGAACCCGCTCTGACCGTAGCGTGGCTTGTGCGGGTACTCGGGGTCCTGCAGTGCTGCACGGAGTTCGAGCATCTGCGCGCGCTGGAGCGGCGTCCAGTAGTCGCCGCCCGTCTTGTGCTTGCGCCACCCGACGGTACTCAGCTCGGCGTACTGGGGGTCGATGCCGACCAGATCTGCCCGTCGCGCGAAGGCCGACCTGACGGCGCTCCAGTCCGCCTCGTCCAGTGTTTCCCGGTCTATCTTTCCGTTCTGCATACACGACCGCTCGACTTCGTCTTTCGCCCAGAGCGCGTCGACGTACGCGACGCTCGCCTCTTGGGCTGCCTCCTCGGAAACGTGTTCGAACTGCCGGGTATCGACCGCGGCGAAGGCGTCGACGGCTTGCTCGCGCTCTCGCTGGTCGTGGTGCTGGAACCCTCGACACAGTTGCTCGGCCATCCGCGACGCCGTCTTTCCGGTGACCCGCTGTACTTGTCCACTCATTTTTCTTTCAGTCTTTTTCGCTGTAAACGTAGCTTGTCGGGTGGTGCACGAAGTGATTCAGGTTACCACTTCTTGTCGGTGTATATCTTTTGGCCTAGCTGTATTTGATGCTTTGCGTTCGGTTTTATCATTTGATAATTGTAGGATGAATAACGCTATCCTCGGCTTGCGATACTAAACTCGTCTGTCTCTGATATTCACTCTCGATACTTGGGGCAAAGAAATCACTTGTGACGGTCCTCGTTGCACGGGAATCACTGCGCGGGGTCTCGACGATACTGGCTGCTCGCTAGCGGTCGCAATGTGGTGCTGCTGGGAGAACGTCCAGACCGAACCGCGAAGCGAGTGGCTGCGGCGAGCGCAGCACTCTGTTCGTGAGAGTACGCGTTGACACACTTCGTTCCGCGTTTTGGCGGAGCCCGGTGAGTCCCTCGTTACGGCTGACATGTTTCGCAGTCAGGCACACGCCAGGGCCGCCGTCAGTCGTCACCTGGCGTGTCAAAGTACCCCAGGATGTCGAGTATCGCACCCATAATGAAGCTGATGACAGCGACGACGAGAACGAGGGCCGTGAGGAGAAGCGAGATGGGATCGGGGAGGACGAGCCCGAAGATGGCGATGAACATGATGGTGACTATGCCGACGACGAGCAGGAACGACCCGGCGTTCGGGTCTTCCCCGGTGAGGAACTCGATACTCTGGAGGAACGTGGAGGGTTGCGCGTCGGACGGTGACTCCTCTTCTTGCTCTTTTTCCTCCTCCTCCGTACTCATCTCACTCATCGGTTTGAGCCTCGGGATTCTTGTTCCGTCCAGCCGCGCGCTGGACAACCTGGACGAGGTGTGAGACCCACAGTCCGGCGGTGAACCCGAACAGGACGGAGACGAGGACGGCCTTGGTGAGTAACTCCAGGGGTGCGATAGCCGCAGCCAAACACAGCGTCCCGAACAGGAACATCATCCCGTACTGGATACGCGTGTTGAGGTCAACTCGCTTTGCGGCTTCGAGTGGATTCGTACTCACAAGCAGTTCTGCATCCTGTTAACGTAGCGTTCTGTTTAAACTCTCGGTTGGTACGACCGTCTGACACTTTTCGAAAACCGCCAGACTGCGGGCTGTTCGAGGTTGTTGACCTTGGTACTTGGCTTGTGTCATGACTGTTATTTTGCCATGCCACAGCAGAAAACCGCAAGACGGCGAAGCCGTCTAACGTCCGGACGGAGATTTGAACTCCGGTCCCTGGCTCCGCAAGCCAAGAGGATAGTCCACTACCCTACCCGGACTCACTACCGGATAGCGGGGTACTGGCTAAAGGGGTTACGGTTCGCCGGTCTGCCGGCACCGAGAGACGCGATACCTCAGCAATCAGCATTCTTATAGGGGTCCATCACGAGGGTCCGATATGGCAGAGCGGGCCGAATCCGGAGAGAGCAAGCCCGACCTCTCCCAGCTGGAGGGTACCACCAACGTCCTCCTCCAGGCACCCTCGTTCGGGGGGAGGGGAACGGATGCCGGACTGCGCCTGCTCACGCGGACCCCGCCCGAGAAGACCAACGTCCTCGCGGTTTCCTACACCGACACCCCTTCTGAGTTCGTCGACCGCTGGAACGCTGCCGCCGGCGCGCCACCGGCACGCGGCGGTATCGTCACCGTCGGGCAGGCGGAGGCGACTGTCGACGACGCCGCCTGGGCCGTCCGCGCCGTCGAGAACCCGTCGGACCTGACCGGGGTGGGTATCGAACTCAGCGAACTCCTCTCGGGGATGGCGACGGCGGCCGACGACGACGAACACGTCGCCTTCTGTTTCAACTCCATCACCTCGCTGCTGCAGTACGCGGACGTCCAGCGGGCCTTCCGGTTTCTCCACGTCGTCACCGGCCGCGTGAAGACCGTCGAAGGGACCGGCCACTACCACCTCGACCCCGAGGCCCACGACCAGCAGACGGTGGCCACCCTGAAGGGGCTGTTCGACGCCGTCGTCGCGGTCGACGAGGACGGGTCCTGGACCGTCCAGCGGTAGGCCACGCCGGCGCGTTCGACCGTGACTCAAACGCGGATTTGAACCTCCCCAACCGGCTTTTCAGAGGGTACCGTCTCCCCGAGCATGAATCGGCGCAGATTCCTCCGACGGACAGGCGCGCTGGGCGTCCTCGGCCTCGCCGGGTGCACGTCCGACGCGAACGACGACCAGGGCGGCGACGGCGGTGTGGGCGCACAGTCCGGGACCGACACGCCCTCGCCGACGCCCGACCCGACACCGACGGAGACGGCGACGCAGACGGCGACCCAGACGGAGACGGAGACACCGGCGGACATCGGCGACAACAGCACGTCCGGAAGTTCCGGGAGCCGCGGCTGGGGGTCGGGCGGCATGATGAACGGCATCAGCTTCACGTTCACCTCCTACGGTCCCGAGTGCGGCAGCGCGACGGACACGACCGACGTCAGCTTCCAGCCCGCGGACGGGCAGGTTGTCGTCGAGGGGACGATACGCGGCAGCGACGTCTGCACGCGGGCGGCGCTCGGGTCCGTCGAGTACAGCGAGAGCGACGACCGCCTCCGCGTCGCAATCGAGACCGTCGACATCGAGGACTGCAAGGAGGACGGCGGCATGGGCGCCCAGTGTACCACCGACATCGAGTACGACGCCCAGTTCCGCTTCGACGGCGACCTTCCGGGCGAGGCGACGGTCTCCCACGACGGCGACGCGATCGCCAGCGCGGGCCACGACAGCGCGAGCGCCGCGCCGCCGACCACGACAGAACAGTCCTGAACTCAAAGGGCCATTTGACTCTGCGGAACTGCCTTGTCTTCCGGCAGCCTCAGTGACAGTATGGATCGACGGAGATTCCTCCAGCAGACGGGCGCGCTTGGCGCGCTCGCGGTCGCCGGCTGTACGTCGGCCGGAGACGATGGCGGTGGCGACGACGGCGGAGCGGGCGACAGCCCCACGCCCACGCCCACCGCCACACCCACACCTCTCGTCGTGACCGACCAGTCCATCGAGACCGTCCAGAGTGGCTGCGGGTCCGGTGCGGAGACCGTCAGCGTCGATACTGACGACGGTGATGGCGTCGTCGTCATCGAGGGCAGGCTCACGACCCCGAACCCCTGCCACGTGGCGACACTCAAATCGGTCGCCTACGACGCCGACAGCGACACGCTCCGCGTCGACGTCGGGGCAGAGTCCACGGGCGACGTGTGTATCGAGTGCGTCGGTGCCGTCGAGTACCGGGCGACCGTCGCGTTCGACGGCGGCACCCCTTCGACGGTCACGGTCACCCACCGCGGCGAGTCCGTCCCGCGCGGCGAGACCGGGGAACGGCCTCTGCTCACCGACGCTTCGCTGACGGTGACTGACGTTTCGGGAAGCATCGCACAGACCACCGCCGACGCCGAGTTCGACGCGGCCGCCGGCACCGTCGTCGTGACTGGGACCATTGAAGGGAACAACGGGTGCAAGACGGCGACGCTCGGGGACGTCTCCTACGACCCGGCCGGGGACGAACTGTCCGTCGACGTGCAGACCACGGACCGTGCGGACGTCGACGAGGACACGGCCTGTACGCAGGCGCTGGTCTACATCGACTACGAGGCGACGTTCACCTTCGACGGGGGTATCCCGGGCAGCGTCTCCGTGAGCCACGACGGGCGGGGCGTGATGAGCGCGGGCCACGACAGTGCCACCGCGAGCGCGCCGGGGAGCTAACCTTTTTCAGCGGTCGCGGGACCACCCATCCACGGTGACACGGGACGTACCGGTCGGACTATCGACCGACCACAGAACCGCCGGACAGCGCGCCCCCGTCGGGGCAACGACAACGCTTAAACAGCCTCCTTCCCTGCCATTGGTACAATAATGGGTGCGATAGAGGACATCTACGCGGACCTCGACGTCGACGTGAGCGAGGCGGAGTTTCGCGAGGCCGTCGAGGCGAAAGTCGAGCAGATGGACGGGCTCGCCGACGAGGAGACGGCGGCCATGCTCATCGCGCACGAACTGGAGGACCACGAGGTCGGCACCATCTCCGACATCGAACCCGGCATGGACGAGGTGAAGTTCCTCGCAAAGGTCGTCTCCGTCGGCGAGTTGCGGACCTTCGAGCGCGACGGCGAGGACGAGGACGGCCGCGTGATAAACGTCGAGGCGGCCGACGAGAGCGGCACCGTCCGCCTCGCCTTCTGGGACGAACAGGCCGCGTCCATCGACGACGGGCAACTGGACGTCGGCGACGTCCTCCGCGTCAAGGGCCGCCCGAAGGATGGTTACAATGGCCTCGAAGTGAGCGTCGACAAGGCTGAACCCGACGACGAGGCCGACATCGACGTCGACCTGGACGGCCCGGCGACCGTCGAGTCGCTGTCGATGGGCCAGTCCGACGTGAACCTCCGCGGGCTGGTGCTCGACACGGACGACGTGCGCACCTTCGACCGCGACGACGGCTCGGAGGGACGGGTCGCCAACTTCGCGCTGGGCGACGAGACCGGTCGCGTGCGCGTGACGCTGTGGGACGAGATGGCCGACCGCGCGACGGAACTGGCGGCCGGCACCGCGGTCGAGGTGGTCGACGGCTACGTCCGCGAGCGCGAGGGCGACCTCGAACTCCACGTCGGCGACGGCGGCGCGGTCGAGGAAGTCGACGGCGAGGTCAGCTACGACCCGGACACGACGCCCATCGGCGACGTGGAAATCGACCAGACGGTCGATATCGCCGGCGTCGTGCGCTCGACGGACCCGAAGCGGACCTTCGACCGCGACGACGGTTCGGAGGGGCAGGTCCGCAACGTCCGCATCCAGGACGACACCGGCGACATCCGCGTGGCGTTGTGGGGCGACAAGGCCGACACCGACCTCGCGCCCGGCGACGAGGTCCTGACCGCCGACGTGCAGATAGAGGACGGCTGGCAGGACGACCTCGAAGCCTCGGCGAACTGGCGCTCGACGGTGCTGGTGCTGGACGACGCCGACACCGGCACGAGCATCCCGGCCGGCGGCGCGGACGAGGCGGCGAGCGAGGACAGTCAGTCCGCGGGCCTGGACGCCTTCTCCGAGGGGAGCGACGCGACCGACGCCGGGGACACCGGGGGGACGGCCGACGCTGCCGGGAGCGAGGGCGGTACGGTCGCGTCCGAGCGCGTCGAGTTCACGGGCACCGTCGTCCAGACGGGCGACCCGGTGGTGCTGGACGACGGAACGGAGACGATGGCAGTCGAGACAGACGCGCACGTGCGCCTCGGCGAGGAGATAACCGCCCGCGGGCAGGTGGTCGACGGCCGTCTCGACGCAGAGGACGTGCTCTGAACGCTTCGGAAACCCTTAAGGCGGCTACAGTCCCGTTTTGGCGTATGAGCGTCGAGCTACCGTTCGCCCCCGTGGACGACCTGATACGGCGCAACGCCGGTGACCTGCGCGTGAGTGCCGAGGCTGCCGAAGAGCTGGCGCGTCGGATTCAGGACCGAGGAGCCGCGCTGGCCGTCGACGCGGCCGAGGTAGCGACGGCGGACGGGCGGAAGACACTGATGGCGTCGGACTTCGGCGTCGGGGAGGTACCGGACAAGGACAGCGTGGCGCTCCCGATTGCGCCGGTCGACCGCATCGCACGGCTCGAAATCGACGACCGGTATCGGGTCGCGATGGACGCGCGCGTCGCGCTGGCCTCGATTCTGGAGGCCTACGCCGACGACGTGGCGGCCGCGGCGGCGTCGCTCGCGCGCCACGCCGAGAGGCGAACAGTGAAAGCCGAGGACATCGAAGTGTACTACGAACTCGAGACGTACTTTGAATGAAGTTCGGCTATCGCGAAGCCTGCCTCGACCACAACACTGGCCCCCGGCACCCGGAGAGCGCCGACCGTCTCCGTGCCATCAGGCGCGCCCTCACCGACCGCCACGGCGTCTCCTACGTCGCAGCCGACGACACGACCCGCGAGAACGTCCTCGGGGTCCACGACGAGGACTACGTCGACGAACTGGCGGCCTTCTGTGAAGACGGCGGCGGCGACTGGGACGCCGACACCGTCGCAGTCCCCGAAACCTGGGACGCCGTGATGGCCAGCGCCGGCCTCGCGGAGTGGGCCGCCGAGCGCGCCCTGGCCGGCGACGACGGCCGGCAGACGCCCTTCTCGATCGGTCGGCCGCCGGGCCACCACGCCGTCGAGGACGACGCAATGGGCTTCTGTTTCTTCAACAACGCCGCGGTCGCGGCACAGACGGTCATCGACAGCGGCGACGCCGAGCGCGTCGCCATCTTCGACTGGGACGTCCACCACGGCAACGGCACGCAGGACATCTTCTTCGACCGCGGGGACGTCTTCTACACGTCTATCCACGAGGAGAGCCTCTATCCCGGGACGGGCCACCTCGACGAGACCGGCACCGGCGACGGCGCGGGAACGACGCTGAACGTTCCGCTCCCGCCGGGCACGAGCCACACCGCCTACCTCGCCGCGCTGGAGGAGGTTCTCCGCCCGGCCATCGAGAACTTCGACCCCGACCTGTTGCTCATCAGCGCCGGCTTCGACGCCCACGAGCACGACCCCATCTCCCGGATGCGCGTCTCGACGGAGGGGTACGGCCTCCTCACCGAGTCCGTCCGCGACATCGCGGACGACGCCGGCGCGGCGCTTGGGTTCATCCTGGAGGGCGGCTACGGCCTCGACACGCTCTCCGAGAGCGTTCGCATGGTCCACGAAGTCTTTGACGGGTACCGGCCCGCCCGCGACGCGGACGCGACGCCCCGGGACAGCGCCCGGGACGTCATCGAACAGGCGAAAGACCTCGACGTTCCCGGCCTCTGACTGCGTGCGGTCCCGTCAGGGCCGCGGGTCGAAGTACGCGGCCAGTTCCGCGCCGAACGAGTCTGCGAGCGATGCGATTTCCTCGCCGACCAGCACGTCGTAGCCCGCCGCCAGCGACGACTCGACGTGTGCGCCCAGCGCCATCTCGAAGAGCGCGTCGCTGCTCAGCAGGTCGGCCGCGGTGGTGAACTCGCGGGCGCGCTCGACGACGTAGCGGTCGCCGTCGACGAACGGGCCGTACTCCTCGCTGTCGGCGTACTTCTCGGAGAATCCCCTCGCGTGCTCGCGGACGTGTACCGGCGGTCCCTCGTGGCGCTCGACCCGCGGGCGCTCGGCGACGGCGAGTTCGAACAGCACGACGGCCGTCTCGCCGCCAGCGTCGTCTTCGTCGCTCCCGTCGCCCGCGCCGTCCGTCGCGAACGCGTCCGACCGGAACACGTCGAACCCGCGGCGGTCGAGTTCGGCGGCGATGCCCGCGCGCGATTTCTCCAGCTGTGGCCAGAGCTGGTCCTCCACGATGTCGGGCGCGGTAAAGCGGAGCGCGACGGGCGTCGTCCCGCGGTCTGCGACCGCCTCGCGAACGTCCGCGGCCGAGAACGGGTCGCGCTCGGTCCGCTCGAACAGTTCCTCGCGGGGGTCGGCCAGCAGTTCGCGGGCGTGGTGCTGGAGGCGGGCGACGTTCTCCGCGGAGAGGACGGCCGCGACGTTGCGCTCGGGGTCGGTCGGGTCGATGACGACCAGCGGGTCCTCAAAGCTCTCTTCTCCGTGGTCCTCCGGGTCCAGTTCGACCGGCGGGTGCCAGTCCGCCGCGGCCTCGACGAGCGGGCGGAAGCCGCCGTACTCCACGACGAGCAACTCCGTCAGGAATCCCGAGAAGCCCCGCGTCCGGAGGTCGCTCCCGTAGACGCCGATGGCCTTGAAGAACTGCTTGCAGACGCGCACCTCGTCGGCGAGGTCGTGGTCCAGCCGCGACTCCAGGTAGCGCGTGTGGAACGGCGTGCGGTCGACGGCGGACTGGATGTCCGTGGCGTCCTCGACGTTATAACAGGGCACGCAGTCGACCTCGTAGCCGTCGTACTCGCCGACGACGTAGGGGTGCTCGGCGTACTCCTCGTGACCATCCGGCAGAACGGCGTGGCCGACCTGGAGGCCGTATCGCTCCAGGTCCTCGCGGTCGAGGTCAGGCGGGAAAGAGACGAACAGGTCGATGTCGCGGTCGCCGGCGATCCAGGTGTTCCGCGCCGTCGACCCCACGAGCAGGACGTCGGCGTCGACGGGTAGGTCGGCGACGGCTTCCTCGGCGCGGTCGGTGAGGTCGTTGACGACGTCCTCCAGGCGCTCGCGCTCGGCGGGTGTCGGCGTGACGCGCTCGCGGACCCGAGAGACGACGGCAGCGAACTCGTCGGTCATAGACACTGGTTGCCGGCAAGTGCGTGAAAGCGTGTCGATGCGGGACGGAAAGCGAAACGCCTATTTAACTAATCCGACTACGCCGGTATGCGAGCCGCCGTAGCTCAGCTGGTAGAGCACCACGCTGTTACGGTGCGTAGGATACCTGCGTGCCGCAGATACGTGGTTGTCCCAGGTTCGAGCCCTGGCGGCGGCGCTCCCGACTTCTCCGACGAGGCGTTTCATCGCCGAGTCACAACTCTGGTCGGGAGCACCAACTCACAGGGCTCGAACACGGAAGTCGCAGCCCGCGCAGTGAGCGTGAGCGAACGAGCAGGACCGTCTTGCATCGGTTCGAGCCCTGGCGGCGGCGCTTCTCTATAATCCCATCAAACGTAGTTACATGGCCAGTCGACACTACTTTCAGTTTCACTCTCCCCGTGGGTCGATTCTTTTTGAACTCGACTAAAAGAGCCGGGTGTGACTGACACAGGGAATCATTTCGCAGAACTCAAAGAGACGCAGAAACGGGGACAAGCAACTGAAGCACTACTGAAGGCAGAGTTCGTCGTCCGGGATATTCCGGTTCTCGTGCCCGAGTACGACAACGAACCATACGACTTCGTGGTGGAAATCGACGATTCGTTCTACAAAATCCAGGCTAAGACAGCCTATCCCGACGCCAACAACGAAACTGTCTACTTCGAAACGGTGAGTACTCGTGCGCGGAGCGACGGCTACGTCCGTTCGGGATATGAGGAGGCAATCGATTTCTTCGCGGTTCACAACCCGGAACTCGGCGAGTACTATCTCATCCCTATCGAGGAAGCTGCAGACGGAAAGATGCAGATACGCTTTGTCGAACCGAAGAACAATCAACGAAAGGGTATCAACTGGCACGAAGATTATCTGATTGACGCTGTTCTGTCATCACTCCGTACCGTAAAAGTGGACTAGATCCTCGCGGTCAGCTACAGCACCGCGTCCAGCGTCTCCTCGACGTCGAAGCGCACCGGGTCGGTTGCGGGGACGCCGAGGTCCCCGGCGTACTCCTCGATGGCCTCGCGGGCGGCGGACTCGTCCATGCCCTGCGTGTTGAGCATCCCGGCGTCGACGCTGGTCTCGCGGACGGGTTCGGCCACCTGCTCGTAGAGGTCGGCGTACTCCCGGACCGGGGGCAGCGGGTAGTCCTCGTAGCTGTGGTGGGTCTCGCGGCCGGCGACGTGGGTCATCACCAGCGAGTCCGGCTGTGACCCGTGGAGAATGGCGAGCGTGACGCCGGAGTAGGCGGGGTGGCCCAGCGACCCCTGTCCCTCGACGAAGAGCACGTCGTGGTCTGCGGCCTCGTGGACGAGGCGTTCGACCGCACCGGCGGCGAAGTCGGCGATGGTGCGGTCGATGGAGATGCCCCACCCGGAGATCATGATGCCGGTCTGGCCGGTGGGGACGACGGCGGCGTCGAGGCCGCGCTCGCGGGCGGCGTCGCGGAGTTCGTAAGAGGTCGTCATCTTCCCCGTCGAGCAGTCGGTGCCGACGGTGAGGACGACCTGTGCGTCCACGTCGCCGGCGGTGCCCTCGGCGACGGTGAGGTCGTCGGGCGGGCGGCGCACGTCGCGGAGTTCGCAACCGTGTTCGTCGGCCAGCGCGGCGAACTCCGCGTCGTCGGCCAGCATGTAGTGCAGACCGGCCCAGACGTCACAGCCCCGCTCCAGCGCGGTGCGGACGTCGGGCCGCCAGGAGTCCTCGAAGCCGCCGCCGATGGGGGCGATGCCGACGACGAGGACGTCGCAGTCGGGGACGTCGGCCATCGATTCGACGATTGGCGCGTCCTGTACGTCGGGGAGGTGGTCGTGGACCCGGTCGCCGGCGGTGTCGCGGTCCAGCACCGCCACGACGTCGTGGTCGCCGTAGCGGAGGATGCCGACCGCCGTCTTCGCGCGGCCGGGGAACTGCTCGTGGGCGAGAATCGCGATGTCCATATCCCAACGAGAACGAGGGGTGAGGTTAAGACTACCGTCTGGCGGTCATCGCGGGTCACACCGTCCGCAACTGGACCGTCCAGAACTCCGCGAAGGCGTCCTCCAGTGCCGGCTCCGGGTCGCCGGTCGCGCTGACCGTCGCCGTCACTTCCGCGTCGTCGGCGAACTCGTCCAGCACTGTGCGCTCGCCGACGACGAACAGCCGGTCGGTGGGACGCTCGTCGAGCGCGGCCTGGCAGCGGTCGAGGTGGGTCTCTATCTGCTCGTCGCGCAGGCGCTCGAAGCGACTCTGGGAGAAGCCGCCCTTCGAGTGCTGGCTCTTGAGGTCGCTGTCGAACCCGTGGAATGCGGTGCGCTCGCGGCCGTCGTAGACGCCCATCGCGAACAGGTCCGAGCGGACGAGTGCAATCGTGAACTCCCCGCGGGGCTGGAACCACTCGCGGTCGATGCGCGCCCGCCGGTCCCACGCGTCGAACGGCTCCGGCGGGGCCGGCACCGACAGACAGGCCCCGAGCAGGCCGGCGTCGTCGGTGACGGCGAGACAGGGGGCGGCCCGCGAGACCAGCGACGTGCGGTTGCCGAAGGCCGCCCGGACGGACTCCGGCAGGTCGTGGCCGTTTTCGACGTAGGCGGTCAGCAGGCCTTCCGGTCCCGTCTCGATCGATTCGAGGCGGGAGAGAATCTCGTCGAGTCGGTCGCCGCGGAGTTTCGTCTCGCCCCGGAAGGTGACGTCGGCGTCGTCGGACTGGAGCCGGTCGACGCGGTCCTCCAGTTCCGTGACCCTGTCTTCGAGCTGGTTCGCACGCTCCTGGGCGCGCTGGCGGTCGGTGACGGCGTCGGCGCGGCGCTCCTGCTCGGCGTCGAGTTGCTGTTCGAGGTGGTACTTCTCGGATTCGAGGTCCTCGATGCGCTCTTTGAGTTCGGTGCGCCCGAGCAGGTCGTCGAGCATACCCGGAACGGGCGAGCGGGAGGGTCTTAAACCCCGTCGCTCAGATTCCCGCGGGACCGTCTGTCAGGCGCAGCAACTGGGCCGCCCGGTCGGCCTTCGCGAGCAGGACCTCCTCCAGCGAGGGCGGATTGCGCAGGTGCCCGTCCAGCGCGTCTTCCGGCACGGCGAGCGTATCGGCGGGGACGCTCTCGTCGCCGTGGACCGGGAAGTGGTTCGTCCCCACCTTCATGACCAGCGGGAGGTCTGTCCGCTCGATACCCTCGCCGTCGGCGTACAGTTGTCTGTTGACTCGTTCGTGCTGCGTCTGACACATCGTCGCGACCTCACCCTGCCCCGGCTCGACGTAGAGCCGACCGAGGTAGTAGCCGCGGGAGAACTGTTCGAACATGCGGTGCGTGTGAACACAGCACATTGAACGGCATAAGTGCTGCCCGGTAGGCTTATGCAGTCGTGCATTCCCACCACACCGGCTGCCCGGCCCCGCTCCGGGGGACCGTCGGCCGACAGAAATCCCTTAGTTCGGCGGGCACGGCGTCGGCGTATGGAGCGTTCGCCCGTGCCGCGACGGTGGGCCGACCTGTATCTCACGCAGGGGCCGAACCTGGTCGCCCTGTTGCTGGTCGACGCGGTCGCCCTGCTGGTCGGCGTGCGCTTCTACGTCGACGAGATGGTCGACGTCTCGACGTGGCTGTGGCCGCTGTTTGCCGACTCGCCGATCGCGCTCTTCCTGGCGATTCTCTCGCTGATGGTCCTCGTGCCTGCGCTGGGGACCGACCTCGACGCCGTGCCCCAGAACCGCGTGCTGGCCTATCTGCACACGCTGGCGTTCGTCTGGCTCGTCAAGATGGGGCTGTGGACCGCGCTCGCGCTCGGACTGGGCTTCGACCGGTACTACCCCGCGCCGTGGGACTTCTTCGGCATCATCGTCACGCACCTGGCATTCGTCGGACAGGCGTTGCTCGTCCCGTACTACGGCCGGACGACGCGAGGGGCCCTGGGGTTCGCGCTGGTGCTGGCGCTGCTCAACGACGTGCTGGACTACGGGTTCGGACTGCACCCGCCGCTGCGATACGAGCCAGACCTGCTGCTCCCAGCGGGGACGGTGGTACTCTCGGTCCTCGCGGTCGTGGCGGCCGCGCGTCTACTCCCGAGACTGGACGAACGTGCCGGATGAACACTCTTGGACAATGTGAGGTGGCGACAGGGGCCGGTGAACGGTGCGAACGAAAGTTCTACTTTATGCCGTACAGGACAGAACAAACAGGTAGAGCATGAAGCGTCGTCAGGTCGCGGTGACTGTCGCACTCGCAGTCTGCGCCGTCGCGCTGGTCGCCGTTCCGGTCGTGGGGCTCGGGGTAGCACCGGGTGCACAGGTGGACAACGCGTCGTCGGACAACACCACGAACGGGAGCTTCGGTCAGCAGGTCTCCTCGTTCATGCAGGCCAGCGCCGCCGACGCCGATTCGTCCGTCGAGCGTGGGATGTGGCAGGCGTCGGTGAACCAGACGGTGAACGAGAGCGGCGACCCGGCACCGAAGGTTGCCGGACGGGTCGCTGCACTGGAGCGTCGACTCCAGGAACTCCAGAACCGGACCGAGCAACTGCGGGCAGAGCGCCGAAACCTCTCATCGAACAGGCAAGTGGCGTACACCGCCCGGGCCAGCGCGCTCCGCGAGCAGATTGTGAACCTTCGTGAGGACATCAACGCGACGGAGCGAACGGCGATGCGCGTCGGCGTCGACGCGTCGTCGCTGGACCGCGTCCGCGCCGCGGCCGGCAACGCCACCGGTCCCGAAGTCGCCGCGATTGCGCGGAGCATCACCGACGCGCCGCGTGGCCCGCCGGCCGGCGTCCCCGGTGGCGGCCCGCCGGGCGACCGGGGTCCCGGCGGCGTGGACCCGGCCAACGGTACGACTGGTCCCGGTCCGGGAAACGCGGGACCGCCGGGACGGGATAGCGGACCGGCGGCTGGTGGCCCCGGCAACGCGACCACCGGACCTGGCCCGGCCGATAGCGGCCCCGGCGTCCCCGGACAGCCCGGGACCGACAACCAGACGAACGCCACCAGCGGGGGCGGCGCTCCAGACGAGACTGGGGGCGGCGCTCCCGACACGCGCAGGGGCGGCCGACCCGACGACCGTGGGGGGCAGTCCGACTCCGCGGGGGACCCTGCCGCGCCCGACGGGTCTCCCTGAACCGGCGGCCGCACCGTGGGGGCAAGCTTTTCAGTGGGAACCACTAACGTTACGTGAATGGACTCCGCCGAGCTACTCGACCTCCTGGGGAACGCGAACAGGCGGCGGATTCTGCGGCTGCTCGCGCGCAAGCCCTGTTACGTGACCGAAATCAGCGAGTATCTCGGCGTCAGCCCGAAGGCGGTCATCGACCACCTGCGGAAGCTCGAAGAGGCGGGCCTGGTCGAGAGCCGGACCGATGAGCGCCGGCGCAAGTACTTCTCCATCTCGCGGAACCTCCGGCTCGAGGTGAACGTCTCGCCCTACGAGTTCGGAACGAAAAGCGCCTATCCGGCCAGCAAGGGCCTCGACATGACGGCCTGCCGGTACCTCAGTCTCGAAGTCGGCCACGTCGACCCCGGGGACGACGAGGACGAACAGGTCGACCTCGGCACGCTGGCGGACACGCTGCAGGAACTCGAACAGCTGGAGAACGAACTCTCGCTGGCCCAGCGGTGGGTTCAGGGCCGGCTCTCGGACGTCCGCGAGCGGGTCGCGGACCTGCTGGACGACGGCGACCCGCGGCTGGCCGCGGACGTGCTGGCGGGCCTCGCTGACGGGAGCGCGACCGCGCCCCAGCTCAGCCGCCGGACCGAGGCACCGACGGAGGTAGTCGAGGACGTGCTGACGACGCTGGCCGAGGAGGACCTCGTCGAGCGCGAGGGCGACCGCTGGCGACTCGTCGACTAGAGGTCACGGGTGAGGCCGTCGCGGAGGTCGCGGCCGAAGTAGTGGCCGAGCACGCCGGCGACGACGCCCCCGACAGCGCCCACCGCGGCGATGGGGACGCCGGGACCGAGCAGCGTCAGCGTCAGGTTCCCGAGTACTGTGACCGCACCGCCGACGGCACCGCCGGCCAGGGCCATCGGGACGTACCGGCTGTCGCTCGCGACCGTCCCGTAGAGGAAGGCGGCGACGAACAGGCCGAGGAGGTTCCCGACGAGTCCGAAGGGGAAGACCGCTCCGAGGCCCAGCACGCCGGCGAGGGCGACGACCAGCGAGACGGCCAGTCCGCGCTTGGAGAGAATCGACCCGGCGCGCCCGGCGACGCGGGACCGGACCCCGCCCTGTTGCTCCGTCGACGCCTCTCCGGAGGGTTCGTCGAGGTCGACCCCGAGGTCGATGTCGTCGGGCACGTCGACGTCGGTCTCGACCTCCCGGTCGAGTTGCGTGTCCCGCTCTGCCATGTCCGCGTCTACGGCACGGAGGGATATCGGTCTTTGCCCGGCCGGCCGTTCTCGCGCCGAAGGATGGTTTCAAGTCCGCCCGGGCGGTACGCGGGAGCATGAACGCAGGCGACCGCGTCCGCGTGGATCGCGCGGACCAGACCTTCGAGGGCGTCCTCCTGCCCTCCTCGACGCCCGACACCCTCGTCGTGAAACTCGACTCCGGGTACAACGTCGGTATCGACCGTGGGGACGCCGACGTGGACGTCCTCGAATCCGACGTCTACGACGTCGAGGACGCCCAGTCCGAGGGGGCCTCCGAAATCGAGTTCGACGACGACCTCCCGACTATCTCGCTCATCTCCACCGGCGGGACCATCGCCTCGACCGTCGACTACCGGACCGGTGCCGTCACCGCCCAGTTCGACGCCGAGGACGTGCTCCGGGCGGTGCCCGACCTCGCCGGCCTGGCGAACTACCGCGGCCGCGTCGTCGCGAACATCCTCTCTGAGAACATGACGCCGGACGTCTGGCAGGAGCTGGCCCGCGCCATCCACGAGGAAATCGAGGCCGGCGCGGACGGCGTCGTCGTCATGCACGGCACCGACACGATGCAGTTCTCCGCGAGCGCGATGGCCTTCATGCTCGACACGCCGGTGCCCATCGTCTTCACCGGCAGCCAGCGCTCCGCGGACCGCCCCTCGTCGGACAACGTGATGAACGCCGTCTGTGCCGTCGAAGCAGCGAAAAGCGACTGCGCGGAGGTCCTGGTCTGCATGCACGCCGACGAGTCCGACGACCGGTGTGCGCTCCATCGGGGCACCCGCGTCCGGAAGAACCACACCTCCCGCCGGGACGCCTTCGAGACGGTCGGCGCTGAACCGCTCGGCGAGGCCGACTACGGCATCGGCGAGGTCCCCGACGTCTCCTTCCGCCGCGAACACGCCGAGCGCGGCGAGACGGACCTCGCGCTGCACGACGACCTGGAGACGGACGTCGAACTGGTGAAGTTCACGCCCGGCACCGACGCGTCGCGGCTGGCGGCCGTCGGGGAGGACGCCGCCGGCGTCGTCGTCGAGGGGACGGGGCTGGGGCACGTCAACACCGACTGGATTTCCGTCGTCGACGACCTCACCGACGCCGGCACGCACGTCGTGATGACCAGCCAGTGTCTCGAAGGGCGGGTCTGCGACCGCGTCTACGACACCGGCCGGGACCTGCTGGACGCCGGCGTCGTCGAGGGCGAGGACATCCTGCCGGGGACCGCGAAGGTCAAACTGATGTGGGCGCTGGCGAACACCGAGGACGTCGCCGACACGATGGCGACGCCGCTGGCTGGCGAGATTCAGGACCGGTCGGTCCCCTGGGAGTGATGGGTGACCGTACCATCCGCCGCGCGCGCCCCGATGACCACGACGACGTCGCCGCCTTCACCCAGGAGACCTGGAGCGACCACGGCGTCGGCGACTACCTCGCCGACGTGTTCCCGCAGTGGGTCGAGAGCGACGGCCCGCGCCAGCGGACGGCGGTCGTCGAGGTGGACGGGCGCGTTGTGGGGCTCTGCCAGGGGTCGCTGCTGACCGACGACGAGGGCTGGCTCCAGGGGATGCGCGTCGCTCCCGACTACCGCGGTGCGGGCCACGCCCAGGCGCTGGTCGACCACCTCCTCGACTGGCTGCGCGACGAGGGGATGACCGTCGCCCGCAACATGATTTTCGGGTGGAACGCGGCCGGCATGGGCCAGTCCCACGACACCGGCCTCGTCCCGGTGACGCGCTGTCGGTGGGCCCAGCCAGAACCCGGCGAGGTCGGCTCCCCGCCGGCGGACGCCTTCGTGACGGTCGACGACGTCACTGCCGCGTGGCGGTTCTGGACCCACAGCGACGCCCGAGCGGCGCTGGCTGGCCTCGCCTTCGACACCGACCGGGCGTGGGCGATGTCGGAACTCGGGCGTGCGCGTCTGCAACGGATTGCCGAGACCGGGCGCGTCTTCGCCGTCCAGTCCGGCGGCACGCGGGGGATGGCCGCCCGGACGGGGACGCGTGAGCGCGACGGCGAGACGATTGCCGACTACGCGGTCGGCGCGTGGGACGGCACGGACGCCGGTCGCGCGCTCTTCGACGCCGTCCGTGCCGACGCCGCCGACTGCGGTGCGGACGCGACGCGGGTCTGCATCCCCGACACGACGCGTTTCGTCACCGACGCGGCCGTCGCGCGGGCCGACCACAGCGACGATTCGGTGTTCGTCTTCGCCGCCGACCTCACCGACCGGTAGCCACGCGATTCGTCGTGGTCGGTCGTTGAGAAACCTTACTCGTCGAGGCGCATGTCGCCGCCGGGACTGTCAGAGATGTCGTCCTCCCAGTCGGCGTCGCCGCTCTCGAACTCCTCTTTCAACTGCTGGAAGGACTTGCCGCCGCCACCGCTGTCGTCGTCACCGCCGTCGTCGTCGTCCTCGTCGTTCTCGCCGCCGTCGTCGTTTTCGTCTTCTTCGTCTTCTTCGTCTTCGTCGTTCTCGCTGTCGTCCTCGTCGTCCTCGTCGAAGTCGAGGTCGAGACTCTCTTCTTCCTCCCCGCCGCCCAGCGCCGCGAGGTCGTCCTCCTCGTTGTCCTCCCCGTCGAGGGCGAACTCGTCCGTCCCGTTGTCCTCCTCGTCGAAGGCGAGGTCGTCGAGTCCGTCGTCGGCTGCCTCCGGCCCGTCGTCCGCGTCGGGTTCGCCGTCACCGCCATCGTCGTCCAGCAGCCGGTCCAGGTCGTCCGCGGCCTCGGCGAGGGCGTCGTTCGGGTCGTCCTCGAATCCCGTATCTTCCTCCGAGTCGTCCGGGGCCGCGTCGCTGTCGTCCCAGTCGGCGTCACCGGACTCGAACTCGTCTTTCAACTGCTGGAACGAACTGGCGTCGGCCTGCGGGCTCGTCGTCTCCCCCTCTCTTTCGTCTCCGTCTCCGTCTCCGTCTCCGTCTCCGTCTCCGTCTCCGTCTCCGTCTCCGTCTTCGTCGGTGGCGGCCACTTCGGCAGTCGTTGTCTCCTCCGTTTCGGTTTCGTCGGCCTCGTCGTCCCAGTCGGCCTCGCCGGACTCGAACTCGTCTTTCAACTGGTCGAACGACGCCGGTCCCGCCTGGCCGCCGGTCGGTTCCTCGTCGGTCCCCGTCGCCGTCTCGCCAGTCTCGTCGTCGGCAGGGGCCGGTCCTCCGGTCTCTGCGACCGTCTCGGTATCGCTGGTCGCCCCCGTCTCGCTCTCCGCTGCGTCCGCCTCGGGAGCCTCCCGTTCGGACGTTCCGGCTTGCACCGACTCGTCTTCGTCCTCGGTCGCTGTCTCCGGTGCGTCTGTCCCCGTGCGATTTCCGGGGGAGTGCGACGCCTCCGGCCGCCGGACCACCGACGGGTCCAGCGCCTCGCCCGCGGTTTCCAGCCGGCGTAGCGCGTCGGGTCGAGCGATTGCGGAGACGATGTCCCCGGGCGCGAGGACGTACGAGGACTCCGGCAGGGCCACGGCTTCGCCGTCCTCGGGCTGGACGGCGACCACCGCGAGCGCGAGAGCCCCCACTGGCAGGCCGTGCAGCGGGCTCCCGGCCTCGACGGCGACCGAACTGAACGTCTCCTCGGCGGCGCGGAGCAGGGACGCGAACTCCCGGTCCGGCCGGTCGGTCACCGGCAGCGTGACCAGCCGGTACTCCGTGGACGAGTCGACTTTCGGCGTGTCCGCGGCGTCGATTGCGATTGTCACCGTCTCGTCGGCGACGCCGCGCAACTCGGCGGTCAGCACCCGTCGCATCGGGTCGGTCTCCCAGACCTGCACCAGGTCGCCGGCGCTGGCCGCGAAGGCGGGGTCGGCGCGGATGGCGACCGCGTTGGTCGCCGGCGGCAGCGTCGGACCGATGCCGGCGGCGCGGCTCCCAAGCGCCAGGTACTCGACGGTCCCGTCGTCGGCCAGTTCCACGTCGACGTGGCCGACGGCGTAGTCGGTCTTCAGCCGGTGGACGAGTCGCTCCCGCAACTCGCCGACGGTCAACCGCCGCGGGAACAGGAAGCTTCGGCCCGCGAGTTTCGCCTTCGTCTCCTCGGGCACCGGGTCGTAGCCGGTCACGTCGTCGATGTCCTCCGGCAGTTCGACGGTGACGACGCGGCCGACGGACTTCACGAGGCGGCCGACGTCTCCCTCGACGTCGGTGAAGCCGTCGCCGAGCAACACGTCAGTCCCGAACTGGTCGCCCACGCGCCGGCCGATGGCCGCGCCACCCGCGGCGATAGCGAAGGCGGCGATGTTGAAAAGCGCCTGCTCGGCCTCGGTCGGGGTCGCCGTCTCGTTGATGACTTGCCCCAGCGCGGCCGTCGTGTTGAGGTGGATGGCGACCCCGCTCAGGCCGACCAGCAGCGGGAGCCCCCGCGGGACGAGTTCGCGGACGTACCAGCGGTAGACGAGCGCCGTCACCGCCGCGAGCGTCGCCGCGAGAATCGCCAGCCCGCCCATCTGCGCGACGAGTGCGGTCGCGCGCTCGACCGCGGAGGTCGCCGCGGGCATCAGTCGTCACCCCTCGGTCCCGTCCCGCTGGCAGTCACCGCGTCGCTGAACGACTCCAGGTCCTCGCGGGTCCCGACCGCCAGCAGTTCGTCGCCGTCCTCCAGTCGCGTCGTCGCCTGCGGGGCCAGCAGCCACCCCTCCGTCTTCCTGACTGCCAGCACCGCCACGTCGTGGGCGTCGCGGAGGTTAGCCGAGCCGAGGGTGCGTCCCGCCAGCGCGTTGCCGGCGCGGACGCCGACGCGGCGGAACTGCTTGTCCGCCCGCCGCAGCATCGAGACCACCTCGTACTCGCGGCGGGTGCCGCGGGACTCGACGACAACCTTCGCCCGGTCGGCCCGCAGCAGCGGCTGGACGTCCGTCCGCGTCACCGCGACGGTCAACCGACCCTCGCCGCCCGCCGTCGTCGGTGCCCGGACCGGTTTCGGCGTCTCCTCCTCGTCGGCCGGTTCCTCGGTCGCCCGCGGTTCGACGTCCGGCGTGTCGCCGCCTGTGTCCGTCTTCGCGCTCACGACGGTCCCGCGGACCTGCGCGTCCGGGGTGATGACCGTCACTTCGTCGCCGCGTGCCAGGCCCGTGGGAACCAGCCCCTCCACAGAGACGGCGTGGCGGCCGTCGCCGATGCGCTTGGACAGCCCGGAGAAGGGTGGTGCGGCGACGACAGTCGCACGCCCGCGCTCGTCGATGGAGACCGACACGTCCCCGAGGTCGAACTCCGTCTGCAGCCGTTCGGCCAGCCGGGATTCGAGTTCGTCCAGCCGCAGGTCGGCGGGGAAGGTGCGTTCGACGTTGCGCAGTTCCGCCCGTAGCTCCTCCGGGAGGGGCGGGTATCCCTCCATGTCCGCCACCTCACCGACGACGCTGATGCGCACCTCGTCGCCGCCGCTGATGAGGTCTGCCAGGTCTTCCGAGAGCGTCCGCGGGCCGATGCTGGACAGCGAGAGCCGTTTCGGGAGCGTCTCGCCCATCTTATCGCCCTTGCTGTGGGCGTACAGGGCCAGCATCCCCACGATGATGATGGCCGTGACGATGCGCGGCGCGTTGGCGTTGCTGGTAATCGACTCGTCGGCGAGTGCCAGGAGGCCGCCGTTGACCCCTGCCATCGCGATCGCCAGAATCGAGACGCCGAATCCGGGGAGAGTCACCCCGGTGACGTACTTGAAGATGAACCCCAGCGTCCAGGCGATGAGTGCGGGGATGACGCCGACGAGCAACCCGAGATAGATGCCGAGCAGTATCTCTACCGGCAACGCCGCCATACCTTGGCCCACGCAGGCCCGTGCTAAATGGCTGTCGCCACGTCTGACGCCGTCCGGAAGGGCAAACCTTTGAGTCGTGGCGACAAGGGCTGAGGTATGGGCTCGGAGGGTAGGTCGTGGCGCTCGCTGTTCGGTATGCGGGCAGTGGTGATACTCGTCACTGTCGTCGCCCTGCTCTCGCTGGCGACCGGCATCGCGAACATCAGCGTCCCCGAGACGACCGGCCCGCTCGGGCAGTACATCCCCACCTCGGTGCAGCAGGCCGCGGGGTTCACCGGCGCGCTCACCGGCTTCCTGATGTTGACCAGCGTCTGGGGGCTGCGACGCGGCTACCGTGTCGCCTGGTACGCGACCGTCGCACTCCTGCCGATTACGGGGGTGCAGGGGCTGGTGCAGGGGAGTGTCCTTTCGCTCCCGCTCGTGTCGCTGTCCCTGCTCTCGCTGCCGACGGTGCTCGTGAACTACCGGCGGTTCGACAACCACCTCTCCGTCTCGACGGGCCAGCTCGCGGCCACGGCGGCGCTGGCCGGGACGCTGGTCTACGGGACGGCCGGCACCTACGCGCTCCAGGAGGAGTTCGTCCAGGTGTCGACGCTCACCGACGCGCTGTATTTCACCATCGTCACCGCGAGCACCGTCGGCTTCGGTGACGTGACGGCGCAGTCGGCCCAGGGCCGGCTCTTCGTCATCTCGCTGGTCGTCCTCGGTACGGCCAGTTTCGCGCTGGCGCTGGGGTCGGTCCTCGGGCCGGCGATTCAGGCGCGATTCTCGCGCGCACTCGGAACCATGACAACAGAACAGCTCGAACTCCTCGAGAACCACGTCATCGTCCTCGGATACGGTGACCTGACCGAACCGCTCGTCGAAGAACTCGCTGACGGCTCGACGCGATTCGTCGTCGTTACGGACGACTCGAACACGGCGACGATGCTCCGGGAACACGGCGTCGACGTGTTCGTCGGCGACCCGAGCGACGACGAACCGCTCCACGAGGTCGACATCGAACACGCCCGCGCGGTCATCGTCGCCACGGACGACGACGCCGAGGACGCGTTCGCGATTCTGACCGCCCGCGAACTCAACCCGGACGTGCGCATCGTCGCCGCGGCGTCGGTGCGCGAGAACGTCCAGAAACTGCGTCGCGCCGGTGCCGATACGGTGCTCAGTCCCGCGGTCATCGGGGGCCGACTGCTCGTCCGGTCGGCGCTGGGCGAGTCCGACGTCGAGTCGGTCGCCGACCGGCTGATGGAGGAGTAGCGAGCGTCCCGCCCCCGCGTCCGGACGCACCGTCGAGCGCAGCGGCTGTCGGTTCCAGTCGGGGCGAACAGGCGGCGCAACCGGAGGAAGACAGTCACGGAGCGGGACGCCGCACACCCGCCTGGCCGCCCCGTGGCAGCGTTCAGGTCACGTGGCCGCCTGGCGCGGCTCCGGATAAAAAAGTCAGTTCCGGTCGACGATGACGACGTCGGTGCCGATTTCGTCGCTGTCGATGCGCTCGAAGGTCGGCGGCGAGATGAACCGCGAGGCGGCGCTGCGGTCGCGGCTGGCACCGAGAAAGACGAGGTCGTACTCCCGGCCGTGCTGGGCGAGGAACTTCTCGATGCGCGTCTGCGAGACGCGGGTCTCGATGTTCCCCTCGAAGGTCTCGACCAGGTTCGCCAGTTTCTCCTCGGCACCCCGGCGTTCGCGGTTGGTGGCGATGCAGGTACCGACGCTGACCTGCCCGGTCTTGCCGGCGAGCCGGGTGGCGAAGTCGACCATGCTGTGGGCGGTGGCGCTGGCACCGCGCACCGGGACGAGAACCCGCCGCCAGTGGGTCCGCCCGCCGGTCGAGCGGTGTGCGATGACGTCGATGTCGCTGCCGAACAGCCCGCGGATGTACGAGGTGACGGTCCCGTGGTGGGTCTCGTAGGGCGTGGCGATGAGGTCGCAGTTCGCCTCGTGGGCCGTCCGCACCACCGTCCGCGCGGGCGAGGAGTCGCCGTCGACCGCGACGACCACCTCGCAGGGGACGCCGACCTGGGTCTCGATGGCGTTGGCCTGCTCCTCCAGCGCCGTGGCAGACTCCGACACCGCCTCGTTCCCTCCCAGCGAGTCCAGCGCGTCCCGGCCGATGCTGTCGAGTTGTTCGCCGGACGGCTCGCCGCTGCCGACCAGCTGGGTGTTGCCGTGCTCGCGCAGGAGCGACCGTTCCGCCCGGGCGACGCGCTCGTCGTCGACGATGTCGAGCAGGACGACCTTGCCGGCGCGGTGGGCACCGGCGAGGCGTGCCCCCAGCATGGCGGTCTCCCTGGCGGTCTCGCCGCGCATCGGCACGAGGACGTGGTCGTCGCCGCTGGTGGACTCGTAGAGGTACTGGGCGCGCTGTTCGTACACCAGCCTGCGCCAGCCGTCGAAGGCGACGGCGACCATGCCGCTGCTGACCGCGATGCTCAGGACGTAGAACTCGGGGTTGTCTATCTGGGAGTAGACGAACAGGGTCAGCAGCGCCGTCGAGAACGCCGCCGGTTCCTCGACGTCCAGCGCCCACGTGACGGCTCCGGTGAGGAAGATGCTCAGGGCGGCCCCGATGGCGTGAATCTCGCCGGCCTGTGGCGTGTAGAACACCCGGGTGGCGAACTCGACGGCGAGGAGGCCACAGACCGCCCCGGCGGTCAGCCCGCCGACGAACCGAAGCGGCGAGGCGTACTTCCCCTCCGGGTTGGCAAAGAGCGTGTACGCGCCGGAGGCGAGCGGCGGGTACAGCAGAAAGGAGAGCACACCGAGCGCGTTGGCGAGTGCGGTCACCAGCCCGATGACCAGCGGGACGATGAGCAGTATCGAGAGGTGGACGAGGTTGCTGGTCTGCTCCAGCCACCGGCGAAGCTCCCGCACCTCGCGCCGCTCGAACCGGCGCATCCGGCGCAGCAGCGTGTTCCACCGCTCTCGCATAGCCCGCTCTACTGAATGCGGGGGTAAAAAAGTCTCCGCCGCGGGGCCGTTACGGGCGGGTCACTGTCGACTACAGTCGCGTCACGGCGTCGAGCGTGATGGCGATGGCGCGCTCGACGTTGTCCTTCGCCTTCTCGGGTAGTTCCTCGGCGTCGGTCTCGCCCTTCTGTGTGCCCTTGACGAGGTTGCCGTCGACGGTGCAGATGGCACCGGCGCGCATCCCCTTCCGGCGCGCGAGGGTAAACAGCGCCGCCGCCTCCATCTCGACGGCGAGTATGCCCGCCGCTTCCCAGTCCGTGACGTACTCTTCGGTCTCGGCGTAGAAGGCGTCGTCCGTCGCGACGGGGCCGACGTGGACTGCCTCGTCGTTGTGTTCGGCAGCGTCGACGAGCGCGGTGAGCACGTCGTAGTCCGGGACGGCGGGGACGGTGGCGTCCTCGTAGCGCTTGGTCGTCCCCTCGTCCTTGGCGGCCCCGGTGGCGACTATCATGTCGCCGATGTCGATGCCGTGCTGGAGCGCCCCGGTGGTCCCGACGCGAATGAGCGTCTCGACGCCGACGGCGTGCAGTTCCTCCGCGGCGATGGCGGCCGACGGCGCGCCGATACCGGTCGAGCAGATGGTGAGGTCAGTCCCCTCGTAGGTCGCGTTGACGACCTTGTACTCGCGGTTCTCGGCGACGGTCGTGGCGTCCTCGCAGTGGCTGGCGATGCGGTCGACGCGGCCGGGGTCGCCCGGGACGAGCGCGACGTCCGCGAGGTCACCCTCCTCGACGAGCAGGTGGGGTTGTTTGCCCATGGGCGTCGTTCGGACGGGGGGTAGAAAAGTCGTGTCAGTACGCGCCGAGCAGGAACAGGAAGACGTTGTTCATCGCGGGGCCGAGACCGACCGCCGCGACGAAGGCAAAGAGGAGGTTCCCCTGGTTGGGCTCGTCGCGGACGTAGTCGGCGAAGACGACGACGATGGCGACGGCGACGAGCAGTTTCACGACGAGGAACAGCCAGCCGGTCCCGAGGTACTGGGCCGTCGGGAGGGTGCCGGCGAACTCGATGATGCGGGCGGGGATGACCGACCGCTCGCCGGTCCCGAGGATGTCGACGCCGATGGTCGTCGTCACGCCGTCGAGCAGGTGGGCGAAGAGCACCACAGCCCCCACGTAGCGGGCCTCGGCGATGATGTAGGTCCGCCACGCGCCGATGAGGATGTAGACGACGAAGGTGAGCGCCATCGTCGCGACGATGCCGACCAGCGGGATGAAGCGGTCGACGAACGTGATTTCGGCCCCGACCTGGGGGTCGAGTCCCTGCCAGGCGAGCAGGCCGACGAGCGCCAGCGAGACGCCCACGCCGGTCGTCCCGAGGTACTGCGCGATGACGTCGCTGCCCTTGGTCTTCGACTGTTCGCCCATCCCGAGAATCGCCGAGATGATCCAGACGGCTCCCATCACGATGAACGTCGTCAGGTAGACCGACGGTGCCGAGAAGAACGGTCGGACGATGGCGGGGTAGATTTCCACGCTGTATATCTGGCCCAGCTGGTAGAAGACGTGCAGCGCCGACCCGGCTATCATCCACGGCACGAAGGCGATGACGGTCCACTGGGTGACGGGCGGTCGTATCGCGTTCAGCAAGGCGAGAACGAGCACCGTCCCGACCAGCAGTACCACCGTGTATTCAAGGGAGAGCGTCTCGAATCCCTCGAACGGCACCGGGACTTGCATGTGCGGGAGGGGACGCGGAGTACAAAAAACGTTTCCGGTCGGCCGACACCCGCTCTTTTGGTGATGGTCGCCGTCACGGGGACCATGGACGACGTTCCGCCACGAATCGAGCACACCGTTCTCGGACCGACGACGACGTGGACCGACGTGACAGAGGTTCTCGACACCGCGCTCCGCGAGGGGATGCGCGCCTGCATCCCGCCCTGCTATGTCGCCGAAGCGACCGACTACGCACCGAACGTCGACACCGCGACGGTCGTCGGCTTCCCGCAGGGGCAACACACCACGGGCGTGAAGTGTACGGAGGCCCGCGGGGCCTGGGACGACGGCGCGGACGAACTCGACGTGGTCGCCAACGTCGGCCGCCTCCGCGACGGCGACGACGAGGCCGTCACCGAGGACATCGCGGAGGTGGTCGCCGCCGTCCCCGTCCCAGTGAAGGTCATCGTCGAAGCGCCGCTGCTGGACGAGGACGAACTGCGCCGGGCCTGCCAGGCCGCCGTCGACGCGGACGCGGACTTCGTGAAGACGGCGACGGGGTTCTCAGAAGGCGGTGCCACCGTGGAAGACGTGGAGATTATGAGCGAGTACCTGCCCGTCAAGGCCAGCGGCGGCGTCGGCTCCTGGGAGCAGGCGGAGGCGCTGTTCGAGGCCGGCGCGGAGCGCATCGGTGCCTCCAGCGGCGACGTCATCGTCGCGGAGTACCGCGAGGCAGAAGCGGAGTGAGACTGTTGCGACCCGCCGTCCCGGTCAGGGCGTCGCTGCGGTCTCGTTGTCGCCGGTGCGCTCGATGACGTACTCGGTGTCGACCTGCCGGGCGAGCAGGCTGTCGACGGGGGCGAAGTCGTCGGTCAGCAGCGGCGCGTCGCCGACGCTGACGTTGCCCTGGTAGAAGTCTATCTCCCGGGAGAGGTCGATGCCAATCGCCCGCTCCTGGTTGCGGCGGGCGAAGTCGGCCTCCGTCAGGTTCTCCGGGGAGTTCGTGGCGACGAGTTCGATGTTCTGGACGCGCGTGGCGGTACTGGTGGGGAAACTGTATACCTGCGGGAACACGCGGTCCATCGTCTTGTACTGGGCGCGGTAGAAGGCCGAGCGCCCGCCCTCCCGCGCGGAGATGACGTTCGCGACGACCACGCCGTCGTCGTCCATGCGATTCGAGACGCTCTGCATGAACTCGGCGGTGGTCAGGTGAATCGGCGCGCGGTCCGCGCGGTAGGCGTCCAGGATGATGACGTCGTAGGTGCGGTCGGTCGACTCGATGTACTCCCGGGCGTCCATGTTGTGGATGCGCAGTTGCGGGGATTCGGTGACGTCGAAGTACTCCTTCGCGGTGCGGATGACCGCCGGGTCTATCTCCACCACGTCGACGGTGGCGTCGTACTCCTTCACGAAGCGTTTGGGGCCGGAGAACCCGCCGCCGCCGACGAACAGCACCCGGTCGACGTCGTCCGCGGCGAGCATCGAGAGGTGGAAGTAGCGGGTGTACTCGAAGACGTAGCGGTCGGGGTCGCTCTTGTCCATCGCGCTGTGGGGCACGCCGTCGAGATACAGCGTCCGGATGCCGTCGTCGTCGACGACCCGGAGTTGCTGGTACTGGGTCTGGGTCTCGTAGACGACGTCGCTGCCGAGGCTGACGCCCACGCCAGTCATCGCGAACGCGCCGAGGAGGACGACGGTGACGATGGCGAGTCCCGTCCAGGTCGCCCGGGCGCGCCGCGGCGTGATGACGGCGGCCGTCACGAGCAACAGCAGGCCGTAGGCGAACTCGATGCCGACGACGCCGAAGGAGGGGACGAGCAGGAAGGTGGTGGCGAAGGCACCGACGATGCTGCCGGCGGTGCCCAGCGCGTAGACGCGGCCCGACGCGTCGCCGGTACTCTTGGACTCGACCAGTTCGGCACCGTAGGGGCTGATGAAGCCCAGCAGCACCGTCGGCGGGCCAAAGAGGATGGTGATGGGGAGGATGGGTGCGAGCCGCGGGGGCAGTGAGAGCCCCTCGACGGCCTGCAATAGCGGGTCGCCGAGCACGAGGAGCAACCCGACGTACAGCGCGGCCCCGATCAACACGACGGCGAGGGCGTTCGTGGAGGCCCGCCGTGCGGCGCGGCGGCCGGCAATCCAGTAGCCAAGCGCCAGCGCGGCCAGGAAGACGCCGATGATGCTGCCCCAGGTGTAGACGCTGCTGCCGAACGTGGGCGCGAGTTGCCGTCCGGCGACGATTTCCAGGCCCATGCTGGCGACGCCCGAGACGAAGACGGCGAACTCGACGCGGCTCGGGACCAGCCCTGACGAGTCGGGGACGGAGGACACAGTGGGCGTTCGTATCGGCTACGGAGATATAATCCGACCGGTCGCGGGCCGGGAACGTCGCGCTTTTTGCCCCGCGGGCGTACCACTACCCAATGGCCCGCTACCACATCGAGACCTACGGCTGTACGTCCAACCGGGGCGAGAGCCGGGAGATAGAGCGGGCGCTGCGCGACGGCGGCCACCACCGGGCGGACGGGCCGGACGACGCCGACGTCGCCATCCTCAACACCTGCACCGTCGTCGAGAAGACCGAGCGCAACATGCTCCGGCGGGCGCAGGAACTCGACGACGAGACCCCAGCCGACCTCGTGGTCACCGGTTGTATGGCGCTGGCCCAGGGCGAGCAGTTCCGCGAGGCCGACATCGACGCTGACGTGCTCCACTGGGACGACGTGCCCCAGCACGTGCTCAACGGCGAGTGCCCGACGGTCACGCCCGACACCGAACCCGTCGTCGACGGCGTGGTCGGCATCCTCCCCATCGCGCGCGGATGCATGAGCGACTGTTCGTACTGCATCACCAAGCACGCGACCGGCCGCATCGAGTCGCCCTCCGTCGAGGAGAACGTCGCGAAGGCCCGCGCGCTCGTCCACGCCGGCGCGAAGGAGATACGCATCACCGGCCAGGACACCGGCGTCTACGGCTGGGACATCAATCAGGGCGAGAGCCTCCTGCCGGAACTTCTGGAGCGCATCTGCACCGACATCGACGGCGACTTCCGGGTCCGCGTCGGGATGGCGAACCCGAAGGGCGTCCACGGCGTCCGTGAGGACCTGGCCTGCGTCTTCGCCGCCCACGACGAACTCTACAACTTCCTGCACGCGCCGGTCCAGTCCGGCAGCGACGAGATGCTGGCGGACATGCGCCGCCAGCACACCGTCGACGAGTACGTCGAGGTGGTCGAGACGTTCGACGAGTACCTCGATTACTGGACGCTCTCGACGGACTTCATCGTCGGCTTCCCGACAGAGAAGCCCGCAGACCACGAACAGAGCCTCGCGCTCCTGCGGGAGACCCGCCCGGAGAAGATCAACGTCACGCGCTTCTCGAAGCGGCCGGGCACCGACGCCGCCGCGATGAAGGGGCTGGGGGGGCAGACGAAGAAGGACCGCTCCTCTGAGATGACCGACGTGAAGATGGCGGTCGTCGGTGAGGCCTACGAGGCGATGGTCGGCCGGGAGAGCGAGGTGTTGCTCGTCGAGGACGGCACCGGCGACTCGCTGGTGGGCTACGACACGGCCTACCGCCAGGTCGCAATCCCCGGCGCAGAGACCGAGGCGGCTCTCGGCGACGTCGTCCGGGCGGAGATTACGGGTCACAACACGGTCTACGCGCTGGGCGAACTGGTCTGAGTCAGTCGCCGCCCTGGTCGGGGACGCAGACCGTCGCCGTCGTGCCGTCCGCGCCGGTCTCGAAGCTCACCTCGCGACCGAGCAGTTCCGCCCCCCACCTGACGACCCAGAGGCCGAGGCCGCTGCCGTGCTGGAGGTCGGTCTCCGTGCCGGACTGGAGCGTCTCAAGTTCCACGTCGGGGATGCCGGGCCCGTCGTCGGCGACGGTCACGCAGACGAGGTCCGGGGCCCGCCGCTCGACGGTCACCGTCACCGTCGGCGCGTCGCCGCCGTGACTGACGGCGTTCTCGACGAGATTCCGGACGACTGCCGCCAGGACGTCGGGGTCCGTCTCGACGCGGGCCGGACTGTCGCCCTCGACGTGGACGGTCGCACCGGGGGCACTATCGCGGGCGCTCTCGGTGACATCCGCGCACAGGTCGTACACGTCCACCGCTATCGGGTCCCCGGCGACGTTCCGGAGAATCTCGGCGACGTTGCGCGCTTTCTCGCTGGTGGCGATGAGTTCCTCGGCCTTGTCGTCGGCGGTCCGGAGCGCGTCGTCTCTCCTCGTCGCGTCGTCTGCGTCCATGGCGACGCCGAGGTGGCCTTTCACGACCGTCATGTCGTTGCGGAGGTTGTGCCGGAGGACGCGGTTGAGCACCTCCAGGCGCTGCTCGCGGCGGACCTCGTCGGTGATGTCCTGGAGGACGAGGGTGTAGCCGACGAGGTTGTCCCCGGAGTCGGTCAGCGGCGCGGGGCGGAGGCGGTAGGTCCGGTGCTGGCCGTCGTGGCGCAGGCCCAGGCGTTGGTCGTCCGTCAGCGAGACCGACACGCCCAGCACGTCCTCGACGGGCCGCGTCACCGGGTCCTCGCCGTTCGACAGGACCGCGCGGGCCCGGCCGTTCGTCTCGACGATGCGGCCCTGTTCGTCGACGACAAACACGGGGCTTGGCAGGTCGTCAAGCGCCGAGCGCTCTGCGGCCCGCCTGGTCGCGGGGTGGAACTCGAACATGTCGCTCCGGACGAAGGCGTAGCCGTCCAGCAGGACGTGGGGGATGAAAAGCACCGCGGTCAGGTTCAGTTCCGGGACTGGTCCGAACTGGAACAGCCAGGCGAAGATGCCGAGCGCGGGCGGGAGCGGGCTCAGCGCCACGGCGATGGCCTCGGTCCGGTAGAGCGGGCCGTAGTCGAGGAAGGTTTCGAGCAACAGCAACGCGCCGATGCTGGCACCGCCGGTCCCGCCGAGGACAGTCACGAAAAGCAGCGGCTCCGTCGTGTAGGTCGCGCCGACGACGCCGAAGGCGGGGTCGAGGGCGAAGTCGGTCCAGAACAGCCCGTGGCCGGCGGTGAACGGCAACAGTACCGTCGCCGCGAGCGGGAACGCGAACAGCGACCGGAAGTACCAGGTGTCGACGAGGTTGCTCCGGCCGGTGTACTCCAGCGCGAACCCCAGGAACGGGACGCCGATCCAGTGGAGACTGACGACCGCGAGCACTTCGAGCCCGTAGCGGAGGGTCTCCCCGGAGACCAGCAGCGCCCCGGCGTAGGCCAGACAGAAGAGGGTCTGGCCGACGAGCGTGACGAAGAACCACCGCGCCCCCGGCCGGTCACGGACGCGCCATAGCTGTCGTGCCAGTCCGAGACTCCCGAGACCGGCCAGCAGCGACAGCAGGAACGGCCACGCTAGCAGACGACTCACTGGACGAGACACTCGAAGCCGGGGCAAATTAGCCTGACGAATCAGGGCGGCCCGGAGTACCGAGTCTCCGGCCCGTCCCGCCGCTCCTGGCCCGGCGGAGGGCTGTCGCCCATCACTCCTCGGTGTCCCGTCGCGGGCCGCCGACCAGGCGCTCGACCTCGGTGTCCTCCTTCCACTCGTCGGCCTCCTTCGGGTCGACGTGGACGAACACGTCGTCGACCTCCGGCAGGTCGCGGATGGAGAGCATCACCTCCGTCTCGATGTCGTGGGCCTCAAGCAGCGTCCGGTCACCCTCCACCTCGATGTGGAGACTCACGTCGATTTCGGGGCCGACGTAGTGGGCGATGACGTCGTGGGCACCCTCGACCTCCGGGTGAGCGAGCGCCCGGCGGACGATTTCCGCGCGCAGGTCCTCCGGCGGCGCGGCCCCGACGAGGTAGTCGACGTTGTCCTGGACCACCTCGACGCCGGTGTAGAGGATGCCGACGGCGACAAGGATGGCCGCGAGCGGGTCCAAAAGCGGGTAGCCCGCCGCTGCACCGAGCACGCCGACCAGCGCGGCCCCGGCGGTGAGGATGTCGTTGCGATTGTCCAGCGCCGTCGCGACCAGCGCCGGGGAGTTCCGCCGCTCCCCGATGCGCCGGCAGTACCGGTAGAGGAGGAACTTCACGACGCCGGAGGCGATCAGCACCGCCGCGGCGATCGGTCCCTGGGTGACCGTCACCGTCCCCGAGAGCAGGGACTGGCCGGCCTGCCAGAGGACGGCCGCGCCGGCGGCGAAGATGCCAAGCGCGACGAACAGCGAGACGAACGGCTCGATGCGCTCGTGGCCGTGGGGGTGCTCGAAGTCCGGGGGCTGGGTCGTCAGGTACAGCCCACCCACGATGACGAAACTGTAGACGGTGTCGGCGAGGCTGTTGACCGCCTCCGAGCCAACCGCCAGGCTGCCGGTCTCCAGGTACACCGCGCCCTTCGCCACCGCGAGCACGACGTTGACTCCGAGGACGAGCAGGCCGACCCGCCGGAGCGCACTCCGTCGCGACATTCTGGTCGGGATTCGCGCTCCCCGGGTTAAGACGCTTCGCTCCGCCGCTCAGGTCACGACGACCGCACGGTCATCGCCTTCCTCGCGGACGCCGTCCTGGTCGGCGAAGGCCGCGTGCAGGCGGTCGTAGGTCTCCGTCACCGCCTCGACGATGACCTTCGTGTCGCCGACGACCGGCATGAAGTTGGTGTCGCCGCTCCACCGCGGGACGACGTGTGCGTGCAGGTGGTCGTCGATGGACCCACCGGCCGCGCCGCCGCCGAGGTTGTAGCCCACGTTGTAGCCGTCCGGCCCCAGCGCCGCGTCCATCGCGTCGATGGTCCGCTGGACCAGCCGTTCCTTCGCCAGCAGGCTCGCGTCGTCCAAGTCGCGGTAGTCGCCGGTGTGCTCGCGGGGGATGACCATCGCGTGACCCGGGTTGTACGGGTAGTTGTTCAGGAGGACGTAGGCGTCGTCCGCGCGCGCGACGAGATTGTTCTCGCGGTCCGCGTCTTGCGCCGGCAGGTCACAGAAGACACAGCCCTCGACGTCCGCGTTCTTGTCCGGCCGCTCCACCCAGTCGATGCGCCACGGTGCGAACACCTGCTCCATGTCGGGTGGTATCGCGCCGGCAGTATATACAGTCGGGCCCCGACCCATCCCGTCTGACGCTATTTATAAATGCATCGGCCGTTCAGAATTCGAGTGGCGAAATATTGACTCAGACCGTTAATTAAACTGTTTGCACGGCTCTCGACTCGTTTCACCCCGAAACCCGTCGACGTCTGGCGATAAAACGGTCCGAACGGACTCAACCGTCGGCCCTTTTTATAGTCGGTCTCGGTGATGATGTGGTACGATGGCGACATCACGTGACCCCGTTGCGGACATGACCGAGGAGTGCGAGCAGTGTGGCACCCCCACTCCCCACACTGTCACCGTCCAGATACTCACCGAGAGTCCCGACCCCGAGAACGCGGAGTTCTCCCGCGAGCCCTACCGCGTCAGCGAGTGCGACGTCTGCGGTGCGACGGAGACGACGCGGATGAACAACGCTTGACCACTTTTTACTTCGTCGGGGCTCGCCACGCGCCTTCGGCGCGTGCGGCCCACTCCTCGTAAAAACGTGGGGAAAAAGGCTCCTCGCGCTCGGTAGAGCGCTCGGAGGGAACCGCGCTCGCGTTGTCTGCGGCGCGCCCGAGCGCGCGCCGCATGGCCAGCGAGACCTTCGGTCTCGCCCTGCTCGCGCGGATGCTCGTGGCTGGCCTGCCCTTCCCCGGCGAGCGCGACGGAGCGCGCTCCCGGCCACTGCACTCAGGTACCTTTGCTGTCGCTCCAGGCTCTACCGCGAACGCGTCGTCACTTCACACCCGTCCTCGGTCACGATGACGGTGTGTTCCTTCTGGCTGACGAGACAGCCGTCGTCCTCCTTCAGCACCGGGTAGCCGTGGACGATGTCCTGCCGTTTGAGCCGTCGCAGCGCCATCGTCGCGCGGTCGGTGTCCAGCCAGCGGGCGGCGAAGGGCAGCGTCTTGAACTCCTCGGTAATCTGGGCCAGCGCCTCGCGGGCCTGCCGGTTCCGGACCGACGCCTCGCGTTCGAGCGCGAAGATCTCCTCCTCGCTGCCCTCCTTGACCTTGCCGCCGCCGTCGGTGGCGAAGGGCTCGATGGCGACGACCTGGCCGGCTTCGAGTTCGACGCCCTGTGCGACCGCGCGGTTCGGGATGTTCGGCTCGGTGTGCTGGTCCCAGTGGCCCAGGCCGTGGCCGGTCAGGTTCACGACCGGGTTGTAGCCGTACCCGTCGATGACCTCCTCGACGGCCGCGCCGATTTCGCCCGTCGTGACGCCCACTTCGACCGTCTCGATGGCGGCGTCCAGCGCTTCCGCGGAGGCCGCTTTCAGTTCCGGGTTCCCCGAGAGGTCGACCGTGACCGCGGTGTCGGCCAGCCAGCCGTCGACGTGGACGCCGATGTCTAAGTTGACCATCTCCTCGCCGAACGTCGAGTCGTCGTCCGCGCTCGGGGTCGCGTGGGCAGCCTCCTCGTCGATGGAGATGTTCACCGGGAAGGCGGGTTCGCCGCCGAGGTCGCGGATGCGGTCCTCGGCCCACTCCGCGACCTCCAGGTGGCTCGCGCCGACCTCGACCTTCTCTGCGGTCTCCTCGCGCACCTGTGCGAGAATCTCGCCCGCTTCGCGGTGTTTCTCGTACTTCTCCTCCGTGAGGTCCACGTCGCTCATACCCCCGCGTTCGTCGCTGTCGGTGATAGACCTTGCCCACCGCAGTCAGGCCGGCCCCTCGCTCGTCTGCCGGTCGACGTACAGCAACGCGACCAACCCGAGCGTGAGGATTGTGTAGGAGACGGCGACGAAGAGGGCGTCCTGTAACGACGAGTACTCCTCCGTTCGGAAGATGATAACCTTCCTGACGAGCGCGATGACGCCGGTGTAGATGACCAGGCGGACGATACGCCGCGTGTCGTTCTCGCGGATGTACGCGACGACCGTCTGATACACCTCGACGATGATGAGCAAGAGCAGTCCCACGTCGATGAAGCCGATGACGACCTGCGGGTCGGTGATGTTGCCTTCGAGGGTCGCGTTCCCGATGATCAACGCGAGGTCGACCACCCCGACCGCGAACAGCAGCGCAAACAGCGCCGCCGCTCCCAGTTCGACGAGGTTGACGAACCTGTCCATGACCGTTGCGAACTCGTCGAACGTCGGGACCGTCGCTCCTTCTGATTCCTGACTGCCCTCATCAGCCATCCGTGGGCCTCCGCAGCATCGTGTAATCGTCTAGGGGAGACACCCGGTTAAAGACAGACCCCAATCTATCCGTCCGTGCTCTCGCTGGCTGCCTCGGCGGTCTGCATCGCTTCGGTGTTGTTCGCCGCGCCGGTTTGCCCGTCTGCACCGACGACGATGACGCCCGCCTCGCCGCCGGTCTCCGCCGCGAACCCCCGAAGCACCCGGTCGGCGGCGTGCTGGGGGCTCTCACCGCCTTCGACGGCCTCGGCGACGCGTCGCGCCAGGCCGAAGCGCGCGATGGCCTCGCCCTCGCCGGTCGCACTCACTGCCGCCGACTCCGTGGCGTAGAACCCGGCCCCCACCTGGGGCACGTCGCCGACGCGGCCGGCGAGTGCGAACCACCGGCCGCCGGTCGACGTCGCCGCTGCCAGTCGAGTCCCGTCGGTCGCCACCGCCCCGACGGTGTCGTGGTCGCGCTCGTCGCCCTGGCGGCCGAAGCGGTCGCGGACCCAGGCCAGTTGCTCGCTCGTGTCGGCATCCCTCGGCGGGTCCGCAGACCGCCACCGCTCACGGGTCGCCGGCGTCCAGAGGTCGCAGTCGGTCGCCACCCCGACGGCGTCGGCGAGCGCGACCGCCCGCTCGCCCGCGACCATGACGTGCGGCGTCTCCGCCTTGACGGCCGCCGCCACGTCGACGGCGTGTTCGACGTCCGGCATCGCACAGGCCGCGCCGACCGCGCCGTCGCTGGTCATCAGCCCCGCGTCCGTCCGGATGCGCCCGTCGCTCTGGACGACGCTTCCCGTCCCGGCGTTGAACCGGGGGTCGGTTTCGAGTCGACGGACTGCCGCGAGGACGGCCGCCTGCGGCGTCTCGCACGCGTTGCCCGCCGCCGCTGCCTCGTCGACGACTGCCTGCCGCGGGGCGGGGTCGTCGGGTGCGCCGCCGGCCCCGCCGTGGACCAGCACCTGCATGGGCGGGCCTCGGGGCGGGAGAGGAAAAGATATACCGTCCGCACGGTCACCCGTGGAGACGATGCCCTCCACCTACGAGCGCGGCGACAGCGACGGATACCGGACAATCGACCGCTGGGAGGACGGGGTCGGCTGGCTCGCTCACCCGGCGGAGGACGGCCAGCGCGCGAGCCACGCCATCCGGGCCGACGGGGGCGTCTGGCTGGTTGACCCG
Organism: Salinibaculum sp. SYNS191; assembly: GCF_037338445.1. Taxonomy (NCBI): domain Archaea; kingdom Methanobacteriati; phylum Methanobacteriota; class Halobacteria; order Halobacteriales; family Haloarculaceae; genus Salinibaculum; species Salinibaculum marinum. The sequence goes on from NZ_CP147838.1 coordinate 2,755,033, forward strand.
CTGGACGCACCGGGCGTCGACAGTCTCGTCGCCGACCTCGGGGCGGTCGCCGGCGTGCTCGTTCTCGCCGACTACCACACCCGGGACGCGGCCGCCTTCGCCCGACGGTACGACGTTCCCGTGACCGTCCCGGCGTGGCTCTCGCGGGTGGAGGACCGCGTCGACGCGCCGGTCCAACGGGTCGGGGACAGCGTCGCCGGGTTCGACCTCCGGCGGGTCCGCCCGCTGCGGGCCTGGCGGGAGTGCGTCGCCTACCGCGAGCGCGACGGCACGCTGTACGTTCCGGACTACCTCAGTTCCCACCCGAAGTTCACCGTCGGCGACGAGCGTCTGGGGTTGCCCTCGCTGTCGCGGCTGGACCCGCCCCGGGAGACGTTCGCGGACTGTGACCCGGCTCGCATCCTCTTTGGCCACGGCACCGGCATCTTCGAGGGTGCGCCTGGCGCGCTGACCGACGCCGTCGGGGGGGCACGCGCACGGTTCCCGCGGGCGCTGGTCTGGAACCTGTCGGGGGAACTCCGCGCGATGCTCGGCGCGGTGTGGGACTGACTCAGTCCGTGGGACTCGCGAGCCGTCCGGCCGTCTCGTGTGTCGGCGCTGACCCAGTGAAAACGGCATTACTAAAGTCCGGGACCCTGAAGGTGACTGTATATGGCGTACGATAAAATCGAGGTACCCGACGAGGGCGAGCCCATCGAGGTAGTAGACGAGGAGACCGACGAACTCGCCGTTCCGGACAACCCGATCATTCCGATTCTCTACGGTGACGGCATCGGCACGGACGTCGGACCGGCGACACAGAAAGTGCTGGAAGCCGCAGCGCAGGCGACCGGCCGCGATATCTCCTGGATGCGCGTCTACGCCGGCGAGTCGGCCCGCGAGAAGTACGACGAGAACCTGCCCGAAGACACGGTCAAGGCGATTCGCGAGTTCCGCGTCGCCATCAAGGGACCGCTGACGACGCCCGTCGGCGCTGGCTTTCGCTCGCTGAACGTCGCACTGCGGAAAACGCTGGACACCTACGCGAACGTCCGGCCGACCTACCACCTCGACGGCGTTCCGTCGCCGGTCAAGCGACCGGAGAAGATGGACATGGTCACGTTCCGGGAGAACACCGAGGACGTCTACGCCGGCATCGAGTGGGAGGCCGGCACCGAGGAGGTCCAGCAGGTCAAGGAGTTCGTCGAGGAGGAGATGGGTGCGGACGACACCATCCACCCGGGGCCGGTGGGCATCGGCGTCAAACCGATCACCGAGTTCGGCACGAAACGACTCGTCCGTCAGGCCATCGACTACGCGCTGGAACACGGCCGCGACAGCGTCACGCTGGTCCACAAGGGCAACATCATGAAGTTCACCGAAGGTGCCTTCCGCGACTGGGGCTACGAGGTCGCCGAGGAGGAGTACGGCGACGAGGTCATCACCGAAGACACGCTCTGGGAGGAGCGCGACGGCGAAGCCCCCGAGAACGCCGTGGTCGTCAACGACCGCATCGCCGACAACATGCTGCAGCAGATTCTGACTCGCACGGACAACTACGACGTCATCGCGACGATGAACCTGAACGGCGACTACCTCTCCGACGCCTGCGGGGCACAGATCGGCGGCCTCGGCATCGCGCCCGGCGCGAACTTCGGTGACGGCATCTGTCTCGCCGAGCCGGTCCACGGTTCCGCGCCGAAGTACGCCGGCCAGGACAAGGTCAACCCGACTGCGATGATGCTCTCGGGCGTGTTGATGTTCGAGTACATGGGCTGGACGGACGCCGCCCAGCTCGTCCGCGACGCCTGCGAGGCGACCATCTCCTCGAAGAAAGTCACCTACGACCTCGAACGGCAGATCGAGGGCGGCGAGAAACTCGCCACCAGCGAGTACGCCGACGAAGTCGTCTCGAACATCGAAAAACTCGCATAACGAGTTTTTCAAGCAATCAGACGCCAACGACGTCTGATGACATCGAGAAGCTGGCCTAGCGCTTTTGACACTCTGACGCCCGCGCCTGCCGACCTCGAAAACTGGCGTAGACCAGCTACCCCGTCTTTTCGACCGCTGTCGATTCCGACTGATTCGACCGCGCGGCTATGGCGCCGTCCGTCGATTCGGTCGTCGGCACCCACTCCGGGCGACTGACGGTGCGCGTCGTTCCCCGGTCCACGACGCGGTGCTGGATGTCGACCCGCAGCTGCTGGTCGCCGAGGGAGGCCCCGTAGGAGAGGTCGAGCGCCCGCACCAGGCCGTCCCCGTCGACGACCAGCCGCGCCGTCGCGTTCTCGGCCGGGCCGGTCGCCAGCGGCACCAGCGGGAGACTCATCGAGAACGCCCGCCGCGAGTCGAGGACTGCGCCGGCTCGCCCGTCACGGGGCGCGACCTCGAAGGATGCGCCGGCAAGGACGTGCCCAGCCAGGTCGACGCCGAAGCCGTACGGCTCGGGACTGCTGCCGACCAGCCGGTTCGTGACCGTCCGGCCGTTCGAGAGCCGCGTCCGCGTCCAGGTCGTCGTGCCGTTGGTCCACAGCGTCCCGTTCTCGACGACCGACGACAGTTTCCCGCTCCCGTCGATGCTGAGCCGTTCCAGTGCCACGTCACCGTCCCCCGACAGTCGGGTGCGTTCGATGCGCATCGTCCCGTTCGGGCCGCGGACGACGACCGTCCGCTCCAGCGTGTAGGTGGCGTTCGCCCTGGCCTGCTCGTTGGCCGCGGCCAGACGGTCGGCGTCGACGCTCACCTGCCCCACGCCGGGCTGGTCGGGTGCCGGGACGCCCGGTGCGGGCGGGTCGAGTTCCGGGACTGGCGTGACCGGGTCGGTCTGGCTGTTGCCGCCGAACAGTCCGGCACAACCGGCAGACAGCGCGAGGACGACGACGAGAAGTACACGCGGGCGGGGACCCATCGCTCGGCGCTACGGAGCCCCGTGGCTTAAACGGTGGCCCGCTACTCGGCCCAGTCCGGGTCGGTTCGCGGCGGGCTGAAGACGTCGACGCCGTCGACCGGCACGTCGGCGTGGTTCTCCGCGCTGTGGGCCTCGTCGCCGGGGATGACGTAGGACTCGCCGGGGCTGATGACGTGGTCGTCCCCGTCGACGTGGAAGGTCAGCGTCCCCTTGACAACGAGGCCGGCCTGCTCGTGGTGGTGGCTGTGTTCCGGGACGACGGCTCCGGGTTCGATGTGGAAGTGCTGGACGCTCATGTTCTCGCCCGCGGCCAGTTGCGTGAGGTGGACGCCGTCGACCACCTCGACGGTCTCGCCATCGGCGGGTGCCATCGACTGCATACGCTCACTCCACGCGGCACTCCCCTAAGCGTTGGCCCGGCCGCGCGCAGCGGCGGCGGTCACTCGCCGGACTCGTCCGTCCGGCCGACGAGGTGGACACGGAGGTCGTTGACGTTCGTCCCCGTCGGTCCCGTCTCCAGTATCGCCCCCCTGTCGTCGAGGAACGGGTGGACGTCGTGGGCGGCGAGTGCCTCGCGTGCGGCGTCGGCGTCGTCGACGGTCCGGTGGTCGACGAGCGCGCCGGCCGCGTCGGTCGCCCCGTCGATGCCGTCGGTGTCGACGCAGGCCAGCACCGTCCGGGAGTCCTCCAGGTCGACGGCGACCTGCAGTGCGAACTCCTGGTTGGGGCCGCCGGTCCCATCACCGGGGCCGGTGACGGTCGTCTCGCCGCCTGACACCAGCGCGACGGGGGGCTCGGCCGGGTGGCCGCTGGCCCGGCACTCCTCGGCGATTGCGGCGTGGGTCTTCGCCGCCTCGCTGGCCTCGCCGCGGATGCGCGAGGAGAGGACGACGGGCTCGTACCCCCGCTCGGCGGCGGTGTCGGCGGCGGCCTTGATGGCGGTGAGGCCGTCCGCGAGGACGTAGTTGGTGACGCGCTCGAAGGCGGGACTTCCCGGCCCGGGCGTCTCGGACACGTCGCCGTCGGCCCCCGCTTCGAGGTGGTCGCGGACGGCCGACGGCGCGTCCACGCCGTACCGGTCGAGGACGGACAGGGCGTCGGCGTAGGTCGTCTGGTCGGGTGCAATCGGACCGCTGGCTATCGTCGCGAGGTCGTTGCCCACCACGTCGCTGAAGACCAGTCCGACGACCGTCGCGGGCGCTGCCGCCGCTGCCAGTCGCCCGCCCTTGATTTGCGAGACGTGCTTCCTGATCGCGTTTATCTCGCCGATGTCGGCCCCCGAGCGCAGGAGGGCGTCGGTCAGCGCCTGGAGGTCCGCGAGCGCGATGCCCTCGGCGGGGGCGGTCATGAGCGCGCTGCCGCCGCCGGTGACCAGTACCAAGACGAGGTCGTTCTCTCCGGCAGAGTCGAGAACCTCCAGCATCCGGCGAGTGCTCTCGACCCCGGTCTCGCTGGGGACGGGGTGGTCCCCCGCCAGTACGTCTATCCGCTCGGTCGGGGCGGAGTCGTCGGTCACCACCGCCCCCGCGTCGATGCGGTCGCCGAGGACGCCCTCGACGGCGCTGGCGGCGGTCCCGGCCGCGTTGCCCCCGCCGACGACCAGCAGTCGGTCGTAGCCGTCGAGGTCACACGTCTCCCCCTGCACCGTCATCGTCCCGTCGCTGACCGCGACCGTCTCCCGGACCACCCGTTCCGGGTGTGCGGCGTCGATACCGGCCGCCACGCAGTCCAGTGCGTCCCCGTGCAGCGGCGAGTGCTCGATTCTCTCCCGGTCGGTGAACATATCGGCCGCAACAGGGCCTCGCGCAAAGCGCCTTTCGGTGGTCCCGGTCGAACGGAGCTTTCTTGCTCGCACAGCCGTACTCACGGGTATGTACGCCGTCGTCGGGTGCGGCGAGTGTTCCGCCCTCTGGATTGTCGAGGGACGGCCCCAGACCAGCCAGTGTCCCCGCTGTGGTACCACCCGCCAGTACGAGAAGCGCCGGCAGTTCGTCACGACCGACGACGAGGACCACGCTCGCGAAGTCCGCGCGTCGATGCTCGCCAACCGCCAGGACCTCGGCGACGCCTTCGCCGACCTGGATTCGTTCGCCGAGATGGAGTCCTACGTCGACGACGCCGGCGTCGACGACGAGACTTATCTGGAGGCGTCGGGCATCGACGCCGCCGAAGTGGCGGCCGCCGGGGAGCGAAGCGAAGCGGGAACCGCCAGCGGACAGAGCCGAAAGGAGACTGTCCGGCAGGCGCTACGGGACCTCGACACCCCCGACGAGGAGGCGGTGGTCGCGTACGCAGCAGAGCGCGGCGTCCCCGCGGAGTACACCAGAACGGCGCTGGAGAAACTCGTCCGCGCCGGCGAGGTCACGGAGAACCGCGGGAGGTACCGGCTGGTATGAACGTCCGCGAGGTCGACCCCGCGCCGCTCGTCGTCGGCGCGTTCATGGCACTCGCCGGGGGACTGTTCCTCGCACAGCCCTTCGTCGACCCGATTCCGGTCGGGGAGTCGGAGGTGCCCGTCGTCGCCTTCTCCTTCGTCGCGCTGGCCGTCGCGCTGGACCTCGGCGCGGTCCTGTTCTACTGGCAGGGCGAGCGCACGGTGGCACTGGTCCACGGCGTCGCCGGCCTGGGCTGGACGCTGCTCGTCCTCGGGCCGGTGCTGGGAAGCGGCGTCATTTGGTTTCTCGGCCTGGCCGTCGTCATCGGCGGAGCGGTCTTCCTGTTCGCCGAGATGTACCGCGGCCGCCGCTAGCGGCCCAGTTCCTCGTGGGCGCTGGCGAGGTGCCGCGAGGTGAAGGCCGCGACCAGCGAGAGTTCGCCGGCGAGCGCGCCGACGGCGATGATTTCCGCGAGCGCGTTCGCGTTCGCCCCCGCCGGTTCGCCCCCGCCCGTGTGCCCGAGAACGTCCAGCGCCTCGGACTGGGTGGGGAGCTTCGTCCCGCCGCCGACGGTCCCGACCTCCAGCGATGCGAAGGAGATGCTGGCGTAGAGGCCGCCCTCGCCATCCTCGTCGTCGCGGACCTCCATCGTCGTGATGGCGTTGGCCCCCTCGACGACCTGCGCGGCGTCCTGCCCGGTCGCCAGGAAGACGGCGGCGACGGTGTTGGCGGCGTGGGCGTTGAATCCCAGCGAGGCGGCCTTCGCACTGCCGATGAGGTTCTTCCGGGTGTTGCCCTCGACCATCGCCTCCGGCGTCGTCTTCAGCGTTTCTTCGACGTACTCGCGGGGGAGCACCACGTCGGCGGTGACCGAGCGGCCCCGACCCTCGATGGCGTTGATGGCCGCCGGCTTCTTGTCGGAGCAGAGGTTGCCCGACAGCGCCACGAGGTCGGCGGGGGTCTCCGATTCGACCAGTTCCGACGCTTCCCGCGTGGCGATGGTGGCCATGTTCATCCCCATCGCGTCCTTGGTGTCGTAGATAAAGCGCAGGAAGACGGAGTCGCCGACGACGTAGGGGTCGACGGCGGTGAGTTCGCCGTGGCTGGTCGTGGACTCGGCGGCCTCCCGGAGCCGTTCGGCGTTGTCGTCGACCCACTCGACGACCTGCTCGGCCTCGGCGATGCCGGCGACGCGGAACACCGGCGCGCGCGTCATCCCGCTGTCGGTGACCCGGGCCGTCGCCCCGCCCGCCGCGCGAATCGCAGAGAGCCCGCGGTTGACGCTGGCGACGAGTGCGCCCTCGGTCGTCGCGAGCGGCAGGTAGTACTCGCCGTCGGCCGCGCCGCCGTCGATGGGGACCGGTCCGGCGATGCCCATCGGGAGCTGTGCTCCGCCGACGAGGTTCTCGATGCTGGCGTCGACGTCCTCGGCGTCGAAGGTGTAGTCGGCGATTGCGTCCAGGTCGGCGTCGGTCTCCGTCTCGACGAGGTGACGGCGCGCGGCGGCGGCCGTCTCGGCGTCGGCGTGGTCCTCCAGTTCGTAGAGGCGCAGGTCCCCCTCGCGGACCCGCGCGGCGAGTTCGGCTGGGTCTGTCATGGGTTGCCTGTCGCAGGCGGCCCCCCTAAGCCCTGCGACCCTGCACTGGGTCCTCGCTTCACTCGGGGGACCGCCGCTCGCGGGTCGCAGTCGCTCCCCGCTCGCCACGCGAGGGTCTTCGTTTCACTCAGATCCTCGTACCCGCTCGACGAGACCAACCAGTTTGTCGAGGCGCTCGCTGGTGGCTACGTCGACCATCGTCTCCGAGCGGTCGTACATCCGCTGTAGCTCCCGTACCTGTTCGAGGTCACGCTCCGCGTCCTCGTCGTCCGCCTGCTCTAGGACCATCTCCGCGGCTTCGAGCGCGCGGGACATCATCTCTATCTCGCGGCGCACCTGCTGGTCGAGGTACTGCTGGAAGACGTACCAGAAGTCGTCCTCGGCCTCGAAGAAGGCGCGCTTGCCCTCGCCCGGCATCGACCGGCGCTGAACGAGGTGGAACCGTTCGAGCGTGCTCATCGCCGTGCTGACCGTCGACTTCGCGTACCCGCTCTCCTCCACCAGGTCGTCCAGCGACATCGGTTCCGCCGCGAAGTAGAGGATGCCGAACAGCCGGCCGTAGCTGCGCTTTGCCCCGTACACCTCGGCGCTGCGGGCCATGGCCTCGATGACTTCCTCCCTGGCGGCCTCGATGTCGGCCTCCTCGACGCCCTCGCCGCTGTCCTCGCTCATGGGATGTGATACTGAGGCGAAAGGTATAAATCGTTTCCTTCGGAATATTCGGTATATGCCGAATATAGATGACGACACCGAACCGGACGATAGCGACGTGACGACTCCCCGCGGCCGACTCGCGGCCGACGGCGGCAGCGACGACCTCCCGGAGGGCGTCGTATTGCGGGCGACCGACGTGGCGAAGACCTACGACTCGCCGCTGCCGTTCGGGCGGACCGTCGAGGTCCTCGACAGCGCGGACCTCGAACTCGGCGCGGGCGAAATCGTCGGCATCGTCGGCGAGAACGGCAGCGGCAAGTCGACGCTGATGAAGGTCCTCGTCGGCGCGCTGGAGGCCGACGCCGGTCAGGTCGAGCGGTCGGGCGCGGCGGGCTGGTGTCCCCAGGACCCGCTGTTGTACGACCGCCTGACCGTCTCGGAGACGTTCGACCTCTTCGGCCGCGCCTACGGGATGGACGCCGAGGAGATCGCCGAGGCCCGCGAGCGCCTCGCTGACCGCCTGGACTTCGAGCGCTTCCTCGACTATCGCGTGGACCACTTGAGCGGCGGCAACCGACAGAAGGTCAACCTCGGCGTCGCCCTGATGCACGACCCCGACGTGCTCCTGCTGGACGAGCCCTACACCGGCTTCGACTGGGAGACCTACCTCGCGTTCTGGGACCTGACGGAGGAGTTGACCGACCGCGGCACCGCTATCGCCATTATCTCGCACTTCGTCAGCGAGCGCGAACGCTTCGACCGCATCTACGAACTCCGCGACGGCCGCCTCCACGAGCAGGATGCGGTCGCGCCCGAGACGCCCGACGATGCCGGCGTGCAGGGCGGCCACGGCGACAGCCGCACGGACGGCCAGCGGCCGCCGGACGCGGAGGTGACCCCCGAATGAGCACCGCCGCGCGGTTGCGGGCCGGCACGAGCGCACACGTCCGCGAGTTCGTCCGCCGGCCGCTGCACGTCCTCTTTCTGGTCGTGCTCCCGCCGGTCGTCATCGAGGTGTACGGGATGGCGATGGAGACGTTCCCGGACCTGCCCTTCCTCTCGGCCCCGCCGGCGACGATGGGGCGCATCAACGGGGCGGTCTTCGCCGCCGCCTTCCTCGCTGGCCTCATCGGCCTGTTCCAGGTGCTCAGCGCCGCACAGGCCGACGAGCGCCTGGGACTGAGCGGCTTCCGGCGGGCCGAACTGTTCTGCTCGCGGCTGGCGGTCGTCGTCTCCGTGAGCGTCCTCGCCACCGTCGCGTCCTTCGCCGTCCTCGCGCAGTCGGTGACGGTCGCCGCGCCGCTGGTCGCCGTCGGCGCGCTCCTGCTCGGGAGTCTGCTCTACGGTCTCATCGGCATCCTCGTCGGTGCCGTCGCGCCCGGCGAACTGGAGGGGTCGCTCGTGCTGGTCTTCCTCGCAGACTTCGACGACTTCCTCTCCAGCGGACTGGTGAACGTCGACTCGCCGGTCGTGAACCTCACGCCGCTGCACTTCCCGCACACGCTGTTCACCGACGCCGTCCAGTCCGGAACCGTCGCGGCCGGTGACGTCCTCGGCGGCCTGGCCTACCTCGGCGTGCTCTCCGTACTCTCGCTGGCCGTCTACGTGCACACGACCGGAACGGGAGGTGTCTGGGCATGAGCGGACACCGGACCCTGACCGCGCTGGCGATGGGCGTACGCGAGTACCGGCGGATGCCGGTCCTGCTGGCGCTGATGGTCGCCCTGCCCGCTTACATCATCGTCGTCTTCGCCGCGCTCGTCCCGGACACGACTGTCCCGCTGGCGGTCCCGGGCGAAGGGACGCAGATGGCCTCGATGGTCGAGGTCTACGTCGCCATGTTCACGCCGATGGTCGCCGGCCTGGTCGGGGCCATCGCCGGCCTGTTCCTGATGCGGGCGACTCGTGAGGCCGACTCCCGCCTGATCATCGCCGGCTACCGGCCGCGCGAGGTGCTCGTTGCCCGCACCGGCCTACTCGCGGTCGTCGGCGTCTTCGTCACCGCCGTCGCCGTCGGCGCGACGTTCGTGACGCCGCTGTCGGTCGCCCACTTCGGCTGGTTCGTCGTCGCGACGCTGCTGGGTGCGCTGGTCTACGGGCTCTTCGGCGTCCTCGCCGGACTGGTCTTCGACCGCCTGGCCGGCGTCTACGTCGTCCTCTTCGGGTCCATGATCGACATGTTCGTCTTCCAGAACCCGATGGTGGCCGACGAGGCAGCCGTCGCGCCCTACCTGCCCGGCCACGTCCCGCTCGAACTGGCAATCGACGCCGGCTTCGGCACGGTCGAACTCGGCTCCGTCGCGCTCGGCGTCGCCTACCTCGCCGTTCTCGGCGTCGTCTCGCTGGGGGCCTTCTACCGCTCGGCGCGACCGGAGTGAATCCGCACGCAGTCTGTCGGTTCTGTCTCTTCGCCGTCCCCGTTTCCAGTGCTCGCCGTCCACACTCCCGCTCTTTTCACACTCTCGCCTGTTCGACCCCTCGCCATGCTAACTCATGTCGCTGTACCTGATATATTCAGCGCGTTTCTCCATCGAAACCGCTTTTTGAATACAAAATCTTTTCAATACGCTAGTTCGTAGACGGGTACACTACCAGGTGGGACACCGTGCCACAGATGGAAACAGCGCAGTTCGAAACAGACCTCAGCCTCTTCAAGTACGACAACTTAGAGCAGTTGCCCCCGGAGTACCGGGACCTCGAAGAGGATGAGCGCACAGCGCGCATCGAGGCCGCACTCGCCGAACTCGGCGACGACGTGGTCATCCTCGGCCACAACTACCAGCGCCGGGAAATTGTCGAGCACTCCGACTTCATCGGCGACTCCTACCAGCTCAGCAAGGAGGCCGCCGAGGCCGACGCCGACTACGTCATCTTCGGCGGGGTGACGTTCATGGCCGAGTCCGCGGACATCATCACCGACGACGACCAGACGGTCATCCTCCCCAGCATGGAGGCGTCCTGTCCGATGGCAGGCATGGCCGAGGCGCTGCAGGTCGACGCCGCGTGGGCCGAGATTACCGCCGCCACCGATGCGAACATCATCCCCATCACGTACATGAACAGCTACGCCGACCTGAAGGCCTTCTGCGCCGAGCAGGGCGGGCTGGTCTGTACGTCCTCGAACGCCCACAGGGCCTTCGAGTACGCCTTCGACAAGGGGGACAAGGTACTGTTCCTGCCGGACAAACACCTCGGCGAGAACACCGCCCACCGCCTCGGGATGGAGGACGAAATCGTGGAGTGGGACCCGTGGGACCCCGAGAGCGCCGACCCCGAGACGGCAGTCGAGAACGACATCATCCTCTGGGAGGGGTACTGCCAGGTCCACGAGCGGTTCCGTCCCGAGCACGTCGAGCAGGTGCGCGACGAGCACCCCGACGCGAACGTCGTCGTCCACCCCGAGTGCCGCCGCGAGGTCGTCGAGATGGCCGACGTCGTCGGGTCCACGTCAACCATCACGCAGACCGTCGAGGAGGCCGACCCCGGCGAGACGTGGGCCATCGGCACCGAGATTCACCTCACGAAGCACCTCTCGCGGTGGCACCCCGAGGTGAACGTCCTGCCGCTGTGTGGCGACGCCTGCATGGACTGCAACGCGATGCGGCAGATCGACCCGAACTACCTGACGTGGGTGCTCGAAGAACTGGTCGAGGGCCGCGAGCGCAACGTCATCGAGGTCGCGCCGGAGGAGAAGGAACTGGCGCGGGTCGCGCTCGACCGGATGCTCGAAATATGAAGCGACAGACCACCGACGTCCTCGTCGTCGGCGCGGGCATCGCCGGCCTCGCGGCCGCACTCGAAGCGGACCGCCAGGGCGCGGACGTCGTCGTCGCCACGAAGGCCGAACGGCCCGACGAGGCGTCGACGTGGTGGGCCCAGGGCGGCATCGCCGTCACCCGCGACGACCCCGAGCAGTTCGCCCGGGACATCCGCGATGCCTCTGCCGGCACCGCCGATGAGCACGCAGTCGAAACCCTCGTCACGGAGGCCGACGACGCCGTGCAGGACGTCCTCGTCGAGACGCTGGACGTCGAGTTCGACACCAACGGCGAGGGGTTCGATTACGGCCAGGAGGCCGCCCACGACGAACCGCGCATCCTCCACGTCGACGCCGCGACGGGCAAGCACGTCCACGTCCCGTTCCTGAACTACGTCGCCGACGAGACAGACGTCGAGATTCTGGAGGACACGGCCGCGCTGGAACTCGTCCGCCACGAGGGCCGGGTCTACGGCGCGGTGCTCGAATCCGACGGCGAGTGGGCCCCCACCTTCGCGGGGTCGACCATCCTCGCGACGGGTGGCATCGGCGCGCTGTACCCGCGCTCGACCAACCCCGCCGACGCCACCGGCGACGGCATCGCCATGGCCGCACTCGCCGGCGCTGACGTCGCGGACATGGAGTACGTGCAGTTCCACCCGACGGCGTACCACGGCGACGATGGGACGTTCCTCATCAGCGAGGCCGTCCGCGGCGAGGGCGCAGTCCTCCGCAACGGAGCGGGCGAGCGGTTCATGCCCGACTACCACGAGGACGCCGAACTAGCGCCGCGTGACGTAGTCGCGCGTGCGGTCAAGACCGAACGCGAGGGGACCGGCGAGGTCGTGCTGGACGTCTCCGACATCGACTTCGAGGGGACGTTCCCCGACCTCGCCGAGAAGTGCCGGGACAACGGCGTCCCGCTCCCCGAGATTCCGGTCGCGCCGGCCGAGCACTTCCTCTGTGGCGGCGTCGACGTGGACGACCGCGGCCGCGCCTCGCTGGACCGCCTGTGGGCCGTCGGCGAGTGCGCCCGGACGGGTGTCCACGGCGCGAACCGCCTCGCCAGTACCTCGCTGCTGGAGGGGCTGGTCTGGGGGCTGCGCGCCGGCGAAGATGCTGCCGGCAACGACTCCGAGGAAATCGAGCCGCCGGAACTGCTGGACCGCGACCCGGCGCTGCCGGACAACTTCGCCCGCGAGAAGTTCCACCGCCTGCGCCGCGTGATGGACGAGCAGGTCGGCATCGAGCGCACGCCGGACGGTCTCGGCCGCGCCCAGGCGGTGCTGCGCCGCCTGAAGGGCGAGGTCGACGCCTACGTCCGCACGCGCACCTCGCGGTCGCTGTACGAACTCCGCTCGGCCGCGATCGTCTCGCTGCTCGTCGCCCGCGCTGCCGCCGAGAACGACGAATCGGTCGGCTGCCACTATCTCGTCGACGAGGCCGAGACGCCGGCCGCAGACTGACGATGCTCACCGACTCCCAGATAGAGCAGTGGCTCGCGGAGGACGTCGGCCACCACGACGTGACCAACCAGGTCCCCGGCGAGACGACGGGTCGCCTCGTCGCCAAGGACGACGGCGTCGCCGCCGGCCTGGACGCCGCCGTCTCCGTCTTCGAGTACCTCGGCGTCGACGCGACGCCGCTGGTCGACGCTGGCGACCGCATCGCGGCCGGCGACGCAGTGCTGGAGACGGCGGGCCCCGCCCGCGAGACGCTGCGCGCCGAGCGCGTGGCGGTCAACGTCGCCGGGCACGCCTCCGGCATCGCCACAAGGACGCGGAATGCTGTCGACGCCGCTCGTGAGGTCGACGACGACGTCCGCATCGCCGCCACCCGCAAGACGACGCCAGGCCTGCGTGGCATCGAGAAGCGCGCCGTCGTCGCCGGCGGCGGTGACACCCACCGGCTGGACCTCTCGCACATGGTCATGGTCAAGGACAACCAGGTCGCGGAGATGGGGCTGGAGGGCGCCATCGCGCACTTCCGCGAGCGGGTGTCCTTCGCCACGAAAATCGAGGTCGAGGTCGAATCGCCCGAGGACGGAGCACGCGCGGCCGAAGCCGGCGCTGACATCGTCCTCTTCGACAACCTCTCCCCGGATGCCGTCGAGCGCGGCGTCGACCTGCTCCCCGAGCGGACGCTCGCAGAGGCAAGCGGCGGCATCACCGTCGAGGACGTCCCCGACTACGCCGCGACGGGCGTGGACGTCGTCTCGATGGGCTCGCTGACCCACTCCGCGCCGGCGCTCGACTACTCCTTCCGGACGGGTTGACTACTCGGCGAAGTCCTCGAAGGTCGGTCGGTCGTGGTCGCCGGGGAAGGCGTCGACGGGCGCGGTCGTCTGGTCGCCGCTGTCCATGTCCTTGACCGTCACCTCGCCGTTCGCGAGGTCCTGCTCGCCGACGATGACGACCGTCTCCGCGTTGATGGAGTCCGCGTAGTCCAGTTGCGCGCCGAAACTCCGGCCCGAGACGTCGGACTCGACGACGTGGCCGCGGGCGCGCAGGTCACGTGCGACGCGGGCGGCGACGTCGCGGGTGTCTCCGACCTGGAGGACGTAGTAGTCCGTCGACAGTTCCTCGGCGGGCCAGACGCCGGCGCGCTGGCAGAGTAGCGACAGCGTGGCGTAGCCCGGTGCGAACCCGACGGCTGGCGTTGGCTGGCCACCGAAGCCCTCGATGAGGTCGTCGTAGCGCCCGCCGCCGAAGACAGACCGGGAGACCTCGCCGGTGGAGTCGAAGCACTCGAAGACGACGCCGGTGTAGTAGTCGAGTCCACGGGCGGTCGTCAGCGAGAGCGTGCAGTACTCCCGGACGCCGAAATCGTTGGCCGCGGCGAGGACGTTCTGGAGGTTCTCGACGGCCGCTTCGACGCGGTCGGTGCCCGCGAACGCGACGAGTTCGTCGAGGCTGTCCTCGGGCGTGTCGAGCAGCCCGTCGAACTCCATCGCCTGGGCGTGCGTGAGGCCGGCCTCCTCCAGCAGGCGGGCGTACTCGTCGTCCTCGACCTTGGCGCGCTTGTCGACGGCGCGAATCGCCGCGCGTGTGTCCACGTCGGCGTCGAACGATTCGAGCAGGCCGCCGAGGATGTCGCGGTGGGAGACACGGAAGTCGAAGTCCTCGGCGGTCAGGCCGAGGTCGGTCAGGGCGTCGGCGGCGACGGCCAGAACCTCGGCGTCGGCGGTGGGGTCGGACGACCCGAAGATGTCGACATTGGTCTGGTAGAACTCCCGGAAGCGGCCCTGCTGTGGTTCCTCGTAGCGCCAGAACGGGCGCGTCGAGACCCACTTGACGGGCTTGGAGAGTTCCTGTTGCTTGGCGACGAACATTCGCGCGACGGTCGGGGTGAGTTCCGGCGTCAGCGCCACCTCGCGGCCGCCCTGGTCCTCGAAGGCGTAGAGTTCCTCGACGATCTCGTCGCCGCTCTTGTCGGCGTACATCTCGACGGCCTCCAGCGCCGGCGTCCCGATCTCCCGGAACCCGTAATTCTTCGCAGCCCCCTCGACGGTGTCCATCACCTGTCGGCGGGACTGCATCTCGGCGGGGTAGAAGTCGCGAAAACCCTTGATGCGGTCGTACATGTCCCGCCGTTCGAGCAGCGCGCGCTTGAAAGCTTCTGTCCGCCCTGCGCTCTCACTCGCGCAACCCAACGACGCGGGACTGGTCGTGTGCGGGGAAGATGTCGTCGACGCGCTCCTGGCCGTGTTCGTCGCGGATGAGCGCGCGCAGTTCCGTCTCGTAGTCGCCCTTCGGTATCGCCGCGCTGGGACCGGTCTCGACTTCCAGGTGCTCGGCGGCCAGCGCGTCGATGGCTCCGCGGCCGATGCCAGATAGCGGCGCGAGGTGGGCCACGTCGAAGCGGTCCTCGACGCTCTGGGCGAGCGGCCGGTCGACGGTCGGCACGCGGTCGTCGCGGCGGGTGCCGTCGGCGATGGCGTCGAAATCCAGCGCTGCGGCCCGTTCGAGTGCGTGTTCGTGGACCTGCTGGATGCCGTTGCGGGGGTAGCCGTCCGCGAGCATCTGTTCGACGGCCGCCGTTGCGACGTCGCTGTCGAGGTCGAGACGCGCGGACGGGAAGTCGACTGCGCTGGCGGCGTCGCGGGCGTGTTCGTAGTCGTCGGTGACGCCGAACGTACCACAGAGTAGCGTCACGTCGGCCACGCGGTCGAGAAGGAGCGCCGCCAGCGTCGAGTCCTTGCCGCCGCTGTACAGGAGCCCGACCTCCATCACCGGCGGCGGATGTCGAAGCTCTTGGAGTCCGGCGTCAGCTCCTGCAGGAGTTCCTTCATCTTGTCTTCGTCTATCTTCCCCTGGATGCGGCCGCTCTGGGCCAGCGCGACGATTTGCTGCTCTATCTTGTCGCCGTGTTCGGGCTTGGACATCTTGACGGTGTTGAGGCGTTTGCGCGCCCCGTCGGTGAGGTGCTGGCGGAGGATGGCCTTCTTCTGGGCCTCGGCCTGCTGGCGCTGGGCCTCCATGGCCTCCTCGTCCTGCTGTCCGGCCTGTTCTTTCAGCTGCTCTCGTTTCTTCTCCCGGAGCTTCTCGAGCTCCTCGTCACTGGGTTCACCACTCATACCCCACTGTTGTCGATTCGTGGGCAAAATCATTACGGGCGAGGGACGACCAGCGGGAGTGCCTCGATAAGCGAGCGGGGAGCGAAGCGACCCTGACTAGACGAACGCTGTCACTGAGCCGTCAACTCTCAGATC
This sequence comes from Salinibaculum sp. SYNS191, assembly GCF_037338445.1. Classification (NCBI taxonomy): domain Archaea; kingdom Methanobacteriati; phylum Methanobacteriota; class Halobacteria; order Halobacteriales; family Haloarculaceae; genus Salinibaculum; species Salinibaculum marinum. Next base: position 2,771,017 of record NZ_CP147838.1, read on the forward strand.
ACGGATAGAAACTCCATTCTGTTTGGACGCGAATAGAAATATAGTTCTAATTACAGTTATCCGTCGAGCGGTCGACGATCAGCAATACGATGCCCGACTCACTGACAGCGAAAGAGCGGATCGCCGAACTGGCGGGGCTTCCGACACTGGCCTATCCGACCGTCTCCCCGAGTGGCGACGCCGTCGCCTTCTACTACGACGAGACGGGACGCAACGAACTGTACGTTCTCGATCTCGAATCCGGTGAAATGGCCCAGTGGAGCGAGGGAGAGGTACCGCGGGACGCAGGGTCGCCGCTGCACTGGAGCGCCGACGGCGAGCGGGTGCTGTTCCACCGTGACGAGGACGGCGACGAGCAGTACGACGTCTTCGCGATCGACGGCAGCGGAACCGTCGATGCACTCGTCCAGTCCGAGGGCCGAAACGTCGTCCACGACGTCGCGCCCGGCGGCGAGTTTCTCGTCTTCGAGTCGACCCGCGACGGACAGGTCGATCTCTATCGGCGCGACACGGCGAGTGGCGAGGTGACGCGGCTCACCGACGCCGACCAGCCGGTGTGGTGGTCGACGGTCTCGCCGACGGCCGACCGGATCGCGTACGTGAGCAACGCCGTCGGCGACCTCGACGTGTACGTGACCGCTGCCGACGGCACCGAGCAGCGCCCCCTCTCGATCAGCGCGGACGGCGCGGAGGCCGTCGCGGCGGATTGGCACCCCGACGGCGACCGGTTGCTCGTCGGAGACAACAGCGACGGCCTTGGACGCGTCGGCGTCTGCGACCTCGCGACCGGCGAGACGACCTGGCTGGGCGACGGCACGGCCGAGGAGACACCGGTGCAGTTCACGCCGGACGGCGAGCGCGTCCTCGCGACCCGCGACCGCGACGCGACGACCGTCCCGCTGGTCTACGACCTCGCGACGGGCGAGAGCCGGGAGTTCGACCTCCCCGACGGCGTCGGGCTGTTCGGCACCCATCCGCGGCTGCCGCGGCGGCTGGCGAACGACGCCGTCGTCGACGAGAGCCGGGTGATCGTCACACACACGACGCCGACCACGCGCCGGGAACTGCTGGTCTACGACCACGCGACTCACACCGCCGAGACGCTCGTCGCGGCCGAACACGGCCCGTTCGACACCCAGGACTTCGTCGACGCGGAGTACGTCACCTTCGCATCCGATGGCGTGCCCGAGACGCGCCAGGCCGCGGTCGAGCACGACCCGGCCCAGGAGTTCGAGGTCGGTGCCCTGCTCTATGACTCCGGCGAGCGCCCGTCGCCGCTGGTCGTCAAGCCCCACGGCGGCCCGCGCGGGCGGGACACGAAACGGTTCAGCGACTACACGCAGGTGCTGACCGCGTGTGGCTACTCGGTGCTGGAGGTGAACTATCGCGGGTCGATCGGCCGCGGACGGGAGTTCGTCGAGGCGCTCTACGACGGCTACGGCGGGGCCGAGCAGGGCGACATCGCGACTGGCGTCGAGTACGTCCTCGACGAGTACGACTGGCTGGACGACGACCGTGTCGCCGTCTTCGGCGGCTCCTACGGCGGGTACTCGGCGTACTGGCAACTGGTGCAGTATCCCGACCTGTACGCCGCCGGCATCGCGTGGAACGGGCTGACCGACCTCGTCGACCTCTACGAGCACACGATGCCGGGGCTCCGGGCCGCGACCGAGACCTACCTCGGCACGCCGGCGGAGAATCCGGATCTGTACGAAGAGCGCTCGCCGGTCACTCACGCCGACAATCTGGCCGCGCCGTTGCTGATGCTCCACGGGGTCAACGACCGCCGGGTACCCATCTCACAGGCACGACGCTTCCGCGAGGCAGTCGACGACGAGGCGGACGTGGAGTACCACGAACTCGGCGCCGAGGGTCACAGCACCACCGACCAGGAGCAGACGCTGCGCGCCTTCCAGTTGCTCGAGGACTTCCTCGGGCGGCGACTCGGCGCTGGCGAGACCGAGCAGCGGCCGGTCGATGGCGTCTGAGCGACGGCGTCGGCACCCTGATTTTAGGGTGATACTGCCGAAACGGGCGGACATGACCGAGGAGTTCGTCCAGCAGGCGAGTCCGGACGAGGTGTTCGCCGCGCTCTCGAACGACACGCGCGTCGGGATTCTCCAGGCGCTGCAGGCGGCGGACAGCCACGAAGCCGCGTTCTCGACGCTGCGCGAGGCTGTCGGCGTCGAGGATCCGGGACAGTTCAACTACCACCTCGGCGAACTCACGGGACGGTTCGTCAGGAAGACCGAGACGGGTTACCGTCTCACACAGGCGGGCAAGCAGATGGCGGGTGCGCTTGCCTCGGGCGCGTACACGGTGGAGGGACGATTCGACCCGCTCACGCTCGACGCCCCCTGCCAGGCCTGTGGCGGGACGCAGACGCTGGCATACGAGGACGAGGCGGTGCGCATCGAGTGCGAATCCTGTCCGGCGACGACTGCGTTCGCGGTGCCGCCGGCGGTGTTCGCGGAGTGCGACCGCGAGGAGATTCCGGCCATCGCCAGCCGGTACCTGCGCGCGACGATGGATCTACAGTACAACGGCTTCTGTTCGTACTGCAACAGTCGCGTCCAGCAGACGGTCGCCGCGCTGTCGGCGCTGGAGTTACCCGACCGCGTCCCGGACGGCGCCCTCGACGACGTCGTCGAGGATCCGGCGTCGACGCCGTGGGTGCAGTTCGACTGCCAGCGGTGTGGCGCGACGGCCAGTGCGAACCTCGCAGGTGTCCTGCTGTCCCACCCCGCTGTCGCCGGGTTCTACTACCGGCACGGTATCGACGTCTCGGAGCACCCCGTCTGGTCGTTTCCGCCGATCGACTCGCTCGAACTGGATGTCCCGTCGCGCGACCCGCTCCGTGCCAGCGTCACGTATCGGGAGGGCGATGACGCGTGCCGGATAGTAGTGGACGAGCGCCTGCAGGTCGTCGAAACTGACTGTTGAGCCGTCGGCTCCGTCGTGAACGAGTGACCGCTGTGGCCGAGCGGGCGTCTCGTCGCCCGCTCACGGGGAAGGGCAGGGCTGCCGTGGTGCGGTGGCGGTAGTGGTGATCCGTGTCGTACTGCGAGCGCTCTACCGAGCGCGAGGTGCCTCCACGCGAGCACAGCGAGCGTGGGCTCGCGGGAGCTTCGCTCCCGCGGTGTTTTTCTCCAAGTTTTTGCAAGGAGGGTGCGCCACGCGCCAACGGCGCGTGTGCGACACCCGACGCAGCAAAAAGTGGTGTCTAGGCGTAGCGCTCGAGCGCCGGGTCGTCGAGGTCTTCGAGCACTTCGGTGGCGGTGTCGTCGAGGAGGCTCTGGCCCTCGCCGGTGATGACGCGGCCCTCGCCCTCGGCCGTGTCGACGTAGCCGGCCTCTTCGAGTTGCTGGAGCGCGGTGCGGATGATGTTGCCCGACCCTTCGGACTGGCGGCGCGGGCGGACGCGGTAGCGGTTCGAGCCCTGCTTGGCGTCGCCGTACTCGGTGCGGAGGCTGCCGACGCCGACGGGGCCGTCGATGGCGACCTTTCGCAGCAGGGAGGCGGCGCGGCGGACCCAGAAGTCCTCCTGCTCGGGCGGGAGTTCGCGGTCGACGCCGGTCGTGGTGAACTGGAGCCACTCGGGTTCTTCGATGGCCGATTCGTCGGCGAGCTTCTCGGCGACCGCCTCGATGAGGTCCTCGGCGGGCGCGTCGTAGAGTGTCGTCATTGCGACTTCCTTCCCGGTGGCGTCATTTAAGAACATCGTTTACCGACGGCGGCTGTCGGCCCCGATGACGGCGGCTGCGCCCCCGCCGAACAGCGTCGGGAGCCAGTAGGTCGCCCCGCGATGGATGAGCACGGCGGCGGTCGCCACCGAGGCGGAGACGCCCGCCGTCGGGACGAGCAGGGCGATGAAGGCGGCCTCCAGTCCGCCCAGTCCGCCGGGGAGCGGCGTCGCACCGGCGATGGACCCGACGGGGACGACGAACATGGCCGCCGCGAACGGGGTCGTGTAGCCGAGCGAGTACAGCGAGAGCCACAGCGAGGTCGACAGCGCCAGCCAGCCCAGCGCGGAGAAGCCCATCGCCCTGGCAATGGTCCCCTGGTCGTTCGCGACGCGACCGACGGAGTCGAAGAAGCCGTCGATGCGGTGTTCGACGGCGGACTCGTCCGGGGGCGACCGGCCGGGAATCACCCGGGCGACGAGGCGGACCACCGGCGTGACGACGTGGGCGACAGTCGCCTCGACCCGGTCGCGGTGTCGCCAGCCGAGTATCGCGGCCGTCAGGATGAGTACGACGAGGAGGACGACGCCGCCAGCCGCGACAGCGACGTTGCGGGTCAACTCCGCTGCCCCGGCGATGACGAGGACGAACCCGATGACTGCGAAGCCGATGGAGGGGACGAAATGCAGCGTGTCGACGCTGGCGATGGCGGCGAGCCCGTTCTCGTACTCGCTGTCGGCGACCGAGGAGATGAGCAGCGCACTCACCGGCTCGCCGCCCGCCTGCCCGAAGGGGGTGACGTTGTTCGAGAACACGGCGGCGGAGAACACGAAGATGGCCCGGGGCGCGGAGACGGGCGTTCCCATCGCTCCCAGCACCGTCCACAGCGCCATACCCCACGCCGAGAGCCAGACCGTGGCGACGCCGACGATGAGGACGAGGACGGACGTATCTGCGCGCGAGAGCGCGTCCAGCACGTCGTCGACGCCGATGAACCAGACGATGATTGCCAGCACGACCAGCGCGGCGAGAAAGCCGACGAGGGTCGTGAGGCGGTCGCCGTCCATACCGTGCCGGTCGGGCGACGCCCGCTTGAAGCCACCGGATGGCCGACGTTTTTACGTCCCCCGTCGAATGGGCGGTATGGACGAACGCGCCGCGCTCGGCCGCCTCGACGAGACGCTCCCGGCCGCCGGCGACGACGCGGCCGTCGTCGACGGGCTGGTGTTGACGACGGACATGTTACACGAGTCGACGGACTTCCCCGACGGGACGACCCGCTACACGGCGGGCTGGCGGGCGGTCGGGGCGTCGCTGTCCGACGTGGCCGCGATGGGTGCCGAGGCGGTCGCCGCCGTCGCCGTCTACGGCGCGCCGGAGTTCGACTGGGACGAAATCGCCGCCTTCGTCGACGGCGCAGCCGACGTCTGCGAACTGGTCGACGGGGCCTACGTGGGTGGCGACCTCGACGGCCACGGGGAGTTCACCGTCGCGACGACGGTTCTCGGGCGGACGGACGCGCCGGTCCTGCGCTCGGGTGCCAGCCCCGGCGAGGCGGTCTGCGTGACCGGGGCGCTAGGCCGGACCGGTGCTGCCCTCCGACACTTCCAGACGGGCGACACCGAGCGGGGCAACGACCTCTTCCGGTTCGAGCCCCGCGTCGCGGCGGGCCAGGTGCTGGCCGACCACGCCACCGCGATGATGGATTCGAGCGACGGGCTGGCCCGGTCGCTGCACCAGCTCGCCGACGCGAGCGATTGCGGTTTCGCCGTCGAGACGCCGCTGCCAATCGACGACGCTGTCGACGCGGTGGCCGCAGACGAGGCCGAACAGCGGGAACTCGGCGTCTTCCTCGGCGAGGACTTCGAACTCGTCTGTACGCTCCCGGAGACGGCGCTCGAACCGGTCCGCGAGCGTCTCGACGTCCCGCTGACGCACATCGGGACGGTCACGGAGTCGGGCGTGACGCTGGACGGCGACGCGCTGCCGGACCGTGGCTACACCCACGGCTGAGCCCAGTCGCCGGCGAGACGACAACTTACGGGGTGACGATTTCGACTGGAATCGGGGTGAAACAGAGCGCGCCGAGCACCAGCGTCAGGACGCCGACCGCGACGCGCTCCCGGTCGAGCGGTTCGTCGCGCATCGGCGAGGCGGGGCCGGCGTAGGCCAGCCCCGTCGCGAACAGGCCCCACATCGCCCAGATGCCGACGGAGTCGAACCCGCCGCGGACGAAGGCGAGGTAGCCGGCGAGCGCGAACAGCGCCCCTGGAACGGCCGCAGCGATGGTCTCCTGGCGGGGGCCGACGATGGCGCGGACGATGTGGCCGCCGTCGAGCTGGCCGACCGGCAGGAGGTTCAGCACCGTCACCAGCATCCCGACCCACCCACCGAAGACGACGGGGTGGACGAGCCCTCGCTCCAGTTTCCCTGCCGTCCCGGTCAGCTCCGCGATGATGGTCAGAAGCGGCGGGTTGTTGAACTGGATGCGGGTGGCGCTCTCGCTGGCGGTCGCGGCGGCTTCCTGGACCGCGAGCGGCTCCAGTTGCAGTCCGACGACGGTCACGACGACAGTCGCAGCGAGGCCTGCCAGCGGTCCCGACGCGCCGATGTCCAGCAGCGCCCGTCGCGTGGGGATGCGCTCGCGCATCCGGATGACCGCGCCCATCGACCCGATGTACAGCGGGAGCGGGATGAAGTAGGGCAGGGAGGCGTCCACGTCGTGGTACCGCGTCATCACGTAGTGGCCGAGTTCGTGGACGCCGAGCACGCCGATGATTGCCGCCGAAAACGGCCACGCCTCCAGGGCAGATAGCGGGTCCGAGAAGACCGGGAGCTGGTACCAGTAGAAGGCCCCCGCGAACAGCGTCGACAACACCGTCAGCACGAAGAGGACTGCGTTGCGCCAGGGGAACCCGCTGATGCCCCGGGGCTGTGCGACGAGGACGTAGCTGTCCGGCGGCACCTGCCGGTCGCGGTCCGGGTGGTCGTCCCGAATCTCGATGCGGTAGCCGTACTCCCGGAAGAGGGCGACGAGTTCGCGCTCCAGCGTCCGCGCGTCGGCGGCGGGACGGCCGACGTACAGCAGACGGTCACCCGCGGTGCTGACGTCGTAGACGTCGAAAACGGGGGCGAGGTCCGCCGGGGAGGGTGCGGACTCGTCGCTCGCGCGCATCGGCTACCGGTAGTCGACGGGCGAGGATAAAGACCCCGGACCGGGCGCGAACCCGGTGGAGAGAGCGGGGCGTGTCTGCGGGGGACGGTCGGCGGCTCAGGCAGGTTCGACGCGCCACGTGGTGGCGCTCGTGTACGACCACTTCTCGATTTCGAGTTCGGCTGCGGACTCCCGGAGTTTCACCATCAGCGCACCGATTTCCTTCGGGGAGAGACCGACCTCGTCCGCGATGAACTTGCTCTTGAAGTACATCTCGCCGTCGGCGGCTTTCTCCGCCAGGTAGGACTTCAGGCGCTGTTCTTTCGAGCGGCCGTCCGTGGAGGGCTGTTTTGTTGCGCTCATGTCTGCCTCACTTCCACGTACCGGCTATAGGAGTATATAAAGGGAGGAACCTTTGCGCCCCTTCGACCTGTTTCACCACTGTTCGGGTAAAATCGACGTTTTACAACAACCTCAAATTCTTTTAGACGTTTTATACTCTGTTCTGAACTCTCAATAGCGCGACCGAGACGGAGACTATTTGCGGAGTTTGTATTCGCGAAAATTAATAATACTCCACGGAAAATGAGGGTTTTGTTGCCGGTAATGTGTGTGCGTCGGCGGTTCTGTCCGGCGAACCGACGCGTCGGCGGCAGACGTGCGTCTGACGGGCGCGGCGGCCCTGCACGCTTGACAACCCTTAAGATGGCATCGCGGTTACGCGGAGCCAATGAAGGTAGTCGTCTCTGTCGGCGGGAGCGTGCTGGTCCCGGACCTCGACGCGGACCGGGTCGCCGCCTACGCCGACGTCCTCGAACGGCTCGACGACGCGGGGCACGACCTGGCCGTGGTCGTCGGTGGCGGGCCAGCGGCGCGTGACTACATCGGCGCCGGGCGCGAACTGGGGGCCAACGAGATAGAGCTCGACCAGCTCGGCATCGCCGTCACGCGATTGAACGCCCGTCTGCTCATCGCAGCCCTGGACGACCGGGCCGCGCCGGTTCCGCCGGAGGACCACGAGACCGCCCGCGAGGCGCTGCGCCGCGGCGACATCCCGGTCATGGGCGGCACGGAGGCCGGCCACACGACCGACGCCGTCGGGACCGCACTCGCCGAGTACACCGACGCGGACGTGCTCGTCTACGCGACCAGCGTCCCCGGCGTCTACGACGCAGACCCCAACGAGGACCCCGACGCGACGAAGTACGACGAGATGAGCGCCGCGGACCTCGTCTCGCTGGTCAGCGAACTGGAGATGGACGCGGGGAGCAACGCGCCCGTCGACCTGCTGGCGGCGAAACTGCTCGACCGCGCCGGTCTGCGCGCCGCCGTCGTCGACGGTACCGACCCCGAGACAGTCGCCGCGGCCGTCGCGGGCGACCACGACGGCACCGACATCCTCCCCGAGACATGACCGGCGAAGACCCCTACGAGGTCGGCAGCAGCGCGAAACGCGCCTTCTGGGCCGACGCCGTCGCGGACGTCATCGAGGCCCGCGACCCCGACGACCCCATCGTCATCAAGGGCGGCGTCTCCCCCTCCGGCGTCCCCCACATCGGGCACTTCAACGAGATTCTGCGCGGCTACTTCGTCGCCGAAGCGCTGCGCGACCGCGGCCACGAGGTTCGGCAGGTGTTCACCGCCGACGACAGGGACGCACTGCGGGCCATCCCCCGGACGCTCGCCGACCTCGACGGCAACGTCGTGGGCCTGGGCGACGTCGACGCCGGTGCCCTCGGGCGCAACCTCGGCAAGCCATACACCGACATCCCGGACCCCTTCGGCTGCTGTGACTCCTACGGCGACCACTTCACGACGCTGCTGGAACGCCACGCCGAGGCCGTCGGCGTCCCCGTCGAGTTCGTCTCGAACACCGACCGCTACGAGAGCGGCGACTTCGAGGCCGTGACCCGTCACGTTCTGGAACACGCCGACGAGGCCCGCGAGGTGCTGGCTGAGTACCAGAACAAGGTCGACGACGACTACGTCCCCTTCGTCCCCCAGTGCGAGAACTGCGGCATTCTCACCGAGGGCGTCACCGAGGTGGACCTCGACGCTGGCACCGTCTCCTACGTCTGTACGGACCGCGAGGCCGGCGACGACACCATCGAGGGCTGTGGCCACGAGGGCACCGTCTCGCTACGGGAGGGCAAACTCCCCTGGCGCTTCGAGTGGCCCGCCCAGTGGCAGATTCTCGGCGTCGACTTCGAACCCTTCGGCAAGGACCACGCCGAGGGCTCCTGGCCGAGCGGCGAGGACATCGCCGAGAACGTCCTCGGCATCGAGCCGCCGGTGCCGATGGTCTACGAGTGGTTCACGCTCGACGGCGACGCGCTCTCCTCGTCGGCGGGCAACCTCGTCACCGTCGACGAGGTGCTGGAACTGCTGGAACCGGAGGTGTTCCGCTACTTCTTCGCCAAGGAGCCGCTGAAACAGCGCGACTTCAGCATCGAGCACTTAGACCAGCTGGTCGACGAGTTCGACCGCTTCGAGCGGGTGTACTTCGGCGAAGTCGACGCCGACGAGGAGGAGCGCGAACGGGCCGAACGGGCCTACCCGATGCTCGTCGACGAGGTCCGCGAGCAGCGACTCCGCATCCCCTACACCTTCGCGGCGGTGCTGGGGATGACCGACGACCCCGACCTGCGGGAGGAAATCGCCCGCCGCGAGGGGCACATCCCCGACGACGCCCCCGAGTGGGCCGTGGAGGCTGCGCTCGCCCGCGTCGAGCGCGCTCGCGAGTGGGCCCGGCGCACGGGAAACGAGTTCGACTACGAACTCAAGCGGGGGTCGATGCCAGACGTGGACTTCGACGGCGAGACGGCCACCGCCCTGGACGAACTCGCCGACTTCGTCGAGGCCGGTCACGAGGGCGAGGCCATCCAGGGCGAAATCTACGAGACGGCAAAGCGACACGACATCCCAATCGGGGACTTCTTCGGGGCCGGCTACCGCCTCTTCTTCGACGACGACGAGGGGCCGAAACTCGGACCCTTCCTCGGCAAACTCGACCGCGAGTTCGTCGTAGCACGACTTCGACGCGAGCGATAACTCCTGTACGGGAACCAAACGCTCTTTGCGCGTTGTCCCTTCCCTCAGGTAATGGCAAGCACGCTGACGTGGGTGCTCGCCGGCATCGTCGTCTACACGGTCGGCGCGATGGCGCTGCGAGCACGGGGTGCCCTCCCCGAGTCGATACGCGTCTCCGGTCCCATCATCACGTGGCACACGAAGCGCGGCCGGCAGTTCCTGAACCGACTGGCCCGGCACCGGCGATTCTGGCGAGCCTGGGCCAACGTCGGGGTCGGCATCGCGCTCGTCGTGATGGTCGGCTTCGGCATCGTGGTCCTGCTCTCGGCGCTCGCTATCGGTCTCAGCCCCGAGCAGGCCGCGGACTCCCCCATCAGAAACCCACAGAACGCCCTAGTCATCCCCGGCGTCAACGAGTTCCTCCCCCTGTCGGTCGCCCCCGAAATCATCCTCGGCCTCCTGCTGGGCATGGTCGTCCACGAGGGCGGCCACGGCCTCCTCTGCCGCGTCGAGGACATCGACATCGAGTCGATGGGCCTCGCGATGTTCGCCTTCGTCCCCATCGGCGCGTTCGTCGAACCCGACGAGGACGACCGCATGGCCGCCAACAGGGGCGCACAGACGCGCATGTTCGCCGCCGGCGTCACCAACAACTTCGCGCTGACGGCAATCACGTTCGCACTCCTCTTTGGTCCCATCGCCGGCTCTATGGCCGTCGCACCCGGCGTCGCGGTCGGCGACTCCTTCGCCGGCTCCGGGGCAGCGACCGCCGGCATCGGCTACGGCGACCGCATCACCGCCGTCAACGGGACGACCGTCGACAACGTCACCGAACTCGGTGCCGAACTGGACCGCGTCCAGAGCGACGCAGTCGAAATCACGATGAACGACGGCGAGACCGTCGTCGTCGACCGGCGGGTCACCATCAATCGGGTGGTACAGGGGGTCCTCCCCAACGTCTCCTTCGCCGGCGAGCGCCTGCCGACTATCGAGTCGGTCAACGGCACCGAAGTCGCGACCGAGCAGCAGTTCGCCGACGCCGTCTCCCAGCGCCAGGTCGCCGAACTCGCCATCGACAACGGGACCGCGACGCTGCCAATCGGCGCGTTCGTCGCCCAGACCGACGCCAACGGCTCGCTCGTCGACGCTGGTGCCCCCGCGAACGCCTCGCTCGTCGTGACGAGCGTCGACGGCCAGCGGACGGTCAACGCCTCGGCGCTCGTCGCTGCCCTCGACGGCTACGACCCCGGTGACACCGTCACGGTTGAGGCCTACATCGACGGGCAGCGCCAGACGTACAACGCCACGCTGGCCGCGAACGACGACGGCGAGGCGGTCCTGGGCGTGCAGATTCGTGGGGGCTACTCCGGCATCGTCGTCGGCGACTTCGGCATCGACGCGTACCCGGCCGCCCGCTTCCTCACGCTGCTCGGCGGCGGCCCGCCGACCGACCTCGGGTTCCTCCAGTCCATCTTCACCAGCATCTCGGCAGTGCTGTTCATGCCCTTCCTGGCCGTGTTCGACCCGAACACCGCCTACAACTTCGCCGGCTTCACCGGGGAGATAGCCAACTTCTACGTGCTCCAGGGGCCGCTTTCGATACTCGGCGGCGGGACGTTCCTGCTGGCGAACGTCCTGTTCTGGACCGGGTGGATAAACTTCAACCTCGCCGTGTTCAACTGCATCCCGGCGTTCCCGCTTGACGGCGGGCACATCCTCCGGACCAGCACCGAGGCCGTCGTCTCGCGGCTCCCGGTTCCCGACCGGTCCCGCCTCGCCAGCACCATCACGACGGTCATCACCCTGACGATGATTGTCGCCCTGCTCATCATGCTGTTCGGACCGGCCCTGCTCGCCGGCGCCTGACGGTCCGACCTGACTCGAAAGGCAAGGTTCCTTACTGCGCCACTCCAACTCCCGGCCATGCCCGACCGACGCGACCCGCCACCGACGGACGAGGGCTGGTACGCCCTCCACGACTTCCGGAGCATCGACTGGGACGCCTGGCGCGACGCCACCGAGCGCGAGCGCCAGCGCGCACTCGACGAGGCCGTCGAGCACCTCGACACCCACCTCGCCGTCGAGGACGCCGACGACGGCGCGTCTGCGCTGTACTCCATTCTGGGGCACAAGGCCGACTTCCTCCTGCTGCACCTCCGGCCGACGACAGCCGACATCGGCGCAATCGAGCGCCGCTTCGAAGGGACCGACTTCGCCCGCTTCACCGAGCGGACCACCTCCTTCGTCTCCGTGACCGAGGCCTCGGGCTACTCCGAGCAGGCCCGGGACTACTTCACGGGCGACTTAGACGAGAGTTCGGGACTGTACAACTACATCCAGGGCCGGCTGCAGCCGTCGATTCCCGACGCCACGCACGTCTGCTTCTATCCGATGGACAAGCGCCGCCAGCCAGAGCAGAACTGGTACGACCTGCCCTTCGACGAGCGCGCCGAGCACATGGACGCTCACGGCGACATCGGCCGCGACTACGGCGGGAAAGTCAAGCAGATGATTACCGGCGCAATCGCCATCGACGACTGGGAGTGGGGCGTCACGCTGTGGGGCGACGACCTCGTCGACATGAAGGACCTCCTCTACGAGATGCGGTTCGACCCCTCGACCTCGCAGTACGCCGACTTCGGCTCGTTCTACGTCGGGCGCCGCTTCCCGCCGTCGGACCTGGAAGCGCTGCTGGCCGGCGAACCGGTCCCGACCGACGAGCAGGGCGGCGACGTGGCCGACGCCGGCCCGGTCCACCCCGCCGAGGCAGCGGGCCACGGACACGGCGACGGTGACGGACACGGCGGCCACGACGACGCCGACCACGCTGCCGATGCCCACGCCGACCACGGCCACGCCGAGGCCGCCGAGGGCCACGAGGAGCGCGCGGGCGGCGACGCAGACGACCACGGGAGTGCGCACCCCGGCAGCGCCGCGGAGGGCGACCACCCCCACGACGGCGAGGAGACGGAGACGGAGACGGAGGACATCGCCACACTGCTCGGCACGCTCGGCCTCCACGAGGGCGAGGAGTACGACGCCGGCGACTACGGGCTCGTCCTCTACTCGACGGCCGACGCCGGTGACCTGGCCGACGAGGTGGACGACCTGCGGGGTAACTTCGAGCACTACGACTCCCACGTCACCACCGTCGTCCGCGCCCACAGCGGGCGCGCGGCCATCGCCAGCATCTGGGACAACGAAGGCGCGGCCGACACGGCCCACGGCTTCCTGACGGACCTCTCCGGCGTCACGGAGACCGTCCGCGGCCCGCTCGACGGCAGCGGCGAGACCGAGACCGAGGCGACCGAGGACGACGGCGGAGCCGAGAGCATCCGCGAGGAACTGGCCGACCTCGACATCTACGCCGGGCAGCCCCACGGCGAGGACATCTACGCGCTGGTGCTGTACTCCGAGGCCGACCGTGACGAACTGGTCGCGTCGGTCGAGGACCTCGCCGACGGGTTCGACCGCTACGACACCCACGGCGGGACGAAGGTCTACGAGGACCCCGACAGCGAGCGCACCGCCGTCGTCAGCCTCTGGGAGACCGAGGACGCCGCAGACACCGCCAGCGGCTACCTCGCCGACCTCCCCGGCGTCGTCGGCTGGGCCGGCGAGGGCGAGGGCTTCGGCACGATGGGCATGTTCTACACCGTCAAGCCCGAGCACCGCGAGGACTTCGTCGAGAAGTTCGACGTCGTCGGCGGTATGCTCGCAGACATGGACGGCCACCGCGACACCGCGTTGCTGGTCAACGTCGACGACGAGAACGACATGTTCATCGCCAGCCAGTGGGACTCGAAGGAGGACGCGATGGGCTTCTTCCGCTCGGACGCCTTCTCGGACACCGTCGACTGGGGCCGGGACGTCCTCGCCGACAAGCCGCGGCACGTTTTCCTCGCCTGAACCTTTTTGCCGGTCGGGTTCGCCGATGGCGAACCGCTCCCGGCAAAAATCTTCACCAAAAAGGCCGGACGCTCCCTGCGGTCGCGTCCGGTGTCGTTCGAAAGGCGACGGCGCCTTTCGTGATGCCGAGAGAGCGAAGCTCTCTCGTAGCAAACCGCGCTCGCTTCGCTCGGCGGATATTCGTCGGCACGCAGTTCCCTACCCGCGATACGCCTGAGCGGTCACGACGATGCCGGCGATGACGACGACGCCGCCGGCGACGGTGAGCGCGCCCGGAATCTCCACGAAGACCAGCGCCGCGAGCACCGTCGAGCCGACGGGTTCGCCCACCAGCGAGACGCTGACGAGCGAGGACGGGACGTGCTCTAAGGCCCAGTTGATGAGCGTGTGCCCGAGGATGCCGGGGCCGACAGCCATCCCCAGCATGAGCGCCCACTCGTGGGCCGCATAGCCGGATAGCGGCTGTCCCTGGACGAGCAGGCTGGCGAGCAGTCCGGCCGCGGCGACGCTGTAGACGACGAGCACGTAGGGGACGACGGCGACGCGCTGGCGGATAGAGCGCCCGCTCAGGACGTAGGCCGCGCCCGCCACCGCGCCGAGGACAGCGAGGCCGTTCCCGAGCAGCGGCTGCGGTGCGGTCGACATGCCGAGCAACCCCTCCGCGGACATCGCGGCGACGCCGACGATGGCGACGAGGATGCCGCCGACGACTCGTCTGGTCACGCGCTCGTCCAGCAACAGGGCGGCACCGGCGGCCACGAAGACCGGCTGGGTCTGGACCAGCGTCGTCGACGCGGCGATGGTCGTCCGGTCCACACTCTCGAACCACGTTGCGAAGTGCGCCGCCAGGGCGAGGCCGGCGAGGCCCGCAGCGAGCAGGTCACGCCGCGACGCCCGCGACAGCTCCTTCCCGCTCCCGCGTGCCAGCGGGAGCAACAGTCCCACCGTAAAGAGCACGCGGTAGAAGGCCATTACCGGCTCCGGCGCGTCACCGGCGCGGATGAGGATGGCGCTGGTACTCGCCGCCAGAACTGCGAGGCCGACGGCCGCGAGCGCGACCTGTCGCTGGCCGAAGCGTGCGACGAGTCGACCGGCGAGGCGACTGTGAACGGCCACGACTGCCGTCTGTGCGCACGTCGACTAAACCCCGCCGATTAGAATCCGGGCGGCGACTGGTTCTCCGCTGCACTCCTCGGTCGACGACCGGCTACCCGCTGAACTCCTCGGTCAGCGCCGGCACGACGTCGAACAGGTCGTCGACGATACCGTAGTCGGCGATGTCGTAGATGGGTGCCGAGGGGTCGTCGTTGATGGCGACGATGGTTTCGGCGCCCTTCATGCCGGCGACGTGCTGGACTGCCCCGGAGATTCCGATGGCGATGTAGACGTCCGGCGTGACGACCTTGCCCGACTGGCCGACCTGCCGGTCCTTCGGCAGCCAGCCGTTGTCGACGATCGGCCGGGAGGCCGAGACCGTCGCGCCGAGGGCGTCGGCCAGGTCCTCGATGATGTCGAGGTTGTCCTCTTCCTCGATGCCGCGGCCGACGGAGACGAGCACGTCCGCGTCGGTGATGTCGACGTCCCCGGCACCGACCTCCTGGAAGCCGGTGACCGTCGAGCGGACCGCGCTCTCGTCGACGTCGACGTCAAACGAGTCGATTGGGGCCTCGCCAGTGCCGTCGGCGGCGGGCCACTCGCCGCCGCGGATGGTCACGACGGCGCGCTCGCCGGCCACGTCGAGTTCGCCCTCGGCCTTTCCGCTGTAGAGCTCCCGCGTGACGGTCAGTCCGTCGTCGACGTCCAGCGCGACGGCGTCGGTCACCAGCGGCAGGTCGAGTCGGCTCGCGACCGCCGGCACGTAGTCGAGTCCGTTGACGCTGTTGGGCGCGACGACGTACGTCGGGTCGACGGCGTCGGCCAGTTGCTCGATGGCCTGGACGTACACGTCGTGGTTGAACTCCTCGCCGCGCTCGACGGTGTGGACGGCGTCGACGCCTTCGCGATTGAGGCGCTCGGCGTACTCGTCGACGGCCCCGCTGATGACGGCGACGTGGAGCTCGCCCCCGGTCGCGTCGGCGAGTTCGCGGCCCGCGGTGATGACCTCGAAACTCACGTCCCGGAGTTCGCCGCGGCGGTGCTCGGCGACTGCGAGGACCGTCATGCGTCCACCCCCTTCTCCCGCAGCAGGTCAGCCAGTTGCCCGGCGGTCTCCTCCGCGCCGCCCTCGAACAGTTCGGCCTCGCCCTCGCTCTCGGGTTCGTACAGCGACTCCAGGGTCAGCGACAGCGGCAGGTCCTCGCCCGACAGGTCGAGGTCCGCCAGCGACTTCACGTCCAGCGGCTTGCTCTGGGCCTGTCGAATCCCGCGCAGGCTCGCGTAGCGCGGGTCGTTGATACCCGTCTGGATGGTCAACACGGCGGGCAGGTCGACATCGGTCAACTCCTCGACGCCGCCTTCGAGTTCGCGGTGGACGCGGGCGACGCCGCCGTCGCGGTCGAGGTCCAGGGTGTTGACGACGGCTGCCCACTCCATGTCGAGTTGCTCGGCCAGCGTCACGCCGGTCGCGCCGAAGGAGTAGTCGCCAGTCTGGACGCCGCTGAGGACGAGGTCCGGCTCCTCCTCGCGGGCGACGGCGGCGAGCAACTGTGCCTTCGTTCCCGGATCTATCACGTCGGCGTCGGCCAGCGCGTCGTCCCACACCCGGACGGCGCGGTCGGCTCCCTTCGCGAGCGCCTGGCGGATGGTCTCCTCGCTGCGCTCGGGACCGATGCTGACTGTGACTACCTCCACGTCGTCCTCGGCCTCGGCGAGCTGGACGGCCTCCTCGACCGCGTAGTTGTCCCACTCGTTGAGGTCGAAGGTGAGATAGCGCTCGTCGATGCTGGTGCCATCGATTTCGAACTCGTCGTCCGCGGCGGCTACCTCGGCCACCGTTACCAGAACCTTCATACGCGGTACTCGGGTGCGGCTCGAATTAAACGTTACCGCACACGTGCCGCCCGCCGGTATCCTCTGCTTACCGGCTCCTGGCTACTCCTCGACGTCGGTGATGTCCTCGTCCGGGAACGAGATGAGGTTCTCGCGGCCGATGCGGAGCTTGTCGATGCGCCCCTCCTCCTGCATCGCCGAGAGCAACTGTGAGACCTTCGCGTTCGACCAGCCGGTCTCCTTGACGATGTTCGCCTGCTTCATCCGCCCGCCGTTCTGTTCCAGCAGGCGCTCGACGCGCTCCTCGTCGCTGAGCAACTCCTCGTCGATGTCGTCTGTCGACTCCTCTTCGCCGGTCTCCCCGGTCGTCATCGTCGCCTCGGCTGTCGGCGGTTCGGTCGGCGGCGCGTCGACTCCGCTGGCCCCGTCACCCGGGGACGGGAGGTCGACGTCCTCGCGCTGGACCACGAAGTAGCCGACCACCGCGAGCGCACCTGCGCCGAGGAGGAACAGCACGACCCACAGCATGTCGCCCTCGTCCGGGTCCTCGCCTGGCGGCGTCCCGGGTGCCGTTCCGGTCCCCCCGTTCGGCCCGCTCCCGGTGAACGTCGCGTCGAGCGTCGATGGCCCGAAGGCCGCGGGGCCGTCCCACTGGAGGGTCCCGTCTTCCGGCGCGACGCTCGCGTTGACGACGCCGAACCCCTCCGGCGGGCGAATCGTCAGCGTCTGGTCGGGGCCGAGGCCGGGGAGCCACTGTCCGCCGGGCGTCCGGAAGACGTCCCCGATGACCAGCCCGTCGGGTTGGACCCGCCCGAAGTTCGTCCAGGTGAACGAGAGCGTGAGCCGACCGGTGCCGTTCTCGACCGTCCCCTCGGGCGCTGCCGTCCGGGTGACGTTCGTGAGTTCCATCGAGCGCCCCGTCGCCTCGCCCGCGAGGCTGCTGGCCTCCCGGAAGGCCGGGAGTCCGAGCGCCGCCGTCTCGTTGTTCCGGAAGGACTCCGCGAGGTCGCGGTAGGCCGCGGTCTCGTTGGCCGTCGTCAGGTTGAACGTCGTCGAGACGTGCCAGCGCGCGTCGCCGTCGGCCTGCAGCGCCACGACCAGCGAGGTCTCTCCGCCGGTCGCGTCCGAGACCTGCTGGGGGGCGTGCGCGTCGGCGGTCGCGGCCAGCCCCGGGCCCGCGACGGCTCCGAGAACCGCGAGGAGGACCACTATCAGGGTGGCAACCGACCCCGAAGACATACACGGGTTTGCTTTCCCGACGGGGAAAACGCTTTCCATCCGGTGATAAAACGTTACATCGCATAATAAACAGTCTCGGCGGCGCTCGTGGCGTCCCTTCTCCTCCGGGCGAGGGGACTGATTTTAGTATCCGGGCGCGCATTGCACCGATAGATGCCACAGACGTTCCCGCTGCCTTATCTGCTGGTCGCCGCCCTCTGTCTGGCGGGGCTCGTGACCGCTGGTGCGGTCGTCGCGGCCGAACCGCCAGCGACCGCGCCCGCGCCTGCGGTCGACGACTCCCTCGGCGATACAGTGACGGTCACCAACACCACGAACTACGTCTTCCCCGCCGGCGACGGTCCCTCCCGCCAGAGCTACGTCCGCAGCGACGTCGACGTGGCCGGGGCGGTCGCGACCGACGTCGAACGCCTCCAGGGCCAACACGAGGTCCTGCGGTTCGAGCACCGCTACGACGCCCGCAACGAGTCCGAGGGCCGTCTCGTCGCGGTCGACGAGACCATCGACCGGACGGAGGCGCGGCTGGACGCGCTGAACGCCCGACAGGAGACGCTTTTCAGCGCGTACACCGACGGTTCGCTCTCGACCGACGCGTTCCTGCGCCGGCTGAGTCGGCTCGACACTGCGGCCTCCGAATCCCGAAACGTCCTCCAGCGCGTCCGGTCGCGCGTGCGCGCCGACCTGGACACGCGACTCCCGGTCTCGACGGAGACCAGACTGGCGGCCCTGCGTGCCGACCTGGTCGCGATTCCGGGTCGCATCTCGACGCAGGTGACCGCGACGGTCCGCGGCGAGGCCGACCCGACGACGCTGTACCTCCAGGGGACGGGCAACGGTCTCGTGCTCGCGACCGTCGACGAGACGGAGTACCGCCGGCAGGCGACGCTGCGCGACGAGTACACGCCGGACGCGCCCAACCAGTTCGCCCTGGCCGAGGAGGAGCCGATATCGCTGGCGTTCGACCGCGCCCGCGAACTCTACCCGTGGGTCTCCGAGAACCTCCAGAGCATCAACCGCATCGCCGGCTTCGGCGACTCCGACGTCTACCTCATCGACCTGAGTCACCCCCACGGCGACCTCCGGTCGTACATCCACGGCGGGTCGACCAACGTCTTCCACGAGGAACACCGCCAGAACCCCGACTCGCTTCCGGTCCGGTTGACCGCCAGCGCCGAGAACGGGTCCCTCGGCGTCAGCGTCGCTGCGACTGCCGAGACCGGTCCGATGCGCGTGACGGTCACGAGCGCGACGACGGACGTCCCGACCGACGCCGTCGTCCGCGTCAACGGGCAACCAGTCGGGAGTACCGGGGGCGACGGCGAACTGTGGACGATTCGGCCGACCGGTTCGTTCACCGTGAACGCGACGAGCGGCGACGGGACGAGCGTCGTCGTCTCGCCGTAAGCGTCGTCGCCGTCGGCCGGGCGCTCGTCCGGTCGTCGACTAGCGGTCGGGAACCTGCGCGACGGTCGTAATCGCGCGCGGGCTCCCCGGTCTGGACTGCTGGATGACGTGCTCGAAGTCCTGGTAGCCGGCCTCGGTGAACATCCGGTCGGCCTCCTCCTCGTCGTAGAACAGCATGATAGCGTCGGCGAGCTTCTGGAAGACGCTGTTGTTCGGATAGTCGGGGCCGACGACGAGCACCTGCCCGCCGGGTTTCGTCACGCGCCGGAGTTCGCGAAGCGCCACGACGGGGTTGGGCCAGTACTCGATGGAGCCCGACGACCACACGACGTCGAAGGTGTCGTCGGCGAAGGGCAGTCGCTCGGCGTCCCCGCGGTGGAAGCGGACGGGCCCGCGCTTGCCGAACTTCGCGTAGGCCTTCTCCAGCTGGTGGGCGCTCTGGTCGAGCCCGTAGATGTGGTCGGTCCGCTCCAGGAGGCCCTCGGTGGCGAACCCGGTGCCACAGCCTACGTCCAGGACGTGGTCGTCGGGCTCGATGTCGAGCATGTCGATGGCCTCGTCGCGCATCGACTCGTCCCAGATGAAGGGGTTGATGCGGTCGTAGACCTTCGAGAGGTACTTGTAGAACGTCCGTGCGCGTGCCTTGTTTTCGAGGACGCCCATTGCACCGGTCTTAGGGGGTGACCGGCATAATTCCACGGATTCCGAGCCTCGCGGGACGGCCCCGCACGCGAGATGCGCTTTCGCAACTATCAAATAGGCTTTCGTGGTACATTTGGACGATTGAGGAATGCCAGAGACACAGGTACTCGAACGCATCAAGGACGCCGAGCGCGAGGCCGACGAGATCGTCGCCGAAGCCGAGGAGGAGGCCGACGAGCGAATCGCCGAGGCCCGCCAGGAGGCGGACGAAATCCGCGAGGAGGCACGCGCGGAGGCCGACGAGATGGCCGAGGAGCGCCTCGCCTCCGCTCGCGAGGAAATCGAGGCCAAGCGCGAGCGCATCCTCGAAGAGGGGCGCGAGGAGCGCGAGGCCCTGGAAGCGGACGCTCAGGACCGCGTCGACGAGGTGGTCGAGCACGTCACAGAACTCTTCGAGGAGGCGGTACATGCTCAGACCTGAGCGGATGAGCCGGGTCTCGGTGACCGGCTCCAAGGGCGTCATGGACGACGTCGTCGAGACCGTCCACGGCCTGCGGATGCTGCACGTCACCGAGTACGACGGGTCCTGGGAGGGCTTCGAGCCAGGCACCCCCGAGGAAGGGGCCGACGAGGCCTCCCAGAAGCTCGTGACCGTCCGCTCGCTGAAGTCCATCCTCGGCGTCACCGGGGAGGACGTCGGCCCGAGCAACCAGCTGGTCACCGAGGAGGCCCTCGAAGACCAGCTCGAAGACATCCGCCAGGACGTCAACGAACTCGACGACCGGCGGGACGAACTCCGCGACGAACTCCGCAGCGTCGAGGAGCGCATCGACACGATGGAACCGTTCGTCGCGCTGGGTATCGACCTCGACCTGCTACGGGGCTACGACTCGCTCGCGGTCCGCGTGGGCGAGGCAGACGCGACGGCCGTCGAGTCGGCGCTGGCCGACAGCGACATTGACACGTACGACGTGAGCGCCGCCGACGGCGTCGTCGCCGTCTTCGCGTACGCCGACGGGGAGACGTTGCAGGACGCACTCGTCAACGCCAACTTCACTGCCATCGAAGTGCCCGATGGCGACGGGGCACCGAAGGAGTACCTGGAGGAACTGCGCCACCGGAAGCAGCAACTCCAGTCCAAGCTCCAGACCGTCGAGGACGAGATAGAGGACGTACGCCTCGAAGTCGGCGGCTTCCTGCTCGCGGCGGAGGAGGAGCTGACCATCGAGGTGCAAAAGCGCGAGGCACCGCTGACCTTCGCGACGACGGAGAACGCCTTCGTCGCCGAGGGCTGGCTGCCCACCACGAAGGTTCCCGAGTTCGAGAGCCGGCTCTACGACGCGGTCGGCGACCACGTCGAAATCGCGGAACTCGAACAGGCCGAGTACGACGAGGACGGCCACGTCGTCGACCGCGAGGAGGTCGAACCCGGGAGCGAACCCGGCGGCGCACCGACCGCGGCGGACGGCGGCGCGGACGAGGCCGCCACCGACGGCGGCGAGCAGCAGGCTCGCGCCGACGGTGGCACTGTCACGATGGGCTCGGACGACCCGCCGGTCATCCAGGACAACCCCGGCAGCGTCAAGCCGTTCGAGGCGCTGGTCGAGGTCATCAACCGGCCGAAGTACTCCGAGTTCGACCCGACCTTCTTCGTCTTCCTGACGTTCCCGGCCTTCTTCGGGTTCATGATCGGTGACCTCGGTTACGGGATTCTCTACATGGGCATCGGCGCGCTGTTGATGTCCCGGTTCGACAACGACGTCATCTCCAGTCTCGGCGGCGTCGCCCTGTGGGCCGGTGCGTTCACGGCGGTGTTCGGCGTCCTCTACGGCGAGTTCTTCGGGCTGCACCAGCTCGGTGAAATCGTCTTCGGCGGCGAGCCGCCGATGCACAAGGGGCTCCAGCCCGCCTTCGCCAAGTACGCGCTGACGTGGCTGACGGTGAGCGTCTTCGCCGGACTGGTTCATCTCATCATCGGCTACGTGCTCGACTTCGTCGAGAACCTCGAACACGGCGTCGTCGACGCCGTCACCGAGAGCGGGTCGTGGATTCTGATGATGGTCGGCATCTGGGCGTTCATCTTCAGCAGCTTCGCCGCCAGCGTCAAGCCGGCGTTCCTGTTCGCCTCCTTCGCCCGCCCCGACCAGATTCTGCCCGGCTCGGGCGGGATGACCGTCGAGGAGTTCCACGCAGCCGGCAACGCCGCGGCGTCGGTGTACCCCATCGGGTTCAACGGCCTCCCCGAGGTCGCCGGTCTGGCCGGGCTTGGCATGTTCGCCGTCGGCCTGGTCATGCTCGCCTACGCCGACCTCATCGAGGTCGTCGAGTTCCTGAACGTCCTGGTGAACGTGCTGTCGTACACCCGGCTGGCCGCAGTGCTGCTGGCCAAGGCAGGGATGGCCTTCGTGGTCAACCTCCTGTTCTTCGGCGCCTACAGCCACAACGGGGAGTTCCACTTCCTCATCAACGAAGGGCCGGCCGGACCGAGAGCCGAGTTCGGCGCTGAAGCCGTCATGTTCGACGGGCTCATCCACATGGGCATCGTCGGCGTGCTCTTCGGCATCGTCGTGTTCGTGCTCGGCCACCTGCTGGTGCTCGCACTCGGTGTCACGAGTGCCGGCCTGCAGGCGGTGCGTCTCGAGTACGTCGAGTTCTTCGGGAAGTTCTACGAGGGCGGCGGCAAGCCCTACCTCCCCTTCGGCAAGGAACGCGAGTACACGAGCGACTGACGCGGTCGCTGTTTTCTTCGTTTCTCTACGTTTCCCTCGTAGGTACTAATCCGTCTCTGGCACCGCCGCCGAGACGCCTGCTACCAGCTCACAACGTCACCAGTGAGACGCCGTTAAACGGCGGAATCGCAAACCAGCAAGTCGGTTTGGGAAGTTTTATGAATACGGTGACGCGAAATACGCCTGTTCGGACACACAAGAGGACGAATCCATGATTGACGCACTTGCACCCCTGATGAGTGTTGTACTGGCAACTGGTGAACAGGCAGCGGCTGCCCCGGCTATCCCCCCCACAGCGGGCGCTGCGCTCGCAGTCGGTCTCGCGGCTCTCGGTTCCGGGATTGCAGAGCGCGGTATCGGCGCTGCGGCCGTCGGTGCGACCGCCGAGGACCCCGACATGTTCGGTCGTGGCCTCATTCTTACGGTCCTTCCGGAGACCCTCGTCATTCTGGCGCTGGTCACGGTCTTCGTGGTCTAAACGCCCTTCCATTTTCAACAATGAGCCTCGAAACAGTCGTAGAGGACATCCGAGACGA
This sequence comes from Salinibaculum sp. SYNS191, assembly GCF_037338445.1. NCBI lineage: Archaea > Methanobacteriati > Methanobacteriota > Halobacteria > Halobacteriales > Haloarculaceae > Salinibaculum > Salinibaculum marinum. The sequence goes on from NZ_CP147838.1 coordinate 2,794,271, forward strand.
AGCGCGCGCGCGTGCGGAGGAGATACGCGACGAGGCCGACGCCGAGGCCGAAGAGATACTCGCTCAGGCGGAATCCGACGCCGAGGAGATACGGGAACAGCGCCAGCGTGAGGTCGAACGGCAGATCGACCAGGAGCGCGAACAGAAGCTCTCCAGTGCGAAACTGGAGGCCAAGCAGGACCGTCTCGAAGCCAAGCGTGACGTCCTCCAGGACGTCTACGAGGCGGTCGAAGCGGCAGTCGCCGACCTGGACGACGGCCGCGAGGAACTGACCCGTGCGCTGCTGGACGACGCCGCCGCCGAGTTCGACGAGGACGACGAGGTCAAGGTCTACGGTCGCGCCGATGACCAGGACCTGCTGGAGTCGATTCTCGAGGAGTACGACGGCTACGAGTACGCCGGCGAGTTCGACTGCCTGGGCGGCATCGTCGCAGAGAGCGAGACCTCGCGTGTTCGGGTCAAGAACACGTTCGACTCCGTACTCGACGAAGTGTGGGAGGACAACCTCCGCTCGATTAGCGAACAGCTGTTCGAAGACCAATGAGTATTCGAACGGAACAGAACCGGGAAGCCGGCAACTACGAGTACGTGACCGCTCGCGTGCGGTCGCGCCGAGCCGCGCTGTTCGACGACGACGACTACCGGAAACTGCTCCGGATGGGCACCGGCGAGATCGCGCGGTTCATGGAGGAGACCGAGTACGAGACCGAGATGAACGCGCTCGGATCCCGGTACGCGGGCGTCGACCTCGTCGAGTACGCCCTCAACCGGAACCTCGCCAAGCACTTCGAGGACCTGCTGCGGTGGTCCGACGGCCGGCTGTACGACCTCATCGCGCGGTACCTGCGGAAGTTCGACAGCTGGAACGTCAAGACGGTCATCCGCGGGCTGTACTCCGACGCCGAGCGCGCGGACATCGAGGACGACCTCATCCGCGCCGGCGAGTTCTCCGACCGGCAGCTCGAACAGCTGCTGAGCGCCGACTCCATCGAGGGCGTCGTGGAGGTACTCTCGGGGACGATGTTCGAGGACGAACTCGAAGCCGCGCTGGAGGTCTACGAGGACACCGGGACGCTGGTGGCCCTGGAGAACGCCGCCGACCGCGCGTTCTACGAGACGCTCCTGTCGGGCATGCCCGACACGGTCGAGGGCGACTCGCCGGTCGGCCTGTACCTGGAGTTCCTCCGGGCCGAAATCGACTTCCGGAACCTCCGGAACGCGCTGCGGCTCGCACGTAGCGGCGCGGACCTGGACCCCTCCGAGTACTACATCGACGGCGGGCGGCTGTTCGACGCCGACGAGGTACGCCAGCTCGTCGGCAACATGGACCAGCTCGTCGAGCACATCCGGCAGAGTCCCTACGGGGACGACCTGGACGCGGCGCTGGACACGCTGGCCGAGGCGGAGAACCTCATCCAGTTCGAGCACGCGCTGGACGCGGCGCTGCTGGAGTACTCCGACAAGCTCTCGAACCGGTACCCGCTGTCGGTCTGTCCGGTGCTCTCCTACGTCCTCGCCAAGGAGCGCGAAGTCGACAACATCCGGGCCATCGCCCGCGGACGCGAGGCGGGCCTGTCCCCCGACGACATCGAACAGGAACTGGTGATGCTATGAGTCAGGAGATAGCAGTCATCGGCAGTCCGGATTTCACTACCGGCTTCCGGCTGGCAGGCGTCCGGAAGTTCGAGGAGATACCAGACGACGAGAAAGACGACGAGCTGGACGACGCGGTGAGCGGACTCCTGTCCGACAACAACGTCGGTATCGTCGTGATGCACGACGAGGACCTGGACCACCTCTCGCGGGGTGTCCGCCAGGACGTCGAGACGAGCGTCGACCCGGTGCTGGTGACGCTGGGCGGCCCGGCCGGCAGCAGCGGCCTGCGCGAACAGATCAAACGAGCCATCGGTATCGACCTGATGGAGGAAGACTAACATGAGTCAAGCAACAGAGTCTGACGTCCGTGAAGACGGCGTCATCGAAAGTGTAAGCGGCCCCGTCGTGACTGCGACGGACCTCGACGCGCGGATGAACGACGTCGTGTACGTCGGTCACGAGGGGCTGATGGGCGAAGTTATCGAAATCGAAGGGAACCTGACCACGATTCAGGTGTACGAGGAGACCTCCGGGGTCTCGCCGGGCGAACCCGTCGAATCGACGGGGTCGCCCCTGTCGGTCGACCTCGGGCCGGGGATGCTCGACTCCATCTACGACGGCGTCCAGCGCCCCCTGGACGTCCTCGAAGAGAAGATGGGGTCGGCGTTCCTCGACCGCGGTGTCGACGCACCGGGTATCGACCTGGAGCGAACCTGGGAGTTCACCCCCGAAGTCGAGGAAGGCGACGAGGTCGAGGCCGGCGACGTCGTCGGGATCGTTCCCGAGACGGCCAGCATCGACCACAAGGTGATGGTGCCGCCCGACTACGAGGGTGGCGAAGTCGTCGCCGTCGAGTCCGGGAACTTCAACGTCGAGGAGACGGTCGTCGAACTCGACAACGGCGAAGAGGTGCAGATGCGCCAGGAGTGGCCGGTCCGCGAGGCGCGGCCGACCATCAACAAGCAGACGCCGACCGAACCGCTCACGTCCGGTCAGCGCATCCTCGACGGCCTGTTCCCGCTCGCGAAGGGTGGGACGGCCGCGATTCCCGGCCCCTTCGGGTCGGGCAAGACCGTCGCCCAGCAGTCGCTGGCGAAGTTCGCGGACGCCGACATCGTCGTCTACATCGGCTGTGGCGAGCGCGGCAACGAGATGACGGAGGTCATCGACGACTTCCCGGAACTGCCGGACCCCCAGACCGGCAACGCGCTGATGGCCCGGACCTGCCTCATCGCGAACACGTCGAACATGCCCGTCGCGGCGCGTGAGTCCTGTGTGTACACGGGCATCACGATTGCGGAGTTCTACCGCGACATGGGCTACGACGTCGCGCTGATGGCCGACTCCACCTCGCGGTGGGCCGAGGCCATGCGCGAAATCTCCTCGCGGCTGGAGGAGATGCCCGGTGAGGAGGGTTACCCGGCCTATCTGGCCGCCCGCCTCTCGGAGTTCTACGAGCGGGCCGGCTACTTCAAGAACATCAACGGCACCGAGGGCTCCGTGTCGGTCATCGGGGCCGTCTCGCCGCCGGGCGGTGACTTCTCGGAGCCGGTCACCCAGAACACGCTGCGCATCGTCAAGACGTTCTGGGCGCTGGACGCCGACCTCGCGGAACGGCGGCACTTCCCGGCTATCAACTGGGACGAGTCGTACTCGCTGTACCGCGAACAGCTCGACCCGTGGTTCGTCGACAACGTCGCGGACGACTGGCCCGAGCAACGCCAGTGGGCCATCGACGTCCTGGACGAGGAGGGCGAACTGCAGGAGATCGTCCAGCTCGTCGGGAAAGACGCGCTGCCGGAGGACCAGCAGCTGACGCTGGAAGTCGCGCGGTTCCTCAAGGAGGCGTGGCTGCAGCAAAACGCCCTGCACGACGTCGACCGCTACTGTCCACCCGAGAAGACCTACCTCATCCTGGGTGCCATCAAGACGTTCAACGACGAGGCCTTCGACGCACTCGACGCTGGCGTCCCGGTCGACGAGATTACCGAAATCGACGCGCTCCCGCGCCTGAACCGCATCGGCACGACGCCGGACGACGAGGCCGATGCGTTCGTCGAGGAACTCGAAAGCGACATGACTGAACAGATTCGCGCACTCTACTAACAATGAAAGAATACCAGACTATCACGGAAATCAGCGGACCGCTGGTCTTCGCCGAGGTCGACGAACCCATCGGCTACAACGAGATCGTCGAAATCGAGACCGCGGACGGCGAGGTTCGCCGGGGGCAGGTGCTCGACACCTCCAGCGGCACGGTCGCAATCCAGACGTTCGAGGGAACCGGCGGCATCGACCGCGAGTCGTCGGTCCGGTTCCTCGGCGAGACCATGAAGATGCCGGTCACCGAGGACCTGCTCGGTCGCGTCCTCGACGGGTCCGGCAATCCCATCGACGACGGCCCCGAAATCGTTCCGGACGAGCGACGCGACATCGTCGGTGCGGCGATCAACCCCTACTCCAGGGAGTACCCCGAGGAGTTCATCCAGACCGGCGTGTCGGCCATCGACGGCATGAACACGCTGGTCCGCGGCCAGAAGCTCCCGATTTTCTCGGGTTCCGGCCTGCCGCACAACGACCTCGCACTCCAGATTGCCCGGCAGGCGACGGTGCCGGAAGAGTCCGAGGGCGACGGCGACGGCGAAAGCGAGTTCGCAGTCATCTTCGGCGCGATGGGTATCACCGCCGAGGAGGCGAACGAGTTCATGGACGACTTCGAGCGCACCGGCGCGCTGGAGCGGTCGGTCGTCTTCATGAACCTCGCGGACGACCCCGCAGTCGAGCGGACGGTCACGCCGCGACTCGCCCTCACGACGGCCGAGTACCTCGCTTTCGACAAGGGGTATCACGTGCTGGTCATCCTGACGGACATGACCAACTACTGTGAGGCGCTGCGCGAAATCGGCGCGGCACGCGAGGAGGTCCCGGGCCGGCGTGGCTACCCCGGGTACATGTACACTGACCTGGCACAGCTGTACGAACGTGCCGGTCGTATCAAGGGCCAGGAGGGCTCTGTTACGCAGATTCCCATCCTGACGATGCCCAGCGACGACATCACGCACCCGATTCCCGACCTGACGGGGTACATCACCGAGGGGCAGATTCTGGTCGACCGCGACCTCAACAGCCAGGGCATCCAGCCGCCCATCAACGTCCTGCCGAGCCTGTCGCGGCTGATGGACGACGGTATCGGCGAGGGGCTGACCCGTGGCGACCACGGTGGCGTCTCCGACCAGATTTACGCCGCGTACGCGGAGGGCGAGGACCTGCGCGACCTGGTGAACATCGTCGGTCGCGAAGCACTCTCCGAGCGGGACAACAAGTACCTCGACTTCGCGGACCGCTTCGAGGCGGAGTTCGTCGAGCAGGGGTACGACACCAACCGCGACATCGAGGAGACGCTCAGCATCGGCTGGGACCTCCTCTCGATGCTGCCGAAAGACGAGCTTAACCGCGTCGACGAGGAGAACATCGAGAAGTACTACGTCGAGGAAGCGGACGACGAGACGGTCGAAGCCGAGGCCTGAGCAGTAACCCGCCCTTTCCTGACATCCGTATTACATCACTCGTCGGGGCCCCGGCAATTACTGATTTGGCCCGGCGAGGTGCGCTACGAGCCTAAACGATTTGGTAATGGGACTAAGTATGTTCCCGCACTAGTACAAACTGGGTTATGGTACTGCAATCAGGAATGGACGCACTCGTGGCACAGTCGACGGTAAGTGACCTGCTGGCCGAGGCGGGCGGCCCTGTCGAGCCGGCGCTGTGGCTCGGAACTGCCGGGATGTTCCTGGGCATGCTGGCCTTCGTCGCGATGGGTTGGGGCGAGACGAACGAGCGGATGCAGGAGTTTTACATCGTCACCATCTTCATCGCGGCGATCGCGTTCGTGAACTACCTGGCGATGGCGCTCGGATTCGGCGCGACGGTCGTCACGGTCGGTGGCGAGGAGAAACTCATCTACTGGGCCAGGTACACGGACTGGTTCTTCACGACGCCGCTGTTACTGCTCGACCTCGGGTTGCTTGCCGGGGCGACCCGTAACGAACTGGCCGGACTCGTCGGTCTCGACGCGGCGATGATCGGCACCGGTGCCGTCGCGACCCTGACCGGCGACCTCGCGGGCGACGTCGCAATCAGCACGGAAGTCCAGCGGCTCATCTGGTGGGGCATCTCCACGGCGCTCCTGCTGGTGCTGCTGTACTTCCTGTACGGCACGCTCAGCGAGAAGGCCCGCCAGCTTCCGGAGGCAGCGCGGTCGACGTTCACGACGCTCCGGACGATGATAGTCGTGTTGTGGCTGGTGTACCCGATCTGGTGGCTCATCGGCACTGAGGGCCTCGGGGTCCTGCCGAACCTCGGCATCGAGACGCTCGGGTTCGCAGTGCTCGACGTGACCGCGAAGATCGGCTTCGGGTTCATCCTGCTCAGCGCCCGCGACGCCATCAGCGAGGCGACCTCGGGCGCTGCTGCCGAACCGGCTGACGACTAATCACGGAGTATAACTCACTCCGTTTCCTGCTGTTAGCATAGCTCCCAGTAGAGAGTCCCATGTCTCCCGCACTCACCTACCTCGATTTCCTCGCCCTCTTCGTCGTCCTCCCGTTGTCGCTTCTGACCGTCGCGTCCGCCGTCCGGTACCGCCCCGACCGCGCGTCGCGGCGCGTCCAGGTCGGCGGCGTGGCACTCATGGTCGCGCTCGCGCTCGTCTACACGACCCCGTGGGACAACTACCTCATCGCCCGCGGCGTCTGGTTCTACGGCGAGGGGACCGTGTTCATGCGCATCGGCGAGATGCCCCTGGGTGAGTACCTCTTCGTCGTCTTCCAGTCGGTCATGGTCGGCGTCTGGACGTTCGCCCTCGACGGCAGGGTCGACCCGACAATCGGGCACTCCTGGCGGGACCGACTGCTGGGCGGACTGGCCGGCCTCGCCGTCGGCGCCGTCGGGGTGGCTTTCCTGCTCGGGCCGCCGGAGACGCTGTACCTGGGTGCCATCTTCACGTGGGCGGCACCGGTCTTCGCCCTCCAGTGGGCCGTCGGCTGGCGCTACCTGGTCGCCGTCCGCCGGCGGGTGGCCGCGATGCTCGCGGTGCCGGTGGTGTACCTCTCGACTATCGACCGCTACGCCATCGAGCAGGGGCTGTGGACCATCTCGCCGGAGTACTCTACCGGTCTCACCGTCGCCGGTCTCCCGGTCGAGGAAGGAGCCTTCTTCCTGTGCACGTCGCTGTTCGTGGTGCAGGCGCTCGTCCTCCTCCGGTGGGTGATCGCGCGATGGGGCTGACCGACGGGGCCGTCGCGGGCCAGACCGCGCGCACCGCACTCGGCCGGGCCTCGCTGTTTCTCGGCTGGGCACCGCTGGCCGCGCTCGTCCCGCTGTCGCTGTTGCTCCCGTCGATTCCGACGACCTACCGCTATCTTCCCTTGGTCGCCAGCGCCGTCGTCTTCGGGATGCCACACGGCGCGGTCGACTACGTCGCTCTGCCACGGGCCCGGACCGGCCGGGTCGACCTCCGCGGCGTCGCGGGCGTGGTGGCGCTGTACCTGGCCGCCGGCGGGGCCTACCTGGCGCTGTGGTTCCTCGCGCCCGTCCCCGCTGCGGCCCTGTTCATCCTCCTGACCTGGTTCCACTGGGGGCAGGGCGAACTCTACGTCCTCCAGGGGCTGTACGCGGCCGACCACGTCGACGACTTCACCCAGCAGGTGCTGACCGTCGTCGTCCGCGGCGGGTTGCCGATGCTCGTCCCCCTCTTTGGCTTTCCGGGCCGGTACCGCGAGGTGGTCGACACCTTCGTCGCACCCTTCGGCGGGTCGGCGGGGTCCTGGTGGCTGTTCGACGCCTGGCCGCGCCTGCTGTTGATGGCCGGGTTCGGCCTCGTGACGATTCTCACGCTGGCCCGCGGGTGGACCCGGGCGGTGGACCGACGGGGCTGGCGGCTGGACGCCGCCGAGTGCGGCCTGCTCTGGGTGGTCTTCTTCTTCGTTCCGCCGGTGCTGGCCGTGGGGCTGTACTTCTGTCTGTGGCACTCGGTGCGCCACATCGTCCGCGTCATCTTGCTGGACGAGGCCTCGGTCGAGGCGGTCGTCGAGCGCCGGTTCGGTCGGGCACTCGGGAAGTTCGGCCTGGAGGCAGCGGTGCCGACGGCCCTCGCGCTGGCCTTCGCCGGGGTGCTGTGGTGGACGACGCCCGACCCCGCGCAGACGCTGGCGGGCGCGACGGGGCTGTACCTGGTCGCCATCTCCGTGCTGACGTTGCCCCACACCGCCGTCGTCCTCGCCCTCGACCGGGAACAGGACCTCTGGCACCTGTCGTGACGAGCCGACGGCGTTACGGCGTTCCGGCGGGTAGGGCCGGCAATGGCCGACGACGCCGTCCTCCGGAGCGCCCGCAACGCGTTCATGGTCCTGCTCCTCTTGCTGCTCGCTATCAGCACCTACCAGTTCTACACCGTCGGCGGGCTGTCGACGCCGATTGCGGTGCTGTGGGTCGCGGGCGCGGGCGTGTTCTACCTCTCGAAGTGGCACTACGGCCGCCAGTCGGGGGCTCCGGAAACTGAAAAGGATTAACTGAGTGGCTCCGGTACCCTGGGGTAATGGCTAAGGACGTCAAACCCACGCGGAAGAACCTGATGCAGATTGAGGACCGCATCGAACTCTCCGAGCGTGGGCACGACACCCTCGAGAAGAAGCGGGACGGGCTCATCATGGAGTTCATGGACATCCTCGACCAGGCCCAGGACGTCCGCGAGGGGCTGGACGACAGCTACGAGCGCGCACAGCGGGCCATCGACATGGCGCGGGCGATGGACGGCGACGTGGCCGTCCGCGGGGCCGCCGCCGCGCTGAAGGAACACCCCGAACTCACCACCCAGTCGAAGAACATCATGGGCGTCGTCGTCCCGCAAATCGAGTCCTCGAAGGTCAAAAAGAACCTCGACGAGCGCGGCTACGGCGTGCTCGGCACCAGCGCCCGCATCGACGAGGCCGCCGACGCCTACGAGGAACTGCTGGAGAACATCATCCTCGCCGCCGAGGTGGAGACGGCGATGAAGAAGATGCTCGAGGAAATCGAGACGACCAAACGCCGCGTCAACGCCCTGGAGTTCAAACTCCTGCCCGAACTCCGCGAGAATCAGGAGTACATCGAGCAGAAACTCGAAGAACAGGAGCGCGAGGAGATCTTCCGCATGAAGAAGATCAAGGCCAAGAAGGAGGAGGAGGAACGCGCCGAGCGCGAGGCCGAGGAAGCCGAGACCGAGGAACCGCTGCCCGCCGACGACTGAGACGCCCCCTTCTTTCCTTCTGGCGACCCAAGACTCTCCATGGACTGTCCCGACTGCGGTGCCGAGACGCTTTCCTTTCCCGTCCCCACGGAGCTACGCGAGTTCCTGCCCGGCGACGAACCCGGCGCGGCGCTGTGTACCCGCTGTCTGTCCTTGCACCCGGTGGCCGACCCGCCGGCCGACCAGCCCGACTTCCAGCAGGTGAGTACCGCCTTCCCGGGCAACACCGAGGCCGCCGTCCCGATGGCGCTGCTCGTCGGCCTGCTGGAGAACCTCGCGCTTTACCGGGCCGAGATATCTGACCTGCTCGCCCGCGTCGAGCAGGCCGGCACGGACCCGCTGCTCGTGCTGGACCGCCTCTCGTACGACGAAGCCATCGACGCCGACGTCGACCTCGCCGGCCGCCGCACGCAACTGGAGCAACTTCTCTGACTGTCTGCTGCCACCCCAAACAAGTTGGGTACTACGCCTATTTTCCCGTAGCCACTACGAGTAAATGCGACATTGAGACAGATGTCGTCACGACGTCGCACGACGTCGTCTCCCCCCGAGACACCGAGGCTTTCCCCCCGACTCGGTGTCACTGTCCCCCACGACAGACCCCTTTCCCCCACACTTTACCCCTACCCGAACCCGGACAGCGACCGCTCTAGACGCCGGTCGCGTAGCGCAACAGCCCGGCGACGCCGCCGAAGGCGGTGAGGAGCTGTTCGCCCTTCTCGAAGTCGGTCGAGACGAAGATGGTCTCCGTGCCCCGCTGGTTGGCGATCTCCATCAGGTGGTCGATGACGTCCTCGCGCTCGCCGTCTTCGACCTCCTCCCCGCATCGCGAGCAGGTGTGGGTCGGCGTGCCCGTGCCCTCGACGAGTTCGCGCTCGGTGTGGCCGTTGGAACACTCGTAGGTGACGACGTCCTGGCGGAGGTCCTCGCTGATGAGCAGGCGGTCGACGGCCCCCATCATCAGGTTCTCGCGGGTCGGCTCGAACCCGTAGGTGGCCTTGTCGCCGTCGTGGAGTTCCTTGAAGAACTCCTCCATGACCTGCTTGTCCTCCAGCATCTCGTGTTCGGCCAGCACCTCGCTGGCGGCGTCGACGAGGTCGTGCAGGCCGGATTCGTCGGTGTAGGCCACGTCGAACTTCCCCAGGACCATGTCCTGGAGTTCGTGGTGGAGGTAGTCGCCGTCGAGGAACTCGTCTTTCGTCGGCGAGGGGCCGCCGACGAGGATGCCGTCGATGTCGTGGCGGTCGGGGACGAACAGGTCGTTGGCCATGCCGGCGACCTCCTGGTAGAAGTTGTCGATGGCCTCCAGGCGCAGGCGGGCGAACCGCTGTGCGGACTGGCCACCCTTTCGCTGCTTGCCCGGCACCAGCGAGGAGGCGGACTTGACCGGTTCGACGCGCTTGCCGCGGAGCCAGCCGACGTTGGCCTCGCGGCGGTCCAGCACGACGAGACCGAACAGGCCCTTGTCGGCCAGCATCTCCTCCAGGGGCTCGGTCAGGAACTCGGAGTCGCAGTGGTAGCGAAAGGACTCGACGGGCTGGGGCGGGCTCTCCAGCACGCGGGTAATCATGTCCGTCTGGCCGCCGCCGGCGTCGACCGCACCCGAAAAGAGGACCATCCCGTTCTCGGGTGGCTTGGTGTCGTAGTACTTCAACCGGTCCTTGATGCTCTTCAGCGCGTCCTGGACGTTCGTCCGGGTGTCCTTGGACTTGATGTTGCTCGCCTCGGAGTGTTCCTGTGTGACGTGGGCGACGACGTCGCTCACCAGCCGGTCCGGCGGGACGTAGATAGTGACTAGCTGGGTCCCGGACCCGCGGTACTCCTTGAGTTCCTCGATGACCTTCCGGAACTCGTATTTTTGTTTGTCCGACTGCTCCCGTTCCTGCTCGCTCATTACTCCCAGTTGGGTCAGATGGCGTAAGAACCTGTTGACCTCTCACCCGCGGGCCGTGATGCCCCGGACGGACGGGTTTATATCGCCCCCGCGTCTGGGTGTAGCCAACGAACGATGGCGGGCTACGTCTGTACGATTGCAGGAGGCAAAGGCGGCGTCGGGAAGACGACGACGGCGCTGAACGTCGCGGCCGTCCTGGAGGCGGCGGGCTACGACACGGTGGTGGTCGACGCCGACCTCGGGATGGCGAACCTCGGGCAGATGCTCGGCATCGACCACGACAGTTCCATCCACGAGATTCTCGCCGGCCAGGCGACCGTCGACGACGCCCTGACGGAGACCCGCGGCGACGTGACGGTCATCCCCGGCGAGCAGACCCTGGAGGCCTTCGCCGACGCCGACCCTGCGAACCTGCGGGAGGTCATCACCGCCCTCCGCGAGGCCTACGACGCGGTGCTGGTCGACACCGGGGCCGGCCTCTCCCACGAGACGATGGTGCCGCTGGGCCTGGCCGACGGCATCCTGCTCGTGACCACGCCCGACGACGTGGCGGTCAGCGACACCGCGAAGACCGCCGACCTCGCCGACCGCGTCGACGGCCGCGTCCTCGGCGGCCTCGTCTGTCGCGTCACCGGCGAGACGGACGTCGCAGCCATCACCGCCGCGTTCGACTTCCCCACGCTCGGCGTCGTTCCCGTCGACCACGACGCCACCGGCTCCGAACCGCTCGTCCTGCACGCCCCCGACAGCCCTGCAGCCGAGGCCTACGAACTGCTGGGCTCGACACTCGCGGACGTGTTCTTCGAGGGGGCAGACCCCGCCGCGGGTGACCTGGTGTTCGAGGCGTCCTGGTTCGAGGACGAGACGGACGAAGAAGACGACGAGGAAGACGACGATTCCGGCGGCCGCTTCGGACTGTTCGGGTAGTCTCTACATCGAGTCGGGCGCGGCGACGCCGAGTGCGTCGAGCGCGTTGGCGACCGTGGTCTGTGCCGCAGCCACGAGCGCCAGCCGTGCCGTCCGGCGCTCGGCGTCGTCGACGTCGAGGACGCGACACTCCCGGTAGAAGGTGTTGAACGCCTCGGCGATGTCCCGGGTGTAGGTGGCGATGAGGTGGGGCTGGAGTTCGTCGGCGGCCTCCTCGATGCGTGCCGGGAAGGCCGCGATAGCGCGCAGGAGGTCCCGCTCTGCGGGGTCGGTCAGCGCGCTCGCGTCCACGGCGTCGGGTGCGGGGACGTCGACGTCCGCCGCCGCTGCCTCGTCGAGGATGCCGCAGGCGCGCGCGTGGACGTACTGGACGTAGGGGGCCGATTGGGCCTCGAAGTCGAGCGCCCGCTCCCACTCGAAGGTGATGCCCTTCGTCGGTTGCTTGGAGACGATGTCGTAGCGGACCGCGCCGATGCCGACCTCGTGGGCGATGCGCTCGACGTCCTCCTCCGTCAGGTCGTCGTCGCGGATGCGCTCGCCCATGCGCTCGTTGACCTCCTCGCGGGCGCGGTCGATGGCCTCGTCCAGCAGGTCGTCCAGGTCGATGCCGGTCCCCTCGCGGGTGGACATGCCGCCCTCGGGGAGGTTCACCCAGGAGTAGTGGACCGTCGAGAGGCGGTCGGTGTCGTGGCCCAGCTGTTCGAGGGTCGCCTTCAGTTGCTCGGCCTGGAGCTTGTGGTCCTCGCCGAGGACGGTGACCGCGCGGTCGAAGGTGTCGAACTTCCACTCGTGGTGGGCGAGGTCACGCGTCGTGTACAGCGACGTGCCGTCCGCCCGCAGGAATACGAGGTTCTTGTCGATGTCCTCGAAGGTGAGTTGCCAGGCGTCGTCCTCGTAGACGGCGCCGTCCAGTTCCTTCAGGCGCTCGACGACGTCGTCTGTCGAGCCGTCGCGCATGAAGCGGGTCTCCTTGACGAACTCGTCGAAGGTCGCGGGCAGGCGTTCGAGCGTCCCGCGCATCCCCGACAGCACCGTGTCGACGACCTCGCCGACGCGCTCGTAGACCGCCTCCTCGCCCTCCTCTAGGCCCTGGAGGATGGCCTGAATCTCGGCTTCGGCTTCCTCGACGTCCTCCGGGTCGGCGTCTTCGAGGTAGCTGTTGCCCTTGCGGTAGTAGCGGACCATCTCGTACTCCGGGGACTCGCGTTCGGGTTCGGGCAGGTCCGCCTCGTCGAAGGTCTCGTAGGCCCACGTGAACACGGCCATCTGGCGGCCGGCGTCGTTGACGTAGTAGTGCCGTTCCACGTCGTTGCCGGCGTACTCGAGCACTCGGGCGAGAGCGTCGCCGATGATGGGATTGCGCGCGCGCCCGACGTGGACCGGGCCGGTCGGGTTCGCGCTGGTGTGTTCGACGACTACCTCGTCGCCGGTCGGCTCCAGCGTGCCGTAGTCGTCGGCCCGGGCGGCTTCGAGCGTGTCGTCGAAGTACCGTTCGCTGGGCAGGAAGTTGACGTAGGGACCCTGCGTCTGGACGCTGTCGACGTAGTCGTACTCGCCGGGGTCGATCTCGTCGGCCACCTGTTCGGCGACGGCCGGCGGGGGTGCGCCGGCCTCACCGGCGAGCCGATAGGCGACGCTGGATGCCAGCACCGCGTCGACGTCCGCCGGCGGTGTCTCGATGCCGAGGTCGTCCGTCGGGAAGTCCAGTGCCGCGAGCGCCCCCGCAAGCGCCGCGCGGACCTCCGTTCGCATCGCGAGGAACATACCTCCCATTTCCCAGCGGCGTGTATAGGGATAACGGGTTCGGCCGACGACGCCGGGGGCGACCGCTACGCGAGGTTCAACACGCCGCCGCCGGTCTCCAGCGCCTGCAGGCCGTCCTCGACGGTGAACTTCGTGTCGTCGAGCGCAACGGGGTAGAGGCCGCCGATAGCACCGCCGTGGCGGACGACGAGACAGATGACCGGGAGGACCAGCGAGTCGTCCGTGCCCGGGTGGACGCCGCCGACCTTGCGGATGAACGGCTCCAGCGAGAAGCCGTCGCGGTCGGCCAGGTCCAGCAGTTCGTGGACGACGTCCGGGCACCCGGCGCTGAGAGGGTTGTCGGTCCCCGGCGGACAGACCCGCGGACTCCACCAGACGACCGTCGGGTCGACGATGCCGTCGGCCGCCAGCGCCTCGATGCGACCGATGACCTCCTGCTGGCGCTGTTGGACGTCCTGTGGCGTGAACGGACGGAGGCAGACCTGCACTTCGTAGCCGGGGCGGGGTGTCATGGCGGCCCATACGTCGCGCGAAAAGATGAACGTATCTGGCAGACGCGGCGCGTTCGGCCCCGCCCACCCGCCGGCTCCGGCCCCCGTTCAGTCGCCGTCAGCGGCAGGCGACGGCTGCGTGACGGGACCCGTACTCTGCCGGGTCCGGTCTTCAAGTGCGCTCAGCCAGGCGTCGATGGTGTAGGTCCGTCGCTCGTCGGTGTCGTACTCGTCGGTGTACGGCACGACACCGGTCAGTGGCTCCGTCTCCGTCGACTCGTCATACAGGGCGAGCGTCACGATGGGCACCCGGACCTCCTCCCGTGGCTCGTCGGCACCGACGAGCGAGCCGGGCACCATCCGGCGCTGGAAGGCGGGCTTGAGCGAGTAGCCGCGCTGGTCCGCCCATCCCTCGAACTTGGCCAGGAGTTCCCCCCGCGTCGTCTCCGCAGCCTGTGATTCGACCACGGCGTGGCGCTTCGGCGGCCACTGCCGGGTCTGGTAGTCGGCGACGAGTCCCGCCTCGCTGAGCGAACGCAGGCGCTCCAGAATCGCCTCCACCTGCCTGTCGCTGACCCGCGAGATGTTCGAGCGGATGTAACAGTCGATTCGAAGGCTACCCAGCGACTCGATTCCGGCGACTGTGTCTGTCGGGTTCCCGGCGTCTGTCATTCCTCGTCCCCCCGCGGCTCGCCGACGGATGACGAGCCTCGTGATTGGCAGTGGCGCATGTTCTGTTCTAGTTCATCGTGAATGTCGATGTTAAATATGTGTGCCTACTATCAAGACCTGGGGATGTCCCGGCGCGGGGTGGCGGCGCCCGGAGAGAGGCTCAGGAGCCAAGGATGTTTTAGTCTCGACTGCCATCTACGCTATCAATGAGTGAGTCCGACGGGCCGAAGCAGGTCTCGGACCCGGCCTACCACAGCGAGAACCACACCGCGGCCCAGACCTGCGGGTGGACGAAGAACGCGCTCCGCGGGGAGGGCAAGTGTTACAAGTACATCTTCTACGGTATCGAGTCCCACCGCTGTATGCAGATGACGCCGGTCGTCAAGTGCAACGAGCGGTGTGTCTTCTGCTGGCGCGACCACCAGGGCCACGCCTACGAACTCGGTGACGTGGAGTGGGACGACCCGGCCGCCGTCGCCGACGCCTCCGTGCGCCTCCAGAAGAAACTCCTCTCGGGCTTCGGCGGCAACGACGAGGTGCCCCGCGAGGTGTTCGAGGAGGCCATGGAGCCGCGACACGTCGCCATCTCGCTGGACGGCGAACCGACGCTGTACCCGTATCTGCCGGAACTCATCGAGGAGTTCCACGACCGCGACATCACCACCTTCCTCGTCTCGAACGGCACCAACCCCGACGTGCTCGCGGAGTGTGACCCGACGCAACTGTACGTCTCCGTCGATGCGGCCGACCGCCAGACGTTTGATTCGACGGTCAAGGCCGTCGAGGACAGCGCCTGGGACAATCTCATCGACACGCTGGACGTCCTGGCGGCGAAAGACGACACGCGAACCGTCATCCGGACGACGCTGGTCAAGGGTCACAACATGCACCACCCGGAGTGGTACGCGGCGATGTGCGACCGCGCGGACGCCGACTTCGTCGAGATGAAGGCGTACATGCACGTCGGCCACTCGCGGGGACGGCTGGACCGCGACTCGATGCCCGAACACGAGGAGGTCCGTGCGTTCACGGAGGAGTTGGGCGAGTACCTGCGCGAGCACGACGTGCTGAAGGAGGTCGAACCCTCGCGCGTGGCGATGCTGGCCCGCGAGGAGGCGACGTGGGTGCCGAAACTGGAGAAGTCCAGCGAGTTCTGGGAACGGGACCCGGTCGTGGAGTACTGAGGCGTAGAGACCGCCGCGAGCGAAGCGAGCGGAACCCCGGCGCAGAGTACTGACGTGATGCCCCTCAATTGCCCTCCGATTATCATTCTTTGAATTTGAATTCCCGGTAACGTTTATGCGGGTTACTGTCCAACATCCCAGTGGTACACAGGGGCAATGGCACAGAGGACAGGCATACTCCGTTCCCGGCTGCTGGGTGGGAACCAGCCGACGGACGGGAAGATGGTCGAGGCGCTGGAATCGCGACTGGCCGAGGACGAACCGGTCGTCCACCAACTCGCGAGCACCGGCGCCCTGGTTCACGAACAGGACGACGAAACGCGACAGCGCGGCGGCAGCGACGGCGGAACGCTGCTGGCTGCCACCGACCGGAAGCTCGTCTTCGTCATCGACACGAAGTCGGGCCGCGAGACGGCCGATATCCCGTACACGGACGTCAAGCGAATCGAGCGCGAGGACGGTATCCTCTCGACGACGGTGGTCCTGACGGTCTGGGGCCGGGGGACGTTCCGTCTCAAGCCCACGAGCGCCGACGGGGTCGACGACCTCGTCGGGGACGTGACCGCGCTCAGCCGGACCTGGCAGCTTGTGGTCGCGGCGCTGCAGGACGCCCGCCAGCACATCTCGCTGCTGGAGGAGCGCGTCGAGCGCGGCGAGATGGACGACGCCGAGGAGTCCCGGCAGTCGGCACGGGAACACATCGAGACGGCGACGGGCCGCATCGACGTCGACGACACGGCGGTTCGCCAGACGCTCCAGCAGCGCGTCCGGACGGTCCGGACGGAGCTGCGCCGGACGGTGAGCCGCGCCCGTATGAGCCGCGGTCGCGACCTCGTCGAGGAAGCCGACGGGCTGGCCGACCGCCGCGCGTACGACGCGGCCCACCGGTGTCTCCGGCAGGCCCGCGAGCACTTCGAGCGCGCACTCGACGTCGCTATCGAGGAGGACTTCGAGACGGCCGACGACCTCCGGGCCGACCTCGACGACCTCGCCGACCGCGAGCGGACGCTGCAGGGGCGGCCACTCGAACGCGCCGAGGCAGCCCGTGAGCGCGCTCAGGCCGCGGCCGGCCCCGCCGAGGAGGCCATCGCGTGGGAGGAGGCACTGGCACACTACCGCGACGCGCTCGAAGCAGGGTGGGGAACCGACGCGACGTTCGACGGCGACACGGACGCGCTCCGGATGCAAATCGAGTGGGTCGTGGCGAACCTGGTCGACGCACGGATGGCCATCGCCGAGGCGCTCGAATGGAACGGGGACCGCTGTCGCGACCGCGCACAGTCCGAGCGCGCGCGCACCCGTTACGCGGTCGCCCGCGAACACCTGGCTGTCGCCCGCCGACTGGCGGCGCAGTACCACACCGGCGACGTCGCCACACTGGACGAGCGTGCAGCGCGGCTCTGTGGCAAACGGCTCTGGCTCGGGTGAACGGCCCGGACGCTCCGCGAGTCGGGTACCACCAGGGTTTTGCCCGGTGGCGTCGTCCACCCTGTCATGAGTAACCTGACTGCGACACTCCACACGTCGAACGGCGACGTCGAAGTCGAACTGTTCGACGAGCGCGCGCCCCGCACCGTCGAGAACTTCGTCGGGCTGGCACAGGGTGCCGACGACTACGAGAACACCGAGGTTGCCCCGGGAACGGGCGCGTGGAAGGACCCCGAGACGGGCGAGAAGCGCATCGACCCGCTGTACGACGGCGTCGAGTTCCACCGCGTCATCGAGGGCTTCATGATTCAGGGTGGGGACCCGACCGGCACCGGCCGCGGCGGCCCCGGCTACCAGTTCGACGACGAGTTCCACGACGAACTGACCCACGACGGGCCGGGCATCCTCAGCATGGCCAACTCCGGGCCGAACACCAACGGGTCGCAATTTTTCATCACGCTGGACGCCCAGCCCCACCTCGACGGCAAACACGCCGTCTTCGGCCAGGTCACCGACGGGATGGACGTCGTCGAGGAAATCGGCAACGTCGAGACGGACATGCACGACGGGCCGACGACGCCGGTCACGCTCGAATCTGTCGAGATTCACGAGTAGGGCGGCGAACTCTCTCCTGACGCCCCGCTCTGGGGGGTGACAACTGCGGAAAACTGGTGTGACGGACGGCGGTCAGTCGACGACTGCCTCGACGGGCGCGTCGGCCTCCGACTCGTCCATCTCGATGCTGACGTCGCTGGCCTCGTCGCTGCGGGCGCGGCGGATGCGCCGGACGGCGCGGCGGCCGACCACGGCGGCGACCACGACGCCACCGACGAGCGGGACGACGGGCACGCTTCGCCCTGACGGGGACTCGGCGGGTACGTCCTCGGCGCTCTCGTCGACTGTCTCCTCGTCCGCGTTCGCGTCGCCGAAGTTGGTGCCGAAGTGGATAGCGTCGAAGTGCAGTTCGAACAGTGTGATTTTGCGAGCCATGTACGTACTGACGCCGAGGAATTACTTATAATAGTAGTGACACGTGATAGCAGCGGGCCGTCCGTGCGGGACGCCCCCAGCAGCGACAGACAGAAAGCCTGCGACGAGCAACGGGCCGGTATGGACGAGGACGGGGCCGAGAGCCCGATAGACCCGGCGGATATCGGCGAGCGCGACGCGCCGCCGGTCGCCGAGAAGCCCTACAAGATACTCTTCGAAGCGAACAGGTGCATCGGCGCTGGCAAGTGTGCGGAGGTGTCCGACAACTGGACGCTCGACATCTCGACGGGCATCGCCAGCCCGGAGGCGTACTTCGTCGGCGAGGACGAACTGGACGAGAACGTCAGAGCCGCCGAGGTCTGCCCCGCGAAGAAGGACCGCGGCGTCATCCACGTCATCGACCGCGAGACGGGCGAGGAGATAGCGCCCGACCCCGAAGGCGACGGCACGGTGTCCGTCGACTGGTGACTCGCGATTCAGCCCCCGGTCAGGCCCTTCTCCGCCCGCTCAGTCGTCGTGCTGTACTCCCGGAGGTGGGTGTCACAGTCGACACAGAGGTAGGCGTACTGCTGGACGTCGACACAGCAGGACTCGACCATCTCGCTCGTCTCGGTCAGCGCGCCGCCGCAGTCCGGACACGTCTCCCGCGAGCCCCGCAGCAGTTCGAGGATGCTGGCGCGCTGGTCGGCCGGGACCGCCAGCCAGTCGTCGGTCACCTCGGCCAGCGCCCGGTGGGCGGCGACGTCGCTGTGCAGCGCGGCCACGCTGGGCCACTTCCGCACGCGGATGCCCACCTCGTAGGCCGGGTACTCGCGGTCCTCGCCGCTCACGTCCTCGGGGTCGGTGTCGAACAGCGCCGCGACGGCCGCGCGGTCGACGCCTCCCTCCCGCACGTCGGCGAGGTGTCCGTCGACGCGCTCGGCGAAGGCCTCTGTCAGCCGGTACTGGCTGGGTCCGTCGGCGTTCTCGGCCGGCGCGACCACCCCGGCGTCGGTCAGGAACGCGTCGACGTCGACGGCGTTCTCCCGGTGGGCTTCCAGTTTCTCGACTGCCTCCCACGTCTCGCCGGCGTCGGGCGACTCCGGCGCGGGTTCCTTGCCCAGCGCCCGGAGCACCGGTTCGGGGAGGTAGCGGGTCGTCAGCGTCGGCGTGTAGGGGACGAGATATCCCCGGAGGTAGATGGCGAGCAGGGAGACGGCGAAGACGGCGGCGGCCAGTTCCACCGCGACCACGGCGGCGACGCCGGCCAGAACGGCGGCGATGACGACGTTGACGACGGTACAGGGCGTGCACCGGTTCTCGCCGGTGTACTCCGGGCGGCGGAGCCAGTCGAGGACCGGGCGTGACTGCGACATGGGCACACCGTGGCGTCCCAGGGTAAAAAAGCGGTCGAACGGCTCAGTCGTCGAGGAGACGGACGGTCGTCTCGGCGGTCAGGCCCTTTTCGTCGGCGTCGGCCACGTTCACCGCCGCGCCCAGCGTGTACTCGCCGGGGTCGGCCGGCTCCCACTCCGACTCCGACACCTTGAACGACTGCCGCCAGCGGCGGGTGAACCGCTTTTTCTCCCCCCGGCTGAAGTGCAGGCCCCCGGTCTCGTCCGGCGGGTCCTGGAGCGGGACGTGGGCCGCCTCCTCGATACCGTCGACGTGCCAGGTCCACAGCACCGGCGAGCGCGTCGCGATGGTGATGGGAAACGGCATCGAGTTCTTCATCGTCACACGGAAGGGCACGGGCTCGTCGGGGTGAAAGTCCGTTCCCGGCGTCTCGATGGTGAGAGAGATAGCGCGGTAGCGAAGCGCGTTCGGCACGAGCCGTCGGCTCCAGGCGCTCCCGTTGACCGACCGCATCGCCTGGGGCTCGTAGTCGTCCCGCTCGCTCGGCGCGTGGTGTTCGTCGTCGTCGCGGTGGAGCGCGCGCGACTCGTATATCCGACGCATTGCTCGCTGTACGTGTTCCCCCGCGTAAAACGTTGCGTCGCTAGTCGTCGGCGGCGACGCCGCCGGACTCGTCTTCGGTCTCCGGACGGGAGGCCGGGTAGTCGTCGTCGTAGATGTGGCAGGCTATATCGTGGGTCTCGCCGGTCGCGACCTGTCTGGGGTTGTCCTGCTCGCACGGCGAGTCCGGTGCCGCGGCGACGACCTCGCGCGCCCCGTCCAGGTCCTCGGCGTACAGCCGGTCGACGACGTCGCCGATGACCTCCTCTGCCTGCGGGTCGCCCAGCCGGTCGGGCAGGTCGAACTCCTCGCGGACGAGCGTGTCGAGTTCCTCGCGGTCGACCGCGGTGGGGTCGACGACCTCGGCGTCCTCGACGTCCTCGCCCTCCGCCTCCGTGAGGGCGGTGATGGCCTCGACGTGGTCCGCCCGCTGGACGCGGAGTTGCATGCTGAGCATCGACCGCCAGACCTCCTGGTCGAGGTCGTACGCCTCGGGCTGGATGACCCGCGGACACCGGGTGTGGAACCGACAGCCAGAGGGCGGGTTCAGCGGCGACGGGACGTTCCCCGGCAGGAATATCTGCTGACCCTCCCACAGCGGGTCAGGTTCGGGAATCGCCGACAGCAGCGCCTCGGTGTAGGGGTGATGGGGCGGCTGGAACACCTCCTCGGTCGTGCCCACCTCGGCGAACTCGCCGAGGTACATCACCGCGATGCGGTCGGAGATGTGCTCGACGACGCTGAGGTCGTGGGCGATGAAGATGTAGGAGAGGTCGAACTCCTCCTGGAGGTCCTCGAGCAGGTTGAGAATCTGTGCCTGGACGCTCACGTCGAGTGCGCTGACGGGTTCGTCGCAGACGATTATCTCGGGGTCGACCGCCAGCGCCCGCGCGATGCCGATGCGCTGGCGCTGCCCGCCCGAGAACTCGTGGGGATAGCGGTGGGTGTGCCGCGGGTTCAGCCCCACGATGTCCAGCAGCTCGCGGATGCGCTCCTCCCGTTCCTCGCCGGTGGCGATGTCGTGGATGTCGAGCGGTTCGCCGATGATGTCGCCGACGGTCAGCCGCGGGTTCAGGCTGGCAAAGGGGTCCTGGAAGATGTACTGGACGTCCTTCCGGCGGTCACGGAGTTCGCTCTCTGAGAGGTCCGTCAGGCGCTCGCCGCGGTAGTATATCTCCCCGTCGGTCGGCTCCTGCAACCGGAGCAGGGTCCGCCCGAGGGTGCTCTTCCCGCAGCCACTCTCGCCGACGACGCCGACGGTCTCGCCCTCGTAGAGTTCGAGGTCGACGCCGTCGACGGCCTTGACCTTCTGGACCCGTCCCAGGAAGTTGTCGATGATGCCGCCGCTGGAATCGTAGTACTTCCGGAGGTTCTCCGCGCGCAGGATTGGCTCCTCGTCGGCGCGGTCGTGGGCCTGTCTAGATTCCCTCCCTCCGTCCGGGCGATGTTCTCTACTGTCTCCTCACCGCGGACCGACACGTCGTAATCGAGTTCGCCCTCGAACCCGTCGGTGTATGCGAGACAGGCGGCGACGTGGTCGGTGGCCTCGCCGTCGTCCTCGCGTCCCGTCTCGGGGTCGAAAAGCGGCGGCTCCCGCCGCGTACAGCTCTCCTCGGCGAAGGGACACCGGGGGTGGAAACTGCAGCCCGGCGGTACGTCCACCAGGTCCGGCATCGTCCCCGGTATCGTCTGGAGCCGGTCGCGCGTGTCCCCGATGCGGGGAATCGAACTCATCAGCCCGACCGTGTAGGGGTGTTTCGGGTCGTAGTAGAGGTCGTCGACGGGGGCCTTCTCGACCGGCCGCCCGGCGTACATGACCATCACCCGGTCGCAGACGCGCGCGATGACGCCGAGGTCGTGCGTGATGAGCTGGACCGCGGTGTCGAACTCGTCGGCCAGTTCCTCGATTTCGTCGAGAATCTTGGCCTCGGTGGTCACGTCCAGCGCCGTCGTCGGCTCGTCCGCGATGAGCATGTCGGGGTCACAGGACAGCGCCATCGCGATGACGACGCGCTGTTGCATCCCGCCGGAGAACTCGTGTGGGTAATCGGAGTAGCGCGTCTCCGCGTCGGGGATACCCACCTTGTCCAGCAGGCGGATGGTTCGCTCTTTTGCCTCCTGCTCCGAGTAGTCGAGGTGGTGACGGATGGCCTCCGATATCTGGTCGCCGACCGTGTAGACGGGGTTGAGCGCGGTCTGTGCGTCCTGGAAGATCATCGCGATTTCGTTGCCGCGGACGTCGCGGACGTCCTCCTCACTCATCTCTAAGATGTCGGTCCCCTTGAACCGAATCGTGCCGCTCTCGATGCGGCCGGGGTTCTCGATGAGTCGCATCAGCGAGAGCGCGGTCACGCTCTTGCCCGCGCCGCTCTCGCCGACCACGCCGAACTTCTCGCCGCGGTCGATGGTGTACGTGAGGTTGTCGACGGCCGTCACGACGCCCTCCTCCGTGTAGAACTTGACCGTGAGGTCTTCCACTTCGAGCAGGGCCATCACTCGTCACCTCCGGGGCCGACGGTCGTCTGCTGGGCGTCCAGCGCGTCGTTGATGCCGTCGCCGATGAGGTTCATCGCCAGCACGAACATGAAGATGGCACCGCCGGGGAAGACGGTGGCCCACCAGGGGATGGCCCCGCCGGGGCCCTGCACGATGGTCTGGCGGGTCGAGTCGAGCATCGTCCCCCACTCGGCGGAGTTCGGCGGCAGGCCGAGTCCGAGGAACCCGAGCGCGGCGACGCCGATGACAGTCGTACCGATTGCCAGCGACGCCTGGACGACGAGCGGTGCGACGGCGTTCGGGACGATGTGTCTGAAGATGACCGAGCGGTCCCTGGCACCGAGTGCCTTCGCCGCGGTGACGTACTCGTTTTCCTTGACGCTCAGAATCTCCCCGCGGATGATGCGGGCGTAGCCTGCCCACCCGACGATGGTGTAGGCCAGCACGAGTTCCCAGTAGCCCCGGCCGAGCGTGGCGACGATGATGAGCGCCAGGACCAGGCCCGGGAACGCGAAGATGACGTCGACGAAGCGCATCATGACCTTGTCGACGTAGCCGCCGTAGTAGCCGGCGATAGCGCCGTAGATGAGCCCGATGGTCGCCGTGATGATGACGACGATGAAGCCGATTGAGATGCTGAAGCGGCCGCCGTAGAGGACCCGCGAGAACAGGTCCCGCGCGGAGCCGTCGGTCCCGAACGGGTGCGCGAGCGACGGCGGCTGGTAGGCGGTCACGTCGGGGTACTGGAGGTACAGAATCGCCTTGGGGTCGTAGGGTGCCAGCGAGAGTGGTTGCACCGTGATTCCCTCGATGACGACCGGGCGAGAGAAGATGGCGAGGAAGGTGAGGACGCCGACGATGGCAAGCCCGAGCATCGCGCTGCGGTTGTTCCGGAAGTCCCGCCAGGCACGCTTCCACCGGCTCTCGGTCTTCGACCCGGTGTCGGGCGTCCAGTCTGACAGGCGCTCCCGCTTCTCGACTCGGTCTGCGTCGAAGCCACGTATCTGAATTCGGCCACGTTTCGTTGACATAGTTTAGTCGTACCTGATTCTGGGGTCGAGTATCGCGTAGACGATGTCGGCGAGCAGGTTCGCCAGGACGATGATGATGCCGGTCAGGAGCGTGATGGCGAGCACGAGGTCGACCTCTCGCCCGGAGATGCCCTGGACGAGCGCCCGTCCGAGGCCCGGCCAGGCGAAGACGCTCTCGACGACGACCGACCCCGCGAAGATGCTGGAGGTCAGGAAGGCGGCGAGGGTCACCACGGAGATGAGCGAGTTCCGGAGGACGTGTTTCAGCACGACCGTCCGCTCGGGCAGTCCCTTCGCCCGCGCGGCGGTGACGTACTCCTTGTTCATCTCCTCTGCCATCGACGACCGCATGACGCGCATGAGGTTCGCGGACGCTGCGGTCCCTATCGTCACCCCCGGCAGGATGAGATACCACAGCATCTCGGGCGAGAGCAGTGGCTTCTGGGGTGCGAGCACCGGCCACAGGTCGAGATACAGCGCGAACACCAGGATGAGCATCAGGCCGAGCCAGAAGTTCGGCAGCGAGATGCCCGACAGCGCGAACACGCGGCTGGCGGTGTCGGCCAGCGTGTCCTTCTTGTAGGCCGCGTAGATCCCGGTGGGGATGGCGATGATGAGCGCGATGGCCCACCCGAACAGGCCGAGCATTATCGTCTCGGGCAGCCGCTCCATGATGTACGGCAGGACTGCCTGGTCGACGCCGATGACCGTCCCGAAGTCGCCCTGGAGAAGGTCGCTAATCCAGATGACGTACTGGTCGACGATGGACCCGCCGAGTCCGTAGCGCTCCTCCAGTTCGGCGATTTCCGCCGCCGAGATGTCCGGATTCAGGGCGACGAGCTGGTTGATCGGGTTGCCCGGTGTGAGTTTGATGAGTGCAAACGTGAATACCGAGACGGCGAACATCAGCGGAACCGTCACTATCAGACGGACTGCGATATATTTTCGTAGACCCATTTTGTGTGTGTGTACGGAAAGCGGGGTAGTTGTGTGTTGGGCTTATCGGTCGAGGTAGGCGACCTGCTCGTCCTGCGGCGCGTGGAGGCCGTACGGCAGGATGGAACTCGAGAATGTATAGGTGTTGTGACCCTTGTAGTCAGTGGTGAGACAGGCCACGTTCGTCCCGAAGACAGTGTAGATGTTCGGTGACTGCTTGACGAGTCCGTCCCACACCTTGTCGTACTGCTGGCCGCGGTAGTCCTCGCTCTCGACGGCGTCGACCGAGAAGCGCGCGTCGTCGGCTATCTCGTTGAGGTCCGGCGTATCGACCCGCTGGAAGTTACAGCACTGCCGGAAGTTGTCGACGCTGTTGACCGCGTCGTAGAAGCTCCCGGGGTTGAACGTCCCGGAGAGGCCGATGAAGGTGAGCTTGCCCTGCTTGTAGTAGTCCGGGCCGAAGATGCGCTGGATGAGCGTGTTGAACTCGAAGGTCTCGACGTTGGTCTCGAAGAGGCTCCCGTCGCCCGCCTGGTTCAGCGCCTGGGAGATGAGTTCGACCTCGCGCACGCGGTCGTCGGCCGTGTTGGTCTCGATAGTCGCCTCGATGGGCGTCTCGATGTCGTTCTCGTCGATGGCCTCCTGGATGATTTCCACTGCTGCCTCGGTGTCCTGCTGGGTCTTCGGCTTGAGTTCGTCCAGGAGCGCCTCGTAGTCCTCGGTGCCCGATTTGGAGGCCATCCGCGGCAGCGGCGTGTACGCCGGGTTCCGGTAGCCGTTGTAGACGTTGTTCGCGATGGCTTCCCGCGGGATGAGCTGGTTGATGCCGCGGCGGAGCTTCGCGTTGTCCCAGGGCTCGACGGTGACCGGGAACTGCAGGAAGTTGTACGCGCCCGCGTTGGTGACGCTGAGGCGGTAGTTCTCCGACTCGCGGTAGTCGCTGTAGGTGTCGGAGGCGAGACCGTAGGTGATGTCGATTTCGTTGTTGTTCAGTGCCGCCGCGCGGGTGGCGTCGTCCTGTACGATGCGGATTTCGACGGCGTCGACGACGGGACCGGCCGGGAAGTCCTCCGGACCGTCCCACCACTCCAGGGCGTCCAGACCGAGGTCCTCCAGCCAGTAGTTGTCGAACTTCGAGTAGCTCACCGACTCCTGGGTGCTGAAGCTCTCGAACTTCATGGGGCCGGTCCCGATGGGCGTCAGGTCCTGGCGCGGGTCCTTCGGCGTGTCCGGGTAGTTCTCGATGTGCTCGGTCGGGTACACCTCGACCGGAAGCTGGCTCGCCGCCTCCGCGTCGGGCACCTGCGCGTAGATGTCGACCGTGTAGTCGTCGATTTTCTCCGCGTAGAGGAACGAGTCGAACGTCTGCGCCGCGTTGTCGGAGTTCTCGTAGACGCGGTAGCCGCCGATGACGTTCTCCGCGGTCATCTCCTCGCCGTTGTGGAAGGTGACCCCCTCCTGGAGTTCCGCCCGGTAGCGCATCCCGTAGGTGCCGTCTTCGACGGCGTCGGGTGCCTCGTTGACCGTCAGCACCTGCTGGTTCTCCTGGTCGCGGATGAGAATCTGCGAGTCGGCGGTGAGGGCACCGCTGTCGGTGGTCTCCGCGTCGACCATGTAATCGCTGTAGGCGTCACGGGAGATGTCGTTGACCTCCTCGCGGCTCCAGCTCTTGGCGAGCCACGGATACACCTCTCCTGCGGCGTCCTGCCTGATAATCGTCTCGTAGATGAGCCCGAAGGCGTTCGTGGCCGGGGCGCTGGTACTGTAGGCCGGGTCGAACGAGTCGATGCCGGCACCGAGGCCGAACTTCAGGGTCCCGCCTTCCTGAACGTCGGCCGGGTCGACCGTCACCCGGTCCCGAACCGGGTCCAGGTCCGTGCCACCGTCACCGTCGCCGCCGTCGCCGAATAGCCCCGAACACCCCGAGAGGCTCAGGGCGGTGAGCCCCGCTGCGCCGCCGAGAACTTTCCGTCGTGATACGTCAAGGAACGAGTCGCTTTCACTATTTTGTGACATGCTTTCACACCAGTATATCCACTCACCGCCTTGCCCATGAACTCTGAAAGAATTTTCGATTGTTACTCCGGAATATGCCGCCTGATTGTAAAATTCACCCGAAATGACCGGCTTCTCCGGTCGGGTTACCCCCCGACAGCCGTGTGACTATGGGAAAATCAATACACTGGTGTACAGATTTCCCCTTTGTATCGGGATGAATAACAATTAATCTTGACGCTTGCGCTCGCGCGCGCCCCCGTCGCGGGTTAGAAAATGGTAAACTGCGCCGGCCAGTAGGTCCGTGCGAGAGGGGGTAGCCAAGTGGTCAACGGCGCGGGTCTTAAGAACCCGTCTCGTAGGAGTTCCGGGGTTCGAACCCCCGTCCCCTCACTGCCGGTAGACGCGACGGGCTTTTGACGGTCTCTGTCCTACGATGTGGCGATGACCGAGGAGTTTCCAGAGAGTGCCCGGCAGGCGTTCGAGTACCACGACGCCTTCCGGCGCGACGGTAACGCCTTCACCGTCGAGACGACAGCCTTCGAGGGGCGCGTCAGCGCCGTCGAGGGCCCGGAGTACCGGACGGCCTACACCGTTTCCGTGCGGGTTCCCACGCTCGCCGCTGTCACGGCCGACGAGGTGGGCGAGGCAGTCGCCGAGGGCTGGTTCGACACGCTCCAGCGCCGTCTCGAAGACGCACCGCAGACCACCCGTGCTGACGTGGAACTGGAGACGTTCGACGTCGAACAGGACGGCGAGGACGTCTACGTCACGTTCGGGTTCGAGTGGGGAAGCGCCGACCAGGCCGCAGCCATCGCCAAGGCGTTCGTCGAGTACGTGGAGGGGACCTACGTCGAGGGCGTCATCCCTGGCTACGACTACGAGTCGCCGGTCTCGGACCTCATCGACACCGCCAGCCAGGAGGGTGGCGGTGGCGGCGGGACGCCGCTGTAGGCCGAGTCGGGATTTCTAGTGGCCGCGAGCGCTCGACCGAGCGCGAGCGGCCTTTTTCCCCAAGTTTTTGCAAGGAGTGGTGCGCCACGAGCCGAAGGCTCGTATGCGACACCCGACGCAGCAAAAAGTGGGTTCCCTTAGTCCATCGCGATGTACGTCTGTGTGTTCTCGACGCCGCTGATGTCCTGGATGTGGGTCGCGGCGACGTCCTTGACCGCCGCGGGGGAGTCGACGTCGACGACGGCGATGAGGTCGACGTCGCCCGCGACGATGTGGGCGCGTTCGACGCCCTCGACTGCCGCGACGTCGTCTTTCAGCCGGTCCGCCTCGCCGGTGAGTGCCTTGATCATGATGTACGCTCTGACCATGGTCAGATACCTCCCGCGACCGCGCGCTCGCTGTCGCCGACCACGATGCTCCGGACGTCGCCGAGTTTGTCGAAGTCGGCGAGGATAATCAGCCGGTCGCCGAGGTCGAGCGTGTCGTCCGCCGTGGGGAGGCGAATCGCCCCCTCCCGCTTGCCGAAGGCGAGCAACCGGGTCTCCCCCGGCAGTTCGAGTTCGCTGATGGAGTAGCCCTTCATCGGTGACGCCTCGCTGATGGTGAACTCGACGAGCTGGAGGTTCTGGGCGACGTCGGCGATGGCCCGGATGTTCCCGCCGAGCATGGCGTTCTTGGCGGCGATTGCGCCCAGCCGTTCGGGGTAGACGACCTCGTCGACTTCGTCGGCGTACTTCCGGTAGATGTCTTCGCGGTAGTCCTCGTCGATGCGCATGACGGTCCGGCAGCCGTGCTTGTTGCCGACCATGCAGGCGGCGAAGTTGTCGTTGAGGTCGCCCGTCAGCCCCCCGACGGCGTCGGCGTCGTCGAGGCCAGCCTTCTCGATGGTCGCCTCCAGCGAGCCGTCCCCTTCGATGACTTCGAACCCCTCGTTGCGGGCGCGCTCGACCGCGTCCGGGTCCCCCTCGATGAGGACGACCTCGTGGCCGGAGTCGGCGAGTGCACGGGCGGTCCGCAACCCGACGCGACCGGCACCGATGATAACGAATCGCATGCTACTCTCTACGGAGACGGTCATCAATAAACTTGCCCACGTGTGACAGGGTAACGCTTTTCATATGCTACACCATACCAGTGGTACGGATGGTTCGGGCGTTCATCATGGTGAAGACGAGTGCAGGCAAGTCCGCGGACCTGCAGGAGGCACTCACCGACATTGACGGGGTACAGGAGGCCCACGTCGTCGCGGGCCAGTACGACATCATCGCGGAGGCGACCGGCGAGGAGGTCTACGACGTGATTCACGGCGTCGCCACCGAGGCGCGCAACCTCGACGGCGTGGTCGACACGCGCACGTACATCTGCCTGGAGTAACCCGGTCCGACACCTCAAAGGTCGCTCGTCCCCAACGTAGCCTATGGTCGGCGTCGTCGACATCATCGGTCTCCTGCTCATCCTGTTCGTGAACAGCGCCGTTGCCGCCCTCGCCACGCGATTTTTCCGCGTCCGACTGAACACTCGCTGGGGCAGCGCCGCCTACGTCGTCCTCCTCATCCCGGTCGTGTTGCTGGCGCTGACGATGGTTTTCTCGGGCGTCTTCGGCCTGGGTCCGAACCTCGGCAGCGCCGTCGCCGTCCTCGGGGTCACAATCGTCGTCCCGATGTCGCTGGGCGTGACGTTCGACTACGTCTGGATGCCCTCCCCCGAGGAGGTCGACCTGCCCGAACAGCGCGACCGCGGGCGCGTCCGGCGGAACTAGAGCAGCGTCGCCACGGCCTCGCGGACGTCCGCGACGACTTCCGCTTCCGGTCGAGTGGCGTCGATGCGGACGAACCGCTCCGGTTCGCGCTCGACGAGGCGTTCGTAGTTCTCTCGGACCCGCGTGAGGTACTCGGCGGTCTCGAACTTGTTCGTCGCGCCGCTGCGCTCGGCGGCCGTCTCCGGGTCGACGTCGAGGTAGATGGTGGCGTCCGGCGGCCGGGTCCAGGGCTGGTGAACCCGGCGGACGAACTCGACGGAGTCGGGGACGATGCCCGACAGCGTCGCGCCCTGGTAGGCGTACCGCGAGTCGGAGTAGCGGTCGGAGACGACGGCCTCGCCCCGGTCGATGGCTGGCCGGACGACGCTGGCGAGGTGGTCGGCGTGGTCGGCGGTGTAGAGGAACAGCTCCGCGAGCGGGTCGGCGTCGTCGTCCGCGATGGAGCGCCTGACGGCGTCGCCGTACCACGACCCGGTCGGCTCCCGGGTGAACGTCGTGTCCGCGGGGACGGCGTCGCTCCGGCGAAGCGCCTCGACGCAGGTGCTCTTGCCGCTGCCGTCCAGTCCCTCCAGCGTGACGAGCATACCGGCACCTCGCTACGGCCGCACGTAAAGCCCCCGTCTGCGGCCGCTTGCTACCAAACTGGTTGCGGCCGGGTTTTACATTGATGTCGGGAGAATGGAGAGTATGGACGTACTCGTTACCGGCGGTAGCGGTTTCATCGGACAGTACCTCTGTGCAGAACTGACAGACCGCGGCCACGACGTGACCGCGCTGGCCCGCGACCCCGACCCGACGAACCTCCCCGAAGGCGTCGAGACGGCGATGGGCGACGTGACGGCCTACGACTCCATGGTCGACGCTTTCGAGGGCCAGGACGCGGTGGTGAACCTGGTCGCGCTCTCGCCGCTGTTCGAGCCCAAAGGCGGCAACCGGATGCACGACCAGGTCCACCGCGGCGGGACGGAAAACTGCGTGCGCGCCGCCGAGGAACACGGCGTCGAGCGGTTCGTCCAGATGTCGGCCCTGGGTGCCGACCCCGACGGCCCCACCCACTACATCCGCTCGAAGGGCCGCGCGGAGGAAATCGTCGAGGACGCGGACCTCGACACCGTCATCTTCCGCCCCTCTGTCGTCTTCGGCGAGGGCGGCGAGTTCGTCTCCTTCACCAAGCGGCTCAAGGGCATGTTCGCGCCGGGGCTGCCGCTGTATCCCCTCCCCGGCGGCGGCACCAAGACCCGGTTCCAGCCCATCTGGGTCGAGGACCTGGTGCCCATGCTCGCGGACGCCGTCGAGGACGACGCCCACGTCGGGGAGACCTACCGCATCGGCGGTCCGGAGGTGCTGACACTGCGGGAGATAACCGAGATGGTCTACGAGTCGGAGGGCAAGTCCATCCGCATCGTCGGCCTGCCGATGGGGCTGGCCGGCATCGGCCTGAAGACGCTGGGCGTGGTTCCCGGCTTCCCGATGGGCGGCGACCAGTACCGCTCGCTGAACTTCGACAACACGACGGACCGCAACGACGTGGAGGCCTTCGGCGTCTCGGTCGACGACATGCGGACGCTGGGGGACTACCTCGGCGTCGCCTGACACCCGTCGCGGACGATTCCGTCAGAGCTATTTGACTATTGGTCCTGCCGGTGCATATGTCGATTCCCCGCCGTCTCTGGGCGCTGCGGCGCGAGCGCCCCCTCTTCGTCGCCCTCGCCGCCCTGACCGTCGTCACCCTGCTCGGCTGGCTGGTCGTGGAGTCGTACATCCAGCGGGCCGGCGTCGGCCTCCCCTACACGTTCAACGACTTCAGCGCCTACACCGGCGGTCTCGCCCGCTGGACCGAGGGCGGCCCGCTGTACATGGAACAGGAGAACGGCGGCTACCACGGCGAGTACCTCTACCCGCCGGTCACCGTCCTCCTCTTTTACCCCTTCGGCACGCTCGGGTTCAAGACCGGCGCGATACTGTTCGGCGTGACCTCTATCGTCCTGCTGTGGGTCGGGCTGGAGGCAGTCGCCCGCGTGCTCGGCTACCGGCTGCGCATCTGGGAACGGCTCGGACTGCTGGTCGCCATCTTCGCCTTCCAGCCGGTCATCCGTAACTTCCGGTGGGCCCAGACCGCGACCTTTCTGACCGGCCTGCTGGCGCTGGCCTTCTACGCCCAGGAACGCGGGGCAGCGGCCGAGTCGCTGTACGCGGACCGCGAACTCGGCGGCCGGACCCGGGCGGCCTTTCGCTACGGGAGCGGCGCGTTGACGACGCTCGGCAGTTCCTTCAAGCTCTTTTTCGCCACCTCCGGGGCACACCTGCTCCGGGACCGCAAGCGCTTCGCCGGCGCGATAGCCACCGCCGGTGCGCTGGCGGTGGCGTCGCTGGCCGTCTTCGGCGTCGAGACTCACCTGACGTACCTCGACGTCCTGCTGTGGGGGAAGGGGTGGGGCGACACGGAGGCGGTCTACCTCTGGGACACCTCGGCGGCGTACCGGCCGCTGCACATCTTCGGCGGCCTCGGCCTCTACCTCAAGGTGCTCGGGATTCTCGGCGTCATCGCGCTGGCGCTGCTGACCCGGGACGACGACTCGGCCGCGGCCCGGCACACGACGTTCGCACTCGGCGTCGCCGTGGTGCCGCTCTTTGCGCCCCAGGCCGACAGCCACGACCTCGTCGTGATGGTACTGCCGGCGGTCATCATGCTCGCCCACGAACTCGACCGGCCGGACGGTCACGCGTGGATTCCGGTCCTGTCGGTGCTACTGGTCCATTTCCACCGGTACGCACTCGAACTGCTGAAGCATCCGCCGGGGTCTATCTCCGTCGAGACTGCCAGAAATCTCGCGCCGTATCTCCAGCCTGGCATGTGGGCGACGTTTTTGCTCGTCGGTATCGCGGCCTACCGGGTTGCAGAGCGTGCCCGAACCCCGACCTCCCTCCGGACGGTCCGCGAGCGGGTGAGCGGCGGGATTTCGTCGGACTGAGCGGTGTTCTCTGGCTGTGAAAACACCCCATAAGCTTGTCTTACCCTTGTTATCATTTTGAGGAATGATAGCCGGGCAAAACACTTATGCACACGATGCTATACGTCAAGCTTAAGAAGTAGCCATGAAACTCGCGATGATAGGATTCGGGCAGGCCGGCGGGAAAATCGTCGACAAGTTCCTGGAATACGACGAGCGGACGGGCAGTGGGATCGTCCGCTCGGCGGTTGCAGTGAACACGGCGAAGGCCGACTTGCTCGGACTCGAACGGATTCCGGAGGAGCAACGCGTGCTCATCGGCCAGGCCCGGGTGAAGGGCCACGGCGTGGGCGCGGACAACGAACTCGGCGCGGAAATCGCCGAGGAGGACATCGACGAGATTCAGGGGGCCATCGACAACATCCCCGTCCACGAAATCGACGCGTTCCTCATCGTCGCGGGGCTCGGCGGGGGGACCGGCTCCGGTGGCTCACCCGTCCTGGCGAAACACCTCAAGCGCATCTACACCGAGCCCGTCTACGGCCTCGGCATCCTGCCCGGCGGCGACGAGGGTGGCATCTACACCCTCAACGCCGCGCGCTCGTTCCAGACCTTCGTCCGCGAGGTGGACAACCTGCTCGTCTTCGACAACGACGCCTGGCGCAAGACCGGCGAGTCCGTCGAGGGCGGCTACGAACAGATCAACGACGAGATCGTCCGCCGCTTCGGCGTGCTCTTCGGGGCCGGCGAGGTCGGCGCGGGCGACAACGTCGCCGAGAGCGTCGTCGACTCCTCCGAGATTATCAACACGCTCGCGGGCGGGGGCGTCTCCACCGTCGGCTACGCCACCGAGTCCGTCGAGACGAGCGACTCCGGCGGCGGCCTGCTCTCGCGGTTCAAGGGCGAGGACGACGACGGCATGGACAGCGCCAACACCACCAACCGCATCACGTCGCTGGTACGCAAGGCCGCACTCGGGCGGCTGACGCTGCCCTGTGAAATCGACGGGGCCGAGCGCGCGCTGCTCGTGCTCTCGGGTCCCTCGGAGCATCTCAACCGGAAGGGAATAGAGCGCGGCCGGAAGTGGCTCGAAGAGCAGACCGGCAGCATGGAGGTCCGCGGTGGTGACTACCCCATCCGCGAGCCGAACGTCGCTGCGGCGGTGCTCCTCTCGGGCGTGCACAACGTGCCCCGCATCAAGGAGCTCCAGCAAGTGGCTATCGAGGCGCAGGAGAACATGGACGAACTCCAGCGCGAGAGCGAAGAGAATTTAGAGGCGTTGGTGGAAGATGATGAAGATGAGCTGGACCCACTCTTCTAAGGGCGCGCTCCTGGGGGTATTGCTCGCCATCTCGCTCGTGGCGGTCGGAACAGCCGCGGCTGTCAACGTCTCGGGGGACGCCCCGGCACCCGCGGAGAACGGGACGGAAGTCTCGATGCAGGTCACGCTGGAGGACCCGTTCGCCGACGCACCCGACCAGTGGACGCTGGCGGGGGAGACGGAACTCGACGACGCCACCTGGAACATCGAGGTGCTGAACCAGGGGCGGCTGGTCACGCGTACCGATACGAGCGGCGAGACGTTCAGCCAGCCGCTGGACTTCGAGGAGGGTGCGACGACGGTCAACGTGACCGTCACCGGCACCGTCCCGACGCTGTCGACGTTCAACTACGAGAACCGCTCGGCCGAGAACTACACCGCGGTGGCGCTGACCCAGGCCAACGGGAACGCCGTCGACCGCACGTGGCGCTCGCACCGCTACACGAACGAGAGTAACTCCGCGCGCACGGCCATCGACGCGGCCGCAACGGCCGTCGAGGATGCGGGCGGCACCGGACAGGACGACCTCGACCGCGCCATCAACGCCTACGACGCCGGCAACTTCGACAACGCGGAATCGCTGGCCGAGGAGGCCGAAAGCGCCGCCGAACAGAGCCAGGGCGGCCTGCCCATCGTCCTCATCGGCGGTGCCGTCGTGGTCCTGCTGCTGGTCGTCGGCGGTGGCTACTACTACTACCAGTCCCAGCAGGGCAGCGACTACAAGCTCCAGTAGGGAATGCGCGTTTTCGTCCCGTTCGACGCTCGCGACCCGAAGACCCGCCTCGCGCCAGTGCTCGACGACGACGAGCGCGCCGCGGTGGCCCGAGCCATGCGCCGGGACGTCCTCGACGCACTCGCAGAGACGTCCCACGACCCGGTCGTGCTCGCGACCGAGAGCGTCGACGCCGACGTGCCGGTGACCGTCGACGCGAGTCCGCTGACCGAGGCGGTCAACGACGCGCTGGCGGGGGTCGACGGTCCCGCCGCCGTCGTGATGGCCGACCTCGCGCTCGCGACGCCGGCCGCGCTGGACCGCCTGTTCGCGCCCGACGCCGACGTGGTGCTCGCACCCGGTCTGGGCGGGGGCACGAACGCCCTCGTCGCGCGCCACCCCGACTTCCGCGTGGACTACCACGGCGTCTCCTACCGGGACCACCGCGAGGCCGCGGCGGCCGTCGGGGCCGACGTCGCGACGGTCGACTCCTTCCGCCTGGCCGTCGACGTCGACGACCCCGCCGACCTCGCGGAGGTGCTGATTCACACCGACGGTCACACCGCCGCCGCGCTCCGCGAGGCGGGGGTCGAACTGGCCGTCGACGAGGGTCGCGTCGCCGTCTCGCGGTCTGGCGAGAACGGCGCGTAGCGGGGCTGAAACACTCGAAAACGCGGCGTCTGGCGTGACCTGACGGATGAACCGAACAAGCATTTTTTAGGGTGACGGTGTGTATCGTCGTACGCACGGGCCGACCCGTGCAACGGGTACGTGTCTCGCGCCGCGCACCCAGACCGTGCCAGGACACCGCTCATGGCACGGCGGTCCGGCCCCACACACGGCTGGACCGCCACTTCTCCATCTTCCGCGCCCGGCGAGCCTTGCCACCGGATAGCGTGACCTCTTTGAAGGTCGCCCTCCGAGAGTGTGACGTGTTCCCCGGGACCGAGGCGTACGACATCGACCTCACCGTCGACGAGGAGGCCGTCGACCGCCTGCTCGACGTGCGGCCGGCCGACGTCGACCCGGCCCCGGAACTGTCCTTCTGCCGGAACGTCTTCGTGCCGCTGACGACGGCCTGCCGGTACACCTGCACGTACTGCACGTACTACGACCCGCCCGGCGAGGCCACGCTCATGTCCCCCGAGGAGGTGCGCGAGGTCGTTCGCACCGGTGTGGACGCGGGCTGTACGGAGGCGCTCTTTACGTTCGGCGACGACCCCGACGACCGCTACACGGCCATCCACGACCAGCTGGACGAGTGGGGCCACGACTCCATCCACACCTACCTCCGGGAGTGCTGCGAGATCG
The DNA here is from genome assembly GCF_037338445.1 of Salinibaculum sp. SYNS191. Taxonomy (NCBI): domain Archaea; kingdom Methanobacteriati; phylum Methanobacteriota; class Halobacteria; order Halobacteriales; family Haloarculaceae; genus Salinibaculum; species Salinibaculum marinum. Next base: position 2,829,903 of record NZ_CP147838.1, read on the forward strand.
CCCTGGAGGAGGGCCTGCTGCCCCACGCGAACCCGGGCGACCAGACTCGCGAGCAGATGGCGGCCGTCGCCGACGTCAACGCCTCGATGGGCGTGATGCTGGAGACGACCGCCGAGGTGCAGGCCCACGGCGGCCCGCGCGCGAAGAACCCGGGCCAGCGGCTCAACACGCTGCGTGTCGCCGGCGAACTGGGCGTGCCCTTCACGACCGGCATCCTCGTCGGCATCGGCGAGGACTGGCGGGACCGCGCCGAGAGCATCCTCGCCATCCGCGGACTGCACGAACGGTACGGCCACATCCAGGAGATAATCGTCCAGCCGGTCGTCGAGAACGAGCGCTGGCGAGACGGCTCCCCGGACGTGGCGACGCTGCGCCGCGCCGTGGCGATGGCCCGCGCCGGCCTGCCCGAGGAGATATCGGTCCAGGTGCCGCCGAACCTCGCGCCCGCCCGCGAGGTGGTCGACTGCGGCATCGACGACCTCGGCGGCGTCTCGCCGGTGACGGACGACCACATCAACCCCGACTACGCCTGGCCGGCCCTGGAGACGCTTCGGGACATCGCCGACCACGCCGACGTACCACTGCGCGAGCGCCTGCCGGTCTACGAGCGCTACCTGTCTCCCTCGCTGCGGAGCGCGGGCTTCGACGGGACGGCTGCGGACCCGCCGGCCGGCGCGGCCGCCGAGGCGTGGATGTCGGACCGCATCACCGAGGCACTCGCGGCCGACGACGCCGCCGGCGAACGCTACCGTGCGGTCGTCGACGGCACCGCGCCAGTTTGAGGTCTGGTAACGCGTCTCGTCCGCTGTGAGAAGCTTTATCGGGTGTATTTCCCTTGCCCGCGTATGGAGTCCCCGTTCGACGTCCTCGGTGTCGCCGAGGACGCCGACGACGACGTCGTCAAGCGAGCGTACCGCGAGCGGGTGAAGGAGACCCACCCCGACCAGGGCGGGTCGACTGCCGCGTTCCAGCGGGTGCGGACTGCCTACGAAGCCATCCAGGCCGGCGAGCACGACCTCCAGATTCCGACCGTCGCGGAGGTCGATGCCGAGGAGGAGGACGCGGCCATCGACGACGAGGAGGAAGAGGTCGTCGCGTTCGAGGGGCCGACCGTGGAGTACCTGAACTACGCGGTGCTGGAGGACCACGGCTGGAGTCTCGACGACGACGACCTCTTCGAGAAGGCCGCCGAGGAGAACCTCGACGCGGCCGACTACGGCACCTTCCACGGCTCGTTCGACGAGTACCTGCTGGACGCTGCCGAGGAGGCGGGCAACACCTGGCCGTACTCCTGTCGGAGCACCGCCTGCGCGAACTGTGCTATCGCGCTCTGCGAGGGCGAGATGGCGATGCCGAAAAACCACATCCTCCCCGATGAGATGCTCGACCGCGGCATCCGGCTGTCCTGCGTCGGGACGCCGACCTCGGAGGAGTTGAAGGTCGTCTACAACGTCAAGCACCTGCCCGAACTGGACGAACTCCGGCTCCCGCCCGGCCCGTTCAAGGGTGCCCAGGCCAGCGACTGACTACTCGCCGGCGACGAGTTCGTCGAAGACTCGCGACTCGATTTTGCGGAGGTGTTCCCCGACGGTGCTCGGCGAGGCGTCCACGCGGGCGGCGACGTCCTCGTGGGTCGCCCGCCGCGGGTTCTCGTAGTAGCCGAGGTCGACGGCCGTCTCCAGCACCTCCCGCTGGCGCTCGGTCAGCGAGAGAAAGAGGTCGCCCAGTTCCGGCGCGTGCTCGCCGGTCTCCAGCACCTCGACCTCGTACCCTTCGGTCTCGCCCGGCGTCGCCTCGCGGAACGCCTCCAGCGGCCCGACCAGCGTCAGGACGAAGGAGCCGTCGGGTTCGACCTCGATCGGCGTCTCCATGGCGAGCTGGGACTCGTACTGCAGTTCCAGCATCTCCCGGTTGACGTCGTTGGGCTCGAAGTGGGTGTAGGAGTACCACCAGCCGTCGTCCTCGACGATGCTGAAGTCGTAGACGAACTCGGACTCCGACAGAATCTGGCGGTAGCGGTCGACGTCGCCGCGGGCCTCGGCGAGCAGGAGGCCGCTGCCGTCGTCCAGTCGCTCCACCCGGTAGATGCTCCCCCGCTCGACGGCCGGGTCGCTGGCGAGCGCCTCGCCCAGCGGGTGAAAGCCCGCCCCCTTCCTGGGACTCACGCGGAGCGTGACGTAGCGCATGCCCGACTTTGCGCCCGCCCGGGCCAAGTGTGTAACGCACCGCGACAAAAAGGGGCCGCGGATGCGGCGCAGCGAGCCTTCGGTGGTCCGGCACGAAGACCCGCCTGTCGGAGTCCCAGCTATGGCAACACAGCAGACACCCTCCGGACCGCGCGGCCTGCCGCTGGTCGGCAACACGCACCAGTGGGCGCGCGACCCCAACGGCTTCCGCGAGCGCTGCGCCGCCGAGTACGGTCCCGTCACCAACTTCGAGATGCTCGGGTGGGACACCTACATGGTGACCGACCCCGACGAGATAGAGCGCATCCTCGTCAGCGAGAGCGAGCGATTCCCGAAACACAGCGACTCGAACAGCGAACTGAAAGAAATCGTCGGCGACGGCCTCATCACCAGCCAGGGCGACCTCTGGGAGCGCCAGCGCGAGGCCATCCAGCCCGCCTTCTACATGGACCACATCCGCGAGTACGCCGACATCATGGTCTCGCGCAGCGAGGAGGCGGCCGAGCGCTGGAGGGCCGGCGAGGAAATCGAGGTCCGCGAGGAGATGACCCGGCTGACGCTGGAAATCCTGGTCGACGCGATGTTCGGCCGGGACATCGACATCGAGGAACGCGGTATCTACGAGGCCGTCGAGGCCTTCCAGAAACCGATGCGGCCCGCCTACCAGCCCATCACCTTCTTCGCCCCCGACTGGACGCCACTGCCCTTCCTCCGCCGCGCCAACCGCGCCCACGAGCACCTCCACGAGCAGATTGACGACATCGTCGACCAGCGCCGCGCGAGGCGCACCGCGCTTCGGTCTGAGCGAGCGGGCGACGCCCGCGAGCAGGCTGGCCGCGACGCGGACCGAGACGACCTGCTCTCGATGCTGCTCGACGCCGACACCGAGATGAGCGACGAGCAGATTCGCGACGAGATGATGACCTTCCTCTTCGCGGGCCACGAGACCACCGCGCTGACGCTGACCTTCCTCTGGGACCTCCTCTCCCGGAACGCGGGGGCGCGCGAGCGCCTCCACGCCGAACTCGACGCGACGCTCGACGGCCGCCCCACTATCGAGGACGTCTTCGAACTCGACTACACGAAGGCCGTCGTCAAGGAGGCGATGCGGCTGTACCCGCCTGCCCACGAGATTCGCCGCGAACCCGTCGAGGACGTCGAGATTGCGGGGTATTCCGTCCCCGAGGGCTCGCTGCTCGTCCTGCCGACGTGGGTGATGCACCGCGACGCCCGCTTCTGGGCCCACCCCGAGCAGTTCCGCCCGGAGCGGTGGCTCGACGGCGAGGGTCCCGAGACCGACCGCCCGGACTTCGCCTACTTCCCCTTCGGCGGCGGCCCGCGCCACTGCATCGGCCACCGCTTCGCCATGACCGAGGCGCAACTGGTCGTGGCGACGCTGGCCAGCCGGTGGGAACTGGAGCGGCAGTACGACGACCTTGGAGTGTCGGCTGCCGTCACGCTGCAGCCGGACGGTGACGTCACGATGGTCCCCCGACCCCGCTGACCGGCTCTCCCGCCCGACAAATAAAAAGGCCCCGAGATGACTGGCCGCAGACAGATGTCTGCTCCGTGTCAACTCCCGGCTGCCCGGGCCAGTGCCTCTGACCCCACTGTCGACCCACTCGACGTCGCGGGGGCCCGGCTGCCCGGGGCGAGGGGACACCCCTCCGCCGGCTTCGACCCGGTCGGCCGGCGCGGGTCCCCGGTTGCTCGTCCGCGGTCTCGCGTTCCGACTCGTGTTATCGGTCGAGCAGCGGCGTCCCGTCGGCGCGGGGGCCGAGCGTCGGGCCGGCGGGCGTGTCGTCGGCGTCGATGCGCCGCCGTTGCTCGTAGTCCGTCGAGCGCTCGACGGGGACGCGCCCGACGGCGGTTATCATGTCGACGTACTCCTGGAAGGAGCGGTACTCGCCGAAGTCGCCGCCGGCGCGTTTGGTAATCTCCTCGGAGAGGATGGTCCCCATGAAGTCGTCGGCCCCGCAGGTGAGCATCTTCAGCCCCTGCGTGTCCCCGTATTTCACCCACGAGGACTGGATGTGGTCGACGTTGTCGAGAAAGAGCCGCGAGACGGCTATCATGAGTTCGTCTTCGTGTGTCGTCGCGCCGCCGTCGACCATCCCGCGGTCGTGCAGCGGTGTGTTCTGGTGGATAAAGGAGAGCGGGACGAACTCGGTGATGTTGCCGGTGCGGTCCTGCAGGTCCCGAATCTTGCGGAGGTGCTCGACGCGGTGGGCCTCGTTCTCGACGTGGCCGTACATGATGGTCGCGGTCATCGGCAGGCCGACGCTCGCGGCGGCCTCCATGGCCTCGACCCACTCGTCGGAGCGAATCTTGCCCGGACAGATGACGTCGCGCACCTCGTCGACGAGGATTTCGGCTGCCGTGCCGGGGACGCTGTCGAGGCCGGCCGCCTTCAGGCGACTGTAGACCTCCTGGTAGGACCAGTCGGTGCCCCGGCGGGCGTGGTAGGCCTCCTCGGGCGTCATCGAGTGGAGGTGGACGCCGCCGACGCTCATCGCCTCCATCTGCTCGACGTAGGTGCCGGGGTCGACGTCGTAGCGGTCGGGGGACTTGTAATTCAGGTCGCCGCGGTCGCTCGTCTCCAGTATCTCGCGGTGTTCGTCGTCCAGCGCGAACGCGGGGTGCAGTCCGGAGACGGAGGTGACTTCGTAGATGCCCAGTTCCAGCGCGTCGGCGACGACCCGTCGGGATTCCTCGGGGGTCTTGGTGAAGCCGCCGTGGTCGCCGTCGTTCTCGGCGAGGAACTGTTCGGAGCGGTCCTTGAAGTTGCAGAACAGACAGCCGGTGTTGCAGGCGGTGGTGACGTTGTTGTTGAGGTTGGCGACGATGGTGACCTCCTCGCCGACGACCTCGGCGCGGCGGCGGTCGGCGGCTTCGAGCACGAGTTCCTTGCGGTCGAGGTCGATGCCGTCGGTGTCGGTGCCGGTGGTCAGGAGTTCGATGCCGTCGGCGACCGAGAGGCGGGTACCGTCGCGGGCCTTCTCGAGGGCGTTCGCGAAGGACTGGTCGGTCTCCGGCTGATGGAGAAAGTCGAAGTCGCTGCGTGGGACGTTGGTACCCGACTCGGAGACGCCTGCCATTGTTCTCTCCACCCACTCTGTGTGCTAAAAGGTGGCGTCTAGCGTCTGGATTGCCGGTCTTTCGGTTGTCACCTAGCCCGGGAGAATGCCGGTCACGAGGCCGCTGACCTCCGCCAGCACCCAGGCGACGAAGACTGCGTATGCACACAGAAGGAGGTACGACTCTAGGCGCGAGAGCGTCATCTCGGTCCGCAACACGGTGAAAAGCAGGACGGTCGCGGCGGTCAGCGCGGCGAACATCGGGACGGCCATGGCGAAGTCGATGCCGGTGCGCCCGACGAGCATGACGCCGACGGGGATAGCGACGAGCAGGTCGAAGGTGTTCGACCCGAGGACGTTCGCCAGCGAGGCGACGCCGCGGTCGTCTTTCGCGGCCCGGACGCTCACCAGCGTGTCCGGCAGGCTCGTCGCCGCCGCGATGATCGTAACGCCCAGCAGGAACTGCGGGACGCCGAGTGCCAGTCCCACGGCCTCGACCTGGCCGACGAGTTGCTCGACGGCGACGAGGATGACGACCAGCCCGGCGGCGAGAACGGTCCACTGCCGGCGCGGGTCGATGCCGCTCGCGTCGGCCTCGCTCTCGTGGTCGGCGGTGTCCTGGGCCTGGATGAAGATGTAGAGGCCGTACAGGGCAAGCGGGATGAGCGCGAGCGGCCGCGTCACCTCGCCGTGGAGCGTCTGGCCCTCGACGGGGTAGTAGATGACCGCGAAGGCGAAGGTGATGAGCAACACGGAGACGGCGAGCATGTAGAACTGCGCCTCCTTGTAGACGAGCGCGCGGCTGGCCTCGATGTCGCCCTCGGTGGCGACGCCCGCGGTCGCCGGGATGACGAGGACGTTGAAGATGGCAGAGCCGACGATGGCACCGACGCCGAGTTCCAGCGACCCGGCGAGCCCCGCGAAGACGACGCTGGCCAGTTCCGGGAAACTCGACCCGACGGCGGAGACGACAGCGCCCTGGACCACCTGCGGCAGGCCGTAGTACGTCGCGAGACGGTCGCTCGCGCCCTCCAGCCAGTCGCTGCCCTTCCAGATGGCGACCGTCGCGGCGACGACGACGAGAACCGCCACCGGGTAGCTGACGCTCATTACCGGTGGGTGTCGTGCCGTTCTCAAGTGCCTACTGCTTGTCACTGGAACGGGTCTCTGACCCACCCCAAGCATCTTTTTTCAGCCTGCGCTATGACGCGGTGTGAACCGACGGACCCTCCTCTCGTCGCTCCCTGCGGCACTGGTCTGGGGCGGTGGCTGTCTCGGACGGGACGAACCACAGGCACGCCTCGCCTGGGTGGACCTGCGCAACGATACCGACCGGGCGCACGACGCGACGGTGACGGTTCTGGACGGCGAGGAGACCGTCTTCGAAGAGCGCGTCCGTCTCGGCACCGGTCCGCAGTCGTCGAAACGCGTCTTCGACCGGCCGGTGACCGGCGAGGGCGACTACGTCGTTCGCGCGACCATCGGTGACGAGCGGCGGGAACTGATCGCCAGCGACCACGTCGACGGCGACGAGACCTGCGTCGGCGTCCGGTTCCTCGTCACCGACGGCGGGAGCTTCGTCATCGACCACGTCAGGGCGATGCAGCAGTGCTAGCCCCCAGACCGGAAGCCTTCTTGTTCCCACATGCGACACCGGGAGTATGACCAGCGTCAAGAACTTCCGCGTGGACGAACCCGCCACCGCCGACGCGCTCGGCCGCGGCGCGTTCGTCTTCACGGACGACTACTCCGTCTTCGACTGGGGGAAGATGCCCGACCGGATTCCCGACAAGGGGGCGTCGCTGTGCACGATGGGCGCGTTCAACTTCGAACTGCTGGAGGACGCCGGCGTCCCGACGCACTACCGCGGCGTCGTGGTCGACGGCGAGGAACAGTCCCTGGACGACGCTCTCGACGCCGGGGCGGCACCGACGGAGATGGCAATCGACCTCACGCAGGTCCCCGACCTGCCCTTCGCGGACGGGAGCTACGACTACGACGCCTACCACGCCGACGCGGGCGAGAACTACCTCGTCCCGCTGGAAATCGTCTTCCGGAACCGCGTCGGCGTCGGCTCCTCGCTGCGCAAGCGGACGGACCCCGCCGACCACGGCCTCGAATTCGAGACCTGGCCCGACGAGGCCGTCGACCTGCCGGACGCCGTCGTCGAGTTCTCGACGAAGTACGAGGAGCAGGACCGCTACCTCTCCCGCGCGGAAGCCGACGCCATCGCCGGGGTCGCGGACGTCGAGGCCCTGGAGTCGGTCGCCCGCGAGGTGAACCGCCTCGTCACCGAGCGGGCCGACGACGCGGGGCTGGTCCACCAGGACGGCAAGATCGAGTGTCTCTACTACCAGGGCGAGATTCGCGTCGCCGACGTGGTGGGCACCTTCGACGAGAACCGCTTCGCCTACGACGGCCAGCAGGTCTCCAAGGAGGTCATCCGCCAGTACCACAAGCGGACCCAGCCCGAATGGGTCGAAGCTGTCGGCGAGGCCAAAGAGCGCGCGACTGCCGAGGGCGTCGCCGACTGGAAGTCGCTGTGTGACCGGTCGCCGGAACCGCTGGATGCCGGTGTCATCGAGGCCGCCCGCGACCTCTACTGCGCGGGGACCAACGCCTACCTCGGACGTGGCGTCTTCGACGCACCGACGCTCGCGGCGGCCGTCGAGCGCGTGCAGTCACTGTAGATTACTCGGCGTCGTCGTGCTCGCGGTGGGTACCCGGTAACTCTTCTTCGGCGGCGTCGACCACGGCCACCTGTACCTGCTTGACGCCGCTGAGCGCGCGCAAGCGGTTCGACAGGTCGCTGATTTCCTCGCCGGTGCCGTCGACGGCCAGCGTCTCCATGCAGAGGTCGTGTGTCAGGTGGACGTGCTGGACGGCGATGATGGTGTCCGCGAACTCGTGCTGGAGGGCGGTGATGGTCTCGGTCACGTCGCCGTCGTGGTGGTCGTACTGGACGACGATAGAGCCGCGCTGGGTCCCCGTCATCGACGTCTCGGTGCGGTACTCGGTGACAAGTTCCCTGAGCGCGTCCCGCATCGCTTCCGACCGGCTGTCGTAGTCCCACCCCGCGACCACGTCGTCGAGGTCGGACAGTAGCGACGACGGAATCGTCATGCTGACACGCGAGAGGTCGTCGGCCATACCTGCCCTTGCAGGGGCGGTGTCAAGTAATGCCCGCCGAGGTAGTATTACTATTTGGCGCTAAAGTAATACTGAAGTGGACCGTCCAAGTAGGCCCGATATGCACATCCCTGACGGTTTCCTCGACCTCCCGGTGCTGGCGGCGTGCTGGGTGCTCGCTGCCGGCGCCTTCGCCATCGCGAGCCGTCGGGCGTCGGACCGCCTCGGTGGCGACCGCACGGCGCTGGTCGGCGTCGCCGCGGCAGGAATCTTCGCGGCCCAGTTGCTGAACTGGCCGATTCCGGGCGGGACGAGCGCCCACTTCGTCGGCGGCGCGTTCGCCGGCATCCTGCTCGGGCCCTGGCTGGGCGTCATGGCGATGACCGCCGTCGTCACCATCCAGGCGCTGGTCTTCGGCGATGGCGGCCTGCTCGCACTCGGCGCGAACCTCGCTGCGATGGCCGTCCTCGACGTCCTCGTCGGCTACGCGCTCTTCCGACTGCTCCGGAGCTACCACGAGACGGCGGCGGCCTTCGTCGCCGGGTGGGGCGCGATTACCGTCTCGGCGGCCTTCGTCGGCGTCGCCGCCGGCTTCTCCTCTGCCTTCGCCTGGGACCTGGCCACGACGGTCACGGTGATGACTGGCGGCCACGCCGTGCTCGGCCTCGTGGAGGGGGCCATCACCGCCACCGTCTACGCCGCACTCGTCGACGCCCGGCCCGACCTCGTGCCCGGCCGCGAGGCCGTCGCGGAGGTGAGCGCGTGAGCGCCGTCGTCGAGAAGCCGTGGGTCCGCCGCGGCCTCGCGGTCGTTCTCGTGCTGGCGCTGCTCGCCCCCGTCTTCGCGTGGGCGTCGGGCGCGGTCGGCTACAGCGAACCGCTGGAGAACGCTGCCGAGCAGACCGGCGCGGCTGACGAGGCCGAACCGTCGCCCAGCCTGTTCTCGGGCTACGGGATTCCAGGGCTGGGCAGCGGTCTGGGCACGCTCGCCGCCGCCGTCGTCGGCAGCGCGCTCACCCTTCTGGCCGCCCTGGCCTACGCCCGGCTACTCGAATGATACTCCACGTCGCCGCCACCGTCACGGAACTGCTGCGCTCGTTTTTCGTCACCGAGGAGACGGCCGCCCGCGACGGTCTGCTCCAGACCCTCCAGCCCCGCGCGACGCTCGTTGGCGTCGCCGTCCTGCTGGTCGGCGTCGTCGTCTCGCGGGACCCGCTGGCGGTGCTCGCGCTCGCGGCGGTACCGCCCGCGCTGGCCGTCGCCTCGTCGGTCCGGCTCCGGCGGCTGTTCGCCCGCACTGCGCTCGTGCCCGTCTTCTCGCTCGTCGTCGTCGCGCCGCAGGCGGTGCTCGTCCCGGGCGACCCGCTGTTTGCCGTGGCCGGGTTCACCGTCACCGTCCCCGGGGTCGTCGAGGTGGCGACGTTCGCCGTCCGCGTGTGGACCGGCGTCGCCCTGCTCGCGCTGGTGGTGCTGACGACGCCGTTCTCCGAGGTTGTCGCGGCGCTGCGGCGACTCCGCGTGCCGACGGCGCTGGTCTGGCTGCTCGCCGTCTCCTATCGCTACCTGTTCCTGTTTTTCACCGAACTCCAGCGGTTGCTCCGCGCTCGCGAGAGCCGGACGATAGCACGCCGTGGCCTCCGCGCCAGGTGGCGCGACCTCGCTCAGCTCTCGGGGACCTTTCTCATCCGGACGCTCGAACGCGGCGAGCGCGTCCACCGCGGCATGCGCGCCCGAGGCGGTGCCTCCCCGCCCTCGCCGTACGACCGCGGCGGGGACCCCGGACTCGCGGACGCCCTCTTCGTCGCCGGGGCCGTGGCAGTCGCCGTCGCCGCGGGGGTGGTCCGGTGGCTCCCGTGATCGACGCCCGCGGCGTCTCCTACGTCTACCCCGACGGCACGACGGGTCTCGCCGGCGTCGACCTGACCGTCCACCGCGGCGAGCGTCTGGCCGTGCTCGGGGCCAACGGCTCGGGCAAGAGCACGCTCCAGGTCGTCCTCGGCGGGCTGGAGTCGCCGGCCGAGGGGTCGGTCACCTTCTTCGACGGCGTGACCGACGCCGAGGCGGTCCGGGACCGCCTGGCGGTGCTGTTGCAGGACCCCGACGACTACCTGTTCAACGCCACCGTCCGCGAAGACATCGAGTACGGGCCGGCGCAACTGGACGTCCCCCGCGAGACTGCACAGGCCCGTATCGACAGACTCGACGACGCGCTCGATTTGGGTGGTCTGCTGGACCGGCCACCGTTCCGACTCTCAGCCGGCGAGAAGGCCCGCGCCGCGCTCGCGGCCGCGCTGGCGACCGACCCCGACGTGTTGCTCGTCGACGAACCGACCAGCGACCTCGACGGCCCCAGCCGCGAGCGGGTCCGCTCGCTGCTCGACCGGCTGACCGACGACGGGCTGACGCTGGTCTCCTTCACCCCCCGGACGACCCTCGTCCCTCACCTCGCGGACCGTTCGGTCGTCCTCGCGCAGGACGGCACCGTCGCCGGCCGCGGACCGGTCGAAGACGTGCTGACCGACGCCGACCTGCTCGAAGCCAGCGGGCTCCAGCCCCCGCCGACGGTCCGGCTGTTCGACGGCGTCGTCGCCGACCCGCCGCTGACCGTCGAGGAGGGTCGGGACCTGCTCTCGGAGCGGCTCAGATAGTGATGGGCGGAATTGCCGAAGTTCCTTCGTAGGAAGTGTTCGCGGAGCGTTTGATTGTGGACGGCAACGGGCCGCCACCCTGGCCTAATCGTCCGCTTCTACGAAACAGATGCCTGCGCCTTGGGCATGGCGCCCTCGGGGTCAGTCATCTGCCTCTGCGAACCGGACGCTGATGGGGGTCGGCAACGGGCAACCACCCTGGCCTAATCGTCCGCTTCTACGAAACAGATGCCTGCGCCTCGGACACGGCGTCCTCGGGGTCAGTCATCTGCTTCGGCCTCCGGCTCTTCCTCGTGCTCCGCCACGAACTCGCCGAGTCCGTCGATGGGCCGGTCTGGAATCATGTCGTTGAGTTCCGCCGGCGCGCCCAGTTGCGCGTCGCTCTCCTCGGGGTCACGCAGTTGCGTCCGCCCGCGGTGGACGGCCACCTCGTCGTTGAGGTGCAGGCCGATTGCCTCAAGCAGCGCCTCCGCCTCAAGGGGCTGGCCCAGCCTGCGCAGGTCCTCGACCTCCGAATCCGGCGGGACGTTGAACGCCCGCTGGGTGATGATGGGCCCCTGGTCCAAGTCCGTGGTCACATAGTGGGCCGTGACGCCGGCGAGGCGGACGCCCTCTTCGAGCGCCTGGAGGTAGGCCTCGGCACCGGGGAAGGAGGGGAGCAGGGAGGGGTGGACGTTGATAATCTGGCTCTCGTAGCGGAAGACGACGTCCGGCGAGAGGATGCGCATGTACCGCGCGAGGACGATGAGGTCGGCGTCGTACTCCGCCAGCAGGTCGAGCAGTTCGCCCTCGTCGGGGTTGCCGTTGTCGTCGCCGATGTCGTGGAAGGGCACGTCGTACTTCTCGGCGAGCGGTTCGAGGTCGGAGTGGTTCCCGATGACGACGCTGACCTCGGCCTCGATGTTGCCGCTGGCCCAGGCCTCGAAGATGGCCTCCAGACAGTGCGATTCCTTCGTCACGAGGACGGCAATCTGCTGGGTCTCGCGCTCGGTGGGGAACTGCACCTGCACGTCGACGCCAAGTTCCTCCCCGAGTTCGTGGAGGTCGGTCCGCAACTTCTCCTCCGTGCAGACCATCTCGGCCGTGTCGACGTGCATCGTCATCCGGAAGATGCCCTCCCGGACGGCCTGGTCCAGGTCCTCGATGTTGATGCTCCGCTCGAACAGCAGGCTCGTCACCTCGGCGATGAGCCCGGTGTCGTCCTCGCCGACGACGGTAATCTTCGTGAACTCGCGGGTCATCGTACCCACCCCGCGACGGTCGCGTGCGCAGTCATTGTGCGACGGGAAGGCGGCCGAGCGTCAAAGTCTTTCGTTTCACGCGGATTCCGGCACGAACCTCTTTGTAGCCCCGCCCACAACGTGCCCGACAGTGACCGACGGCGACGACATCACGGTGCTGTGCGTCGACCCCGAGACGGCGACCGCGGACACCGTCGCCAACAGGGCCGAAATCCGCGCCGTCCCGGCCGAAGACGTCGCTGCGGGCCGGGAGGCCGCTGCGGCGACCGACGTCGACTGCGTCGTCGCCGAGTACGACCTCCCCGACGGGACCGGATTCGACGTCTTCGAGGCAGTCCGGGAGAGCCACCCCAACGCGGCGTGTATCCTCTACACCGAGGCCGACCGGGCAGAGATAGACACCGGGGCGTTCCGCGATACCGTCGCGGAGTTCCTCCCGAAGGACAGCCCGAACGCAGGTGACCGCCTCGTCGACATGGTTCACATCGCCGTCGTCGACCGCACGCAGGTCGGCTTTCCCCTGCCGGACGACGAGGACGCCCGTCTCGACGCACTGGCCGCGTACGACGTCGAGTCCTTCGACGCCGTCGAGACCTTCGACCGCCTCTCGAAACTCGTCGCCAGCCACTTCGACATACGCGTCGCGTTCGTCGGCCTCCTCCACGAGATCGAGGAGCGCTTCGTCGCCTGCCACGGCGCGGACTGGGAGACGCTCGACCGTGAGGACTCCATCTGTACGTACGCCATCCTCGACGACGAGGTGACCGTCATCGAGAACGTCCAGGCCGACCCCCGCTTCGCGTACAACGAGACGCTGAAGGAACTCGAAATCCGCTCGTACGCGGGCGCGAACATCACGACGCCGGACGGGACGGTCATCGGCGAACTCTGTCTCGTCCACGACGAGCCACGCAGCTACGACGACGCGGGCCTCGCCGACCTCCAGCGCTTCGCCGAGGAAGTCTCCGAGCAACTCGAACTCCGGCGACGACTCGCAAGCGGGGAGGACGAGCGATGAGTCAGGTCGACGGGACGACCTACGAGTTCGAGGGCCTCCCGCTGGAACCGGTCGACGCCGGGACGAACCTGCTGGTCACCGGGCCGCCCCTGGGCGGGACGCGCCGGCTGGTGATGCAACTGCTCCACTGTGGCCCCTCGGAGGGACTGCTCCTGGTGACTACGGAGACCGGCGGTGGGGACGTCATCGACGCCTACGAGCGCGACGCCACCCGCTACGTCGACTCCCGGATGGCGGTCGTCGACTGCACGGAGCCGGGCCAGGACGACGAGGCCCGCAACGTCCACGCGGTCGCCGCGCCGAGTGACCTGACCGGCATCGGCATCGCCTACTCGTCGCTGTACGAGCGGCTGTACGGGCTGGGAATCGAGCGGGTCCGCACCGGGCTGGTCTCGCTCGCGCCGCTTCTGATGTACGCCGAGGAGGTCCAGCCGCTGTACCGGTTCCTCCACACGGTGACCGGCCGCATCCGCACGGCCGACGGGCTGGGGGTCTCGGCGCTGGACCCGGAGTCACAGGACGAGCGGACGTTCCGGACGCTGACCCAGCCCTTCGACGGCAGAGTCGAACTGCGCGAGCGCGACGGCACGCACGAACTGCGCTGTCGCGGGCTCCCGGACCAGCCAGACGGCTGGCAGCCGCTCGACCTCTAGCGGTCCCGGGTGCGGGATGGCGTCACCGCATCGCCTCCGACTCGGGGTGTGACACCTCCCTCGAACGGCCCGTTTCCGGAGCCAATCACAAGCGTTTTCGCCGCCCGCGTTCGTGTCTCGACCGATGACCGCCTACACCGCGACCGTCACTGTGCGGCTCAAGGCCGGGGTCCTCGACCCCGAGGCCGAGACCACACAGCGTGCGCTCGAACGCCTCGGGTTCGAACTCGCGGACCTGCGTTCGGCCGACCGCTTCGAACTCGACCTGGAGGCCGACAGCGCCGACGCCGCCCGCGACCGGGCCGAGGAGATGACCGAGCGCCTGCTCGCCAACCCGACCATCCACGACTACGAGGTCGACGTCGCCGAGCGATGACCGACTCAGTACACACGCCGACGACTCTCGGGTCCCACGCGGGGTGGTCACTGTGACGGTCGCCGTCGTCCAGTTCGGCGGCTCGAACTGCGACCGCGACACCGTCCAGGCCCTGGAGTCGCTTGGCATCGACGCCGAACTCGTCTGGCACGAGGACGGCCTGCCCGCGGACACCACGGGCATCGTCGTCCCCGGCGGCTTCTCCTACGGCGACTACCTCCGCGCCGGCGCGATGGCCGCCCGCTCGCCCATCATGGCCGAGGTCCGCGAGGCCGCCGCGGCCGGCACGCCGGTGCTGGGCATCTGCAACGGCGCACAGATCGGCTGCGAGGCGTCGCTGACGCCCGGCGCGTTCACGACCAACCGCAGCGCACGCTTCCAGTGTGAACACGTCCACGTCCGCGTCGAGAACGCCGACACTCCCTTCACCCGAGCCTACGAGGAGGGCGACGTCATCGAACTCCCCATCGCCCACGGCGAGGGCCGGTTCGAAATCGACGACGCGGAACTGGACGACCTGGAGGACGACGACCGAATCCTCTTCCGGTACTGCGACGAGAACGGCGAGGTCACCGACGGCGCGAACCCCAACGGCTCGAAACACAACGTCGCGGGCGTGTTGGGCGAACACGACCACGTCGCCGTGTTGATGCCCCACCCCGAACGCGTCACGCTCGCGGACGTCGGCCCGACCGACGGCCAGGGCGTCCTCCGCGGCTTCGCGGAGTGACCCAGGGGCATTTGCCGAGTCTGCAACCGCCCGTCCACTTTTAAGCGAACGGGGTTCAATCGCCCGACTAGAGCATGACGGACCCTGCTGTACTCGTCGAGTCGCTCCGGAAGCAGTACGGAAGCGTCCGGGCACTCGACGACGTGACGTTCGAGGTCGAGCGCGGCGAGATATTCGGGCTGGTCGGTCCCAACGGGGCCGGCAAGTCGACGACGCTGCGAATCATGTCGACGCTGCTGAGCGCCGACGCCGGCCGCGTGGTCGTCTGCGGTGCCGACGTCGAGGAAAACCCCAACCAGGCACGCGCCGCACTGCGGTACGTCCCCGAGGAGGCCGGGGCCTACGAGAACTTCTCCGGCCGGAAGTACCTCCATTTCGTCGCCTCCTTCTACGCCGACGACCCCGAGCCGATGGTCGAGCGGGCGGTCGAAATCGCGGACCTCGGTGACCGCATCGAGAGCAAGACCAGCGAGTACAGCAAGGGCATGACCCGCAAGCTCTTGCTCGCCGCCGGGCTGATGACGGAACCGGAACTGGCGATTCTCGACGAGCCCACCTCGGGCCTGGACGTGCGCAACGCCCGCCAGATTCGCGACACCATCAAAGAGTACCCCGGCAGCGACCGCAGCGTCATCCTCTCCTCGCACAACATGCTGGAGGTGGAGTACCTCTGTGACCGGGTGGGCCTGCTCAACGAGGGCCGCATCGTCGACACCGGCTCGCCGTCGGAACTGGTCGCGTCCTACGGCACCGAGAACCTCGAAGACGCCTTCCTGGAGGCCACAGCATGAACACGTTCTTCCGGCTCGTCTGGAAGGAGATGCGCGAGTTGCTGCGCCCGCAGTACATCCTGCCCATCCTGTTCGTCCCCATCATCTTCATCGCGCTCGGGCAGGGCTTTGGCGGCCTGGACGAGGCGGCCTCGGAGCCGCCCGAAGTCGGCGTCCTCGACGACGACGACGGCCGCTACGGCGACCTGGTCGAGGCGACGTACAACGCGAGCGCGGACGTGGTCTACCGCGGCAGCGGCACCGACCCGGAGGCGGCACTGAACGCGACCGAGGACGGGGGTGGGACGGCCCTCGTGGTGATACCGGAGAACTTCACCGAGCGCATCGAGGCGGGCCAGCGCGGGCAGGTCCGGCTGTACTCGGTCGTCGACAGCGTGAGCCTCACCGGCATCGCCTCCACGGGGAAAGTCGAGACCATCCTCCAGTCCGCCAGCGCCCAGATTACGCTCAACGTGACCGGGGCCACCGCCCAGGAACTTAGCCCCGTCGAGACCAGCTACACCACCGACGTCAAGGGCACCCGCATCAGCCAGTCCCCCGGCGTGCTCTCCGGCGCGTTCACCTCGCAGTTCCTGTTCGTCCCCGTCATCATCATGCTGGTCATCGTCTTCTCCGGCCAGATGGTCATCAACTCGATGGGGATGGAGAAAGAGCACAAGACGCTGGAGACGCTGCTGACGATGCCGGTCAAGCGCCGGACCATCGTCGCGGCGAAACTGGTGGGGAGCGCCGCCATCGGACTCCTCGCCGCCGGCGTCATGACGTTCGCGCTCAGCGAGTACCAGTCGGGCATCACCGGCGGTGGGGGTGGCGGCCTGCCCGCTGCCTTCAGCCTCGGGACGGCCGACTACGCGCTCGTCGGCGTCGCCATCTTCTTCGCCGTCGTGGGCGCGCTGGCGCTGGCACTCGTGCTCGGCATCTTCGCCGGGGACCGCCAGGGCGCGCAGATTCTGCTGCTCCCGCTGTCGATTCTCGCTATCGGACCCGCCTTCGCGACGATGTTCACCGACTTCACAACGCTGTCGCTGCCGCTGCAGGCAGTACTGTTCGCGATTCCCTTCACCCACCCGGTCATCGCGTCGAAACAACTGATGTTCGGCGACCCGCTGTTCGTCTACCTCGGCGTCGCCTACGAGGCAGTCTTCGCGCTCGGCGCAATCAGTCTCGCCGTGTACGTCTTCAACTCCGACCGGGTCGTCACGGGCAGCGCCGGCCGCCTCGGCGAGTGGCTGTCCCGTCTCCAGCGATAGCCGGCCGGACGCTGTACATTTAAACCATGGGAGGAACCAACCTGCACACGATGAACCGCCGCCACCTCCGCGTCGCCCTCCTCGCCGCGCTCGTGCTCTCGGTGAGCGTCGTGGCCTACGGCGCGGCCACCGCAGAGCGCTCCGGCACCGCCGCGGACGTCCCGACGGCCCCGCCGCGCGAGAACGTGACCGTCGCCACCGAGTCGGCCCGGTACGGCACCATCATGGCCTGGCACCCGAACGGGAGCCGGTTGTACTACGACGACGCGCGCACGAAGTACTTCGACGTCGACCGCGTCCCGGGGACGATGACCGTCGAGTACGCCGCGACGGACACCATCCACACGGCGGGCCCGACCTGCTCGTCGCCGCCCTGTGCCCTGAACGTCGTCGAGCGGGCGAACCTCACGACCGGCGAGACGGAGGTCGTCTACGCCCGCTACGACGCGAGCCAGCACGCCGCGGAGTGGCACGACCACGAGCGGGTCAACGACACGCACCTCCTGATTGCGGACATGATAGACGACCGCGTGGTGATGGTCGACACCGAGACGGAACTCGTCGAGTGGGCCTGGCAGGCCCAGGCTGCCTTCCCCGTCGAGGGCGGCGGCCCCTTCCCGGAGGACTGGGCGCACCTCAACGACGTGGACCTCCTGCCCGACGGCCGCGTGATGGCGAGCCTTCGCAACCAGGACCAGGTGGTCTTCATCGAACCGGGCGAGGGAATCCAGGAGAACTGGACGCTGGGCGCGGAGGACGACCACGACACCCTCTACGAGCAACACAACCCCGACTACATCCCTGCGTCCGAGGGCGGGCCCGCGGTCGTGGTGGCGGACTCGGAAAACGCCCGCATCGTCGAGTACCAGCGCGAGAACGGCACCTGGACGCGGACGTGGGAGTGGTCGGACAGCCGCATCCAGTGGCCCCGCGACGCGGACCGCCTCCCGAACGGCAACACGCTGGTCGCCGACACGCACGGCAGCCGCCTGCTCGAAGTCGCCCCGAACGGCTCCGTCGCCTGGTCGGTCCCGCTTGCTCACCCCTACGACGTGGAACGGTTCGGCACCGGCGAGGACAGCACCGGCGGCGAGAGCGCGGCCAGCCTCGGGCTGACTTCCCGGACCGGCGGGAGCGGGGCCGACGGCGGAGGCGGCCCCAGCCTGCTCGGGGGAGTCAGTGACTTCGTCAAGAGCCTGGCACCGACGTGGGTCGTCAACGGCGTCCTCTACGTCGCGCCGGTCTGGATGGGTCGCGAGCAGTTCTTCGCGGTGGGACTGGGACTGGCCGTCGCCGTCGTCTGGCCGGTGCTCGAACTGCGCTGGCGGTTCCCGGACGTGGGGCTGCGGCTCCCGGTCTACCGCGAGCGCCGCGACGCCGAGGTCCGGGCCGACGGCGACGAACCGGCCGAGGACGCGGAGTGAGGCCGGCGGCCGCCAGCCTGTCACCGTCTTTATCAGCCTCCGCGGCGAGGCTCCCGCTGTGAGCGCCTATCCCGGTGGACACGCGGGCTTTCTCGCGGTGGCGCTGGCGACGCACGCGCTGGTCGGGTACGCTCTGGGTGCGGTGCTGTTCGACCGAGCCGGCGCGGGCCTGGTGGGTGGCGTCGTCGCGGACGTCGACCTCCTGGTCCCGGCGTCGGTCGGGCCGCCCTTCGCCCACCGCGGCGTCACCCACAGTGCGCTCGCCCTCGGCGTCGCGACGGCCGTGGGACTCCGATTCGGCCGCGCGACGGCGGGCGGCGTCTTCGTGGGCTACCTCTCGCAACTGCTCGTCGACGCGACGACGCCGATGGGGATTCCGATTCTCTCGCCGCTCTCCGGGACGTACGTCGGCGTCGACCTCGACCCCGGCGGTCACTCACTTCCCGTGACCGCAGCGCTGTGGGTCGCGTGCCTGGGGCTGCTGTGGTCGCGGGGGAAACTCGACCTCCCGGGACGATAGCGCGACGGGCGCTGTCGCTCCGTCACGTCGAGGGGATAGGAAGGGAACGAGGGCTGGAGCGTGTGACACTCCGGCCGGGCGTGTACTCCGACAGGATTGGGCTCCCAGCCCTACACCACCGTAGACGGGGGAGATACTAATAGGCGGGCCTACCGCGGTGAAAGTGAAAGTGTGGGACAGCGGCGGGATGTGCCAGTCGTTGACGCAGCACTCTGTAAATGCGTTCCGGTACTCGGGTGAGTCTGCGACGCGCCCGTTCGTGTTGGTTTCCCTGCATATCCGGCAGACTTAGGGTGGCAGTGGCCGATGGTCTCAGCCATGGTCTACGACCTGGACTCGATAGCGACGGTCGGCGTCGTCGGCGCGGGAACGATGGGCAGTGGCATCGCGCAGGTGTCGGCGATGGCCGGGTACGACGTCGTCATGCGCGACGTCGAGGACGACCTCGTCGAGAGCGGCTTCGAGACTATCGAGCGCAGTCTCGACAGGCTGGTCGAGAGCGACCGGCTCTCCGACGAGCAGGCCGGTGCCGTCACCGACCGCATCGCCGGGACGACCGACGCCGCGGACCTCGCGGACTGCGACGTCGTGGTCGAGGCCGTCGTCGAGGAGATGGAGGTCAAGCAGAACATCTTCGCGGACCTCGACGACCGGACGGCGGCGGGGACGGTGCTGGCGACGAACACGAGCACGCTCTCGATTACGACGATAGCGAGCGCGACCGAGCGCCCGGAGGACGTCGTCGGAATCCACTTCATGAACCCCGCGCCCGTCATGCGCGGCGTGGAGGTCGTCGTCGGCGAGAAGACCGCCGACGCGGTGGTCGACTTCGCCCACGCCTTCGCGGAGGACCTGGGCAAGACGACCTGGGAGTCCGACGACAAACCCGGCTTCGTCACCAACCGCATCCTGATGCCCTGGCTCAACGAGGGCATCCGCGCCTTCGACGAGGGCGTCGCCACGAAGGAGGACATCGACACGGGGATGCGACTCGGGACGAACGTGCCGATGGGGCCGCTGGAACTGGCCGACCACATCGGTCTCGACGTGGTTCTCCACGCCAGCGAGACGCTGCACGAGGAACTGGGCGACCGCTACAAGCCGGCCTACCTGCTCAAGCGGAAGGTCGAGGCGGGCGACCTCGGGAAGAAGACGGGCGAAGGCTTCTACGAGTACGAGTAGACTACCGGGAAAGCGGCATCGAGTAACTCCGCTCGCGTTCGCAGACGACCTCCCAGGTCCGCTCGCACTCGCAGGACACCTGCTCGAAGACCGACGGGTCCTGCCGGAGGTCGAAGTCCTTGATGGCGCGCTGGACGCGGTCGTCGCAGTCGCCGCAGTTGTGCGGGCCGCGGTCGCTGCCGTGACCGACGGGGTCGGAGACGACGATGACATCGGCGTCGGCGGTCGATTCGAGCACGTCAGCGACGCTCCAGAGCCACGGCGGCCGGTAGCCGTCGCCGTGGTAGAGGTCCTCGACCATCGTGTGTCGCTGGACGTTGCAGGGGTTCATCGAGACGGTGTGACAGCCCTCCACGTCGGCGCACTTTCGGACGGACCGTTTCATGTCCGCGACGGCCTCGGACTCCGTGAGGAACGGCGGCTTCATCAGGAGGTAGGCTTTGATGCCGGCGCCGGCGTCGCGTGCGTCGGCGGCCGCGCGCTCGAACTCCGAGAACTCGAAGTACTTGTTCACGCAGTCCCGGCGCACGCGGTCGGTCGCCGTCTCCAGGCCGACGGCGACGTCCGTCTCCAGTCCCTGGTCGGTGAAGTCGGTGATCTTGTCGTGGTCGACGAAGTCGGGCAGGGACTCGACGACGATGCGCTCGCGGTCGGCGAAGGTCTCGGCGATGGCCCGCCGCGTTTCTGCGGGCACCTCGCGCTCGTCGAGGAAGGACCCGGAGGTGTAGATTTTGATGAGTCCAGCCGGTTCGTCGGCGTTGTCGGCCTCGTGGTCCAGGCAGGCGTCGATTTGCGCCATGAGGTCCTCGTGGCTGACGCTGCCGCCCTCGACGGACTCGGCGACGTAGCCGCACATCGTACAGCCGCCGGCGCGGGCCCAGCGACAGCCGCCGGTGTTGAGGATGATGGTCAGGGAGTCGTAGATGCCGTCGGGCGTGTTGTCCTCGTCGAGCCAGACGCGGGTGGGTTCGCGGGGGTCGTAGGTCTCGTCCTTGCGGGCGCGTATCTCCCGCATCACCGAGTTGTGGGCGTCCATCCCCCGGCCCTGCTCGTAGACGTCGGGACTGGGCTTGCTCATTGGGGGAGACAAGCGGACGCAGTCGTATATCCGCTTCGTTGCTCACTCCGTGGCCGTCGCGGCGTCGGGCCGTCGGAGCCACTGGCCGCCACGCCAGAGAAGCGCGACCAGGACTGCCCCGACGGCGTCGGCCGCCAGGTCGAGCAGGCTGAACGAGCGGTAGGCAAGCGGTAACTGGAGGAGTTCGACGAGGAGGCCGTAGCCGACGCTCACCAGGACCACGACGACCAGCAGGCGCTCGACAGAGGACGTGGCGAGTGCGGCCGCCAGCGTGGCCGCCAGCGCGGCGAAGGCCAGCGCGTGCAGGTACTTGTCGAGGCCGAGGACGCCGAGCGGTCCCAGCGTCGGGCCGGCGTCGCCCGGTCGCACGACTGCGGCGACGAGGATGGCCGCGGCGACGACGGCGACGAGTCCCCAGCGAGCGCGCTGTCCGACGCGAAACGAGGGCACTGTCGAAACTCCGGCGGCCAGCGTGAAACCTGTTCCGTCGCCCCGTCGCGGCTGCGCTGGCTCCTACTCCTCGTCGTCGTCCCGGAGCCACCTGCCGACAGTGCCCGCGCCAGCGACGCCTGCCAGCCCACTCACGAGACCGAAGCCGGGACCGTTCTCCCCCGCGGTCTGCGTCGGGGTTTCGGCCGGTGTCGCGCTCGCACTGCCGGGGGTGGCCGTCGGCTCGTTCCCGGGCGTCGGCGTCGTGCCTGCATCGCTCGGGGTGGGCGTCGCGTCGGTGTCGCTCGCCTCGCCGCCGTCCCCGACGGTCACCGCGACCACGGCCGTCTTCTCCAGTCCCGAGTCGTCGACGAAGGCGAACGCGACCTCGTACTCGCCGGGGTCCGTGAACGCGTGGGTGACGGTCTCCCCGGCGGCCGTCGACCCATCGCCGAAGTCCCAGGTGTAGCTGAGTATCGTCCCGTCGACGGTCCGCGACGCGGAGGCGTCGAACTCGACGGACTCGCCGACCTGCGGCGTCTCCGGCGTCACCGCGACCGTCGCCTCCGGGCGGATGTTCTGGCCGAGGTCGCTGACGTCCTCGCCGGCGATGCTCCGGCGGTGGAACTCGATTACATCCTCTCGCGCCGGGCGGGGCGTGTGGCCGACGCCCTCGTAAATCCGGAACTGGGCGTCGATACCGACCTCGTCGTAGACGCGCTGGCAGGTCGGGAACCGCTCGCGTATCATGTCCTCGCCGTAGACCGAGAGGGCGGTCTGGCGCAACTCGTCGCTCGTCCACGCGTCGTCGTAGGGAATCGTGTCGTTGGTGTCCTCGTCGCCCATGTAGAGGAACTGGTTCACCTCGTCCAGCGCGTCCGTATCGACTGGTTCGCCGGTGATGTCCTCGACGTCTGCTGTCCCGACGTGGTAGCGCAACGTTTGCCCATCGACTTCGTCGGTGGGCAGCAGCGCCATCCCGTTCAGCCCACCCGCGGTGACCGACAGCACGCGCTCCGGGTGCAGGACAGTGAACCGGTCGACGAAGTTCCCCGACGCGGAGAAGCCGTTCATGATGATCTTCTCGCGGACGGGGTGGTACTCGTCGGCCAGTTTCTCGCGGGCGTGGTCGACCATCCGGAGCAGTTGCAGGTCGACCCGCTCCAGCGGCCCGTCGCTAACCTGCATCGTGTCGCGGTCGAGCTGGTGCACGTAGTGGCTCCCGTCGACCGGGTCCGACCGCGGCCGGGGGAACACCGGAATCAGCAGCGGGACACCGAGACTGTCGCTGAGACGCCGGGGCAATCCGCCGTCGACGTTCTCCTTCGCGCTCCGTTCGTGCTCCGCGAAGTCGTCCGTCGCCGTGCCGGTGTTGTTCGACTGGACGAGCAGCGGCGGCGTCGTCCCGGCTTCGTCGTTTGTGGTCGCCGGCCCGTACAGGAAGTACGGATAGTTGAACCCGGCGTCGGGGTCGGCGTCGACGCGCGTCACCGACATTCCATCGACGAACGAGACGCCGTGTGGAAACACCTTCGCTGTGTCTTTCGTTATCGAACTGCCGCCGCCAGCAGGGTACAGCGTGAACGCGAGGCTCTGATTTTCCTGGAGTTCCGTTCCGAGCGACACGGTGACGTCAGTGTGGGTCCCCGACGGCAGTGTACCCTTTGCGAACTCGATTTCGTGACCGGGCGTCGACAGGACGTAGAAAACGTCTGCCGACGCCCGCACCTCCGCGACGACGACCTCCTGATTCCCACCGACTGTCTGGTCCTCGAACGTCACGGACCCCTCGATGTCCGCTGCCGAGGCCATCCCGACGGCAGTTGCTCCCGCGACTGCGCTTCCGAGCGCCTTGACCAGTGACCGTCTCGTGAACCCGCTCATCTTCGAACAGTACTCTACGGTTCAGACAAGTGGGTGATAAATATGTCGGGGAGCCCGACGACATCACCCCATCTAAAGGTATCAAATGAGTGGTTGGACTGTCCGCGTGGTCGTCGGAACCGCGCTTACTCCTCGTCGTCGTAGTGTTCGCCGAGCGCGGCGGGAATCCGCGTCCGGCCGATGAGCGTCAGCGTCACCAGCACGACGACGTAGGGGAGGATGCCGAACAGTTGACTGGGAACGTCCAGCGCCGAAATCTGCTGGAGGCGGAACTGCAGCGAGTCGAAACTGGCGAACAGCGCCGCGCCGCCGAGCGACGCGAGCGGGTTGTAGTTGCCAAAGAGGTAGGCGACGATGCCGAGAAAGCCCCGGCCGCCGATGCTGGTGTCGAGGTTGCCGACGAACACGCCGAGTTGCCCGAGCGTGAAGCCCGCGCCGCCGATGCCACAGAGCACGCCCGACAGCAGGACGCCGACGTAGCGGACGCGAC
This sequence comes from Salinibaculum sp. SYNS191, assembly GCF_037338445.1. NCBI lineage: Archaea > Methanobacteriati > Methanobacteriota > Halobacteria > Halobacteriales > Haloarculaceae > Salinibaculum > Salinibaculum marinum. The sequence continues at coordinate 2,854,008 of NZ_CP147838.1, forward strand.
TCACGCTGACGCCCGCGGTGTCCAGCGCCCGCGGGTTCTCGCCGGCCGCGCGGATGCGCCGTCCCAGGCGGGTGTACTTCAGCACGTACCAGGCCAGCGGGGCCGTGACGAGCATCAGGTAGACCATCGGCGAGGCGTCGAAGAAGATGGGGCCGACGGCCGGAATCTCCGAGAGCACCGGAATCGTCCAGGTGCCGAAGGTCTCCACGGAGGGGCTGTTGACGCTCTGGAAGAGGATGAGCGAGACGAACGGCGCGAGTCCCAGCGAGATGAGCCAGACGGCCAGGCCGGCGATGACCTGGTTCGACTCGTAGCGGATGGTGAAGACGGCGAAGACGGCCGCGGCCGCGATGCTGACGAGGATGCCGACGAAGAAGGCCAGCCACAGCGCCGTCGTCGTCCCCATCCCCATCTCGAGGAACCGCTGGACGGCGACGATGCTGGACAGCGCCGAGAGGATGAGAAAGCCCTCGATGCCGATGTTGATGATGCCGGACTTCTCCGCGAAGATGCCGCCGAAGGCCGCGAAGGCGATGGGGACGGTCACGCGCAGGACCGACCCCGCGTAGCCGGTGTCGAGGATGGCGTCGAGAATCTGCTCGGGAACGGACCCGCTGGGGGCCAGTGCTCGCAGCACGAACAGGACGGCGATGACGACCGCAACACCGGCGGCCCACTTCCCGGCCCGGCGGAAGACGCGGCGGCGGCTCATGGCTCCGTCCCTCCCCCGGAGAGGTCGATGACGTCACGGCGGTTCAGCGTCCGGCCGACGATGCGGAAGAGTTCGGGCGTTGCCACGAGCAGGATGATGAGGCCACGGAGCACGCCCACGAGCTGGCGCGGGATGCCGAGGTTGAACTGGATGGCCTGGCTGCCGCTCTCCAGGATTCCAAAGAGCAGGCTGGAGGGGACGAGGCCGAGGGGGTTGTTCCCGGCCAGCACCGAGACGGCGATGCCGTCGAACCCGATGGGTGGCGTCCCGGTCTGCCAGCGGCCGATGACCATCATGACGTAGATGGCCCCGCCGATGCCGGCGACGGCCCCGGCGAGGGTCATCGAGAGGATGGTCGTGGACTCGGCGTCGACGCCGCCGAAGACGGCCGCCTTGGTCTGTGTCCCCAGCGCGCGGATGTCGTAGCCGATGGTCGTCCGGTGGAGCAGCAGGTAGACGCCGACGACGACGGCCAGCGCGAAGAGAAACAGCGGCAGTGCGAAGTTCGTGTTCGACGGGAAGACGACCGGTTTGAACGTCGCCGCGGAGGGAATCGCGCGCGTGATGGTCCCCTGGATGGACGGGTCGTTGAAGAAGCGCTCGACGAGCACGTAGGCGACGGCGGTGGCGATGAAGTTCAGAAGCAGCGTCGAGATGACCTCGTTGGTGTCGAAGCGGGCTTTCAGGACGCCCGGCAGCCACCCGTAGAGCCCGCCGACGACGACGCCGGCGACGAGTCCGAGCGGCATCAACACGAGGCTGCCGACCGTGCCGTCGGGGACGAGGGGCGCGACCCAGAGGATGGTGACCGTCGTCGCCAGCGAGCCGAGGACGAACTGCCCCTGCGCGCCGATGTTGAACAGGCCGGCCCGGAACGCGATGGCGAAGCTCAGGCCCGTAAAGAGCAGCAGCGTCATCTGCTGGAGCGTCAGCGCGATGTTGAAGACGTTGCCGAACGCGCCCTGGAAGAGCACCGTGAACACGGAGACGGGGTCGTAACAGAAGGAGACGCCGAGAAGCGAGAACTTGGGCGTCCCGCAACTCGCGCCGTAGCCGGCCGCGAGTATCACGAGCATGCCGACGACGACGGCGACGCCGACGGCCGCCACGCTGACGAGGACGCGCTCGCCGCCCGAGAGGCCGACGAAACGCCCCAGCAGTCGCTCGATGCGGGTCTGCCCGTCGTCTGTCATTGTTCACTCACGTGCGTTGCACCTTCGTTCCCGCGTCACTTTCGGGTGTCTCACCGGCCATCATCAGTCCCAGCTCCTCCTCGGTCACGTTCTCCGGCTGTACGACGTCCACGAACTCCCCCTCGTACATCACGCCGATGCGGTCCGACAGCCGCGTAATCTCGTCCAGCGACGCCGACACCAGCAGGACGGCAACCCCCTGGTCGCGCATCGCCAGCAGGCGCTCGTGGATGAACTCCATGCTCCCGATGTCGACGCCGCGGGTGGGGTGGGCGGCGACCACGATGTCGGGGTCCCGCGAGAACTCCCGGCCGACGACGAACTTCTGCTGGTTCCCGCCCGACAGCGACCGCGCCGTCGCGTTGGGGTTGGCCGGGCGCACGTCGTACGTCTCGATGATGTCCTCGGTGTGGGCCCGGACCCGCCCCCAGTCGATGCGTCCGCCCTTCGCGAAGGGTTCGCGGTGCTGACTGCCGAGAACGGCGTTTTTCACGAGGTCGAAGTCCAGCACCAGCGCCCGCTCCTGGCGGTCGCCGGGGATGTACGCCAGGTTCCGCCCCAGTCGCTCCTGGCGTGACAGCGCCGTGACGTCGTCGCCGTCGAACTGCACGCTGCCGCTGGCATCGTCTCGCAGGCCGGTGATGGCCTCGATGAGTTCGGTCTGGCCGTTGCCGTCGACGCCCGCGATGCCGAATATCTCGCCCGCGCGGACGGTCACGTCGAGGTCCTGCACCGCGGCGACGCCCCGGTCGTCCTCGACCGAGAGGTTCGAGACGGTGAGCCGCGGGTCGCCGTGGTCGGTGCTCGTCTTCTCGACGTCGAGCAACACCTCGCGACCGACCATCTTCCGCGCGAGGTCCTCCTGGGTCGTCTCGGCGGCGTCGACGGTGTCGACGCGCTCGCCGTCCCGGAGGACGGTAATCTCGTCGGCCACCTCCAGCGCCTCGCCGAGCTTGTGGGTGATGAAGATTATCGTCTTGCCCTGCGCGGTCAGTTCCTCGAAGACGCCGAAGAGTTCGTCGACCTCCTGGGGGGTCAACACGGCCGTCGGCTCGTCGAAGATGAAGACGTCGGCCCCGCGGTACAGCGTCTTGACCACCTCGACGCGCTGTTGTGCGCCGACGCTCAACTCCTCGACGGGGGCGTCGGTCACGTCGCCCAGCGCCAGTCCGTAGCGCTCGCTCAGGTCCTCGATGGCGTCGGCGATGCGACTGTCGTCGACCCTGGCACCGCCGTACTTCACCGGCTCCCACCCGAGCGCGATGTTCTCCCGGACCGTCATCGGGCCGACCAGCGTGAAGTGCTGGTGAATCATCCCGATGCCGCGCTCGATGGCGTCCTGGGGCGAGTCGAAGTCGACCCGCTCGTCTCCGACGTGTATCTCGCCGGCCGTCGGCTCGTAGAGGCCGTAGAGGACGTTCATCAGGGTTGTCTTGCCGGCTCCGTTCTCCCCGAGGAGTGCGTGGACGGTCCCCTCGCCGACCTCCAGGTCGACCTCGTCGTTCGCGACGACGCCACCCGGGAACCGTTTGGTGATTCCCCGAAGACTGACTGCCGGGTTCATGAACTGCGTCTAGTAAGCGCTCAGGACGGCTTGGTCGGCACGTCGATGTTCCCGTCGGCGATCTCCTGCTTCGTCGACTCCACGTCGTCCTTGATCTCCTGTGGAATCTGGTCGCCGATGTCGACGCCCCAGAGCAGTTCGAAGCCGCCCTCGCCGGCGGCGAGTTCGAACGTCTCGCCGCCCTGGAAGTTGTCGTTGACGACGTGTTCGACGGCCTGCATGACGCTCGTGTCGACGCCCTTTATCATGCTGCCGAGGATGACGTCCGAGTACTTCGGCGCGGTCTCGGACTGACGCTGGTCCGCCCCGAAGGCGAAGACGCCGCGGTCCTGTGCGGCCTTGAAGACGCCGGAGCCACCGGCCCCGGCTCCGTGGAGCAGGACGTCCGCGCCCTGGTCTATCATCGAGCGGGCCGTTTCCTCGGCTTCGCCGGGGTTCGAGAAGCCGCCGACGTAGCTACTGAGCACCTCGAAGTCCTCGTTGATGCTCTTCGCGCCGGCCCGGAAACCAGCCTCGAAGGCCTGGACGACGGGTACCTCGACGCCGCCGACGAAGCCAAGCGTCGTGTTCGAGGGGTCCGTCTGGCCGCCGCCGGCCGAAAAGTCCATCGTGGATAGCTGGGCCGCGGCGCGCCCGACGAGGTAGGTCCCCTGCTGCTCGGCGTAGACCCAGTTCTCGACGTTGGGCTGGTCGACCGCCGCGTCGAGCAGCGCCCAGTTCTGGTCGGGGTACGCCTGTGCGTTCTCCTGCAGCGGCGCGACGTGCTCGAACCCGAGACAGACGATGAGGTCGTAGTCCGGGCTCGACGAGCGCGCGAAGCGCTTCTGGAACCGGTCGAAGTCGCCGCTGCTCTGGGGTTCGGCGTTCTGGAAGGAGACGCCGTACTCCTCCTCGGCGTTCTTGATGCCGCGGTTGGCGGCGTCCGAGAAGGACTGGTCACCGAGGCCGCCGAGCGCGTATATCATCCCGACGTTGATGTCCTCGCCCGGCATCGACGTGCTGCCCCCGCTGCCGCCGTCGCCACCGTCGCTGCCGCCGTCTCCGCCATCGCCACCGTCGCCGCCGTCGCTGCCACCGTCGCCGCCGTCCCCAGAACATCCCGCCAGACTGATTGTTAGTCCCACGCCACTCGCTTTCAGTACGTCCCGGCGAGAGTACATGCACGAGAGCAGAGAGCGGTAACAGATATACCTTGTCAATTACTGGGAACCGTTGGCAAATATAGCCGTGTAACCGGCCCTACAGCCGATTCTTGACAGCGAATCGTCCATATAGAACGAACGCTGAAGTGCCTCCGCACGGGAGGCAAGCACATGGTCGAAGGGTTCCACCACGCGGGCGTCGCCGTCTCCGACGTCCCCCGCGCAGTCGAGTTCTACGAGGGCGTTCTCGGGTTCGAACCGCTCGGTCCGGACGACCCGGCCGAGACCATCGAGACAGCCACCTACTTCTGGCTGGCAATCGCCGACGACCAGTGGCTCAACCTCGCAGCGAACCCGGATGCGGTTCCCGACTATCCGGGGAATCTGGACGACCCGCACCTCGCCTTTCGCGTCTCGGAGGCCGAGGCCGACCGCATCAGCCGACGACTGGCCGACCGGGACGTCGCGGTGACCGAGTCGCCGACGAGCCTGTACTTCCGCGACCCGGACGGCAACCTCGTGGAGGTGACACAGTGGGACGGACCAGAACGGTGACAGTCGGACGGAAACGGCGCTGCGACCTCAGAAACTGCTGTCGGGGTGCTCCCACTCCTCGGTGTAGGCCTGCTGGCTCTCGGTGAACTCGTCGATGTTCACGCCCAGGGTGTCGAGTTTGCGCTCCGCGACCGCGCGGTCCAGCCGGTCCGGGATGTTGTAGAGGCCCGGTTCCAGGTCGGGACCGTCGACGAGCATGTCGTAGGCCGCCATGAACATCATCGCGAACGTGGTGTCCATGACCTCGGCGGGGTGGCCCTGGCTGTAGGGGCCGGTGAGGTTCACGAGGCGGCCGTCCGCCAGCAGGTTCAGGCGGCGGCCGTCGGGCATGTGATAGCGGGTGACGCCTTCCTTCGGGGTGGTCGTCTCCTCGGCCATCTCTTCGAGTGCGGGCAGGTCGATTTCGACGTCGAAGTGCCCGGAGTTCGAGAGGATGGCACCGTCCTGCATCTGCTCGAAGTGCTCGGCGCGCATGACCTCGCGGTTGCCGGTCGCGGAGATGAACAGGTCGCCGACCTCGGCGGCCTCGTCCATGCTCATGACGCGGTGGCCGTCCATGTGCGCCTGCAGGGCCTTGCGGGGGTCGACCTCGGTGACGATGGTCTGGCCGCCCATCCCGCGGGCCTTGCTGGCGATGCCGCGGCCGCAGTAGCCGTAGCCGGCGACGACGACGTCCTTGCCGGAGATGATGGAGTTCGTCGTGATGGCGATGTTCGTCAGAGAGGACTCGCCGGTGCCGTGGACGTTGTCGAAGAAGTGCTTCATCGGCGTGTCGTTGACGCCGTAGACGGGGAACTGCAGGACGTCCTCCTCCTCCATCGCTTCGAGGCGGGTGATGCCGGCGGTAGTCTGCTCGCCGCCGCCGATGACCTGCGCGGCGACGTCGGGGTGTTCGGCGTGGACCTTCGCGATGAGTTCACAGCCGTCGTCGAGAATGAAGTCGGGTTCGTGTTCGAGCAGGTCGTGCTGGGCCTCGTCGAACTCGTCGTCGGTCATGCCCTCCCAGGCGAAGGCGGTGATGCCGTCCTGGGCGTCCAGGGCGTCGACGACATCGCCGTGGGTGCTCTGGGGTTCGCTGGGCGCGAACAGCACCTCGGCGCCGGCCGCCCGCAGCGTCTCGATGGTGACGCCGGACTTTGCCTCCAGGTGGGAGGCGAAGGCGACGGTGTAGCCGTCCAGCGGCTGGTTCTCGCCGTACTCCTCGCGGAAGGATTCGAGAATCGGTGTGTAATCGCGCGCCCACGCCAGGGGGTCGTCGGAACCGTGCTCGGTGGGTGACATCCCCTGTAGGTATCGAGCGTCGGGAATTAAGCACTTGGTTCTGGACCCGCAGTGTCGCTCGTCTGACCCGTCTCCGCTCCGTCTCGGGCCGTCCACGAACGGCCTCAGAAGAGGCTACCCAGCACGCCCGGCAGGTCGATAGTGTACCCCAGCCACTCGACCGCCCTGTAGCCGAGAAAGAGGCCGACGATTCCCAGAATCCCGGCGAGACTCGGCGGTGCTGGCATCGGCACTTCGACGGCACTGAACAGGGCTCCAGCGAAAATTCCCGTCAGCAGAGCCAGCACAATCTGTGATGTCATACGACCCCGGAGTGGCCACGGGCACATAAAAATGAAGATGGCTGCAGTCCCGCCCACTGCAATCGGTTTCCGCCCAACAGGTCCCTGCGGTGACAGGACCTGCCGGTCTCCGTCTTCCGGCGTCGACCACCACCTTTTCGACGGCCTGTCCCGCAGTGGGGCCATGGACATCATCGTCACCGGCGGCCGCGGGACCTCCGGCCGCTGGGTCGTCGACCGACTCGCCGACAGCCACGCGGTCACGGTCCTCGACCAGACCCACCCCGGACAGGACGGCCACCCCGACGTCGACTACCGGGCGCTGGACCTCACCGAGGCCGGGGGCGTCTTCGACACCGTCACCGAACTCGACCCCGACGCAGTCGTCCACTGGGCGGCCATCCCCGTCGCCGGCAACCACCCGGGGACTGACCTCTACGAGAACAACACGCTCGCCGCGCACAACGTCCTCACCGCGGCGGGCCGCGTCGGGGCCGACGTGGTCCAGGCCTCCTCCGACGGCACCTACGGCTTCTTCTTCGCCGCGGAGACGCCGGTGCCCGACGAACTCCCCGTCACGGAGTCCCACCCGCTCCGGCCTGAGGACCCCTACGGGCTCTCGAAGGTCGTCACCGAGGAGATAGCGAAGACCGTCGCCCGCCGGGACGGCGTCTCCGTCGCCTCCATCCGCCCATCGTGGATTCAGGAACCCGGCAACTATCCCTGCCGGGCCGACGACTACGTCGCGGACCGCTCGGCCGGGGCCGGTAACTACTGGTCCTACGTCGACGTCCGCGACGTGGTGGACATGGTCGAGGCGGCACTCGCAGAGCCCGTCGACGGCCACGAACCCTTCAACTGCGTCGCGCCGGACAACGCGCTCGGAGAACCGCTGGCCGAACTCGTGGAAGATTACTACGGCGACCTCCCCGACGACTGCACCGTCGAGGGCGACGCGTCGGCCTATTCGACGGCGAAAGCCGAACGGCTGCTCGGCTGGGAGCCGACCCACTCCTGGCGCGAGGCAGCCGACGAGCCCGTCGACCCACCGCAGGTCTGAGCGCTGTCGGTTCTCGCCGTCACTCACTCCCGCCGACGGACCCGCAGTTTCACGGGTTCGTCCGGTCGCAGGGTAATCGACGGCGCGAACGACAGTTCCGCGGTGACGGGTTCGACCGCCCAGTCCTTCGCCATCGTCGCCAGCGCCAGCCGCGCCTCCTGTTTCGCGAAGTTGTCGCCGATGCACCGGCGCGGGCCGCCGCCGAAGGGGAAGTACGCGAACGCCGGCAGGTCGCGCTCGAAGTCGTCGGTCCAGCGACTCGGCCGGAACGCCTCCGGGTCGTCGTAGAACCGGGGGTCGCGGTGGAGCACCCACTGTTGCATCGAGACGGTGGTCCCCGCGGGGAACGCGTACCCGCCGAGTTCCACCGGCTCCGCCGTCTCGCGGATGACGCCCTGCACCGGCGGGTACACCCGCATCCCCTCCCTGACTGTCCGCTGTGTGTACGGCAGGTCCGGAATGTCCTCGTCGGTGGGTGACCGGTCGCCGAGGACGTCGTCGACTTCCTCCTGCAGCTTCGCGGTCTGCTCGGGATTCGTCGCCAGCGCGAAGAGCGTGTAAGTCAGCGCCAGCGCGGTCGTCTCGTGGCCGGCCAGCAGCAGCGTCACGACCTCGTCTTTGATTTGCTCTTCGTCCAGCGCGTCGCTCTGCTCTTTCGCCGTCAGCAGCATCGACACCACGTCGTCGCCGCCGGCGTCGTGGTCGGCGACGATTTCGGCGGCGATGTCGTCCAGTGCGGACAGCGCGCGCCGGTACCGGCGGTTCGTCGGCGTCGGGACGCTGTCGGGGATGTCGACGGGACGGGTCAGCCGCTGCTCCGAGCGGTCCATCACCGTCGCCAGTGCGTCGGCGATGTCGGACTCGTAGGCCCGGATGTCAACGTCGAACAGCGCCTGTGCGGCGATTTCGACGGTCAACTGCATCATGTCGCCGTGGACGTCGCGGACCTCGCCGTCGGCCCAGCTATCGAGCAGTCGCTCGGTGTACTCGACCATCACCGGCGCGTACTCGTCGAGTGCGTCGGGGTTGAACGCGGGTTGCATCCGGTGGCGCTGCTCGCGCCAGAACTCGCCCTCGCTGAGCAACAGGCCGTTGCCCAGCACCGGCCCCAGCGCCTCGTGGTACTGCTCGCCCTTCCGGAACTTCTCGTTGTCGTGGACCAGCACCTGCTCGACGAGGTCGGGGTCGCTCACCTGGTAGAACTCGTCGCCGGCGAGTTCGTAGCGGGCGACCGGGCCGTACTCCCGCGCCGTCTCCTCGTAGAACTGCAGGGGGTCCGAGGCGAACTGGTACGTGTTGCCCACCAGCGGCAGCCCGGACGGCCCCGGCGGGTCGGAGTCGGTACCCATGCGGATACGTTCACCCCGCGGCCTGTTGGGTCTTGTTGTCAGTCGGCTACGTCTCCTCGACGTGGCGCACCGTACTCGCGATGCCCCGCGTACTCGACACCATCTCCGGGCCGGACATCTCCGCGCGGCCGACGGCGAAGGCCTGCGGCCCGTCGATGACCACCTCGTCGCCGACGCGGATGTCCTCGCTGGCGTCGACGACGCCCGGCGCGAGGACGGAGCCGTGGGGGACGAAGTCGTCGATTTCGACGCGCTTCGTGGGGGCGTCGCTGTCGACCCAGTGACGTGCTCCCGCGAGTGTCAGCGAGAGGACGCCGTACTGCGCGACGAGCGTCGCCAGTTGCTCGCCGTCGCGATTCAGCGCCCGGAGTTTCGGGTAGCGACTGCCGACGCGGATGTCGGAAAAGAGCGCGTCACCGGCACCCTCGCCGAACTGGTAGTCGGCGACCGCTTTCAGCGTGTTGTGCTGGCGCTCGCGCTTGCCGTACTTCAACTCGTCCGACAGCGTCGAGGCGAGATTCGCCAGCGACTCGGTGGTCGTCGGGTGGTCGGAAACGGTGTACTCGAAGTCAAGTCCCAGGGAGTCCTCGACGCGCTCGCAGATGTCCCGGTAGCCCTCGCCGGGGACGTGCGCGATGATGCGCGGGTACTCGTTGCGCTGCAGGTACGCCTCCAGCACGTCCGCGACGAACTCCTTCTCCGTCGCCGACCAGTGACCGGTCACCACGGAGTCGTAGTGCTGGGCGGGGTAGGTGAGTTCCAGTTCCTGCGGGACGACGCCGATGGGGGAGGTCATCGACACGGTGTGCGCGCGGAACTGGGTGGCGTCGTGGTACTGGCCGTGGCTCTGGGACTCGCTGTAGGGCTTCTTCGCCGAGCAGGGGACGATGACCAGCGGGTTGTCGAACCGGCAGCGATAGCGCTGGGTGACGCGCTCGGCGAAGCGCTGGATTTCGACGCGGCGCAGCGTGTCCTCCGTCGCGGCGGTAATCTCGGCCCGCCGCAGGACCGGCGTGCGCTGTTCCAGGTACGCGTACTGCTGGTCGAGGCGGCGGAATGTGGCGGTGAGCCACTGCTCGTGGCGGGCCTGTCCCTCGATGTAGTCGCGCAGACGCCCGCGGCGAATCCGCTGGCGGACGGTCGCGAGCGCGGCACGGAGGGCGTTTTCGTTGTGGTCGACGCAGTCCTCGCGGTCGAACTCCTCGACGGACTGCTGGCAGGCCGGGCAGGCGCAGGGGAGTTCGTCGAGGTCTTCGAGGAAGTGCTCGCCGTCGGTGGTGAGGTACTTGCCCTGGGTGCCCTTCACGACGGCGCGGTCGGTGTCCACCAGGTCGACGCCGGCGTAGGCCAGCGTGGCGACGTTGGCTGGCGTGGCGACGCCGGCGAGGTACAGCGCGGTGTCGTGCGGGATGTTCTCGCGCGTGCGCGTGGTGGCACCGACGAACGCCCGGGCGTGGCCGGTGATCTCCTGCGCGTTCGAGAGGACGTAGGCGTCGGCGTCGCTGTCCGTCGCCTTCGCTGCGGTGTCCGGCGTCACGACGGCGGCGCTCGGGAAGTCCACATCGGGGTAGTCGACGGCGAAGGCAGTCTGCACCTCGTCGGCGGTCCCCCCGGGGAACGCCCGGTGGGGCAGCACGGTCAGCGTCGACTCGTCGCCGTCGGGCACGTCACGCTCCTCCGGCCAGAGGCTCCCGGCGTCGCGCAGGACGTCGTCGACCACGGCCGGGGTCCGAAGCGGGTCCGAGAGACGGAGTTCGCCCACGCGCGCGGCCCCGTCGCGCTCGTGGACCTCGAAGTAGTCGGTCATGCACACCGGTCGGCGGTCCGCGCCCAACTATCTTCCGTGTCTGCCCGAGTCGCTCCGGCTACCACTCCGTTATCTCGACGCCGAGCGCCTCGAAATCGTCGGCGTTCTCCGTCAGCACGGGTTCGTCGTACCGCTTGGCAATCGCCGCAATCATCGGGTCGATACCGTCGATTCCCGCGTCGTCTCCCGAGGCTGCCCTGTCTGCTCGTGCGTGGAGCTTCCCCGCCCGTCTGTGGTCGAACAACGTCATGTCCACCTTCGGGTACATCCGGGAGACGTTCCGCACCTTCCGTCGACGTTCTTCATCGTCGAGAAAGGCTGCCCCGTATTCGAGTTCCTGAATCACAGGCGACGGAACGCGCGGAATTTCGCCTTGCTCGTGCATCTCTAACGCCTTTTCGAATGCGCGTTCTTCCCCCTGATAGAGACGAATCAGGAAATTCGTATCAAGAATCATCGAAGGCGTCCCGGAGGTCGCGCTTCGATGCAGCGGCACTCTCTGCCTTCGCCTCTATTCGGTCGAGCATCGTCTCGGCGTCCTCGTCGGAGAGAATCCCAGCTACCTCTCCCGGATGCGGACCACCGGAGATCCGCTGCCACGCCTCGAACATCGTCTCGTCGCCGCGCTTGTGGGCTTTGACCCAGTCCTTGAACCACGACGGCACCTTCATCGTGGTCATCTCGTCGGTGCTTCCCATATCGTATACTCCGGTATACTGACTTTTCAACTTTCGGCCGCAAGTCGCGTCTCAGCAACAATTCAGAATGAACGAGGGAAATCGTGTCGTTCAGCAGTAGCGTTAACTATCTTCCAAACGGAACTGGAGGTTGTGATGGTCCCCCTTTCAGACGACGAGAAGGCGATGATGAAGCAAGGTCGAATTAGCTCCGGCGTCGAAACTGACGAGGACGACATCGACCAAATTCTCTATTCAGCGGGCCTGGACACAGTGTAGACGAAGGCGACCCGATTTGAGGCGGTCTTCTACTCCCTTCTCTTCCCCAGCACCTCGACGCGCACGCCCTCGGGAATCCCCCCGAGCACGTCGTCCGGCCACCCGGTGTGAAACACCGTGAACTCGGTGTCGGGATTCGCCGCCACCAGCCGCCGGATGCCTTCGACGGCAGCCTCGTATGCCGCCCGGTCGCGCCGCTCCGGCAGTTCCGCGCCGAGGGGGTACGACTCCGCAAGTTCCCGCGGGACTGGGCCAAACGGCGGGACGAGATTCCAGCACTCGTCGAAGTCGTCGCTGTTCGATCCCTCGGTCAGCAGGACCGCCCCCTCACACTCCAGCCGTTCCAATCGCTGGTGGTGGCGCAACACCTCGGGCCGGCGGGCGCTCTCACTGGAGAGGTAGAAGAAGGCCTCTTTGGCGACCCGGTCGGTCGTCTCCAGTTGCGCGCTGTGTTCCAGCAGCGTCCGGTAGCCGTCCAGCATCGCCGGGTGGCCGCGGGCGCGCTGTTCGACCAGTTCCAGCAGGTTCCCGCGCCGGAGCGCCTGCCGGATGCGGCGCATCTCCTCGACGGAGACGTGGAGGTTGTGCTCGGCGAGCAGGCGATAGCGTTCCCGGTCGTCGTCCACGTCTCGGACCTCCTCTGGAGTGTGCTCGCTGCAAATCGGACAGGAGCAGGGGAAGTAGTCGAGGTCTTCGAGGTGCTCGGTGCCCGAGACGGTGAGGTAGCGCCCGTCGCGGGCGTAGAGCGCGTAGGCGGCGGAGTCGAAGAGGTCACAGCCCAGCGCGACCGCGAGCGCGAACATCATGGGATGGCCCGCGCCGAAGAGGTGGACCGGCGCGTTCTCGCCGAGACCGCGCTTCGCCGGGGCGACGACGTCCACGAGGTCGCCAAAACGGTAGTCGTTCATCAGCGGCACGACCGCGCCGATGGGGAAGACGTCGAGGTCCGTCCCGTAGGCCTCGCGGGCGGCCCGCTCGCGGAGGTCCGGGTAGGTCGACCCCTGGACGGGCGCGGTGACGAGCATGTCACCGGTGTCGACCGTCTCGGCGACTTCGAGCCGCTCTTGCGTCGTCGCCAGTTCCTCGGCGGCCTGCTCGCGGGGCACGTCCGGCGGCGTCGGGATGTCCACCGGCGTCCCGATGTCGGAGCCGATGTCGTGCTGGAACTGGAGAATCTCTTCGGTCGTCACGGTAATCTCGCCGTACTCGGCGAGCTGGAAGGAACCGGAGTCGGTCATGATAGCCCCCGAGAAGTCGAGCAGGTCGTGCAGGCCCTGCTCCAGCGCGGGCTCGCGCAACTCGTCGCTGTTGTGGAGGACGTAGCTGTTCGTGATGAGAATCTCCGCGCCGAACTCGTCCTCGAGCTGTGCGGGCGGCACCGTCTGGACGTGGGGGTTCACGACCGGCAGCAGCGCCGGCGTCTCCACGGTCACGCCCGCACGGGGGACCGTCAACTCTCCCCGCCGGCCGGCGGCGTCGTAGTCCCGCACCTCGAAGACCTCTCGCATTGACTCCCCTTCGGAGAGGCCCTGCGGTAAGGATTGCGTTTGCGACCTACCGGGTCCCGAACTCCGCCTCGAACAGCGCGTAGTAGACGACGCCGAAGGCGGTCCGTCCGTCCCGCAGGTCGCCCTCGCGGGCGGCCGCGACGAGGCTGTCGAAGGCAACCGTCTCGACGTCGATGGACTCGTTGTAGTCGAGGTCCTGTTCGGCCGTCGCCTCGCAGTCGCGGGCGACGTAGTAGTGGAAGACGGCGTCGGAGAAGCCGTTGGCCGGTTCCATCGTCGTCAGGTGTTCGACCGCTCCTGCCCGGTAGCCCGTCTCCTCGCGGAGTTCCCGCCGGACGGCCGCGTCGAGGTCCTCTTCGCCTTCGACGTTGCCCGCCGGGAGTCCCCGGTTTCGTCGCTTGACCGCCTGCCGCCACTCGTCGATGACGACGACGTCCCCGTCGGCGGTAAAGGGCAGGACGACGACGCTCTCGGCGTCGGAGAGGTGGTCGAACTCGGTCTCCTCGCCGTTCGGGAGGCGGACGCGCTCTCTGACGATGTCGAACCCCTCACAGGCGTAGGCGACCTCGTCGTCCAGCGTCTCCCACTGCAAATCTGTCATCGGGTCACGTTCCGGGCGAAGGACAAAAAGCGCCGCGACCGCCCGCCAGTCAGGGCTCGTGACCCATCGTGATGTCGCCCAGCGAGGTCCCGCAGTCGGCGCACCGGTACGCCGTCACGAGTCCGTCCGGTCTCTCTTCCACGTCGTCGCTCCCACAGTCACACGAGTTCAACTGCGACGGGGCTGCCGACGGCTTCCAGTTCATGACAGGGACCAACATGCCGTCCGTAAAAACTGTGTCGCCTTCGTACTGTTCATAACGAATGACCAACACTTATTCGAGCGCGGCTGTGGGAGCCCGTTTGTCGGCAAGAATGGCCGACGGTTGTCCCGTCTGTATCGGCGGACTGTCGACTGCCGACGTCGTAATGACAGCCACGCTTGATTTTGACGAGCGCTTCAATCCCTCGCCAGAGCCGCCAGGGTCGAGAGCGTGTCTGCACTCTGCAGGTCGCCCACCGTGCAGTACCACGCGCCGCGGACCCCGTTCCGGTCGTTCTCCACGGGCGTCTCCAGTGGACGGAGTGTCCCGAGTTCGAAGACGACGACTGTCTCCGCGTCGGCGAACGGGTCGATGGTCGCCGCCCAGTCGCTCTCGTCCATCGGCCCGGCCGCACCGCGCGTCTGTTCGACGCGCCCCGTCACTGCCGCGTAGTGGGTAATCGCCGAGACGGGTGCCGTCCGGTAGAACGCCAGGTAGTCGAACGACCGCCGCGTCCGGTCGTAGGACTCCGGTGCAGGATAGATACCGCCGCGACACCGTTCGAAGGTCGCCGGTCGTACGGCGACGACACAGACGCGGGCATCGCTCGGCGGGTCCGTCACAGTCGAGTCGCTCTCTTTCCTCATGGAGTCCTTGCTCTAGCTTCGAGGACCGTTGCGGGAAAAGTGGGCCGGCGCAGACAGTCGAATACGACGAGACTCGCTTCGCTCGTCTCGTCTGCTCGAATCTGCTTGTCGTGTATTTCACACCCACGACAGACGCTCGTCGCTACCGCTCCTCACGTTGCGTTGCGGGAAAAGTGGGCCGGCGCAGATTCGAACTGCGGTTACGGCCACCCGAAGGCCGAAGGATACCAAGCTACCCCACCGGCCCGCATGCAGGAGGTGGCCGCGGTGCGGTTTAACCGTTGCGAAACCGCGGAGTCTCGACTACTCGCCGAGTCGCTCGAAGTCCCGGCTGGCGAACTCGCTGGGGCGTTTTCCCTCGGTCGCGTAGACGTACAGCGAGGTCTTGATGATGCCTTTCGTCGTCGCCGCGACGAGCAACCCCAGGACGACGAACACCGCGACGACGGCTCCCGCGGCGATTGCGCTCCCGGTCGCAGTGAAGATGCCGAAGCCGACGCCGGCGCCGACGAGGAAGACCAGGAAGGCGATGACGCCGGGGCCGACCATCCCGATGGCCGACTCGCCCCAGGTCTCCCGGAACGTACTGCCGCTCCGTCTGAACATCCCGGTCAGGCCGACGTCCGGTTCGAGGACGGCGACGGGGACGACGAAGAAGGTCAGGACGGACCAGGCGGCGCTGAACACCCAGGCGAAGACGCGCGCGATGCGGCTATCGGAGGACTCGACGACCCTGATGACGACGCCGATGGTCGCGGCGATGACTGCCCAGACGACCAGTTTGCCCTTCACGCGCCAGGCGGCCGCGAGCCCGCGCCCGAAGTCCGGCGGTCGCCCATCGAAGGCCTGTCGGGTCTCGGAGACGAGCGCGGCGGTGAAAAAGGAGGTGACGAACGTCGAGACGAAGTAGACGGCAAAGAGGAGGCCGACGGCCACCACCTCGTCCTCCGGAACGCCGATGACGCCGTAGGTCGTCCCGAGCAACACCGCGAGGAAGACGAGCGCACTCGCCCCGCCGACCAGCGGGAACGACAGCAGCGACGGGTTGTGTCTCAGCACGCCGATACTGTCCTTCGTCAGCGCGAGTCCGCGTCTGAGCCGGCCAAACAGTCCCATGGCCCGCATCTTCACCGGACTGGCGTATAGACATTTTGGCTTGCTATCACCTTCCGCTGGCGTCTTTGGGGTCTGTCAGAACGCGGTCCAGCCGTCGGTGTCGAGCCAGTTGTGCGCGACCGTAATCGCCTGGTTGCCGTGCAGTCGCTCCGGTCCGAGTCGGACCCGCCGGTCGGCAACGTCGTCGAGGAGTTCGGCCTCCGCGTCGGTGAAGTCCCGGTGGTCCGAGAGAACGAAGACGGGGTCGGCGGGTGGGTCCGCCGCGTTCGCGGGAGTGCCGTCCTCGTGGAGCTGGACGACGGTCCCCTCCTCGGCAGCAGCCGAGACGGCCGCTTCGGTCCCGCGCCGGGTGAGATAGACGCCCGGCGACGTCTCGACCGGCACGTGTCCGATTGCCTCCTCGCGCTGGTCGAGTGCCGTCCGGAACAGGGCTGCCGTCGAGCGCTCGTCCGGGTTGAGACGTCGCACTTCGCCGCCCTCGAATCGCAGCGTGAACTCGTCGTTCAGGACGACACGTACCCGGACATCCTCGCGGATGTCGTGCGAGAGCAGGAGCGCGGCGGTGACGCACCGGCAGAGCGCGTCGAGTCGCCCGGCACCGGGGAGGTCGTCGAGCGAGAAGTCGGGCGTCGTCGGTGCGTCGTGACCGACGACGAGGAACTGGCGCATGGGCGGGTCTGGGTGACGGGCGGTCAAGTCGCTTGCTGTGTCCGGTCGCTAGCTGCTCCCCGCGACCGACTGGAGCCACGACCGGAGCGGTGTAAAGGAGAGATACGGCTGGAGCAGGTAGTACGGGAGGACGAGCACGCCACCGAGTGCGTTCGCGTAGGCGTCGCCGAGCGAGAAGTAGCGTTCGGGTATCTGCGACTGCCCGACTTCGATGCCGATTCCGTAGAGGACGACTGTCGCAAACACACCGCCGGCGAGTACACGGCGCTCGACGTTCCAGTTCGTCGTTGCGTAGGCCAGCGCGCCGCCGAAGGCTGCGTACGCCAGGAAGTGTCGCCACTTGTCGAGGGGAATCAGGCTGAACGTCAGGTCGTCCAGTGCCGTCTCCGGCGGCGAACCAAGGATCGACGCGTAGAAGATGAACGCAGCGACCGCGAGAACTGCTGCCCAGCGGACGCTTCTCGGCAGCAACGGGACGCGGAGTTTCATGTCGAGTATCGGGATTTCGAAAGGTAACTCGTATAATTCGTTTGGTTCGCAGTCCCGCGACTTACCCCGTTACCACGTCAGCCCCTCGTAAGTAACCCCGTCTCGCCGGTCGACGATGCGACGGCCGTCGACGACGACCGGGTCGGCCATCGCGTCGAACTCCCCGTCGAGCGCCGCGAACTCGTCCCAGTCGGTCACGACGACGGCACCGTGGGCTCCCGCCAGCGCGTCGGCCGCGCTGTCGGCATACTCGATGTCGGGGAAGTGCTCGCGCATCTCCCCGGCAGCGACGGGGTCGTAGGCGACGACTGTCGCGCTACGCTCTTGCAGTCTCTCGATGACGGGAATCGCCCGGGAGTTGCGCACGTCGTCGGTCCCCGGCTTGAAGGACAGTCCGAGGACGGCGACGCGCTCGCCAGCCACGTCGACGTGGTCGTCTAGCAGCGCGAGCAGGCGCTCGGGCTGGCGGTCGTTGACCTCGACTGCGGCGTCGAGCATCAGCGGTTCGTAGCCGACATCGCGGGCGGCCGCACGGAGCGCGTCGACGTCTTTCGGGAAGCAGCTGCCACCCCAGCCGACCCCACTCCGGAGGAAGCGCTCGCCGATGCGGTCGTCCAGCCCGATAGCGTCGGCGACCTCGTAGGCGTCGACGCCGTACTCCTTGCAGATATTCCCGAGGTCGTTGATGAGGCTGACTTTCGCGGCGAGGAAGGCGTTGTTGGCGTACTTTATCATCTCGGCCTCGCTGCGGCCCGTCTCGACGACCGCCGCGTCCTGAGCGTCCGTGATGGGCGCATAGAGAGTCCGGAGGCGTTCGAGTGCGCGCTCGCTGCCGGTCGTGCCGAGTACGATTTTGTCGGGTTCGCGGAAGTCCTCGACGGCAGAACCCTCGCGGAGGAACTCGGGGTTGACCGCGACGTCGAAGTCCTTGCCCTCTACTTTCCCCGAGGCATCTGCAATCAGCGGCGCGAGCGTCCCGTCGGTGGTACTGGGGACGACGGTGCTCTTGACGACGACGAGGTGGTAGCCGTCTTTCCCGGCGAGGGCCTCGCCGACCGCCTCAGCGCCAGCTTTCATCGCGGCGAGGTCGATACTCCCGTCGTCGTGACTCGGCGTCGGAAGCGCCAACAGCGTGACGTCGGTCTCGCGAATCGCGTCGTAGTCGCTCGTCGCGCGCAGGTCGTCGCCGCCGTGGGCCGCGACGAGGTCGTCGAGTCCGGGTTCGTGAATCGGCGCGTCGCCGTCGTTAATCGCCCGGACGACACTCTCGTCGATGTCGACGTTGACCACGTCGTGGCCGAGGTCGGCGAAACAGGCCGCGACCGTCGTGCCGACGTACCCGCTGCCGATGATGCTGACGTCCATTGCCGGCGGATAGTTCGGCTCCCGTCTTGAGGGTTCGGGTCCTCGAACCGCTCAGCCCGCGTACTCGGCGTAGGCGCTCACCTCGCCGGTCCGCGTCCGGACGACGACGGTGTCGCCGTCGTCGTTGACTGCGGCAATGCCGCGGCCGAGCGCGATGGCCCGCTCGTCGATGTCGTCTGTGTCGTCCGGCCCGTCGCCCGTGTAGACGACCACGCGCTCGCCGGGTGCGACCGGTTCCTCGCCGGAGATGGTCTCTGACTGCTCCTCGTAGTCGACGGTGTAACCGTCGATGGGAAGCTCGCCGCTGCCGGTGTGGTCGAGCACGACCGCTTCCCCGTTGGTCGGGTCGTCGTCGGGAGTGTCGGGTGCCGACCCGCTCCCGTCGCCGTCAACCTCGTGGATGGTCAGTCCGTCCGGCGCTGGCCCGGTCGCGAAGTGCAGCAGGTCGGCCAGCCGGTACGGCGTCTCCGCGCTTTCGGAGCCGCCGGCCTCGTCGCCGGAGACGGGCCGGGAGAGCGCCGGCGTCCACTCCGGGTCCTCGTTGACGAACGCCCGCTCGTCGGCGTCGACCATCCCCCGGATGACCTCGCCGACGATGCGGCTACCGAGTGCGCCGAGGCGGTGGCCGTCCTCCTGGTGCTCGGCCTCCGCGAGGACGTAGAGCCACAGCGGTGCCTCCGTGTCGGCACCGCGGTAGACGGACTGGAGGTACTCCTGGAACGACTGCCCGCCGGGCAGGGGCAACTCGTCGTTGTCCAGCGGGTCGATGCCCATCTCCTCGGCGAGGGCCTGCCCCGACGGGAGGCCCAGCGCTTTCCCGCGGAGGAGGTTCCGCGCGGCGAGGGACTTCGGGCCTTCACTGATGAACGGCAGCAGGAACAGGGCCGGCGGCAGCGCCGCGTCGATGGGGCGGGCTGGCTGGACCTTGCCCGCGCCGTCGGTCCCGGGCTGGTGGTCGAAGAAGTACGACCAGTCGACGACGAGGTCGTCGCCGACGGGACCGAAGCCGTTGAGGTTCGGGGCGTCGCTCGCGCCCGAGACGTCCGCGGGCGGCCCCATGTTGTCGGCGGTCATTCCGGCTCCGTCGGCGGCGACCATCATGTCTATCACCGGCCGGACGTTCTCGGGGTCGGGGCCCGGGAAGAACTGTACGTCCTCGGTGTCGTCGTTGACGGTGTAGCGGTCGCGAATCTGGCTGTGGCCGTAGCGGTAGGCTGCGCCCGCGAACTCGACCGGAATCGAGACCGGGCTGTCGGACTGGAGGAAGTACGACCGTCCGCGGGACCGGATGTCGTCCAGGACCGACCCGTCGCAGATCTGCGGCAGGAACTCGTGGAGGACGATCCACTGGTAGTGCCAGCGGACGAGCCGTCGGGCGGTGTCGTAGACGCTCTCCTCCTCGTCGAGCAGGTGGGCCCCGTCGCCGGAGCGGACGTAGTCGACGACGCGGTTGTGGAACTTGATGAAGGCCAGTTGCAGTTGCGAGATGACGACGTTCTCGTCGTTGCGCGGGTCCGTGATGAGCGCCGCACCCTGGCGGTTGCGCTGGAGATCCGTCGCGCCGAAGCGTGCCGCCCGCGGGGCCGACTCGTCGGTCGGGTCGGCGTCGGCCGCCGGGCCGGTGAGCAGTTTCGCGTCGTGCGGTTCGCGGCTGTCGTAGAGGAACGGTCGCACTTCGGGGCCGCTGCCGTACACCGAGTCCAGGTCAAGCGCCGGCGTCCGGAAGTTTTCCAGCGCGTTCGGGTCGTTCTCCCGCTCCAGCGACGAGGTGGGGTCGAACGTAATCTCGTGGTCGATGAACTGCCCGAAGAAGGCGATGCCGGCGTCTACGTCCGCTGCCTCCTCGGTCGCGGGGTCGCCGAGCATCGGGCCATCGAGGTCGCCGTCGCCGTCGGTGCCGACGCCCCCCAGCGCTCGCAGGAATTCCTCGGCGCGGTCGTACGGTGTGAGGTGTGCGAACCGGTTCGAGAAGCGATGACTGCGGACCCGCCCGCTGTCGGTCATCGCTGCCTCGTTCATCCCCCTGTGCTCGCTCAAACCGTGGTGTTGAGCCATAGGAAATTCACTAATGATAACGATAAAATTGTTATGTTATTTATAGTAAACTGGTTTCCTGTTTACTGCGTGTCACCGTCCGCCTCGCCCGAAATCAGGTGTCCGGCGCGCTCTCGCCGTCGGTCACTCCGTCTGGTCGACGCCAGTAATTTCGAACCGTGCGCCGCCGTCGCTCCCGTCGGTGGCGCGGACCGTCCAGCCGTGGCCCTCGGCGATATCGCTGACGATACTCAGGCCGAAGCCGGTCCCGTTCTCGCTCGTCGAGTACCCCACCTCGAACACGTGCTCGCGGTCGGCCTCGGGAATCCCCTGGCCGTCGTCCTCGACGAAGAACCCGGGGTGGTCCCCGAGGTCACCGATGGTTATCGTCACGTCCGAGCCCCCGTGTTCGACGGCGTTGCGAATCAGGTTCTCCAGCAGTTGCTTGACGCGGCTCTGGTCGCCCTCGACGACCCGCGTCGTCTCGACGGCGAGGCTGGCGTCGTCGGTCTCAACATTCTGCCAGCAGTCCTCCACGACGTCTGCCAGGCAGATCGGGCCGACGTCCGTTGGTTCGCCGTCGCGGGCGAGCGTCAGCAAATCCGTGATGAGGCGATCCATCCGCTGGATGGCCTGTCGCGCCCGCTCGAAGTGGGTGCTGTCGCCGGTCTGCTCGGCCAGTTCCAGCGACCCTTCGAGCACCTGGAGCGGGTTGCGCAGGTCGTGACTGATGACAGAGGCGAACTCGTCGAGGCGCTCGTTCTGGCGCTGGAGTTCCCGGTGCTGGGTGCGCAGTTCGGCTTCGCGGTCCGCGCGGGCCAGCGCCGCCTCGACGGTGTTGGCGAGAATCCGCGCCAGCGCCTGGTCGAGGTCCTCGAACTTCCCCTCCGTCGTCCGGCCCATCGCCATGACGCCGTACTCCCCCAGCGGGAGCACCATCTCGCGTCGAATCGGCGTGTCCGGGTTGTACCGGTCGGGTTCCTCCGACAGGTCGTTGTACACCCCGACCTCGCCGCGTTCGAAGGCGCGCCAGGCCAGCCCCTCGCCGCGCTCGAACGTGGGTGGCGCTTCGAAGAGGTCAGTCCCTCTGTCGGAGATGGCGACCGGCTGGAGCGCGTCGGCCTCGCCGTCGTACAGCCACAGGCCGGTGATGCGCTGGTCCAGCACCTGCGACGCCGTCCTGACAGCGTGCTCGGCGACGGACTGCTTGTCGGTCGCGTCCATGAAGTCCTGGGTCACCTCGTGGAGCGTCCCCAGCGTCTCCTCGCGGCGCTTGCGGTCGGTGATGTCGCGGACCGTCGCCACGACCTTCCACTCGCCGTCGATGCGGACCGGTGCCATGTTGTACTCGCCGGTCATCTCGCCGGTGGGCAGAGCCAGGTCCAGTTCGACCGTCTCCGTGTCGTCGTCGGTCCCGGCGCGCTGGAAGACGCTGTCGAGCGCCCGCTCGAACCGGTCGGCGTCGGCGTCGGTGGCCGACATCGCCCGTGCGAGGGCCATGACGGGCGTGCCGGTGACGTCCGAGAGCGAGGTGTCGGCCCGCATCATCGCGGGTTCGTTGGCGTGTTCGACGCAGCGGTCGCTGTCGATGATGAACGCGCCGTCGGCCATGTGGTCGGCGATGGCGGCGTACCGCTCGCGCTCGCGCTCGCGGCGCTTGCGGTCGGTGATGTCGCGGGAGGTGACTGCGTACCCGTCCAGCGCCTCCACCTCGGTGCTTATCTCCGCTTCGAGCCACCGCCAGGACCCGTCGGCGTGGCGGAGGCGAAATTCGAGGCGCTCGATGCTGTCGTCGGCACTGTCGACGAGGGTTCGGAACGTCTCGCGCACCGCTTCCCTGTCGTCCGGATGGATGTACTCGAAGGCGACCGTGCCGGCGACCTCCCCGGAGTCGTACCCCAGGATGCGCTCGCCCGACGGACTCTGATACTTGATGGTGCCGTCGTCGTCGAGCACCGTGATGATGTCGGTCGTCTCCTCGATGAGCGTCTCGTACCGTCGCAGTTCCTGCTCGTCGCGCTTGCGGTCGGTGATGTCACGGGTCGTTCCCAGTACGAGGTCGGGTTCGCCCGGGATGTCGAGCGGCGTCAACCGGAGTTCGACGGTCTCCGTCGCTGCCGGGACCGCCGGTTCGAGTTCGATGCGCACCTCGTCGCTCTCGCCGGCGAGCAGGCTGTCGACTCCCTCCCGCATCCACCCGACCTCGCTCTCTGAGAGGAGGTCGATTTCGGCGAGATACGAGAGTGGCTGTCCGGTCCAGTCCAGTTCCGAGACGCCGTCGAGTTCCTGGGCCCGGTAGTTGACGAACTGGAGGACGCAGTCCTCGTCGACGACGTACACGCCCTCGTCCATGTTCCCGAGGACGGTCTGGTGCCAGTCGACCTCCCGCTCGGCCGCGTGTCGTTCGACGGCGTTGACGACGCGGTTGGCCAGCAGCGCGTACTTGTCGGCCCCGCTCTCCTTCCGGAGGTAGTCGGTCACGCCGGCCGAGATGGCCTCGCTCGCCACCTCCTCGCTGCCTTTCCCCGTGAACAGGATGAAGGGGAGGTCCGGGTACTCCGCACGGACGGCTTCCAGGAACTCGATGCCGTCCCGGTCGGGCATGTCGTAGTCCGAGACGATACAGTCCACGTCCGTCCCGGCGAGGCACTCCAGCCCCTCGTCCGCGCTCGTCGCCGTCTCGACGTCGAGGCGGTCGTCAGTCCGCCTCAGAAACTCCCCGGCCAAGTCGAGAAAGTCCGGGTCGTCGTCGACGTGGAGAACGCGTATCGACTTGGCCATACCTCCGCATGTACGCAATCGCGCAAAATTCTTGTGGAGGTTGCTACCACGTCGTGCGGCACGGTTTCGGGCGGCTGCGGGCCCGTCGCGGACCGACGGCCGGCGTCACTCGGTAATCTCGAACGCGAAGTGACAGGCCGGCAGCGGTCGGACCGGATGGTTGTCCAGATACGAGAGGTGGGCCTTGAGTTCGAACTCGGGTTCGTCGTCGTCCATCCTGAAGATGGTCGGGTAGGCGTCGATGAAGTGCCAGCCGGGTTCGCCCGTCGCCTGCAACACCGTGTCGATGGTCGTGCTGTCTTCCTTCTCGCTCAGCCCGCAGGCGTAGCCCAGCGGCGTGTTGTCGTAGACGAACATCGGCGCCATCTCGTACATCGTCCAGCCGACGCCGGAGATTTCGATTTCGATGTCGGTCCCGGCGGGGCCGCTGGTCGGCGAGAACGTCTCGATTGCCGGCTGGAGCATGAAGCCCGTGACCGCCACCTCCTTCCCGCCGACCCGGGCGGTTATCGGCCGCGTCGACCCGAGGTCGACCGGTATCTCAACCTCGACCTGGAACGACCCGTCGCTGTCGGTCGTGACGGTGGGCAGGATGTCCGGCCGTCGCTCCGGTTCGACCCTGGGGTCCGGCGGCGCGAACTTCCCCGTCGGCTTGTGCCCCTCGTGGGTGTACCAGATGAGGTCGACCTCCTCCTTCGGCGGGAAGTCCCGGCCGGTGATGACTGCCGTCGTCCCCGCCTGGCCGCACTCTGGCGTGATATCGAGCGTCGCCGCGGTGTCCTCGTCGAGGTCGGGGTAGTGGACCGACAGCGGGCTCTCGTCGAACAGCGGGTCGACCCAGGCGGTCACCGGGGTGTCCTCGGGTTCGGTCACCTCGACGGTCCAGGCGGTCTGTCGACCCTTCGAGACCGTCCCGTAGGGCGACTGGGTGTTGTTCTGGAGGAAGGGAATCCCGCGGTAGCCGCGCCATATCTGGACGCGGTGCTCGCCCGGCGGGCCGACTGCCCGCAGTTCGGCCGTGGCCGTCCCGCGGTTCTGCACGCCGGTCATGTACCCGACGTAGCTGTTGTCCCAGGCGACCTGGTAGTTGTTTATCATGACGTCCGGGCCGATACCGTACCCCCGGATGGTGAACGCACCACCCATCGGCGCGGTGGTCTCCTCCAGTTCGAACCACGGCGTAATCTCGTAGGTGGCGGCGGCGACGGTCTCGTCGCTCGCGTCGACCACCTCGACGCGGTGTTCGCCGCCGTAGTCCTCCGGCACCGTCCACTCCGTCCCGAAGGTTCCGGATGCGTCGGTCTCCACGGTCGCTATCGTCTCCGTCCGCGGGCGGTACTGCGGCCCGGTCACCTCGTGGGCGCGCAGCGTGCCCCACTCGCCGTCGACGGTGTTCCAGACGACCTGGAACTGTTCGTTCGCGGGCAGGTCCTCACCCCGCAGTCCGAGTGTGTCGCCGACGAACCCCTCCGCCTCGCTCAAGGCGAGCGTTCCGGGGCCTTCGCTGCCGGGACTGTCCTGTCCCTGTAGACGGTGTTCCCCGCCAGTCGAGTCGTTTCCCATAGCTGGTCGTAAAAATCCGACCGCAATATAGCTGTTGCAGGGCGGTCCGATACCAGCCGACGGCCGCCGCTCACTCGCCGAGCCGACCGTTCACCCGCGCCGGTTCGACCCACAGCGTGAACTCACCGTCCTGCTTCACGATGCCCTCGACGTACTCGCTGTCCGGTGCCGGGTCCACCTCCGGGTCCCGTAGCTCCCCGACCTGGTGGACGTCGTCGACCAGCCAGCCCACTTTCCCGTCGCCGTCACCGTCGTAGATAATCACGCGCCGGTCGGCGTCGGTCTGTGCCAGCCCGTAGACGACCTTCGGGTCGACGATGGTCGTCGTCTCTCCGCGGAGGTTCATCACGCCCTCGACCATCCGGGGGGTGTCCGGGACTGGACTGACCTCGCCGGCCGTGACGATTTCGTCGATAGCGTCGATGGCGACGCAGAAGCGATCCTCGCCGAGGGTGAACACGAGCACCTGGTCGGGGACCGCGACGTCGACGTCGGCGGTCGCCATCAGCTGTTCCTCCCGTCGAGTCGCGGGCGGTCCGAGGGCGCTTCGCGCCCGCCGTCGGCCTCGGCGGAGAGTTCCGTCCCCGGCTCGATTTTGGTCGGCCCGGACGGTGCGTCGTCGCCGCGGTCGTCCCGGTCGCCGTGGCGGGGCTCGCCCGAGTGGTCGTCCTGCACGTCGAAGTCAGAGACCTGGTCGTGCAGGTCGTCCGCGAGGTGGGTGAGGTCCTGCAGGTTCTCGGAGGCCTCGGCCAGCGAGGAGGCCTGTTCCTCCGTGGCGGCCGAGACGTTGCTCGCTTCGGCGGCGGTCTGCTGGCTGACGCTGGAGACCTCGTCGACCATGGAGACGACCTCCTCGCTGCTGGCGGCCTGGTCGTCGGTGGCGTCGCTTATCTCCGTGATGCCGCCCTCGGCTTCCTGGACGGCGTCCGCGATTTCGTCGAACATCTCGATGGCCTCCTCGATGGTTTCGGCCCCGCTCTCGACGCTCTGGCGCATCTCCTGCATCTCCGTGACCGTCTCGTCGGTCGTCGCCTGGACCGCCTCGATGCGGTTCTCGATGTCCGTCGTCGCCTGCGCTGCCTCCTCGGCGAGGGACTTGATTTCGCTGGCGACGACGCCGAAGCCCTCGCCCGCCTCGCCGGCACGGGCGGCCTCGATGGACGCGTTCAGCGCCAGCATGTTCGTCTGCTCGGCGATTTCCGTAATCATGTCGACGATTTCGCCGATTTCGTCCATCTCGCCGTCGAGAGCCTTGACCTGCGAGGTGGCTCCCTCCGCCTTGGCTTCGATGGACTCGATTTCACCCGAGGCCTCGGCAGCGTGTTCGCGGCCGGTCTCGCCGCGGTCGACCGCCGTCGTCGCCGTCGCCGCGACTTCCTCGGCCGAGGAGGCGATTTCCTCGACAGTCGCGGACATGTCGTTCATCTCGCCGGCCACCTCTTCGAGTTGTTCGCTCTGTCGCTCCGCGCCGTGGGCGATTTCCTCGACGGAATCGGCCACCTCGTCGCTCGCCTTCTCTATCTCCTCCGAACTGGCAGTGACCTCCTCGCTGGAGGCCGCGACGTCGTCGGCGATCGCCTGGACGGTCTGGATGCTGGCGCTCAGTTGCTCGATGCCGTCTTCGAGGTTGCCGAGTACGTCGCCGTACTCGCCGGGGTATGCGGTGTCGATGCGCTGGTCGAGGTCGCCGTCTTTGAGGCCCTCGCTCGCGTCGGCAATCTGGCCGAAGCTCTCCGAGAGCTGTCGGGTCCCCGCCTCGAAGTCCTCCAGCACGGTGCCGTACTGTCCCGGACGGCCCGTCTCGACCTGCTGGTCTAGCTGGCCGTCCCTGAGTGCGGCGCTGCTCTCCTTTATCTCTCCCAGGCTCCCGGTGAGTTCGTCGATGCCGTCGTCGAAGTTCTGCATCACGTCGCCGTAGGTGCCGGGGTAGTCGGTGGCGACGTCCTCGTCGCCGTTCAGCGAGAGGTCGCCGGTCGCGACCTTCCTGCTCGTCTCGTCGACCTCACCGAAGACCTCGCGCAGGTTCGTCTGCATCTGCTGGAACGAGTCGCTCATCCGGCCGAGTTCGTCGCTCTCGACGTGGTCGTCGACTTCGGCGGTCAGGTCGCCCTCGCTCATCGCCTGTGACGCCTCGGAGAGTTGCTTGATGGGCGTCGTGATGCGCCCGGCGACGAACAGGCCGATGACGACCGCGGCGAGGAACGCCGCGACGACGAAGCCAATGATGAGCAGGTGGCTGTTGTTGGTCGTCGCCGCTGCCGACGCGACGGATGCCTCCATCTTCGCGTCAGCAGCCTCCTCGAAGGTGACGGTGTCCTCTTCGAGTTCCGTGTAGACGCTGTCTAGCTGGTCCATCTTCTGGTTGGCGACGTCCTCGTTGCCCGCCTGCATCGCTGCGATGACCTCTTCGCCCGTCTCCTTCGCCGTCAGGTGCTCGTCTTTCATCTCCGTGAGCAGCTGCTGTTGGTCCTCGGTCAGGTCGTCACGCTCGGCGAGGGTGTTGTACCACTCCGCAAAGTCCGCCTGCGAGCTCTCGAAATCGTCGGCGGCTTCCATCTCCCCCGTGATTACTTCGTGCAAGGCGAGGCGCTCGGATTCGAGGTCGAACTTCATCTCCATCGCCGCGTCGGCTTCGGCGACGTCGTCGTGGACGATGGACTCCAGTTCGGCGTCGACTGTCGAGACGCTGGTGTACCCGACGAACCCCGTGACGCCCACGAGTATCGCGACGAGTACGAACGCGAGTATCAGCTTCGGCCGTAGGTCGAATCGGTCGAGTGTTACCCTGTCTCTCATACTCGAACGTAGCTCGATAGAGAGGATAAGCGGAGGTTCTAGATATCTGCATGAGTATCAGCCGTGAGAACTGGCAGACACGTTCCGGTGGCTCCGGGCGTGCTGTCGTGGCGGGACAGACCTGTCTCACAGCTGGGATTTGATGACACTTGACTGTCACAATCTGGCAGGTGGAGCCGGACCTGACAACGAGAAATCGATGATTCAAAACATATACGTCTGGCACGCTCTACATCGAACACGACAGCGACCGTATCTATGAACTCGTCTCAGGTGGGTGGCGTCGTGTTGTTGGTGCTCGTGGTCGGCGTCGGGGCGACCCTTGCCGCACCGGCGCAGCCGCCGGAAATCACCGACTCCTCGCCGAGCGACGACCGCGCGCTCGAACTCGCCCTCTCCGACGACGAGACGTTCTCGGTGACGGTCAGCGACCCGGATACGGACCCCGAGGACCTCACCGTGAACTGGTACGTCGACGACCGGCTGGAACGGAGCGGTTCGACCCAGTTCTTCTTCGACGCCGACACGTACGACCACGGCGACCACACCGTACTGGTCGTCGTGTCGGACGAGAACGGCGAGACCGACCGACGGACCTGGAGCGTCGAGGTCCGCCACCCGCCGGAGATTACTGGCTACGACCCCGCCCGGAACCGGACGACGACGAACATCGCCGACAGCGTCAGGTTCGACGTCACCGCCAGAGACCCGGACTCGACGCTGACCGAAGAGAGCATCGTCTGGACCGTCGACGGCCAGCGGGAAGCCATCGGGGACTCCCTCAGGCTGTTCACCGACGAGTATCGCCCCGGGACCCACACCGTCCGGGTCCGCGTCACCGACGGGGACAGCCTCACCGACAGCGCGTCGCGCGAGTGGACGCTGGACATCCTGCAGCCGCCGTCTATCCACGACAGGGACCCCCAGAGCGACGACGTCACGATCCCCGAGGGGGAGACCCGGACCCTCTCGGTGGCGGCGAGTGACCCGGACACGCCCGACGACGACCTCTCCTACCGGTGGTACGTCGACGGCCAGCAGGTCGGCTTCGACCGGCAGTTCACCTTCGACGGCACGCGGTACGGCCCGGGGACCTACACCGTCGAAGCCAGGGTCTCCGACTACACCGGCGTCACGCGCGACGCACTCGAAGAGTGGACGGTCTCGGTCAACGCGATTCCCGACATCACGGTCCAGCAACCCAGCGGGGACGTCGTGCGTCCCGGCAAACCCATCGAGTTCCAGGCGGACGTGTCCTCGAACGGCAACGGGGACGTCGAGGACGTCGCCTGGCAGATTGGCGACCGGACCCGTCAGGGGCGGTCGGCCGTCGTCTCGTTCGACGAGGAACGGGAGGTCCCGGTCACCGTCTCCGTCGACACAGAGAGCGGCGTCGACGCCGAGACGTCGTTCACGCTGCGAGTAATCGACATCCCGCCGCTGTATTCGGAGTTACAGCCCGGGTCGACAACTATCGAGGCCGGCGAGACGGTGACCCTCTACGGGCAGGGGGCCGACCGGGGGACGCGGGACCTCGACTTCGAGTACTCGTGGGAGGTCGACGGGACCGAGTACGTCGGGCAGACGACGACCATCGGACCGCTCCGGCGCATCGGCCGGCACACGGTGACCGCTACTGTCACCAACGAGTTCGGCTCCAACTACAGCACGACTTTCGACGTCATCGTGGAGAACGACAAGCCCCGCGTCATGCTTCGCGAGGCCAGCCGAACCGTCACGTCGAGCGAGGAGGTGCAATTCGAGGCCGTCGTCGTCAACGACGACACGACACCGGTCTCGGTCCAGTACTTCGCCGATAACAGGACCACGCCGTTCTATCGGACGGTCGTGAGCAACACGACAAACGGCACGAGCGTCGTGGGGACTCACTCCTTCTCGACGCCCGGGCGGCACACGGTGACGGCCCGCGTCGCCGACGGCCACGGCACGCAGACCGAGAAGACGTGGCTCGTCAACACCGGCAACCGGCCGCCGCAGTTCGAAACCGCGGTCCCCGACCGCGAGGACGTGACGGTACGCTCCGGCACGACGCTCCCGTTCAGTGTGGAGGCGACCGACCCGGAGGGGACCGCCATCGAGTACCGGTGGTACGTCGACGACTCGCCCGTCGGGACGGGCCCGACCTACCAGTTCAGCGCCAACCAGTCCGGGCAGTACACCGTCTCGGCCGTCGCAGTCGACGCCGACGGCGGTCGCGCCGTCGACGACTGGACCGTCGCTGCCAGCCGGTTCGCGACCGACCTCGGCGTGACGAACCAGTCGACCCAGACGACGCTGCAACCGGGGCAAGGGGAGACTGCCTTGCTGACGCTCACCGTCCAGAACCCGCAGTCGAACGACCGCACCGCGCGGGTGGAGTTCGTCCTCGAACCGGTCGACGGGATGCTGGTCACGCAGGCCAGGAACGTCCGCGAGGCCAGCACGAGCAGCGTCGTCAGTTACGGCACCGTCGACCCCGGAGAACAGGAGCGGATGGGCGTCGGCGTGACCGTCGACCAGGACCTCTACGGCAAACAGGTCTCCGTGCCGTACACGATTCGGTACTACCCCGTCGCCAACCCGGACGACGTCTACACCGTCCGCAACAGTTCGCTCGCGCTCGACATCGGCACGCCGGGGGACTCGAACACCGGCGGACAGTCGACCGATGCAACCGGTCCCCCGGGAGGCAGCGGCCCGGGATTCACCGTCGCGCTCGCGCTGGCGAGCCTGTTCGTGTTCGCGGCACTGCAGCGGTATCGCCGCCGCTGAAGATTCTCCCCGTCTGTACGCGTAATGGTTAACGAGTAAACTTTTACTCGTAAGAATTAAGTAGCCAGTACCTGTAGGTAAAACTGGATTACCTACAGATGATTGGCAAGGACTCGAAGGGGAGTCGTATTCACACACGGGCGAAGGCAGTGCTCGTCGTCGCAGTGGTACTCGCCGTGCTCGCGGGGTCGTTCGCGGGGACGGTCGCTGCGCAGACGAACGCGACCGAGACGGCGACTGCGACTGCGACGCAGACCGCGACGCAGACCGCGTGTCAGCCGGGGCCCGACGAGCCGCAGCTGTCACAGTCGCGCCTGTACGCGCCCCAGCAGACGATTGCGAGCGGTGAGCCGGGGCAGATTTCCGGCGGCTTCCAGGTCGCGGCGGACGCGTCCTGCTCGGTCGTCGTCTCCATCACGATGTCGGTGCCGTCGGGGATGACGATCTCCGGGTCGAGCGACGTCGTCTCCAGCGGTGCGGGGCTGGCGACCGCCCAGTTCACCGTCGACCCTGGTGAAATCCGCGACATCCGCGCGAACGTCTACTCGCAGAACACGGGCGACCGCTCGGTGACCGCCGACATCACCTACTGGCCCGAGGGCAACCAGGACATGAGCCGGGAGATAGACGGCATCTCGCTGACCTTCGACGTGCAGGACCCGGTCACGCCGGGCACCCCCGACGGTGGCGACGGCGGCAACGACAACTCGACGGGCGGGGCCAACGGGGGCGACGGCGGCCTCCTGAGTAGCACGATGCTGCTGGCCTTCGGGGGCTTCGCCCTCGTCGTCCTGGCCATCGTGGCCGTCGCCACTCGCTCGGACGGCGTCAAAATCGGCATCTCGAAGTAGGTATCATGGGCCTGTTCGACCGCTTTCTGGGTGACGACGACGAAGACGACGACCCCGACGTCAGCATCGACCTCTCGGGCGAGGAGCCGACAGTCGAGGGCGTCGACGACGCCGACGGCGTGACGGTCACCGAGGGCGACCCGACGGGCTTTCTGGACGAACTGGAAGACGGGAGCTGGTTCGCGGCCCACGATATCCCGGTCGAAGGCGGCGACGACGCGAGCGAGACGGCGGTGAGTCCGTCGGTGACCGGCAGGACGGGCGGGACGGGCTCGAAACCGACCGCGACGGAGACAGCGGACCCACCGTCGCAGTATCCACGGGTCGACTCGGACACGGTGCTGTTGCCGACGGACCCGGCAATCTTGCAGGCGCTGGAGATACGCGCGAAAAACGGGGCCCAGCAGCGCGTCGAGACGGCGTACGTCCTGACCGGCGAGACCGGACGGCCACCGCAGGACCTCTGGGCGCTCGACGACCCGTCGCTGTACGAGACCGCAACCCGCACCCGCCTGGTCTCCTATGGCCGCCGCATCGCAGAGCACGTCGCCAGCGGCGCGGCCCGTCCGCCGGGACAGGTCGTCCGGGTCCACACGCACCCGCCGACCGACGACCCCAACACCCAGCCCTCCACGATGCCCAGCAGCACCGACATCGACGGTGCGAGCAAGACCAAAGAGCAGTTCGTCGAAGCGCTGGGGGTCTCACCGGGCGACCTCACGTTCAGTCACGGGATTCACGCCTACTACCCCCACGGGCGCAGTCCCGTCCCCGAACAGCCACGCCGGGCGCGTGCGCTCGACAACGGTATCAGTTGGCGGGGCGAACAGTACCGCCACGAACTCGCACTCTACGACGAGACGTTCCGAAACGAACGCACTATCGAACTCGTCGGTCCGAGTGCCGACGGAGGCAAGCATGGATGACGGGCTCAGAGATGCCATCGACTCGCTCACCCAGGACCAGCGAGACGCGCTTCGCGAGGCAATCGCCGACGACCCGCGCGCGCTCGCCGAGTGGTTGCTGGAGGAGGGATACCTCGACCCCGAGACCGTCACGCAGGGTGCCAGTCACGAACCGACGGCGGACCTGACCCCGGCCCAGGAGGAACTGCTCTCCCTGGTCGAACGGATGGGACAGCCCCGCTCCGCCGGCGAGGTCGTCGAGTACGTCTCCGCAGAAGAGCCGGACTTCCAGGAGCAGTACAGTTCGGCCAACCACCGCACGTGGATGAGCAAACAGCTCAACACACTCGTCGGCGAGGGCGTCATCGGCCGCTACCGGAAGGGCCGGACGGTGAAGTACACGCCCTCCGTCGAGGAGGCCATCCGGCGGTGGGCGCTCGAACAGAGCCGCTTCGTCGAGGAACTCGAACGGGACGAAGCCCGAGCCATCGCCGAGGACACGGGGATGCCCCGCGGGGCGGTCCGCCGGGCACTCGTCGGCCTGCTCGACGATGCGTAGCGGGACTGGCCCGCTCGTCCCGACGCCCGCAGGGAAACATACCACAACTGGTAACTACGCGACTCTTCTCGGCACGTATAGCTCCTTTATCACTCATGACTCGTGTCACGGCAGTCCTGGTCGCTTTCCTCGTCGTCGTCGGTGCAAACGCCAGCGTGGCGGTCGTGACGGCGTCGTCGCCGCCTGACGCGTCGTTCACGTACTCGCCGTCGACACCGAATCCGGACGACACCATCACGCTCGACGCGGGTGGATCGACGGACAACGGGTCCATCGTCAGCTACGAGTGGGACACGGACGGTGACGGGTATTACTCGGATGGCGACGACCCGAGCGACGGGGAGACGGCACGCGTCTCCTTCGGCTCCGGTGGAACCTACAGAGTCGGTCTGAAGGTGACCGACGACAACGGCAACACGGACACGTACACCACCCGGATTACTGTCGACAATCCTGCGCCGGAGCCGTCGTTTTCGTACTCGCCGTCGACGCCGAACCCGGACGACACCGTCTCGCTCGACGCCGGTGGGTCGAGCGACCCGGACGGCTCCATCGTCTCCTACGAGTGGGACACGGACGAGGACGGGTACTATTCCGACGGCAACGACCCGGCTGATGGCGAGACAGCGAGCATCTCTTTTGACTCCGGTGGGACCTACACTGTCGGTCTGAGGGTCACCGACAACGGGGGAAAAGAGCGGACGGTGACGAAGCAAATCACCGTCGACAACCCTGCACCGGAGCCAGCGTTCACGTATTCGCCGTCGACGCCGAACCCCGATGACACTATCACGTTCGATGCGAGCGGGTCGAGTGACGCTGATGGTTCGATCGTCTCCTACGAGTGGGACGGAGATGGTGATGGCTACTACTCCGACGGCAACGACCCGAGTGATGGCGAGACGGCGAGCATCTCTTTTGACTCCGGTGGGACCTACACTGTCGGTCTGCGAGTCACCGACAACGGGGGGAAAGAGCGGACGGTGACGAAGCGAATCACCGTCGACAATCCCGGTCCGACCGCGGACTTCTCGTACTCACCGAGCACACCGAATCCTGACGACACCATCTCACTCGACGCCAGTGGGTCGAGCGACCCGGACGGCTCCATCGTCTCCTACGAGTGGGACACAGATGGCGACGGCTACTATTCCGACGGCAACGACCCACGTGACGGTGAGACCGCCACTACCTCCTTCGAGACCGGTGGGACCTACACTGTCGGTCTGAAAGTCACCGATAACGGCGGGAAAGAGCGGACGGTGACGAAGCAGATCACCGTCGAAAACCCCGCGCCGGAGCCGGCGTTTTCGTACTCGCCGTCGACGCCGAACCCGGATGACACCATCACGCTCGATGCAGGCGACACGAGTGACCCGGACGGCTCCATCGTCTCCTACGAGTGGGACGCGGACGACGACGGGTACTACTCTGACGGCAACGACCCGGGCGACGGGGCGACTGCGACTGTTTCGTTCGGTTCTGGCGGTACCTACACTGTCGGCCTGAAAGTCACCGATAACGGTGGGAAAGAGCGGACGATAACGGAGCAAATCACCGTCGAAAACCCCGCACCGACTGCGGACTTCTCGTATTCGCCGTCGCAACCGAACCCTGACGACAGCATCACGCTCGACGGCGGCGGGTCGAGTGACCCCGACGGCCACATCAGCACCTACTCCTGGGACACCGACGGCGACGGCTACGCCGAATACGATGGCCAGAGACCGACTGTTTCCTTCGACACCGAGGGCACGTACACCGTCGGTCTCGAGGTGGAGGACAACGGCGGCAGGACGGCGACCGTGAGCAAATCCATCACCGTCACGAACACGCCGCCGATTCCGGACTTTTCGTACGCGGTTTCCGAGACTAACACCCTCCAGGCCACCTTCGACGCGGGGAACTCGACGGACCCCGACGGCCGGATCGAGCGCTACGAGTGGTACATCGACGGCGACTACGTCGAGAGCGGCCAGCGCGCGACCATCGAGTTCCCGGGGAAGGGCTCCTACGCGGTTCGCCTGGTCGCCTACGACAACGGCGAGAAGCAGGCCAGTACGTCCACGACGGTGGGCGTGAGCCGTGCGCCGACGGCAAGAATCGCCCCGTCGCAGACGCCAGTCGCGGCGAACCAGGCCGTCGAGTTCGTCGCCGCGAACGCGACCGACCCGGATGGAACGGTCGAGTCCGTCGTGTGGACGTTCCCCGACGGGACGACGAAACGGGGTCACACGGTATCGCGGACGTTCTCGGCTACCGGCACGCGGACCGTCTCGGTCACGCTGACCGACGACACCGGCAACGAGCAGACGATAACCCGGTCGGTGTCGGTCCGAGAGCCACCCGAGGCGTCGTTCTCGTGGTCGCCCGAGTCGCCGGCCGACGACAAGGAGGTGGCGTTCACCACCAGCGCACGCGACGCCATCGAGACCTACGAGTGGGACTTCGACGGCGACGGCGAGGTCGACACGACCGGGAAGACGGTCGAGCGGGCCTTTCCCGACGGCGGCGACAAGCAGGTCACGCTCTACGCGCACGGTGCCAACGGCGTGACGAACCGAATCTCACAGACTGTCGGGGTTCGACAGGTCCCGCCAAAGGCTTCTTTCTCCTGGCAGCCAGGGGTGCCGCGTGACGAACAGGACGTCGTCTTCAACGCCAGTTCGCCCGACGACATCGAGCGGTTCGCGTGGGACTTCGACAACGACGGGACCGTCGACAGCGAGGGTCAGACCGTCACTCACGCCTTCCCCGCCGCCGGGAAACGGGCGGTCGTCCTGGAAGTCGAGGAGGCCACCGGCGACACCGCAACCTACCGCGAGGTCGTGACCATCCAGCAAAGTGCCGCGTTCGACCTCACGGCGAGCCAGTCGACCGCTGGCGTCGGGGACGAGGTGATAGCGCAGTTCTCCGTCTCCAACAACGTCCGTGACCGGAGCCTCGACGTGAAACTCCGGCTTGACCTGCCGCCGTCGGGTGCCTCCGTCGCCTCGGTCAACGGCGGCCAGCTCGTCAGCCGGAGCAGCACGAACTTCGTGACGGTCGAACCCGGCGGCAGCGAGACCCTCCGCATCCGCCTGCAGTTCAACGACGCCGCCAACTACTCTATCGGCGGCACAGCCGTCTACTACTTCGACGGCAACGAATCCGGCAGCCGGCGCGAGGCATCGGTCGACCCGGTGAACATCGTCGTCGGCTCTCCCAACGAATCCACACCCGGCGCCAGCGGTCCCGGGTTCGGCGTCCTCGTCGCCCTCGTCGCCGTGCTCCTCGCGCTGACCCTTCGCCGGCGCGTCGCGGGCTGACGTCCGCCCTGTCTGGGGGTCAACTACGTCAGAGCTGGTCGACCATCCGCTCGAAGAGCGTCTGCTGGGCGTTTCGGAGGTGGTAGGAGACCGTCGACTGGGTCAGCGAGAGCGCCTCGGCGATGTCGCTGGCCGAACTGCGCCGCGGCGACTCGAAGTAGCCGCTGTAGATGGCCGCCCGGAGTACCTGGCGCTGCCGGTCGGAGAGGTCCGACTCGTAGACGTCCGCCAGCCGCTCGTCGGACTGTTCCGTGGCTGCGGGCGCGCGCTGGCGTTCCCGCTTGGCGGCGAGTTCCGTCTCCGGGAACGACGCCGTCAGGCTGTCGACGAGCGCAGAGACGTCCCGGACCGCCGGAATCTCGCAGCTCACCTCCGCCTTCCCATCGACCACCCGGTCCGTCGCCACGACGGCACCGAGCGTCACGAGCGTGTGCGCGAGCGACTCCCCCTCCGAGACGATTTCCACGACGCCGCCCGTGTCGTCGTTTCTCTCCCGTATCGTGCGCGTCCCGACGGTCCCGTCGGCGGCGGCCGCTTTGCGTTCCAGGGCTGCAACCGGGGCGTCCTCGACAGTGACGTAGTACACCATCGCGTCGTCGGCCCTCGGAATCGTCTCGGTGACCGACAGCGAGCAGCCGAGTTCCTCCGAGGCCTGCACGAGGAACGACCCGGGGTCCGTGCTCCGGAACGTGAGTTCGACGACGGTGTTCGTGTGGAGGAGTTGTTCGGTCTCCAGCGCGTGGATGACGTGGCCGATTTGCTCGCCGAGAGTCTGCAGGAGCGTCTGCTCGCGTTCGCCGAACGCGTCGGCCCGTCCGGTGTACAGCCCCAGGAAGCCGTAGACGCGGTTGCCGTAGACGAACGGGATGGCTGCGGCGTGTCGCAGGTCGTACGCTCGCAGTTGCTCCCTGGCCGTGGCGGACCGCGCCCTGGCCTGGAGGTCGTGGACCACCTGGACTGTCCCCGTCTCGGCCGCCGTCTCGACCGGTTCTATGTCCGTCAGTGGCGGGTCGAACGCGGCGAAGATGTCCGCGGCCGGCCCGCTCTGGACGTTCGGTTCGAGGAGGTCCGTGCCCGGGGTGTGTTCGGCAACCGCCGCGATGTCGTACTCCCGGGTGTCGGTGAGTAACTCGCAGACCTCCCGTTCGGTCTCGGTCCGCGAGGTGGCGTGCGCGAGCACTTCGGTCACGGGCTGGAACGTCTCGATGAGCTGTTCGAGACGCTTGAGAACGGTGATGTCTTGGAGCGCGACGATCATCTGTTCGATGCAGCCGTCCGCGCTGCAGACCGGCGCGACGTTGCTCGACAGCCACCGCTCGGACCCGTCCGGCAGCGTGATGCCGTGTGTGAACCCCTGGACCGTCTCGCCCGTTTCGACGACCTGTTCGACGGGGTGGTCCCCCCTGGCGATGGGGTCGCCGTCCTCGTCCCAGATGTTCCAGCCCGGGTCTGCGTAGGTCCGGCCCTGCATCTCGCTGTCTTCCAGCCCGAGCAGGTCCTCGGCCCGGGTGTTCGCCCGCGTTATTTCCCCGGTCTCGTCGAGGACTGCGATACCGACAGGGGCCGTCTCCACGATCCTGTCGAGCTTTCGCTCGGCCGCCTTCGCTTCCGTGATGTCCGTACACAGGAGGGTGACCCCGTCGTCGCTGGGGTGGACGTCCACCTCCCAGAACGTCTCGAGGGACGCGTTGTACCGCTCGAAGGAGGTCTGCTGGCCGGTCTCCATCGCCCGTTCGATGGCGTCCTGTGCGACGGTGTCGGCGGCCTCGGGCCAGACGTCCCAGACGGACTCGCCGACCAGGTCCGCGCGGTCTTTGCCGAGAATGCGTTCGGCCCGCTCGTTGACGTACCGGTAGCTGAGGTCTGTATCGAGCGCGACGATGCCGTCCGAGACGCGCTCGACGATGTCCGACGCAACTCCCTGCTCAGACTCCTCTGGAGACATGTCGTCCCGTGTTCCGGACGCTCACTTCTCGGGAAGACCCTAAGTATCTACTCCCGTCTCCCGTCCGCGGTGCTATCGGCGAACGCGCGTCTGTCGGTGTACTGGCCGTGAAAACGGCGTTCCCGGTCGGTTTCAGCACCCGCGTCCCGGGCCGTGGCCGAAGCCGTGCCCGTGGCTACCGACGTCCTGTCCCCGGGGGCCGTAGCCGTAGCCCCGGTCGCGCGGGCTGTCGCCCGAAGCCGGACCCTGCGGGCCGTACCCTGCTCCGGGAGCCTGCGGGCCGTAGCCCGCTCCCGGCCCGTGGGTACCGTAGCCGCTGGTGGTTCCGGGTCCGGCGACACCATGCTGCGCCATCTCGCGAGCCATCTCTTCGAGACTCACGCCCATCCGGGTCTCCATCCACTCGACGGCGTCGGGGCCAACGTGTGCGGTCATGTGTGCCTCCATCCAGGTGGCCCACTCCGCGGCGGTGACCTCGTCGTCGGTCCAGCCGGCCGTGGCGTTGTAGGGGGATGCGTCGGTTGCGGTCGGTCCGGTGCCGTGTGCGCTGACTGCGGACGCGGCGACTGCGAGCCCGACAATCGCGAGCGCGACGAGCAGCCAGCGTCCGGTCGTAGTGGTGGTCATCGTTGTTCTCCTCGGATAGGCGTAGGAGGGGTTCGGGGTTACACTCGTGGGTGTGAACGCACGCAGGAGACCGTCCGAGAACGTTTATACTCTCCTCTGAACGTTTCTCTCGACAGCGACCGTTCGTCGCGGCGGAATGCGCACGGCTCTGGCCGAGGACCTATCGCGTCCGCCGGTTGCCCGAATCCGGGCGTTCGGGAGTCGGGGATTCAGACCTGCTCGGGGTGCAGGTCGTCGCTCGGATACACACGGTACGTCCGTCCCTGTCGTTCGCGGTACAGCAGGCCGCGTTTCTCCAGGTCGCTGACGGTCTGGCTCACCTTGCTCTTCGAGAAGTCCGCGCGGTCGCGCAGTTCTATCTGTGTGATGCCCGGCGAGTCTAGCACCGGTTCGAGGACACGCCGTTCGTCCTCCGGGAGGAGGTCGAGCACGCGCTGGCGTGGCTGCTCCGCCGCTCCCGCGTCACTCCGCGGCGCTGGCTCCGTCTCCGCCGTGTCTTCTACTGCCCGACTGTGTTCGGGCTCCGACTCGGCTTCCCGTGCCCCTTCGCCGGGCTCCCCGCGCGCTCCCGTCTCGGTGACGTTGTCGCGCACGGCGAGATACACGCCGCCGACGACGGCGGCCGTCAGGAGCGTCCCGAGGACGTACCAGAACGGGTCCGTCCCGTGGCCTGGCCCCGTCTGTCCGCCCATCATCGACCCGCCGCCCATCATCCCGCCCGCGGTCGTCCGTTGCTGGAGGGCCTGCCAGGCGAGTACGCCCCCGCCGAGGACGACGGCCGCGACGAGTATCCCGACGACTGCGTCGGCCTGTCGCCGGTTCACCGTCGCCGCCTCCGTCGCACAGACTGGCTGTTCATCGTCGGTCCTTCGGGAGTGACCGTGGTAGCACTTGTGATTCGACAGGTGTGGTGCTCACTCCCGGTCGTCCGGCAGGGAGACGAGGTTCTCGCGCCCGAGTTGT
The DNA here is from genome assembly GCF_037338445.1 of Salinibaculum sp. SYNS191. Classification (NCBI taxonomy): domain Archaea; kingdom Methanobacteriati; phylum Methanobacteriota; class Halobacteria; order Halobacteriales; family Haloarculaceae; genus Salinibaculum; species Salinibaculum marinum. The sequence continues at coordinate 2,893,609 of NZ_CP147838.1, forward strand.
AGCTTCTCGACCGTTCCCGCGTCCGCCATGCGCCCGACGACTCGCGAGGTCTTCGACGCCGACCAGTCCAGTTCCTCGGCGATTGCCGCCTGGCGCATCCGTCCGCCGTTCGCGTCGATGAGACTCTCGACGCGCTCCTCGTCGGTCAGGACCGCCGCACCCGCGGGTTCGGTCCCCGCGCTCTCGGTCTCGCTCTGGTCCGTCCCAGACGCGGCCGCGCTCGGGTCGCGGTCCGGCGCTGCTGCTGGTGTGTCCGGGTCGTCGTCTCCCCGCCGACGACTGCGCCGCCGGTAGGCCGTGTACGCGAGCAGTCCCCCGATGCCGAGGGCGACGAGCGCCCCGACCATCGTCCCGGGACCACCACCGCCCGCCGGCGACGACGGCGTGACAGTCGGGGTCGGTCCGGCCGCGGTGGTCGCCCCGCCGGTCGGTGTTGCGTCGTCGGTCGCCGGAGCGAACACGACGCGGGGCCGTTCGTCGGGAAAGTCCTCGCGCCCGACCCACGTCACGACGCCGTCGCGTTGCTCGGCGGGGGCCGGGTTGACGGTCGCGACGTCGTAGCCGTCGGGTGCCTCGACTTCGAGGGTGTCCTGGGAGGCGAGGAAGAACCCACCCTGAAAGAGGTCGCCGACGGCGAGACCCTCGTTCGACTGCGCGGCGAGGTTCGTCCACGTGAATTCGTAGGTGACGACGCCCCAGCGGCGGGGAACCTCCTGGATTTGCGTCGTCGCGGTGAAGTTCACGGCACGCATCTCGCGGCCGGTCGCGTTGGCCGCGTTGGCGACGACGCCGCGCATCCGCTGGCGGAACGGGTCGAGATAGCTGGCCGTGTCGTTGCGAAAGCGCGCCTGGAAGGCGGTGTACTCCTCGACGCGCTGGTCGGTGTCGAGCCGCGTCCGTATCTGAATCGTCCATCGCGCCGACCCGTCGGCGGCCACGTCGAGTCTGGTCACGGTGTTGTCCGTCTCCGGCTGTCCTCCCTGGGCCACGGCACCGCCGGTGAGCGCGGGCAACAGGACCGCTCCCACCACGGCGGCGACGATGCCGAGCGTCACCACCGTCTCGCCGGCGTTCAGTGACCGTCCCATCTGGATACCGTGTCGTTCCATCGACGTGGATATAAATTCAAACGTTCGTTCTATCGTTTTGATGTGAATCCGGTACGTGTGTCCCTACGTCCGATAACCTGCGATAATTGTACTTTCTTCTATCGGTTTTCGGGTGAAAACGTGTGCAAACGAGTGCAACAATCTGCAATCGACCACCAGGTTCTCTCTGCTTTATTATCATATGGGTCCTGGTCTCTGCCACGATGAAACGAACGTCTTTCAGGTACGTGCTACTCGCCGCAGTGGTGGTCGTCGGCCTGACCGTGCCGGCGGCGGCGCTCGCGGCGGGCACGGGACAGGTCGCTCCCGACGTCGATTCGGGCGCGGCCGTCGCCCCGCAGGCGACGCAGAACGACTCGACCGTGAACGTGACCGTCGGTCAGCAACTCTCGACGGTGCTCAGCGTCTCCAGCGACGAGGTCCAGACGGACTTCGAGAACACCGCGTTCGAACTCTCCGTCGAACGCCCCGGCGTCGAGGAGCGCGCCGAGGCAATCGCCGACCGCGCAGAGGAACTGCGCGAGCGCGCCGAGGACATCCGCGAGGCCTACGCCGAGGCCACCGAGGAGTACGGGGACGGCGACATCGGCAAGTCCGCGTACGCCCAGCGCCTCGCGACGCTGAACGCCCGCGCGACGAACCTCCAGGCCAGCTACGACGCGCTCCAGCAGCGCGCGGCGAACCTCTCCGCGCTCGAACTCCGGGCTGCGGGGGTCAACGAGTCCGCGCTCCGGGCGGCCGTCGAGAACCTGAGCAGCGTCAGCGGCAGCGGCGCGAAGGCACTGCTCGCGCAGTTCACCGGCGAGGCCCGCGGCGAAATCGAACTGGAGACCGCCGACGGCCTCGAAATCGAGGTCGAAGGCGAGGACGGCGAGCGCTCACGCGAGTTCGAACGGCCGCGCGACGACGACCGGAACTTCACCGTCGCACAGGCCGACGCCCTGACGACCGCCCGTGACGCGCTCTCGACGCCCGACGACGGCCGCTGGGTGCTGACGAAGACGAAAGTCAAGGAGTACGAGGGTGCCTACGAGTTCGAGTTCGCCCTCCGCAACGCGAGCCAGACCGGCGAGGCGGAGGTCCGCGTCGACGCCTCGACGGGTGAGGTCTACCGGCTCGAAGAGGAAATCGAGGCTCCCGACGAGGACGACGAGGACGGCGAGGACCGCGACGAGGAGCGTGACGACGACCGTGAACTGGCGCTTGTCGTCGCCGAGGGTGCGCCCGCACCGAACGCGACGGTGACGCTGCAGGTTCTCGACGGCGGTGACCCCGTCGAGAACGTCGCCCTGTCCCTCAACGACGAGCAGGTCGGCACGACGGACGCCAACGGCACGGTGACGGTCAGCCTGCCGGAGTCCGGCGAAGCGAAACTGGCGGTCGAGAGCGGTGATGCGGAGGCCGAACTCGAATTCGAGTTCGAAGAAGACGACGACGAGGTCTTCCGGAACTTGCACGTGGACGCGACGCTCGACGACGGCACCGTGACGGTGACCGTTAGCTACGACGGCTCGGCGGTCGCCAACGCCAGCGTCTACGCCAACGGCCAGGCGGTCGGCACGACGGACGCCGACGGGAGGGTGACCTTCGCCGTCGACGCGAACGCGACCGAGGACCTCGAAGTCGAGGTCGTCAAGGGCGAGTTCGAGGCCGAACTGGAATACGACATCGAGAACGGGTCGCTCGCGCTGACCGAGGACGCCCGCGAGGGTGACGGCGACAAGGTCGAGCGGGAGGCCGAGGACGACGCGGAAGACGGCGAAGACGCCGAAGACGACTCGGAGGACGACGACCGCGAGGCGGACCGGGAGACCGAGGACGACTCGGACGACGAGTCCGAGGACGCTGAGACGCCGGACGATGACTCGGACTCCGATTCGGACGAGGAGGAGACGGAGACGCCCGACGACGAGGAGACCGAGACAGCCGAAGACGACGAGGAAACGGAGACTCCTGACGAGGAGGAGACGGAGACGCCCGACGACGAGGAGACCGAGACGAGCGACGATGACGAGGAGACGGACACCCCCGAGGATGATGACGAGACCGAGACGTCCGACGACGACTGACGGCGTTGGGAGCGCCGACACTCCGCGCCCGCTGTGTCGGGAGACGACTGATGACACACCCGCCATGGACGAACGACAAAGATGACTGACGAATCGCGGACACAGCCGCTCCGGAGAGCGCACGGTCGCCACGCAGCCCTGCTCGTAGTGGTCGCGCTGCTGGTCACGGTCCCGGTTGCCGGGGCTGCCGGTGGCGTTGCACAGCAGACGGCCGATGCACCGCCGGCAGAGCCGGGGTTCGTGGTGGACCTCGCCAGTGACGGCTCGGCGCGCGTGACCCTCGCGACGGCGTTCGACCTGACGACCGACAGCGAGCGCGCCGCCTTCGAGCAGTTGCGGGCCAACAGCACGCTCCAGGAGCGCCGAACGGCGGCCTTCGCCACGCGGATGGAGTCCATCGCCGACCGGGCCGAGGCGGAGACGGGCCGGTCGATGGCCGTCCGTGACTCGGCGATGACCTTCGCGACCGAGAACGAGACCGGCATCGTGGCGCTGTCGGTGACCTGGGACGGACTCGCGGCCGGGGACGGTGACCGGCTGCGGGTCAGCGACCCCTTCGACAGCCAGTTCTCGGTCGACCGCCCGTTCCGCCTCGTCGGTCCCGCTGGCTACGACCTCGCGACGGTGCAGCCCTCGCCGGCGACCCGCACGCAGAGCGGCGCGACGTGGCGGGCCGGGACGGACTTCGACGGCTTCGAGACGACCTTCGCCCCTGCCGGGACGACGGCGACCGACAGCGACACTCCGACCGCCGGCACCGACACGCCCGGTGAGCGCGGTCCCGGCTTCGGTCTCTGGAGCGCCGCGCTCGCACTGGTCGCGTTCGCGGCCCTGCTGGCGACACGCCGCCGAGGTTCCCGCTGACGGTTTCCGGCCCTCCGCTCTGTTCTTCGTTTGCTTCCTTCCATTCCCACCACTGCTTTTCCCGAGACTGGCGTAGCTAGGGTATGGACGAGCCAGACGAGACTCGCGGCACTGCGCGCTACGTTTTCAGGGTCACCGTCCGTCTCGAACCCACAGTCCCCGGTGTCGCCGTCGACCCCGCGGAGTTCGAGACCACCCTGTCCCGGGACGCGGACCCGCCGGAGGAGGAGGGCTGGCTGTTCTTCCGGGACAACCTCTGGCGCGGCGACCTCGCAGATGCGGACTACTTCCGGAAACTGACCGAGGAGGCACTCGACGTCCCCGTGACCTCCGTGTCGTTCAGCGAACTCCGCACCGACGACGCCTACCTGACGGCGCTCCGGGGTGCCATCGCCTCGCACCTGGACGAGTTCAACGCCGACACCGTCGACAAGGCCCTCTCGACGTTTCTCGGCAGTTCGATACGCGTCGTCGACGGGTAGGAGAGTCGGGTCGCCGTCCTCGGGAGTGTCGGTTTCGGTCTCCGAGACGGCGAGCGACGGCGGTCCTTGCCAGCCCCTCGTCAGAGAGAGCGGGCGTAGTAGACGGTGTCGAGGTCGGGTCCCCGGTCGTCGGGGACGCGGTGAACGAGTTCGAAGCCGAACTCCTCCAGGATGGCGATGTGGGCGTCGTTGGTCTCCCAGGTCTCCGTCGAGGCGAACGGCTGCTGGTAGTCGGTCGGCAGGTCGTTGATGAACACCCGGTACATCTCGGTGCCGATGCCCCGGCCCCTGAAGTCGGGGGCGACCGCGAACCGCACGACGTGGTTCGTCGGTGTGGACTCACCCAGCGCATCGCTCTCGGACAGCGGCTCGAACGAGAGCAAGCCCTTGAGCGTCCCGTTTTTCGTCACGCCCACCATCGGTCGGTCGAGACATCGCTGGACGTATCTGTCCATGTCCGTGCGGCCACCGGTGGTGCCCTCCCGGGACAGCTCCCTGCGTGCACTATCGGTCAGCGGCGGCACGAACTCCTCGTCGACAGCCTCCAGCAGTCGACGTATCGACGCCTCGTACTGGTCTCGGTTGCGAATGAACTGAACGGTGGCCATTGTCCCAGTGAACGTACACAGTACCGGCCAAAATACTCCACGATTGTAACCGATTATCGCCCAGAATCTCGTCTTCACAGCGACATGTCTGTGTGACTCCGGTGAGCGCTCGCCACGGCGGTGCCACACGGATTGCGCTTCCTCTCCCTGCACTCGCCCGAACTCCCGTCGGTGGACGTCCGGACGCAATATTGGCCGTCAGCGCGAGGAATATACTCCGCGCGGACGTCGGGCGACAACGATGTGTGACTGCCAGGGTGACCCGGACACCATCGTTCAGAACGTCGAATCCGGTCGAGAACACCGACTCACGGTCGTCTGCCGCCGTTGCGGGGAACCCGTCGAGTACGTCGATGGGTAGGCCCTGTCGACGCTCTCTCGTGGGTTCTCGCACCTAACTATGTAGCATACGCCGACAAATGAGTGCCACCCAAACCGCTAGATAATGAGTCATCACTCTACCGCCGGGGAGCCACGGGACGGTGGTGACCCGGAGCCGACCGTTCTCTTCGTCGACGACGAGCGGGACCTGCTGGAGGTGTATGAGGCGCTGTACGGCGACGACTACGAGGTACTGACTGCAGCGGGCGGGCAGGAGGCACTCCGGAAATTCGACGACGACGTCGACTTCGCATTTCTGGACCGACGGATGCCCGAGATGTCCGGCGACGAACTCCTCGATGCAATCCGCGACGCGGGGTACGAGACGCCCGTCGGCATGCTCTCGGCCGTCGATGCCGAGGTCGCGGCCCCTCCGGAGTGTGCCGTGTACATCGCCAAGCCAGCGGACCGGGGGGAGGTCCGTGCCGCCATCGAACGGCACACGTAGCGCGTGTGTCTGCCCATCGTCGTCGCGGTCTCTACTCCACACTCCTGGCCCAGTCGCCGGCCTGTGGCCGCCGCCCGATTGTGCCGTGGTATCACCCGACAGTAGGTATTTGTCGATTCCGGCCCTCCATTCAGTATGGCACTCAGTGCACGCAACCGGCTTTCGGGGACGGTCACGTCAGTGACGACCGACGCGCTCACGGCCGAAGTCGTCGTCGAGTTGCCCGACGGCCAGACGATTACGTCGACCATCACGCGCGGGTCCGCCGACCGCCTGGAACTCGAAGAGGGCGACGCGGTCGAGGCAGTCATCAAGGCGAGCGAAGTGATGGTGAGCAAGGACTGACTCCCGGACGCGTCCGACGCGGCGGAGTGGCCGTTCGTGACAGAACAATTTCAAAAGCGCCGTTGAGTGAGACGGCCCGTTTCGCTCCGCGGGCCCGAGGCCAGCACCCGAGAGACGCCTTTGCGCCGCCAACTCGCTCAAATGCGCTTTTGCAACGACGCTGGTAATATATCAAAAACTCTATAATATTTATGTGGGCGGCGACCGACTGGTGAGATACGACGGACGTGACCAACCCATGAATTCGACGACACACTCGGACGAGCAGAGACGCCACGCCACCGGTAGTGAAAGGAGTACCCCAGCGGACGACGCGAAGTCGCTGTCGGACATCCGGGACACCTACGCAGCGTACGCCGACTGGATGCACCGCTTCGAGGTGTTCGACCGGGCCGTCACCGGCCGGTACCGCCGCGAACGGTTCGGTGACGTCGACGGCAGGGTCCTCGACGTCGCCTGCGGCACCGGGACGAACTTCCGGTACCTGCCGGCAGACGCCGACCTCGTCGGCATCGACATCAGCCCGGACATGCTGGAGAAGGCCAGGACCCAACTCGCCGACCTGGACGTGGACGGGACCCTCCACCAGATGGACGCCCAGGACCTCGACTTCGACGACGACAGCTTCGATGCGGTGATTTCGGCGCTGTCGACCTGTACCTTCCCGGACCCCGGTGCCGCGCTCCGGGAGATGGAACGCGTCTGCAAGCCGGGCGGGACGATTCGACTCGTCGAGCACGGACGGAGCGCTCTCGGCCCCGTCGCGTGGTACCAGGACTGGCGCGCGGACGCACACTACGAGAAGATGGGCTGTCGCTGGGCGCAGGAACCCCGCGAGGTCGTCGCGGACGCGGGGCTGTCGATCGAGGATACCACGACCGGCCTGCTGGGCACGATTACGACCCTCGAAGCCGACCCCGAGTGAGGCCGCGGCCCGGCGGTCACGGTCGGCAGGTGTCAGGCCCCTGCCCGACGCCGGCGCGAGATGCCGACGGCCAGCGCGAGGATGGCGAGCGCGACCCCGACCGCACTGGCGTTCCACACCGTCACGGCGGTCGTCTCGCGGATGAGTATCCACAGGCCACCGAACAGGTATATCCCCGCAAGGAGCGCGAGAACCAGCGACTGTCTGCGTTCGATTCTGGCGAGTCGGTTCTGGAGGGCTGACTCGTCCATGTGTCCCGATAATCAAGTCGGCTGACAAATTCCTTGCGGTGCTCGCTCCGGGTCCCGGGTCTCAGTTGTGGACTCGGTAGCGGAGTTCGACGATTCCGTCGTCCCGGGCGACGGCGTCGCGCAGTTCTAGCGCCTGTGTCTCGTCGGTCGCGGGGAACAGCGACACGCCACCGCCCAGGAGCACTGGGATGAGGGAGAGACGTATCTCGTCTATCTGGCCTTCGCGCAGGAACGACCCCGCGAGTGCTGCCCCGCCGACCAACCAGACGTGGCCGTACTGCTCTTTCAGTTCCGTGGCGACCGACTGGACGTCCCCGTCGCGGAACTCGACCGTCTCGGCGGCGCGGGGCAGGTCCCTGTGTGTGAGGACGTACGTCGGCCTGTCCCCGTAGGGCCACTCGCCGAAGCCGCGTATCTGTTCGTACGTCTTCGACCCCACGACGAGACAGTCCACGCTCTCGAAGAACGCCGCGTAGGCCTCGCCGGTCTCGCCACTCTCTGCTGTTTGCTGGTACTCGTCGAGCCACCCGACGCCGCCGTCCTCGTCGGCGATGAAGCCGTCGAGACTCGCCGCGATGTAGAGCGTGACCCGTCCGGGACTCATGTGGACCGTACGACGTCGAAGCGCTTGGCTTTGCGGGAACCGCTTCGAGCGAGCAGTCAGCCCGGACCCGCGACGCCGTCGCCGCGCGGTTCGACGCGCCCGGTAAGCGTCGCTTTCTTTTCCCCGACACCGCCGTAGCCGGGTTCATGCCCGACAGTCGCCTTCCGCTCGTCGACGACCACCCGGTCGCGGCGTTCTTCCTCGGTGCATACGCCTACACGTGGCTCGTCTCGGCCCCTGCTGTCTTCATGGACCCCAGCTGGCCCGCGGCGATTCTCGTCGTCGCCGGGAGTTTCGGGCCGCCAGTCAGTGCCGCCCTCGTCACCTGGGCGCGGGGCGACGACGTCCGCGAGTGGGCCGCACAGATTGTCCGCTGGCGGGTCGGCTGGCGGTGGTGGGTCGTCGCGGTCGGTCTCCCGCTGGCCGCGGCAGTCGCAATCACGCTCGGCATCCTGGCCTTCGGGGGACCGGTCGACCTCGGGCGGGCGCTCCCGTCGCCGCTCCTGCTCGCTGGCCTGTTCGCCTACGCGATGGTTCTCAGCGGGGGGCTGAACGAGGAACCCGGCTGGCGGGGATTCGCACAGCCCCGGCTCAACGACCGGTACGGCGGACTCGGCGCGAGTCTCGTCGTCGGCGTCTTCTGGGCGCTCTGGCACCTCCCGTACTTCGTCATCCCGGTCACGCCACACTCAAGCTACCCGCTGGTCAACCAGGTCGGCTGGATCGGCGGCATCCTGACGCTCTCGGTCATCCTCGGCTGGCTCTACAACAACACAGGCAGCGTCCTGCTTCCGATGGTGCTCCACGCCATGGCGAACACGGCGGACGTGGTCATCCCGCTGGCACCCGACGAGCTTCTCGTCGAGGGCGTCGTCGACGTCGGTGCGGTCGGTCTCGTCACGGCCGTCCACGTCGGCGTCTACGTCCTCATCGTCCTTGCAATCGTCGCGGTCTACGGCGCGGCGACGCTCGCGCGCGGCGACGCTCCCGACGCCGCTGACGCCGGCGGCCGCGGACGCGGCACCGGCGACTCGCCCGACTGACCGAACAGCGGTGGCCGGGACGCGGTGTTTCCCGTCGGTCGCTACTACCCGCCTCGATTCCAGATGTGGTGGGAAACTTACAGGAAGTACACTTATGTGTGCCCCCGTCAGAATGACTATCGGATGACACGTACCGATGACACGAGGGGGGATCGGGGGAGGGCGCGCCTCGACGCGCTCTTTGCCTGTCTCGCGAACGGCGACAGCCGCCGGATTCTCGGCTTCCTCTACGACCAGGCACCCGACTCTCTGACACAGCGGGACCTCGCATCGCATCTCGTCAACTGCCCGACCGGCCGCGACGCGGACGCAGACACCACGGTGTCGCAGGCACTTCTCAGGGTCCGACACACGCTCGTCCCGAAGCTCGATGCAGCGGGGCTGGTCGTGCCGGAACCCGACCACGGGACGGTCGCACTCTCCGACCACCCCGCCTTCGAGGACCGGGGCATCGTCGACGTCATCTCGGGCGAGGAGGACGCCGACGCGGACTCCCTCGACGCGCTGTTTCGCGTTCTCAGTGTCGGTCGTCGTCGCACCGCTCTCGACGTGCTGAGCCACGAGTTTCAGGAGATTCACGTCGAGACGCTGGCACGCGAGATCGCCGCGACCGAACGCGGCGTCGCGGGACAGGCGGTTCCCGGCGAGGACGTGGCGGCGATTCGCCAGACGCTCTTTCACGTCCACCTCCCGCTGATGGACGACGCGGGTGTCGTCGAGTACGACCCCGACGCCCGGACGGTCGCGTACGCGGGACATCCCGCACTGCGCGTGCCGTGGATGCACTCCGTCCTCGGTCCTCACTTCCGGGCACTGGTGACCACCGATTCGACCCCGCGGGAGATGGGCCACATCCAGGGCCGCGAGGACGTCATCTCCTACGGGCAGTGGCTCGGCGAGCGGACGGAGGAGGAACTGTTCTGTATGTTCACGCACAACGACATGCTCGAATCGGGGTGTTTCCGTCGCGTCATCGACGCTGCCGCACAGGGCGTGGACGTCTACATCGGCACGTACGATACGACCGTGCGCAATTACGTCCGCGAGCACGCCCCCGAGGTCACGCTGTGGGAACCCCGGATGAACTGGTTGAACCTGCCCGTCGAGGGCAACAGAGTGGGTCGCCTGATACTCTCCGACCGACGCGCGGTCATGCTCGGGACCATCAAGACGGAGACCGACGAGGGCGTTCCCGAGGAGAAAGCCATCGTCGGCGAGGGCGCGGACAACACGCTGGTCGTCATGATTCGGCAGATGCTCGACGGCCACCTCGACCAGATCGACGAACAGTACAGCGAACTCGCTCCCACGCTCCCCTTCTGAGACACATGTCACAGCCACCAGATTCACCGAACCGAGACGCGGCGTTCGTGTACGACCAGGGACCAGACGAGCGAGCGAGTGCTGCGGTCGTCGCCGCGGTCGCTGAAGCCACCGGAGAATCCCCGCTCGAGATGGCGCGACTCGGCACGGTCGTCGACACGGATGCGCTGAATATTCTCTTCGACAGCACGAGCGACGACCCGTCGCCGACGACCTTTACCTTCGAGTACTGTGACGTCGACGTCACGGTGACGCCGTCCGAGGTTCTCGTGGACTCGTGAGGCGCGGGCGACGCTTCCCCCTATTGCCGCCTGGTCTGTCACCAACGTTGTTGATACTGCGCGATTATCACACGATGATACACAGAAAGGGTCGGGGTTTGCTACGCCGTGAGAACTGTCGGTGGTCCTATGGGGGTGGAGGGTCTTACGTGGCCCATGCGATTCTCGCAAACAGACGGTGGAGACCATACCAGGCGGATTCGGTCCGACGAGACGCCCATCGAGGCGATTGTCCAGGCGCTGGAGAGCGTTTCGGGACGTGCGCCGGACGACCTGGCCCCGCTGCACAGCGCCGTCGAGACCGACGCGCTGGAGCGGCTGTTCCGCAGCGCGAAAGACGAACCGGTCGCGCCGTTTCGCCTCAGCTTCACCTACGACGACTACGAGGTCTCCGTGAATCGCTCGACGGTCCGGCTGACAGACCTGTCCGACCGTCGCATCTCGTAGCCGGGCCTGGCCGTCGGCACTCGACCGAGGGTGGCAGTTGCGTTCTCAGATTGCGGCGAGCACCTGCCAGACGACGAAAAGCGCGCCGGCACCGCTGAGAGTGCTGAACACGGCGTGTCGTCGCTGCGTGTCTGGCTGGGGACCGCAGGCGACCTCGCCGTGGCCGTGGCCGGAGCCACCGCCGGAACACTCCGGAATCATGTCGATGGCGACGTGTGCGAACACGCCGGTGGAGACGCCGTAGAAGAGTGCCTTGATGACCGATCCCAGTGCAGGCGTCGAGATGGACAGGGGGATAGCCACGAGGCCGACGGCAGCGGCGGGCAGGGCCATCACGACGAGCGGGAGGTCGTCGCGGTCGAGTGTCTCCGCGCCGCTGAACCCCGCCGGGAGTTTGTGAGCGACGATTCCGTAGCCGAAAAGCGGCGTGAGCGACGGGAGGGTGCCGTAGACGACGCCCATGATACTCCCCGCGAGCATCGCGTGCACCGTCAGTTCCGCCACGGTACCGTTTACCGGCAGGCTGCGGTGTGAGAGATGGTGTCCGAGTTCGTGCCCGGCGTAGCCCGACAGGTAGCCGAAGGCGATGGCGAATCCGCCGTACTCGGGATGTTGCAGGATGGCTTTCGGTGCCAGGAGCGCGGCGGCGCTGGCGAGCATCGCCCCGCTCGTGAGCCCGTAGGCCCACAGCCGTCGCAGGGGCGTGTCCAGGACGCTGTACTGCTGGATACCGACCCCGGCCACCATCGCCACGAACGCGAACAGCACGATTCCGACCAGCTTCGTCCGGCCGTAGAGGAGGCCCCCGCCGAGGGCTGCGACGAAGACGAGGACGGCTGCGAGGCCGAGGCCGGTCGCGACTCGATGCCGCGTCGGTCCGGGACGCTCGACCGATGCATCTGTCGTGTCTATATTGGGCACATTTAACAATATTAACTACGCACTTGTGAACGTGTTGCTGGTCACTACCAACCGGGCACGGCGGCAGGTCCCCGCCGTGGGTCACTCGTCGGGAGTCGACTCGTCGCCGAGCGTCATGCCGACGTACTGTTTGACCAGGGTGGCCTCGCCCATCCGGAGACGGTACGACAGCGTCGACTGTGGGACGTCGAGTTCCGCGGCGAGTTCGTCGATGGTGACCTCGCGGGGCCGCTGGTAGTACCCGCGTGCCACCGCCTCGACGAGTGCCTGTTCCTGCACGCCCGAGACGTCGGCTTCGAGGACTCCCAACCCGTCCCACTCGACGGCGTCGCCGATGTGACCCAGTTCGAACCGGACGCCATCGCGCAACGCGGCGGATATCCGGTCGTAGACGAGCCCCACCTGGTCGTCGGAGGGCATCAGCAGTCGCCAGGACTCGACGCCGTCGTGGTAGTGGACGTCGGCCAGCGTGCCGGCCCCGAGTTGCGAGCAGACGATTGTCTGGACCGTCTCGGTGGTCGCCTCGTGTTCGACGGGGATGTAGAGCGTCCGGTCGCCCGACCCGGTCGCGAGCGGGAAGGCCGTTCCCGGCGACGTGTCCTGGCGTGGCTGCACGCTCTCGGGGCCGTGTGCGCGCTCTCGAAACGCCGCCTCTGCGCGTTCGACGGCGTCGCTCGGGCCGCTAATCTGGAGCACGCGGAGATAGGACCGAGCGCCGGTGCAGACGTCGATGGCCGACGCCGACAGGTCCGAGTGGTCGTGAAAGAGCCGCATGACGTCGTCCTCGGTCTCCTCGTAGTGCAGCGAGAAGGTGAACTCCCGCAGCCGCGCGGTGCCGTCAGAGGCCATCGCCGCCCTCGGCCGCGGGCCTCTCGCGCCGCCCGTCGGTCGGTGTCGTGCTGGCCGGGGTCATGGCCCCGCCTCTCGACCGTTTGCGACCGGCGCGCCGACGGTGTTGCCCCACTCGACCCACGACCCGTAGTAGTGACGGACGGCGTCGAAGTCGAGGAGTTCGTGAAGGGCGACCCACGTCAGTGCCGACCGTTCACCGATGCGGCAGTACACCACGATGTCGTCGTCGGTGTCGAGACCGGCCTCCGCGAAGACCGCCCGCATCTCCGCCGCCGGTTTGAACCGGCCCGTCGGCTGTACGACCCGACTCCACGGGACGTTGATTGCGCCGGGGATGTGGCCCCCTCGCTGGACGCTCTCGTTCCAGCCCGGCGGCGAAAGGATTTCGCCCCGGAACTCCGCGGGTGCACGGACGTCGACGAGGTGCTCGTCGCCCTCCATCGCGGCGCGAACGCCCTCGCGGTCGATGCGAATCGAGTCCTCGACGCCGCCGATACGGTACGACCGCTCGGCGTACGACGGGACCACGTCCGTCGTCTCTCGGCCGCTCGCCAGCCAGATGTCACGGCCCCCGTCGAGCAGTCTGACGTCCCGATGGCCGTAGTACCGCAGGAGCCAGTACGCGTACGCGGCGAACCAGTTCTGCGTGTCGCCGTAGAAGACGACCGTCGTCTCGTCGGTAATTCCTCGCGTCCCGAGCAGGCGCTCGAAACGTGATTCCGACGGCACGTCGAAGACCGTCGCGTCGCGGAGGTGCTCCTGCCATTCGAGCGTGACAGCGCCGGGAACGTGCGCGTCCCGGTACGTCTCGGGGTAGGCGTCGACCTCCACCAGCCGGTACTCGGGGTCGTCGCGACCGAACGCTTCGAGTCGCTCGTCCACCCACTCGGGGGAGACGAGCGCGTCGACCTCAGCTGTGTCCATCGGTCCACCGTAGGCGCTCTCGCACCATCTATGCTCGGTGTCGCCGGCCGTCCCTGTCGCTTCGAGCAGTCGACGCAGAGGCTCTCGTCACCGGGTCAGCGCTCCTCCCCGGCGGTGTCAGTCTGCTGGTGACTCCCGTCGGCGGTCCCGACGCGTTCCAGCGCGACCCCGGCAATCCCGGCGGCCACCATCCCGATACTCAGTGCGCGAATCTGCCTGATGTAGCCGGGGTCGGGTTCCAGCATCTCCGTGTTCTCGAAGTTCTGTGACAGCATTCTTCGTGTCAGCTCCGCGCCTGCCCGCGGTGCAATCGCCGTGACGACGCCCTGGACGACCGCCGCCACGGCGGCCATCTTCCGACAGTTCGGTCCACGCATCACACCGCGACGTAGGGTAGCTGCCCTCATTAATATTGTGAAGATTGCCCACTACAAACACTGTTAACTCCACCCTCCACACCCATCAGACGCGGGGCAGTGACTGGCACTCACCGGATAGTCGTCTCGCTACCGCCTGCGCTACACACCGAGTGTCTCCCAGTTCCGGTAGAGGCCGACGCCGAACCCGAGGACGATAGCTCCGACGCCGGCTTGCCGTGCGACCGTACCGAACTCCCCCGCGCTCAGCGCGACGACGCCGCGGACCGCCAGTATGCCCGTCAGAATCACCACGAGACTCAGTACCAGGTGCCTGGTCTCCATACCCCCGCTCGGGGCTCCGCGTTCGAGACGGTTCGCTTGGTCCTGGCCAATCCAGAACCGGGGTCCCTCCAGCGGTTTCGCACTGCGGTCGTTGGCGTAGACCAACGGACGCCCTACAGATGACGAGCGACTACGACCGGTGTATGTCCCCATCGGAACTGCTCGCAGCGCTCCGGGACCGGAGCGTCGACTGCCGCTTCTGTCTCGGCGCGGCCGCGATGCTGTTGCTCGCGACTGTCGCTATCGTCTACGGCCTGACCAACCAGGACACCGTCACCGCCGTCGGTGCCCTCCTGCTGGTGCCTGCGGCGGTCCTGCTCGCCGCGCTGGGGCTGTCCGACCGCGAGGGTCGCGACAAGAGACGCCCGTCCTGACGACCGGAGCGACCCGACCGCGAACGCGACGGGCGTCGTCAGGAGAGACGGGCCCGCACGAGCACGTCGACGTTGTAGAGGAGGAGACCGACGGTGAGCAGCGTCGCCGCGAGGTAGACGACGAGCTGTGGCGGCCCGGAGGTGCTGCCGGCGATTGCCGCCCCGGCGAACCCGACGAACATGATTTCGGCCCACGTCACGAGTATCCGGGACAGCAGCGGCTTCGAGAGCGAGTTCGCCGCGGGCTCCGTGCCGTCGCGGGACCGCCGCTGGTCGTCGGTGGCCATCGTCAGTACCCCTCCGACGGCTCTATCGGTCCGCTGAACGCCGTGTAGAGCACGACGAAGTACGTCGCGACCAGCGGCAGGAGTATCGCGGCACCCAGGGACATGAGATTCAGCGGCAGGGTGGAGACGATCGCCTCACCGACGGAGGTTCCGCTCGCCGGGTCGACGGTCGGGTACAGCAACAGCGCGACGACTGTCGCGAGCCCGTAGGTCAGGCCGGCGCTGGCTGCCAGCGCTGCCACGTCACGGCCCTGCCTGAGCAGGACGACGTAGCCGCCGGCCAGGACGAGCGTCAGCACGACCAGCCCCAGCACTGCCGGGCTGGTCAGCGTCGGCACCAGTCCCGGCCGGGTGAGGCCGAGCGCGACGAGCGTCAGGACGACTGCGACCAGGTAGGCCGCGATGGCACCCTCCCCGTACCGCTGGAGGTCGGCGTCCATCCCGGCTCGCGTCTTCACTTGGAGGAAGGCGACGCCGGAGACGACGGTCAGCGCGACGACGGTCAGTCCCGTGAGCGCCCCGCCGAGGGTGAGGGCCGTCGTCGCGCCGAGGAGCCAGTTCCCGACGAACACGCCCAGCAGCAGCGGCGCGCCGACGCTCCCGGCGACGAAGGCCCGGCCCCACCAGCGCTGCCACGTCTCGTCGTCCCGCTGCTCGTACATCTCGGGTGCGAGCCCGCGGAGGATGAGCGCCCCGAGGACGCCGAACAGCAACAGGTAGTGGCGGCTGAACAGCCCCGCGTACACGGACGGGAACGCGGCGAAGAGGGCGCCGCCGAAGACCACGAGCCAGACCTCGTTGCCGTCCCAGAAGGGGCCGATCGCGGCGAGAATCGTCTCCCGGTCCGCCTCCGAGTCCCGCGTCGCGAAGACCGCCCCGGCACCGAAGTCGAACCCGTCCAGGAACAGGAAGGTCCCGAGCATCACGAACAGCAACCCGAACCACAGTTCCGGCAGGGGGAGGCCGAAGATGGGGCCGGCATCGAGCCAGCCGAGGTCAGTCATCGTTGGTCACCCCCGCCGGCGGGACCTCGCGGTTCTCGTCGGGGACCTCGACCGAATCGAGTTCCTCGTCGCCGGGCGGCCCGTTGCGGATGATGCGGACGACGACGTAGCCATACAGCGCCAGCAGTAGCGCGTACACGACGACGAACCCGACCAGCGTCAGCGTCGCTTCCGCCCCCGTCAGCCCGGGCGAGACGCCGGCGCTCGTCTTCATCACGTCCTGGATGACCCAGGGTTGCCGTCCCACCTCGGTGACGATCCACCCGACTTCGACGGCGACGATGCCCAGCAGCGTCGACCCCATCAGCGCCTTGTGCAACAGGTCGTCTTCGAGCAACTGCCCTTTCCACCACCGGTAGCCGCCCCAGAACGCCAGGAGGATGAACCAGAACCCGAGGCCGACCATGGCGCGGAACGCCCAGAAGACGATGGCGACAGGGGGCGCCTCGGCGTCGAAGGAGTCTAACCCCTGTATCTCGGCCGACGGATCACCCCCGCTGGCGAGCCAGGAGGCACCGCCCGGAATGCCGAGGCCGAACAGGTCCTTCGCCCGCGGGTCCGTGATATCCGCCAGGTCCGTCGGCACCGCGATGAGGTACTCGGGGACGTACGATTCGGTCTCCCAGACCGCCTCCATCGCGGCGAACTTCTGTGGCTGGGTCTCCGCGACGTGGCGGCCGTACATGTCGCCGTGGAGCACCTGGAGCGGGGCCGTGATGAGCAGCGCGACCAGGGCGATTTTGAGGGTGGTCTCCCAGAAGTCGACCTGTTCGTTCTGGTAGCCCCAGACGTGGTGCCGGAAGACGTAGTAGGCCGCGATGCCGGCCATGAACAGCGCGACCGACTCGACGGCCGCGTTCTGCATGTGGACGTACATGTAGCCAAAGCGGGGATTGAGGTAGGCGGCGATGGGGTCCGTCAGGTGGACGACCGCCTGGCCGCCCTCGTTGACGACTTCGAACCCGCGCGGTGTCTGCATCCAGGAGTTGGCGATGAGAATCCAGACGGCCGACAGCCAGGTCCCGACGGCGACGGCGACGCTGGAGACGAAATAGAGCGCGTTCGACACCCGGTCGCGGCCGAAGACGAAGATGCCGAGGAACGTGGCCTCCAGCATGAAGGCCATCATCCCCTCGACGGCCAGCGGCCCGCCGAACAGTTCGCCGGCGGCGGTCGAGAAGGCCGCGAAGTTCGTCCCGAACTCGAACTCCAGGACGATTCCCGTCACCGTCCCGACGACGAAACTGATGGCGAAAATCTTCGTCCAGAAGCGCCGCAACCGCTCGTAGATCGGTTTCCCCGTCCGGATGTCCTTCCAGGTGAAGTAGACGAGAAACGGTGCGAGCCCCATGCTCATCACCGGGAAGATGATGTGCACGATGGTTGTGACTGCGAACTGTAAGCGACTGGCTATGACTGGGTCGAGCATGACTTGGGATGCTGGGGCGGAGTGCTTGCTGCGCGACTCACCTCGGCCTAGCCGAGGGGGGCGAGTAAACGTTGAGTTGGCCTGTACCAACCCGTCGGAGCGCCTGTCAGCCAGTTGTTAGGGGTGCGGCGCGGCCCGCCGATAGACGGTTCTGGCACCGGCCGCTCTGTCCACCTCTCCCTGGGGTACGTTCTTCAGGCGATTTCCCGTAGTGGTTAGTATGGCAACACGAGTCCTCGTCCCGATGGACTACTCCGACCTGGCCGAGAAGGCGCTACGGACGACCCTCTCGCTCCATCCGGATGCAGACATCACCGTCCTCCACGTCATCGACTTCCGGTCCAGCGACCTCGGCCCCGGCGGCTGGGGGGACGAACCCGACGAGTTCGACCAGTGGCTCGCGAAGGCGCGCGAGCACACCCACGAGTTGCTGGCCGACGCCGAGGCCATCGCCGCGGAGTACGACGTGGACATCGCGACCGACTCTGTCGTCGGCGAAGATGCGAGCAGCATCCTCGAATACGCCGAGGACAACGACGTCGACCTGATTATCCTGGGGAGTCACGGCCGGTCGCTCCCGGCCCGCATTCTCATGGGCGGCGTCTCGGAAACGGTCGTTCGCCGCGCCCCCGCCCCGGTCATGGTCGTGCGCTGACGGGTACGGGTCGGGCGCGAGATGAGCATCCCTTTTTATTGCGGGTCGAATGGTCGTGTAATGGGCAAGACACACAATCACGATGGCCCTCGGCCCGCACTGCTGGAGACGGTCTTCGAGACGTCGCCCGAGGCGATTCTGTTTCACGACGCGGACGGCCGCATCGGCCACGTCAACGAGCGGGCCAGCCAGACGCTGGGGTACACCCGCGAGGAGTTGACGTCGATGCGCGTCACCGACGTCGAGGCGGCCCACACCGACGACGAGTTGCGCTCGCTCTGGCGGGACCTGGACGCCGACGACCGGGAGACCGTCGATGGAACGCATCGGCGCGAGGACGGCTCGACGTTTCCCGTCGAGGTGTCGCTGCGAAAGACGACAGTCGCGGGTGAGGTCCGGTTCGTCGCCATCTGCCGGGACGTCGCCGAGTACGAGCGACGCGAGACCGAACTCGCGCGCACCCGCGGCGGCTTCGACGATATCTTCCAGGCTGTTCCACACCCGCTGTACGTACTCGACGTCGAGGATTACGGGATTCGCCGGGCCAACTCGAAGGCCACCGCACAGGCGGGACAGACCTGTTACGAGGTCACCCACCAGCGCGATCGGCCGTGTCACGAGGGCGACGGTGCGACCTTCCCCTGTCCGCTCCGGGACGTCGTGGAGACGGGCGAGCCCACGACGGTCGAACACACCCACTACGACGACGAGGGCAACGAGCGCGTCCACGAGGTCCACGCAGCACCCGTCTTCGACGACGAGGGCACCGTCGTCAGACTGGTGGAGAGCCTCATCGACGTGACCGACCGCAAGGAGTACGAACAGCGCCTCAAGGAGCAGCGCGACAACTTAGACGTTCTGAACCAGGTCCTCCGGCACGACGTCCGCAACGACCTCCAGCTGGTGACGGCCTACGCCGAGATGCTCGCGGAGTGCGTCGAGGGCGACAAGCAGGAGTACGTCCAGACGGTGCGTGAAAGCGCCGACCACGCCATCGAACTCACCACGACGGCCCGGGACATGGCCGACGTGATGCTCACGGACGAGGACGTCGTCCAGTCGGTCAACCTCCGGACCACCCTGGAGAGCGAACTCGACGAAATCCGTTCGACGCACCCCGCCGCGCTCGTGACCGTGGACGACAACCTCCCGGCCGTGCAGGTCCGCGCCAGCGACATGCTGGACTCGGTGTTTCGCAACCTCCTGAAAAACGCCGTCCAGCACAACGACAAGGAACTGCCCGAAGTCACCGTCTCGACGACCGTTCGAGCGGACGCGGACGCCGTCGTCGTGCGCATCGCCGACAACGGACCGGGTATCCCCGACGGACAGAAAGACGAGATATTCGGCAAGGCGGAAACGGGACTGGACAGCAGCGGAACGGGCATCGGCCTGTATCTGGTCGAGACGCTCGTCGAAAACTACGGCGGCGCGGTCCGTGTCGAGGACAACCACCCGGAGGGGTCGGTGTTCGTCGTCGAACTCCAGACAGTGTGAGCGACGCCCCCGACACGGCGTGAGACACCTGGCACCTACTCTTGATTGTGGATATTGTGAAATACTCAGATAACGTACGGAGAGGGGAGAGACCCTGCGCTGTCAGAGGCACTCGTCTCTCCCCCCATCCTCGACAACTACGGGGACCGACATAAAGTTCGGCTCCTGTTCCCAAACTGCAAGACCGGGGGCTCGCACCGGGCGTGAACACGTGCGAATGCGGCTGGAGCGGACTCCACCTGTTGACCAGCGCACCGAGACGCCGCTCCGAGCCACAGGCCGCCGTCGGACTGGTCAGGATAGCAGTCTGCCGGGGCCACCTGATACTCCTCGCCGCAGTCGATTAATCCCGCCGTTGGCACAGGACAACTTTCCGCTGCCCGCTCGCGGGACGCGGTCACCTTCCGGGACCGCCCGGCGACGACTGCCGACGCCGGCGTGCGGTCGAAGCCGACACCTTGCGACCACTCTCCTCCGGAGGAGTATGGCGCCGCGGTGACGCCCTGGATACACCTCGGCGCGTACACTTTCTTGCCGAATACTGCACCATTCCCTGGATAATGTACCGAACGAGCTATGTATTCTACCAATGTAACGTTCAAACAAGGAGACATCAGATGGACACACTCGACGACGAGCGCGTATATCGCGAGTACATCGAAGCGTCTCCGGTCGGGATATTCGTCGTGAACAGCGAGGGCCAGTACGTCGACGTGAACTCGACGGCCTGCGAGATGGTCGGGTACTCGAAGGACGAACTCCTCTCGATGTCCGTCACCGACCTGGGCGTGACCGACCAGGAGGTCCCGGAGGAGGAGGAAACCCTGGCGGAACTCAGGGAGTCGGGCAACGTGCGCACCGAGGCGACGCTGAGACATCGGGACGGCCACGGCGTGGACGTGATTTTCGACGCCGTTGCGCTCGACGACGACCGCTTCGTCGCGTACTGCCAGGACATCTCCACGCGCAAGGAGTTCGAACGCCGCCTCAAGGAGCAGCGTGACAACCTCGACGTCCTGAACCAGATGCTGCGCCACGACATCCGCAACGACCTCCAGCTGGTGACGGCGTACGCGGAACTGGCCGACGAGGCCTGTGACGACGAGGGCACTCACGAGTACATCGAGACGATTCTCCAGAACGCACACCACGCCGTCGACCTGACGATTACGGCCCGGAACATGGCCGACCTGATGCTCCGGTCGGAGGACGAAATCCAGTCGCTCTCGCTCCGGAGCGCGCTCGAAACCGAAATCGACGAGGTGCGGTCGTCGCACCCGCACGCGGTTATCACCGTGGAGTCGGTCATCCCGAACGTCCGCGTCCGGGCCAACGACATGCTGGATTCGGTGTTTCGCAACCTCCTGAAAAACGCCGTCCAGCACAACACCCGCGACGTCCCGGAAGTGACGATCGACGTCACGGAGTCGGAGCGTACAGTCACCGTCAGAGTCGCCGACAACGGACCGGGCATCCCGGACGAGCAGAAAGAGACTATCTTCGGGAAGGGCGAAGCGGGACTGGACAGCCAGGGGACCGGTATCGGACTGTACCTCGTCCAGACGCTCGTCGAGTCCTACGGGGGCGAGGTCCACGTCGAGGACAACGACCCGGACGGCGCCGTCTTCACGGTCGAACTCCCGATAGCCACGTGATTTGCCTTCTCGGGCGCCACCACACTCCGTCGGTCCCGACGGGGTGACGTCCCCGGTCGCACCACGAAGTTTTGTACCGGGGCCGGTGCAATCAGTAGCCATGACCGAGGCGAACGCGTCGCTCGACGACCTCGACAGGCGAATCATCTACGCGCTCCAGCGGGACGCCCGACACACCTCGGCCAGCGAGATTGCTGAATCGCTGGCCGTCTCGGCGCGAACGGTGCGAAACCGCATCAACAAACTCGAAGAGAACGACGTCATCCGGGGCTACGACGTGGACGTCGATTACGAGGCGGCGGGCTACCAGTTGCACACGCTCATCGTCTGCACGGCCCCGATTCACGAACGCGAAGAGATCGCCAGGCGCGCGCTCGACGTGCCCGGGGTGGTCGCCATCCGGGAGGTGATGACCGGGGCGGACAACGTCCACGTCGAGGTCGTGGGCACGGACAGCAACGACCTCAGCCGCATCGGTCGCGACCTCAACGAGATCGGCCTCGAAGTGGTCGACGAGGACCTCATCCGCAACGAGTACACCCGCCCGTTCCACCTGTTCGGTCCCGACGCGGCTGCCACTGACGACCCATCCTAATTCTGAGGGCGGCGAATATGGCAACTTAATTTTCCGATACGGAATTCAGACCTAGATATTTATCTATATCCGGAACTATTGTTGACCTGGTGACGATGTCCGACGACAGCACTCCGTCATCTTGACGCGTATGGTGTGCCGATGACGGCCTCCCCCAGTGCGGCCTGTCAGCTCAGAACTCGCCTGTCGCGCCATCGTCGCCTTTGCATACGCACTCCATGACGCTCCAGACCACCATTCGGCGCACGCTCGCCCGGACTCCGGGACCGCCAGCGCTACTGATTGTGAGCGATTCCCACGTCGGCTCGACGCTCGCCGCGGAGTTCGAGTCGACCGCTGCGGTCACGCTCGTCACAGACCACCACGGCGTCGCCGGCCAGGCACCCGACGGCGTCCGCGTCATTACCGGCGAGGTGACGGACCGCGAGACGCTCGGCGACGCCGGCGACGCGCTCGCCGCGGTCGTCGCCCTCCGGGCCGACCGCCGGGCCGTCCTCGCCACGCAGTTGCTGCGCAACGCACTGGACATCCGGGACGTCGTCGTCCTCGTGAACGACCCCCAGCGACACGACGTCTTCGACAACATCGGTGTGGCGACAGTCTGCGTGTCGAGTCACCTCTCGACAGAACTCCGCCAGGCGCTGGAGACCTCTCTCTCGACGTTCGAACCCGCCCACTGATGACGAAGGACCTCGAACGCGACCTCGGGTTACCCTCGGTCCTCGCCATCAGCATCGGCGCGATGATTGGCAGCGGCATTTTCATACTGCCGGCGCTCGCCCTGGAAATCGCGGGCCCGGCCGTCGTCCTCGCGTACCTCCTCGCCGGACTGCTGGTCGTTCCGGCGGCGGTCTCGAAATCGGAGATGGCGACGGCCATGCCGGAGGCCGGCGGGACCTACATCTACATCGAGCGCGGGATGGGACCGTTGCTCGGGACGGTCGCCGGCGTCGGCACCTGGTTCTCCCTCTCGTTCAAGGGCGCACTCGCGCTGGTCGGCGGCGTGCCGTACCTGCTCTTGCTGTTCGACCTGCCGCTCAAACCCGTCGCGCTCGGCCTCGCGGCGGTCCTGATACTCGTGAACCTCTTCGGCGCGAAACAGACCGGACGGCTGCAACTCGCCATCGTGGTGGTCATGCTGGCCGCGCTCGGCTGGTTCGCCGCCGGGAGCACCTCGCGGGTCCAGCCGACCAACTTCGGCGGGTTCTTCGATGCCGGCCTCGGCGGCCTCGTCGCTGCCACGGGGCTGGTCTTCGTCTCCTACGCCGGCGTCACGAAGGTGGCGAGCGTCGCCGAGGAGGTGGAGAACCCGGGGCGGAACATCCCGCTCGGCATCCTGGGTTCGCTCGTCTTTACCACGTTGCTGTACGTCTTCATCGTCGCAGTGCTGGTCGGCATCACCGACCCGGGAACGGTCGCCGGCTCGCTGACGCCG
The DNA here is from genome assembly GCF_037338445.1 of Salinibaculum sp. SYNS191. Taxonomy (NCBI): domain Archaea; kingdom Methanobacteriati; phylum Methanobacteriota; class Halobacteria; order Halobacteriales; family Haloarculaceae; genus Salinibaculum; species Salinibaculum marinum. Next base: position 2,917,118 of record NZ_CP147838.1, read on the forward strand.
GTGGCCGTCGCGGCCGAGGTGACGCTCGGGCAGGCGGGCGTCGTCGCCGTCATCGTGGCGGCCGTCCTCGCGCTGATCTCGACTGCCAACGCCGGCATCCTCTCCTCGTCGCGGTACCCGTTCGCGATGAGCCGGGACGCGCTGGCGCCGCCGTCGCTGTCGACAGTCAGCGAACGGTTCGGGACGCCGGCCAACGCGATTACGCTGACCGGTGGGATGCTCCTCCTTCTCATCGCCTTCGTTCCGATTCTCGACATCGCGAAACTCGCCAGCGCCTTCCAGATACTGGTGTTCGCCCTCGTCAACCTGGCCGTCCTCGCCTTCCGCGAAGGGAGCGTCGAGTACGACCCCGACTTCCGGTCGCCGCTGTATCCCTGGCTCCAGTTGTTCGGGGCCGTTACTGGGCTGCTCTTGCTCACGCAGATGGGCACCGTCGCGCTCACCGGCGCGGTCGTCATCATCGTCGGGAGCGTCGTCTGGTACCTCTGGTACGTCCGCCCCCGCGTCTCCCGGGAAGGCGCAGCGACGACCGCCCTCCGCCGCCGGGTCACACGGCAGGCGCTGGCCGACGTCACGTCGCTCTCGGCAGCCAACGGCACCGCGACCGGCGGGCAGGAGACTGACCGGACTGCGGTCGCACAGCCACGGTCCGAGGCGACTCCAGAGGTCCTCGTCGCGCTCACGAGAGGCGTCGACGACTCGCGTGCACGCTCGTTGCTCGCACTCGCCGCGGACATCGTCCGGCCACGCGACGGCCGCGTGGTCGCCGTCCGGTTCGAGGAGGTCCCCGACCAGGTCCCGCTGACCGACGAGGCGACCGTCCAGTCGGCGGCAGACCTCTCCTTCGAGCGCCGAATCGAGTCTCTCGAACCGGAACTCGGCGTCGAGGTGGAGGCCGACGAAATCGTGAGTCACGACACGAAACACGCACTCGTCAACGTCGCAGCGGAGCGGGGGGTAGAGACGGTCGTGGCCGAACACGAACCGCTCCGCGTCCGCTCGCGGCTGGTCGGCGACCCCATCGACTGGGTCGTCAGGCACGCGCCGTGTGACGTCCTCCTCGTGGACAACCTGGGCTACGACAGCCCGGAGCGCGTCGTGGTCTCCGGCGGGAGCGGTCCCTACCCGCCGCTGGCAGTGAACGTCGCGGAGGCAATCGCTGTGGGCAACGACGGGACCGTGGGGCTCTGGCAGCCCGGCGGCAGCGACGGGGAGGATCCCGCCGACAACCTCGGCGAGTACCGGTCGACGCTGTCGCAATTGCTCTCGGTCCCGGCGGAGACGCACTCGCTGCTCTCTGACGGCGGCGCGCTGAAGCGCCCGGACGTCCACGTCCGCCCGGGGGATCCGCACAGAATCAGGGACCTGCTCTTCGCCGACCGCCCGACGGTTCCGAATCCTGGTTGCACGACCGTCACCGTGCATCCCCAGCCGTCCCGCCACCCGTCTCTCGGGCGGCGGTTCCTCGAATGGGCCTTTTTCTGACGGCTAGTCGTCCGCGGCGAGGGGCGGGTTCGCTCGTCCCGCGGTCGCCGTCTGTTCGTCCGACACTGCCGTCCACGCGAGGTCGCCGTCGTAGTGGAAGGCGCGGTGGTCCTGCTCCGGGTCGACGACCGTCAGCGAGAGCCAGCCGTTGTCGAGCAGTCCGGCCAGGTCCTCGTGGTCGGCCAGAATCTCGGTCACGCGGTCGACCGGCGCGTGAATCACGGTCGAGAGACGCAGCGGCTGGTGATACGGGACCCCGTCGGCCGCCATCACCGACTGGAGCGGGAGGCCGGTCGCGAGGTCACCGCCGTTGCCCTGGTAGACCCCCAGGTTGCCGACGGGGTTGTGGGTAATCTTCGACCCGCTCCCGTAGACGCCGTTGTCGACGGTCGCGAAGTAGTACTGGGTGTTTATCCACTGGGTGACGACCATCGGGCCGGCCATGATGGCCGACAGCGCGTCGCCGTCTGGGTCGGTCGCGTGGTCGTAGGAGTGCAGGAACGCGCGCCCGTCGAGGTCTACGTCCTGCGTGAGTTCCCGCGGCCCGATGACGAAGGAAGCGTTGCCAGCAAGGCCCCACTCGGGGCGGGTCTCCGCCCAGTCGGCGGCACGGCGTTCGGTTTCGCGGCGGGCGGTCGCCGCCCCCGCGTCCATCGTCTCGGCGCGCTCGGCGGCCGCGCCTGCACGGGCGCTGGCGAGGTCTGCACGGAGCTGTTCGACCTCGTCCTCGTGGCTCTCCGGGACGTCACCGTCGTACAGGGTCACCTCGTCGGTCGTCGTGTTGTGCTCGCCCGCGAGGAAGACGGTGTCCTCCGGGATGTCGAAGCCACGGTCGCGGAGTTCGTCTCTGACTGCCTCGTCGTTGCAGAGTGCTGCGAGCACGCGAGCGTTCGGCCCGCCGGGATTGCCGGCGCAGGCCCCGCAGTCCAGACTCGACGCGAACGGGTTGTTCGCGGTCTCGCTGGCGTGGCCCGTGAAGACGACGACGCGCGCGAACTCCTCCCAGCCCATCAGGTCGAAGGCCGTCGCGGCGTACTCGACTTTCTCCTCCAGGACGAGTCCCTCGCGGAGGGAGGTGACGGCGTCCGGGTTGTAGTCGACCGTCGGTTCACAGAACTCGTGCGCTTCGGGCGCGCGGTCGGTGGCGTGCACGGCGTCGTAGACGCGGGCGGGCAGCAGCGTCCGGGCGGCCAGTGCAGCCCCGTAGCCGGCCCCGGCGCTCTCGACGAAGTTGAACGCCGTCGCCGCGTTCGACTTGAGGACGTCGACGACGCTGTCGGCGGCGTCCACCGTGCGGTGCCAGCGGTTGTGGGCTTCCCGTTTGTCGTGTGCGTCCCCGGTAGGGCGGTCCGCGATGCGGTGCTGGGCGTCGAGAATCGGCGGGCACGCGTCCACGGTCACGTCCGCGTCGTAGCCCTCGTAGCGCATCGGGATGCCGAAGAACCCGGCGTAGCCGTGGGTCTCGTAGTCGCCGGTGGCCTCGACGTGACGGCGCAGCACCTCCGAGCGCGTGTCGATACAGAAGACGAGTTGGGCGTCCGGGCGGCCCCCCTCGTCGCCTCCGGACGCCGTGGCACTCGCGTCGGCGAGCGTGTCGACCAGTTCCTCGCGGTAGGTCGCCTCCCACGCGGAGAGCCAGACCTCGGGGAGGGGAATGTCTCCGCTGGCCGGTCCCACGTGGTCACCACGTGCTTTTTCGGGCGCGTCCGACGGCGCGATGGATGCGTCGAGCAGGTCCGCGAGCGTCAGGCGGACCGCCAGGTAGTCGGCCAGCGTGATGGGACAGGCGGACTGCCAGGCCCCGCCGTCGGCGACGCGTTGCTTGATGAACCCGGTCCACCCGGGCAGCGCGGTCAGGTGGAACTCGAAGACCTCCGGGAGCCGGTCGGGCGGACACCCGTCGACGACCTGGCGGATGGCCGCCACCGGGTCGGCCGGCAGGTCGGCGAGCGTCTTCCGGTCGGGGATGTCGTCGTCGTAGCGGGCGACCGCGCGAAACGCCGCGTAGAATCCCTCCTCGCGGTTGGGCATCGGCCACTCGGCCTGCCCCTCGTCGAGGAAGGCCGCCAGCCACTTCGTCAGAATCCGGTCGAGGCGGTCCTGGACCGTCGTCTCGCTCGGGGCCGGGGACGACGATTTCGTCTCCATCCGTTCGAGCAGCGCCGTCGGGTCGGCGTCGTACCCGTGCACTGCCAGTTCTGACCGGAGAAGCCCGGTGTCTATCTGCCCGCGCTCCCAGGCGCGACGGAAGACGTCGGCGCTCGGATAGCCGTCGCCGTCGAACACCGCCTCGCCCTGCTGGACGGCCTCGTGAAACGGCCGGTCCTCGAAGCCGGCGAGCGGGTTGGCGGTCACGAACGAGTGGAGCGGCCAGACGGACCCGACCGTGGTCGCTGCGGTTTCGATGCTGTCGCGGATGTCGGTTTCAGTAGTCATTGTACTCCTCCGTGGGCGTCAGCAGGGTTCCAGTCGGTGGCTGAGTGGCATTCACGAGCGCCGCGTACAGGCGCGTGCTCCGGCGATAGACGCCGCTCTCGATGGCGAGATACGCCGCGACGAACGCCACGGCGACGACGCCGTGGACGACGATCAGTTCGGCCGGGTCGCCGACCGCGGGGAGCCCGACGAGCAGACTCTCGACGACGGTGTAGACGCCGGCGTAGACGGCGATGGCCGGCAGGAAGACCAGCGGGACGGCGCCGAAGCGCAGCGTGGCCGGCAGCGACGTGTGCCTGACCGTCTCGCGGGCGGCGTGCAGTGTCGTCAGGACGACGAGCAGCGTGAGCAGGAGGCCGCTGTCGAGGGCCGTTCCCTTGCCGGTGAGGGCGGCAAAGACGACGCCACCCGCGAGCGCGGTGACGACGACTGCGGCGAGGCCGGCCACTCCCGTCGACTCGCCGGTCTTCGCGTCAGCGGGTCCCCGGTGGTCGATTTCGCCGCCCGAGGAGAGGAACTGGTAGGCCTTGTAGAATCCGTGCAGGACGAGGTGGGTGATGGCGGCACCGAAAAAGCCCAGGCCGGCCTGCATTATCATGAAGCCCATCTGCCCGACCGTCGAGCAGCCGAGCTGGCGCTTGACATCGGTCTGGACGGACTTCAGGACCTTCCCCAGCAGTGCGCTGGTCGCGCCGACGACGACTATGAGCAGCATGACACCGGGCTCGACGGAGACGACGGGGCCGAAGCGCAACAGCAGGATACCGCCGGCGTTGACGAACCCGGCGTGCATCAGGGCGGACGCCGGCGTGGGGGCCGTCATCGACGAGAGTAACCAGGCCTGGAACGGGACGAGCGCCGACTGCACCATTGCCGCCACCAGGAGCGCGCCGGCGGCGAAGATGAGCGGCAGCGATTCGACCGTCCCGACGGCCGCGGCGATACCGGAGACGGTCGTCGCGCCGGTGACCCACCACAGCGTCGCGAGCGCGACGGCCAGCGAGGCGCTGCTCGCGAGGAAGTACCGGCGCGCGAGCGTCGCCGCGGTCCGTGCCTGGGGCCACCCCCTGACGTGGCCGATGAGGGCGGCCATGAGGAGCCCCATCGCCAGCCACGCGGCCGCGAACAGGGCGAGGCTGTCGGCCGCGACCAGCACCATCACGACGAGCGTGAACGCGAACACGCGGGCGAAGAAGCGGTCGACCCTCTGGCTCCCGGCCATGTAGCGCCGCGAGTAACTGTGGACGATGCCGCTGAAGAAGGTGACCGTCGCCCACATCGTGACGGTCAGCCCGTCGACGACGACCAGGCCCGACAGTTCCCACGTCCACCCGGTCACGAGTCGCAGGGCGAGCGTGCCGAGACTCGCGACCCACAGGAGCCACACGAGTCGCGTGAACAGGGCCGGCAGACGGGAGTCCCCGGTCGTGATGTTCGGACGCTGTCCCACCGTCGTCGACTGCTCGTGTTCCGTCATCGTTCGGTGTGTCCTCGACCGACCGCCGTCACCGGGCCCTCGCATCGACCCCGACGACAGCTTTCGGTCGCCTTCGCCCACTAGTACGAACGAACTGTGTATTAAATACTTCTATATTACCAGAACGTTCTTCAAATTGTGGATTATAGAACATTATGGTTTTCCCGCGCGACTCACTGTGGAGTGTGTACGCTGGACCTGGGAAGTGCCGTCCAGGGGGACTTTATCTTGAAATGAGCGTCCGAGAAGGGGCCTGCTGGTCGTTCGTGGTGCCGACCGAGAAGCACAGTCGTTCCACTGGCCGACGACGAGACGGGGTCACTCGGTGTCGGTCGCCTCGCGCTCGGGGTCGAACTCGCCGAAGGGCGTCGTCTCGTGGCTGCGGACGAGCACTTCGTCGGCGACGGTGAGTCCCATCTCCAGGAGTTCCTGGGCGACCGGCGTGATGTCGCTATCGGACTCCCCGACGACGGTCACGAGGAGGTTCTGCTCGCCCGTGACCAGCTCCTGGACCGACACCACGCCATCGATTGCAAGTATATCCGGGATGAGTTCGCCGCGTTCGGGAATCGAGGCCGTACAGAACAGCAACATTCGAAGCGGGTAGCCCGATTGCTGGTAGTCCACCTCTGCGCTGTAGCCCTTGATTACGTCTCCCGACTCCAGTCGCTGGATGCGCTTGCGCACGGTGCTGTCGGAGGTTCCGGTTCGCTCTGCGATGTCCCCCGACGACATGTTCCGGGCGTCCTCCTGCAACGCGTGGAGGATTGCCCTGTCCACGTCGTCGATGTCCTCGTCGGCCATACCCGTACCTCCCACGTCCGCGGCAAAGGGGCTTTGCCTCCCAACCCTCCCGGGGACTCGACTGCGCTGGCAGTCCGTGCTGGCGGCCCGGCGAGTCATGGCCCGCTTGTGGTGCGGGTTCACGTAATTATTAGTATCACAACTATTGCTATTGAGTAAGTGATTTTAGCTACGTACTGTAGTTTTCCAACTTTATATCCTGTATATATCTTAACTAGTTAAGATATAAATATGATGTACTATTGCATTTTCAGTATGGCTGATAAACACGGTCAGATTGCGGGCGAGTCCGCCGCGTCGGGGGACGGCCAGTCCGCCGCGAACACACCGGCAACCGTCGTCGTAAGCGACGAGAAGGGGTACGTCGGGAATACAATCACGATTCGGGGGCGGAACCTCCCCGCGAACGAACGACTCGACGTCCGGTGGAAGTCCGTCCAGGGGGAGTGGGGTATCCTCGAAGCCCACGAAGTCGTCGGTCCCCAGTACGCCCCCCGGACGGAGACGATTGCGACGGTCGAGACGGACGAGTCGGGGGCATTCGACGAGTCGTGGACCGTGTTCGAGGACTACGGCGGTGACCATCGCATCGAACTCGTTACCGCGGACGAGGAGGTCGTCGGACAGACGGAGTTCGAGATCATCCCGCACTTCGAACTCGAAAACACGACGGCCGCGCTGGGTGAGTCGTTCACGCTGCGCGGGTACGGCATCGGTCCCGACATCATGGTCAACAACTACCCCGTCGTCTGGGACAACGGCTACGTCGGCTTCGTGACCGGCGTGGTCAATCGCGGGACGGCGACTGCCGACATCCGTGCCGTCGGTCCGCCCGGAACGCACGTCATCCAGGTCTGGCGCAGTCACCTCGGCATCCCGTTCCTGCAAAACGACACCCAGTCGCCCTACGGCGAGGTTTCTGACGGCCGCAAACGCGTCTGGCAGGTCGAGGTAACCGAACCGGACGAGCCACCGGAGACGGCGTGGATGGACCCGCTGTTCGAAGAACGGCCCATCGACATCCACTACACCGAACTCGACGAGGAGACCGACGCCAGCCTCGACATCACCCCCGAGTACGGCCAGCCGGGGACGACTGCCATCATCACGGGGACGGACTTCCCCGCCTACGAGGAAGTCAACCTCCACTGGTATCGGTACGACGGCCACGAGCCCCAGGGCAAGCGTGCACCGCCGGACCACTCGATATCGCCACAGCTGAAACCGGACGTCCTGCCGACGCTCACCACGGACAGTGACGGGCAGTTCCAGACCGAGGTGACCATTCCGAAGGACGTCGGCTCGACCCACCCGATTGCCGCCGCAATCGGCGGCCGGGAGGTTGCCGTCACGGGGTTCATGATGCAGCCGGCAATCGAGACGTTCTCGCCGACCAGCGGCCCGGTCGGGACCGAAATCGAAATCGAACTCACCGGCGTCGGCTGGACGAACTACGAGACGACGCCGCTTTTCGTCTACGACAACGACATGCTGGGCTACTCCTGTGCCCTGAGCGGCCCCGAACGCAACAAACTCCGCACCGTGCTCCGGGCGACTGGCGAGCCAGGCTGGCACTTCATCGACGTGTATCCCGGCCTGTTCAACACGAAAGAGGACGACCCGGACTACGAACTCAAACCCCACCTCTCCTACCTGGACAACCACCCGATTCGACCACTTCCGGGGTTCCACTTCGCCTTCGAGGTGACTGAGTAACCCGCCCGCCCGGGGTTCACAAGGATGTGTTCGTAGACGTGTCCCGGTCTATCGCGGTCCAGAACGTTTCGAAATCCTACTCAGGCGACGGCGGGTCACTTCGAGTCCTCGACGAGGTGTCCTTCGACATCGCCGGGAGCGAATTCGTCGCCCTCCTCGGGCCCTCTGGCTGTGGCAAGACGACGCTGCTGAAGATACTGGCAGGCACGGTCAGCGCCGACGTCGGCGAGATTTACGCCGGTGAGACGCGCCTCACCGGCCCCTCGCCGGACATCGCAATGGTCTTCCAGGACTTCCACCTGCTCCCCTGGAAGTCCGTTCTGGAGAACGTCCGCGTCGGTATCGAACTCCAGTCCGCCTCCAACGGCGACACCGGAGAGGCCGTGGCCAGCGAGTGGCTGCGGAAAGTCGGTCTGGAGGGCGTCGCGGACAGTTACCCCTCGGAACTGTCTGGTGGGATGAAACAGCGGGTCGGGCTCGCGCGGGCGCTCGCCGTCGACCCCGACGTCCTGTTGATGGACGAGCCGTTCGGCGCGCTCGACGCGCAGACGAAGGACCGCCTGCAGACCGAGTTGCTCGAACTGTGGAACGCCCAGCAGAAGACCATCCTCTTCGTCACACACGACATCGACGAGGCGATATACCTCGCGGACCGCGTCCTCGTTCTGTCGGAGAAGCCCGCGACGATCGTCGACGAGGTGGAAGTCCCCTTCGAGCGCCCTCGCTGGAAGCGCCGCGTCGACATCGAGGGGAGTTCGGCGTTCAACCGTATCAAGTCACGACTCAGGGACGAACTGGGACTGTCAGTCGAATGACCGGAATTGGAGGCGGCCTTATAAATATCAAAATGGTATAACTTTCCGCCCGCTGACTCTCTACGGTCCTCCACCATCGTCTGCCCATTCCGTCCAGAAACTCGGGAAACAAGGTCTCTCGAACGACCTCATCACGTTACAATACTCTTGACTTTATGAAAATTCACGTTATAATACATTATTTCACGCTCTACTTGTCGACAATCATATTATAATCTAATTAACCATTTCTGTCTTGGAACAGACGATGACACGTTCAGAGTCGAGTCGGACCGAGCACGGACGAGACGACGGACGGAGACAGTGCAGCGTCTCCGGGCCACGCAGGACCAGACGGGCCTTCCTCGCGACAGGCGCTGCCGTCGCCGTTGGCGCACTGAGCGGCTGTCAAAGCGGGGGCGGGAAGACGACCGGACCGACGCCGACGTCGGACTCGATGCCGTCGGTCAGCTATCGCCACCGCTTCGGTCGCTCGGGACTGGACCCCGCGGTGAACGACGGCGGGGTCGAACTCGGAACGTGGGAGAGCGAGGGCATCGACGTCTCGTTTGGAACCTCCAGAGGCTCCCAGGCGGCGGTCCAGTCTGTCACGGCGGGCGAAGACGAGTTCGGAAACGCCGAGATCTCGGCGATTCTCAAGCAGATTCAAAACGGCGCGTCACTGACGATACTCGGGCAGGTCATCGACGCCATGAGCGGCGTCGTCTCACTGTCAGAGACGGGGATTACCGAGTGGCAAGACATGGAAGGGAAAACCGTCGGGACGTATCCCTTCGGCGTCTCGGGCAACCTCGCACGCGCTGCCCTCGCAGAGCGGGGCGGCGACCCGGAGAAGGTGAACTGGCGCAACATGCAGCCCGGGTCCGCGACGAAACTCGTCCGGCAGGGCACCGTCGACGCCGCCGTCACGTACTTCCCGCAGCTGGAGGTTCGGCTGGGGAAGGCGAACACCAACGTCCTGATTCTGACGGACGTGATTCAGTACCTCGGTCCCGCGCTCTTTACGAGAGACGAGATACTCGAAAACAGGCCCGAGATGGTGAACAGTTTCGTCCGCGGGTGGCTCAAAGCCCACGAGAAGTTCGTGACCAACCTCGACGAGGTGATTGCCGCGACGGCGGCACACCAGCCGGAGTTCGACGAGACTGCGGCCAGGAAGACGCTGGGTCCGATTTACGCATCGAGAGTCCCGCCCAGAGACATCGGAACCGAGTACGGGAAAGGGTGGACTCCGGAGGACGAACTCGAACAGACACAGGCGGTCTTCGCCGAGACCGGCATTCTCCCGGAGACACGGGCACTGGAGACGTACTACACGAACAGATTCATCGAACGGAACGAAGACCTCGCTGTCGAGACGGCGACGCTGTACTACGACGAACTGAGCGAGAACTTCGAGGTCGGACCGAACTACGTGTAACTCCCTCTCACCAATACATGGCCTCTGATTCCGTTCGCTGGTCCCCGACCGCACGGTCGAATAGCCTGGAGGCGCTCGTATCCAGACGCGTCCTCCTGCCGGGGTTCGTCTTCGTTACGCTCCTCGTCCTCTGGGAGTTCGCGCTCCCGGCACTCGGCGTTCAATCGTACCTTCTCCCGACACCGAGCAGGATTCTCGCGGCGCTGCTCGGGGAGTACCCGACGATAGTCGGCCACCTCGTCTTCACGCTGAAAGCCTTCGCCGTCGGCTTCTCGTTGACCGTCGTCTCCGGCTATCTCCTGGCGCTCGCCATGTCCCAGTCGAAGGTCCTAGAGACGACGCTCTTTCCCTACGTCGTCATCGCTCGCTCGATTCCCGTCATCACGCTGCTTCCGCTTTTCATCGTCTGGCTCGGGTTCGGCTTCGCCTCTATCGTCGCGATAAGCTACCTCATCAGCTTCTTCGCGATGGTGGTCAACTCGCTTGCCGGGTTCAAATCCACGGACGAGGAGCTGGTGAACATGGTCCGCAGCTTCTCGGCGACGAAGCGGGAAGTGTTCCGCAACGTCCACCTCTACTCGTCGCTGCCGTACGTCTTTGCGGGCATCAAAATCGCCGTGATTCTCGCGTTCACGGGGGTGATTGTCGGTGAATTCCTCGTCGGGACCGACGGCATCGGCTACCTGATTCTCCAGTACAACAACTCGCTCGCCACGCCGGAGATGTACGCAAGTGTCCTGGTCGTCTCGCTTACCCAGTTGCTCCTGTTCGGAATCGTGGTCGGCATCGAACGGCGGGTCGTGACCTGGGACCACGGCAACGGAACTATCTGGTGAGGACAGCGGTCCGGAGTTCCCGTCCCTCGCGAAGTCGCGTGCGCTCGGGAACGCCGCTGGCTCTTCTTCGCTCCGGTCTCTCCCTCTCTAGCTCGTCACAGTCGGCTTGAGGACGCGCCACGCGATACGCGGGCGAAGCAGCGACGTCGGCGGCTCCTCCATCGTGACGACCCGCGTGTAGGCGTCGGCCAGCCGCCCGTCGCGGTGGGCCTTGCGCGTCATCCGTGACAGGTACCGCTGGATTGGAACGGTCTCGTCAAATATCTACGGTCCGACCAGCTACCGAACCGTGCGTGTGTCCGGACTCGAAACGGAGCATTCTGTGTACGACAGGGGTTGCAGAGCGAGCAACTCCGACCCGGGATTTTTTACGACGGCATCGCACGTTTCGGTGTGAACCAGAACCCTCCATCCGACCAGGTGACGACCGATGCAGACTCACTCGTCGCCTTCGACCGCTTGCTCGACTGGGGCATCGGCGGCCTCCTGGGTATCGTTGGCCTGCTCGCGACGCTTGCCGGGGTCGCGCTGTACTACGGTACCGACCGACCCGATATCGCCACCCTGATACACAACTCGGAGTTCCAGTCCGAGGTCCTCACCGAAGCGGAGGCGATCGACGCCGTGGTCGCGCTCGGCCAGTGGACCGGAATCGGTCTCGGCGTCGCCGGTGTCCTCACCGTCGGTATCGGCATCGCCGTCGTCGTCGCGCATGGCCGTGCCCGGCAAGACGGCCGGGGGACGCCCCGCTGGATTCTGGGCGTCGTTGGCGCTATCGTCGGCGTCGTCCTCGGGTTCGTCCCCTTCTCGCCCGTCATCGGCGGTGCCGCGGCTGGCTATCTCGACCCCGACCGGACAGCGAGCGGCGTCGGGACAGGCACACTCGCCGGGCTGTTCGCGACCCTGCCGGTGCTGGTCGTCGCCGTGTTCGCGGGAGCGGGACTGTTCGTCGGGCTCCCGGGCGACGTCGCGGGAATCGTCGCGGTGGTTCTCGCAGTCGGAGTGCTCATCAGCCTGGCGTACTTGGTCGTGTTGAGCGTCCTCGGTGGGTACTTCGGCGGCTGGCTTCGCAAACGTCAGTGAAAAATCAGGCAGCGTGGGGTGTGGGACGGACGATGCTGCCGTTCTACTCGCCGGCTGTCAGCGGCAACTCCACGACGAACACGGCACCACGTGGCTCGTCGTCTTCCACCCAGACGTCCCCTCCGTAGCGTTCTACGAGCGTGTTGACGAGATAGAGTCCGATCCCGGTGCCGCTGCTCTCTAGACCCTTCTCTCCTTTCCCGAATATCTCGTCCTTTTGGGCATCCGGAACTCCGGGGCCGTTATCCGCGATGCGTATCTGCACACTCCCTTCGCTTTCGCGGGTAGAGACGGTTACCTCCGGTTGCTCGCTATCGTTGTGCTGGATTCCATTCTTGAGCAGATTCCGGAATACGGAGTCGAGATTCTCTCCTGCCTTGACCGTCACGTCCGGGATGTCACCGTCGACTGCGACGACGGCATTCGGGTAGGCAGAGCGGACGATTTCGCATTCTGCTTCGAAGACGTCCCTGAGCTGGACCGGGCGGAGATTCGTCTCCGTCGAGAGCATTGCCTCGGTTATCTCCCGCGCAGTCTTCGTGAGTTCCACGGCGTGGTCGGCGCTTTCACGCATCCGCCGGACCTGTGCGAGTTGGTCGTCGCTCTCGATGCCGTCGGCGAGCAACTCCGCATTCGCAGTGACCACCTGGAGGTCGTTGCGGATGTCGTGTCGCACCACTTCGTTCAGGAACTCCAGGTTGTCGCGCTGGCGTTTGAGACGCTGTTCGTACTTCTTGCGCTCCGTGATGTCTGCGAACAACGACATCAACGCGATCGGCGTGCCCGTCTCGTCTGTCACGAGACTCGCGATACAGTGGGCGTCGAACGTCGTTCCGTCCCGCCGGACCCCCTGCAACTCCCCGGACCACATCCCATCGCGTTCGACAGTTGCAGCGACGCGCGCTGCCTCAGTCTGGTCCTCCCAGAACTCCGTCACTGACTTCCCGACGACTTCCTCCTCACGGTCGTACGCCCACATGTCGAGGAAGGCCGGATTCACCGACGTCAGGTCACTATCGAGGTTGGCAATCGCGATGGCTGTCGGTGATGCTTCGACGACGTGCTCGATGATTTGAAGCCGTTCCTCCCGGCGTTTCCGGTCTGTCACGTCCGTGTAGACTGCATACCACTGCGGCAGGTCGCCCGTGGTCTCCGAGACCCGGACGTTGAGCTGGAAACTGCGAGTCCCGTCGGCCGTGTCGCGCTGTACCTCTGTTTGCACTTCGCCGTCGGTGAGCACGTTCTGATTCAGGTGTTCGACCTCGGCTTCGACCTCCTCTGGTGCAATCAACTCGCTGAGGTATTCGCCCGCGGCGTCGGCAGTGTCCCCGAATACCTGCTGGAATTCCGGATTGACGTTCCGCACGACAGCCTCCCCATCGACGGCTTCGCCGTGCATGACCGGCACCGGTAACATTTCGAAGAGGGTCTCGTACCGATGCCGTTCACGTTCCACCTCGCTCGCACGCTTTTTGCGCTCTGTGATGTCGTGGGCAGAGATGATCAACGAGACGATGTCACCACTGGCATCCTCGACGGGGCGAATGACGCCGTCGACCGAGTACGGTCGTCCATCCGCGTGTGTGAGATTGGCAGAATATTCGACGTACTCACCGCTTGCAGCACGCGAAACCCACCGGCGGACGTCCTCGCGCATATCCTCGGTCCACCACGGCGTCTCCCAGGCGAGTTCGCCTATCACCTCCTCTTTCGGAACGTCGATAAACCTCATCGACGCCTGGTTTACGTTCAGCAGCGTTCCGTCGGGGTTGAGGACACCGACGAGCATCTGCGGGTCCTCGAAGACTGCCTCGAAGCGACGCGTACTCCGCTCGTAGCGCTCCTGGGCGGTGCGCCTCGTGATGGCATTCTGGATTCGATTGGCCAGAATCGTGTACTGGTCAGTGCCGGGTTGTTTTTCGACGTAATCGGTGACGCCGGCAGATATCGCCTCGCTGGCGACCGTCTCACTGCCTTTCCCGGTGAACAGGATAAACGGGAGGGACGGGTAGTCGCCCCGGACGGCATCGAGAAATCCGAGTCCATCCTTGCCAGGCATGTCGTAGTCCGAGACGATACAGTCGAACTCCGCCGTTTCGAGCGTGGCGAGACCGTCTCTGGCGCTCGTCGCCGTCTCGACGGTGAAGCGGCCGTCTTCCCGGGCTAGAAACTCGGCCGTCAACTCCACGAAACCGGGGTCGTCGTCGACGTGCAATACTCGAATCAGGTCGCCTGATGTTACTTCGGAATCCTGCTGTGGAACGGATGCCTGGGGTTGGATGTTCTCTGACATGGATGTATCCTACTCTCTGTCGCTAGGACTGCACTCCCTGGGGGTCGGCCTCTCCCGCGTAGAATGGCACGCAGGGCAGTGAGACTGGCTGGTCGTGACTCGTCTGTTGGCCTGTACTCTTGCACCGGTTCATGTTAGACAGTGAATTTCTCCGGGTTGAGCCAGAGCGTGAACCCGTCGTCCTCCTTGATGAGGCCTTCGAGAAGGTCGGCGTCGGCGACGTTCCCGGCTTCGACCTCCTTCTCGGATACGTCGGCCACTGCCTCGACGTCCGACACGAGCCACCCGGTGGCACTGTCGGCGTCGACGGTGTCCGAGTCGAGGACGATGATGCGGTTTTGCGACTGGCCGCCGTCGGTCAACACGTCCTCCGCCCTGACGTCTTCGGTGTCCAGTATCCGACAGGGATTGACGATGGTCGTCGTCCGCCCGCGGAGGTCCATCACGCCCTCGACGTACGCCTCGGAGTTGGGAATCGACGTCATCTCGCCGCCGTCGACGATTTCGGCCACGTATTCGATATCGAGGCAGTAATCTTCGTCGCCGAGCGTGAACGTGAGGACCTGCATATCATCAGCGGTCATTCTCACTCACCGGCTTCGACCTGGGTTTCCCACTCGTCGCTGAAGGTCTCGACGAGGTTCGCTATCTCCGTCACTTTCGCGGTCTGTTCCTGGTTCGCGGCGGCCAGTTCGTCTATCTCGTCGGCCATCGTCCTGGCGCGGTCGTTGGCCTGGTCGGTCATCGCCGCTACTTCCTCGGTACTGGCGGCTTGCTGGTCCGTCGCGTCCGCTACCTCCTCGATTCCGTCGTTGACTTCGCTGACGGCTTCGCCGATTTCGTTGAGACTCTCCAGGGCGGTGTCGACCTTCTGCAGCCCGTCGTCGATGCGCTCGTTCGCCCGGTCGATACTGTCGACCGTCTCGTCGGTGTTGGACTTGATTCGGTTGGCCATCTCCTCGATGTCGACGGCCTGGTCCTGCGTTTCCTCTGCGAGCGTTTTGATTTCGTCGGCGACGACGGCGAACCCTTCACCCGCGTCGCCCGCGCGTGCGGCCTCTATCGACGCGTTCAGCGCGAGCATGTTCGTCTGGTCGGCGATGTCCTGGATGACGGTCACGACGTCGTCGATTTTGTCGACGCGCTCCCGGAGTTCGGAGATGTCCGCGGCGACCTCTCCTGCCGCGTCGTCGACTGCGTCCATCGAGTCGATGGCGTCGTTCGCGGCCTTTTGGCTCTCCTCGGCGAGTTCGCGCGCTTTCCGGCTTTCGGCCCGGACCTGGTCTGCACTCGACGCGATCTCTTCGACCGTGGCGCTCAAGTCCGAAATCTCCTCGGCCACCTCGGCCATGTTGTCGGCCTGCTCGGCTGCGACACCGTTGATTTCGTCGGTGCTGTCCGAAATCTGTTCTGCCGCAGATGCCAGTTCTTGCGTCGAACTTTGCAGTTCCAATAGTCTATCCTTCTCGATGACGACTTTGTCAGATTCAACGGCTGATGATTGGTCAACTGTACTGGTTTGCTGGGGTTCTGACGACATGCAGTCTATTCGTTTGAGACATGACAGTTAAAGCTTCATCCGCAATTTTCACAAATACGAGTTGCAGTACAAGTGCCTGGAAACCTTTTTCGCGGTCGGGGAATTTGGTTTCTGTGAAAATCAAATCGTTCTCTTTCATTCGACCGTCTTCTCTGACTCGTACTCTACCATCGGATTGACCAACCGAAGGCACCGCTCCGGGAAGGATGGCACGACGAGGTCCGTCTGTGCATCCATCGTGACGACAACACACTGTTCGGTTTCGGGAACGAGTACCAACACGAATACGTCGTCGAACCCGTACAGCTGGAATCGCTTCTCTCCGACGATGTCTATTCGCTCCTGAACACGCTCCCACACCATCGACGACGCGACCAGTATCGACTGCCTGTACTCCTCGTCCTCCTCGAACCGCTGCCGCAATTTTCCGTTGGGATGGCAAATCTCCAGGTCACGACCGTGAAAGCAAATCAGCCCGTGGAGAGACTCTCCGATGGAATCCTGGAGGAAGGTCAGAAGGCCCTGGTAGGAAAATTCGGACTCGGAGACAGACGTGTAACTCTCGACCTGGTCCACCGTGAAAATGAGGTCCACGATTTCGACACCTTCCTGTGTCAGGTCGTGCAGGCGGTTTTGCGACTGGTCGTCCGGAACCAGGAGCATCACCAGATTCTCCTCCCGTAGCTGGGAGAGCGCTCGCGAAACGTCAGAGAGCGAAAGCGACGTTTCCTCGACGATCTGTGATGGTGCGGCCGGTCCCTGTTTGTACAGCTCCTGCAGACAGATCGTTCGATGTTGGGAGCGCGAAACAAATCCAATCTTTTCGACCGAGATGTTCGACCTATCCGTCGGCATCTGCCTCTGGCCAGCGATACTCACTCCACTCGGTGTCGGTCCCGACGCGACTGCCACACTCGCGGCGCGGATGCGTGCGCGAATCTGCGTTCATTCCAGTCTCTACACGTTCAATACGGTTGGTGGCCTAACAATTCAGGGGTTGAAATCTCTCGGTGGCCGGCGCACGTGCGGTGGATAAATCAACCGGCGAGCGTACCTGCTCTCTCGCACCGGATTGCGACTTCGATGCCGGGGCGACGAGGGGCCCTGTCCACCCGCTCCACGGGCGCTAGACGCGGCCGCCGTGGAGAGTCGCCCTCACCCGAGGTTGATGTTGATGGCCTTCGTCTGCGTGAATTCGTCGAGGGCCTCCTTCGCGTTCTCGCGGCCGGTCCCGGACTGTTTGTAGCCGCCGAAGGGCTGGCCCGCCGACACGTCGTTGTAGTGGTTCACCCACACCACGCCGGCTTCGAGGCGACGGGCGGTCCGGAGCGCCTTCGTGACGTCGCTGGCGATGACGCCGGCGGCGAGGCCGTAGTCCACGTCGTTGGCCCGCTCGACGACTTCGTCCTCGTCGCTCCAGGAGAACGTCTCGAGTACTGGCCCGAAGATTTCCTCCTGGACGGAGGGGTGGTCGTGGTCGATGTCGTCGATGACGGTGGGCTCGTAGAAGGCACCGCTCTCCAGCGCGTCGTCGTCGGGGACGCCACCACCGGCACGGATCGTCGCGCCGCTGTCTTTCGCCGCTTCGACGTACTCGCTGGTCCGCTGGACCTGCTCCGAGGAGACTTTCGGCCCCATGTCCGTCGCTTCGAGCAGCGGGTCGCCGACGGTCATGCCGGCCGTGGCACCGGTCAACGCGTCCAGCAACTCGTCTTCGATGTCCTCGTGGACGAACAACCGCGAGCCCGCGGCACAGCACTCGCCCTTGTTGAAGAAGATCGCCATCATCGCCGCCTCGACCGCTTCCTCGATGTCGGCGTCGGGATAGATGATGACCGGACTCTTGCCACCGAGTTCGAGCGTCGTCTTCTTGATGTCCTCGGCGGAGTTGCGGATGATCTCCTGGCCGACCTCGGTCGACCCGGTAAAGGAGATCTTCGGGACGTCGTCGTGCGTCGAGAGTGGCTCGCCCGCGTCCTCACCGTAGCCAGTCACGACGTTGATGACGCCGTCGGGGACGACGTCGTCGGCCAGTTCCATCAGCTTGAGTGTCGAGAGCGGGGTCTCCTCGGAGGGCTTGAGGACGACCGTATTCCCGGCAGCGATGGCCGGACCGAGCTTCCAGACTGCGATGAGCAGCGGGAAGTTCCAGGGGACGATAGCGCCGACGACGCCGTAGGGTTCCTTGACTGTGAGGACCTGCTTCTCCCGCTCGAAGAGGTCGTTCACCTGCCGGGTCTCGCCGTTGACGTTGCGGGCGGCCGCGGCGTAGTAGGTGAGATGGTCGATTACCAGGCCCATGTCACCCATCGCCTCGGTGATGGTCTTGCCAGTATCGAGGACTTCGAGCGTGGCGAGCGTCTCCTGGTGTTCCTCGACGGTGGCTGCGAGTTCCGAGAGGACGCGCTGTCGTTCTCCGGGGGAGGCAGAGCCCCAGTCCTCGAACGCGCGCTGGGCTGCCTCGACTGCCCGGTCGACGTCTGTTGCGTTCCCCGCCGGTACTTCAGCCAGGGCCTCGCCGGTGGTCGGGTCCCGTGTTTCGATGGTCTCGGTGCTGTCACCGGGGACGAACTCGCCCCCGATGTAGTGGCCGAGGTGGTCCGGGACCGCCTCCGCTGCTGCACCGCGGTGTCGCTCTTTGATTTCACTCTCCGTCTGGGCCGAACTGTCACTGGATGCGCTCATCGTGGAAGACAGTGGCAAGCTACTCTATGACACAATAAATAATTAATTGAATCTGCATTATGGATTAACCTCTAAGTCGATTATAGAGGATACTATAATCTCAACTCGCTCTGGCCACCAATGATATCATCCGAAATCGCGAATTTGCGGCTGGTACAGACTCCCTGAGCGGGTGAGATGGCGCGAGAGGGTTGCTACGCGTCGATAATCCGATGCGTTTCTATTGGCGAACATTTATTGTACTTGCCGAACCAGATTCTCGTACCACTCACAATGTTCAGCGGGAACGATTTCGAATTCAATCTCTCGGCGAGGGACGTCGCTATTCTCAAAGCCCGGGTGAAATATCCCGAGAAACCCGTCAGTGAACTTCGAGACATCCTCGAAGCGGAGTTCGGAATCTCACTCTCTCACAACCGGGTCAACGAGATTCTCAACGAGATGAAAGCCGAGGACATCTTCTCGATGCAGGCAGTTCCGAACCGGAACATCTTCGAGTACTATCTCTTTCAGGTCGCCTTTCACTACTCCAACTTCGACGAGAACTGGGAGCGCTGTTACAAGAAGTTGCTCGACGACCCCCACGTCGTGATGTTCTGTAGCGCGGACGACTACCACGAGTGGCAGTTCGTCGCCCAGTTCGCCTCGCCGGACCACAGCGAGGAGTGGCGCCACGAATTCGTCAAGGAGTACGGCGAGTTCATCGCCCAGATCGACAAGACGGCGTTCCCGACCGTCCACAAGTTCGAGACGGCGGCAGCGGTCTTCGACGACCTCCTCCACGAGATGGACGGCGAAGAGTTCCTGGAGAAGGCCCACCGCGTCGACGGCCAGGACGCGACCGACCGCGTCTCCATCAATCAGTGACGCCGGGTCCCGCCTCGCCAGCCGAACGACTCAGCTTCTGCACGTGATTTCGCCCAAACAGGTGAAATACTTATTCTGGTCCGCCCCACAGTGACTGTGTACATGAGACGCATGGTCCTCGCTGTCACGGCACGCCCCACTGGTTGATTCACATGACCTCGAACTCGCCGACCGACCTCGACCGCGTTCGCACACGCCACAGGGACCTCGCTTCGCGCTTGCTGCCGGGGGGGCCTCTCGAACACTACGTGGGCGGTGAGTGGATACGCGGGACGGCCGACGACACGTTCACGTCGGTGAACCCGACCACGGGAGACCCGCTCGTCACCGTCCACGAGGGAACGAAGACGGAGGTCGACCGGGCAGTCGAGGCGGCGTGGGACGCCTTCGACGACCACTGGTGGGACTCGACACCGGCCGACCGGCAGCGACTCCTCCAGCAGATGGCGAACCGGCTGGAGAGAGAGGCGGAGAAATTCGCCCAGATAGAGGTCCTCGACAACGGGAAGCCGATTACCGAAGCGCGGCAGGACATCGACCTGGCGATAGACCACCTCCGGTACTTCGCGGGCGCTGCCCGGAACCTGGAGGGGAAGACGGTGCCCCACGGCGACCTCCACATTCAGACGGTTCGCGAACCCTACGGCGTCGTCGGACAGATCGTCCCCTGGAACTTCCCGCTCCTGCTCGCGGTCTGGAAGCTCGCGCCGGCACTCGCCGCGGGCAATACGGTCGTCCTCAAACCCGCCGAGCAGACGCCGGTGTCGTTGCTCACGTACGTCCGGGAGATAGAGGACATCCTGCCCGAGGGCGTCGTCAACGTCGTCACCGGGTTCGGACCGGAGACGGGGGCTCCGCTTGTCTCGCACGACCGGGTCCCGAAAATCGCGTTCACGGGCTCGACGGAGGTCGGCCGTGGCGTGATGAAGGCTGCGGCGAACACCATCAGCGACATCACGCTCGAACTCGGCGGGAAGAGCCCGCTCGTCGTCGCCCCCGACGCGGACCCGGAGCGTGCGGCCGAGACGGCAGTCGACGCGATGTTCTTCAACGGCGGCGAGTGCTGCAGCGCGGGCACACGGCTGTTCGTCCACGAGTCGACCGCGGAGGAGTTCGTCCCCGCGTTTCTGGACCGCGTCAGGAACCTCCAGATGGGTGACCCCCTTGACGAAGCGACCGATATCGGCCCGCAGGTGAGCCGTGCCGAGGTCGAGAAGACGCTACACTACGTCACGCTGGCCCGCGAGTCCGAGGCGCGAATCCTGACGGGCGGCGGCACGGTCGAAGAGGGCCTCCTGGCCGAGGGCTGCTTCGTCGAACCGACGGTCGTCGCGGACGTCGCCGTCGACAGCCCCGTCGTCCAGCAGGAGATATTCGGTCCCGTCGAGGTGCTCATCGAGTGGGACGACTACGAGGCGATGATCGCGGAGGCCAACGACGTCGATTACGGCCTGGCCGCCGGGGTGGTCACGAACGACCTCTCCTTCGCCCACAGGATATCCAGGGACCTGAAGGCGGGGAACGTCTGGGTCAACACGTTCAATCGCCTGCCGCCCGGCCAGCCCTTCGGCGGCTACAAACAGTCGGGTATCGGGCGGGAGGGGGCCATGGAGACGCTCCACGAGTACACCCAGACGAAGTCGGTGACGATGGCGTTCGAGGAGTGAGGAGACCGGTCAGTAGCCGCTGAGCGTGAACTCCCCCATCTGGGTGTAGGTCGTCATGCCAGAGGAGTGGGGCACTTCGTCGGTGCGACCCTCCATGAGGAGCCAGAAGATGACCTGCTCGCCCTGGATGGGTTCGCCGTCGACGTACTGGGCGGGATGGTAGAACCCCAGTTCCGCCTCCGGGTTGAGGACGCGCAGCGCTTCGCCGATTTCGCCCTCCTTCGGTCGGACCACGACGACCTCTTTCATGTCGTCGAGGGGGATGTCGATGGTCTCCGGTCCGTTCGGGTTCGTAAAGCGGACCATCTTCTCCTCGTCGCCCTGGAGGTAGAACTCCGACTCGGGCGTCTGCCACTGGTCGCCGTCGAACACCTTCGTCTCGACGCCGTTCGTCGTGCCCGGCGTCGGCTTCGTCATCCAGTTCTCCAGGTAGTACTGGGCGGGCCCGTCGTTCTCGCGCTCGCGGTAGGAGTAGAACTCAGTCACGTAACCGGGGCCCTGGCGCTGCCAGACGGGCATGAAGACGCCGTCCTCGTAGAACTGGTAGTTGATGTAGTAGTTGTACGGCGCGAAGCGGTGTCCGGAGTGGAAGTCACGCGCATTCTGGACGGCGCCGGTGTGGTAGTGCGTGCGGATGTTGAACCCGCCCGGGCGCGAGGCAGTCGACGGGTACTCCGTCTTTCCGAGGACGCCCGGGCCACCGAGGCTGAGGCTGTGGATGTCCCAGTAGAGGAGTTCGCCGCTGAACACCGGGTCGTCGTCGGGGAACATGAATTCCAGCGTGTTGCGTCCGTTGCGCTCGGGCAGGTCGTACCCGGTGGAGGTGCTGAACGGCGCAGTGAGCGAGAACACCGGCTTGCCGTTGAAGTTCGCGCTGACCTCTGCACCGACGGTCCGCGGTCCGGACCACTCGACGGTCCAGCCCGACTGCTCTATCGTGTTCGGCGGCTCCTCGATGCGGTGGTAGCCGTTGGGGGCCGTAATCTGTGGGCGCTGCATCATCGGCGGTTCGGGCACCTCGCCGAGCACCGACTCGCCGGGCGGGTTCGTGTTCCGGGCCATCTGCTGTGGCGGGTGCTCGACGAAGTCCTCGACGATGTTGACGTCGAGCAGTTCGAGTTCGTCCCCGCCGACGTAGATGAAGCCGCTGACGACGAAGAGCTGGTCGCCGTCCCACACGTAGTAGATGACGTTCGAGACGTCGCCGTGGGGATAGTCGGCGTACGCGGTGATGATTTCCGCGGCCTTGACCATCGGATACCACTCGTTGCCGTCGAGGTACTGTGTGACCTCGTCGTGGCCGAGGACGAACTCGTGGCGGGACGGGCCGGGTTCGTCACCGTAACTGCGCGTCCAGGTGACGTCGCTCGGCTCGGTAATTTTCAGCGCGACGAGGTCGTCGGTCTGGCGGTCGACGAGCCCGTAGGCGACCTGCCGGTCCGTCGCGGTGACCTCGAAGTTCCCGGTCTCTGGCCCGCCCTCGACGCTCATCCCCGTCGTCCCCTGGATGCTTATCGCGTCGAGACGGTTGGTCAGCGGGTCGTAGGCCTCGAAGGAGGCGACCCAGTCGCTCGCGAGGTCGTTGACTGCGGGGTCGGCAACCAGCGCCTCGACGGCCTGTCGCTTGCGATAGGACCACAGTTCCTGGAAGGCGAAGTCGCTGACGTCCCGCGGTCCAACTCGGCGTGCGGACGTGATTCGCTCGCTCGGCTCCGGCGGGTCCGAGGGCTCCTCGGGGGTCTCCGTCGCCGTTTCGGTCGCCGTGGCAGTGGCCGTCGCCGTCTCGGCCTCTGTTTCGGTCGCCCCGGCCGTCGGGGTGGAGTCGCCCCCGAACATCCCGCAGCCGGCAAGTCCGGCCCCCGCTGCCGCACTCATGGCGGCCACGAACTGTCTGCGGGTAGTCTCTTTGAGTTGCGTACGTACGTCTTCGTCTGACATGGCTTGACACATTATGATATCACCTTTCACTTATAAATTGGGGTTATTATTGAATTTCATCTCCGATGTCACGACGGCTAGGGCGGCGAGGTATTGGCGCGTGTTGCTGGCTACTGGTGGTTCCACGGCCCGAACTCGCGCCCTCTCGTCTCGATCTGCGCCCGGATCTGCGACCGACCGGTTCGAACCAGCGACAGTATAAATAGGGGTTGCCCGTTTCAGGACAGCCACATAGACGTATTTTATAATCCAAAAGCTGGATTTCATCTCATAGTATAATTCCATCTCCAAAAACTATTTCATGCGGGCTCAGACACATAGGAACTGTTCACATGAGTCAACGACTCTCGCGTCGTGCCCTGCTTCGAACGACCGGTGCCGTCGTTCTCGCGGGTACCGTGGCGGGCTGTAGCGGCGGTGACTCTCCCTCGGGTGACGGGGGAGACCAGTCGACGGCGACGGACACCCCGACGAATACGCCGACTGCCACGGCGACCGAAACCAGCACCGAGTCGGGTGGGACGTCTATCGAGGAGTTCCTCTCCAACACCGGGAACTTCGACGGCATCCAGGACGAGACCGGCAGCAGCTCCGTCGACGTCGAAGTCGGCACGCAGGGGAACGTCGCCTACTACGCCTTCTCCCCGGCAGCGATTCGCATCGACCAGGGAACGACGGTCACCTGGACGTGGACCGGGCAGGGGAGCCAGCACAACGTGGTGGCGGTGGAAGGCGGAGATTTCGAGAGCGAGCTAAAGAGCGAGGCCGGGGCCACCTTCGAGCACACGTTCGAGGAGCCCGGGACGGTGCTGTACGTCTGTGTCCCCCACGAGGGGACGGGGATGAAGGGCGCTGTCGTCGTCGAGTAGTCCACATTCCGCTATCGGGGCAGCGAACGCGTGGTATCGCGTTACACAAAGCAGTCTTTGAGCTAAACCAGCTATTACCTTCGAGGCGATAGTCATCCGGACTGATGACACGTCGATCAATCCTTCTCGTCGTCCTCGCGACGGTAGTCCTGGCGGGGTGTGCCGGCCAACAGAGTACCGGCACACCGTCGCCTGAATCGCCGTCCGGGGACGCCTCAGGTATCGAAGTGAACCAGATTCCCGGCATCGAAAATGGGACGCTGACGGACGCGACAGTCCTCGCAGAAGCGAACGGAGAGACGCTGGTCGAGACCGGTGCTCGCCTCCATCTCGACGAGTCCTCGCCCGAGATGGACTCGGAGGCGACCCTCACCATCGGGTCGACCGGCACGTACGTCCTCTCGACGACGCGGTCGACCGGTGGCCAGACAGCCAGTGTCGACTACTGGAGCAACGAGTCGACGGCCTTCGTTCGCAGCCAGAGCGGCGACCGGACCCAGTACCGCCAACTCGAGCGAGGGCTGGGCGTGCTCGACGAGTTCAACAACTCCATCAGGGAGTATCTCGCAGCCGGCACGTTCACGGTGCAAAACGACTCGACCGACGGCACCACGGTCGTCCTGACTGCAGACGACTTCACCACCTCGGACGACGGCCCGCTCGCCGGCGCCAGTTCGCTGGAGGGCCGTCTCGTCCTGAACCAGGCTGGACAGATTCAGAATCTCACGGTCACCGGCCAGGCCAGCGGACAGGCCGTCCGGTACGACTACGAACTGGTTGACCCAATCATCGAACGGGCGTCAAAGCCCGCGTGGGTCGGTGAGGTCCCCGAGACAGCGACGCTGAATCCCCAGCTGTCCATCGACGTCGAAAACGAGTCCGTCGTGAAACTCTCGCACGAAGGGGGCGACCGCGTCCCGGCCAACGCGACGTTCTCGCTCACGAGCAACGACATGAGTGGGACCGTGACCCTCGACACCGCACTCGACGACGGCGAGACCCGGTACGTGTTCTTCGGGGCGAGCGACGGAGAACTGACGCTCACTACCGAGGCCCCCGCGGCCGACGAGACGGCGTCACTCAGCAGTCCGATATCGGTTAGCGTGACGACTGCCGACGGCGCCGGCCTCTACAGCGGCGGTATCGCCTGGGAGTCGGCGTCTGCCGGCGAGGGCAGTGCGGGTTCCTCCGGCAGTGGCTCGGGCGAACAGTGAGGTGAGACAGTCGGAAACCCGCGTCTGCGACGCGTCCAGCAGACGACGCCAGCCAGAAAATCCGCCCCGATGCCGCACTCTCAGTTCAGCGGCACGGGCTCGACGTCGAAGTCCAGGTGGACGACGTTGTTCTCCTCGGAGAACACGAGCGTCGGGGTGCGACTGAGCGGTTCGGTCACCTTCCAGGAATCCTCGACGGTGTCGCCCTTGTACTCGTCGTCGCTGAAGGCGTCTTTCTCGCGCAACTCGGCGCTCACGACGATCTCGGCGTCGTCCATGTACTCGTTCCAGGTCTTGTTCTCGGGAATCTCGAACGAGACGGTCTTGTCGACGCCGACCAGCGTTTTCGTGCTCCCCTCGTCTATGGTCACCTGCTCGTCGCGGTCTCTGCTCCAGTCACTCCCCGGAATGATGATCGTCGTCTGATCCGGGTGCGAGGCCGCTATCGCGAGGTCGCCGTAGATTTTGAGGTTGCCGCCGCCGTCCCCGCCGGCGTTCTTGACTGTCAGCCTGACGTTGTGGACCCGGAACTTCCGCGTCTTGGGGTAACAGCTTCGGGCGTTGTACTCCGTCGTGAGGTACGTGTTCGCGCGGTCCTGCGTGGTGAGATAGCGCGCCGTGAACCCGATGGGGGCTCCCGGATTGTCGGGGCTGTAGTTGGCTCCCTCCAGGATGTAGCGCCTGAGTTGGGTGAGTCCGTCCTCCCCGAAGTTGCTGACGAGGCGGCCGGCGTCTGCCGCGCCGCCACCGATCGCCTGGCCCCTGAGACGCGTCTCGTTGAGCACCCGACGGTTTTTCAGATCCAGACTGCCGCTGCCCGTGCCAGCCATCCCGCGGAAGGTGGCGTCGAGCGACGCTTTCATGTCCCGGACCGAGTGTTTGGACTCCGCCGAGAACAGGAGTATCCGCCCGAAGGACACGTCGGAGACGAGCAGGTCGTTTCGGTCTATCACCGACGAATCGGTGATGAAACTCCCGTTGGGGTTCGGGAACGTGATTCCCATCAGGTAGTACACTTGATAGTACTTCACGAGCAGCTTGTTCGTCGTCGAGGAGTTCGAGTAGCTGAAGTCGCCCTCGATGCTGGTGCTGAGGCTGTTGTAGTCGACCCCCAGATTGATGTCGAGGTGTTTCTCCGAGTGGACCTGTTCGATGTCGAAGGAGAGCTGGGCGGCGCTCGTCCCCTGCTGGACGTCGCTCAGCAGTTCGACCCGTGCCTGCTCCACGCCGTTGCTCGTCGGCGGGTCGATGACCTTGCTGACGTTGGGATTCTGATTGCTGAA
The DNA here is from genome assembly GCF_037338445.1 of Salinibaculum sp. SYNS191. Classification (NCBI taxonomy): domain Archaea; kingdom Methanobacteriati; phylum Methanobacteriota; class Halobacteria; order Halobacteriales; family Haloarculaceae; genus Salinibaculum; species Salinibaculum marinum. The sequence goes on from NZ_CP147838.1 coordinate 2,943,546, forward strand.
CCGGTTGGCGTCGGTGTACAGCGTCAGCGTAATCGGATTGCGGACGTCCACAGCCTGCCTGTTGGGCAGGCGGTCCGGCGAGAGTGCCGACCCGTAGCCCCCGTTGGCTATCGACTTTGCTGGGATTATCGCACCGGGCCAGATCTCGTTCAGCCGGTGGTTCAAGACGAGGTTCTCGGTCAGCAACCCACCGCCCTCGGCGGTCGCACGCTGGCTCTGCGTCGTGCAGATCATGTCGTTTTGCTGCTCGCGCTGTTTGCTGTTCAGCGCCTGCGTCCCCGCACTTTGACCATCCGGTGTCACGGCGACCTGGATGCCGCTCGAATCCTCGGTCGTTCCCGTCGGCGTTCCCGGCCCGCTGTCCCCACCACTCGACGAATCCGAGTCGAATATCGGGGTGAAGATGACCGTATCGTCGTTTATCAACCCCGGGTCGAGGACCGTCGTGTTCGTCACGATGTCGGGGTCGATGAGTTCGGGCGTCAGATTCGGGTCTATCTCGGGGAGCGCCGTCGAGGTCGCGGTCGGCGTCGCGGTGGGCGTCGGCGTCTGTGTCGCCGTTGCCGTCGCCGTCGCGGTCGTCGTCGGCGTTGCAGACGACGGCGGCCGAGAGGTCACGACGGGGGTCGGTTCCGGCGTCGAGTTCCCGCCACCACCCCCCAGGTCCAGACTGAACGAACAGCCCGCAAGCGTCGTCGCCCCGAGCGAGCCGAGGGCCCCCAGAAACTTCCGTCTACTATCCCCTTGCTTATGTTTACTCTCTTTACTCATCTAATTCTAAGGAAAAATTCTGGCAGTTCACATAAGTGTTATGGTGAGAATAGAACAAAAGCATCTGAGCAGGCTCAACAGACGAGTTCTACGACTCTATCATCTCTCTGTCTAATTCATATCAGTCTCATTGTTATGATAAAAAGACTGTCTGAATTGATTTATATTGTGGTACCTTTCCGGTTCGGCCGCTGTCCCTGATGGAAATAGAGCAAATGGACGCGGGTGTCATCGGTCCCGGCGACTGGCCCCGGCCTGTCCTCCCCGTGCTGTGCGCACACACTCTCGCTCTAGCCGAGGCGAAACGGTATTCGCCAGTGGCTGGTTCGACTCGCGTGCAGTCCGTCGCCGGGTAGCGTCCCGTGGCTACTCCTGGTCTTCGGGGAGCTTTCCGCTCAGCGCGGCGAGCCAGTTCTCCTTGACGGTCAGGGATATCTGGGCCCGACCGATGAGGTTCGATGGCTCGATCGGCTTCGGTTCCTGGGCCATAGCCACCAAATACACCTGTATAAGCATAAAGCGTTGACAGCACTTTCGCAGCGAGAAAAGACCCGCTCCAGCGCGTGCGGGCCCTCACTCCAGCAGGTGACGCCGGAGAAAGTCCCCCTGGCGGCTGACGATGTCCTCGAACGGGTCGCCACGGTAGACGTCGAAGTGCCCCACCGGGTATCGGACTCGTTCGACGTCGTCGAGTTCTCGCACCAGACGGTCGGTCGTCGCGTCCGGAATGATTGTGTCGTCCTCGGCCTGCACGACGAAGACGGGCACTTCGACGTCGCTAGCGCGTGATATCGGTCGGTAAACCAGGACTGTCAGCGCGATTCGCGCCGGACACCGATTGTCCCACTCCTCGCCCTCTGGAATCAGCGCTTCGAAGCCGTCCATCGCATCCGGGGTGTTGAGGATGGCGAACTCGTCGGGCGGCCCGGCCAGCGGGACGTAGTAGGGCTCGCGGCGGAGTACAGTGCGCCCGAGGTCCCGTATCGCCGCCGTGACTGCGTTCTCCAGGTAGGCGAATCCGCCGGCTCGGACCAGCTTTCCGACTGTTCGTGGCCCGTCGACGAACGGTACCTGGGCGACGACGGCGGCGACGTCGTCGCGACGGGCAGCGACTTCGACGACGTGGCCGCCGCTGAAGGAACTCCCCCACAGCGCGATACTATCGCTGTCGACGTTGGAAAGCGACTGAACGTAATCGACGGCGGCGTGCCAGTCCGCCAGGTGTGCGGACGGGTCGATGAGATTCTGCGGATCTCCCTCGCTGTCCCCGAAGGTTCGATAGTCGAAGAGGAAGGTCGCGATACCTGCCTCGGCGAATCGCTCGGCGAAGGCCGGGAGTCGCCACGTCCGTTCGCCACCGAACCCGTGGGCCATGACGACGACCGGGGGCTGCTCGACAGCCGTCGGCTCGTAGAGCCAGCCAGCACACGACGTGCCCTGGCTCTCGAACGTGTGGTCGTGACGCGTGGCTTGCATACACGGCCCCAATCGACTCCAGCGTCTTTGGCTTTCTCTGACTTCTCACCTGCCGGGAAACACACTATTTTATTACAGATTTGTTGCACAAAAACTACGGATGACTCGCGGGATGCTCCTGGGCATCAAATCGCGTGCGGAGGGTGTCACGCCAGATGCGACTCCCTCTCAGTCGTCGTGATCCGGTGGACCGAGCGGGACGCGAGAATCGCGATTGCGATCTCTAACCCACCAGCGGCGAGAAATGCGGGGAAGTAGCCGTACAGTTCCGTGACGGTCCCGCCGACGAGGAACCCGCTGAGCATGCCGAGGCTGCCGAAGACGTTGAACCCGCCCATCGCCGCCCCGCGTTCCGTCGCCGGTACGATGTCGGTGACCAGCGCCATCGTCGTCGGCGAGACCAGCGCCCCGCAGAGACCGACGACCACCATCAGGCCCGCGGCGAGATAGTAGCCCGGTGCCAGTGCAACGGCGATAATCGCGACGCCGTACAGAAGCGACCCGACGACGACCGGGATGAACCGGCCGATACGGTCCGACAGCGAGCCCACGGGGTACTGAAAGACCGCGAACGGGACGAAAAACAGCGCCAGCGTGATACCTGCTGTTGCGGCGTCGATTTCGAACGTGTCCCTGAAGTACGCGACGCCGGTCAGCGCGAAGAAGCCGGCCGTCAGGCGGTCGATGTACCCGAACGCGAACGGGACGACGAGTTTCGGCCGGGTGCGGACGCGGTCGACGACCGTTCCGACGGGGAGACCGCCACCGGAGCTGCGGTCGGGAACCGTCGCACCCAGGAGGGCCGCCCCGGCGAGCAGGGCCGCACCGCCGTACAGTGGCGCTAGCGGGTGGAGCGCGGTCAGTTGGCCCCCGACGACCGAGCCGAGGGCTGCCCCGAGTCCGATGGCCGTGCCGGCGGCACCCATGTTCCGGCCGTTGCCCCCCGAGAGGTCCATCAGCATCGTAATCGACAGCGAGAACGCACCGATGGTGAACGCGCCGCCGACGACGCGCAACAGCAACACGACGTCGAACCCGAGTCCGATGCTCGGAGCGAGCGCGACCGCCAGGTAACTCGCGGCACCGCCCGTCGCCCCCAGTACGACGAGTGGTGTGCGAGAGCCGAGCGAGTCGCTGGCGATACCCCACAGGACAGCACAGACGACGAACGCACCGAACTCGGCGACCAGGAACCACGTCCCGGCGAGGATGCTCTCACCGCCACCCAGCGCCGTCACCGTCTCGTCGAGACCCGGGTAGAGAAACACCTGTGAGACGAGGACACCCCAGACCACGAGTGCGAGACGGGAGCGTTCGCTCATCGCAGCACCGCCCTCTCAGCGGCGACCGTCGGATCGAGAGTGTCGCTCACAGTTTACGGATTCACCTGTTGGTACAGTCACCGGCGTCCGCGACGACTGGCCGATGACGAGGCCGTCCGACATACACCCTACGTACGGCGTGACTGTGAAAAAACTCTTCTTCTCAGCTGTGTGGAACATCGACGAGATGGCCTTGCTCTTTCAGCGGGGTATTCCAACCTTCACTGAATGTGGTGCAGAGAGAAAGGACGCACACGCTTGAGGACGCGACCGTCTGCGCAGATCAACAACCCCTGCTATGGTATCGTTCCCATATCCTTTTCACCTATGGCAACAATACCATAGGCAGGGATGGCACCCTACCACCCAGTCGACGACTGGTCGTACACGGAAGACGAGAAAGTCGTCAAAGTGACAATCGGCACCACCGACGACGACGCATATCCCAGCGGGTGGCGCTACGCGCTCCACTACGGGACTGTCGACGGTGAAACGATCCTCAGGTACGACAATGCCCGCGAGGAAACGAAAGGCCACGAGAAGCACACCGGGAACAATGTCGAGACGATCGACTTTCCGGGAATGGTGCCGCTGTACGAACGGTTCCTTGAAACGGTCCGGTCGGACCTGGAGGACGTGCCACGATGACGGGTGTAGGTGCTATCAAACGGAGGAATCCATGACCAAACTCAAAATAACGGTCGGCAGCGTGGACGGGCTAGCAGAGCGAACGAGTGACCGCCTCGCAGCCGTCGAGTCGGGGACCGACCCCGAGAACCTGGACGAGGTGCAACCCGAGTTGCGTTTCAGGTCATACAGCGAACTGTTCGACCTCCTGAGCGAGCAGCGCATCGAGCTCCTGGAAGCTATCACCACCCACGAGCCGGAGAGTATCAGGGCAACGGCCGACATCGTCGACCGCGACTACAAGACCGTTCATCGACAGCTGGGCGAGTTGGCGGAACTGGGGGTTGTCGAATGGGCGGATGCGAAACCCGGGACTGCCAAGAAGCCGCAGTTCCCGTACGACGGACTCGAAATCGACCTGGACCTCGTCGACGACGACCGACTGGATCCGGCGACAGCGTGACCTCTCGAACTCTGTCACGTCCGGGCTCGACACACCGACTACCGCCGGGCGACCGTCGCCTCGATATCATTCTCGGGTCTGAGCTGGAGCGACGGGGTGAAACGCAGCGGGCCGTCCATCGAGACGTCCAGGTCGACGCGGCCGAGCATCGTCGCCAGCACCAGCGTCAGCTCCCGGCGGGCGAACTGCGCGCCGATGCAGTTGCGAGGGCCGCCGCTGAACGGGAAGTACGCGTACTCGGGCCGGTCGGTCGGCTCCGCCCACCGCGCAGGGTCGAATGTCGTCGGGTCATCCCAGAACCGTTCGTCGCGGTGGACGACCCGCTGGGGGAGCAGGAGCTGCGCGCCCGCTGGCAGTTCGTACCCACTCAGCGTCACTGGCTCCGTCGACTGGCGACTCACGCCGAGTGTGGGCGGATACAGTCGAAGCGCCTCTGTGACCACGTTCCGTGTTCGTTCGAGGTCGTCGTAGGACTCGGCGTCTGGACGCCCGTCGCCGACGACGTCGCGGTACTCCTCTCGGAGTGACTCGTAGACGTCGGGATGCTCCTCCAGCAGGTACCAGACGTACGTGAGCGCGACCGACGGCGAGTCGTGGCCCGCCAGCAGCAAAGCCACCACGTTGTGGCGAACCTCGGCGAGCGTGAGTTTGCCGTCGGCGTGGGCGTCGAGCAACACCGAACAGACGTCGTCGGCCGACTCCGAGCCCCGTCTCTCGTCGATAATTCCATCGACGAATTCGTCGAGTTCGCCAACTGTTCGCTCGAAGCGCCGCTGTGTCGGCGTCGGTATCCAGTCGGGGAGCAACTGCCCCGGTCTGCGGAAGTTCGCCCGGTCGACGAGTGCGTCCGCAGCGTCCATGACGACGTCTTCGCGCCCGCGCACGTCGATATCGAGGAGGGCGTCGGCGAGGACGTTCACGGTCAACAGTCGCAGTTCACGATAGAGGTCGATTCGCTCGCCGTCGTCCCACTCGTCGACGAACGCTGCCGTCGTGGCTGTCATGCGGTCGCTGTATCGGTCGAGTGCGTCGCGCGTGAAGGCGGGCCGGAGTGCGCTGCGGAGGCGCGTCCAGCGCTCTCCGGTCGTCGTCGTCACCGCGTCGTCCTCGACGCCGCGGAACGTCTCGCGCTGTGCCTCGCTTATCGTGAATCTCTCGTGGTCGTCGGCGAGGATTCGCTCGATTGCTGCCGGGTCGGTCACCATGTACGTCGTCAGGCCTGGCGTCTCTATCCGGACGACGTCGCCGAGTGTGGCCCACTCCTCCATCGCTCCGACCGGGTCGCGCGAGAACGCGAGGCCGTTCCCGAGGAGGGGAACCCCCTCTGGCGTCGGTGGCGAGGGGGCTTCGCCGCTGGCCGCACCGTGATGGGTCATGCGTACGTCTTCGACCGCCGCGGTGTTCGATATCACGGCGAAGCTCCTAGTTTCTTTTTATATCGAGGCGACGACAGTCGTACAGTGACATGAAATATCTCGATTTCCGACTTCGCCTGCCCGACGAGATGCTCCACCCGATGCAGGAGTTCATCCGCACGGACGAGGCCGTCCGCTACGAGGAGATGCTCGCCTGGCGCGTCCGACCCGACGAGGGCATCGAATACGCCCTGTACTACGTCGAAGCGGACCTGGAGCCGTACCGTGCGGCGACACGGGACATCGAGACGACCATCGACTGTCGCATCTCCCCCATTGACGACGTCTCTGCGCACGTCTGGGTCTGCGAGGAGACGCGTCCGGAGACGCGGGCGTGGCGCGACGCCTTCGCCGACCGACAACTCATCGTCGTCCCGCCGATTCGATTCGACGAGGAGGCCGCCATGGAGATGACGCTCGTCGGTGATGGGGGCGACATCAACGAGACGCTCGACACCGTGCCCGATGTGGTGGACGTGACGGTCAAAGAAATCGGCACCTACGACCGCCGCGGTGGGACGCTGGCGGGGACACTCACCGACCGCCAACTCGCCGCCGCCAGCACGGCAGTCCGACTCGGCTACTACGAGGTCCCCCGTGCGGCCACGCTCGCGGACGTCGCAGAGGCGCTGGGGTGTGCCGAGAGCACCGCATCGGTTCTGCTCCGCCGGGCCGAGCGTGACCTGCTCTCACGCGTCCTCGACCGGTATGGGGGGCGGGCCGAGTCGCCCTCCGCGTAGACTCAGGGTGGACCCGAGCAGGGATGCGCCCGCCTTTTTCTCCAAGCGCTTTTATTGAATGCCCGACGAGTATCGGGACATGAAAGCTGTCGTTCTTGCCGCCGGCGAAGGCACCCGCTTGCGGCCACTGACCGAAGACAAACCGAAGGGAATGGTCGAGGTGGCCGACAAACCGATTCTCACGCACTGTTTCGAGCAACTCGTCGAGCTCGACGCCGACGAACTGCTTGTGGTCGTCGGCTACAAGAAAGAGACGATCATCGAACACTACGGCGACGAGTTCGAGGGCGTACCGATTACGTACACCCACCAGCGCGAACAGAATGGGCTGGCTCACGCCCTCCTCACCGTCGAGGAGCAGATCGACGACGACTTCATGTTGATGCTCGGCGACAACATCTTCCGAGCCAACCTGCACGACGTCGTGAACCGACAGCAAGAGGAGCGCGCCGACGCTGCCTTCCTCGTCGAAGAGGTCCCCTGGGAGGAAGCCTCCCGGTACGGGGTCTGTGACACCAACAAGTACGGCGAGATTACGGAGGTCGTCGAGAAACCCGAGGACCCACCGTCGAATCTCGTGATGACTGGCTTCTATACGTTTACGCCGGCCATCTTCCACGCCTGCCACCTCGTCCAGCCCTCCAACCGCGGCGAGTACGAAATCAGCGACGCGGTCGACTTGCTGATTCACTCCGGGCGGACCATCGACGCCATCCGCATGGACGGGTGGCGCAACGACATCGGCTATCCTGAGGACCGCGACGAGGCCGAACAGCGACTTCTCGATGAAACCGAGTCTGATACCGAAGAGGAGTCTGATTCGGCCGCGGCCGAAGCGGACACGACCGCGAAGTAGGCGGCGACAACGCGGGAGATTTTTCACTGCTCTCCGTTTCGAGTAGCACAATGCGAATACTCGTCACCGGTGGCGCTGGCTTCATCGGCGGTCACCTCGCCGAACGGTTCGTCAGCGAGGGCCACGACGTGGTCGTACTGGACAACTTCGACCCGTTCTACGACGTCGGCATCAAGGAACACACCGTCGAGGTGTGTCGCGAACGTGCTGAAGACGGCAACGGAAGCTACCGCCTCGTCGAAGGCGACGTTCGCGATGCCGAACTCGTCGAGGAACTGGTCACCGACAGCGACTACGTCTATCACCAGGCCGCCCAGGCGGGCGTCCGCCCGAGTGTCGAGGACCCGCGGAAGTACGACGAGGTCAACGTCGACGGGACGCTGAATCTGCTGGATGCGGCCCGCGACCACGGCATCGAACGGTTCGTGATGGCATCGTCGTCGTCAGTGTATGGGAAGCCGGAGTCGCTCCCCTACAGTGAGTCGCACAAGACGACGCCGGTCAGCCCCTACGGAGCGTCGAAACTGGCTGCCGAACGGTACGCGTGCGCCTACAGCGAAGTCTACGACTTGCCGGCCGTTGCACTGCGGTACTTCACCGTCTACGGGCCGCGGATGCGTCCGAACATGGCTATCTCGAATTTCGTCTCCCGGTGTCTGAACGGCGAGCCGCCCATCGTCTATGGCGACGGGAAACAGACACGAGATTTCACGTTCATCGACGACGTTGTTACGGCGAACCTGACGTTGCTCGATGAGGGCGCCGCCGACGGGCAGGCGGTCAACGTCGGCAGCACGGACAACATCGAGATTCTCACGCTCGCAGAGGAGGTCCGCGACCAGTTGGCGCCCGAACTCGACATCGAATTCGCTGACCGTCACGACGCCGACGCGGAACACACGCACGCGGATACGTCCAAGGCTGCGGAGTTACTGGACTACGAACCGACGTACACGATTCGTGAGGGTGTCGAGGCCTTCATCGAGTGGTATCGCGCGAATCGTGACTGGTACGAGCCGCTCGTGCGGTCGTCGTAGCCGAATCGAATTCCTTTGGGATGTACTGGTCAAGATGAGTGGCCAACCGTGACCGCTCATCTTTCCGGCGGTACTGCCCATCATAGACCGCACTGATTATTGCCGTCCGACGACTGGCTCAGGTGTGACCGACTGGCCGCCTATCGACCCGACTGATGCGACTGCTGTTGCGGACCGACGTGACGAACTGGTCGCCGCGGTGACAGACCACGCCGGCCAGATTGCCTACCAGCTCGCCCGCCTGGAAGGTGGTGACTACGGCCAGGCCACCATCGAGACCGACCGCGGCGAGTGGACGGTCAAGTACGAGGCTGGTGACCTCTCCTATCTCCGATTCGACCCCGGCCGCGGCAACGAGGTGTACGTCGTCTCGACGAAACAACCACCGGAGCCGGGGCCGCTGGCCAACGCCCTGGCCGACTACGACGCCTTCGTCGCCGGGTTCAACGACTACGTCACCTCGCTCGATGGTGTCCTCGACGACGTCTCGACCGACTTTCCGGAGGTCGCATCCACGGATGCCGTCGTCGCAGAGCGCGACCGCGTCCTGGATCGTATCCGTGAGGTCTGTGACCGCATCGCCGGCGAACTCCAGCGCTACGAGGGTGGCGACTACGGGACGTTCACCACACGGGTCGCGGGCACACGCTGGGAACTCAAGTGGGACCGCGACGGCGTCTCGTATCTCCGCGTCGGCGGGTCCAGCGGCGTCTATCTGCTCTCGCAGTACCAGCCGCCACCTGCCGACGACATCCGCGAATACGCGCCGCGGTTCCGCGAGTTCGTCCGCGCCTACAACGATGACGTTGCCGACCTGGAGTCCGACCTCGAAACGATTCGCCTGTAGTCTATCGTCCTTCGTTAAAAACCCGCTACAAGGACCTAACTCGGCTGTCTGCTGAGTGCTCGAGAGCAGGTCTCCTTCTGCCAGACGGAAGGTTCATACTCTATAGGCATGAACTGCCCGGACATGCGGGTTTCAGTCGTCGTTCCGACGTACAGCGAAGAGCGCTATCCAGACTTCTGTGAGTGCGTCGACGCCCTCCTCGCACAAACCTATGATGACGTCGAAGTCGTGGTCGTGGTCGATGGAAACGAAACAGTCGCCGACCGCGTTGAGTCCGACTACGGCGAGCAAAATAATGTCGTCGTCTACAATGTCGCTCCTAACGCAGGTCCGCTTTCGATGACGAATATGGGTGTTGTTCTCGCCAGTGGTGACATAGTCGCGAATACAGACGACGATGCAGTCCCTGCTGAGGACTGGGTGGAGCGACTCGTCGATGTCTACGAGGGCCGCGACGCCATTGCGGTCGGCGGTCCTATTGAACCCGAATGGGTGGCTCCGAATCCCGGCTACATCCCAGATGAGTTTTACTTCCTCATCGGGGCAAGTCACCGCGGAACACCGGAGACAGAACAGGAGGTCCGGAACACATTCGGTGCGAACCTCTCGTTCAGGCGTGACGCCTACATGAAACTCGGTGGCATCAAAATTGGTGGTATCGATCCCTCTGAAGTACAGGGCCGCGAGACGGAGTTCTGCGCCCGACTACGACAGCACTACGGCGAGGGAGTCATATTCACCCCGAAAGCTCGAGTCCGACACAAAATCTACGACTACCGAACGGATCGCGAGTGGCTCCTCAAGCGAGCGTTCTGGCAGGGATACTCCAAGCGCGCAATGGCAAACCTCGTCCCTGGCGAGAGTGACGACGAATCGGAGTTTACGAAGAACCTCTTTCTGCGCTATCTCCCTGATCGAGTGTGGGGAGCGCTTACTCGTCGCTCCGAGCACGCCACCGACAAACTCCTCATGCTGGTTGCCTTGACCGCCGCCACGGCCATTGGATACCTCTGGGGACTCGTTCGCTGGCGCTGATCCGCGGTAACTTTGTAGGTGGCACCCTGACGGACGGCCATGACTGAGGATGACTTGGAACGGTACGTCACAGTCGCGGAGCCGATAACCCAGGGACGCCGAGCGGGAGAATGTCTTTGACGTACTGGAGTTCGGTCCGTTCCTGCAGGGACCTAAGGTCGAAGCATTCGAGCAGAAGTGGGCAGAGTACTGCGGTTCCGACCGCGCCGTCGCCGTCTCGAACGGCACCGTCGCCATCCAACTCGCGTTGAACGCCCTCGGCATGGAACCGGGCCAGGAAGTCATCGTCCCCGCACTGACCTTCGGGTTGACCGCGACGGCGGTCGGCCACCAGGCGACGTTCCAGTATTCGCCGACATCGATCGCGACACCTATCCGCTCGAGCACACCGATCTTGAACGGTGTGTGACCGGCGAGACGTTCGTCGTGATGCCGTCCACCTGTACGGCCACCCCGCTGAGATGGATGCGATTCGGGTCCTCACAGACGACCGTGGCCTCTACGTCGTCGAAGACGCTGCGCAGGCCCATGGGGCGAGCTACCGTGGGGTGGCTGTCGGGAGTATCGGCGACGTGGGTTGTTTCTCCTTTTACACCACAAAGAACATTACATCCGGCGAGGCTGGTGTCGTTACCACGGACGACTTGGCCGAACGGCTCTAGGGCCTCCGCAATCACGGGATGGAGGGACGGGACAATCATGTTTCGCTGCGCTACAACTACCGGATGGGCGGACTGGAGGGTGCCATCGGTGCCCCCCGGTTGACCGCCTTGACGAGTTCAACGAGCGACGAACAGAGATCAGTGAGCGCTTGTTCGACGAACTGGGCGACCTCGACTGGCTCCGGCCCGCGACCGTCTGCGAGTATGTCGACCACGCCTACTTCTGGACTCCTCTCCAGGTCCGACCGGACGCCATAGGCATGTCTGGCAGAGAGGTATGGGCGGCGCTCAAATAATGCGGCGTCGAGACCCGCCACCGGTACACGCAACCACTGTACGACCACCCCGTCTTCACGGAGCACCGCGGCTTCAACAGCGGTTGGCCGTGGAGCGCCAACCCCAACGACCACGAGTACGACCTCCACCCCCCGAACGTTGAGGCAGTGGTCGGCGACACCTTCGGCCTCCCGAACCATCCCAACCTGACTGACAAGGACATCGAATACGTCGTCGAGACAGTGCGTGCGTTCGGCGACGAGGTCCGTGACCGCCGCGAACGGACAGCAAACAGAAAGCCTTTAACGACCAAATTGGAGATTTACTACTCAATGCGAGTACTCGTAACAGGCGGTGCCGGTTACATTGGCAACTACATTGTCGAGTACCTCCTCGAACGGGGACACGACGTCCGGGTGCTGGATTCGATGCTGTTCGGCGACGGGGCTCTGGAACCGTTCCGAGACCACGACCGACTGGAGGTCAGGGAGGGCGACATCCGTCACATCGATGACCTCTCATATGCGATGGAAGGGATGGACGCCGTCGTCCACATGGCTGGCATCGTGGGCGACCCTGCGTGCTCGGTCAACGAACAGGCGACCCAGTCCGCGAACGTCGAGGCGACCAAGGCTCTCGTGGAGGTCTGCAAACTCCACGACATCGAGCGACTGGTCTTCGCCTCAACGTGTTCAGTGTACGGCGCGAGTGAACTGATGGAACTCAACGAGGGGTCGTCGCTGAATCCTCTCTCGCTGTATGCCGAGTCCAAGATTGACTCGGAAGAGATTATTCTCCACGAGACCCATGACGAGTTCGGCGGTTCGGACGATATCACTCCGACAATCCTCCGCCTCGGAACTATCTTCGGGTGGTCACGCCGGATGCGATTCGACCTCGTGGTCAATATCCTGACTGCCAAGGCCGTCCTTGAGGACGACATCCCGGTATATGGCGGCGAGCAATACCGCCCGCTGGTTCACGTGGAAGATGCCGCGCGCGCATTCGCCGATGTGCTGGAGGCACCCAAAGAAGATGTCGACCACGAGATATTCAACGTCGGCGACAATGACCTGAACTACCAAATCAAGGAGGTGGGCCGACTGGTTGAGGAGCAGGTGCCAGAGGCCGAGGTTCGGTTTGTCGAACACAAGGAGGACGAGCGCACCTACAGGGTCAGTTTCGACAAGATCAATCACATCTTGGGCTGGAAGACCCGACGGGATATCCCCGATGGCGTTGAGGAGATTCGGGAATGGATGACCGAAGAGGAAATCACTGAATACGACGCCGACCACTTCCGAAACTCGGAGTATCCATATATGTGAGTCGGCTCAGCTGCCTTGCTATCCCATCACCTGTCTCAGAGTGAACGACGGCGGAAATCGAGCTCGCTTCACATGTAACCTAGCGTCTTCAGCCGATTGACGACCGAGTCGTCGGTTGTTTCGTCCACGGCATTCTCGTCCACGTACTGCTCTTTGTACTCATTGATATCCTCAGTGAAAAATTCCGATGCCCACTCTGGGATTTCTACACCGCTATCGACTTTCTGCTGCCAACATGGCCGTTCGAAGTCTATCTCCCACTCAATTTGCTCATCAAGTGAGTCCCATTCCCACTTTCTCTCTCCGTCGTAGACACACCGGATAGCGCGGTCCACCCACAGCCAGTCCAACGTGTCCGGATCGAATCCGCTTTTCTTTGTACGCTCTACGAATGCATCGTAGTCCCACGTACCAATCCGTTCTGCGGCAACTCTCTCCCTGGTGATGTCTGGGACGTCCGCCTCTGCGAGGCCGCGCACGAGTTCTCTGATCTGGAGGTGGGAGACGTAGTCGTTGATTTCCTCGCGCCCGAAGGCTTCGTCCGGTGGGTTGACAATCACGAGGGGGACGTGCAATAGCGCCTCTGAGAGGCTGGATTTGTGGTGGACTATATTCTCATCAGCCTCAAATCCGAGATTCTCTCCGTGATCGGCCGTGATGATTACCGTTGTCTCCTCCTCGGTGTTATCCTGGAGGTACTCCACGAACTCGTATACCTTTCTGTCGAGGTAATCGACCGACGCGCCATACAGCTGACGGCGATTGTCGACGTACTCTTCACGGCCTTCGGTCGAACGGTCGAACAGAATGCTATGGTCAACATCCAGCTGAGATGTCCAAGAATGCTCAACGTCGTGAAGATCCCTGTCGAGCCCGGTATGGTGCTGGTAGTAGTGGTGAGCGTCGAGGAAGTTGATGAACATGAAGAACGGCTCCTGACTCGACTGAATCTGCTTCTTGCATGCCCTGATGACGGGGCGAGCGCCATCATCGAATGGCTTGGGGAACGGTTTACCCCGCGAATACTCACTTAGAAACGCCGAGAATCCGTTGTACAGACTTTTGAACGGTCGCTCGTGGGTGAGGCATGCCTTCAAGAATGACATGTATGTCCGGTAGTCTATGTCTTCCCGGTCCGCATCACCGATGAACTCCCCGAGGTCGATGCCCTCATAGAATCGGTTTCCCCAGAGGAGAACAATGGGCTCAGCATACTGGTCGAATAGGGTCTCTAACCCACCCCCTATAGCGGGGTTGGCATTGACACCGAGGTAGGTGTGTTCCGGTAGGTCGGTAAACAGTGAGTCTCGCTCGCTGAGGACGGAGAAATCACGTTCGTTGATGTGGAGATCCCCCTCGGACGGGAGCTCTCCAGAGAAGATGGCGCCATGGCTCGGCGGACTCCACGAACTCGCGGCTCGGGCCTGTTCAAACGAGACGTCAGAGAGTTTCTGGAGTTTAGGAGCGTAGCGATCGAAGAAGTCCTTCCGGACACAATCCAAAATAATCAAAACGATATTCCGTGCCATATCCAGAAAGTTGGCCAAGGCAAGTTATCAATGCTTCGGGGAGTGCTTGCGGGGGGTCACCTAGTCGGTGCGAGCGCCCCAGCGCGTTACACTTACTCGTCCCACCACGTAACATCCTCGCGGATGGTTCGAGCAGGTGTCCCGACGACGCGGGTATGCGGCTTGACGTCGTCGAGGACGGTTGCATTCATTCCGATATCCGCGCCTGCTCCGATGACTGTGTCGTTGGCTATTGCAGCAGCAGGATTGATTCGTGCGCCCTCTTCGATATCCACGTTGCCGGAAATGTTCACAAGTTGCATGAGTTCAACGTTTTCCCCGACAACGACTTGATGACCGATGTGGACGAGATTGCAGATTTTCGCTCCTTCGCGAATAGTCGTGCTGTTTGTCTCGAATATTCCCCGGTCGATGGAGCAATTCGATCCAATGTCTACGTTATCCTCGATCAACACGCTGCCGGAATGTTTCACGCGAGTGTGCGAGAGGTCGTCCTCACGTATCCAACCGAACCCAGTATCGCCTATTGTCGTCCCCGCCATCACGCGACAGCGGTCGCCGATGGTCACCGCCTCGCCGATATGCACGTTCGGCCCAATAATGCACTGGTTTCCGATACTCGCACCTTCGCTGACGACAGCAGTCGGGTGGATTTCCGTCTCCGTCGGCCATTGCCTGAAGAACTCGTCCACGGCAGTCCAGAACCCATGTTTTGGGTCGTCAACCCGTAGAAGAGTCCTACCTTCGGCGGATTCCATCAAGCGCGGACAGACGATGGCCCCGGCGTCGGACGATCGAACGTACTCTGGGTCCTCGTAGACACAGAATGCGAGGTCTGACTCCGTGGCCGCCCCGAGATCGTCGACTCCTGTCACCTCGACTACCTCGCCGTCGTGTTCGGCGTCAATGAGGTCCGCGATTTCGAGTGAGGTTGGCATAAGAAGACTGCACTGTGGACAGCTATGAATATTTTGTCACCGGCGTCGGTCTACGAATGTCGATGCCGGGTGGGATCGGTCAGAGCGGAATCGATTGATGACGCTAGTCGTCAGCGTGTGCGGTCGGTGTGTCGGCGTTTCGCCGTCCGAAGGCGATGGCCTGTTGTTCTTCGACGCTGTCCTCTGTCACCAGGCTTACGCCACCCATCGAGACGAGGCTGGTGATCGACGCGACCGCGAACGCGAGGAACTGGTTCGACTGACTGAACGTGACTCCGAGGCCGAAAAACAGCACGATGTAGGTCAACATCCCGACTGTGAACCCGACCTCGGCACCGCGCTTCGTACTCCCCCTCCAGAAGTACCCGAGGATAATCGGGATGGTTGTTCCGGAAAGGAAGCCGGCGATACCGATTTGGGTCAACATGAATAGGCTGTCCGGTCTGTCGAGACCGATGACGAACGCGGCGACGCTAATACCGACCGCCGAGACCTGACCGACACGGGTCGCCCGGCGGTCATACTTGTCCTTCGCTCCTGTTCTCTGTCGGTCTTCCTCTTCGGTATCGGCGTCCACGTTTAGGCCGCGGACGCGCTTGAGCCACGTGTCCTTGTATAGGTCCTGTTGGATTATAGAAGTCATCGCGTGCAGCAGGCTATCAGCGGTCGTGAGAATGGCCGAGAGGATACCGACGATGATGGACACGGCCAGGACTGGCGGCAGCGCTTCCATCAGATACATTGGCACTACGGCGTCCGCATTTTCGAGGTTCGGAAACATCACGCGGCCCGCAAGGCCAGCCCATATCATGAACACGGACATCGTGAACAGGCTGATGCCCGCCCCAAAGCAGAACCGCTTCAGTTCTGTGCGATTGTCTAGGACGAGCACGCGGTTCATCAGGTGTGGCATCAGGATGAACGCAGTGAGGAACCACGTCATCACTAGCACGCCGAATGGACTGTCGAAGATGAAGTTCGAGGTGGTGCTGTTAAATGTCGTTGCCTTTCCGACTTCAGCCAGACCCTGTACAACGCTGAATATCCCGTTATCGAATACCATCCAGAGACTCACAAATGTGACGGCAGCGAAGATCATCATCAACACGCTCTGGAAGAAATCAGTTAGGATGGTCGTGTGCATCCCCCCGATCGTCACGTAGAACGCGACGATGGCAAGTGCCGCTGCGAGACCGACCGTGTACGGGATGCCGAACAGCGTCCCGAACATCGTCGCCGCACCGACGGCCTGACCGACGATGTAGAACACCAGGAACAGCGAGAGAACGCCGGCCCCGGCGCGGAGGTACGGGCTCTGATACCGCTCGGCTATCCACTCCGGTAGCGTCATGTCTCCGACGCCGAGTCTGCTCATGAGCCAGAACCGCTTTGCGAACAACACGATAGCGATGAAGGGCATCCCGAACCCAATGGTAGACCACCACAGGGCCGGCGTACCATGCGTGTAGGCCATGCCAGGGACGCCCATGAACATATTCGCCGACGCGTACGTAGCTCCGAACGAAAGACCGACGATGAACCCGTTTAGCTTCTTGCTCCCTAGAATGAAATCGCGGAGGGTGTCGGTGCTCTTCCAGCCGTCGTATCCGAGGTAAACGAGAACCGCGACGTACGCCGCGAACAGGAAGGCTGCGAATATTACGAGACCGCCTGACAAGTCAATGCCACCAGCGCCCTGTAGCGGGAGCGAGTAGGATGGCATCATGCGGACCGCCCCCCTGTCTGATTCGATTCCGTGTCTGGCGGTGCCTCTTCCTGTCCGCCATCGTAGTACGCCATCGCGATGACGTACCCAAGGACCAGGAGCAAAACACTCACGATCCAACCGACAGCCCACCACTGGGGTGACGCTGTGCTAGCTAGTATTCCGTACATTGGTTACGACCTCCGAGAGAACTGATGGTTGTTGAGCGGTTCGACAGTCTTGGGATTGAGTGCTCCGAACATGTCACGCTGGCACCGGTCCAACAGCACGTCCTCTCAGGAACTCGTTTAGGTTGTCGAAGAGCCGTTCTGATTGAAGTATGACCATAATTACATTCACGACCGATGTGGCCAGCGGCTTTTTTCTCGCCCTTAATATAAATATAGCGACTCCACTAAGTTACGCCTGACAATCTGGAAACTATATGTCCCCAGACTACGACCAGAGGACTCTTTCACGTCGACAATCAGCCGTTGTAACACCGTCCACTGAACTTGGAGGGACCGATCTCCTCAGCGGTTATCAATCGATTTACATATGTGGGTGGCGATATAATGGGTCTTGCCAGGTCTCTTCAACGGTATCTTGAGGACTCAACAGACCTCATTGACGACGTATTGTGGTTTTAGGTCATCGTTCAGACACGGTAAGGGAAACAGTTATTTCCGTCCTTCCGAATTGTGAACCAACGACTACGATGCCTCCGGAGACTAACTGTGCCAGTAGAGGTGACGATATCTACCACCCATCTGGTATCATTAAAGAAGAGACCAATGCGTGGGCTTTCGCTGAGGAACACGGTGCGTCTGATCTTGATGATGTACTGGAACGGAGCTGGCAGGACGTTGCGTGGTTCTGGGATGTCGTCGTCGATTGGCTGGATATTGAATTCTATGAGGATTATCACGTAGTTCTGGATGATGGTGACGAACCGCAGTTCTCGGAGTGGTACGTCGGTGGCCGATTAAATATCGCTCACAATACCGTTGACTGTCATGCGGACCAGAAGGGCGATGATCTCGCCCTTATTTGGGAAGGTGAGAACGGAGCCTCTCGCGAAGTTTCATACCGGGAACTGCGCCGGCAGTCAAACCGGGTCGCGAACGCGCTGCAAGCATGGGATGTGAGATCTGGAGATACAGTCGGCCTAATGATGCCGATGGTGCCCGAGACGGCTGCGGTGATTTACGGCGCATTGAAACTCGGAGCCGTTGTCGTGCCGCTCTTTTCCGGATTCGGGAGCGGCGCCGTGGCTCGCCGTCTGCGCGACGCCGAGTGTTCTGTTCTGTTTACTGCCGACGGGTTCCTGCGACGTGGACAGGACATTGTGATTGGCTCAACCGTTACTGAGGCGATAGCGGACATCGACTCCCTCAAACACGTCGTTGCATACGACCGTCTCGGCGTTGAGTACGACCGGGATAGTCGAGAGGAGCCGTGGTCCGTTGCTGTCGAGACGCGGTCGAGCAGTTTCACTACCGTCGAACTCGACGCCAATCATCCCTCGATGCTTCTCTACTCGTCGGGAACGACCGGGCGGCCTAAAGGCACGATACAGACGCACGCTGGTCAGCTCGTGAAGACGGCCAAGGACGTTCACTTTGACTTCGACCACAGTCCCTCGGATCGATTCTTCTGGATGACGGACATGGGTTGGGTGATGGGGCCGTGGACACTTGTGGGGAACCACGCACTCGGCGGGACCATGTTCATGTACGAGGGAGCCCCTGACTACCCAGATGCCGGTCGTAGCTGGCAGCTGGTTGAGGACCACTCATTGACCGTTTTCGGGACAAGTCCGACTGCCGTCCGAGCCCTTCGTCAGCAGGGCAACGAGTGGCTGGAGCGCTCCGACCTCTCCTCGCTACGAATTCTCGGATCCACAGGCGAACCCTGGGACAGCGAGTCTTGGCGCTGGTTCTACGAGAACGTTGGAAAAGGAGAGTGCCCCATCATCAACGTGTCTGGTGGCACCGAGATGGGTGGGCACTTCCTCTCGCCGCTCCCCGGTCAACCGCTCAAACCGTGTACGGTTGGCAAACCCGGATTAGGAATCGACGCCGACATCGTGAACGAACAAGGGGAGAGCGTCTTAGGGACTGGCGAACGGGGCCATCTCGTCGTGCGATCGTCATGCCCATCGATGACGGACTCGCTTTGGGAGGGGGTCGACCGGTACCTCGAGGAGTACTGGTCGACGTGGCCGGACATAGACATCTGGGACCACGGTGACTGGGCTCAGCGGGACGATGAGGGGTTCTGGTATATTTATGGGCGCGCCGACGAGGCCATCAACGTTGCCGGTCGGAAGGTTGGCCCTGGTGAGGTCGAAGAGGCACTTCTCCATCATCCCGGCATCAACGAGGCAGCGGTCGTTGGTATTCCCGACGAGATTACGGGCGAGGCCATTGTTGCGTACGTCATTCTCCGCGACGACGTAAAGGAGTCTGAGGAACTGACAGAGGCGCTCCGGGGCCAAGTCGGCGACGAGTTCGGCAAGCCATTCCGACCACAAGAAGTCCGATTCGTCGAGGAAATGCCCACGAACCAGAGCGACAAGATACTCCGGAGTCAAATCCGCCACAACCACACCAAGACAGAGTGATACCCGACAGATGTCTACACTCAGTGACAATTCAATTCACCTACCCGACTTGTGCGTGGTTACGCAGCCGGCGCGACGTGAGTCTGGAAAGACCCACGCCCACCAGCTTCTCGACATCCTAGCTGCCTCAACGTCTGTCGTCCTCCTGACTGCGAATCTCGCCAGTGACGCGCCCGTGCGCAAGGACCACGACGTAGTAGAACTCACGTCCCGTGGGACGGGCGACTCACTCCTTGTCACTGCGTATCGGTTCCTGTGGCACCAGTTACTTATGGCCAGTACCATTCGCCGCCGTGAGGAGCAG
This sequence comes from Salinibaculum sp. SYNS191, assembly GCF_037338445.1. NCBI lineage: Archaea > Methanobacteriati > Methanobacteriota > Halobacteria > Halobacteriales > Haloarculaceae > Salinibaculum > Salinibaculum marinum. The sequence goes on from NZ_CP147838.1 coordinate 2,963,503, forward strand.
GTCGTCCTGTTTTTCGGTGCGACTGCATACATTTTACCGATACTCGTAGCTAAGACTACGGGCAAAACCGTCATCGTCGAACCTCGAGGTGATGTTCCCCTGTCGTTACGACTGACATGGGAGAAACAGATTCCGAGACCTCTCGCCCGAGCACTAGCTGGTCTCGTCTCGTTGCTTGAACATTCTGGCTACATAGTTGCGGACGCCATCGTCGCCTACACGCCTTCGATGGCTGACGAATTGGGTCTCAACCGGTACGCCCATAAGCTCCACACGGACGGTGCCCGCTATGTCGATGTTGACCACTTCCAGCCGGAGGGTCCTTTTGAGGCACGACCGCTCACAGTTGGCTATCTTGGGCGCCTTGATGTTGAGAAGGGTATCCCGACGCTGGTGGATGTGGTGAAACGGCTCCCCGAAGAGATTGGGTTCCGGTTTGTTGGTGATGGCGACTACAGGGAGGTCGTCGAACGCGAACTCGCAGACGAACTCGAATCAGGACGGGTCGAGCTGACTGGATGGGTGGACCACGACGAGGTACCGGCGGAACTTAATCAGATGCGACTACTTCTGCTCACTTCGGAGCCGACGGAGGGGTTACCGACTGCAATTCTAGAGTCCTTTGCCTGTGGGACACCCGTATATGCGACATCTGTATCGGGGATTCCTGACGTGGTCCGGGACAGTGACACTGGGTTCCTAATGGACGAGCTAGATTCCGCGGTGGTTGCTGGAACCGTTGCTCAGGCCGTGGAGACCGGAACGCTCGCCGAGATGAGTGAGCGGTGCCGCGAAATGGCCGAGACCGGTTTCAACTTTGAGGCGGCCGTCAAGCGGTACCGAGAGATTCTTGCGTCGGTTGTCTGACTGTGGTTGGTGTTTTCAATCCAGATTCTCTGCTCACATGGGTTCTGAAACCAATAATTATGTCTACACTCCCTTTGTCCAAGCCTGTGCTACAAATCCGGCGAAACAGGGCTCCTCTCATACCACTCTTACAATGTGATCGGGAAGCACTCCGACCGTTTTTTTTCGAAACCTCCTCGAGATAGCGAAGAGAACGACAATGAATGTGAACGCGCCGGTCAACACTAGCCCCACTGTTACGTACATGTTCGACCAGGGAAGAAGCGCTCGCAATAGCCACACAAATCCCCCCATCACTACGCCAGCTAGTATCTCGGTTCCGATATCGTGAACTGGAATATCTGGTTTGCCAAGTAGCTTCGAGACGTAATAGTATCCAAATACAATAACGAGGAGTGAAGAGACGGCCGTTGCAATGGCAGCGCCAACCCATCCGTATAGGTTAATGAGAACTAGGTTGAGAGTGACGTTGGTAAGTATGAACAGGAAGTTAACTTTAAACATCAGGTCAGGTCGATCAAATGCATTGATCAGGTTCTCGAATTGTGTTCCATATGCGTCAATACCGCGTGCAGTGATGAGAACTATCAGGACGACGTTACCCTTTACGAACTCAGGACCGTAGATACGGAGAATTTTCGGTCCAAGTATGAGTGCTCCGATCAACCCCGGGATAACAAACAAACCAGCCGCGAACAAGCCTTCGTTTAGTAGATTTAGCATTCGGTCTGTGTTATCTTCCATAGCGACACGACTCATCTCCGGAAAGAGTGTTTGCTGGACAGCGTTGCTCACGAGAATAAGGACCGAAGCGAGACGCCATGACACTTCATAAATACCGATTAAGCCGGAACTCACGAACAAACTCAGGATTAGCGTGTCCATCCAGGCGAAGGTCTTCCCTTTCATGTTGCCGAGCCAGGAATACTTCGCATACGAGGCAATCCCCTGGAGATGCGATAGTCTAGGTAAGGCAAATTCGACTCGGGAGAGTAATAAGCCAGCTGCGACGGCGAGGACGAGACCTATGACGTGTCCGCTAACGAGTGCTATAACACTGTATCCAAGGGCCACAAACAGCAACTGTGCCGTAACGCGAACGATTCGGTCGAATGTCTTCAACAAGCCGGAGTATGTGACGAGGTGTTGTCCTTTGAGACTCCCTGTTATCGACAGAAATCCGATATTACCCAGGAAGACCAGCAGCACGAATAAGGCAATCTCAAGGCCGATGTACGTGTTCAGATGTCCTCGAAACGTAATCACTGTCACCGTTATGGCTATGGCGAGGAATCCGTTGAGTAGGAATCCTGCCGTGAGGAACTCTCCCTGTTCAATCTCCTCGCTCATCCGCTTTGCGATGGCTGTCGTGACCCCATTGGTGGGTATCGACAGCCAAGCAACTAATGCGATGATGACATAGTACTTACCAAGTACGCTTGCTCCAAGCACCCGGGCGAAGTAGACCGTGGCGAGGAAGCCGACGATAGACGTGACGACATCGGAGATAAAGTAAACGACGGATGTCTTCGCCAGCCGCATTACGGTTAGCGAAGAAACGGCCCAATAATTGTCTTTTGATGGCTGCTCACGTAGGTGGACTGTTTTGTTGATTGGAGCGTGTCATAGAATTCGTCTCATATCTTCTCACAGCCCGGCTCGTTTCCTCGTTCGAAGTTGGTAATTGCAACGACGATTCGCAGACACAACGCGAGGAACACTTCTGTTCGGCTGCCGTGTTGAATAGATGCTGAGTCACGGTTAGAGCGGTTCACAAAGCGGTTCTATGTTCGAGATTGCGAACATAAGAACGATTTCACGGAACTGCCGATACCAGCCGAGCGCTCGCACGGCATGAGCGACCAGTGCAACTTCTGACCCCTGATCCTGAACGGGAACTTCGAGAGACCAATGTTGGAGACACTGGCGAACTGACCGGCCGTGTTTGTCTGTTCTCCAGGTACGGGTCAAAACTAACGCAGACCACTCTCGCCGAGCGAGCGCTTCGTTGTCGAATACGAAGTCTCGGCCATCCAGCGCTGAGAGTAGCCTTTTGCCCGGATGAGTGCGTTGTGCCCTAGCGTCAACGGTCTCGATCCCCCGCTGTAAGATGAGTGGTTCGACGCCAAGTGCGTAGAACTCGTATTTCGTGATCCAGTTGTGGAACGCTTTGTCGGCGGCGACGGAGAGCAGGTCGTCCGCGTTCCGGCGGACGACCTGCGGCCCGGTCTTCGTATCGTGTTTCCACCGCGCCGAGATATGTACGTCAAGGACGGCAAGAGACTCTCTGTCAGTTAGTGTCGTCACTTTCAGTGTTTGAACGTTACTTCCTGACCGCTGGCGGTAGTACGACGAAGCTGATCGACGGTCGAAGAACGTGCTGTCGAGTGCAGCATGGCCAGACTGCGGGTGTTGCTGCGCTGAAACGCGCAGCAACGCCCGCCAGACCCACATTTCCAACCGGTCGAACGATTTGTAGATCGTACTGTAGTCAGGGAGATCGTCAGGATCTATACCAAGTGCGTCACACATCTCGGTCATATACTTCAGCCGATTCGGCGTTTCTCGGTAGCTGTGGCCGTCTTGAAGCCGAAGACAGTGCAGGACGACGCGCTTCCAGCGGGCGAACCCGCCGCTGGCGGGCTCGTCCGCGTGCTTTCCCAACGCTTGTTTGGCTGGGTGCCGACACTGCTCAACGAAGTCGAGGAGGTCGATCTCCATGGTCAGAGTCGAATTCCTCGACTTCACCCTTCTAACCCGTGATATCAGCCGATTGGACCGCTATTTAACACGGCAGTTCGCGCATGGACGTGGCCTCGGGCGCGGACGTGCCCGAGGCCGCAGTCCTTGACCGCGTCGTTGGTTCGTTCGACCCCCTTCCGGTTGTTGTACGTCTCGTCCAAGATCAGTACCTCACAAAGCCGGTTAGTTAGAACGTCTGCTTGCTGCGAATGTGCCTAGCAAACAGCAGCAAGCAGACAATGAAATTCACGAAGACCAGCTCCTTAACTTTCTCGTCAACGCTCTCGACCAGGAAATCTCTCTTGACCTCGGTGCTAATGCTGAAATCGATACTGAGGACATATACGAGGTCCTCGTCGGCGCGTGCGCCGACGGGACCTCGATCTCTACGCTCTGTAGTTCCAGCGAGAACTCACCCGCAGCAAACACGATTCTCTACCATCTGCGGACGAAGTTCGAGCTGGAACGGCTCGAACGAGTCGCTAACACGCTCCTTCGGCGGGATGTCATCGAACTACTTCCTGAGCAGGTGGAGGTCTGCGCAGACCTCCACCTGCGGCCCTACTACGGTAATGAAGACGACACGGACGGTCTCTATCACTCCGAGGCCAAGCGTGGAACCACCGCATTCCACGCTTATGCGACACTCTACGCGCGTGTGAAGAACAAACGGCACACGCTGGCGGTGCGCCGTCTCGAAGACGGCGACACCGCCAGCAGTGTCCTCGCCGAGTTTCTTGGAGTCCTCGATGGCCTTGACGCCGAGGTCAAGGCCGTCTACCTCGATCGCGGATTCTACGACAGCAAGTGTCTCACGCTGCTTCAAGCGCACAACTACGCTTACGTGATGCCGATCATCAGATGGGGTGAGACGATTCAGCAGGAACTCTCGGAAGGATGGAGCCGCGTCATTAACCACGATTTGACAGGGAAACTCGACGGTCACAGCTGGACCGTCGAGTTTCCCGTCTACATCGACTGTACGTACCTGAACGGACGGTACGACGAGAACGGTGTGGCGCGTCACGGCTACGCCGCTGACGCGCCGTTCATCGAGACCCCACGCGCCGCTCGATACCACTACTCGAAACGCTTCGGTATCGAGTCGAGCTATCGCTTGTCTGAGCAAGCGATAGCGACGAAAACAACGCGGGACGCGACAGTGAGATTGCTGTACGTCGTGGTGAGTCTCCTCTTGCAGAATGCGTGGCGGTATCTCCACTACGAATACGTGGCGACGCCCCGCCGAGGCGGGCGTCGCCTCTGGTGGTGGCCGTACAAGGAGTTCGTCAATATGGTTCGGCGGGCCGCGTGGACGGCCCTCGCAGTGCGTCGGGGCGTCCCCGCGAACCGACCACCTGATGACCGGTTCCACCGGTAATCACCGACCGAGTACGCCGCTTCGTGAGTGGCAACGCTGTCGCGTCGGCGGCTGATCGCCGCCGACAGCGACAGCTCCGGCGTCGATTAGCGTTCTTTGACCGCTATCGACGACTCATCCCAACAGAACAGGTGACTCAGGTCAGGTTAACTGGCGATGCTTTGTGAGGTACTGAAGATGGATTGTTTCAGCTGCACCTCCTCGGTGTGTTCCTTGATCCGGTCTTCGATCCTGTACTCGATGTCTTTGGGGTCGTCAGTGTTTCGCGAGTTGTACGGAGCGATTGGCACGACCCCTGCGGCCAGCAGGTGGTCGTGCCAATCGAGGATGTCGTAGGTGCTGTCTCCAAGCATCCAGATCGGTGTGCCGACGGCGAGCGCGTCACCCGTGACGCGCATCGCCGTCTCCTGATCCGCTTGTTTGGCTTGTGTGAACTCCACCGCGATCGGGATCTTTGAACCGGTCGAAACGATCGTACAACCGAAGCCGTAGTAGTACTCCTCAGCGGTTGGGTCGTAGTTCCAGGAGGCAGCGTTGTTGTACTGGATCGCTTCGACGTGGGTCGAATCGATTGAGTACGTGGAGTCGAGCCTGTCGAAGACATCGTCAATGACGTGTTCGAGGTCGGTGAGAAAGCGGTCAACCGTGTCTCTGGGTGGCGGTTTGTCGAGTCCGCAGTAGTACCAGACGAGGCTGTGCTGGAGTTCTCGCGTGACCGGACGTGTGCCGTAGACATCCTCGTAGTAGTATTGCAGAAAGCCACGAAAGAGATCCGGTGGCTGGTGCACTCGTGTTCGCCCCCTCGAAGCGGTGGCGAACACGTCATATTCCATCAGAAACTCGAACTCAAGATGTTCGAACAGCGGTACTGTCTCCGTAGCCGCCGCATTCAAGAAGTCGTCTACCGAAGCGACGTCTTGCGAGGCGTTGGTACTGCTGGACACAGTTTCCAAGCCCTCCGGCCTCCCAAGGGAGGCTTTTTATGACACGCTCATAGAACAGAAACTGGACGCGTGGATGGCAGAGCACGGCAACCGTTTGATCTCGCCAAGGATGGCGGTTTCCAGATATCATACGAGACCAACTGCAGGATCTCGGGTACGTGATGGGGTAAGTGTCACGTCCGAATACGAAGCATTCTTTATTAGACTCGACTTGGACGATAATAATGTATACCCTTTCTGACCTACGGAAGGCTATTCATCATCCCATTTTTTTACTCCGGGAGGTGAATATCCTCTACCACAGTCGCTTCCGGAAAGTAGACTACAATAAGAGCGGTGTCGATATCTTCGACGAGGATTGGGACAACTTGATTTTACTCGACGCCTGCCGGTACGACGCGTTTGCAGAGACTGTGGATCTTGAGGGCCGTCTTGAGAGTCGTATCTCACGTGGTGCCACCTCGCCTGAGTTTATGAGAGGGAACTTCACCAATGCCATACACCATGACACCGTCTATGTGACCGGGAACGGCTGGTATTTCAAACTTCGTGATGACATCAATGCCGAACTCCATGCTGAACGAAATGTACAGCACGACGGAATCGACCCAACGCCAATTACTGACGCAGCTCTTGAGGCGACAGCGAAGTACCCAAACAAGCGTCTCATCATCCACTACATGCACCCCCACTACCCGTATCTCGGCAAGACGGCGACCGAGGACCGCGGAGGGTTCAACCTGCAGACCGACGGACTCCTCGGCGACATCCAGCGCCGTGAGGTGTCGATACCGGATGAGGTAATACGTCAAGCGTACTTGGAGACACTTGAGGCAGTCCTCGATGAAGTTGCGAGGCTTCTGGATACTTTTCAGGGAAAGACCATCATCTCTGCGGACCACGGTGAATTGCTCGGCGAGCGCTGTTTCCCGCTCCCCATCAAGGACTACTCTCACCACGGAAAGCTATATGTAGAAGAACTTGTCAAGATCCCGTGGTTCGTCCACGAGACGGGTGAGCGTAAGGACATCGTGGCCGAATCGCCAGAGGCGAAGGTCGAGACCGACGAAGAAGCAGTCGATGAACGACTCCGAAAGCTCGGCTACAAGCTCTGATTCAATTCGTCAGCCGCTCTTGCCACCGCTCAAGGAGCTGGAACGCCGCCTTGTTCTTCGCCGGGAGCAGGGACGCGCCTAGCGTAGCGATAGCGCGGTAATCAGAAGGATCCTGTTGGACCACGTCAAGGAGGACACGACGGGCCTCACCGAACCGGCCCGCGTGGAACAACTGCTTTCCGTATCGGTACTTTGCCATCCGCTCTCTCTCGGTCCGGTACTCACGAAGTTGGGGGAATTCTTGGCAGAGAAGGTCTATCTCCCGGCGCTCATTCTCGTACATCATGTCTGGATTGCTGGTCGTGGAGTCGTCGCGTCGGCGCTTGTAGGCAAGGGCGTCATTGATTCGCGCGACCGAACACCGCCTGAACAACCGGACCCAGAGGTGAGGGTCCTCTCTCACTTCCAGATCCTCGTCGAAGGGGACGTCTTCGAAGCATGTCGTCCGGCCGACGACCGTGAGGTGAGGGATGCCGTGTCCGACTCGGAAGAAGTCGATATAGTGGCACTCCTGGTTTTCGACGGGCAATGAGGAGAGGTAGGTCACCGAGCCGTCCTCATCGATGACGTATTCGTCCGTGTAGACGATGTCGACTCCCTCTTTGAGGCGTTCAACCTGTTGTTCGAGTTTCTCGGGTGCGTAATAGTCATCGTCGGCAAGGAATCCAACGTACTTTCCGCTAGCCGCCTCAATACCTGCGTTCCAGGCGGCCGGGAGGCCGGAAGGCTCTTGAAACTGGTACTCGACCCAGTCATGGTCCCGCGCGAGGGTTCGAAGCCACTCCTCGCCCGAACTGTCTATGATGACGAGTTCCACGTTGTCATAGGTCTGATTGGCGACGCTCTGTAACGACTGCCCGACGAGGTCCAAGTCGGGTTCGTAGGTCGCAAGCACGACAGAGACCAGCGGCCCCGTTCCCGTTTGCTTCTTTTGAGGAAAATCGAGGTCCGGTCCAATCATCGCCTACTGGTATTCAGCATCGGCATTTCAATGTCCCGGTCCACAGTACGAAACAAATTTCAATACAGGTTAATTCATACAAACATGGATATTCCCCTTGCACTCCCGACCATCTCTGACGAGATGGTCAGCGAGGTTGAGCGCGTTTTGCGCAACGAGTTCTTCCTTCGAGGCGAGACGGTCGCGGCATTCGAGGAATCCTTTGCCGAGTACGTCGGGACCGACGAGGCCGTCGCCGTGAGCAGCGGCACGGATGCGCTACATCTCTCACTGGAGGCCCTCGGTGTTGGGCCGGGGGACGCCGTCGTGACGACGCCGGCGACGTTCATCTCCACCGCGAACGCCATCGTCGCAACGGGGGCGGAACCGGTCTTTGTCGATGTCGACTTAGACACATACACAATCGACACCGAACAACTGGAAACGGTCGTTGACCGGCGCGACGACGTGGCAGCAATCCTTCCGGTCCACTTGTACGGGTATCCCGTCGACATCGACGCAGTTCGTTCGGTGGCGGGCGATGTTCCTGTTCTCTCTGACGCCTGTCAGGCCCACGGTGCCACGCTCCGTGGTGAACGCGTCGGTTCGATAGCGGATGTCGCTACCTTCTCGTTTTATCCCTCGAAGAACATGACCGTGGCCGGTGACGGTGGCATGGTCACCACGGACGACCCGAACGTCGCCGATATGGTCCGCTCGCTCCGTGACGTGGGACGCGGTGAGGGGAACTACGAACATCCACGAATCGGCTACACGGCCAGGATGGACACGATGAACGCGGCAGTCGGTAAGGGACAGCTACGTCACCTTGACGACTGGAACGAGCGGCGCCGTGACGTCGCCACAGCGTACACCGACGGCCTCGACGGGATTGGCGACCTTGTCCTCCCACCCGACCCCGGCGAGGACCGGGAGTCTGCGTGGTACCTCTACGTCGTCCGGACGGCTGACCGAGACGCACTCCAGTCACACCTGGAAGCAGCAGGCGTCGAGACGGGTATCCACTACAGTACGCCTGTTCACCTTCATCCCCCTTACCGAGACCGTGGGTTCGAACCCGGAGCATTCCCAGAAGCAGAACGCTGGGCGGAGGAAGTACTCAGCCTCCCTATGCACCCGCAGCTCACGGACCAAGAGGTTGAGTACGTCGTGGAGTCCGTTCGGGGGTTTTTTGCGTGAACGTCGGCGTCGTGGGTCTCGGATACTGGGGTTCCAAAGTCATCGACGAGTACGCCACGCTCCGCGATCGAGACGACATCGACCAAGTGATCGCCATCGACACGGATCCGGACGCACTCGCGTCGGTGTCGTGTGCTGATGCGGCCCACGAGTCGGTAGAGGCGGCGCTGTCTGAGGTGGACGCCCTCCACGTGGCCACTTCAAACGCCACACACTTTTCCATAGCAGAGACGGCACTGAACGCCGACGTTGACGTACTGGTCGAGAAACCGCTGACAACGGATTCCCGGACAGCGTACGACCTGGTGGAACTGGCAAGTGAACGCGGCCGAATCCTTCAGACGGGGCATATTTTTCGATTCGCGAATGTCGTGCGACGAGTCAAGCAGGAGTATGAGGAGGGTCAATTCGGCGAACTGAACCATCTCTCCCTTCGCTGGACCCACGAACTCGACACCTACCGCGAAGCCGACGTTCTGTGGGACCTTCTCCCTCACCCTCTTGACATCCTTAATTTCGTCACCGGCGAGTGGCCCCGGGATGTGACTGGTGTGTCGACAGTGGACGCGGACGGCACGCGAACGGCAGCACAGGTCGGCCTCGATTACGGTGACTTCGCCGCCACCGTCGAGGTGAGCTGGGTCGACAAGACTCGGCGGCGCACGCTTGAGATTGCAGGGTCACGACGGTCGTCCGTGATCGAGTGCGTAGAGCAGTCTATTACTCACCGTGATTCCAACGGAGAGTCGGCAGTTGACGTCACGGCGAACAACACAATACTCGCTGAGGTGGAGAACTTCATCCGCGCCATCGAGACAGGTGAGAACACGTTCAACTCCGCAATCGTGGGCGCACGGACAGTCGACGCGATTCAGTCGGTCGTGGAGGAACTCGACGAATGACGGATGGACCACGGTACGCCGTCCAGTCGGGCGTCGAGGCCGCGGATGACGTGACCATCTACGACCAGGTAAACCTCTATGAGTGCGAACTAGGCGACGGAGTCAAGATAGACGCGTTTGTCTACATCGAGGAAGACGTCATCGTCGGTGCTGGCACGACAATTCGCCCCTTTAGTTTCATCCCGACCGGCGTCACGCTCGGTAAGGACGTCTTCGTCGGTCCAAACGTCACGTTCACAAACGATAAGTATCCCAGCGTCAATGGTGACTGGGAACTACTGGAGATGACTGTCAAGGACGGAGCGGCCATCGGTGCTGGCGCGGTCATCGGACCGGGAGTGACCATCGGCAAAGACGCGACGGTTGGGGCAGGTGCAGTGGTCCTTGACGACGTTCCCGCCGGGGCTACGGTGGTGGGGAACCCGGCGGAGAGCATCGACAGATAGGACAAAGCAGGCAGGATTTTTGTCACACGGCCACTTTGGCGTTCTAATGAATAGTCAGCTAGGCGTGGACGCCCGACTACGTGTTTGCCTGTCGTGGGCCAGCACCGACTCGAAGTATTTCTTTGATTTTCCAGCCCTGTTTGCAATAGGATTCCTGGCACCCAGCTGAGTATCTCTTTTGCTTTCGTGATATCCCGACAGCGCTGCTGTGTGTCTCTTCTGGGGTGGTTCGTATCCGATTGCTCTTCGTATCTACGACACGCAGAACGCTCCCGGCGAGTCCGTTTTATCGCCATCTCGTCCGCCTTGCCGATGTTGACGATGTCTCTTTTGAACCCCTCGGTTCCGCCGAAGATGATAGTGCGACTGACAGATAACGAATACTACCGACTACGTTGCAAGGGGCCGCAAAACTCTTACTTATATCCAAGAGCCGACAGCTGATCTGTCACGTCTGGCTCTTCTGTCTTCTCGAACGTTTCCTCGGCGGAGTACGTGTTCTCGTCGAAGGCCTCAGTGACGACCCAGGGGACATTGCGAACACACTGCATCGGAAATCCACTGTGTCCGTAGACGCCGAACTCCCCAAGTGCTGTCCCGTGATCAGACGAGATTATCATCTGTTCGGCATTCAGATTCTCTCGGAGTAACTCCACGTCGTCAAGCACGTATTGGAGATTATCCACGTATGATTGGATTACGTCGAAGATGTGAATATCTCCCTGCCTGATGGCATTCCAGCGGTCCCAAACACCACCGCTGCCGAACGAATCGTTCGGTTGGTCGTCTTGCAAACTTGGTATCGATGGGAAGTGGGGTTGCATGTAGTGGACGATGAGGCGAACGTCCTCGTCTTCGTATCTCCGTCCAGCCCTGATGGCCGCGTCAGTGACCGGCCGTGCCGGCATCGCGTCCATCTCCCTGTCCCATTCTGCCTGGTAAACGTGTTCTACCTCCAGGAAATCCGAATCGTCTATGCAAGAACTGGCAAATGGATTTCCGGTCACATAGACAGTGCGACTCATTTCGCTACTGTAGGATTCGTGGAAGGTTCGCTCCATCCAGTCGTCTGACCGTCCAGCTATTGAGCGTCTCTGTCCGACATTGTCCATCCAAGAGTACTCTCGAGAGACGTGTTCGAGAGCGTCAACCCGACAAGCATCAAGAAGAACAAGGGTGTCCCAGTCATTCTCGTAGACATTGTGTCCCCTTTCTACTACCGTCCCGTATCGACGGAGAGCGCCTACATAGAGTTCGTAGGCACTTTCAAGAACGCCCTCGCGCCCCTTGCCGATACGCCGTCTCGTGTCCGTGAGCCAATCAACAAATGTCATTGGTAATCTCCTTTTGAATCATACTCGGACACTATCTGTAATGCCAATCAATGCACCGGTTTCCAGTAGTTGTGGCGAGTGACTCACTGCCAGGGACACAAGTTATGGCTAGATAAAATATCTCTCAGAATGTTGAATCTAAAGCGGCTAAACACCGACCTGCAAGCACATGTCCGTGCTCGTCACCGGGGCGCGGAGTTCATAGGGCCCAACCTCGCCGGGTACTCTTGAATGCGATTACACTGTCGTCATCCTCGATAACCTCAACCTGGTTACGACACTAATACCAAGCAACGGAGCCTCAACCAACAGGAGTTAGCATCGGAGTGTCCACCGTGACCAGTGCCAGTGGCCCATACTTGAGGTTCCTCCGCGAAAGTCTCGGCGTCTAACACCGACCATGCGCTCCTCAACTCCGGCAGCGAATTTTCGTGTGATCAACCAGCCGAGGTATCAGTCGGCCTCCGTGAGGAGCGCCATCACACTCGCTCGCGGTATAGCTGACTACTATATATCGTTAGGTTCGACGCTCTGGTGGTCCCACAGGAGGTCGACGTATTGCTGTAGTCCCGCCACAAACGCCCCGTTCTCGGTTATTGCGGCTTGACGCCTTGCAACGGGAACATCGTGTCCCCCGACAAGGAGGACGGCCTTCCCGCTATCGTAATCCAAGCTCGGGTCACCGATGGTTCCGCGGATCGGTTGTTGTTGCTCGGAGAAGCGGAACCGGACCTCGGGATAGTCGGTCTGGAGGCGCTCGACGATGTCCGCCTGTCGGGATCGATCATCATCGTCGAGGAGCGAGGGGTGCATGAACAGCACGCGGACCGAGACGCCCACATCCAGAGCATCCGCCAGTGCTGCTTCGACATCGTCGAAGTAGTCGAAGCCCTTTGTTATGACGTCGACGGACTCTGTGGCCACTCTGTAAAGCGTTCGCGTCTCTGTCTCGGAAGGGTCACCCACGTCGACGACGTAAAATAGTTCTTCGGTCGGAGTGATTTCGTCGCTCGCTTGCTGGTAGAGCGGTTCGAACGTGTCGACGAACTCCTCGCGGGCATTTTCGATCTCTTGGCGCTGGCGCTCGTAGCGCTGTCGCCGGTTCTCGACAGCCCTATTAGAGATTTCGGCTGGCGATTTCGGCTGGTATATTTTCGGTCTTCCTGGGATGACCTTCACGTAGCCGGCGTCGGCCAGAGTGTCCAGTACGCCGTAGATGCGTGCCTTCGGGATGCCTGTGGCCTCGGCCAGATCGGGCGCCGTCGTCCGGCCGAGTGACAGCAACTCACGTAGCGCGGTCTGTTCGTACTCGGTCAGATCGAGCCGTTCGAAGAACTCTAGTCCACGGTCGTCTTCCATTGGCGCAGTTTGTGATGGCCAGGACCAATGATTCTGCCGGTCGCGAGCGCACCCGGCCGTCTGGGCTCGAGTCACTGATAGACTATCATCATGACACTCCTGTGAGCTCCAACTTGGTGTGCGAGAAAGCCCTCAGCCTGGGCCGGTCACTCGTCGAGTTCCGCTGCTGCGTCGACGAGCAGCCCGTCGATGATTTCCGGCGTCGTCGGGTGATACGCCCGGTCCGGAATCTCTCGAACGTCAAGTTCCATCTCGACGGCCAGTTGCATCGTCTTGGCCATGACGTCTGCGTCGGGGTGAAGGCCCTGGTACCCGAGGACGGTGCCGTCCGCGCCGACGACGAGTCGAGCCAGCCCTTCGGAGTAGTCCCGACTCCGGAAGACACCCTCTCCGGAAACCTCGCGAGTGGCGACGACGTGCTCGATTCCCGCCTCGCTGGCCGACGCGGCCGTGTGGCCGAGCCGTGCGTAGGGCAGCTCTGTCAGGCCGGAGAAGACGACCTGGTGGGTGACGTTCTCGTAGGGTTGAACGGCCTCTCCGTTACGGTGTCGGAGGACGTTCTCGGCGGCGACTGCCCCCTCCTCTTTGGCGACGTGGAGAATCGGTTCCGCACCGTTTGCGTCACCGACGACGAACACGCGCTCGTCGTCGCGGGCCTGCATCGTGTCTTCGACCCACCCGGGTTCGGGCGTCAGCCGCGTTTCGTCCAGCCCCAGCCGGTCGAGTGCTGGCTTACGTCCCGTGAAGACGAACAACTGGTCGGCCTCGACCGATTTCTCATCTGTCCCGTCGTCGAGGACAGCCCGAACGCCGGCGTCTTCGGTTTGTTCCAGTCGTTTGGTCTCGGTGTCGAGGCGAATATCGACGTCGAAGTGCTCCCGGTAGTACTCGACGAGTTCGGACCCGAACACCGGGTCGGCATCGGGCAGGACTGCAGGCAGTTGCTCGACGACGGTGAGGTCCATCCCCGCTGCTTCGGACAGGTACGGGACGAGTTCCAGCCCGACGACGCCGAGGCCGACGACCAGTCCCGACTCGCCGAAGTCGGTCGCGTCGAGGACGTCTGCGCTGGTCTCGAACGGGACGTCCTCGATGCCAGGAATCGGCGGGACGTTCAGCGTCGACCCGGTCGCGATGACGACGTAGTCGGGTTCGATGACGTCGTCGCCGACGGCCAACCGGCGGTCATCGAGGAACTCGGCCGTCTCCCGTCGGAGGGTCACGTTATCGCGTTCGGCGAGACTCTCGACGTGCGAGCGGCGCCCGCTGGCGTACGTCGAGATGTTCTCGTCTTTCTGTTCTATCGTCCGCTCGAAGTCTACCGTGTGTGCCTCACCGCGAAGCCGGTCGTCGTCGCGGGCGGCGAAGCGTCGTTCGGCCACCGTGAGCAACTCCTTCGAGGGCATGCACCCGTCGAGGATACAGAGTCCGCCACCGGGGTCGCCGTCGTCGACGAGCGTCAGTTCCACGTCCGGTTCGTCAGCGAGGCGCTCGGCCACGACGACGCCGGCGCTCCCGTACGCGCCGACGACCGCAACATGCGTCTCCATATACGACGTAACTGCCCTGCGACCCATAATTGTTTGTATTGTCCTATATGAGCACAATTATCGTGTCGAACTCCGATATCGACACAGTCCGCTCACGGTGTGGGGCTATACCGTTATCCTCCACAAACTCTCGATAAGTGCGAAAATAACCTCCTTTATCGTTCTACCGTCCCTTCGAGTCACGTCGCACCTGGATATTTCAGGCGGACAGACCGGAAGACGAAGTGATTATGAGTGCAAAAATAGAACAATACTGCATGGTGGCAATAGCTCTTCTTCCGTCGCTCGATGAGGGCGGAGTCAGATGAGCGACGACGTCACGGTAGTCGTTCCGGCGTACAACGAGGCCGGGCGTATCGGTTCCACCGTTCGCGAATTCGTCGAGCGCTATCCGGTCGTCGTTGTCGACGACGGTTCGACCGACGGGACGGCCGCCGAAGCCCGTGCCGAAGGCGCGACCGTCATCGAGCAACCGGAGAATCGGGGATACATCGCCGCGCTGCAACGTGGGTTTCGGGCGGCATCCTCCGAGGTCGTCGTCACCTTCGACGCCGACGGCGAACATTGCCCGCGGGACATTCCGAAACTGGTCGAGCCAATCCTGGCTGACGACAAAGACCTGGTACTGGGTGCCAGACAAACGATTCCCCGGCCCTCCGAGCGGCTTCTGAACAGACTTGCCCGGTTGCGAGTCGACGTCAGCGACTCCGGGACTGGCTTCCGCGCGCTCCGTCGCTCTCTGGCCGTAGACCTGGAACTCGATACAGCGTGCACCTGTGGGACCTTCGTCCTGGAGGCCGCAGCGAACGGTGCCCGCATCGGCGAAGTGAGCACAGAGACCCGCTCGGTCGCGAAACCGCGCGGCATCGCCTGGAAACACGGCCGACAACTGTTCCACGTCGTCCGCTATTTGGTTCGCTGATTTTCAGAGCGCGCATTCCCGTTTTGAGTCCGGAACAACCCATCGTTCACCAATACCCGCTCGACGATGAGGGCGAGGATTCGGTGCAGGTGAACTGCCTCGGAGTCAAGCCTCGGTGCATTCGTTTCTACCGTCTGTCAACGGAAGCCATGCGGAGTCGAACTCACTCTGTAACGTGTGATTTATTTATGAAACTGAGTGTGAAATATACGTTTTCAAACTATCAAACCTGGTAATAAGACCTTACTGTTATATGAGGTGGTGGTCTACACGTCGCTAGGAACACGCAGTATCACGAGAAGGACATCAGGTTGGGATGGCACCCATCCTGTGTGCACGTCCAACTAAGACGGGCCGCTGTCTTAGCAGTTGTGGCCCATCTCGTATGTGCTGTGTGTCCGTGAGAAATCATGAAGCTACAACAACTTCGCAACGACGATGATGCAGTGAGCCCGGTTATCGGGGTCATCCTCATGGTCGCCATTACCGTCATCCTGGCGGCCGTGATTGCAACGTTCGTCCTCGGTCTCGGTGACCAGGTGAGTGATACAGCCCCGCAAGCGAGTTTTGACTTCGAGGAGAACAGTACCAATGTAACAATTACCCATGCAGGCGGGGCGACCTTGTCCAATTCGACTATCAAGGTGCAACTGAACGGAACCGCCCAGGGAGCGAAATGGAGTGGAGGCGTGTCAGAAATATCAGCAGGAGCGTCAACAACGATCAGTT
Source organism: Salinibaculum sp. SYNS191 (assembly GCF_037338445.1). Taxonomy (NCBI): domain Archaea; kingdom Methanobacteriati; phylum Methanobacteriota; class Halobacteria; order Halobacteriales; family Haloarculaceae; genus Salinibaculum; species Salinibaculum marinum. The sequence goes on from NZ_CP147838.1 coordinate 2,979,934, forward strand.
CCAGTGGTAATGATGAGATTCGAATTACGTGGGAAAACGATGCTGGAACTGACTCAGCTACGCTACGAACCTACACAGCGTCCAGCTAAGGCAGAAACATCAGCAGCCACGGTACGGACGTAATAGTGTCTTAATCCGTCGGCTGACGGTCTGAAATTGATATATTTATCGAACGGGCGCAGCGAAGCGCCTCGGTACAACCTACGTGGGCGGTCGCTACGACGACCGTGAACTCGCGTTCAGGAGTACCAGCGCGTTCTTGAGTACACGAACAACTACCCAGACAAAGGATCGGCAGCCGTCGCCTCTGCACTGGAACTGCCGCGCAGTCGTATCCGTCCGTAGATGGATAACGGCGAAAAGCCGGACCCCAACGCGCCATCGAAATCGCCGCAGATTACCACGCCTAGCCGTTCGCGGGACTGAACATACTCGTCGCGTAGGTGTTTGCCGCTGGTTCGCTCTCGGGCCACAATTGGCGGGTGTGTTTCGTTGCGACCACCGAGGCCCAGAAGGCCTGCATCAAGACTGCGCTACAATCGGCGAATCTCACTCGCCAACGAGTATGCCGCGCTGAAGAGGATTCACGCGGGACCGAGATCCGGCCACGGGAGCATGCACCGGCCATAGACCGTCTGCTCCACGCCCCTGGGCCGAAACACGCAGACCGGGCCTCTGCTGACTATATTTCGGGAATATTCGCACGCAATCACAAGACGGCGGCAGAAGTTCTTATTATAACACATGATAATTTGACCAAAGTTATAATACGTTGGTATGTTTTTGGGTGATGTATGCGCGATAGGTACAGGTTTGTTGCCAGTCACGTTCGAGTCGTGGCCGCGCACGTTGGGGCCGTCTGTCCGTCGTCCAGTACGGACGCTCAGACGCAGTTCAAGGCCCCCGGGGAGCGCCTCGCCCGCTCCCTGTCACTCATACCGTTGGCGAGGGACGGTTGATACAATGCAGTTACGTAATACACTCCGGGAGTTGTACAGCGGGGAAGATAGGGCAGTCAGTCCGGTTATTGGTGTAATCCTTATGGTCGCCATTACCGTTATTCTGGCGGCGGTCATCGCGTCATTCGTGCTCGGACTAGGGCCGAGTGAAGCCGCGCCGAGTGCGCAATTTGAATTTGAGGAAAACACCTCAAGCAATAACAATCTTGCTGTTGAGATAGCACACCAGTCAGGTGATAAAATTGATGCTAGTACCCTATACACTCGGGGCAGTCTTATTAATAGCAGCAGTGAGATACCGTGGTCCAACAGTACTGGATCGCCGGGGGCATTTTGGGATAAGAGCTTCTCGGGTAGCGAGATAGGTTCAGGCGACTCAATCACGGTTAACGTCAGTGATAGCTGGGAACTCTCTGTCGTCTGGGAGAAAGGCGACCAATCCAGTGAACTGGCCTCACAGAGCAGCTAACTGAGTGTCACCAATTTTCGGCTCTTACATCACCTCCTGAGCGTCAGCTAAAACGAAAGCATACGTTCGCGTTCTCGGTGTCAAACTCCACGTTGGCAGGGACCTTACCGGACTACAGGTCGTAGACAGTTGGGCGGGAATCGGGTGTCCAAGCGAGCCGGAGACTTGTGGCGGTTGATGAATGTTCGGAACGCCAGCAGCTGTGGGTCTTGGCGGTCACTTCTAGCCACCAGTACGTGTCGAGTACGTCAGTTATCGACGTATACTGTAAAGAGTCCTCGGCAGAGAAACTACTGTCAAAAATATCTTGAGAAAATTACAATGTTGTGAGGGGGGACGTCAGGATTCGTCGCGGACGATGTCGTAGCCGAACTCGATGGCGTTCTCCGGCATGATCTCCGCGGTCCACTCACCGGCTTCGGGGTCTTCGACGCGGTAGGTGAACGTCTGGTCGCCGCCGTGCGTGCCGTAGGCAGAGCCGTCGTCGGCTGCTCGCTCGTCGGCGAGGTCGACGTGCCCGCTGTTGGTCGTGCTGACGCGCTCCGCGTCGACAGTCGTGCCATTCGGCGTGACGAAGGAGACGTCGAAACTCGCACCGTCAGCGCTGGCCGCGCGGCCCATCGGCGCGTCGAGCTTCAGGGTCAGCGTCGAGGTCTCCTCGCTCACGTCGAACGAGGTGGTGAACGGCTCTTCGGGCTGGTCCCAGACCTGGAAGCCGAGACCCACCTGCTGCCAGTACTCACTCTGGTCCGTCCGGGCCGGGTCCTTCAGGCCGAGGTTGAGTTCGACGTCGTAGTCGCCGACCGCTGCGTCGGCCGGGGGCGTCACCGTGACGGTGACGGTCGCCGTCTCGCCAGCGGGAATCTCACTGGGGGCGTCGATTTCCATCCAGGACCGCTCGAACGACGCCGTCTCCGTCGGCGGGACGCGGTAGCCACGCTCTCTGTTCACCGTGGGGTCGACGGGCACGGCCTGCTCGCCGGTGTTCTCGATGACGATGGAGTGCGTGTAGCTCTCGTCGGCCTGAATCTGCGTGTGCATGTGCTGGCCGTCGACGATGGAGACGGTCGGCTCCTCGTAGACGTCGACCGAGAACGTGGCAGCGTGAACGGGTCGCTGTGGCGTCCCGGGGTAAGAAATCATCTCGTCGGTCATCGCGATCATCCCGTGGTAGTTGCCGAGGTCAGCGTCCTCGGGGACCGAGATGTCGACCGTGATGGTCGTCTCTCCGCCAGATTCGAGCGTCACCTCGTCTTCGCTGAAGCTCACCCACTCCGACTTGACGGGCTGTTGCCCGACGGGAGGGACGTACAGATGTGGGTTGATGGTGACTGCTTCCTCGTCTTCGTTCGCAACGGTCACGTCGAACGACGTCTCCTCACCGGGTTTCAGTTCGAGACTCCGGTAGTTGTCTTCGACGTACAGGCGGGTGTAATTCGTCGGTGCCTGTCCGCTCTGACTGCTACTCGCTTCGCCGGTGGTCGCAGCTGCGTCTGGTGTGTCTGCCTGTGGCTGTACCTGGGTCGTGGCTGCACTGGCGGCTGGTGCCACCAGGGCGACCACGAGGAGGGCCGTGAGGATGTGATTTCGTTTCATCGTTTGCGTGCGGATTCCACCGTGGGCGGCCAACGGTGTGCAAACCCGCGCCGTGGAATCCGTCTTGCGGTGGTAGTGACGGGGATAAATTAAGTCTCCTCGATAGTCAAATAACGTTTTTACTGTTACTGTGTCGCACACACTACGCTTTCACCGTCTTCACATCCGCAATTGAAGACCCACGCCTCCGGACGCCAAACCCTACCCGGCGCGACGGTGGCAATTCAGGGTAGTATCTTCTCCGCCTACGCGTGAGCACGACCCCACATTCGCTTTCGGTACAGCCGTCGAAGCCGTTTACGACGGGCAGTCTCACCAGCCAAGGAGAGACACGATATTCCGCTTGTATAGTATTCGTGACGGTCAGAGTTCGTCTAGAGGAACCCTTATCGGGCCATCGCGCCCCCCGCCTTGGCTGGATTCCTTGAGGGTGGCACAGACGGGGTATTCGCCACTTGAAAAGCGCGCTTCACGCTCTAAATTTCATACATTTAGAACGATGTAATGCTGGGAGTAAGGCACATCAAACCCCAACATTATGCGTTTTCTGGGTTCGTGAAAGACGAGTGCTGACAGGAATAGACGCACACTCACCGCGAGACACAGAGCAGACGAATTCCCCCACGGAGACGCCCTGGCAGTGATAGTCGCTGTAACGCCCCGTCTCGCTCTGTTCACTCTCCTGGAGTGCAGACCATCCCTCTAGGCGAGATGCCCCCTCTTCTCTCTCATTACTAGCGGAAAGTGATACGTTCCTTAACCCACGCTCGCTGATATATTCCTCCTCGAAATACAACGACCCTCCCAACTGTGGGAACGGCCAGAGTCCCGACACGCGTGGAGATGGCCCTTGAACGTGTGGCACTCTCCGCTGTGCGTCGGGTGAAACTCACTCGAAGACGTGTGAATCGTCGCGGGGACTGACTTCTCCGCATGCGGAGCGCCGTCGGGAATATCGACTCCAGTTAGAGAAACCGACCCACGAGACGTGAACACGCGATGGCGCTCCTCCAAGCGGACATCAGGAACGCCACCGTTGACAGCCACCCCGGCTCAGAAGCGCGCGGGATGTTGGCCGTGTCACTCCCAGACCCCGTCTCAGTCTTCATCTGCGAGCACTTCTTCACGCAGTTGTTCGAGGGTGTAGATATCGGTGAACCCGGGTTCGTCGATTCGGAAGGCACTCGCGGGCGATGTCTCGGCGTAGGTTTTTTCGACGCGGGGTTCGCCCTCCAGTGGCTCGTTCAGCGCAGCGAGAATCGCGTGTGCCTCTGTGTGCGACATCGAGACCCAGATTGCCTCCTCAGGATTGCACGCAGCCATCTTATCGAAATCTGCGGGCACCGCGCGGGCTGCATCGTTGTTGATTCGCTCGACTTCGACCGTGACGACGATTTCGCCATCTGCATCGAGCCCGACGACATCGAGACGGTGGTGTTCGAAGCCCTCGGCGGCCCCGTCAATATCAGAGCCGTCGCCGAAGAACGCCTCCGCGTCGATCGTTCCCTCCTGCAGATCATAATACGGGACGACGCGGACGACAGCGGAATCGGGATTCTCGGCATACGTCTGTTTCAGCCAGCGCACGACCACCTCGATACCCAGGACGTGCTCGGTCGATTCATCGAGATCGCCCACACCGTGGCCATAGGCAATGCCAAGGCGGTGTGATTCACAGATCTCTTTGCGTCCTGCGGGCCGCACCGAATACAGCCGATGGGGGCGGTCAGTATTGTGCGTCACCAGGCCATCCTCGACCAGTTGCTCGATTTCGTCCGGGTCGATACCCGTATACTCCTCGACGCGGACCATCGAGTCCCGGAGCAAGTCGAACTCCGGTGGGTCGTAGCGTCGTTGCTGGACGTTGTACACCACCTGCAGAAAGGCCAACTGCCGTGGGGAATACGCCGAGGCTGCAACCTCCTCTGGGGAGAGCGTGAGATTCAACTCACAGATCGGGATGTCATCGACGTCGACGGCATCGATCGAGTGACAGCACTCTACGGCCTGGATCAATCCCTGGACCGTGCTGCTGTGGCGCGACTCGCAGGCTCGACAGTGGAGCGCGTTCGTCTCCACATCGTAGCGGAGACACTCGGGCAGGCGCTGGGTAAACGGAAGGAGACTATCGAGACGTGTCTCACCAGTGTCTTCACTTTCGTCTGTGCCCTCGCTCTCGCTGTCGAGGCCTGCCGAGTGCGCATCGGGCGTACTCGCCTCGCCAAGCGAAATACCCGCCTGTTCTTCGGTTCGGGATGCGAGTCGCTCACAGGCTCGTTCGAAGCCCTCGATCTCGATGCCTGTGAGTGGCTCGTCGCTTGCGGGGTGGCCGGGCGGCGCCGGCAGAGACTTCCCGAGGAACGGGCGCACGACAGATTCGCCAAAGCCAGCGCCCGGCCGGACGAGCCATTCTCCACGACGAAGTGCAGCGAGACGCCGCTCGACAGCCGCGGGCGGCATCGACTCCGTTGCGAGTGCGCTCGAGAGGTGTCGGTCGACGGCGACGTTACCGACGACGAACGTGGCCGTTTCGTTGAGTGCCTCGCGATAGGTGTCGTTGTCGGGATCAGGCGAATCGAGCTGTTCGAGAAACTGCACGCCGAGCATCACGGACAGATTGAAACTCCGGCCCTGGGAGAGCAGCGTATCGACGAGTTCCGTATCGGCAACGTCTCTGGCCTCTTCGAGATAGAGGTTCACCTGTGGGGTTTCGGCATCGGCGGGCGTTGCTTCCGCGCGGGCTTTGAGCGCCGTCCAGAGATTCGAGAGCAAGACGAGCGTCAGCGTTCGGTTAACCTGGCTTTCCATCCCGCCGAAATCGAAGATGACGACGGCGTCCTCGTTGATGATGTCGGCGAAATCGAAGCTGGCAGCAGTCCCGTCGTCTTCGTTCGATGGCACGTGATCGAACAACGGGGCGAGACGGCCATCTGTTGCAATCGTCTCGACGCGCGAGAGGGCCCCGCCCAGCACCTTCGTAAAGACGTCGCGGTCGCGTTCGAGCAACCCCGTAAAGTAGGTCTGGAACGTCGATTCCGAGACTGAGGGTGGCGTTTCTGTCCCCTGGGTTCGCTGCAGTGTCTCGTAGAGGTCTGCGTGAGTGAATATGTCGTCACCGTGGACGGGGTCATAGAGCGCGCGGAGGTGATTGCGAATCACCTTCGTCGATTCCGTGGCGCTGTCGTAGGTTCCGGCTGGCAGTACCCCGCGGAGAATCTCCTCGTAATGCCCGGTCTTTCGCGAGCGTGCTTCCTCACGGGGCAGTCCCGACGCCAACAGCGGCCTGATATCGAAGAAAGAAAACGCTGGCAAGACACGCGTGAGATCGAAATAATAGACGTTCTCGAAGGAACCCTCGGTCCGATAGTGTGCCTGGAGGTACTCGATGGCCGTGCCACTGCCTTTGGTATCGAAGAGAATCGAAGGGCCCTCGGTCGCGAGGTGATTCGACAGCTTCGCCGTCACAGTCAGGACGGATTTGCCCGAGCCTGTATCACCCACGACGACCTGATGGCGGGGCTGGTAGCGCGGCGGGAGGACAAGTGGCTGGTCGATCGGTTGGCGGTCGCTCGATAGCGGTTGCACGAGAGCCATTCCCGGCTGTCGATAGCGAGCGAGTTGCCCGGGCGGGGGAAGCGGAATTCCGGTCCGCTCGGCGTGGCGAACGCCGATAGCGCGCGTTCCCGTCGGCGTGAGTGCACTGCCGTCGACGAGACAGAACCCGGGGAGTTCACTCGGTGCGACGAGTACGCCCGGACTCGAAAATCGTCGGCGAAGCCGATTCCACCTGCGGTCGTACTCGATCGGTTCGTGGTGGCGTGCACAGAGCGCGTCGAAGAGTGCACTCCCTTCGCCGGCACTCCCATCTGGATCGACACGGACGTCACCATCGACGCGATGGGTCGTCCCACTGAGCGGGCTCAACGCGGTGGCGAGTCCATCAGCAACAGTCTTCGGTGGATGGTCGCCACTCTTTCCGAGTATCACTGCCCGGGCAGTCACCTGGAAGCTTCGGCGTGTCTCGCGGTCTGTAAGTTCCTCTAAGCGCTGTTGATTGGCGGCCGTTGGTTCGTATGCGCGTCGCTCCTCGGCTGTCCGGGGTGACAGCGCTTCATAGAGTTTTCCGGAGAAACTCTCCGTGCCGTCTTTCAGTTCGAGCTGGGACTGCTCGGCCGCTGGCGTCCAGTCTCCATGCGGTCGCGCGAGGACCTGATAGACCATGGGCAGCCGCGTGTCTCTCATCGTCTCGATGAGCGTCGTCAGCGGCAGTCGCTCCGAGCCCGTCTCGGCCCTGTAGGCCTTCCGTGGGGTGCGTAACTCCTCGAAGGGCGTAAGCGGCGTCTGCCAGTCTTTCGCCCGCTCTGTCCGGCCCTTGAACTGGACACCGGCGACCGGCCGTGTGACTGCTGCTGATTGTTGGTCCGTCGGTGTCTCTGCTGGCGCTTGTGTTTCCGGCTCTCGCGTGTAGAGGTCGGTGCTGGGGGGTGTCTCCGTCAGGCGCTCGATGTTGGCTGGATGCCACTCGACCGTCGTGAGTTCGTAGGTGTTCGGCAGACCGGTTCGCAAAATCCGTTCGAGGTTTTCTTGGAGTGAGTCTTCGGTCGTCCCGACGAGATAGCGAATGCTCGTATCTTCCGTTCCATCCGAGACCAGCAGCCACTCGACACTTGGTTTCCGAGTCGACCCGGTGAGGCGGTCTCGCAATCGCGTCTGTGTCTCGCGCTGGAGCGCTGCATACAGCTGATCGATTGCCTGGCCAACGGCTCGGGGAGACAGGGTCGTCTCTGTCGGCCGAATCTCGATGTAGGTTCGTCGCTTGGTCTCAGTTGTGGCCTCTTGACGTACTGCGAGTTCGCCTCTCTCGAGTGGGACGGGCAGTGCAGGCCGCACTCCAGGTTCGCGCTCATCTCTGTGGGACTGGTCTCCCCCAGCACTCTCTCGCTCAGTTCCCATTCACGCCTCCGTCAATCTCGTCGTCCGGTTCGCTCACTTTGCTGGTATACATACGACCGCCGTTGTAGCCACTCTATATGAATTTATTTCCATTATCTTGTCTTATGTACTAATGTTATGTGTGTAATCGACTTAGTAGCAAATATACGTTTGTATACTACTAGTTTCTGAGCAACTAGCATCTGTACTTGTAACGAATGGACTCATCGTCGGCGAGTGGACCTGAGTGGAGTATATACAGCAACTGGACTTCCACGCGCCCCCTAGTTTCTGTCTTCCTTCGAGGAGAGAATCCCGCCTGCGGGACGGGAATCTCCGCCGTTCACAGAAGTTCGAGGAGAATGCCCCCGTGGCAATTCACGACAACTAGTGGTGAGTAACCGTGAATGGTCAATCAAGATGGAGTACTCCGCGATGGTCCGGAGTAGTGTGCGCCCACACTACAATTTATCAGGAGCGGTCTCGTATCCACGTCTATGAGTCGTGACGGTGCCGATTCGGAGAGCAAGGTGTCGGGGAATCAGGCGAATATCCCCGCTCGCATCCGTCGCGAGCTCGATATCGATGACGGCGACAAACTCCGTTGGCACGTCGAGGACGACGGGACGCTACGCGTCGAAGTCGTTCAGCAGCGCAGCGGCACGTTCAGTGAGTTCGACGGCTACGACGGCGACCAAGAGACAGCGGTCACGGCCGACCACGACGCGTGAGGCGTCGACGTCGACTAGATGCCTCGGGCAGTCGTCGATACGACCGTTCTCTTCGCGGCGGCGTACCGCCGAGACAGTGCACACGACGATGCACTGCCAATTCTACATGGCATCGACACTGCGGCCCTCCCGGGAGCAATACTCATAGACTACGTCCTGGCGGAGACGCTGAACGGGCTGACGACGCACGCAGGTCACGACGCTGCCACCGACTTTCTCGAGCGGATCGAAGCGAATGCCCGGTTCCACATCGATTCGCTGACGACCGACGAATTCACCACGGCAAAAGCGCTCTTCCGCCAGTACGAGCGCTTTTCGTTCGTTGACGCCGCTCTCGTCGCGTATATGCAGGCTGAGGGGCACGGGTATCTCTACGCGTTCGATGACGACTTCGACGCCGCTCCAGATATCTATCGCCTCGACACCGCGACCAACCCGTATCAGCCGGAGTGAACGATACGCACGCTTACTTGCGTTGAAGTTCGGTGAGTACGGTGCGGTAGTTCACTGAGACAATACGATCTCAAACCGTGCCCCGCCATCGCGTCCGTCTGTCACGGACACCACCCAGCCGTGGGCTTCCACGATCCGTTTTACGATGGTCAGCCCGAAACCAGTCCCCTCATGTGTTGAGGAATGACCCGGTTTGAAGATGTCGTCTCGCTGGCCTGTGGGAATCCCAGCACCATCGTCTTCGACGTAGATGGTGTCCTCATCGATAGATCCGACACGGACGGTGACGTCCGTACCACCGTGTTTGACAGCATTTCGGAAGAGGTTCTCGAACACGTGCTGTAACCGTTCGGGGTCGCCTTCGAAGGTCATCTCATCAGCTATCTCGATCGTCGCCTCGTCTGCATCTACCGTTGCCCAGCATTTCCCGACGATATCTGTTAGATTGATATTCTTGGCTTCGCCAATCGTGTCGCCCTGGCGAGCAAGCGTCAGCGTGTCCGTGACAATCTCTTCCATCCGGTCGAGTGCGTTCACGAGGGGGTCAAGGTGTTCGCTCTCTACCGTCTCTTCGAGAAGCGTTGTGCGAGCCTGTGCGACATTGAGAGGGTTACGCAGGTCATGGGAGATGACACTCGCAAATTCGTCAAGACGCTCGTTCTGGAGACGAAGCTGTTGCTCTCGTTCGACGCGGTCGGTGACGTTCCGGGTGATTCCCACGAGACGGGTTACTTCGCCGTCAGTGAGTACCGGCGCAAGGTTCGTCTGCCAGATCCGTGCCCCCTCGTCAACTCGTAGTTCCTCCTGATAGGAAATGGGTTCACGAGCCTTGACGCAGCGGTGATAGTTCGCCTCTAATTCTGCCCCCTGTTCTTCACCAAACACGTCGCGTGGCGTCTCACCCCGTACCTCTTCGGTCGTGATTCCGGTTTGTCGCTCGTATGCCGGACTCAGACGGTCGAACTGGAACGTGATGTCGTCGTCTGGAGCGTCGACATCTACTAAGAAAACCGCGTCCTCCGCATTGTTCAGAAGAGCCTCGTACTCCCCAGCGAGTTCACGGAGTTCGCGCTCGCGCTCTTTGCGCCGGGTGACATCTCGACTATTGAGAAGGATGCCACCGATTACGTCGTCGTCGAGTCGGTTCCGCATGGTCGCCTCGATCCAGCACCACGAGCCGTCGGCGTGTCGAAATCGGACTTCGACGGTCTGGGATTCGTCCGGGTTCGTCAAAACGGCTTCAACTGCGTTAGCATTTCGCTCCCGGTCGTCGCGATGGACGAATTCGTATCCGGTGTGACCGACTAACTCGTCCGGATCGTAGCCGAGTACTCGTGTGACGGCAGGGCTCACATAGGTTATCGTTCCCTCAGTGTCGATGATCGTGGCGATGTCGTTCGACTCTTCGACGATCGTCTGATATCGATCGCCCTGACTTTGCGTCGGCGTCTCGGAAGTATCAGTGTCTTCCATTGGTTTAGTGCTGTTCGACGGCTGTTTCCTGACCAGCTGAGTCGGCGGACATCCGGGGTAAACTCAATACGATGCCTGTTCCAGGCCCTTCCGTATCCACAAATGTGACTTCGCCGCCGAACAGTGAGACAGCCCAGTAGACGATCCAGAGGCCGAGTCCAGTCCCGTGTTGGAGCGGTGTTTCCTCGCCCCGTTTGATCGTTTCCAGTTCCTGATCTGGAATCCCCGGCCCGTTATCCGTAATCTCGATGTCGAGCCAATCTTCGGACCGCCGTTCACTCGATGGTCTGATGGTGACTGTCACCTCGGGAACCGGTTTATCGTTGTGGACGACAGCGTTATCCAGTAGCTCTTTCAAAGCTAGCTTCAACCGGTGATCTGCTCGAGCGTAGAGCGGTTCGAGATCGGTGAGAGTGAGTGAAGCGGTCGGATACTCTTCTGAAAAGGCCTCGCCCACCTCGTTAACTAACTCTGTCACGTTGGTGGTAGTCTCAGCTGAGACTTCGTTTTCGAACAGTGAGCGCACGGTTCCGGCTTTATCACCCAGCATCGCGAGGGCGTCCGCCCGTTCTTCGATTGCTCGTATGTCTCCCTGCGATTCGTCATCGCCCAGTGAGTCGCGGAGTAGTTCGGCCCGACTCTGAATAACGTTCATTCCGTTCTTGAGGTTGTGGCGCAAGACGCGGTTGAGAACGTCGAGTTGCTGTTTGCGCAGCCGACGGTTCGTCACGTCGGATTCGATCGTGACGAAGTGCGTAATCTCTCCTGAGTCGTTCGCTATTGGCGAGATGGTCTGCTCGACGTGATACAACTCCCCGTTTTTGCGCTGATTGATGAGATTTGCATCCCACTGCTCGCCTGACAGGATCGTCTGCCACATCCGTTCGTAGAACTCCTCGTCCTGTTTGCCCGACTTGAGAATGCGAGGCGTTCGACCGACGGCTTCCTTACGAGTATAGCCGGATCGGGCTTCGAATACCGGATTCACGTATTCGATGGTTCCCTCCCTGTCAGTAATGAAGACCGCATGCCCCGCATTCTCGACAGCCTTTTTGAACAGTTGTAAGTCCATCTCGCGCTCTTTGCGCTCGGTGATGTCTTCTTGAAAGCCGATGTAGTTCGTTACGTTACCAGCGTCGTCTCTGACAGGGGCGATACTGACACGGTTCCAGAACTGGCTGGTGTCCTTTCGGTAGTTCCGGAGTTCCACCGACACTGCTTCGGCATCATCGACCGCTTTCCGCATTGCAGCGACGGGTTCATCTCGGGTCTCCTCTCCCTGGAGAAACCGACAATTGCGACCGAGTGCTTCCGCCTCAGAATAACCCGTCACCTCCTGGAACCCATTGTTGACGTAGATCATCGGGTCATCCGCTCGATCGGGGTCAGTGATGATGATCCCGATGGGCGCTTCGTCCATCGCCCGGGACTTCAGTTCCAGCTCTCGTTCATACGCTTTCCGTGTGGTAATATCCCGGGCAGAGATGATTATTGGTGACTGTCTGGAGTCCTCGAGCGTCGCGGCCGACACCTCCAGCCGCCGGTTTTCACCGTGCTTCGTCCGACATGTGAGGTCGTCGGTCGATCCCCGACCGGTTTCCTGCACGTCCTGGAGAAAGGACTGAAACCGCTCGCGGTCGTCGGCGTGGATGGTCTCTATCGGAGATATCGAGAGTAGCTCATCGCGCGGATATCCCACCAGCTCAGACGCCGCCGGATTGCACTCGGTAATCTCGTCACCGGAGGGAGCGACCACGAATATCGCATCGTTCGTCGAATTGAACAGCCGCTGGAATCGAGTCTGCAGATCCTCGTAGCGCTGTGATAGCTCCACCGACTGCTCGCGCCGGGCCAGGAGGTTGTCGACTCGACGAAACAGGGTCGTCCGGTCCGTCGGTGCAGACACCACTTCGTCGATGAACGGCGGACCGTTGCCGTTCTGCTCGGATGTGAGGGGAACCCTTCCGTTCGATCCCTCGCGTTGAAGCACCAGTGCTGGCGTGAAGGTTGGATGGGCCTCGCGTTTTCGTGCCCGCAACTCTTCTCGGTATGTTGGCACCATCCGCTCGTCGATGAGGTAACAATCGGCGGGCTGGAGTGAGTCATCCTCAACGATTTCATACCGTCTGTCGAGAATATCTGCAAGGGCCATCCGGTCGCTATCGCCGTGAACCAGGAGTTGTATCGTGTGGCGGTTTTCTTCGCCAGCCGACTGGTCGGTCATGGCTGATCGGTTGTACGGCGCTGTTCGTGCTGTATGCGACGCGTCGGCGCCCCTTGCATGATTCCTTGGACGTTATCGAATGGTTCCTCGATGACCAGTCCCTCGCCGGACAGGATCGAGAAACGGTGGAATCGACTGTCGAAATCGCCGAGTCGTTTTTTTATTACGCCGATGGCGCGGTCCATTTCGCCGTCGACTTCCACGTAGGATAGAAACACGATGTTGTCCGCGATGTAACTCGTGTTCGTACTGGTGCCTTCTGGGATACCGGTGAGCCGATCAGCTTCGTCGGTGATTATGACTGCAATGCCGCGGTTCTTGAGGACCCGAGTCAGGCCATGGAGGCGGTGAACCAGCCGTTGATCGCCACCTTGCAGCGAAATCTTGTAGCCCGAGAGCCCGTCGATGAATACGGCGTCGGGTTCGTGCTCGTCAGCCTGGTTCAAAATATGTTGGTCGAACTCTTCGGCAGACCGCACGAGCGGTTCGGTTTCAGTCAGCCGTACTGCGCCTCGTTCTTGCATGTCGCTGATCGGGAAGCCGAGACTTTCCGATCGATGGACGAACTGGTCGATGGACTCTTCGAACACGTATCCGAGTGCTGTGCCGCCGTTTTCGACGACGCCCGTGAGTATCTGTGCGCCGGTCGTCGATTTCCCGACTCCGGTTGGGCCACTAATAAACGAGACGGTTCCGCGTTCGATTCCGCCCCCGAGGAGATCGTCGAAGGCGTCGTACCCGGTTGCGATAAGTTTCGGGTCGAACGTTCTGTTGTCGTGTTCCGGGACGATTTGCGGGTAGACTTCGATGCCGCCCGCGCGGATTTCGAGGCCGTGGGTTCCGTCTTTCTGTCCGAGTCCCCGGTGTTTCGGTACCGCAACCCGACGTTCATTCCCGTCGAGATACAGGTCGATAATGCCGTCGCTGAGCGATTCGATGTCGTCGTACGTCGTCGAGGTTTCACGGTCCCTGGTGGCTGTTCTCGTCGCGACCGTCGTGACCTGTCGGTCGCGGAGAAACCGAACGAGCGATTGGAGTCGCTTGCGGTACTGATATTCGTCCCGTTCCACGTACTGGAGTTGTGTGATCGGGTCAATGAGAATCCGGGCTGGATCGACCTCCTCAATCACGTGCTTGATGTCCGCGGTGAACCGCTCGGACTGGACCTCAGTCGCCTCGATCAAATTGTAAGACTTGTCCTCCGCGAAAAAGTCCGTCCCAGGTCCGATGTCGAGAAACTCGGCGTCCTGGATGTCGATACTCAGTAACGCTGCGTTGAGGAGAATGTCCTGGCGTGACTCTTCGCCGTGGATGTAAACGACCGTCCCGCCGGCATTGAGGCCCGCTCGCAGGAAGTGCTGACCGAGAAGCGACTTGCCCGTCCCCGACCCTCCCTGGACCAGATACGTCCGACCCCGGACGTATCCTCCATTGAGCAATTCGTCCAATTCACTGATCCCAGATGTTATCAATTCGATTTCCTCGATCGGCGGGTCAAGAGAGGAATCAGACATGGTATATTATGCTTTGCTGATAGGGCACCGGAGGGTCATAAGCCGGAGGTCTAGATAACGGGATTCAATCGGAAAGAGTGTCCGGAACATGCTTTTGCTCAGTGTTGGGTTCGACGCCGGTAATCTCGAAGCGGGCGCCGCCCATCTCGCTGTCGACCGCACGGATTTCCCAACCATGTGCCTCCACGATTTCCTTGACGATCGCAAGGCCGAATCCATTGCCATCGTCAGCGGTTGAGTGACCCGCCTCGAAGATCTCTTCACGCGCTTGATCAGGGATTCCTGTTCCATCGTCCGCGACGTAGAACCCATCAGCTATCCCGTTGACCGTCACTGTCACGTCGCGGCCTCCGTGCTTGACTGCATTTCTGAACAGGTTCTCGAGTAGCTGCTGCAGGCGGCTCCGGTCCGCCGATATCGTCAGGTCAGTGTCGACAGCGAGCGTTGCCTCAGCACTCGGCGTCGTCTGCCAACATTCCTCGGCCAGGTCCGACAGCGTGACCGGTTCCGGATTTCCGACTGAGTCCCCACTCCGGGCAAGGGCCAACAGATCCTCCACGAGTGCCTGACACCGGTCGACGGCGTCACCCACACCATCGAGGTGTGCGGAGTCACACTCAGCCCGTGCCAGTTCGAGGCGACCCTGGGCAGTCATGAGTGGATTTCGAAGGTCATGGCTGACGATGCCTGCGAAGTCTTCGAGACGGGCGTTTTGCCGTTTGAGCTCCTGTGAACGCTCTTTGCGCTCTGTGATATCCCGGAGTGTCCCGACTGACCCGTTGAACTGGTCCCCTTCATATGGAAGGACGCCCATGTGGTCTTCACAGGTGATTGGATCGCCATCGCGCGGTTGCAGTGTCACCTCGAACGTGACCGTCTCCGGGCCGTCACTCGACAGCAACCGTCCCAAATGGTGTTCCGCCCGTTCGACGCCATCCTCATCCTTGATGAGTGATGGCATGCTTCCGAGAATCGTTTCGCGGTCGTAGCCAACCAACTCGACGAACTCGTCGCTGACGTAGGTGAACCGTCCCTCATCGTCGAGTTCGTACACCGCGTCGGTCAGCGCCTCGCTGACCGTCTCGTACTTTTCGAGTTCCCGCTGGCGCTCCTTGCGGTCGGTGATATCATGACCAGACCCGCGGAGTTTCGTTACCTGCCCACCGGATTCCACGACCGGAGTGATCGTCATGTTTATCAGACGCTCGTCGCTGTCCCCTGACTGCAGTCGCCACGTTTGTTGGAGTTCCTCGGCCGTCTCGAAGGCTCTGGTGAGTGTTTGCTGAATCTCCTCTCGGTCATCCGGGTGGAATAGTGTTAGTGCTTCCTCGAGAGATATTTCGGCCTGGTCAGGGTGGCCGATAATTCGCCGGGCACCAGCCGTCAGCAAGACAGTCCCGCTCTCTCTGTCCAGTTCCCACCCACCGGTGTCGCCGGCAAACTCCGTCAGCCGCATCAGTTGTTCCTGTCTGTCGACCCGCTGTGCCTCGCGTCGTGCCCGGACGGCATTGCGGATTCGGTTGGCGAGGAGTTCGTACCGTTCGGTGCCGGAGCCCTTCTGGAGATAGTCGGTGACGCCTGCAGAGATGGCGTCGCTAGCGACAGCCTCGCTGCCCTTGCCAGTAAATAAAATAAACGGCAGGTCGGGATACCGCTCTCGCACGGCCTGCAAGAATTCGAGCCCGTTCATACCTGGCATATTGTAGTCCGAGACGATACAATCTGGCCGGCGATTCCCTAGTCTCTCTAACCCGTTGTCAGCGGTTGTCGCTATCTCGACAGTGAACTGTTCGTCCTCTCGCTCGAGGAAGGTCGCAGTGAGATCAGCGAAACCGGATTCGTCATCAACGTGAAGAACCTCTATCATCTCTGTTGTCTCAGCCAGGGCTTTTGCCTCACTCATGTTTCAGTCGAGATTAGTTCCGGCTCTATCCAGACGATTCGTCCGTCCTCCCGGGCGAGGATACCGTTTATCTTCTCCTCATCGACTGCTTCGACAGATTCAGGATCAATCGTCAAAATCTGTAGCACGTCCGTTACCGCCCAGCCGGAACGCCCACCCGTCGTTCTTTCCGTATCGAATACGATTATTCTGTCCTTGCTGACTCCGTTTTCTTCGTGTCCATCTGGCAAGAGCCTGGCTCTCGGATCGATAACTCTCGTGGTTTCACCCCGGAGGTCGAACTCTCCTTCGACGTGAGGAGGCGAAT
Organism: Salinibaculum sp. SYNS191; assembly: GCF_037338445.1. NCBI lineage: Archaea > Methanobacteriati > Methanobacteriota > Halobacteria > Halobacteriales > Haloarculaceae > Salinibaculum > Salinibaculum marinum. The sequence goes on from NZ_CP147838.1 coordinate 2,996,495, forward strand.
CCGGGATCGGAGTCACATCGTTTTTCGAGCGGCTCACAACCTCGGTGACGTATTCGATGTCGATACAGTACTGCTCCTCCTCAAGTGTGAACTCAAGGACTTGGTGGGTAGTCATCGGCTTACACCTCCCTATCTCGATCCGGCTTCCGACCCGCAGTCTCAGATGTGTAGTGCCCGCCGTCGGCTGCGGCCGACGATCCCGTTGTCGCCTCGACTGCCGAATCGGTACCTGAGCCAGTGTCGAAATCCGACACCTGGTCGTGTAGTTCTTCAGCGAGACCGGACAGTTGCTGGACGTTCTCCGAGGCCTCGGACAGGGAGGCGGTCTGTTCTTCTGTCGCCGCAGAGACGTTGCTCGCCTCGGCCGCAGTCTGCTGACTGACACTGGAGACCTCGTCGACCATGGAAACCACTTCCTCTGACGAGGCCGCCTGGTCGTCGGTGGCGTCGCTGATTTCCCGGATGCCGCTTTCCGCCTCTTGAACGGTGTTGGCGATCTCGTCGAACATCTCGATGGCGTCCTCGATCGTGTCAGACCCGCGTTTGACGCGGTCGCTCATCTGTTGCATCCCCTCGACGGTATCCTCCGTCGTCGCCTGGACTTCTTCGATGCGCTGTTCGATGTCGGCAGTCGCCTCGGCAGCCTCCTCTGCCAGCGATTTGATTTCGTTTGCCACGACGCCGAATCCTTCACCTGCTTCGCCGGCACGGGCAGCCTCGATCGAGGCGTTCAGCGCGAGCATGTTCGTCTGTTCGGCAATTTCGGTAATCATCCCGACCACTTCGCCGATCTGGTCCATCTTCTCGTCGAGCCTTTCTACTTGTGTAGCTGCCTCGTCGGCTCGGGCTTCGATCGACTGAATCTCCTCGGTCGCCTCTGAGGCGTACTGCCGGCCCGTCTCGCCACGCTCGACGGCCGTGCTGGCAGTTGCAGCCACTTCTTCGGCCGAGGAGGCGATCTCCTCGACGGTCGCCGACATATCGTTCATTTCGTCGGCCACTTCCTGGAGGTTCTCGCTTTGTGTGTCCGCACCGCGGGAGATCTCTTCGACTGATTCCGCAACCTGTTCGCTGGCCTGTTCGATTTCCTCCGAGCTACTCGCCACTTCCTCACTCGAGGTTGCGACGTCGTCTGCGATTGCCTGGACGCGCTCGACGCTGGCGTTCAGCTGTCCGATTCCGTCCTCCAGATCAGTCAATGCTGTTCCGAACGATCCCGGGTAGTCAGTGTCGATGTCTTGATCGAGCCGTCCCTCTTTGAGACCTTGGCTCGCTGTCGAGATCTGTGTGAAGCTCTCTGACAACTGGGTGGTCCCAGTCGCGAGGTCGGTTAGCACTTCGCCGTACTGCCCAGGTCGGTCGGTGTCGATATTCTGATCGATGACTCCCTGCTGGAGGTCGTCACTCACAGCCCGAATCTCCTCGAAACTCCCGGCTAGTTCGTCGGCACCCGCTTCGAGATCGGCGACAGTCTCACCGTACCGGCCGGGATAGCTAGACTCGAACTCCCAGCCCAGATCACCCTGTCGCAATCCACGGCTGGCGGTTCCGATCTGCGAGAACACACCCCTGAGGTTCGCCTGCATCTCGGTGAACGCCTCGATCATTCGGCCGAGTTCGTCGTCTTCGACGTGGTCGTCGAGGTCGTTATCGAGGTCGCCGTCGCTGACAGCCTGTGCGGTTTCCGCCAACTGAGTGATCGGTGGGATGAGCCGTCCAGCGACGAACAGGCCGATGGCGATCGCGAGGACGAACGCCCCGACGGTCAGTCCAAGAAGCAACCACTGGACAGTGGATGTGGTGCTGTCTGCCGACGTGACTGCTGCTTCTTTATCCTCGGCAGCGAGTTCTTCGAGCGTATGTGCATCCTCGCGCATGTCGGTCAGTATCGGGTCAAGTTCTGCCATTTTCTGCCTGGCACGCTCCATCTCACCGGCCTCTGCTGCGTCAAACACCTCCTGAGCAACAGCCGTGTACTCTTGATGTCTAGAGTCCAGATCGGCGAAGGCCTGGTTTCCTTCCTCGCTCAGGTCGCCCGCCTCTATCTTCTGTGCCCACTCTTCGTAGTTCGAATTGGCTTCCTCAAAGTCGGCTCGGGCACCGTCCTCGCCGAGCAGAGCTGCTTGGACTGCCACCTGTTGTTCTTCGACCGCAACCAACATCTCCATGGACGCGTCGATCTTATCGGCGTCCTCAGAGATGACGTGGGCCTCGGCATCGACAGCGCCGACGGCCTGGTATCCGACCAATCCTGTCACACCGACCAGCAACGCCACGAGCACGAACGCTAAGATCAGTTTCGGCCGCAAGTCGAACCGATCGAGCGTCACCTTTTCTAGCATGGGTCACCCTCTCTGGACCATCTCCATAATTAATAGCTCTAGATAACAGCATGAGTATCATGAGTGAGAACCGACAAGAATCGGCCTCGTTCAGTTCTGGAGTCAGAATGCCTTGTTGAACGCAAGACAGCGTCGGGGTGGTGTGTCTGATCTACAATCTCAGGGTGTTAGAGACGACTTTTCGACCTCAGAAGATCAAGTAGCCGACTCTACCAGCGTTTGCTGAAGAGTCAGAACTATGGTATCTAGGGCCATCGTGTTGATGACGACGGCGATGCCTCTCCCGAATACGTCCGGAGAAGGGGAGCAGGCGGCGAGCCCCTAACTCGCCGCCTGCGTCAGATTATGCACGATGCACTTCCGAGTCAGCTCCCGGAACTGGCCGTGCCAGCTCCGGGAGCGCAGCTTCTCGCCGTCGTCTTCCTTCAATTGCGAGAAGCCCGTTTCACTCATCCAGCGCTGGTTGTAGTCCTCGTTCATCCGGGCGTTGTGAGCCTTCTGCAACGGTGTCTGCTCCCTGTGTTTGATCAACGGTCGCGTTGACTCGGAGCGACACTTCTCGCGGAGGTCACTCCACGAGTAGTTCGCGTCAGCGGACAACACACGCAGGTCTTCCGCGTTCCGGCGGAAGACCTGCATCCCGATGTAGCCGTCCCACGCCTTCTGTGTCGTGAAATGAACGTCCTTGATCGCCAGCGAGTTCACGTCAATCAAGATCGTTGTCTTCATCGACTGGAACGAGTAGTTCGCTCGGTCGCGGTAGTGGTAGCTGGTTTGATCGCGCTGGAAGCCACTTGCATCGATCGCGGCTTCACCACTCCAGCCCGCCTGCTCCGCCGACGCGCGGAGCAGGCGGCGCAGTTCACGCATTCGGTACTCTTGCTCCCACCGGCAGAACGAACTGTAGTGCGGTGCCTCGTCAAGTTCGAACACGGCGAGGACATCAGACATCTCGTTGAGGTAGTCCTCGGTCTCCCGGAGACTCTTTTCTAGTTCGACACGGAACAGAATCAACGCGATCTGTACCCACTTGGCGTACCCGGCCGCGCCGTCCGGCGCGGCGGGTACGTCCGGCTCGTCAACGTGTTGTTTGGCTAGCTTTCGACACATCCAGGCAAGCCGTCTGAGCGATGCCATATCGCCAGACGGCGTCCATTTCAGGGTGAATGTGTCGGAATATCTCCGAGAGAGCGCCTGAAACCCTCCTCAACCGGACGCAAAACGAGGCAAGTTATATTCATATTCAAATTTAGCTATTGGCCATGTCCGATTCGTTGCAGTATAGCCGCGACGAGACTGCTGCGAACGAGGAACGGGCGGTGATGATTCCCGAAGTCGCGGGGTCGGTAACGCGTCTGTCTGGCGAACGCTCCGCAACAGCCGGCGGGCGAGACAGTGTCACCGCGACTGGCCCTGACGGGGTATCGATTCTAGGTGACCTTCCGGAAGACATGCCGGAGTTCGTGACCGACACGCTCTCGAACGAGCAACTTCGAGAGGGGGCTATTGGAACCCTTGATCCAGCAGACCTGCTGTAACGGGTGCTTCCAGCGGAAACAGGAACGCACAGACAGCGACGCCAGACAGCAGCAGACGCCCGAGATAGAAACGAAGGAGGAGTACTGAATGAGTTCATATTCAGGTGCGTCGATGGATCTGCGAGATTGTATCGAGTATATCAGACACCACGAGAAGGAACTTCGTCTGTTCAACATCGACCCGACTGACGCGATAGATGAAGACCTCAGGGCGTATTTCGAGACACTGAACGTACGGATCACTGTCGGACGAACGGCGTCGGGAGCCCCCGAAGACGTCGCAGTCCTTAGCAACGATACCGAAGTGCTCGCCGTTGTCAACGTCGCGACCCTGCGGGAGTTACTCGAAAACGTTCCCACAGGGGTCGGCCACCTCGGCATTGCCGACGGAAAATACGAGGAGATCCTCCGTCATCTCAAGGAAACCACCTTCACGTCCTACGATACGGAACAGTTGGCGTACGCGTCCCGAGAAATCGAGGACCGTGCCCGTCGGGTCGGCCAGGGTTCGATTCATGCGGGGTTCCAGCGGTCTTCAATCATGGCAGAACAGCAATCTGTCTACACCGACCTCGCTCGTCAAGGTGTCTCCGTGCACGCCTACGCCGTCCCCGATGTCACCCCACCGAATCTCGGTTCTGGTCACGTTCATACCGTCTCGACTGATGAGATCGCCGAAACGTGGTTCGTCGTCTTCGACGGTGGCAACGAGACTCAGAAGACTGCCTTACTCGCCCATGAACGTGACGGGAACGCATTCTACGGGATTTGGACGTACGATCCGGAACTTGTCGATCACATCCTCGGTCATCTTACGCAGACCTACGACTCCTCAACCGACGACGCGATGTCTGGCATGTGACCTTTCTACCCAATACTTCGTACCGAAATCGGATATCTTCAGAGAACCCTGGCGAACACACATTTATAAAAGCGAGGTGTATGTTCTACAAATTTGAAATCAGCAAGGTGTTATTTATAGATGGGTGAAAGAATTTAGCGTAGAATGGACGAGCAGAATCGGTGGGAGAGAGATGAGGAAGGCAACCAGTCGAATCACGCCGAATCTGTCGAAGCCGATTCTGTCGCATGGCGCGACATTTTCGAGGCTGAAGAGCGCACGCCAGAACGGGCTGACATAACAGAGGAGTACTCCGAATTAGGAGCGACGGCTGAGAGAAAACTCCAAGAGCGGACGAATGCGCTCAACGCACTCAAACGGGCGAGTGAACTCTTTGTCGGCCTGCCTGACGGTGTTGACGACAGTATCCAGACGTACGTCTCTGAACTCCCACAGTGGTTCCGGCGGTCTGAAACAATTGAGGCCAAGATTCGGGTGGGAGACGACGCGTTCGAAACGGACGGTTTCCATCCGACTACTGACTCTCTGGCAGCGAAGACTCGCACACGCATCGGAACATCTGTCTCGATGACAGTCGTCTGTACGGACCAGCACCCCGGTACGGGCCGGCGGGCGTGGACCGGAACCGAGCGAGAACTGGTCGAGGCACTCGTCTCACTCATCAAATCAGAAGTCGACCGGTGGGAGATTGACAGTCTGAAACGCTTGTCTGATGGCGTTGCCGTACTCGACAGCGACCTCAGATACACGTACGTGAACCAACAGGCTGAAGAGCTTCTCGGAAAAGACAGCGAGGAACTACGTGATGAGTACGTCTGGGACGTTTTTCCCGAGGTAGCAGACACTATCGCCGAAGACAGAATCCAGACCGCTCTCGAAACGCAGTCTCTGACGTCATTCGAGCAATATAACGCTGAAAAAGAGCAGTGGGTCGAAGCCAGAATCCATCCGGGTGACGAGGGCGTCATCATCGTATTCACCGATATCACCGACTCGAAGGTAGCCGAACGAGAACTGGATCACGTTCTGGAAACGACCCCCATTGGAATCGTCCTGCTGAACGCTGAGGGAGAGATTACTCGCGCAAACTCCCGTGCAGAAGCGTTACTTGGCCTGTCCAGATACAAAATGGATCGAAAGGGGTACGACCACCCAGACTGGGATATCTGGGACGAGGCGGGCAATCCGATTCCGCAAAAAGACCATCCTGTCACGCGTGTCTGCAGAACTGGCGAGACCATCCAAGGCTTCACCCATGGGATTACACTCCCAGACGGCTCTGAACGGTGGCTATCGAGCAACGTCGCTCCGGTCAAGAGTCAGAACGGATCGCTCGAGCAAATCATCATTGCGCTTGAAGATATCACCGTTCCCAAACGTCTCGAACAACTCATCGAGACGTTCCATCCAGTCGACGAGGTTCTCAACAGCGCAACCGCGAGCGAGGAGACCGAACAGGCCATCTGCGAGTTACTGACGGAAACGCGGGAATACCAGTACGCACGGATTAGTGAGCACACCCCAGGTACGGCTCTGACCCAATCAAATATGAGGGAGTGCTCGAAGGGTGTCGCTGCCAAGGACTCAGTCTCCCTCCCGATACAATCGCGGACAGAGATCGGGCCGGCAGAGGTCGCTGTTGAAACAGGCGAGATACAGGTCGTCAGGAGGAACCAACCCGACTCACGGTTCGAGCGGTGGCGAGCATACACACTGGACCAGGGATTCCAGGGTGGAGCTATCGTGCCTCTTGAGCATAGAGGTCGCGTCTATGGTCTGCTCGTTCTGTATACAGACCGCGGAGCGGCGTTCGGAGACCGTGAGCAGACACTCCTGGCGACACTCGGTGATCGGATTGGCCAGGTTCTTCACTCACTTGCGACAGAGCGCATGCTCCATACTGACAGAGTGGCCGAGCTCACGTTCGAGAGCACTGACTCGGCGTCGTTTTTTGTCTCGGCTTCCGAAGAACTCGGTTGTACGATCGACATCATGGAGACGATTCCAGCCTCGGATGAGATGCTGGTCCACTATGCGTCCGTGCAGGATGCTTCGTTGGACGCTCTCAGTGATATCGCGGAGAACGCGGAGTGGGCCGCCCAGTTGCGACAGATCAGTCACACCGAGGATCCGCCTGGCGGAGAAGTCGAAATTGGACTGCACCGACGGTCCTTGGCACAGACACTCCTTACAGAGGGTGCAGTCGTCACGACGGATACGGTAACTGACGGCCGGGCCGAAGTCGTCTGCGAAGTGCCGCTTGGCCACGATATTAGTTCGCTTGTGACACGTGTGCAGGATTCGTTCCCAGAAACAACGTTGGTCTCAAAACGTGAATACACTCCCTCTGCGAAATCGAATGCACACGCCGTTGGTCGGGCGCTTGGAGACATCTTCGAAACCGAACTCACTGATCGTCAGCAACAAGTCCTGCGAGCGGCGATGTACAGTGGTTACTTCCAGTCACCGCGACAAAGTACGGCAACTGAGATTGCCGAGGCTCTCTCGCTCACTCAATCGACAGTCTCCTATCATTTGCGAAAGGCACAACAAACACTTTTTGAGCGACTGTTTGACCGACTACAGCAGTAATAATCTTCTGAAAGTATATTTTACCAGCAGACAATTTAAAACCCATCCGGTATCGTCCTCTTGTAATTGTTAGTACAGGAAGCAGGTGAACTAGCAACAAAAGAACTTAGGTTCTCTAAACGTAAAATATAGTTAGACAAAATAATAACTATATTGGAGAAAATAGGAAATGACGGATACATCCACAAGATCGACACTCCGCGAGGGCAGTACTAAAGCGACTGATACGACCGAGGCTGACGAGGAAGTTACGTGTCCTGAGTGTGGTGGCAACCTCGTCAACGATGAGGCGCGCGGCGAAACGAGATGTAATGAGTGTGGGTTGGTCATCGAAGAAGATGAAATCGATCCCGGGCCCGAGTGGCGCGCCTTCGACGCTACTGAACAAGACAAGAAGTCCCGCGTCGGCGCACCAACTACCAATATGATGCACGATAAGGGACTGTCGACCAATATCGGATGGCAGGACAAAGACGCCTACGGCAATTCACTGTCGAGCCGGCAACGCGAGAAGATGCGGCGCCTGCGTACTTGGAACGAGCGGTTCCGTACACAGGATAGCAAAGACCGGAATCTGAAGCAGGCACTTGGTGAAATTAACCGTATGGCCTCGGCGCTTGGCCTTCCTGAGAATATTCGGGAGACTGCCAGCGTCATCTACCGCCGTGCGCTCGATGAGGGGCTCCTGCCAGGGCGCTCGATTGAAGGGGTTGCATCTGCCGCGCTCTACGGGGCCGCGCGGCAAGCAGGTACCCCTCGTTCGCTCGATGAGATGCAGACCGTGTCCCGCGTCGATAAGCCCGAGGTTGCACGCACGTATCGGTACGTGGCGCGGGAATTGAACCTCGAAATCCAGCCAGCCGACCCGGAGAGTTACGTGCCACGATTCGCTTCGGAACTTGACCTCGCTGACGAAGTCGAACGGGCTGCCCGCCAACTGCTTCAGACCGCTAAAGACAAGGGCGTCCACTCAGGCAAGTCGCCGGTCGGGCTGGCGGCTGCTGCCATTTACGCTGGGGCGTTGCTCACAAACCACGAACTCACTCAATACCAGGTGTCTGATGTCGCCAAGACCTCTGAGGTCACGATCAGGAACCGGTACAAAGAATTGGTCGAAGCAGCGGACAGCTTACCTCAACCGTGAGCCGAATGCAAAGGATTACACCCAGGAGACGTGGGTCATCCCTGACGGTTGCTCACAGAGTAGTCGACGAAGGCGTCATACAACTCAACGAGGTGACCGAGACGGTTCGACCCGTCGAGCACGCCGATCAGGTCCCGGTTGCACTCCAGGGCATCGGGGCCAGTCTCGACAGTCGACAGGAAGCCCACACACGGAGTGAGATGGATGACGACGAATGACGATAGCGATACTGCCAGCGACGACGACCCGTCTCTCCACCACGACGCACACCGGCGACAGGTCGCACAACGACGCTACGACCCCGACGAGGACGGTGAACTCACGACCGCACTCGTCTTCGCCATTGCAGAAGCCAGGGACGTTCCACTCGACGAAGTGAAGTCCCCCTCGTTGTACGATGTCGTCAATGTGCCAGCAATCGAAGATGCGTTGTTCGACTCCGAGACAGCGGCAAACTCTCGACAGGGCACGGGCACGATCAAGTTCCGCTACACCGACTATCTCGTGAAAGTCCGAAGTGACGGCTGGATTCAGGTCTACGACACAACTTAATTGTATCAATCGGCCCCGGTGAATCGCTTGGTAGCGTTGGATTCGACCGTTAGAACTAGTGGAATGAATGGGAGACTGCCGATGCGCTATACTTGCGTGGAGAGGAGACGGTCCAGCTTTGTGAGACTGAACAGCGTCCACTCGTCTCCGAGCTCGGCGGCAAGCCCATCGACAAAGCCACTCTTCGAGAACAGTGCAAATTGCTCGTCTCGGGTGTCTGGCCCCCACCGAACGCGGTCGGCTTTCTCGCGGAGTGCTATAACGAAATCGTGGCCGACAGGTGCGTCGGTCCACTTGCATTCGGCCAGTAACAGACAGTCATCACTTAGCGCGAGACCGACGATGTCGACATACCCTCGTAGCTCGTTAGTGTCTACTTTCATCAAACCTCCAGCTGCATTAACTTTTTAAATATAGTTCAATTTATTGAATCAATTCTGTTTTTGCCCCTAACCGATTCCGACCCTCACAGCCGCCGTTGCACCGCTGTTCTCAGGAGGAGAGATGCACCATGATAGCCCTCTCATGTGCAAGCGCTGTGCATTCGCCGAAACCGTTATCACCCTATGTGCAGAACTTGCACATAGAATGAGCGCAAGCGACGATCCGCGACGGGTTCATTTCCAGTCGCCGGAGTATCTGGTCGACCGGTTGGACGCGATTGCTGAGCTCTTTGACAAGGACCGGACGGATCTGCTTGTCGAGGCGATTCGCGAGTACATCGAAGATACGGCCGAGAGTGAGACGTTCCAGGAGTTGGTCGCGACGAAGTACTACGACGACCAGCTTGAGTTCGAGACTGTCAAGCAGTTGGTCGGTGCCGAGACCGCCCAGCGACTCCGTCTTCTCAAAGCGGACCTCGAGGACGAGCCACTCGATCTCGCTGCCCCCGATGACGTCGATGTCTACGATGGCGACGCAACGGCAGTCGACACCGCAGCCGACGACGATCGATGAGCGGCCGGCGACTGCGAACGGTCGTCGCCGACACCAGCGCACTCGTCAGCCTCGCTGTACCTCGTGCGGACGCGGCCGTCGACACCGATACCCCGGACCCGTTTCAGTCTCTCCTCACGTCGTGTGACGTATTCGTGCCGCCAGAAGTTGTCGGGGAGCTCCGTGACATCACGCAGTATCAGGATATCCACGCCGCAGCTGCGAGTAACGTCCTCGCGGCCCGCGGCCACTACACGGTCGAGGACCCCTACGAACGGGACGAGACGCCGGACTCCCGGCCGACGTTCGGTCTCGACGACGGCGAAACTGACGGGATCGTCCTCGCGAACACACGCGACGTCGACGGGTTTCTCACCGACGAGTTCGGCGGGAAGAACTTTCCGCTGATTCACGCCGTGTTGCAGGGGCCACGGATCGTTCCGACGCCGCGGCTCATCGTGGATTACGCTCGGAACGGGTATCTGAGCCACGAGGAGGCTCGAACACTGATCACGACGATCAGCCCGCATCGGAGCTGGGAGAACAGTCCCTACGTCACGCAGTTGCTCCAGCGCCTCGACGCTTGACATCCTCCTCCGCGTGGAGTGGTATGCACACGAACTGAATAGTAAACGAAGACGGGGGAGCGGCTACACAATCGGTGGCTTCGCCTTGCTCGCAATCACTGGTCTGTAACGCTCTTCACTGACTATTCAACAGTTGCAGTGACCACTCAAGGCCGTGGTATTGCACCTGTTCAGCGCATAATCGAAGTCTCGCCGTCATCAACCACACCCCGGCTAGTCAACCGAAGCTACTTACGTGATACAGACGTATCACAGCATATGAGTACCGACAGCGACGCCGGTGGTGAGGGCGAAATGGAGAAAATCAACGTCCGGGTGCCGCAGTCGTTGCTGGCACAGATCGACGATGTCTGGGAGGAACGTGGGTATGCGAACAAATCCGAGTTCATACGTGACGCCCTCCGGGATGCCGTAAACCCTCCGACACAGCTGTCTGAGGAAGCACTTGAACATCTGGCTGAGAGTCGCGAGCAGCGAGAGCGGGGTGAGACGGTATCGCAGGACGACGTGAAGGACCGGCTGGGCATCGATGACTGAGGTCGAGTGGACACCCAAAGCACTCGATTTGCTGGAAGGACTCGACAGCGAAGCCCAAGAGCGGCTGGTCAAGAAACTCGACGAGGCGAAAGACTGGACTTCCCATCGCCTCGAAAAGCTCAGCGGCTATCTTTCTTCGAGGAGAGAATCCCGCCGTTGAATGGTCACTGCAACTATTGAATAGTCAGTGAAGAGCGTTACAGAACAGTGGTTGCGAGCAAGGCGAAGCCACCGATTCTGTAGCCGCTCGCCCGTCTTCGTTTACTATTCAGTTCTTGTGCATACCACTCTACGGCGGGAGTGAATCCGACAACTCCTCCACAGCCCACTGTCGATGGCAAGGCCGGATATTCCACGCTAATCCGAGTTGTTAAGTAGGTTTTTCTACATAGGCTATATATGGCGATAGAGGTCACTCGCACCTACGTTGGTTCCATCCAGAACCACCGGCAGGTCTGCGATGGCCTTGACTCGCTCGGAGACTCCGCCTCAAAAATCTGGAACGTCGCACGATGGACAGCCGACCGTATCTGGGACGCAACTGGCGAAATCCCAGACGAGGGCGTGCTGAAATCGTACATGAAGAACCAAGCGTGCTGGAAAGACCTGAACGCACAATCCAGTCAGAAAGTCATCGAAGAACTTTCCGACGCTTTCCAGTCATGGTTTGACCTACGACACAAGGACGACGAGGCGAATCCGCCCGGCTACCGCAAACACGGCGACACCCGACCACGTTCCACGGTCACATTCAAAGAAGACGGCTTCAAACACGACCCTGAGAACAATCGCGTTCGACTCTCGAAAGGCTCGAACCTCAAGAAGTATTGGTCAGATTTCCTGCTCTGCGAGTACCAGACCCGGCCCGACGTTGACCTCTCGGAAGTCAACAGGGTGCAGAACGTTCGAGTCGTCTGGAACGGCGACGAGTGGGAACTGCACTTCGTCTGCAAAGTCGAACTCGAAACCAACGACTCGGCAGGTGACGAAGTTGCCGGTATCGATCTTGGCATCAAGAACATCGCCACGGTCGCATTTCCCGACGAATACGTTCTGTATCCCGGTAACTCGCTCAAGAAAGACAAGCACTACTTCACCCGAGCAGAGTACGATACCGAGGGGGAGAACGGCCCGTCAAAGAAGTCGATATGGGCGCGTCGAAAACTCGCAGAGCGTGAGACGCACTTCTACCACACACTAACGGACACCATCATCACGGAGTGTGTCGAACGCGATGTTGGGACGCTCGCGGTTAGTTGGCCTGAAAACGTGCGAGAGTCCGACTGGGGTAAAACCGGCAACAAGAAGTTGCACTCATGGGCGTTCGACCGTATCTACCAGTATCTCGCGTACAAAGGCGAGATCCGCGGTGTCGAGGTGGTGAAGGAGAACGAGTGGGACACCTCGAAGACGTGTTCACGATGTGGTGATGACACAAAGTCGAACCGTGTCGAACGTGGTTTGTATGTCTGCTCGTCGTGCGAGTTAGTCGGAAATGCGGATTGCAACGGGGCGGAGAATATGCGGCAGAAGATAACTCCGAGTCCTCATGGTGAGGATAGGAGTAACGGCTGTGTGGCACAGCCATCGGTACATTTGTTCGATTCAAAAAGTGGGGTGTTCGCCCCGCGAGAACAGATCGTGCCGTAGACCGGCAAATATCCCACCTGCGGTACGGGAAGCCCCGGCGTTCACGCCGGGGAGGATGTCACCGGGCGATAATCACCTGGGACCGCGAGGAGGACGTTCTCATCGTCGAAGCAGTCGGCCATCGCCGGAATATCTATGATCGTCATCTCCCACCGTGACGACTCGGGCTAGCGACGGATCCTCACCACATCCTCACATTTCAGCCCCATCCCCGGTCTGACTGGTGCAGGACACTCAGGTCGGCCAAGGAACGATCTAGTATACGAGAATGCTTCCCGTCCTGACGAGGAATAGCAGCATGGTCTGTTTCTGGATAGTTTGCTATTCTCACCCTTCTGAGGCTGATGAGCGCGGTGATTTCGTTAACCAACCAAACGATCAATAGTGAGTCAGTGTTGGTTAACACAGAGAGCCGATGACTTACGAACCGCCGCCCCGACCGGCGACCTTCTCGGAAGAGGTCGTCGACACCCTCAGGCCACACCAGACCGTCTTTGGGACGTTGCCCACTACGCCGAGGAGTTGGATGCGTACAAAGCTCGCGAGGCCCGGTCGAAGAGAGGATGACCACCGAAAGTGAGCAGTCCGAGATTCCCGATGAGATGTCTTCCGAGGAGGCAAGGCAGTATCTCATCTGGTTCCTCGGCCGCGAAGACTTCGCCGGGCCCGCGGAAATCTACAGAGGAACTCGCCACCGAACAGAATGCAGCTGGGCTGAATTGAGGCGCTAAGCCCATTTCCTCAACGACTGCGCGACGCGAGTGAGTCAAAATACAGCTGTTTTTCTCCGCCGGAAGTGATGAGATGTCGCTGGGGCGCGCCGGCGAGAACGCCCCAGCCCTCGGGGAGCATCTCCCCCCTACGCCGCAACTTCTGTTGTCGTATCCATCGCCATTTCTTTATTTTCTCGCAGCTATATCGCTACTATCTGGCTTTTATCCATTCCTACAACCGCTAAATTTAAGCCAGTGGCTGTAACGGGTGAGTTGACTCTCAGCAAATGAGGCACGCGGCTCGTTTCACTGCGATTGAAACACGCCGTGACAGGACCCGGTGACATACAGATGGAAGATTCAGTCCCCAATTCGGATGCATCGTCGAACCGATCTCTTCGCAGGCGGTCCCGCTTGCTCTGGATGCGATTGCTCACAGCAGCACTCCTCAGCGTGGTTGCTATCGACCCGGCGCTTGCCCAGTCGACTGGCTCGGCGTTTTGCTCGACGGACATGGCCCAGACCGTCAAGAACCTCTTTACGCTCATCCAGTTCGGCGGCCCGCTCATCGGGGGCGTCATTGCGCTCGCGGCGACGGTCGCCACGCCGGCGACGCCCCGAGCTGACCGCAAAAAGGAGATGAAAGAAATGCGCAATCAGGCGATTATCTGGGGCGTCATCGTTGCGCCGCTCGGGACGGCAATCCTGCAGTTCCTCCTCAACAACGTCGTCGCTGGAGGCGCGAGTTGCGGGTTCTAAGCGGGCTCATTCGAGGGTTCCTCCTCACCAGTCTTGCAGTTGCAACGCTCACGATTGCTGTCTCACAGTCCATTGCGCATCCACCCGAGAAGCCAGAACACGGCCTCAACGAGACGACGTACTGGCCGCTCTGGTCGGGTGATGAAGAGGTCTCGAATGCGACCACGCTCCGCGCCCGTCTGGGCAACGAGACGACGGCGATGGCCGAACTCGCAGCGATGACCGACATCCCCTTTGCAGACCCACTGCAGGCCGTCGAGGCGTGGAACCTGGCCGACCATCGTGACTTTCCCCAGACCGACGCGATGACGTCCGTACACCCCGTAGGTATCACGCTCGCAGACGGGCAGTTCGTCCGCGACGCCTACGCGGCCGTATTCAGCGTCCAGCCATCGACTCGTGGCCGACTCTCGGCCACCGACCAGCCGCTGTACGTTGCGCCCAACGGCACGCTACTGGGGACGATCGACTACCGGGTTGTGATCCCCGAGAACACATCTTCGGTGGACCGACGCGTCGAGTGGACGCTCAAGCGCCACGCGATCAATGCGACGCGGTTGCTCGTGGATGGGGCTGTCGAGTCACGCTCGTCAGGTTCGAACACACCGCGACTGTCGTATACGGAGCTTGCAGAATACACCGGGTCGACGCATACGCTTGCCCTCGAAGCAGACGTTGCTGTTGCACTCGAACAGACGGTCAGTGAGTGTACTGCCTGGACAAACGCGTCGACGGTAAATTCCACCTCGAATACGACTGTCTCCACTACTAACTCGCAGTCTGGGCCTACCTCGAGAGCTTGCACGAACTGGGAGGTGACGGTCACAGAGCACGCAGAGTCTCTCACCGTCCGCGATGCGGTCGAGGTGACCGTGTATACGCTGTCGGTGTCGGGCTTTCAGACCCGCTACCCTGATGGCGATCTCGGAGTGGTCGTCTACAAGAACCAACCGTGGCTGGGCTATGAAGCACCCACTGGCTCGGTCCGGGGAAGCTGGCGGTTCTACTCCGCACGCGAGACCGGCTGGGATACGCTCGCCGAGACGTCTTCGTCGGGAAGCACGCTGAGACACTCGCCATTGCACCCCTTGCAGGTGACCGCGTTTCCGATGGAGACTGGCCCGACTCCCGCACCTCGGGCGAACGTTTCCCTGATAGAGAGCTTCGGTGTGAACACGACGGCTCCAACGCTGCCTCCGAATGTTCAGCTAGATGTTCCCGAGGATTCCTACACAGCGAGTTACGGGCTTGCCTCTCGGCTTCATGCCGCGAATTATTCGCTTTCTCGTCTCAGCGCACTCGGACTCGTCCGCGGTGTCGAAACTTCGCTTCGCCCCGAGTCATTCAGTGAGATTCCCTTCCATCGCAGCAATCTCTCACTCGACGTACTGAACGCCTCGGCGGAGACGACCACCGTCCGGGTTTCACTCCGGGATCGGGAGACTGGCGACCCGATCGAGACGCAGTCACGGGAGGGGTACGTCCTGGTGGATGGCCAGCGCATCAACACGACAGCGAACGGGACAGCACTGGTGACACTCGCCGGCGACAGGACCAGCGTGTCTGCACGCTACGAGCCAGAACGGTGGTGGGATGTGAACCCCGCTTACACGGGCGATTCCACCATCGTCTACACGGGTGGGTCGACACTGCAGGTGCTCTCGGTACTCTATCAGACGAGTATTCCGATTGGCCTGTTCCTGGTCGCTGTCTTTCTCATCGACCGTATCACCGGCTGGGATATCTGGCCACCCTGGGGGCGGGTCTGAGATGCGTCGGGATTCAACTCGCCTGACGCGGCGACAGCTCCTCCGGGTCGGTCTTGGCACGGGTGTGCTCGGTCTTGCTGGGTGTGGTGAGACGACGGGTGGGCAGAACACGCAGTCACCTTCGCCGAAAGAGGACACCATCTTTGAGCGCGTTGCAGTCGACGGCGACTTTCTGGTCGTGGAGATTGCTGAGGACAGCCAACTTTCTGCGGTGAATCTGATCGCACCGGATGGAACCTTGTACGGCCAGCAAGCAGTGGAGCCGGGTGTTCGCACTGTCCGGTTTCGACTCATCGAGCTTGAACTCTCACAGTCGACGCATTATCCACCCGGTAAGTACGAACTCGCTGCTGTCGAAGATGACGTCATAGAATCTCGGACTTTGGAGTTGAGGCCTGATCTTCGAATACGGGAGATCAGACAGTACTCCGGGAGCGATTCGACGGACAATGCTCGCTTGGCTGTCGATGTTGAGAATACCGGGACTGCACCGACCTGGATCTACGATATCGCCTACCGAGACGCTCCATATCAAGAAGCGAATGATGAAATCAGTACTTATCTCAATATTCCACGTCTTATAGAACCAGACGACATCGCAGACCTAATTGTTAGACCTGGAGGCAGGCGTCTCTACGTTGGGCAGGAGCAACCACTTCGTTTCACAGGTGAAGATGAGCCTGATTGTGGCGTTTCAGTTGATATAACAATTATCCTCGGTACAGGGTCTGGGGACTCTGTTGACCAGCGTCTTCGCGTAGATCTTGATGGTTCCCCAGAACCGCTGGGACTGGGACGTGGCTACACCTGTAGTAATGGGAGTGTCCAGATTCTGGACACTCACTCTTCTGAGGAGGCTCTCTAATTATGGGGGCACTTGGTGACGCGATTATCGGTGCGATACAGGAACTATTGGAACTTCTCTTCAGTCCGATCACGAAACTCATAGAAGAACAGGGACAGGAAATCCTCCATCTCATCGTAGATACTCCCCATCCAAACTCCGTCTTCAGCGAACCAACCAACGGCCCCTGGCCGGGAATCTATGACTACTACTGGGATATCTGGATGCCGATCGTGCTCTTTCTCTGGGCTGCGATGATCGGGGTAGTCATCTTCTTCGAGTCGACGAGTTACCTCTTCGGGAGTTACCACCGCTCGAAACTCAAACGTCGGGCCTTCTCCGGGTTGCTCGGCATCCTCTCGTGGTGGTGGCTCGCAGCCCTCTCTCTTCGATTCATGGACGCACTGACAGCGCTCATCATCCCGAGTCTGTCGAACATTTCGCTGTTCGAGACGCTATCGTTCACTGCCATGGGGACGCTCGGACTGGTGGTCTCGCTCTCGGTTGACCTGATTCTCTTCTTGCTCATCGGCATCATCTACGTCATGCGCCAGGTGGTGCTGTACCTCTTTGTCCTGTTGATGCCACTGCTGATCGTCTTCTGGATTCCCGGCGTCGGGCCCTTTGTGCTCGTCTCGCGATTCATGCAGCGTCTGGCAGGCTTTTTCGTCCCTTTCTTGTTCATGACGGTGCCGGTTGCACTGCTCTTTCGTCTCGGTGGCATCCTCGGGTCGAATTTCGGACTCTCGCTCTCGGGCTTCGGTGCGTGGCTGCTAGCGCTCATCATCCCCCTGGTGGCCGTGCTCTCGCCGTTCATTCTCGTCTGGCAAGCGGGTGCGCTGTTCTTCATGGCCGACCGCGCTATGAGTCACGCTTCGAGTGTCAGAGCACGCAATCGCGTCCAGAGCGTCCAGACTCGCAGTCAAGAGGCACGCTACGGTGGTCGGAATTTCTCCCGTGGCCTTCGGGGGGACGCGGCCGTGAGACCCGACGGCCAGATGGTCATCAACTCCGGGCAGTCCCGCGCTCACGCTGCGGGGTCGCGTATGCGCTCTGCCGGAGCGGGTATTCGTGGTGTGGTCAACTCGGGTGACCGCGGCGGCGGCAACAGCGGCAACAGCGGTGGGAACGGTGGTGGTGGGAACAGCGGCGGCAACAGCGCCAGCGGTGCTGGACGGAGTGGTGGGAGTACAGATGGTGGCGGTAGTGACAGTACTCGCAATGGGAGTTCCGATACACCGAGCGAGCGGACGACGAACTTCGAGAATCTTCGCGGGAGACACCGCTCTGATTCCTCGCCTCGCCAACGCACTCCGCCCGAGAACGACAGGCGGCGAGACGACGAGCGGCCGTGGTACATCAACTGAGTGTGCGTAGATATGCAAGAACGAGACCCAGCAAAACGGATTCCGAAATCGATTGGCACAGACGCGAACCTGGTCGGAACCTACACCCTCTCAGATGCAGCCGTTGCGCTCTTTCCGGGTGTGATCGTCATTTTGCTCACGCAGGCAGTCCTGCCCTCCGACCTCTCAGTGATGGGTTACAGCATCCAGACGCTCACCATCCCGCTCGCGACTGTTGCGATTGCCGTGGGCGCTATCTTCGTCTATCTCACGCCGGCATATCTGTCGAGTATCGACTGGCTCGTGACGATCATCGGGTATCAGCGCAAATCCGAACGCATCGCTCACGAGGAGGCGAAGAAGTACACTACCATCGAGCGCGTGTATCCCGACCGGGGTGCAATTGAGCGCACCGACGGGGCGTTCGTAGGGCTGGTTCAGGTCGAGCCACCGACGATGGCACTCGCAACAGACGAGGAGTGGGAACAGAAGACAGATTCGTTCATCGACTTCCTGAACACGGTCATTGAGTTTCCCATCCAGATTTACTCCACGACGCAGGCGTTCCCCGTCGATGAGTATCTCGCACGCTATGAATCACGACTCACAGACGCTGACGTCCAGGCGAATCCAGCGCTCGCAACACTCATCGAGAACTACGTCGAGTGGTATCGCACCGACCTCGCTGACCGTCGCATGACCATTCGTGATCACTACGTCATCGTCTCGGTCACCCCCGAAGAAGTCCAGTTCACGCGCGAGAGTCACGCCCAGAAACTGGCTAGGCTTCCAGTCGTTGGCCTGTTCATTCAGGTGTGGTTCGGGCCAGAGCGCGAGGATGAACACAACGCGATGTTCGAGGCACTCGATGAACGCCTGCGTCGCGTCCAGCGCGGCCTCCGTGGCATCGATGGCTGTAACGCTCACCGCGTCGAGGCAACGGACGCGACCGCACTCATCGCCGAATTCTGGTCCGGTGATGACTTCGCACACGACGACCTCTCGCGTGTTCTACGAACGCGGCCACTCGTTGGAGGGACGCGATGATTCGAAAGTGGCTCTCTCGGGGACAGGACAGCAGTGAGGAGACTGACGATGCAGACCGCGCTACGGCGTCTGGTCCGCAAGAGACTGAGATGGAGTCAGAGTCAGAGTCAGAGTCGGAGTCCGAGGCAGAGGCTGAGACTGGCACTGGCTTCTCGACGAAGGATGGCCAGTTCACCATCTCACACGAGCCATCGGAGGCCCCACTGGATTCCATTCCGGATATTCACAAGACGGTCGTGACGCCGTCGACGATCACTCGCAAACCCGATGCCATCCGGACGGGTTCTCAGTGGACGCGCTCGCTCTGGGTTGGTGAGTATCCAGATGCACCCATGGATGGCCTTTTCGAGAACCTGTACTCGACTGCTGAAACCCGCTCGACAGATATCTCGATGCACATCCGCCCGCGGAATACGCAGGCCACGCTCAGCTCGCTGGAGAACAAGATCGAAGACCTGCAGGCGGATTTCGAGTATCTCTCCGAGAAACACCGGGCAGGTGCCCGAGGCATCAAAAAAGACCTCGAAGACCACCAGGACATGTACGACGTGTTGCGCAACACGTCGATGAAGGCCTTCGATACGTCAATGTACCTCACCGTTCGCGGGGATACTCGCGAGGAGATTCCCTCGGAAGGCGTCGTGAATACGGCCCAGCGCTCGCCGGCGAATCTAACGCCCGTGACGCCGCGGTGGTCACAACTGGAGACGCTCATTTCTGCGAGCCCGGTGGGGGTCAATCGCCTGAACGAGTCACTCGATGCCACCACGCCGATGCTCGGCGGTGCCGTTGGCGCCATGTTCCCTTTCGTCGCCGGTGCTGTTGCCGAACCCGGCATCGAATACGGGACGTATGCGTTGAATGAGAGTCCCCTGATTCTGGATCGCTTCAACCGCGAGACGGGCTACTGTACGATGGTGATCGGCAAACTCGGGGCTGGCAAGTCCTTCTCGACGAAGCTCCAGCTCGTCCGTCGGGCGATGTACGACGACGAGACACTGCTCATCATGCTCGACCCACTCGCCGGGTTTGCGGGTGTCAACGACGTCCTCGGCGGCGAGCGTATCACTGTTGGCGGGACGCGTGGATTCAATCCCCTGGAGTTACAGCCCACGCCGACAGACATCCTCAAAGCCGCTCCCGACCTGGACCCGTGGGGCGAGCAGATTGCGTGGGTGATGACCTTCTTCGATACGTTCTTCGCCCACGTTGCGAACAACCCGCTGAGCGAGCAGAAACAGACGCTTCGCCGGGCAATCCAGCAAGCCTACGAGAATCAGGGCATCACGCGTGACCCGGCAACGCACGACCGCGAGTCACCAACAGTCCGGGACGTTATCTCGGTGCTCGAAGACATGCTCGCGGACCCGGCCTCGTTCGGGTATGCCACGGCTGGCGAGCAAGAGAGCGTCAAAGACGATGCACAGTCGCTGTTGAAAGACCTCCGACCGTCATTCCGCGAGGACGGCGACCTGGCGAATCTGGCCGAGGCGACGGAGTTCGATTTCGACTCGAACGTGATGTATCTCGACTTGCACCAAGAGGAGGGCGCCCGTGGACGAACGGAGACCAGCCTGATGATGTCGGTGTTGTTCAACGCAGTCTACGAGCGTGCAAAACAGACGGAAAAGCGTGTCATCTTCGTCATCGACGAGGCGCACTATCTGATGAACGATGCCACCTCGTTAGAATTCCTGGAGACGGCCGTGCGCCACAGCCGCCATTACGACCTCTCTCTGCATTTCATCACGCAGACCGGTGGGGAGTTCGCACTGACGCCGGAAGCCCGGACCATTGCGAGTCTGTGCTCGATGACGCTCATTCATCGCGTCGATGAGGAGGCCGAGAAACTCGCGGAGTGGTTCGGGTTGAGCGAGCGGGAGGTGAATTGGGTGCGAACGGCGAAGGCAGGTAACGACGAAGACCAGTACTCAGAGGGCTTGCTCGGGATCGACGAAGAGGGCTGGTTTCCGTTGCGGATTCGCGCCAGTGCGTTCGAAGCTGCCGTTATCTCGGGTGAAGAACGGATCGAGGGGACTAGTGCGACTCCAACAGATTCGAACGACTCGACGACGGTGGACGTTGGGACGAACGGTCACCGGACCGATGGGTCGAGTGTCTCACCTCGGTGAATGCAACGAGAGGCATTGAGGAGAGACGCTGCTAGACGAGGTTTGTCTCCGTTCTCTCCATCATCTACAGGCGGAACAGGCCGAGTGCCTCGGGGTCGTACGGAAATCTCCGAGGTCCGTGATGACGAGACGCCGAAGGCGTCTCGAACCACTTGACCCCGAGGCGGTTCACACGCTGTTCGAGGAAAGTCTTAGTGTCTCTCGCCTCGAAGCGTGGGTAGCGCAACTCGACGTCAAAGACGCGTATGAACGACTCAAACGTGCGTGAACGCCTCGACACGAAGCACGAACACAACCGCGAGCAGCGCATCGAGGGAATCAAGCGCTGGGTCGATTATATCAAATCTGAACCGCCAGAGAAGTGGGGCCCACAGCAAAACACCATCGTCAACGAGCAACTTGATGCGGCCCAGAGCGTCCAGACGTCAGCCTCTCATCAGCAACATGTAACGGACGTAGCGGCAGAAATCCTCGCAGCGAGCGACGCGTCTGACGATTCGACGTAGTTGATATTCTCCTCGCCATTTATTGGTAATTTCCAACCCCACGTAACTGACCACCTCTTTGTCACTGCCAAACCGAGTGAGTTCGCTCACCTCTGCGTCGATCATCGGCGCCATATTGTATACCGTTACGTATATTCTGTATCGTAACGTACTAGATTGTAACGATGAAGACGGTCACCACGCGCATCCCGGAAGACGACGAGGAGGCACTCGCCGAACTTGAGGAGGAGATGAGTGCCGACCGGTCGGAGGTGCTGCGCCGCCTGATCCGACAGGGACTCTCCGACTGGCGAACAGAGCGGGCACTCGACCAGCTCCGGGAGCACAGCATCACGCTACGGAAGGCAGCGGAACTCGCGGACGTATCGTACGTCGAGATGTTGACCCTCGCCTCTGAGGAAGGCATCGACGTTGGGTACACGACCAACGACCTCGAACGTGACCTCGACCGAATCTAATGGTTGTCGTAGACTCGTCCGCGTTGATTCCGCTCGCATGGGTCGGCCGGCTCGATCTCATTTCGACCACCTTCGACGATATTCGAACGACAGAAGAGGTCCGGGAGGAAGTCCTCACCGAGGGCAAGCGCGGTACCGCGGTGCTCGACGAATTTCTAGCGGACGTCGCTGTTCACGACACGCCAGCCGCGGCCGAGGACGTAGCGTCGATGGAGGGAATAGCAGTGGCCGACGCGTCGGTGATCTTGCTGGCAGAGGCTGACGAGGAGATCCTCCTCGCCAACGACAAGGGGCTGATCGAGGTTGCCCGGAGTCACGGCGTCGAGTGCTGGTGGGTGACGACGTTGCTTCTCAGTTGCACCAAAGACGGGCAATTGACAGCAGACAAAGCGACTGACCTCCTATATGACCTTGTAGACGAGGGAATGAACCTTCATCCGACGGTCTACGCACAGGTCCAGAAGAAGCTCCGCGAACTGGGGGACTGACTGCGAGTGAGCGACCCGTCCACCTCATTTTAGATTACACGGTGGCTCAGAATAAGCGCTCGGTCGGTTTGATAACGGTTGATCGAGAATACACAGAAGATTCACCAGCAAGGACCGATACTGCAGGAGACGCCCGCTACCGCTACGCAGCCGTGGTGTGAGAGCTAACTAGAGACGAACGATCCACCTCATTCCTTCCGAAAAGTAGCCTCGATGAGCCACTGCTGTCACCAGTTCGTCTCCTAACTAAAGACGAATGGGTGGGGTAGTTTACAGGCTGTCGAGGCGAATGCCACGGGGCTTGACCCCGAGGCGGTTCACTCTGAGGGGACATCACTTGTGGGTGCAGGATTCGTCGCAGTTGCACCGTGACTGAGCGTCAGCAAACTCAACGAGATACTGGTGAACTTCTTCGGCCAACTCGTGCATCGCCTCGGCGAAGTCCCGTCCAGGTCGGTCAATATCGTAGTAAAATCGCGAGCGGTGCTCGGAGCGAAAAGCGTCGATCCGACCAGCAACCGCCTCGTCAGAAAAGATATTTCGGGCCGCGATATCGTCGAACACTTCCTCATGTTTCCTGTAATCTGCTGACTCCGCCGCCGTCATCTCGACGAGATAGAACTGAAATGATCGCTCGATGGCATTGAACGAGAGCTCGACGATGCTCACGTGGTTGTTCGTCCCCTGCCGAAGCTGGCGGCACGTTCCCAGCATAGCACACGCTTTCCCGAGCTGGATATCAGCGTCGTCCTCGGCTCGCTGCCACGAGAGCGAGTCCTGTGCCGGGCCGGTTTCGCCGTCCTCCAACAACTGTTCGACACGCTCGAGTGCGCCGACGACATCACGCAGACCCACCGTCGAACACCTCCTGTTTCACCGCGTCGAGCGCCGGCGAGTCTTTGAGCGTCAGTCCCTCGGCGAGCACGTCGCGGATTCGGTCATGAGTTGCGGCGGACTCTCGGGGCTCGACGACGATGTGTGCTTCATACCGCTCGCCGTCGAACCGCTCGTCGGCGATCTCCTGTTCGATCGCGTGGGCCTCCCGCTGGGCCTGCATCCGGTCTTCTTCGACAACGACAAACAGGTCGATGTCGCTTGTCCGATCGGCAGTACCTCGCGCGACGCTCCCAAAGAGGACGACGCCGATGTCTGCGGCAATCTCCTCTTCGAGTCGGGTGAGAATCGCTCTGACGGGTGCGTGGTACTCCGGTTGGGGAATGGTCGTTACGGGATCGTCGGATTTGACGAGCATTGCTGGATCCATCCGGACGGCGTTCGCCCGACCGGACCGATCGACGGTGATCACGCCAAGTGCCTCGAGGGCATCGACAGCGGCATTCACGCCACTCAGTCCTCTTCCCGTCACCCGATGCAGTTCGCGGTTTGTGAAATCCCGATCTGGATTGTCGACGAGGATGTGCAGGACATCGGCAGTTGCCCCGTGCCGGAACGCCTCTGGATCACCGAGTGGCACGGGAAGGCGAACGTACGATCCCTCCTTCGCCCGTCTACTTTGAACCGCTTCAGAGTTCATGAACTGTATTATGGTTCAAAAAGGTAAAACCTTGCTGGCCTACACCACCTTGAGCAGATATTTCGCAAATCGCCTCGGGGTCAAGTGGTTCGAGACGCTTCGCGTCTCGTCATCACGGAAATCGTAGATTTCCGTACGACCCCGAGGCTTTCGCGTGGACTCCCATTCTATGCCTCAACCGAGGCAGGGGGGACGTACTCCCCACTCACGTTCAGCGTCCCGCGATTCAAGGGATGTACTCGCACTCGACGCGCCCGTCTACGGTTGAGAGGGAACCGTGGTCACGGTGGAACGTCGCACTTCGCTTGTCGTACACCGCGCTGTCTGCCGAGAAGTGCGGTTGTGACGTGTTCTCACCACGTTTGAGGCGTTCGACGCCACTTTTGATGGCTTCGACCGCCCTGCGAATCCCTTTCTGGACGAGGTTCGCGGTGAGGTCAGTTTCGTCGCGGAGGTGGTCGTAGAGTGCGGTTTCGGCTTTGGCCTTGGAGGTGACGTGGGAGCCGTCGTCGCCGTGCCAGCACCATTCGCTCGCGGTGTTGGCGCAGTGTTTGAACTGCTCGACAGTCTCTCGAAGCGAATCGTCGGCTCCTTCGGGAGTGTCGAGTTTGATGACGGCGGTACGGCGGTATTCCACTGTATCTTCACACGTACGGTAGCAGTTACTTATACGTCGGGAGTCGGCCTGCCATCGTAGCGTGGTTTGTGTCGTCTGGTGTCGGCTTCCTCCCCGACCTCAAGGGTCGGG
Organism: Salinibaculum sp. SYNS191; assembly: GCF_037338445.1. Lineage (NCBI taxonomy): Archaea > Methanobacteriati > Methanobacteriota > Halobacteria > Halobacteriales > Haloarculaceae > Salinibaculum > Salinibaculum marinum. The sequence goes on from NZ_CP147838.1 coordinate 3,021,579, forward strand.
GCATCCGCCTCGTACCGCCTGTGAAAAGACGGCCGTCTGGATGCGCCTGATTGACTTGCTGGCGTGGCGAGAGAGCAGTCACCGGCGGGGTCTCAAGCGTTCACGAGTTGCGAGAGGTCTTTAGCGGTCGCTTCTTCACGATACTCGTCGTAAAGATCGAGTGCCCATGTGCGGGCGCGGTCGTCGTCGGTATCGACGAAGGTCCGTAGCATTCCCGTCTCAGCGTCGTAGCCACCGAGGCCGATTCGGTCGTCGAATATCGCAAGTCCGAACGGGAGGTTCGAGTGAGTCGAGAGCGTCAGACGGCCACTGTCGGCTACCTCGGCGATGTCGTCGGGGTATTCCTCGACGATCGACTCGACGACAGGCGGCAGGTAGATCATATCGGTCTCCATCCCGCTCAGTATCGCCTCGCGGATATCCGGGACGATGATGGGTGCGATTGCCGTCGTATCGAAGCCCCGAAGCGTCCCCGAGGCGGTGACGAGGTTGATGAACCGTTCGACCGGTGCGTACGGGTTGGTCGGCTCAGTCACAGTCACTGTCGCCTCGGCAAAAAGTTCGATTTCGCCCGGGAAAGCATCGACCGTTTCGAGAAACGGCTGCATGCGACTGGCGGCCGAGATCCGTCGGCGGTAGGTGCTAACCTCCTCGGCAACGGTGTGACCGAAGACGGTGAGTACGAAGTCGTTTCCCTGCTGGTCGACGAGATCAGCTGCCTCCAGTGCCCGGACCAGTCGGTGTATCGTGGTTCTGGATACATCGAGGGTATCCATGAGTTCTCGACGGGTCATCGAGCCGTCGCGGAGTGTCGCGAGTGCATCGGCCCGCTTGAGCGCCGCGAGCGGAAGCCCATCGTCGGCATCCACTGACGGATTGGTGACCATTGACCTAGCAATTGCGCACGTATTCATAGCTGTTTCGACAACTGGAACGCGTTCCATACCCCGGATTCCAGGCGTCGGATGGAAGCTGACACGGGAGGTGCATATAGGAGATACCCGGGAGACTGGTAGGCATCAATGTCGGTCATGGACGTTCTCGATTCCGATTCAGGTATAATTTCTGCGCTTGCCGTGGCGTTCACGGCACTTCTGGTTTGTGTGAGCATCGTCGGCCCGGCCGGGGCAACCTTCGGTCCCGACCCGGTCCAGGCGCTCGATCAGGAGACGGCAGTCTCGTCATCAGCGGCGCTCGTCGACCCGACCGCGACCACCGCTTTCGGTCCCGGTGGTGGCGTCCTCAGTGCTGTGATGACCTGGCCGACACTCGACGCAGGCGACTGGGGGACCCTCGGCCGCGACCCGGGCCGGTCAGGGTACAACCCGAACGCGTCGGGGCCGACGACCGACCCCGACCCACGGTGGATCTACGAGTTCGAAAACGACGACAACGATATCCCGACCGTCGCCGCGGACGGCCTCGTGTTCGTTTCCGGCCAGGAGAGCCTCCGGGCGGTGGACAACGACACCGGTCAGGTGGTCTGGAACCATTCGGGCCTCGACATCGAGTCGGTCGCGGTCTCTGATGGCGTGGTCGTCACCACGGAAGTCGCCTACTCGGGCGACGAGATCCGCGCCTACGACGCAACCACCGGCACGGAGCTGTGGAACGAGACAGCCTTCCAGGCCGACGCGACCGTCGTCTTCGACGGGACGCTCTATGCAACCCGCGGGGAGTATCTCTACGCATTCGACCTCCAGGCCGGCGGCGAGCGCTGGTCGGTCGACGTCAACGAGGACGTCTCGAACGGCCTGTCGGCCGCCGATGGAACTCTCTACGCGACGGGGATGATGAACAGCCGTGATTACGCGGTCTACGCGCTGAACGCCTCCGACGGAAGCGAGCGCTGGCGGTTCGAGATGGAGGGGCCCGTCTCGATGCACCCGGTGGCCGTCGATGGATCGGTGTACGTGGGGGCGGGTTCCGAACCACGAGACTCGACCAACGGGGCCTACGATCCCAGGTTCTACCGACTGAACGCGACCGACGGCCACGTTGAGTGGATCTTCGACGCGAATACGAGGCCTCACGGCGCAGCGGTCGCAGACGGCTTCGTCTACCTCGCCGCGGGGAACACGATTCACGCACTCGACGACGCGACCGGCGAGCGCCAGTGGCTCCATCGACTCGACGGGAGTCTCGAGTACGGGCTGTCCTACACCCGCATCGACGCCCTCGCACCCGCCGTCGCCGATGGCGTCGTCTACGCCCTGAACGACCGCGGCCACCTGGTCGGACTCGACGGACTCGACGGAACTGAGCTGTGGAGCTACCGACTCGAGGGGCAGGCGACCCGGCCCGCAGTGGCCGACGACCGGGTCTACGTCCACGTCAGGGATACCACAGACACCACCACGGACTACTCTCGCGTCTACGCGCTAGAGGACCCACCGTTCCAGTTCTCGGGGTTTTCCCTCTCGAAAACGGCCGTTGCGCCCGGTGAGGAGTTCACCGCGACCGTGACCGTCGAGAACGTCGACGACGAGAGTCGAACGTACAACCTCTCGCTGATGGCCGACCCGCCGCTGCCCGTCGACTGGTGGGCACTCGACGACGCGAACGGGACGCTGAACCCCGGGGAATCCAGCCAGTTCACCTTCGCGGGCCGGTTCAACGTCTCCGGCTCGTGGAACGTCTCGGTGAAGCGCGCGCTGGAACCCGACGCCGCGGTCGATCCGGTGACTGTCGAGGTTGTCCACCCCACGCGGGACGACGACTGGGCGCAGATCGATTTCGACGGCGGGCGCTCGAAGTACAACCCCGACACGTTCGGGCCGAAACAACACCTCCAGGAGGTCTGGAACCTGACGGCCTTCGACGATACGGTACAGCCGGTCATCTCCGACGGCACGGTCTTCGTCGTCCAGGAACCGTACGTCGACGGGACGCAAGTCGAGGTTGTCCGGGGCTACGACGAGACGACCGGCGCGCTCGAGTGGGAGTTCAACGTCTCCGCACAGAACAGAGTGCTGGCCGGGTCGCCGACCGCGGATAACGGCACGGTGTATCTCTACGCCACGCCGAGCGGCGCGTTCACGAGCGAGAACGTATACGACGCCTCCGTGTTCGCCCTGAACGCGAGCGACGGAACCCTCCGCTGGAGACATGACACTCCGATGAACTACTCCCGGATCACTAACGACCGCGCACCGGTGGTCGACGACGGCCTCGTGTACGTCGCAGGGGCCCGTGTGGACGGGACCGACGACGAGAACGCGTCCGTGCTCGCACTGGACGCCGGTACCGGGACGACAGCCTGGCGCTACGACGTGAACGGCGACGGCACCACCGAGGCGTTCTACACGGTCGCAGTGGAGAACGGAACTCTCGTCGCATCGCTCCACGCACAGGACGCCCCGTCCTCTACCTCGTATACCGACCGCCTCGTCGCGATCGACGCGGCCAACGGCGGGTTCCAGTGGTCGACGAGTGGTCTCACCGTCGACCTGGTCGACCCGCCGGTCGTCCGGAACGGCACGGTCTACGTGGTCAACGAGAGCAGCCCCGAGACGATGTTCGCGCTGGACCTGGCTGACGGCAGCCAGCAGTGGGAGTTCGTCCCGCCAGACCAGAGTACCGAGACGGACACGTGGCGGATATACGACCCGACCGTCACCGACGACGGGGTGTACGTCCGGCAGATGATGCTCGACTCGTTCCCCTACACCAACGAACTCTACCGCCTCGACCCGGCGACCGGCGATATCGTCTGGAACACGTCGACGCGGAGTCTCACCACCCGGTTCGTCGTCGACGGACTCTTCTACGGCGGTGACGGGCAGTACACTTACATCTTCGACGCCGAGACCGGCGAGTACTACAGCCGCACCGACCTCGGGTCCCGCGAGCGCGGGAGCGTTCAGGCGCTCGCGAACGGGACGATGATCGTCTACGCAGATTCGACCACCCCGAACGACTTCCGCGTCCTTCGGGAGGGCGGCATCATCGAGTACACCGACCTGTCCGTGGACCAAGACGCCGTCACCGAGGACCAGAACGTCACGGTGACCGCGACGGTGACGAACGTCGGTTCCGTTGCTCGGGAGTACGACGTGAACCTCGACGTCGCACCGGATTCGTTCTCCTCTCACTACATTTGGAACTCCGCGAACCGGGAGGGGCTGCTCCAGCCCGGCGAGAGTGCGACGGTCACCTGGGTCGTCGAACTCCGTGAACGTGGTGACGCCGTGTTCGTCCTTCGGCTGGTCGACGACCAGGACATGGCTCGTCACATGTACGACCGGGCGGGCAGCGCCACTGTCAACGTCGGGGACGGCCGTGACGGCGCAGTCTACGACCTGGGCGGCCCGCGCGACCTCGCTCCCGACGTCGGCTCCTGGCCGACGGCGAGCTACGACGCCGGAAACACCGGCAACGCGTCCGGAAACAGCGCTCCGACGTCGGTCAGTTCGAACCCGGTGACCTGGTGGGTGAACCACTCCTACGAGTGGACCAGCGGCCCGACGCTGGCGAACGACACTGTATTCGTCGGTGGCTACAACGGCGGGGACGATTCGGTCTACGCGTACAACGCGACCGACGGCTCGCTCCGCTGGCAGTACGCAACGTCGAACGACATCGAGGTTCCGCCGGTGTACGCGGGCGGCTACCTCTACGCGGTCGCCAGTTACGGGAAGGTCTACCAACTGAACGCCACGACCGGCGAGCGCCTCTGGACGTTCGAAGCGGGCGACGACGGCGGCATTTCGGTCGTCGACAACGTCGTCTACGTTGCCGGAGAGACCTCCAGCGAGAACGTCCTCTACGCACTGAATGCAACGACACGAGAGATCCTGTGGACGTTCGGCAAGCCCTCCACTGGCTACGGAATGGCAACACCGGCCGTCGTGAACGGGACTGTCTACGTGACCCACTCCGGTCAGGCAACCTACGCAGTAGACGCTGCAACTGGCGTCGAGCAGTGGAGCCGGCCGATAGCTAGCTCCGGATCGAGTCTCCACTCGCCCGTCGTCGAGAACGGCATCGTCTACGTCGACGACACTTGGCACAGCAGCACGAACGCGAACATCTACGCCCTCGACACGGCGGACGGCAGCACCCTCTGGAGCACGGCCGCGAACGTCGACGGTTACACCGGGTCCTCGCCCGCGCTGGCGAACGACACGCTGTACTTCACCGCCGACGGTGCAATCCAGGCCGTGAACGCCAGCAGCGGCGACTCGCGGTGGACCAACACGGTCTGTGTGGCCGCAGAGCACTCACCCGTGTACGCCGACGGCGTCGTCTACGTCCCGATGAGCGACAGTACGATTCAGGCGTACGACGCCACCACCGGCGACCTTGTATGGCGCTACGACGGGTACGATGGGGAAGCGTTCTCGCCGGCTGTCGTCGGTGGCACGCTGTACGCGACGGGCCTGGAGAACAGCGACTACACCTACTCGCTGATCGCGCTGGCGGGCGGGGCGACCGACGAACCGAAGACCCTGTTCGATTACTCGGGGCTCTCGGTGTCGAGCGCGAACGTCACCGAGGGCGAGCAGGTGACAATCTCCGCGACCGTCGCGAACCGCGCCAGCACGTCGTGTGACTACACGGCCGAACTCTCGGTCGACGGCTCGGTCGTAGACAGTACGTCGGGGTCGCTCGGATCCAGCTCCTACAACTACTACGAGACTGTTGAGTTCGACTACTCCTTTGCCAGCACCGGCACCTACAACGTCACCATCGCGGACCTGCCGACGAAGCAGGTGACCGTCACCGGCCCACAGCCCGACATCGCTCCCTCGAGAACGAGCTACGACTTCGGCGACGTCAACGAGAGCGAGTCCGTCTACGCGTTCTCTCAAATATACGTCAGAAACGCTGGAACCGCTCCACTGAACGTGACCGGCGCGACGATCACCGGGCCGAACGCGTCGGCGTTCTCGGTCTCGACGACGAGCGGTATCGTCCAGCCGGGTGACGTCCTCTGGATCTCGACTCTCGGGGTGCAGTCGTCGACGCTCGGCACGAAGCACGCGACCCTTGAGATTGCCAGCAACGACACGGACACCCCAGTCGTCGATGTCGCGCTCTCGGCGACCGTCGTCGGCCCGCCCGAGGTCGACGTCTCCCCGACGAGCGTCGACTTCGGCGACATCGAGGTCGGGAACACGTCCACGGCGACCGTCACGGTCTCGAACGTCGGCGGCTCGGACCTCTCGTTCGATGGCGCACAGGTCAGCGGGACCGACGCGGCCCTGTACACGGTGGTCGGCGGGGCCGGGACGACGACCATCCCGGCTGGCGGGACGCACGACGTCACGGTCGAGTTCGCACCGGTCGCCACCGGAGCGACCAGCGCAACCCTCGAAATCGCCACGGACGACGCCGACGAGGGGACGGTGAGCGTTGCATTCTCCGGGAACGGGACCATCACGACCGCTAACCGGCCACCGGTCACGGTCTCAGACCACTACACCGTCGTCGAGGGTGAGTGGCTGAACGTCTCGGCGCCGGGTCGACTCGCCAACGACCTCGATCCGGACGGCGACTCCTTCTCGGCGTCCCACCACGGCGATGTCGACAACGGCACCCTCTACCGGTCGACACAGGACGGCTCCTTCCAGTACAGGCCGGACCCGGGCTTTACTGGCACTGACTCCTACGTCTACCGCGTCCGTGACGACGACGGCGCGTACTCCTCGTTCGCCCCGGTGACCATCGAGGTGTTGCCGGACCCGAACCGCGAGCCGGTCGTCGTCGACGACCACTACTCGGTCCACGCCGGCGAGTGGCTGAACGTCTCCGGGCCGGGTCGGCTCGTCAACGACTACGACCCGGACGGCGACTCGTTCTCGGCGTCTCACCACGGCGACGTCGACCACGGCACCCTCCACCGGTCAGCCCAGGACGGCAGCTTCGAGTACAGGGCCGACCAGTGGTTCACCGGGACGGACTCCTACGTCTACCGCGTCCAGGACGAACACGGCGCATACTCGAACTTCGGCACCGTCACCATCGAGGTACTCCCGCCCCGGAACCGTGAGCCGGTCGCGGTCGCCGACACCTACTCGGTTTCACAGGGCGAGACGCTCGTGGTCGACGCGCCGGGCCGCCTCGCCAACGACTACGACCCTGACGGCGACTCGTTCTCGGCGTCCCACCACGGCCAGCCCAGCCACGGTACCTTACACCGGTCGGCCCAGGACGGGAGCTTCGAGTACACCCCGGACCCGGGCTTCACTGGGACGGACTCCTACGTCTACCGCGTCCGCGACGACCGCGGCGCGTACTCGAGTTTCGCCCGGGTTACTATCGAGGTCGTTGACGACAACCGCGAGCCGGTGGTCGTCGAGGACCACTACGCGACCCTCGAAGACGAGTGGCTGAACGTCTCGGCCCCGGGCCGACTCGCCAACGACTACGACCCCGACGGCGACTCGTTCTCGGCGTCTCACCACGGCGACGTCGACAACGGCACCCTCCACCGGTCGACACAGGACGGCTCCTTCCAGTACCTGCCGAACCAGAGCTTCACGGGCACCGACTCCTATGTCTACCGCGTCCGGGACGCCCGCGGCGAGTACTCGACCTTCGAGACAGTCTCCATCGAGGTGATCGACTCGACGGCGACCGACCCGGTCGCAGTCGCCGACCACTATACCGTCACCGAGGGCGAATCGCTGACCGTCGCCAGTCCAGGAGTGCTCCTGAACGACCTCGACCCGCGGAACCACTCGTTCGACACCCCGCTCCGGGGCAGCCCGAACGACGGATCTCTCGACTGGTTCCGTGCCGACGGCGCCTTCCGGTACACGCCAGACCCGGGGTTCACCGGCACCGATAGCTTCGTCTACCTGATCGAGAACGCAAACGGCAACCGATCGCAGTACGCCACCGTCACCATCGAGGTGCTGCCGGACTCGGACACCACGGCGAACCGCGACCCGACCGTCGTCGACGACACGTACACGGTCGTCGAGGGCGAGTGGCTGAACGTCTCGGCTCCGGGTCGGCTGGCGAACGACTACGACGTGGATGGCGACTCCTTCTCGGCGTCCCACCACGGCGATGTCGACAACGGAACGCTCCACCGCTCGGTACAGGACGGCACCTTCCAGTACAGGCCGAATCCGGGCTTTACCGGCACCGACTCCTACGTCTACCGCGTCCAGGATGAACACGGTTCGTACTCGAATTTCGGTACCGTCACCATCGAGGTCGTTCCGGACCCGAGCGCGACCGGCAACCGCGCGCCGGTGGTCACCGAGGACCGCTACTCGGTGTACGCAGGAGAGTGGCTGAACGTCTCGGCCCCGGGTCGGCTGGCGAACGACCTCGACCCGGACGGCGACTCCTTCTCGGCGTCTCACCACGGCGATGTCGACAACGGAACGCTCCACCGCTCGGCACAGGACGGCTCCTTCCAGTACAGGCCGGATCAGGGCTTTACTGGCACCGACTCCTACGTCTACCGCGTCCGAGACGAACACGGCGCATACTCGAACTTCGCCCGGGTGACCATCGAGGTACTGCCGGAGCCGAACCGCGACCCGGTCGTCATCGAAGACGACTACGCCGTCCTCCAGGGCGAGACGCTTTCCGTGGGTGCGCCCGGCCGACTCGCCAACGACTACGACCCGGACACCGATTCCTTCGCGGCGTCTCACCACGGCGACGTCGACCACGGCACCCTCACGCTGTCGGCCACCGACGGCAGCCTGGAGTACACGCCGGACCCGGGCTTCACCGGCGTCGACTCCTACGTCTACCGCGTCCGCGACGACGAGGGCGCGTACTCGAACTTCGAGACGGTGACGATCACGGTCGTCGACGCCTCGACCACCGGCAACGCAGACATCGCGGTCGCGACGGACACCCTCGACTTCGGAAGCGTCCCGGCCGGAACGACCGAGACGGCGACGTTCACCGTCGCGAACGTCGGCGATCTCAACCTCACCGTCGACGGCGCGACGCTCTCCGGGCCGAACGCCTCCGACTTCGCAGTGGTCGGCGGGAACGCGACCGCCGTCCTCGGTTACGGCGGGACCAACACGTTCACCGTTGCCTACGGGCCGACCGCCCCCAGCACGGCGAATGCAACACTGACGGTCCACTCCGACGACCCCGACGAGCCGACAGTCGGGATTGCGCTCAGCGGTGAGAGCAACGACGACGCTGCGCCGACGATCCACGCGGTGAATCTGACGGGGGCGTCCGTGAATAGCTCGCGCCCGGACGGGTCCGTCGTCTACGAGAACGAGACGGTCGCCGTCGAGGTGGACGTGACAGACGCGTACAGCTCGATCCAGTCAGTCGACGTCACCCTCGATGCCGCCTCGATGGGCGGCGAGCGAACTGTCGCTGCCACGGAAGACGCGCCGTCGGGCAACTGGACGGCCGCCGTGGACCTCGATGGCCTGGCACAGGGCCGCTACGACGTAATCGTCGAAGCCGTCGACGAGCGGTGGAACTCACGAATCGTCGAGACGAACCACACCGTCGTCGTCGACCGGTCGGTGCCGAGACTCTCGGCCTCGGCCACCCGCCTCAACGCGACGCATGCGAACGTCACGGTCACGGCCAGCGAAGCGCTCAGACCCGGGACCCTCGACGTCGAGGTCGATCCGCCGAGCGGGTCGGCGTTCTCGGTCACCATGACCGACGCGGGCGACGCCTGGAACGGGACCTTCGCACTCGCCGGTGACGGCCAGTACGGCCTCTCTGCGAGTGCGTTCGACCTCGTGAGCTATCAGGGAGCTGACACCGCGACTGCCCGGTTCGCCACCGAGAGTACAGTCAACAACACCATCACGGTCCGGATGCAGCCCTCCGGGCTGTTCGTCCGGTTCAACACGAACCGGTCGGTCAACAATACGTTCGTCACGATGACAGAGAGCAAGGTACCTGTCAAACCGCTCGTCCGCGGCCAGGCCGGGCTGGCGTTCCTGGACGCCGAGCTTGGAACCAAGCTCACCGGAAACCTCACCTACGCCACCATCGGCATCCCGGTCAATCCGTCGCTCCTCCCGTCGGGGGCCGACGAGGAGGACGTTACCTTCCGGTATTTCAACGAGACGAGACGCCAGTGGACACCGGTCACGACGACTATCGAGAACGTCACGCTAAATGGCACGACCGACCGCTACTGGGTCGCCACTGTGACGCACTTCTCGACGTACGGGGCGGTCACCACCGACACGATGCCCCCTTCGATTACGTCGACGAGTCCGACCGACGGTGCAGAACTCCCGGCTGGGACGACGACTGCCACGCTGCGAGTCGCGTTCGAAGATCTGCTCTCTGGCGTCGAGACAGGCGAGACGGCCGTCCTCTTCGACGACATGCCGGTGACCGGCGATCCGGCCACGTCGATAACGAGCGACGTGGTCGAGTTCGCGGCCGCCGGCCTGACCGACGGCTCGAACCATGAGTTCGAGGTGACCGTCCAGGACCAGGCGGGGAACGTCCACACCGAGACGGTCGCCTTCAGCGTGGCGACGGCACCGTCGTCTGGTGGGTCTAGCGGGTCCCCGTCGTCTGGTGGGACTAGCGGGTCTACGTCCTCCGGTGGGTCTAGCGGGTCCCCCTCGTCTGGTGGGTCGAGCCAGCCCCCCTCGTCTATCGGAAGTGCCCCGGCCGACGACCCGGAGTCGTCCATTGCTGTCCTCGCAGACAAGGACGGATTCCGCGTCGAGGTCAGAGACGCAGCGGCGAACGAACTGCTCTCGACAGCCGTCACGGACGGTGCGCTCGGGTCGACCGGTGTCTCCGTCGAGCACCTCTCGCTGGGCTTCGCATCGGGCGGTGACCACGACCTGCAGGTGACTGGCGGACCGACGCCGTCCGGGACGACATTCCCACCAGCAGCGGGCACTGCAATAGCCTCCCTGACCGTTCCAGACGCTAACGTGACGACGGCGACGATCCGGTTCTCTCTCACCCAGGAGATACTCACAGCCCGGGATGCCAGTGTTGGCGACGTTCGCCTCTACCGTCTGGCGGGTAGCGAGTGGGTGGCCGTCGACCTTCGGCCGATCGACAGGAGCGGACCCGACCCAGTGTTCGAGGCAACCGTCACTGACCTCGACTCGCTCGTGGTGGCGACCCGTGGGTCGGACGTATCATCGCCGACGGAGACCCCGGCCACTTCGACGGACAACGGCGTGCAACCGCCAGAAGCGACGCCCGACCCGGCCACACCGACGGTTGACGCAACGCCCTCGTTCCAGTCGCCGACGGAAACGGGGACGCCAGTTCCCGACGAGCAGCCAACACCGGGCGCGACTGGGCCGGGCTTCGGAGTGGTGGCAGCCCTCGCTGCCCTGCTAACTGTCGTTCTGCTCCGAACCAGGCTGTGACCGCTCCGGCTCAGGTTCGACCGGGGCCCCGCTGTCAGGGAGCCCGAGGGAACACACGGGTCCATGCAGGACCCAGTCGAACGCTAACCAGTGGCGGAGTGGATTGACCGGCCTACGCTCGGGTTCAGTCACTACTCTAGATGGATGCCCCAGAGCCTCTCGAGGACGGGACACAGCAATGGAATGCGGACAGAAAGAGGCGTCAGGACTCAGCCACGAAGTGAGCGCCAGAGAAGGTGGCTCGCGACGAGAAACAGCCCCACCTCGAATCCAACGGTCGGACTCACCTCCAGTCGGGCGACGTGTGCACCGAAACTCTGTGGCGTCGAATTCGTCTATCGCTACATACTCGAATTACCGCTCGAACAACCGACTCAAGCTGGGTTTCCGCCATCTCGTCGTACTTCAGCGAGTGCTCTGCTGTCTGAATCGGCAACTACTGTTTAGGCGTGGGAGGATGTCAATGGCCATGATATAGGTAGCGACACGACCAGCCAAACCAGTCGCGGCCGAACTGTTCGCTTCGTACCACTGCTACCTCCCGCCTTGCGCTGCCGCCTGACCGCAGCAAGAGGTCTCCCGCCGTGGGATGGTCGGCCATCACCGCTGGTGAGCGTCGCTTGACTCCCCCACGCTACGTGAGTTGGGTTGCTTACTTCTGCGTTTCTGCGAGCCTCCGCCTCAAAAGCGGTGAGTGACATCTTAAGAGAAACTCCTGGAATGCTCCGGCGACAACTGTCGTCGACGGTCCCTGCTTTGGGTGCGTCACTGGCGTGTGCCCGCCGACGCCCGCACTCAGGACGCACCAGCAGGTAGAGAGACCGCAGGCAGTCCCGGCCGCGCTTGTGCGTGTGATGGGTTAGGTCGTGTGATATCCTTCACAGGGCCGGTCGTGGAGTGGGAGACAGTCCCGACCGGCGACGACTGCTGTCTTCGGACTAGTCGCTTCCAGTCTGTTCGCCAGGGATCTCAGAATCACTCGGGAGGATCAACCGAGTCTCCTTGTATTGCAGGCCGTCTTTGCGCCGAGTCATTTTCTGTTGGTAGAGGCGACCCTGTGTGAGGTCAGTCAGTGCGTCCATCGTCCGACGGGCGAGCTTTTTCGCATAGGTGAGTGAGATGCCGTCTTCGACGCGGCGAATCCACTCTCGAAGGACGCTCGCATCGAGATACTGCCGGACTGTGTTGCTGCCACGCTTCCAGGGTTCCGAGTCCTCACTGTGGCGTTCGCGCCAACACCTGACTGCCAGCCGCGTCGGGAGTGTACTCACGTTCGCCCGAAGCATGTCGTCATCGAGGCGGGCGAGTTGCTGGATCGGCAGGAGATCACCGCGGGCGAGTGCCGACGTGCCCGAGCGTTCGAGTGGATCGGACGCATCGGGCAGGCGGACGTACTGCGTGCCATCTTTGGTGGTGAAGCGTTCGAGGCGCTCGCCATCGACTTTCAGATCAGCAGTTTGGCCGGATTCGAGAAAGCGAGAGACACTCGCCACGGCGAGGTGGGCGTTCTTTTCGAGTTCGCGACTCTGGAGTTCAGCGAGGGCCTGGTCGTGGGCGTCGATCGCCCCATCCAGGCTGTCGATTCGGGTGGTGTTGATCTGGGTGGTTGTTTCGAGTGCGTCGGTCTCTGTCTGGAGGTCCGTGGTTGTCTCTTCGAGTGAGGAGAGTCGGGATTGGAGGTCTGCAATCTCTGCTTGTTGGGCCTTGATTGTGGCCTGCTGGTCGGCAACGGTCTCGCGGAGGTCTCGACATTCAGCGAGGAGGGCGTCGATGTGGTCTGGCGATACATTGGATGAGGTGGCCTGGCCGGGGGAGTCAGTCTCTGAGGGCATAGCTAGGGAGAGAAGGTGTGTTTGCGCTGCTGGCTGACGAGCGATGCAACTGGCCGTGCGAGTCCTTTTTGGACCCGCGGTGCGTGCGGTGTCATGCGGTCTGATTGGAGGCCGTCGCGACATTCCCGGTGCCTCGGGGATGTCGCTCCTTGTCACTCATCTGAGAGACGATTTTACTGGATTGTCGCGGCGGCCATATGAGGAAAGAGCTTGCACAAGGTACATAATGTTTGCGCTGTATAACGCATAAATAGAGTATATGGTGAAATACAAGAAACCGAATTACGACACTAATAATTCCGGTGAAGGTTTAGCGGACAACGTTGAATCCAATGGCATGGGAAAAGAGGAGCGCAAACGTCAGGTCCTCGGGCTCCTCGTCGAATCTGGTTTAGCACTCCCTCCGACGGCTATCCTATGGAATTGCAAAAACCAGGGCGCAACGTTTGAGCGCCGCACTCTGGACAATTACATAGAAGAGCTACTTGACGAAGGCTACATCAAGAAAGTTGATGAAAAGAGGGGATACTACCAGGCAACCCCCGCAGGTCGAGATTATTATCTCAACGACTAACTAAAACTCAAAATTGCGCCATATAGCGCAAGTACTAAGTGGCCCCACTCCGTATATTTGTATACGGAACACACGTGCAGCTGGGTGATTTGGTGAAAATCGCCCCGGTGTACCAGCACCGAGGCGCGTGGGTTCCAAACTGAGACTGAACCCAATGGCAACTAACGAATCCATCACGGAAGAGCGTATCGACACCTCAATTCAGCCCGCCTCTGGCGATCGGACCCGCGTTTCTGTCGCAGGTGGCGTTCTGGTCTACGAGAGGCGCGCGGTCGGCAAGGAACTCGTCGGCTTCGAGGCCGTCGATGACTGGGATGACCTCGCCAACGATCTGGCTGTGCGTGGTCACAACCGCGGTGCGATCTATCACTTGCCGGAGTTCGACGCATGAGCTGTCGCGCGGAGCAACATCGCCGGGTCCAGAGGGCCGAGTATGCGTTGGTAGAGTGCGAAGATGTACTGGACGTTACTGTGATCGCGGCAGGGGAAGATCCAGTCGGCAAACCAACGCTTGACGTGCTTCTCCGGCCGACAGCAGGTGGTGTCTCACCGAATGTGGCGAGTGTGGTTGGTGAGTTCGATCTGACCGTGCGATGGGTGCAACGGCAGGGAATGCACTGGCAGGCGCTGTTGATCGCGTAATCTGTTGCTACTGCTACTGGAGTGAGTCTCCGTAGCCAGTACCAAAGGCACGTGCCTCTCAACTGTTCGGAACACCCTCTGTTCAATTTGTATTTGTACACGGACTGTGAGGATGTCCCCAGGCAGACCCGACTGTTTACTCGGGATATCGCCCGAGATGAACAACGTGGGGCAATCCGATATTTGATAAGAACCGCTGGTGAGCACCTGTCGAAGTGAGAAGAGACGCCTCTGTTGAAACCCTCCGTAGGTGATATGTTTCAGCGACCGTGCTACATACAAAGGATATTATCAGCCCGACGGCCTCATTTCTTTCCCTCTGGAAATACTGAATTATTCACTCAGTTCTTGTGGTTATTATTTTTCGAACCTAACCAACTGAAGACTAAAACAGGCCGACGCCTCTATTCTGGAATGGTAAGTTAGCTCCACTTTGTCACCATCGTATCCGCAAGGCTCCTGATTTCATCTAATTCGATGACACCGATGTCCTCGGTTCCTTCGATGACCCACCCGACATAGGCGGCCAGGTTTGTATCCCTGACTCGGATTACGTCAGCAGAGAACGGTTCGATGTCACCACCGTCACCTGATTGCGTGCCCGCAGCCCACGAACTTTCATGCCCAATTTCTAGCTCCTGTGATTCTTCAGGCTCCATCCCAACAACTTGCGCGTACCCAATCTCGTCGAATTTCGCTTCTGCCCCGCTTACACTCTCTGACCGCGTTACTTGAGTGGAGATTCTTTCCCTGTTGCCCTCTTCATTTTCTCTCTGATAGTTCTTGAGCAAAGACGTACTTTCGTCCGAAGATTCGGTGTTACTCAGACTTTCTTCCCATCCCTCACCGGGGAGGTCCTTCGGTAACAATATGACGTCTTCCGGTGAGGTATCGATTAACTCCGACTCTGATGTTGTTGAATCATTTTCTGACGCTATTTGTTCAGTTTCGTTTGAGATCTCGGTATTTGATGTGTCAGCTTCATCTGAGCTGTCTGCTTCAGGTGTATCAGTTTTATTATCAGCATCGGTATCTTCACTACCAGAACAGCCTGCTATCGTGATAACTCCGGTCGTGGCGACGATCCCAAGTACCTCGCGTCTATTCATGATATTTGAAAGGAGCGATGATACATTTATTTTGGGATATGTATTTTATACTGTCCTGACCGAACGCCAGCCTCACATTCTGGTCTGCTTCTGCTGCCCGATACGCGCCCTGTATCTCGCACGCCGAATTTATCATCAACTGAGGGTTTCAACAGAGCCGAAGAGACTGAACTCGGCACTTTCGCCGAGCGTCACCCCGTGTCTTTCTGTCGACCTGCGAATCTGGAATATTGAGTGAGCATCTAGCCTCGGTGGCTTTATGACCGCCACGCGAAACCCGTAAATCATGACTGAAGGCAGTCGGGCCACGGAGTTGCTTGCGGACCGGCCCGAACTGGAAGCCCCACTCCAAGACCTTCTCGAAATCGACGAGGCACACGAGACGTGGACGTTCGACGATATCTCCCTGGATTCCGGGACGTTCGGCCAGCTCGTCTCCGAGGGTGTCGTCGAGAAAGTCGATGGCGAGTACCGCCTCGCAGAGCCCGACGCCGTGCGGCGTGCGCTCGGGGAGCAACCAACGAGTGATGACACAGAGAGGGGGTCGGTCAACACGCCCTCGCTCGATGAGGTGTCGCTCTCGCTGCCGAGCGTCGATGGCCGAGCAGCTGCGATGCTTGCGGGTGCACTTACCCTCATAGTCGTCATCCGTTCGTACGTCGTCGGGTCGGTGTTCCGTCCCGATGCCGTCGTGTTAGCGGCGAATGATCCCTACTACTATCGCTACTGGGTTGAGCAAGCCTTTGCCGAGGGCATGGTCGGGGGACTGCCGATTGCCGAGGTTCCCGAGGGAATTGCACTCGGCGAACCGTTTCTCGTCGCGACGCTGGCGTGGGTCTCGGGATTGCTCGGTGGTGTAGACGCCTCCGGTGCGGTGCTTGCGGTGTATCCCGTCGTCGCGGCTGTGCTGGTTGGTCTCGGGTTGTATTTCCTGACGATGGTCGTCACGGCGGATCGCCGGGTTGCCCTGTCTGCCGTGTTGATGCTCGCAGTCACGCCGGCGAGTTCCTTGCGGACGGCACTCGGGTTTGCCGACCACCACGCCTTCGACTTCGTGTGGTTGATTCTGACTGCACTCGCGCTTGCCGTGCTCGTCAGTTCCGAGCGTGAGGGCCCTGTTGTGGCCGTTCTCGGTGCACTCGGCGTTGGTGTGGGTGTTACTGGACAGGTGCTCGCGTGGGACAACGGCCCGCTGTTGGTTGTTCCGCTGGCTGCCGTCGTTGTCGGGGTGGTACTGCTGGCCGTTCGTGAGGGTCGCTCGCCGGTCCGGGAGGCGGGACCGATACTGGGAGGGTTGGCGCTGGCTGCGGGTGTGACCTACGCTGTTCACACGACGGTCGGATGGCACACCCAGACCGTGGCGCTGACGCCTGCCATCTTCCTCGGTGGTGCGCTCGCCATCGTCGCGGTCGGAGAGGGTGCGTATCGGTTCGACCTTGGGGTTCGTGTCACAGCTGGTGTTGAAGCCGTCGCCGGGCTCGGAAGTGTGGCTGGGGTTGCCGTGTTCCTACCCGACTACTGGTCGCGGGCGATCGAGGGACTTGGTCGTATCACACAGCGACAGGACATCGCGGAGGTTGAGTCACTGTTCAGCGGGGACACGCTGGGCTTTCTCCTGCTGTTCGGGTTCGTGTTGTTCATCGCGGTGCCGGCCCTGGCCTGGGCAACGGTCCAGCTCGTTGACGGCACAGCACGCTGGCTGGTGCCGGCCGCATACGGGTGGTACTTCCTCGTGCTGGCGGTGTTCCAGGTGCGCTTTGCGGGTGAACTCTCGCCGTTTACGGCGCTGTTTGCAGGGGTTGGGTTCGTCTGGCTGGCCGAGAAGGTTGATTTGGCACGGCCGCTGTCGACGGGCCGGGAGTTCGCGGCGTGGGTGCCCGGGCGTGTGGATCGGTCGACGGTGTCGCTGGTGCTGGCGCTGTTCGTGTTAGTTGCCGGGTTGAGCGTGGTGCAGTCGGCGATCAAAGTCGAGCAGGTGACGACCGACGATGCCTCCTACGAGACGGCCGCCGCGATTGCTTCGTTTGCCGACGAGCACGGGTGGGATAACGCCGAGGAGAGTTACGTACTGTCGAACTGGGGTGAGAACCGGATGTACAACTACTTCGTCAACGGGCAGTCACGGTCGTACGGGTATGCTCGCTCTGTCTACGGGTCGTTCTTGAATCAGAGCGATCCAGACGCGGCGACCGAGGAGCTGGTCAATCGGGTTCGGTTCGTGGTGATTGAAGACGGTGCGGACGCGAACCGGATGTCCATGCAGGCGCGGCTGCACCAGCGTTTCGGGAGTCGGGGTGACGGCGTAGCCGGGCTCGGGCAGTTCCGTGCGATGTACGCGACCAACGACCGGACGGCGTTCGTGCGCGTCCCGGGCGCGCGGCTTTCCGGTACAGTCGGGTCGAATACAACGGTGTCGGTTGCGACAAACGTCTCGATTCCGGGGGCGTCGTTCACATACGAGCGGTGGGTTCGGTCAGGGAACGTCAGTGTTCGTGTCGCCTACCCCGGGACCTATAACGTGCGTGTTGGCGAGCAGTTGCGGACAGTTGCTGTTTCCGAAGCTGAAGTGTTGAACGGGACACGTGTATCCATCGGGGAGTAGGATTATACTACCGGCTAAAAATTCTTTAGGCTATAACTTGATCTGAGGATATGACTTCACTCGACACGGTTACCACTGAAGACCTCCGCGATACTCTCGCAAAAGTCTTGATTAGAAAGCCCATAATGGTAAGAGAAAATACTCGTCAAAATGTTAAGCCGATAGTACCATGTCAACGATTGTGAACCGATACATCTTTAAATACAGAAAATACAAATTATTGTGATATGAATGCCCTCATCACCGGCGGCGCTGGGCTCATTGGCTCCCACTTTGTTGATCATTTATTGACTGAAACAGACCAAGACATACACATTGTTGATAACTTCTCTACCGGTCGGCGGTCAAATATAGAGCACACTCTGGCCAACGAGCGTGTCGAGATAGACGATGTGGACGTTCGCGAGACAGAAGAGATGCATCAAGCTGTTTCAAGAGCGGACATCGTCTACCATTTCGCTGCTGCTCTAGGTGTGGAACGGATCGTCGATAATCCTCTGAGTTCGCTCCAGACAAATATTAGAGGAACAGAAAACATCTTGGACGCCGCTGCAAAGGACGGAACGCCCGTCTTCGTCGCATCATCTTCGGAAGTGTACGGGAAGTCGCCAGATCTTCCATTCAGTGAGGAGGATGACTGCGTTCTAGGCCCGACATCGGTGCCGCGGTGGGGATACGCGACTGCGAAAGCAATAGACGAGTTCTACGCGTTTGCCCATCACGCCGAGAACGATTTACCCATTGTTGTCGGGCGGTTTTTCAACACCGTTGGACCGCGACAGGTTGGTGACTACGGTATGGTAATCCCGACATTCGTTGAGCGAGCGCTCGCGGATGAACCGATTCAGGTGTACGGCGACGGTACGCAAACACGGAGTTTCACACATGTTCGCGATGCTGTGAAAGTAGTCCGTGATTTGATGAACACCCCTAATACAGATGGTGATGTGTTCAACATTGGTTCCTCCGAGTCAATCAGTATTAACGAACTCGCCGAACAAATAATTTTAGTAACAGATTCAAATTCGAAAATCGAACATGTCCCATTTGCAGAGGTTTTTGAGGAGGACTTTGAGGAACCACGCCATCGCAAACCGGACGTATCAAAGCTTAGGGAGACTATCGGATGGGCACCAGAAACAAGTCTAAATCAGATTATAGAAGACGTTGTAGACGCCCAGCAAAGTGGTGCAGAGGTGCCGACATGACTGGCAAGCCGCTCTTTCAGCGGATCGCCGATCGAAAAGTATCAGTCGGCATTATCGGTCTCGGTTATGTTGGGATTCCTGTAAGTCTCTCGTTCACGGAGGCTGGATTCCGAGTCAGAGGCTTTGATATCGACGAATTCCGGATTGATGAACTTCTATCGGGGAGAAGCTACATTGACGATGTTTCCGATACCCGCATCCGTGCAGCGCTCGAAAATGGGTTTAAACCTTCAGCAAATCCATCCGTCATCGCCGATTGCGATGTGTATGTTCTCGCTGTTCCGACTGGAATAAATGAGGGCGAACCAGATATGGCCGCGGTAGAAGCGGCGACAAAGACGGTCGCTGAACAGGCTGGATCGCGTGAGACGTTGGTGGTTGTCACCAGTACCGTTTATCCTGGTGCGACCCGAAATATTGTCAAGCCGAGTATTGAACCCGCAGCGGAGGGACCGACGTATTTTGCGATGGTACCTGAACGTCTGAATCCAGGTGGTGACCTCGAATTTTCGAAAATTCCGCTCGTTGTCGGTGCGGATAGCGAGGTCGCTGGCGCAGTCGCGACCGAACTGTTCGAAACGGTCGTTTCCAGAACCTACCCCGTCGAATCGACTGACACGGCGGAGCTAGCGAAGACGCTGGAAAACACATATCGAATGGTGAATATCGCACTTGTAAACGAACTTGTCACATTTTCCCAATATATTGATGCAGATGTCTGGGAGGCGATTGACGCTGCGGCAACGAAGCCATTCGGTTTCCAACCATTTCGACCGGGGCCCGGTGTCGGCGGTCACTGTATTCCGATAGATCCACAGTTCCTAACTTGGCGCGCTGAAAACCTTGGCATCGAACTTTCTCTGCTAAATGGTGCCCAACGCGTCAATGACCGGATGCCTAGACTTGTCGCTAACCGTATTGAGTCACTCCTTCGTGAGAATCACTGCGAACCTGAGGATGCCTCAATTTTCGCCCTTGGTGCTGCATACAAACCCAATGTTGGTGATACTCGGAACTCCCCCGCTCTACAGGTGATAGAAGCACTTCCTGATGAAGCAGAAGTGACGATCGCTGACCCCCATGCTGATGCTTGTGATGTCTCTCGGAAACTCGTTCAAACCCCTGATCCAGAGAACGTCCGGTCGGCAGATATCGTTGTCCTTCTTGTTGATCACAAGACCTTTGACCTGAAGTCAATCGGGGAACAGGCCTCCCTGATCTTCGACACTCGGAATGCGATGCCTGATGATATCTCTGCCGAGGTTGTGACTCTTGGTGAAATCCCTGAGCGAAGCTGCAATGAAACCACGCGTAATTTCAGCCTGACTGAGGTACCATAACGAGCAGACGCTCTTCTCAGGGAGATTGTTGATAGAGTGTGGTATGGATAGCACTCGTGAGTGCTTGTCGGTCTGGTTTGTAGTAGAGCTGGCGGCGGAACTTGAAGGCTCAGAAGTACTGTGCGAGGCGATCTTCCGAGATACCACGATGGCCCAAGAGCCACGCGTTGCGCCAGCGATGCGTGGCTCTCGCAGGTGTTGATATGAGTGTCGCCGCGGCATATTCGCCGTCGCTGTGGACGATATACTAATGAGTGAACGAGTCGTGCCGCTCGAACGCATCATACGAGAGGTAGCCGTCGGTGTCGACAGTCAGAGACTCCGGCTGGCGGTCGGCCAGCAGGAGTCCTATCGTGTCGAAATCAACAGTCTTGGCCGGATAGTCCACCGCCAATCGGTGCCACAATTAACAAGCAGAAAGATCGGTGGCTTGTCGGTGTTGTACGGGCCATGTCCGTCAGTTCGAAGGCCTTGCGAGCGCGACCAACCGTCGTGTCGCGGCCTTTCAGCCCCGCGGAAATGTATAGTTCGTTGATCCGACAGGGCCGTCGACCCTCAGCGTCGGCGCGTTGAGCGCTTTACTGAGGGTTCGACATGCCTGAGTACCGCCTCTTAGGAGATCTCAATCTCACACTGGAGTTGCCGCACGCTTGTGTTGAACTGCAAGAATGCATAAATCAAGAAGAGGCACTTCCTGAGTAGGAGTTTTGAGTGTTTGAAGATGGTTCCAGCTTTGGCGTTGAACGTGCGTCCGCAATCCTTACAGAGATACCGCTGAAATTTCTGATCGCTGCCGTATCCGGTCGTTCGGTCGGATCGGCAGTGAGGGCAGTAGATACTGTCGTTCCAGCGGACCTACCATAACAGGTCGGCTACGACCAATTCCGAACTGAACACTTCCAGCGGAATCATGCCTATCGGGCACTACTTGAGTGATATGCGTTGTCCTGAATACTGGACTCGAAACGCAGAGCTGGGCCAGTCTGCGGTTGCTGGTGACCTCGTGGTGGAAAATCATCGTTAGAACGGATCGTTCTCTGCTAACATTCAGAAGTTGAGATGATTACTCCGGGGTCGGCGGGTTCGTCCGGGGTAGCGACAACTGATTTAGCCTTAGCCACCGTAACACGCGTGAGGAGACGGAATTCCGATACCACAACACTCCGTCTCTTCGCTTTCTACGGCAATAACGCAGTCGCGGCGTCTCCGTCTAGTGAAACTACAGAGCCCTTTGAGCAGCATTTCACGGAACTCCAGCCACCAGCTTCGCGCACGCACGGCAGCGCCGAGCGTGCGCTTGATTGAGGAGAAGACGGTTTCTGACATGGAGCGCTGATGATACCGATCACGGTCCATACGGGCGTTATGGGCGTGATCGAGCGGATTCATGATCCTGTGCTTGATCAGCGGTCTGATGCCGTTCTCGCGGAGTTCGTCGCGGAAGGCTTTCGCGTCGTAGCCTCGGTCGGCGGCGAGGCTCCGCAGGTCGCCCGCGTTCCGTCGGGCGACCTGCGGGCCGATCTTCGCATCATGCTTCTTCGAGGTGGTCGAGTGGATGTCGGTGATGTATAGCGTTTCGACATCCACGAGAGCAGTGACTTTCAGCGCTCGGACGCGGTAGTGCGTGCGGTTGGCGTAGTGGCGGCTGGGTTGGTCGCGGTCGAAGCCGGTCGAATCGATGGCGGCGTGGCCGGTGCGTTTCTCGGCTGAGGCGCCGAGAAACGCACGCCAGGTCGCAGTTGGAATCCTTGCAAACCACGTGCGGAGAACGGTGTAATGAGGCAGCCGCCTGAGGCCGATCTCGTCGAGGACGCCGGGCATCTCGCTGAGTAAATCCACGGTGATGCGGTAGGATTTGCCCAGCTCGATGCGGAGTGCATGCAGCGTGAGCATCGCCCATTCGGCGAACCCGCCACCCCCTTCGGGGTCGGCGGGTTCGTCCGGGTTAGCGACAACAGATTTAGCCTTCGCGACCGTAACACGAGTGAAGAGGCGGAATTCCGATACCACAACACTCTGCCTCTTCGCTTTCTACAGCGATAACGTAGTCGCGGCGCTCTCGTCTAGCGAAACTACAGAGCCGCTCAAAGCCACCGTCTACAACCTTCGCCGGAGCGTGAGATATCCATGAAATCAACCGCCGTGTACCGAAACTACAGAGCCGTTATTTTTATTTTCCCTCTTCATGGTATGGCTAGCGACAACATCATCATTTCACAAACCCACAGCAGCGGCGATCTCGACGGAATTTAATATAATATCGTTTATACACACTTCATAAATTCACTATTTGGTCGTATATAAGGGTGGAATGTGATGGATTCTTCCTCTATATTTCGCACGCCGCTTTTATCAGATATTGAATTGTTCCCTCAGCTTGTAGACTAAGGGGCTCATCAGTCGACGGTTGACGCACCACTAGCTTGTGATGGTGAACCAGCAATGCTCGACTGCCTGGTTGAGAGGGCACGCCAGCAGAAAGTACTTTCGCGTGAGGACATGGGCCGACCGAGTGGCGTGTCCCTTGCGGCGCTTCTGTTCCGCGTTGACTTGTCGCACAAAAAGATCGAACACCACTCACCGATAACCGAGGTCACTCAATCGTTCTTCGACCGACTCGTCAACCTTGGTTTGTCGGCCGGTCGTCGTCCTGTCGACTACATCCTCAAGGTGTATCTTGACTGCCTCACGCATGTCTTTTAACAAGCCTTCATGTTCGCTGCTGACGTCTTCCTTCTCCATGGGATCGCTGTGCCGGGAATACAGCCGGTCGGTATCAGCCTGTCTATCGTGGATGAAGGTCCAGTCGTCGGTGCGATACGAAATCTTGATACGCTCCGGAGCTACTTCCCCGCCCTCACCCGACGTGTGACTGAGTTCGGTGAAACACGCGTCCCTTGTCTCCTCCTCCCGAACCGGTCTTCCCCGCCAGTTATCCGGAGGCAATTCCCCGATGGAATCGATGATCGTCGCCGGAATGTCTAGTGCCGAGAACAGTCCATGGATCGTTTTGGTTTCGGTAACGCAACCACCGGTGAATAACAGGGGAACCTCAACGAGTTCACGATGGAGTTTCGGTTTGTGGAGGAGATCTCCGTGGTCACGAAACTCCTCTCCGTGGTCAGCCGTCAGCACAACCAGCGTCTCGTTGAGGTGTCCTTCTTGCTCAAGTTGTTCAAACAGAGAGGAGAGAGAGTCAGCGAGATACGACACCTCCGACCTATAGAGATTCCGTAAAGTCTCTACTTCGGCGTCCGGTATCTCATTAGGGTCGTCATTGAGCTGCTGCCAGAACTGATCGATATCGTCTTCCGGGACGTTCGTGTATTTTGACGGTGGTTTGTAGGGGTGGTGTGGATCCATATAGTGGGCCCAGCAGAACCACGCCTCTTCAACCTCATTCAGCCAGTCCAGAACACGATTGTTAATATCGTCGGCCCGATCATACGGGAGCTGCTGGTAGTCGGTGAGTCGGAAATACACCTCCTTTATGAGGCGGTGGATGGACGAGGGGAGGAAATCTCTGAGAACCCTGTTCAACCGTCGTTTTGAACCGACGGAATCGTAGAACTTGTCGAATCCACGATTATACCCAAATTTTCGAGACAGAAGAGGATTGGAGTGAAATCCTGCCGTTTCGAATCCGGAATCAGACAGAACCTCCGCAAGCGGAACCCGATCTGATCCGATGCCGCTGTATCCTCCATACTCAAGGGGGTGTGTAGAAGTCAATATTCCAGGGAAGGCAGTCGACGTTCCAGACCCAGTTGCAATACAACGATCGACAGTAATGATATCATAAGAGGCAGGGATTGCATTGCGGAGTGGATCTGAATCGTCCTCTCTGAGGGCATCAACCGTGAGGAGAAGGATGTTTTCAGGAGTGTTTATCATAGCGTACCAACAGAGTGAAACCTCACAGGAATCATTCTTGTGGTACGACCTAGTCGGTTCCGGACTTGTCACCAGTAGTCCAGAAGAGGTGAGGTACTTGCCTCCATCTTTGCACAGGATAATAATACTACCCAAAACCACTTGAATACGAACATATGAATCTTCGAAGCTTCACACGCGAACTGGCAGATCAGATTCGATACCAGCGCTGGAAAGCCATCCCTTGGGTAAGTATTCGTCTCTATGAGCGGTTCCTTGCGAGGCGTTTTGCTTCGTTTGACTTGGACCGGACGAACGTTTACGACCGGGACTGGAACGTGCTCCTTGTTCTTGATGCCTGCCGTCTAGATCTCATGCAGGAACTCGAACCAGAGTACCCGTTCCTGCAAGTGCCGGATTCAATTCTCTCGGTCGGAGCCACATCTTCGACTTGGATGCGACGAACGTTCGTCGATGGTGTCGCCGATGAGATCGCACGAACAGCATACGTCAACGCGAACCCTCATTCCGAACTCGAACTTGACCCTAACGATTTCGCATTGCTAGATAACGTCTGGGAGTATGCGTGGGACGAGAATCTCGGTACTGTACCGGCACGATCCGTCACAGACAGGGCGATAGCGACTTGGCGAAACTGCTCGCCCGACCAGATGCTGGTCCACTACATGCAGCCACATGCACCATTTGTAAACCATCCGGAACTCGCCTCCGGAGTCGACCTTGATCGGGTTGGCGAGAAGTGGACAGGGAACGTCTGGGATCGACTACGGACTGGAGAACTGTCGGCGGACAAGGTGTGGGAAGCTTACAAGGCCAATCTCCGTTACGTGCTGGACGACATTTCCCTTCTTCTCGACAATATCGATGCAGAGACAGTAGTCCTAACGGCGGACCACGGAAACGCCTTCGGAGAGTATGGTTTCTATGGACATAATCCGACTATCGTCTCGTCAGTAATCAGGGTGCCGTGGTACACGACATCGGCGGAAGATATCGGGGAATATACTCCAACCCAGGAACGGGAACGGTCCGAAGCGGATCTTGAGTCCCGTCTTAAAAGCCTCGGCTACGTTTGACCGTGTAACACAAGACCCAACGAACGGGAGCAAAACGTGGGAATGGCGAGAGCTGGACTATTATCGGTGTCCTTAAATTAATCGTAAGCAAATAGTGATCAACACCTAATCGCGAGAATAATCAGAGATACCCGACCTTTGGATACCATTTATCAATGAGACTTCTACTACTTACGAACAATCTCACGGAGGGCGCGATTACGAACCAGTTCATTGACCTGTCACAGTACTTCTCCGAGGAACACGAGGTATACACCGGTGCGCTTCTGGGAGGTGTCGACGACACCGCAGCTAAGTCGTTGAAGGAGAACGGTGCAAAGGTTGTGCGGTTTGAGTTTGGAAGAACAGACTTCGTAACCGCAAGTAAGGAATTACTCCAATTTTTGAACAACAACGTCGACGTCCTGAACACCCACCTAGTCCGTGCAGGAGTAGTAGGCCGGATGGTCGCCCTGTTTTCGGATGTCTCGGTTGTCGTCTCGACACAGCAGAAGGTACACCACGAACACACAGCAAAACAGCGACTTACGAAGGGTCTGACCCTCCCGCTTGCGGATGGCATGACGTCAATATCGAACGCTGTTGCCGACTCGTTTCCACGATGGATCTCGACAATGCTAAACTGGAACGTCGACCAGCGAGTGATTTACAACGCTGTCAACCCGACAATGTTCGAATCGCCACCGGAACTCCAGCCGGAGTTACGGACGCACTTCGATGGTGACGGGCCAGTTGTGACGACTGTCGGACGCCTCATTCCGGTGAAAAACCACGAGGTACTCATTGATGCGACCGCCAAGATCGTCGAAACCTATCCAGAAATGAGTCTAGTCATCGTAGGTGACGGCGAACTGCGAGGCGATCTCGAACGGCAGGCGAACGAGCGGGGGATCTCTGACAATGTCGTGTTCACGGGGTGGCTGTCCCGTCCGGAGGTTGCCGCTAGCGTGTCGGCCGCGGACGTGTTCGCGATGTCCTCGAGGGCTGAGGGGCTCGGCGTGGCACTCATTGAGGCGATGATTACCGGGACACCGGTCGTGGTTTCGGATATTCCAGTGTTCCACGAGGCCGTTGGTGATACCGGACTCTTTGCTTCCTCTTTCGACGCGGACGACTGGGCAAGCACGGTTGGCCGGTACTTCTCCAACGAAGCGCTGACAGAGCGAAAAGGGAACGCAGCACGGCAGCGTGCCAAGGACGTGTTCTCACCAGAGGCGGTCAACGAGAAATATATCAGCTTCTTTAAAGAGTTGAAAGAATGACAGCTCTTCTCACTGATCGACAAATGGAAGTAGTTTCAAGGGTAGAAAGAGAACCCCTCTATCTGAATGAGTAGTTTCGACAAGTACGAGCGGAAAGGCGCATATCATTGGGATGCCACGCTTGCTGCCGGGAGATTCGAATACAACCCACGTCTCGCAGCACGGTACACGGTGGCTCTTCGCCTTCTGGAGGAACACGTTGATCTCTCCGCTAGTCAGGGCGTCGACATTGGCTGTGGCGACGGAGTTCTGCTAGAGTATCTGAGAAAACGGGGGGCGTCAACGGTCGGTATCGACTTTGAAAAGGAGTGTTTGAACCTCTATGGTAAGTACAGTTATGACCCTTGCCCGGTAGTGCAAGGTGACGTCTACAACCTGCCGTTGTCAAATAGATGCTTCGATTTCGTGACCATGCTAGATGTCATTGAACACTTTTCAGAACCGGAACGGGCCCTACAACAGGCTCGTTCCTTACTGAAGCGTGGTGGAGTACTAGTTCTCACTACCCCGTTCGGACCGGATGAGGACGGATCGTATCACGATGAGGAACACCATGAGGAAGAATACCGACCTGAGGGCCTTCAGTCGCTTCTGTCGTCAGTTTTCGACACTGTTGAGGTAAACGGGTACATCCCGTCATGGATAGACAGCCTATACAAAGATGACTGGACCGTCCGTCCCGTGATGAAAGGCATTCGAGGTCTGTTCAAAGCCATCAGTTACCATGGATTCAACCCCTACGTGGAGTTCGGGGTTGGGTCACCGGAGACCCATCACGATCAGTTGGTTGGCGTCGCAGTTCGGGACTAATATGTATATCGTGAGAGAAAGGACGACTTGATGCGAATTGCTCACTACCTCTATACCTCGTCTGAAGAGGTGTATGGAGGCGAAAAAAGCTCATTGAACTTTATTGAGCAACTCGCCGAGCGCCACTCGGTGACGGTGATTCTCTACGGAGAGTCAAACCTCATTGACCACCTGGAAGAGCGGGACATCGATTTTGAAGTCATCTCTCCCGAAGGTCCAGTTCCTGATGCATATCGGGAACTCAAGAGTACTCGAGAGGGACACTCAAAATGGCTTACGATGGCACGGTACAACTTCCGACTCTGGAAGTATTTGCGACAAGAGGATTTCGACTTGATCCACTACAACAACATTTTTGGATTCCTTCTCACGCACCCAGCAGTGACGATGGATCGGCTTCCCACGGTTCTCCACATCCGGACTAAGCCACAAGGTACACCGTGGTATTGGCGAGTCAGCCTTGCTCGTGCTGACCGGTGTATTTGTGTTTCTGATGGCGTCGTCAAAGGCCTTGAAGAACACTTGCCAGCGTATCTCTGGAACCGGGTGAAAGGAAAAACCACGAGGATTCACAACCCAGTCCGCGTTGACACCGCTAAACAGTTCCTTGAAGACAACGACCGCTCTGCTCTCCGCCGACAATTGGGCTTCACAGCGGAGGAATTCGCTATCGGATACATTGGGTCTATAGACGAACGAAAGAACCAGTTTTCTTTCTTGAAAGATATCGTCGTTCCGGCGGTCAAACGGTGTCCCGACGTACGGTTCTACTTCCTCGGGGGAACCAAACAAAATGAATACGAGCGCAAGTGTAAGGATTTCGTAGTGGAAAAAGGTATCTCTGACGCTGTCACCTTCGCAGGGTATCAATCGAATATCTTTGAGTGGTACACCAGCCTGGATGCAATCGCGCTATACTCACATCGCGAAGGACTTCCCCGAGCAGTTCTTGAAGGCATGGCGTTCGGTCTTCCAGTTGTCACGAACCGAACTACTGGTGTGGACGAAATAATCACGGATAGAAAAGATGGGTTCATCGTGGAGAAACCTGCAACGTTCGTGAATCGATTAGAGGAACTTGTGAACAACGACCAATTGCAGAAGAAGATGGAAAAAGAAGCGAAGGAAACGATAGGCCGTTCATTTTCCGTAACCGAGCTTTCGTCCCGACTAGAGCAGGTGTACGCTGATACGATCTTATGAGCACATGAGATAAAAGTAGGACCGAAGTTATACAGTGGAATAGAAGAAAAAAGTGTTCGGTAATCAAATTGTGAATTCAACTGGTCCGACAACGCGTCAGACTCAAACGATAATGGTTTTATCGGCCGAGAGAAGCCAGTGTGGTGTACCGGGGAGATTGTACTCTAACTACGGGGCCTGACAGACGTGACACTGAAGGACAAGATTGTTTCCGATACGCTTTTTGCGACGGTAATCAAGATCGGGGAGAAGGCTAGGGGGATCCTTTTTATACCTCTAATTACCCTGTACCTGGGGGCGAACGCGTACGGGGTGTACGCCCAGCTAATTGTCGTAACACGACTGCTGGCTGGCACATTCGAACTGGGATTGCACTCCGCGGTCATTCGGTACTTCCAGTCGTACGATTACGTGTCCGAACGACGGGAGTTATACGTAGACGTACTCGGGTTCATCCTTGTCCTCAGTACCCTTGTTGCGGGAGGCATGTTCGTATTTGCCGAGCGGATCTCGCAACTAACGCTCAACGACGCGACTTATGCGGATGTGTATCGCCTCGGCGCCCTGCTTATTCCCATCAATAGCGCGTTGATTATCGCAGAAAACTACTACCGTGCGAAACGACGCATCAAGTCGTACTCGCTACTGAACGGATTGAAGACGTATCTTTCGATGGTTGCTGTGGGCTACGTTGTCCTCTTCCAGTCTGGCACCTTGACGGACCTGGTACTGTACCTTGTTCTTACAGAACTCTCGTTTTTTTTGCTGATTCAAGGCGACGTGTTTCGCCATCTTGGTGTGCAGTTCCCCCGGTTTCGGACTATCCCAAAGAGCCTCCGCTACTCGCTCCCGGTGATGGCGGGGCAGATCTCCGGAAACTTCCTGACGCGTGCCGACCGACTGCTCCTCGGGTACTTTATTGGCCCGTTCGCAGTTGGTGCCTATACTGTCGCGTACAAGTTCGCGAACCAAATTTTGCTGTTCTCCCGCCCACTCTCGAACTCGTTCTTCCCAGAGTTCAGCAATCTGTGGGAGAACAACAAGCGAGAAGACGCGAGAAGCTATCTCCACGCCGGGACACGGTACTTCCTCACCCTGGCGGTCCCGTCGGTTGTGGGATTTACTCTAGTTGGTGAACGACTCATTGCCCTCATTTCCACTTCTGAGGTAGCGAGTGAGGGAGGGCTTGCACTGCCCATCATCGCCATCGGAGTATCATTCTGGGGGCTTACCCATCTGTACAGTTGTCTGTACTATGCTGCCGAGTTGACGAAGCCGGTTTCATATATTAGAATAATAGGTGCTGGCGTGAATATACTCTTAAACGTCCTATTAATACCAATATTTGGACTCGTCGGGGCCGCCGTGACGACTGCGGTATCGTATTTCTGCATCTTTACTGTTATGTGGTGGTACTCAAGAAACATGCTCGGAATGGACAACAGAAGATATCGGATCCACAAAATCGGGTTCGCATCAATCGGCATGTACTCGGTGGTCAGCACTTCCGGCTTCGACGGGCTACTAATCGTGATTCCGCTTGCGGTCGTCTGTTACTTCCTCGTTCTGTTCTTAATAGGTGGGCTGACGCGGTCCGAAATCGAGAGTCTAGTACGACCCATTAGAAGTGTTTGGGCGTCCTGACGATCTCAGATTCAGATAGAATCTTTCTCTGAGGAATGGAACCGTGAAGACGGATAGTCTACACTCAATATGAGGAGGAGACCAACCGTGATCGAAATTGTAAATATCCATATAAAAAGACTATTGTTGTTGATGCCCTTCCTGAAGTGGACTATGGTTACGGCGTACAAGAGGACGATGGCTCGATTACTGATGTTCGTTTTGAGTTGATAGTATAGTGCCCTGAAAAGAATCCCAAAGACGAACATACCGAGTACGATACCGACTACGTGGAAGTTGAGGTATTGGAGTGCTAGTGGGCCGGGAGGGACTCCACCGGAACGCCCCGGGAAAAAGATGTTTGCGAACTCGCTCCCAACCGTGAGTGAGGGTTTCCCGGCCCAGAATACGCGAGGAACGAAGTTCAAAGGTACTCGCAGGAATGTCGTCCCGAACTGGTGTCCCCATAATTCCGGCATCCCCCAGAGAAGCAGGACGAAATTATCGAATCCGCGACCAAGATCATCTGCCAGCTTCGCCAGCAAGTTGGTCGGAATATTGAGCAAATATAAAAAGAGATTCGTCATCTCGCCGGTCCTTAGTACCCGCACCACTCCGGCGATGGAGAAGAGACCAATACCTACTGGAATCGCCTCAGATATCTTGATCTTCCGTGCGGCGTAGTGATACGCAATCAGGAAGATGAGCACGAGTGTCAATGCGAACGCTCGTCGGCCGAATGTTAGGACGATGAAGATAGAGACGAACAGGTGGGCGATTATAGTGGGATGAAGCCGTCGATAATAAAGTAACAACACAATTGAGGCAATAGCTGACGCCCTAGCCAGTATAGTGAACAGATGGAGTCCCGCCAACAGCTGACTCCTATTATCCCACTGTTGAACAAGTGTGACTATCGAACCTGTCGTCAGATGAATCACGATCAGTAGCGAGGTTACAGAAATCAACGAATAGGTGGTGACGCCGGTCCATAACCGCCCTCGCTTCCAATCGTCGCTCGGAACTGGCAGTGTCACGGAGAGTCGCTTGCCCCACTTGGCGTAGTAGCCGAACAAGAACGAGACGAAGCCAACATTCATGTACAGCAAGACGAGACAGCCATAGGCGACAACTGTAGACGAGGAAAGACCAGCGTAGGCCGGGTAGAGTAGTCGATACTTCCCGGTGAGTATCATTTGCAGCGGCCGCAGGAGGTACGCGATGCCGAAGAAGCCGAGAATGAACACTGACGGTGCGAAGATGTCTATCTCTCCCTTGCTCCGGAGTTGCATAACGAACGGGATAATGAACAGACATGCAGTGATAAAAAAGAGGACGGTAAAGATAATCTTTCCAATAGGGACATATTTATAACTAACAGAGAAAATAATCTGTCCGGTCAAATAGACGATGACAGACAACATGACACCAAAAAATAAGTTCCGAGCAAAGTACCAGACACTCGATCTACGAACCCGAACTGAGAACTCCTTCATTTGAAAGAAGCGTTCTCCTTAATTATACAAAAATCGTTTGAACTACGCGTTTAGAGCATTGTGGAGTGCGCGAAGGCTGTGAGCCAGCGTTTTGTGGATTCTCAGTTCGGTTGTTATGATTGGTTGATTTCTGTAAGAAACTCCTCATAGTCTCGGATGTAAGACTCCATCGAAAACCTGTTTTTAATTGTCTTTCTACCGCGCTTCCCGAGTGTAACACGCTTCTCAGGGTGATTTAATAGTGTTATGACTGCATCGCTGATTTCGTCTGAGCTCTTGGGTTGAATGAGTATCCCGTTGTCATCATTAGTGATTAAATCTGCGGTCCCTCCAACGTCAGTTGCTATAGTGGGAACCTCCATTGCCATTGCCTCTCGAACTGCACCTGGTACACCTTCGTTTAGAGAGGGTAACACAAAAATATCGAGAGAATCAAGAAAATAAGGCATATTTTCCACCCACCCGAGGAATTCTATGTGCTCGTCAATGCGGAGAGTGCGAATTTTTTCCTCTATTCTCTGCCTATACGCTTCGTTCCCTTTTGGGGTTTTCCCAGCGATCAAGAGTTCGATATTTTTGTGTTCGTCAATGATTGTGGGAAGCGCATCGATGAGGTGTATCAGTCCTTTCCGAGGGGTTATTGAAGCTGCAGTTCCGATCCGATACTGATCGTGATTTCCAGCGGATTCAAACTGTGATGGATTGAACTTTGAGGTATCGATTCCCTTGTGGAATATCGTAAACTTATGTCTATGCTTTGCGAAGCGCTTCTTATTAAAAACGCGGCGCGCTTGCTTTTCGGATTCAATAAATACGTGATCAATGGCTTTCAAGGAGATCCACTGAAGCTTCCTGACGAACCCTTCTGCTGTTAGTCCGAGACCGATATTCCATATAGTGGGAGTCTCGCTCACCAATAGATACGGCAGCAGCGTGAGCACTGCACGCATATTCTGACACCAGACTATATCTGCTTCTTGTAACTCTGATCGTGCTTCGAAATTAAATTGTAGAATGCGGAAGAGTGCTGGAATCTGTAGAATTGGGTTTGAGAGGAGTCCCCGGTTATATGTGTTGAGAGCCCCTCGGAATGGGACGATTGTTACGTTGATACTTCGTTGCCGGGCACGTTGACAGAGTTCATCTTCTGCCTGAGCGAGTAAGACTGGTTCGAAACGACTCTTATTGAGAGAATCTAGGAGGCGCAGTAGCATCTTCGAACCACCGTTGAATTCACTGCTGCTGATATGAAAAAACACAACTCGAATCGGAGAGGTCATCTTCAAGTACTATAAACTGACTGGCTGTAAAACAAAAGGATATTGGTCTTCTTCATATTGATAACACACGTTATCACAGTCCTAAGACATGCACAAAAATAACATTGTAATTTTTATCACAGATACCATTCGCTACGATGATGCGTTCCCTGCCAGGTTCAATCTTAAGATGTCTTTGTCAGACAGCTCTTCTTACAGACAAGCATTCACTTCTTCTCCCTGGACACTTCCTTCCCATGCATCTCTCTTTACTGGCACACCACCCTCGAAACACGGCGCACACGCGGACCACAAACATCTTGATGGTACACTCACGACTCTTCCCGAAGTCCTCCAGAATGAAGGGTACGAAACTGTCGCTGTCTCGAACAACACTTGGATCAGCGAAGAGTTCGGCTTTGATCAGGGGTTCGAGACCTTCTACAAAACCTGGCAATATATTCAGAGCGACACCGACCTCGGACGAATTGCTCGCCAGGAAGAAGGGTTAGACAAACTCACTAAGGCTACGAAAGCGCTCTTTGACGGCAACCCTGTAACCAACCTCACTAACGCAATCTATGGCCAGTTCTTCAGGAAGACTGATGACAACGGAGCCGCCCGCACCAACGAGTGGATCGAAGACTGGCTCACGACCCGAGATGACTCGCGTCCGTTCTTTTTGTTCGTCAACTATCTCGAACCGCATCTTGAGTACCGCCCGCCAAAAGCCTACGCCGAAGAATACCTCCCCAAAGATGTCACCTACGAGGAAGCAATGGAGGTCCCCCAGGACGCCTGGGGATACATCACCGACAAGGTTGAGCTAACCGACGAGGACTTCGAAATCCTCCGCGTGCTCTATCGAGCAGAGATCGACTATCTCGAAGACAAGATTGGGGAAGTCATTGACCTACTTAAAGCTGAGGGGCAATGGGATGATACCCTATTTATTATTACAAGCGACCATGGTGAGAACATCGGCGAACACGGTCTGATGGACCACCAGTATGCCCTCTACGATACTCTGCTGCACGTCCCATTGTACGTCCACGGCTACCCCTTTGAGGATGAAGAGATTGACGACCTCGTTCAGCTTCTCGATATCCCGCCGACGATCCTTGATGTTCTCGACATCGATGCCTCCGATGCGCGAGAACAGTTCATGGGAATCTCGTTTCACCCGGACGCCGACAAAACCCGCGAGTACGCCGTCGCCGAGTACATGGCTCCTCAACCGTCGATGGACGCTCTCGAACAGCGTGTCGGCGATCTCCCCAACCACGTCCGCAGGTACGACCGCTCGCTCAGAGCGATCCGCACCGACCGCCACAAGTACATCCGTGGCTCGGACGGCAGCCAGGAACTCTACGATCTTCAGGAAGATCCAGGTGAGACGAGTGATATTGCCGACTCACACGAGAACATCCGCACCGACTTGGACGTGATCCTCGACGAGTGGATCAACTCCTTTGAGCAGGCCGATTACACGGACGAGGTCGCGATGTCCGAGGACGCAAAGGCCCGCCTGGAGGACCTCGGGTATTTGCAGGAATAGCGAAGATAACTTCCGGATTACTCGAATGACGCGACCAAAGACTCTCAAATTTACATCCTCAATTGAAACTAATCCACGTCGCCCCCTACTCCCGAGAGGGACCCACAAGCCTCGCCGACCGATTCACGATCGTCACGGACGTGCGAGAGGGGATTGCGATCTCCGAGAAAGTCATGACAGTCGTCATCTTTAAACCGACGAGACGGATGCCGAGTAAACGCCCGCAGACATCGGACACGCCGTCGCGTACCTGACTTCCGGAGAAGTTGGCGACATGACTGGCAGTCGATCGTCGTTGACAGTAGCTAGACCCTACCCAGGTTCCAGCTCATACTCAAAGAGATCGCCAAGGAGTACCGGCCGGTACACTTCTGGATTCACGTCTGCGTCGGTACGAACGGAATAAGTGGGACTACACGCATGTCACAGTTCTTCGAGCGCCCGGGTCGTCTCCTCAACTGTCCGGTCCCAGCTGAACTGTTCGTCAAGCGTCGACCGTTCCCTATCACCGTCCAGTACGTCGGCGAGTCGCTCCCCGAATGCGTCCTCCTCTGGAACATATGTCACGGTGTCTCCGAAGGCCGACCGGATCTGCGGTAACTCGGAACTTACCACGGGTAGTCCCGAGGATAGCGCCTCCATCACGGTTCGCGGCACTCCCTCGGCCCGACTCGGTAATATCAGGGCGTCTGCACTCCGGTATACCGCCGGCATATCATCGTAAGGCACCTGTCCGAGGAAGGTGACGGATGATTCGACTCCCCTCTCTCTCATGTTCGCTGCGATGTCCTCGCGCAGCGGCCCCTCACCACACAGGTAGAGCTCTGCTTCGGGATATTTCTCCAGCACCTCGGCGAACGCCTCGACCGCCAGCAACGGTCGCTTTCCCTCGGCAAACCGCCCGACGAACAATACTACTGGCCCCTCGGCGTCGATGAACTTACTCTCTGGTCCTTTCGGTGTGAACCGGTCCGTATCGATGCCGTTCGGGACGACCTCGATCTGACTCGATACGCCCAGTTCCTGCACCCGTTCCCGATCCGTTTCGGTGTAACAGAATACTACGTCAGCCTGATCGAATGTCCACCGTCCGAGCGTCTTCAGGTACCACCGGAACACTCGCTCAGGAGCCGATTGACTATACAGACCGTGATTCGTGATTGCTAGTGGCGTGTTCCCCACTGAGCGCTTTAATGCCGCGAGGTTCGTCGAGAAGTAATAGTGCGAGTGTGCGTGGATTACGTCGAACCTGTCGGCGGACGCCAAGTGCCGGGCTAGGCCGGGGGCGACATCGTTACCGAGCGGGCTGGCGAGTGAATCGTATCGCACCACTCTGTAACCGTGGCGCTTCTCTACGTGCGGAAGATTTTCGTCGTGACGGATTGTCAGTACGGTCACATCGTGACCCATCGCCGCTTGGTCCCGACTCATCGCGTGGACATGGTACGTACCACCACCGGGAACTTCCGGGTAGAGGTTCTGGGCAACGCGCAGGATACGCATCGTCAGTTCTCCAGCACGAACAGCGCGTGCCACTCTTGCTTTGTCCAGTACCACTCAATGTAATTTTCAATGCCATCGAAAAGCGTCTGACTCGGTTCGTATCCCGGTCGCTTGTGAGCCACCAAGCTGTCCGCGTGCGCGTATCCGGCGTCAGAGCCGTGGCACTCGGCACACTTGATGTCCAGATTCGGCGCGACTTGGTTTCGGACGCCATTGGTACGATGAGACGAGTTGGTACTGGTCAATACACACTCTCGGCAGACGCCGACTGTATGACGATTGATACGACGATTGCAGACTGGACCGAAGTTGTCGAGAACGACACTATGACCATCGACGACGAATCGTTCCGATAAATCACCACAGATGAAACCAGTCCCGCCAACAGTAGGAGCTCTCATACTGCTAATCGAAGCGACCACTCGTAAAAAATCTCCGAGTTGAGCATCACGACACGGAACTCAGAGAATTCAGTTATACATTCCAGTCTGTTGTAGCTTGGTAAGCTCTTTTGAGATAAGTTTCACAAAGTCTGACCTCTGTCGGTGATCTCGAACGCAGTGACACAATCTATTGTCTCCAATCCGATTCTCAGAGTAGCAACGACGTCTGTTTCAAAGAAATTCGCTCTGGTTAATTTCGTATTGTCTTCCCCACATCCATCAGCACCTTCCACATCTGTCGAATCACGAGCTGCACGTCGTACCAGAAGGACTGCCGCCGGATGTACTCGATGTCGTACCGGATCTTCTCCTGTGGATCTTCACTTGAGGCATCGTTCACCTGGGCCAACCCGGTCAACCCCGGCTTGACGAACCACCGCTGTCGCCAGGCGTCAACTTCATTTTCGAGCAACATCTCTTCGGTCGTCCACGCGGCACGCGGACCGACGACGCTCATCTCCCCGACGAGAATCGACCACAGCTGGGGTATTTCGTCGAGATGCGTCCGACGTAACACCTGTCCGACGTGTGTGACTCGGTCGTCCTCTTCGCCAGGATTTTCATCTTCGCCATCCGGAGCCATCGTCCGAAACTTGTACACAGTAAAAGTATCTCCGAAACTGGCTGTCCG
Organism: Salinibaculum sp. SYNS191; assembly: GCF_037338445.1. NCBI lineage: Archaea > Methanobacteriati > Methanobacteriota > Halobacteria > Halobacteriales > Haloarculaceae > Salinibaculum > Salinibaculum marinum. Next base: position 3,058,953 of record NZ_CP147838.1, read on the forward strand.
CTCCTGGCTGTACAGGACCGACCCGCCATCGTCCAGTTTAATTGCCAGTGCAATCGCAGTAATCACCGGCGACAGTATTACCAACCCCACACCAGCGAACGCAACGTCGAATGCACGCTTCACGAGATGGTCCTGCCAGTCCCAGGGCTCCAAATCCACAGTCACCAGCTCGCCCCCTTCGAAGTCACTGGTCAACACGATGTCGGCGTGGTCGCGGTGGACCTTCGCCGCGACGCCGAACTCGTAGCAGGTGTCAAGCGCCCCGAAAAACTCCGCACGGTCAGGGCGTGCAAACGCCAGCACTGCCGTGTCGACGTCGTGGTCGACGAGCACCTCGTCCAGCCGCGACAGCCCGCCGAGACAGGGCAACTCGTCGAGACTCCGTACCGTGCGCGTCGCCCCACCGTCGGCATAGCCTAGTTGCTCGGGTTCGAGTGACTCCGCCCCTGTGTACGCAGTCGGCGGCGAGACGTAGCCCAACACTGCGCCGTCGACGGCCTCTAGAATGTCGCTCATCGTCTCGGGCTCGTCGCCGATGACGATCGTCCGCTCACCATCGCCAGCGGGCCGGCGACGTATGGCGACGAACCACAGTGGGAGCGCGAAAAGCAAGAGCCCACCCGTGACCAGCAGCGTCGCCCGCGGCAACCGATAGGTATAGTCGAAGTACCCGATCGTCGCCAGCGCCAACACCGCAAGCGTCGTCCGGCGAACCCCGTATATCCAGATATCGAGAATCCGCTGCGGCCGGGGCTTGTACAGGGGGGCCAGCGCTGCAAGCGCAACCGCGGTCGTCGTCAGCGCCTCGAAGGTAAGTTCTGCCCCCGTTGCGCGCTCACTTGGAAGCGTCTGGAGGACTGGCAGCAAGTCGAGCCCGGCCCGGACGAGTGGCTGGTTGGCGACGATGACGGTCACGAAGGTGAGGAAAGCCGTCCCTACCACGCTCGTGACCCTGTACCGCCGACCCCCATTCATCAGAGCTTAATCTATCAGCAATGGAGATAAAACCTGCGAGATACCCATCCTGCACCCACCTCGAAAAATAACCCAATTTCTATATACGTCTCCCGTCTTTTCCGAGACAACGAATGCCTCTTATCGACGAGGACGGGCGGCTGTTCGGGACTGTCAACATCATCGACGCCCTGGTCGTCCTGTTCGTCTTCGCGATCGCCGTCGCGGGGGTCGCCCTCGTCACTGGTGGGGGTGGTGGCGGCGGGAACACTACCAATTCTGAGACCATCACCCGGACAATCGTCTTCCAGACGACCGACCAGCCCGCCTACGTCGCTGACGCCATCCAGGAGGGGGCTGTCGGGACGAGCAACGTCATTGCAATCGAGAATAAATCTGTCGTCGAATCCACGGAAAACGGCACGGACCTCCGGCTGACGGTCAATCTCACCGTCAGTGAGACAGGTGATGGCCTCCCGACGTTCGGGGGCGAACGCCTCTATATCGGGCGGCAACTCCAGCTTGATTTTGGCACCACGATCGTCCAGGGAACGGTCGTCGATATGCGCTCCTAACTACCGATGGCAACAGAGGACTCATCACTGAGGACGGTTCGACGCCGTCTCCAGACTGCTGTGGACACCTCGCGTCTCACTGCGGCACTCACATCTTCACAGCTTTTCTCGCTCTTCGCGATGGTGCGCAGTCTGCTCTCTGAGGGTATGGCTGCGTTCCAACGAGCGCTGCAGGCCAGTACCATTGCACGCACAACCACAACGGTCAGTCACTGGCTACAGCACTCCTTTCTCTACCGGTGGCTCACTGCAGAGCCCGACCCCGAGGTAATCGTCATCGACCTGCGCGAGACCTACACTGTCGGCCCACTCCTCGCGGTCCTCGATCGAATCATCCAACCCCTGGCGCGGTCCTACAGAACGTCCACGCTCAAGCGTATCGAACACCGAGGCGTGCAGATGCTCGACGCAGCGTCAGAGACGCGTCTCGGACGACTTCTGGGACGTGTACTCACTCCACCCGAGCCACCCGAGACTGACAGGAATTCAAACCCAGAGAACGAAGGTCACGATAACAGAGAGTAGCCGCTCGCATTCAGGACGTACTATACGTCAGTCACGGTCACAGTCACTGCGGGGTCCAAATCCAGCCGGAGCTGTGTCCCTGAGTCGATAGCCACGCCGCGGAAGTATACCCTCCCATCACGTTCCTCGACCACAAGTTCGAGTTGGAGTTCCAGCTCAACCGTCTCCTCGGAATCGAGAATCTGCGTGATACCACGGATCTCCTGTACATCCGATGCTGACACTGGCCCTTCATCGAGAGCGTTTGCAACGCTCTGGTTTACCTCAGTTTTGACAGTCACTGTCCGAGTGACGGGTTCCTGTGTCGCGGTCGCAGTTGCAGTCGCCGTCGCAGTAGCCGTTGGTGTGCCAGTCGCTGTTGCCGTCGCAGTCGGCGTCGGAGTGGGCGTCGGTGTTGGAATCGCCTGTTTTGCAATCTCTTCGGGTTCGCGTGCGTCCGTAATCCTTCCCGACACCGATGTACCACCCAATTCAAGCGTCACACTCCGACCGATGAACAGTCGCTCGCCGTGGAAGGAACTCAGTCCCTCCTCAGTCGTATTGATGACCAGCTGAACATCGAGCGCCCAGCGCTTCCCATCGCTGTCGAGACGCCTGACGTCAGTGATATTCACAACGTCGGGACTTTCTACTGGCCCCGATTGCAGCGTGGATACGTTTGCTGTATTGCCGCTCGTTTCGATCGTTACTGACTGGGTCAATATCGTCTCTTCCTCGGCTGGTGCGGGACCAGTCAGTACGAAAACAGAGCCAACACCCACCAGGAACACGAGAAGGAGGGCCGCGGCATCGACAGCGTTCACGACCCCGAACAGGTCTCCCTCTTCATCGATAACCGACATGCGCCACACTTTCGACAATGCTCACAAAGACCTGTCGATAGAAACTGACACCTGAGTTATAACAGTATGTCTCGGCCATCGTCAGTCACTTGATTTTCGTTGTCACTGGCTGTCTCTCCCATTATTGTCAATATCATATTAGCCATATTTCTACGGAGGTACTCTCAAAAATATGGCTCTGTAGTTTCGGTACACTGCGGTCGATTTCACGGGTGTCGGACGCTCCGGCGGAGGTTGTAGACGGTCGCTTTCAGCAGCATTTCACGGAACTCAAGCCACCAACTCCGCGCATGCACGGCAGCGCCGAGCGTGCGCTTGATTGACGAGAAGACAGTTTCTGACATGGAACCCTGATGATACCGATCACCGTCCATGCGGGCGTTGTGGGCGTGATCGAGTGGGTTCATGATCCGGTGCTTGATCAGCGGTCTGATGCCGTTTTCACGGAGTTCGTCGCGGAAGGCTTTCGCGTCATAGCCTCGCTCAGCGGCAAGGCTTCGCAGGTCGCCGGCGTTGCGCCGGGCGACCTGCGGGCCGATCTTTGCGTCGTGTTTCTTCGAGGTCGTCGAGTGGATGTCGGTGATGTACAGAGTTTCGACATCCACGAGGGCAGTGACTTTCAACGCTCGAACGTGGTAGTGCGTGCGGTTGGCGTAGTGGCGGCTCGGTTGATCGCGGTCGAAGCCGGTCGAATCGATGGCGGCGTGGCCAGTGCGTTTCTCGGCTGAGGCCCCGAGAAACGCACGCTAAGTCGCGGTGGGAATCCGTGCGAACCACGTGCGGAGAACCGTGTAGTGAGGCAGCCGCGTGAGGCCAATCTCTTCTAGGACGCCGGGCATTTCGCTGAGCAAATCCACCGCGACCCGGTAGGATTTGCCCAGCTCGATGCGAAGTGCATGCAGCGAGAGCATCGCCCACTTGGCGAACCCGCCATCCCCTTCGGGGTCGGCGGGTTCGTCGGGGGTTATTGACAACTGATTCACCTTCAGCCACCGTAACACGAGTGAAGAGACGGATTTCGGATGTCAAACTAATCTGTCTCTTCGCTTTCTACGGCAATAACGCAGTCGTACCCCTCGCGTCTACCGAAACTACAGAGCCAAAAATATAATTTCTCTTAACTTTCTAAATTGTGCCGTCTCATCGGTTGCTGGCGAGAGCACGAGCAGCTACTCAACTGGTGTATTCTACCAAACAGCATCACATCCTCTCAAAACCAAAATATATAATTGGCAAAGGTTTTACATTCGACATGCCGCCGTCGGGGTGGCAGTCGGGAACTCACCATCCACAGGTGAGATGGACGCCTGGGCCACTCCTTCACACATCCCAAATCTAGCAGCAGGCGTCCTCCCGACTCCGGTTCTCTCACCACCCTCAGACGACAGCACAGTCTGTCCTCCCTGCTGTCTCGATGGTTCACCACCCATTCGATGATGGCCCACGGCGACACTGTGGGGACTCTCTTCGACCGAAACGGATAACCGCTGCTTGCGCGAGTTGCGACACGATGTGGCCCTGGGGACATTTTGGGCTGGGATACCTCCTGGCACTGTTCGTCGACCGTGGTGATACCGCCACATCAGGAGGGTTCGCCCCGACGGCAGCACTCGCGGTGGGGACACAGTTTCCGGATATGGTCGACAAACCACTTGCCTGGACGGTTTCCCTTCTTCCGAATGGGCGTTCGCTTGCACACTCGGTATTCATCACGGCGCTGGTCATCGGCGCCGTCGTCGTCCTCGCCAGACGATACGACGTCCCTGCAGTCGGCACTGCCTTCGGGCTGGGCTACGGTTCCCATCTCGCCGGCGATGGCCTGTATCCACTCCTCGCCGGCGATTTCGAAGCCCTTGGATTTCTACTCTGGCCCGTCGTCCCACCAATCGAGTATTCGACGCCACAGAGCTTCGGTGCACACGTCTCCCGACTGGAGGTGAGTCCGACCGTTGGATTCGAGGTGGGGCTGTTTTTCGTCGCGAGCGTTCTTTTCTGGCACTCACTTCGCGGCTGAGTACTGATGTCGCACTCTCTGTCCACATTCTATTGCCGTGATAGTGTCCTCCCAGGACGCTCACCCTCGCCGCCGAGTAAGGGAGGTTTCATTAGTCGGCACATTCTGGGTGAACATACTTACTGACTGATGGCTCAGACGGACGGTGACACAGCCGCTCAGGAGCAGACCGAGACGGCCGTCAGCGCACAGAACCTGACTCGCGAGTACACCCGGGGGAGCACTGGCGTCCTCGGTGCTTCGGGGAGTACCGTCACCGCACTCGAGAACGTCTCCGTCTCGATTGCGCGAGGCGAACTCGTCGGCATTGCCGGCCCCTCTGGAAGCGGCAAGTCCACGTTACTTCACCTGCTGGCTGGGCTGGATACGCCGACGGAGGGGACGGTCACGCTCGATGGCGAGGACGTCTCATCGCTCGGCTCTCGACAGCGGGCTCGCTTTCGCCTCGAACACGTTGGCATCGTCTTCCAGCGCTTTCATCTCCTCCCCGCGCTGTCGGCACGCGCGAACGTTGCCTTGCCACTCGTCGAACTGGGCGTCGGAACGTCGACGCGTCGTGAGCGTGCCACTGCACACCTCGAAGCCGTCGGCCTTGGCGAGCGGCTCACACACAAGCCGGGTCAGCTCTCCGGTGGTGAACAACAACGCGTTGCGATTGCCCGGGCACTCGTGAGCGAGCCCGGCCTCGTCGTGGCTGACGAACCGACGGGCGAACTGGATACGGAGACCAGTGAGCAGGTGCTTTCGTTGCTTCGAGAGATCGCAGCCGACAGAGCGGTCGTCCTCGCATCGCACGACCCACAGGCACTCGACGTCTGTGACCGGGTCATCCACCTGCGCGATGGCCGCATCCGCACTCGAACGTAGCATGCCCATGCGTCGCTTCGCCTCGTTGCTTCGACTGGCCTGGGCGCGGGTGGTCGGTCGCACCCGCGTTGCCCCCCAGCGCGTCGTCCTTACTGTCCTCGGCGTTGGGCTGGCCGTTGGCCTCATGGTCGCCGTCACGGGGGTTTCTCTGGGGCTTGCCTCCCAGTCCGTCGTCGAGAGCGACGACGTCCAGTACTGGATTCTCCCGGAGAACGCCAACGTCCAGTCGGTCGCAGTGTCGACGGATGGCCTCCAACTCGGCGACGTCCACGCCACGAGCCAAGAGATTAGCACCGACAGCCGCGTCGAGTATTCACTCCCGGTCTTACTGGAGTTACTCCCGGTGCGAGATCAGGAGACCGGCGAGCGAACCTACATCCTGGCCATGGGCGTCGTCGCCGAACCCGACGCGAGCGTCCTGGGGCTCTCGACGTCGACACTCTCCGCCGGCGACCCCTACTTCGCCAACGGGACCTACAACGGAACCTGGACTGGCGAGATTGCACTCAGTGAGGCTGCTGCGACGGTGACGAATGCCTCGGTCGGGTCGTCACTGACACTCGATAAGCGAGGCGTGAATCGTTCGTTCACCGTGGCGAATATCTCCGGGGGCGACGTTACGACGGGGGCCGGAGCGACGCCGGTTGCGTTACTTCACCTGAGCGAACTCCAGACCGTGACGGGCGCGGCAACTGGTGACCAGGCCGACCAGATTCTCGTCAGTACCGACGACAGCGAGGTCAAAGAGGACCTCGAACAGCTGTATCCCCAGACCTCTGTCGTCACGCAAAGCGGCCTTGGCGCACAATCTATCTCGACGTCGAACCTGCCGCTGGCAGTCGCCGTTGCCGCCTTCGTCGCCGCAGCCGTCGTTGGGGTGTTGTTCGTCACGACGCTCATGGGGCTGGAGGTGAGTGCCAGCCGGCACGAACTCGGGACGCTGGCAGCGATTGGGTTTCCGCGGCGCTCGCTCTCGCTGTTGATCGCTGCCGAGACCATCATCGCCGCCATGCTGGGCGGGCTCGTCGGCGTCGTACTCGGTGTGCTCGCCATTCTGGGCGTCAACGCCTTCGGCCACGCGCTGCTTGGCGTCGAGACCGTCGCGCGCTTCGACATCGTCTTGCTCGGCTATGCACTGGTCGTGACGGTGCTCATCGGCATCGTCGGCGCGCTCTATCCCGCCTTGCTCGGCCGGCGCACCGATGCGCTGGAGGTGTTACGTCGATGAGCCTGCTGACTCGCCTGCGCGCCCTGACGGGGGTGACGCTGGCCCAACTGCGTCACGAACGCATGCGCACGGTGCTTGCAGTCCTCGGCGTGGCGATGGCCGTCCTCGCGGCGGTCTTGCTCGTCAGCGTCGGCCTGGGCGTGGTCGAGACAGGCCAGGCGAAATTCGACCAGTCCGGTCGCGACCTGTGGATCACGGGCGGGCCGATCGAACTCCAGCCCGGCACGGTCGGTGGCTTCGAAGGCTCGCTCGTCGGTGCTCACAGCGTCGCCGAGGAGATTAGCGAGCGCGACACTGTCGCAACGGCCGTCCCGATGGGCTTCCAGACGGTGTATGCTGGTCGCAACACCTCACAGTTCGAGACCATCGTCGCTGCGGGCGCACCCGCTCGTGGCCCCTCGGTGCGGATTACTGCGGGGCGGCCGTTTCAATCCAGAGACGTCCACTATGCCAACGGCAGTTACGACGGCCCGATGACTCACGAGGCAGTGATTGACCAGCGGACTGCCGACTTGCTGGGTGTCGGCGTCAACGATTCGATTCACGTCGGGGGCACGCTCGCAACGGCGCGCCAGCAGGAGTTTACAGTGGTTGGTGTCTCCCCAACGTATTCGCGATTCATCGGCTCGCCGACGGTGACGCTGCATCTGAGCGAACTCCAGCAAATCGTCGGCACCACGACGAGCGACCGCGCGACCTTCATCACCGTCGACGTTCGCGATGGCGAGAACGTCTCTGCGGTGAAGGCTGCCCTTGAGGAGACCTATCCCAGCTACACGGTTCGAACGAATCGCGAGCAATTGCGTGCAATTGCGGAGGAGCAGACGCTCGTCATCGTCAGTGGGGCGAGTCTTGCCTTACTCGCCGTGGTTGCAGGTATCCTGTTGCTCGTCAATCTCCAGCTTTCGTATATCGTCCGGCACAAGCGAGGCTTTGCCGCGTTACGGGCGATCGGAACCTCTTCGGGCTCGCTTCTGACACTCGTGAGCGTCCACACCCTCACCATCGGTATTGTCGGCGGCATCGTCGGAATTGCGCTCACGGTCCCCAGTGTCTGGCTGCTCAACGCCATCGCCGCGTCGCTGACTGGCTTTCAGAACGTCGTGACGCTCTCCCCTCGCGTTCTGGGTGCGGGCTTCTCAGTTGCCGTCTGCGTGAGTCTGCTCGGTGGTCTCCTGGCGAGTCTGTACCTCTCGCGCATTCGCCCGCTTGCAGTTCTCTCATAGTTTAGACGGGCTGAGTGGTTACTGTCTCGGCGTGAGTGACAGCAACCGGCTCGACACCTGTCAGACGCCCGTCGCTACCTGATGATGCCTCTGAAACCCGTCTGGTGCAAGGAGTCAAAAGTGGAAAGGGGGGTTGGGGGTGGCCCTTGGGGGGATTTGGGTTGTGGCCAACGATCCAACTCGACGTGAGTCGACGAACCGCGCCTTCCCATCACCGCACCGCACCTTGACATATCAACGCATCTGTAAAAAGTATTTCCCATCTGGATGGTATTTTCCCCACTGTGTACACCTGGCTGTCACTCTCTCGCTGTCGGATTCAAAGCCAGTACTTCCAGTGGTTCGCTCATGGCCATCGCAGAGGCGTCTCTCAGAGCGTGTCTCGAGGAGTTCTCGCAGGGAGTCAACTGCTGTATGCGGAAATGCGAGGAGAAAGCCTCGCGCTTTCGGCGTGGGAGGATTTCAAGCGCCACCGACGTTATTGAGAGCGCTGTTCAGCTCGAAGAGCTCTCGGACTACGTTGCTGTCTGCGACCCGGTACCGACGTGGGGACGTGTTCGGAACTTCCTCGATGAGTTCAACCTCAAGAAGGAGGTCGGTGTAGTTGCCAACGGTTTGGCGCGTGACACCGGCGTGGTCTGCAAGCTCGGTTTTGTTGAACTCGCGGTTCGGCGGCAGATCGAGCAACGCGTCTACCAAGATCGGGATGGCGTCGTGCTGTGTGAGATAGAGCCATCCGCTGGGGTGCTCCTTCCGGAGTTCCTTCTTTTTCCCGCGATCGGCCTCGTGGTCCATACTGCTCATACAGAGAAACAACGACTACGTGTGTATAGTTGTTTCCACTACTGTTAACAGCCATTAACATCATTTATATACGGGTAAATTCATCCTTTGGCCATGGAGAAGCCGTCGGTGAAATGTGCCCTCTTGGCGACGATGATCGCGAAACACAAGTGGGGCACACCGATTACGGAGGTGGCTCTCCTGAATCTCTCAGCAATCGACGACAACTACCCGACGGCCCGTGAAGTCTACAAATGAACAAGACGAGTGCCTCGGGGCTTGACCCCGAGGCGGTTCACAATTGGCCGATTGGTTTATATACACTTACTGTATTGTCCAATGTAGATTACATAGAAGAGTATCTCAATATGAGTACCAATTGGCAGCAGATGAGTCTGCCGACGTCGAGCACTGGGGTGGCAACCAAGGTACTCAGCACTCGGGGCACGCACAGGGCATCGCTTGTGCTGTCCTTCAAGAGTAACTGGACCCGTCGCCTCCGTCCCGACGAGGGCTGCCGACACACCTGACGCCCGAATCACAACACATGCTCGTCGTCACTGTCTTGATGATACTCGGTCTGCTCGGCGGCATCATCGCCGCGCAACTCCAGGGCCTGCGACTGGGTGGTGTGATCATCGTCCCCCTCTTTGCAATCTACACGCTGCGGACCTTCGGGACATTCCCGGTATTGGTGATGAGCGTCATCGGCGGGTACGTCTCGCTGTGGATCGTCAAACGACGACTCCTGCTGTATGGCCGTCCGCTGTTCGTCATCGCGATCGTCACCAGCGGACTCGTCCCACTGCTTGTCTACGCGTTCGTCGCGCTCGGCCTGGGACCCGCGGGTGTTATTAGTGAACTCGGATTCATCGGCAGCGTGCTCCCAGGCATCGCGGCGTACAATTTCCACCGACTCCCATCAGAGCGCCGTATCGTCGACGCCCTGTGGAGTATGGCATTGCTACTGTTCCTGGTTGTCGTCGGTATCGGTCTGGTGATTTTCGTCGGTCTCACCCCGCTGTCGACGGTGACGCCGCCGGTCTTGCTCGGCCCGAAGTCGGACATCGCGAATGCCTTCGGATTGGTTGTCCGTGGGAGTAGCCATCCGACGATTCTTCCCTTCCCGAAGGAACTGGGCATGCTCGGACTGGGACTGTTCTTCTCCGAGGCCGTCCGGGCGCGGTGGGGGCTTCGCATCGGTGGCCTCATCGTGTTGCCGCTGCTGGTGCTGTTCGCGCTCCGCAACGAGTGGTTGCTCTTGCTGTACCTCGTCGGGGCCGTCAGTGCCTACGCCGGCATCCAGTTGCTGCACTCGTGGACGCTCATCTACGGACGGGTGTTACTCTCGATGGGGGTCATCTTCGGGCTCCTCGTGACAATCTCGATTGCCCCGGCGCTGTCGTTTGCCAACGGCTTGCTCCCGTTTTTCACTGGCATCCTCGGCGGCGTCGGCGCGTACAACCTGCACACGGTTGCTCCCGCCGAACGGCGAGCGTCGCTGGTGGTCGCGGCTGGTGTCTTCGTGGTACTCTCGGGTGTTGCCAGGCTCTTTCTGACGCCGTTCCCTGACGGTATGCTCGTCCAAATCGGCATCGAGCACCTCCTCGGCGGGGCTCTGATCGTTGGCCTGGCCTTGCTGGAGGGGTATCACCTCGAAGCTATCCGGCCATCTGACCTCGACAGCATCAGTGCCATCTGGGAGGCTGAAGACGTCAATCCGGAGGAGCGACCATCATGAGAGTCCCATCGCTGCCCCAGTTGGGACGCAGACTCCGCACCATTGCACAGGAATTCGCCGGCAGCGGCCCCATCCACAGGCGGCGACTCTCAGATATTGGTATCCGTATCTCGGTCACCGGGGTGCGCGGGAAATCCACCGCTGTCCAGTGGCTGCACGATATCCTCCACGACCGAGACTACGATACGTACGCGAAGGTGACCGGCGTCGCCCCGACCTCGATTTACAACGGGACGCGCCACGAGATCGAACGGCCGGCGAAAGTCAGGCTCTACGAGAACGAACGCCAGCTCCGCCAGTTCGAGAACGTCGACGCAGCAGTCGTCGAGAACCAGGGGATTCGGGGGTACACGACCCGGCTCGTCAACGAACAGTTCGTCCGCCCGCACGTGGTCTTTCTCACCAACGTCCGCGAAGACCATATGGACACACTGGGCGCCAACCGATTGCAGATTGCTCGCTCGCTCGCCCGGTCGATTCCAGCAGGGACCCACGTCATCAGCGGTGAGCGAGACCAGCCACTCAGGGACTACCTCGAAGCGGAACTCGACCGGCGGGACGCGACGATCACGCACGTCCGGGTCCCCGAGGAAAATCAGGATATTCCGGGAGCCGAAATCGTCTATGGCCTTAATCCGGTCCTGCAAGCGGTCGACGAACCACCGCTGGAGGAGGAGAAACTCATGTCGTATCTAGATCGGATGCACGTTGCCTGGACGCACCTGTCGAATGGACGGGTGTTCAACGCTGCCGCGGCCAACGACGTCCAGAGTACCGAGCTCATCCGGCGGCGACTCGTGGCGGGAGACGGCGACGTTGTCCAGCCGTTGCTCTATCTCCGGGAGGACCGCCGTGGACGGACAGCGAGATTCCTCGACTATCTCGACGCGCTGGCCGACCGTGGTGCCATCGCACAGGCCCGGGTCGTCGGCCAGGACGCGACGTTGTTCGACCGCCACGCTTCTTTCCCTGCCGTTGTGCACGACGAGGATACCGAGTCCCCGGCAGATGTCCTCGAAGCTGCGCTTGCAGACGACTGGCCTGTCCTGGTGATGGGCAATACGGTCTCGGAGTTCATGCAAGAACTACTGTCGATCATCGAAAGCAAGGCAGAAACGGATGCCGAGACTGGCGTTGCCCAGACTTCCCTCTGATGGGGAGCGGAGCCTGCGTTCATGACAGGCGTGCATTTCCCGGGAGTTCGACTATGCGTAGCTGTTCGACCCTTTGTGGAGAAATCTCGAAATTTACCTATAAATTCGGCGTATCGATCGACAGTCATTTCTGTTGATTCTCCCCGTTGGCAGCGCGATGTTCTTTCCGCGAGAGCTTCCGTTGCACACGATTGAATCAACCACTGTTAATCCTCTATGGTTGGATGGCGGTCATTGTGGTCCTGCTTCCCACGTTTCCACGTCTCCTCCTCTGAGTTTCTATCGCCTTCTGTACAAAGACATCTTAGCGAAACAGGGTTACAAATACAAAATTAGTAAATGTATGCGAATATATAATGTTAAATAGAATTATATTGTTCTTTTGTAAAAAATAAATACAAAAGGGACAATTTAGAGATTATATTGTGGGATTTAAGTAGTATATCTTGTTTGGTGCTGTCGGAACTCGTCGTCGCAAAAGATGGCGTCGCCAAGGTCACAGACTCATCGCATCGAAACCGGTATTTGATGTCGCGCATAAACGTAACTAATGTGGCCATGGGGACATCTTGCGTTTGGCTACCTCTGCTATTTTGTATATAGCCGCAGCCGTGAGGATGCAAGGATGACACGAGCCTCGATAGCGACACTCATACTGGGGACACAGCTGCCTGATCTGGTCGATAAACCGCTTGCGTGGACGGTACAACTCCTACCAAATGGTCGGTCACTCGCTCACTCGGTGTTCGTTACTGCTCTTGTTATTGTGGGCGTGACGGTTCTCGCTCGTCGATATCGTGTTCCCGACCTTGGCCCCGCATTTGGTATCGGCTACGGTACACATCTTGTCGGTGACGCGCTTTACCCGCTTATCCAGGGCGATTTCGAGGCTCTTGGATTTCTGCTATGGCCGGTTGTCCCACCACTCGAATATTCTACACCACAAAGCTTTGGCGCACATTTGGCACGACTTGACCTAAGTACTACAGTGTGGTTCGAACTTGGGTTGTTTGTAACTGCCAGCCTGATCGCCTGGCGCTTCTTACGGCCATGAGGAAGTTATCGGATGAACGGTGAACAGTGATCTTCACATAGTAAAATCGTTTAAATACTATCAAATAACTAATAAGAGGTACAGTGATATCACCACTTGATTTTTGCTACCGGGGAATATGTATATGACTAGACAGACGCTTCCTGAGATCTGGCCACGTATACCAAATCTAGCCTATAAAATGTGGTACACTAGATACTGACTGTCGTTATAATCAGCATATCTTTCTGGAGGTATGTTATTCCTAGCACAGTAGATTACAAACATAGTGTTGTAATCTTTTAAACCTGGTACGACACTAATTACTATAAAAGCCGATTCACGTTTAGCGGGCTATAGCGTATCACGTGGCTTCAAATAAGAGCTGCGCTCAGCCGATCTTCACGGAGAGAGGTTATTCTGAGACCGACGGGGGGTTTGCGGATACGGTCGAACTGGCCGTGGACGTTGTCTGCAGCCAGCCCACGAAGATGCTACAGCAATGCTCTCGCTAATGAATGCTGTGACTGTGTGTCGACCGCAACGTTGTCACCGTGAGCGAGTTGATAGGCTTTCGCGCCCGTGTTAGCGAACTCATTGTCGAATGATATCCGTGCGAAGGATTCGTTGGAAGTCCTTCGTACGGATATGTCCCGTTGTCGGGGACATCGAACTCAATCTCAGGAAACAGCGACTACGCCGGCCTGCTCACCGGTTTTGCTCGGCTGTCTCGACCAGATCAAGGGGACGGTAGCGATGACAATCGACTCTCCGCTACTTCAGCAACTACTGCTTAGACCCGAGAGAATTTCTGGTCGATTTCAAAGGCTTGTTTCACGGACAGCCTGACCCGATCAATTCCTTTATTATTTCCTCTTCGTCTTCTTCGGTGACCTGGTTAGACTCAACACAAGCTCTGACAATTTTGGTGGCGAGTTCTGGATTCGCAAAGGGAGTTTGCGTGGACTCGTTTACTTCCTCAACGGCCCCTTCTAACGATTCGATGCGCTTTCTAAGCTGATCTATATGTGACCTTAGTTCTTCAACAGATTCGTGCGTGTCCTCGCTGTCGGCCATTGATTCATTTTCGGTAAATACAGCATCAACGATTTCTTGTCTATTCCTCCACTCGAATCCCTCAATAGCGTTGACTCGTTGGCTGATAGTCGCTCGGCTGATGTCAAAGAGCTCCGACAGTTCTGCTTGGGTTGCGTGCGGTCGATCACGAATTGCGAGAAGAACTCGTATTTGTTTTTCAGTAAGTTGATCTGGATCCGGAGCTGAAGAATTACTACTCGGTTCCCTTTTTCCATTACTGGAATTCTCCACCGGTGATGCAACCGTTTCACCATCTGCCTCCGTTTTGGCGCTTTCTTTCTGAGTATTAGCGGCTTCCTGCGGTTTTTCTTGTTGTTCTGAAATATTGTCGATCTCCGTTTCGGCATGTGCTACCATGTTTGATTCTTTTTCATTCGGAGTTTGCTCATTCCTTTGTTCATGACCCAACACCGATTTTTCACTATTTTGTTCGTCTTCAATGATACTCTCGCCGTTACTATCGGAGTCGCCCTCTTCTTCATCGTGAACAGGATCTCCGTATTGCTCTATCACACGCTCGACGAGGTGTTTCGAAGCACCGTCGACTTTTGTAGCGAGTTCTCGAATTGATGCTGTGGGATGCTCTTTCGCTGTATCGAGGATTTTCTTGTGTATCAGCGCTCTTGGTATTGACGAGTCTTCTCCGTTCTGGCTTTTACTTTTGTTCACACTCAAGCCTCCTACAGAGGTATCCGTGTAATGACGGGAGTGTCTATTATCAACGTTTTTTGTTATGTAGTAACAAATAAATTAATTTTACGTACCATTTCACAATTTTTGGTAATTTCAATATTAATTTGCACTCGGGCGGCAATTACTACGCTCACTTAACAGTCGCTATAGTTCATTGAGTACTCGGATGTTATTCTGTACAAATAATTTGATAGGTTAGGAAGACATCTTATTAAAAGTCTATCAATATGTGGCTATGTGTAGAAATCGGCACTAGAGATATCACGCTACGCAGGGCTATGATTAGCTGTTAGCAGGCGCTAAGCCCCCTCCCTTCAGGAGCGCAATAGGAGGGGATACAGCGTCCCCACGGGAATCACGATAGTTCCTGCAAAGCGCATCTTAGAAGCAGGAAGCCCTGCCTCAAGGAGCCGCCGAAGGCGGCGAGTAGGCAGGGGTAGTTCACCTGGCAAACAGAATGTTAGAACACTCTTTGTGGGACAAGAGATAAGTAGCCATCCACGGCCATTGTCATTACGAACCTAACGATGAAGCACTACTGCTATTAATCATCATGGCTTCAATAGAATCCGGTCGCAGTGACGGAAAAGGTACAGTCGCCTCCAGAGAGAAATTTTCCAATATTCTCGTCGGGATTCCTGCCTATAATGAGGAAATTGCCATCGGGAGTATCGTACTGTCTGTAAGGACGCTAACGGATAACGTCCTTGTTATCGACGACGGGAGTGGAGATGCGACCGCCAATATTGCACGCGAGGCAGGTGCGACTGTGATTTGCCATAACGTAAACCGGGGGAAAGGAGCCGCTATTCAGACGATATTTACTCAATTTCAGAATGGGGAGTACGATGGGATGGTGTTATTAGATGGTGACGGTCAGCATGTACCCAGAGATATCCGTAGCGTCGCCAAGCCAATCGTTGAACATGAGTGTGACATGGTCATTGGGAGTCGATATATCGACCAGAACAAGACAGAAACACCTCTCTATCGTC
Organism: Salinibaculum sp. SYNS191; assembly: GCF_037338445.1. Taxonomy (NCBI): domain Archaea; kingdom Methanobacteriati; phylum Methanobacteriota; class Halobacteria; order Halobacteriales; family Haloarculaceae; genus Salinibaculum; species Salinibaculum marinum. Next base: position 3,074,681 of record NZ_CP147838.1, read on the forward strand.
GGCTTGGGCAGAAGGTACTTGATTTTGCTACTGCGGGTTCGTCTGGCAAGAGCGTCTCAGACTCACAGAGCGGATTCCGTGCACTCTCGCCAACCGCAATTGAGGAACTCTCTATAACCACGAATGGATACGGCGTCGAAAGCGAAATGATTAGTGCGGCTATGGATGAGGACCTTGAAATCAAGGAAGTCCCGATTGACGTGAAATATCGAGAAGTGGATGGACAAAACTCCAATCCACTACGCCATGGTCTTTCAGTATTAGTAGTCGTGTTACAATTAATTCGAAATCAGCATCCGCTTGTGTTCTTTGGAGTCCCTGGACTCTTTGCGCTGATTCTTGGTGGAGTAATCGCCGGCCACAGCGCAATGCTATACCAATCAACCAGTATTTTCCCCCAGTGGCGTCTACTCATCAGCTTGTTTAGTATCATTGTCGGCACGCTTTGCCTCTTCTCTGCAGTTGTGCTAAATCAGATATTAGATATGATGAAAGAGTCGTAGCCGCCTGATGAGTTTCAACTAAAACGGTAGCGCGGAGTCCCCTTCCTCAAGGAGCGACCGAAGCAGAGCGAAGGGAGCGAGTAGGGAGGGGTAGTTGACATTGTAGTCTGTACCGGTGGGCAACCTCTTATTTGCTCAGTAGTTGAGCCTGAGAAGCGTCCAATGAGTAATCTCTGCCAGTGGGGGTAGCTTATGTCGCGAGTTTCTACCGCGGTCGTTCTTGTTACTGTCTGTACCTGACTAGCGGGAGAAGGGCGGCCGAAGAACTCAATATCGTTTGATTCGTGGATCCAATCCTCTACGTGGCGTTCTGTACGTAAAATATATTGTGGACCAACCTTTTTCACGTAGAATCCCGAGGTGGCATTTGGACAGATTCACAAACAATGACAAATTCAATTCCAGTATTCGAAATCTATTGGGACGAGGACGAAGTAAAGAACGCGATTGATTCGATCACGAGAGGTGGGTATTGGGCGAAAGGACCGTACGTGGACCGGTTCGAGGCGAAACTGGAACAGTATTTTGACCGTGAACATGCCGTCACAGTCAACTCTGGGACGACGGCTCTCGTCGCGGCGCTGAAAGCACTCGGTATTGGTGGCGATGATGAAGTGATCGTTCCCTCATTTACGTTTATTGCTACGGCGAATGCAGTTAGACTAGCTGGTGGAGAACCCGTATTTGCAGACATTGAACCTGATACCTTGGGACTTGATCCACACGATGTTCAAAGGCGGATAACGGCAGATACGGCAGCAATTCTGCCAGTGCACTGTTACGGTGCTTCCTGTCGAATTGATGAACTCGCTAAACTTGCAGACGAATACGATCTCGCCCTTGTCGAAGATGCAGCGGAGGCACTCGGTGCCAAATTGAACGGGAAGAAGGTTGGGACGTTCGGCGATAGTGCTGCTTTAAGCTTCTGTCAGAACAAGGTTATTACTACTGGAGAAGGAGGCGCGGTCCTCACCGACGACGACACAATTGCTCGGAATCTCCAACGGTATACGTCGCATGGTCGCGCCTCATCAGCATACTTTGAGGATACTGGCTCTGGAACATACGTATCGCTTGGAACTAACAACAGGATGTCGGACTTAACAGCGAGCGTCGGATGCGCACAAATAGACAAGGTCAAGCAGATTATCGAAGCACGTCGGAGGGTTGCCGAGCGCCTAAATCGTGCTTTCGAATCAATGCCGGGTGTTAGACCACATGCACGCGGTACAGATGGTCGCCATGTCTACCAACTGTACACCGTACTTTTCGATAGCGATGTAAACAGAGATATTGTCGTTGAAAAGTTATCTGAGGATGATATTTCATCGAAAGTCTACTGGGACCCGCCGATTCATGCGACACAGTATTACCGAGATACCCATAAGCAGGGAGGCGAATCGCTTCCGGTAACAGACGAGATCTCCTCGCGGGTACTTTCCTTACCGCTACACCCCGACCTCTCTTCTGAAGAGGTTGAACGAATCGTCACGGCTGTTGAAGAAGGAATCAACGAATGCTGTGAATATAAATTAATCAAATGACACAATATCGAATACCACAAACACTGTCATTGACTGAAGCAATGGAAGCAATCGATCGGAACGAACAGGGATCAGTGATCGTTGTCAACGATGAGGAGCGACTTGTTGGGACGGTAACTGATGGTGATATCCGTCGTGGAATCCTTGATGGCCTTGATCTCGACGCCTCCGTGAGAAGGGTTCTAACCGAGGATCCGGTATACATCCGCAATTCTTGGCCGGAAGCCGACTTCATGTCGAACCTTCCCCTTCAGAAAGTACGGGAGCGGGCAGGATCGAGCGGAACGCTGCTCATCCCCGTTCTGGACGAGAACGATCGTGTCATCGATGCTCGGAATGTTTCGGTGACTGGCGATGGTATCGAGGAACGGCCGGCGGTCAGAAATGGCATTAACAGAGTGCTAGTCATCGGGGGCGCTGGATATCTCGGTTCGACTTTGTGCCGCCAGTTACTCGACGAGGGATACGAAGTCAATGTTTTGGACAATCTGCTTTACGGCAACCACGGCATTCGATCGTTGACTGCACATGACCGCTTTTCGTTTACACAGGGTGATATGAGAAACATCGAAACGGTCACACAGGCGATTTGCGGAGTTGATGCGGTTATTTATCTTGCCGCGTTGGTCGGCGATCCCGCTTCCAGTATCGATACGCAAAAGACCTTAGAGATGAACTATCACGCTGCCACGATGGCAGCAAGACTCTGTGATTATCACCAGGTCAATCGGTTCTTCTTTGCCTCAACCTGTAGTGTGTACGGGCGAACTGAAGACGAGAGTTCATTGCTTACCGAAGAGTCCAAACTCAATCCGCTCTCACTGTACACCAAAACAAAAATCAATTCGGAGAAAGCCATACTTGAACTCGCAGACAACACCTTTCATCCGACTGTCCTAAGGATGGCCACTGTGTATGGTCTTTCTCCTCGAATGCGGTTTGACCTTGTTGTGAACATCCTGGCCGCCAAGGCATATAATAAGGGCGAGATTCCTATTTTCGGTGGCAACCAATATCGGCCGAATATCCACGTAGCCGACGCTACGCGGGCATTCATTGCCTGCCTCGAATCACCAATCGAAGAAGTGAGCGGCGAAGTATTCAATGTTGGATCCAATGAGCAAAACTACAGAATTAAAGAGATCGGAGCCATCGTCTCGGAGTGCTTCCCGCAGGCAGAGATTGAGCCCTACCCCGAAGAGGAAGACGAGCGTAGCTACAGGGTAGACTTCTCCAAGATCCGAGAGACAGTTGATTACGAGACTCAACGTACTATCCGTGGCGCAGTCAATGAAATAAAGGAGGCCTTCGAGAATGGTAAGTTCGATGATTTCACTGATAAAAGGTATCACAACTACAAAAGTCTTCAAGACGGAGACAGCGTCAGCAGGAGTGCCGCAGGGAATTAGCACCACTCCCATGGGGGACTCACAGTGGGATTAGAGTGATCGTTCGATCCCTATTGGCGTCTGTTGTTTGTGGCAACGGGTGCGTGCCCGTGGCAAGAACAGACCTGACTACATCGTGAAGTGTCGATAACAATCGAGTCACATTACACTGAAATAGACAGATTATGTCGGAGAGCTCTTCAGAACTGACGTTTGGAATCCTGGCTGCTGGAACCATTTTTCCGGACTGGCAGGCGGAGTGTCTTAAGAAATTACGCGATCTTGAATGCACCCACCTCGAACTCCTGATCGTTGACGATGGAGAACCTACATATACTGAGACAGAAACAATACCAAATTCGTCTCTCCCAGGCGTTGGGGAAACCTCCAGAGAAGGTGTATACAGGACGTTTTGGGACTGGTACCGCTCGTCGATAGATCACCCATCCTGCATCTCATCAGTCGATTTAACAAAAGAGCTAGCCTCAATCGACCACATTCGATGCCAGTTAGAGGGAAGCGCCACATCTCGGAGTTTGACAGAGGAAGATATCCGGACAATCGAAGATTACGATCTGGATTTCGTGCTACTGTTTATCCCGGGCTCACTTGAGGGGGAGATCCTTCACATACCGCAATACGGAGTTTGGTCGTTCTGTCATGGAGGCGAACAGGATGACCGTAGTGATGTCCCCGGTTTCTGGGAAATTTACGAGGGGCTGACCGTAACAAAAGCCAGCTTGAATCAAATAATGGGCCAGGACCAGCGAGACAGAGTTCTCAGGGAGGGTTACTTCTCGACGAACCAGTTTTCCTATGCCAGGAATCTCGACCACGTGTTCTACGGAACGACAGAGTGGCCGACGCAAGCTGCAATTGACATCGTCAATAAAAATGACGAGTATACTGATACTTCTCCTGTTAAAACCGAGATTCACAACCGTAGCACTCCCTCGCCGCTTCACATTCTCTCGTACAATCTGAAGAGGACCTACTCGTTGGGGACAGAGTTGTTTAGCGGAATTGACTGCTGGAACGTTGGAGTGCTCGAGACGTCGATCGAAGAATGTGTGAACGGACCAGTTGATCCAGAAATCAACTGGTGTCCCCAACCAAGAGAAGATGGGTACATTGCGGATCCGTTTCCGATAACAATCGACGGGACGACGTACATTTTTGTTGAAGACTTCTCGTACCCGGATTGGAAAGGCAAAATTTCATATCTGGAGTATCCAAACGGATTCGAAAGAGGTGCCCTCCAAACGGCTCACGAGGAGCCGTTTCACATGTCTTATCCGTATATATTCAAACACGAGGGCGATGTATATGCCACTCCTGAAGTCCACGAATCAGAGGAAATCCGACTCTATCAGGTAATTCGCCCCTCTGAGTGGGAGATTAAAGCCACATTGGCTCGTGATGTCGCTTGTATCGATCCAACTGTTTTTGAACACAAGGGTCGCTGGTGGATGTTTCACACAGAGAAGGCCTATGACAATACAAAACTCTATCTCCGGTATGCAGAGACGCTAACGGGAGACTGGAGGCCTCACCGAAACAATCCCGTCAAGACAGATATCCGGACTGCACGTCCCGGGGGAACGCCTTTCGTCAAGGACGAGCAACTCTACCGGCCGGCCCAATATAGTGCCGGAGATTACGGAAAACGGATCGTGATTAATCGAGTAACCGAACTTTCTCCCTCCCAGTACGCCGAGGAAGCGGTTGCAGAACTACAACCGACAACGCGATACCCTTACCGCGACGGTATGCACACGTTGTCGTCACGCGGGACGATTACTCTCGTTGACGGCAAACAGAAAGTTCGGAACAAGTACGCCCTCAAGCAAGGAATGAGAGAGCTGTCGGCTGCTTTCTAGAGGAGAATCTTCGCATTTTCTGGCACCCATTTCGGGTCTGCTGTTGGCGGAAGTCACTCGAAGCTGTAGCGTGAACTCAGTGAGTCCAAAGCTTGAATACGAATTCCGGAGTCGTATTGATACGATGGCATGTTCCTCGTTAAAAGAGTTATCGGCCTTGTGGGAAGGCTTAGCAACGGGACTGCACTTCTCAGGTCACAATGAAAAAAACCAGTAATCAACAGGGGTACACCGCTCCTGAACGAGAGGGGCCAGCAAATATCAACCGTGAGGCTCACTTGGCGAGCACAGGAGGTCACGTCTCAAGATGACCGACGACAAAACGTCCGTCTGGTATCTGATCGCTGCCCTCCCTGTGGGTGGCACCGAGCGAACCCTCGTTGACCTTGCCACCAGTCTCAACAGAGACCGGTTTAATCCAACTGTGTTCACCGTGTTCGATCGGAACCCGCTCGCGAGTGAGTTAGACGGTGTGAGCCATCGGTCGCTCGGCGTTCGATCGTCTGCCGACGACAAGCAGTCGTATCACTACCGCGCCGCCGATCAGACCCAGTATCTCCGGGCTCCGGTTCGGTTTTTGTCTGCGGTTCGACGCGAGCAACCAGACGTCCTCCAGTCGTTCCTTTTTTTCGACAACGTGATAGCTAGAATGGCCGGGCTAGTTTCGCCGGCGACAACAGTTATTACCGGTGTTCGGTCAGTGCCAACCGATCCTCACCCGTTGAAAACCGTCGCCGATATGGCGACTATCCGAGCGTCGGACGTTATTGTATCGAACTCGGAAGCTGGAGCGGAGTTCGCTATCGATCGTGGTGCGCCGGCTGAGCGGGTCACTGTCATCAGAAATGGACGGCGACTCGGAAAGTATCGGGACGCAACGCCGGTGGGGCTCAGAGACGACATTGATGTCCCCGAGAACAGCCCGGTTGTTGGGTCTGTCGGCAGATTCATTGAACGGAAAGGTCATCAGGATCTCATTGCGGCGTGGCCGCAGATCCGATCAGCCAATCCGGATTCACACATGGTTTTGGTGGGCGATGGCCCCAGACGTGATGCCCTCTGTCGCCAGGCTCGGGCGCTTGGCTGTTCCGGATCGATACACTTCACTGGCGTGCGTGACGACATCCCACAACTCCTCGCGCTCATGGACGTCTTTGTCTTCCCATCCTACTTCGAAGGGCTCCCGGGTGCGTTACAGGAGGCAATGGCGGCTGGTCTCCCGATTGTGGCTACCGCTGTCAACGGCAACGACGAATTGATCACCAACGAAGAGACAGGACTGCTGATTCCAGCAGAGGCCCCTAACGCAATTGGAGACGCGGTTAACAAGTTGTTAGGTGACCGAACACTGGCAGACGAACTCGGTCAGTCAGCCTCGCGTGAAGCGACAGAACAATACAGTCTCTCGAGTATGGTCTCCGATTTCGAATCGGTGTATACGTCCGAAGGAGGAGATTCGACTGAGAAGAGTGAGCGCGTTCCCAACCAATGACCGCTCGCACAAGTGATGCCGAGACAGGCAGTGCAATCGGTCGCGAAGACATAGTCTGATATAGCCGAACCAACCGCTCTGTCTCACATCAATCTCGTTGCTATTCTCTCGATCAATCTATCCCTCTGTTGGGATATATAACTCCTCAGCCGTTTTCAAGCAGTTTCTCGGCAATGTCCACGACATAAAACGGTTGTGAGAACTGTTCAAGAATGGTGTTTGCTTGGCCCTCCCGTTTCCGGTCCACTTCGAAACTGAGAGTGAAGGCCTATGACGAGTGCTACGGCTAACGGAAGAGTATCAGAGAATATGTGGAGAATCAAAGAACCGCTGGGTGACTGTCAGTTCCTCTTCCTCACTTGTAGCCGAGATCTTTGAGATGGCTCATCGTCTCAGACGACGGTTGGGACGCAGTAACGTCCGCCGTGTACTCTTTCATAGTATCCACGACAAACTCTTCGATTATTGTTTGGAGTTTATTCTTCTGTCTCGGAGCAATGTCTGCTTCACCGTAATTTCCTGATCGAACTCTCTCGAGCCGGTAATATTCACTCAGCTGGGGGCCGCGTTCTATACCATCCCGACAGGGCCGGTCGGGGTAGTTTGATTCGTACGTGAATATCCCTTTTATTCCATCGCTCTCTACAGCTACATTGTACCAATCTGGGTAAATTCGCTCAGTAATCCGGATTCCGTTGTGGTCGTCAGTCTGCAGTGCCGTCCCATCACAGTGCTTGGGAACCTCCGCATTTACCAATTCAGCGATCGTTGGGAGAAAATCAATAGCGTCGACCTGTTCTCTGCTATCCCAGTCACTGTCTGCAGGGGGCTTGATAGCCATGAATGGTCGAATGTTCTCATCGTACAGGGAATTATGAGTCGTGAATCCACGTTCTCCGAACTCTTCGCCGTGGTCACCAGTGATCAGGATTAGGGCATGATCGAAGAGCCCAGCTCTTTTAAGATACTGGAGCAGTTTCGCGATCTGGTTTGCGGTATACGTAACTGACTTTGCGTACCAGCTTTTCATCTCTTCAGAGAGGTGCGGATCTATATCAAGATCGCCGCGAGCCCCATCAAGGTAGCTCCAGTTGTCTCCCCGCGCTGCTTCGCGCTGGCTCCAGTATCTCTTGGGTTTCGTGAAGTCGATCGTTGGTGAATCGAGTGACTCCGTCGGGGGAATATAGGGGTAGTGAGGATCGAAGACATGTAGAAAGTAGAATAAACTGTGCTCGCGCTTGTTCAGATCCTTTTCGATCCAGTCGATCAGCGTATTAACACTCGCTTTTGCGTCGCTTGAACGAGTGATCCAGTCCGCGAAAGACATTCTGTCGCTGTAAAATCGGTGAAATCCGCGACCAAAACCGAACTCTGGGAGAATCCGTGTGTGACTGACCAGCCCAGAGCACTTGTACCCGGCGTCGCTCAGCAGTTCCGGAATCGTGGTTAGGTCGGGATCTATCGGGCGTTTATCTCCTTTTCCTTCGCCCCACCCGACGTATCCGTGCTTTCCCGGGTGTGTCCCGGTGAACATTGATGCGTGGGATGGCGGTGTCCAGGTTCCTTGTGTCCGCGGCTCCGAGGGAAAGATAGCGTCCGGCTCAAGCTCGTCAATCATGGGACGGAGCTCCTCTTGACAGTCGTACCTCAGGGCGTCAATTGAAATAAGCAGGATCGGTGGCTGGGGGCGTTCGGGAATGATGGCAGGGCAACCGAGTTTTGTCGATGCTAGCTCTGTCCGACGGTCGAGTTCAAAGAGATGAGCAGGAATGACGTCCCAGCTGGACTCAGCGTCATCCGCACTAATCTGTATCGTGACCGCTCGATCATCACAGGCAAGATCGAATGTCTGCCACAAGACCGGCGGATAGTCGAAAGAGTGGTCGATCTCAATTGAAGTCTCTGCGAGAATCTTCCCCGAGTCCGACTCGATTTGCCGAAGGGAGACACTGTCAGAGTGGTGGATCCCAATGATAGGGACCTCTATTTGTTCAGCATTGGTCTCCGATTGGAGCGTGAGCCGGCTAGCGTCGATTACAGGCGCATAGTTGCTTTCGGTGAGTCGGAACATCTGCCGAGTTTCGCTTGAGATGAGCCAGCACGGGCTCTTCTCCTCGGTAATGACTTCGACTGTCTCTGGGATCGGTATCTGCAAACGAGATATCATGCCCTCCCAGAGAGATCTGAGATCGCCGCGGCGAGCGGTTCGAAGCACTTTCTTGAGCAAACTTCTTTCCATATCTCTAGCTCATTTCCTATACAAACAATCAGTGGACAAATATCTGAACACTGTTGACCCGATGTAGCGGAGCTCACAACGGCATGGTCTCCCGGGTCAAAAGAGGAGAACGAATTGATTACGTACTTTCTCCTTCGATCACGTTGACCCATGCGTAAACGTCCCGATAGGCATTTTCTGTCGTCGGTTCTCTCATCTGAGTCCCTCTGTAGAGGAATACGACGAGACGCATATTTTCACCTTCGAGTGGAGGTTGAATTTGTCGCTTCTTGACCGACTCCTCGCCTTCTCCAAGCGTGACCTGGTAGCGATCCAGTTTCGCAGATCGCACGATCTGGTTTGACTGGTGATCGATCCGTTGGAGTTGGATACTAACAGTGTAGGTCACTTCTCTCTGTTCATGATTCTCTATTCCGATGTGGACGGTCTCGTTTTTGCCACTCGTGAATTCCTGTGGGACTTCATTGATAAGATTGCCGCTGCCATCTTCTGACAGCAAATACAGTTCCGTGAACGTCTCTCCCTCGTCTGCCTTTTGCGCTGCGTATATTGCTCCTGAGGCCGTGATTATGAGACAGGCGATTATCAGTCCATTAATCACGAAAGTCGACCGCGAGGCAGTCGTCATCCGCTGACCCTGTTGGACGAGGTGTTTACGAATGTTGAATCGATTTTCAGGCGGAATTGAGGTCCGACGGACCATCCCAACACCTGCCGTGACGACGATTACTACAGTTAGCGTAACAGCGATGGATTCGCGTCTCAAGCTAAAGGGTGTCGTGTCAAGTAGAATTCCGAGGAATGACGTCATCAAAATGCTCATCACGAAAGAGAAGACCATTCGCTCGATCATGTCGATCCCTGAATTCAAATCCAATATGAACTCTCTGCCGGTACCTTCCCTGCCCGGGTCATCCGTTGGCGGCCCCTTTCCTTCCTCTGGAAAAAGAGCGGCAATCAGCGCGTACCCTGGAAAAAAGAGGGCGAGGGGCAACGCGAGTACTGTCAGCAGCAGCGAATGATTGACTGGGGTGACCACAACCGCTCCGCAGAGAATGACGGCAGCCAGCATGACGGCAACGAGGTCTTCGCTCTGCCGGACAGTCGAGATAGCCATCGGTATTCAGCGATTCTGTCTCTGAAAATAAAAGTCTTCGTTCGCGCTGCCCAGCGTGGCTGATCAGTATTCAACCGTCACTACCATACGTTGAGCCCGTGAACAGACTAACAGTGTTCATGATAAATACATCCTCCAGCAAGGCTGTCTGTCCCTGCGTGGCACGGACTCAAAGGCAATTGGGTGAGATACGTGCCATCTCCTCTGGGCGACTGATGGGTGTGAGTACCGCCTCTTCATCAATTATTTAGTGTATCAAGCGTGTCCTATCTATGACCACAATTAGCATGCAATGAAAAGATGAGCGATAATTACACCCGTCGGGCGAAACTCACTGCACTCTACCGAGTCGCTCAGTTTCGCCCTCTGTACACAACCGGTATCATCATCCTCAGCATAGGCGCAGCAGTTTTTGAGGGCATCGGTATTAGTTTTATTCTCCCAATCATCGAACTTGCGCAGAATAATCAGATTAGCCCTGGTGATGCAGAGGGGCTTCTCGGGCTGTTCTTAAACGTATATCAAGCCGCAGGGGTGCCGTTCACATTAGGTTATCTTGTCGCTGGAGTCGGAATAGTCATGACGGTTCGATTTACGCTGAGTTTTCTCGTCGCGTGGCTCAAAGTGGCGATTCAGACGCAATACATCCGGTATCTACAGGAGGAGGGCTTCGAAAGCGCGGTTGATGCTCGTATTTCCTATTTCGATAATGAAGGCTCAGATGACATCCTGAACGCAATCGTCACGCAGTCGGAATACGCCGGCAAGGTGATCAGGCGCTCGATTGAAATCCTGCAGCAGGGATTCATGGCTGCGATGTTCCTCACCGTTGCGCTCATCGTCGCTCCGGTATTAACGATTCTGTTCGCGGTCTTTTTCGGTGGATTAACACTCCTCTTCAGGTATGCTCTTGAGGGTGCGTATTCGCTTGGAGACGAAGTCGCCGGTGCAAACGAGCAGATTCAGGAAGCCGCGCAGGCAGGTACGCAGGGAATTCGCGATGTGAAGCTCTTCGGGATGCGCCAGGAGTTACTCTCACAGTTCACCGACGCTGTCGAGAGTTTCGAACGCTCGAAAATCCGGCTCTCGCGCAACGCAGCGGGCATCCGAAATCTTCACGAACTCTCGACTGCGATGTCGGTTTTCATTCTCATATATCTCGCAATAACCTTTACTGCGCTGACGGTCGGCAAGCTCGGTATTTTCCTGTTTGCTGTCTTTCGACTTGGACCCTACCTGAGCAAACTCAACGAGGAACTTTACAACGTTGAAGGGGACCTTCCCCATCTCGTTCGAACACAACAGTTTATCGACGAACTCGAAGCAAACCATGAGTGGAATCGCGGCGAAAAGCCTGTCCCTGATCCGATAGATGTTGTCTCCTTCGACTCGGTCAACTTCAGCTACGAGGCAGAAGACGACGCGATCCTCAGTGACGTCTCATTTCAGGTAAAACGTGGTGAATTCGCCGCTTTCGTCGGGCCGTCCGGCGCAGGTAAGTCAACGATCGTTTCCCTGATCGCCCGGATGTACAGGCCAGATAGTGGGGTGATCAAAGCGAACGAAGTTCCGATTGATCGGTTCGACCTCTCCAAGTGGCGGTCACATATTTCAGTCGTGAGACAGAATCCTCACATCTTCAACGAAACCCTTCGAGAGAATGTTACCATCGGCAATCGCAACGCAACCCAAGAGGAGATTGAGCGCGTTTGCCGGATCGCGCAGGTGACTGAGTTCCTTGATGACCTCCCACAGGGCTATGATACAGTGTTAGGCGACGACGGAATCAAGCTCTCGGGCGGACAACGCCAGCGAATCGCTATCGCTCGCGCACTCCTGAAGGACGCCGAGCTACTGGTATTGGATGAGGCCACGAGCGATCTCGATACAGAACTGGAAGAGCGCGTCCACCGGAACATCGAACGTCTCGACCGGGATTACACTATACTCGTTATTGCACACCGGCTATCGACTGTGATCAACGCTGATCGGATCTACACGATGGAAGACGGCCAGATTGTTGAGCGTGGGCCCCACAGTGAACTCCTCCAGCAGGGCGGAACGTACGCCCGATTGTACGATGTTCGTAGCTGAACCGCTGGCTCCTCTCAATTCCCCGCTCCCCTTGCTAGGTAGCATCACCGACGAGTGGGTCTAAACTACGAATTTATATGAGTTAATATGAGTTTTAGTGGAAGCAACTATAACTCCACTCACCAAAGATGAATTAGATGAGTAGAATTAATCGTTATTGGAAGATGCCGGGCATCTGGGCTCTCTTTGCAGGCTTCGGCATCACAGCGATTATTAGCGGTGTGGCTGCGCCAGCTCCGCGGACAGTTCTCCTCGCGCTCGGGGCCACAGGGCTCATTGCGGGTGCGTTGCTGTATCTCATAACGCCCCAGTTCTTCGTCCGCGCATCTCTGTTTGAGCAAATACACGGTGTTTTGGCCTCGAACATGGGACTGTACTACCCGAGTGCAGAGCGCAAGAGTGAGCGTTTCTATATTCCCTGCAACGGCACGGAGCCCGGAAACGGAGCGGTAGTGATTTTTCTTCCCAAAGATGTCGATACCGTTGAGCCCGCGAATAATATGTCCGCTTGTCCCTCGCTGTCGGAGGTGCACGAGGAACGGTCGGGCGCCCTGCTCTACACGACTGGCGACGCACTCCTTGACGAGTACTGTCAAATACTCTCAAGAGAAGTGTCTGATGTGCCCACGGAACTCGCCCAGCAGACGATTGACGGCCTCAAGAACGGACTTGAACTCGCAACGACAGCCACCTGCGACGTCGATCGGTCGAAACAGCGGGCTGACATCAAGATTGAAGGTAGTATTATCGAACCCAGCCAGCGGTTCGACGACCCTGTCACGTCCTTCGTCGGTGCCGTGTTCGCCTACGGCCTTGATCGACCAGTCATCGTCGAGCAAACGGGAGTAGAGGAGGGTTCGATCTCGATATCGTGTCGGTGGGAGGAATGGGCTTGGCTTGAAGAGAAACGGAGTCGACTCCGAGCGAAATCTGTGTCTTCTCTCTCCGAAGACGGGTGACCTATCCCACCCTACTCGCGCGTTGTTGTACGTTCTTCACAGGTAGTGGTTGCTGCTTGAATTCAGCTACAATAGCCTCGCTAAAACTGTTTGGTCGACTGATGTGTACGTGAGGTAAAGTGCATACGCAATAAACACGGCGTATCCAACGATACTGGCCCACCTCATCCGGTTTCGCCATGGTAGGTTTATCGAATATGGCGCCGTGTACTCTTTCAGTAAAATGAATAGGGCGAAGGAGGTGATGAGAAAACCATCGAGGCGCAGGTTTCCGGTCAACGCCAACCAGAGGAGGAGCACTAACATCAGAGAGAGTTGTGCAACAGCGAAGCGCTGCGGTGGCGTTGTCTTCATACCTGTGATAACGAAGTTCAACAATAGTAATTGTTTTTCTGATCCGGTAACAAGATGTCACATAACGATGATCTCTGGCTATAACGCCGTGGCTCGGGCAACCCCTATTAGTTGTTCCGCTGTGCGTCGCTTTCGCCGTGAGTTCCTACTCAAAGTAACGGCGTGGTTTCGAGGGCATATTCGTAGGCTCCTAAGTCCGGTGCGCGGCCACTGTACTCGAGTCCGACGTCAACGCCAGCGTCGATACATGGACTCCCTTCTGTGAGGTGCAAAAAGAGTTTGTTGTTGGGTTCGTGTGATTGGAGCGATGGATCAGTGATATCAAGATTCCAGTTATTATACTGATCGTCGAATTCAGATGGCCTATTCAGGTGGTTGCCGTCTTTATGTAGTGAGAGACAGTTTCGAAGTTCGTGATCTGCGCCCGCCCAGTCCGCGACATTCGGTCTCCCGGCAGTGTCCGTGGCTTCATTAAACACTGTGCAGTTGTAGAACGTGGAGGTATGAGGGTTGCCATTGAGGGTTAACTGGAAATCGCGGTTATCCCAGGCGACACACTCATACAGATGAGCTGGACCACTGGCACTATTTGGACTCCCGAGTTTCCAACCATCACCTGAGCTGTTGTTTGAATGCCATGGCTGTTCGTTAAGATCAAAGCCATTGCGATAGGCAACACAGCGGACGAACTTGTCGCCGTTGGCGAAGTGTGTGTCGAAGCCATCGTCTTCGTTGTGGTGGCCAACGCACTCTCTGAAGACAACGCTCCGATGTTCGTGGTCTGGACCGACACCGAAACCGTCGGCGTGATTGGCACCGTGGTAGTTGGCATAGGATTCACAATTTTCGACCACGACAGCATCCTTCGGGACGCCGCCATAGGGGTTCATCAGGAACCCGGAGAGACCGTTTCGGCGGGCCACGCAATCGCGGATCGTGAGATTGACGCACGCCTCTTGCGAACTGAGGCCATAACCGGGAGACTCCTCGAACGTGAGTCCCTCGACCGTTAGGTGCTTGCACCGATAGAGGGCGATCGCCGCACCCCACTCCCCAGTACCGATGCCAGAGAGGTTGATCACGGCGTCACCGTGGCCGACGATCTTTGTCGGGTTGCTCTTCGAACCCGCGATTTCTATGTACTTGTTGGTGGAGGCGGATTCGTTGTAGGTACCCTCGTGGACGTGCAGCGTCACCCCCGAAGCATCCATCGATGCCAGCTCTTTGAGAGCGTATATGATGCTGCCCCAGGGGCTGTCGGCAGTGCCGTCGTTGCTGTCGCTTCCGTCGGGGGCGACATGTAAACCCGAACGTGGCGGCTGGTCCGTGTTCGTCTCCGTTGGTGGCTGGGCAGTGTAGTGGCGACTTTTGTGCGGGTGCGTTTTGTGAAACTTGATGCTATCAAAGCCCGTTGCGGTGCCAGTCTCCCCATCGAGGAGCCACCAGTAATCACCCTTATAACGGTGGTCGTCTGCAGCCAGGTGGCCAACCTCAGTGCCAGCGCTATCGTAGATCCAACACTCCATTGTGTCGTGATTCCACCATGCGATAATCTCGTACCATTCTCCTGCTGTCAACGGCTGCGTCGGCGACCGTGCAGTGACTTTTGTCGTGCCGTTGACGCGCTCGCGCAACAGCAGTTTGTCGTTGGCGAAATCAATATACCACTCGCTGAAGTTAGCGGGTGCGGGCGGGCCGTCGGCATTGAACCCCAATCGGGTGGATGTCCACTCGTTCATTTGCTCAACATAGAACGACCAGGAAATGAACCGACCGCCATTTTTCACTGTGGCCGGGAATCTGGTCCCATCGTCGTAGAGCGAACTCCCCTTGATACGATAGGCCGAGTGGTTTCCCGATTGAGCGAATTTTGTCGTCGTAGCGTGATTTCCCCCATTTCCCCACTTGTTGTGTATCTCCCCACTGTCGAAATCGTCTATGACAATCGGAGATCCGCTTTCGCTCCCGTTCCCATCAGGGGTACCTGCAGGCTGGTGATTTTCATTGTTGGAATCGGTGATGTTTTCGACTGTCGTTGCGCCGACTGCCCCAATGCTTCCGGTGAGCGCCGCTGCTGCCAGCAGCTGCCGGCGCGTTAGCGATTCGAGCACGTGTCTTTGCTTGTCATCTTTTCTCATTATTTTTCTGCTCCATATCGCACAAAGGCCGTCCACGACGGGAGAGAAGATCGTCCAGTACGGTCGTCGAAGCTCATCATACTGACTGAGTCGAGTGTAGTGCTACAGCCGTATAAATTCAATTTTTACTGAAACTGTCATAGATTAGGACTAGACATCAATGTTGGCCACAGAGACCGCTATCACCGTTCTTATCGGGTAGAATGAATGTAATCTACGACAAGGCCTGTTGACAGATGGATTTGCAACGGCAGACGTCCCTGTACAGCGTCGGTTACCGAACTGCGACACGAAATAAATTCTTTATTCGGTGGTGCGTATAGCTTCACACATGCAGGCAGTGATGTATCACTACGTCCGGCCGAACACGGATCAGCCGCCATACGAGTATTACTACCTCGATCTCGAGGATTTCAGGCGTCAACTCGATTACTTCGAAGAAGAATACGGGTTCGTCGGCCGGGAAACCTTCTTGTCATGTCTGAACGGCGAGACTGGTTCCACAGGTGAAGGGATCATCCTGACCTTCGACGATGGCTTGCGGGATCACCACGAGTGGGTGCTGCCGGAGTTGCGGCGACGAGGCCTCTGGGGGCTATTTTTCATATCTGGACCGCTCCAGAAACATCTATTGCCTGTCCATCGTATCCATTCAATACTGGGAACTGTCGACCATAAAGAGTTAATCGACGTGTACGAGGATATCGTCGACGAGTCGGATATCACTGACGCAGGAGTTGAGGAATTCGGAGAGATCTACTCGGAGTACGACTCGGCGGAGAGAACGCAGAGATTCAAACGGGGATTGAACTATCTCGTCCCATACGACCGTTTGCCGGCGATATTCGAGGAACTGAATGATCGTGTGGCTGGGACAACGCAGGTCGACCCAGCTGAGTTTTATATGACTCGTGAACAACTCCGCGAACTCTCTGAGGCGGGGATGCTCTTAGGCGGGCATACAGTCACTCACCCGGCACTGTCGAGACTGTCACCGGAAGCACAGCGTGAAGAGATCCATCGTTCGCTCGAGTTTATTCAGGATGTCGCTGATCCACCGGTACGCACTTTCGCGTACCCCTACGGTGGCTCGGAGATGTACAACAAAACAACAGTGAGTATACTCGATAAGGAAGACTGCGATCTCGCCTTCACTACCGAAGCTGGAAATTTCTCCCCGGATGACATGCAAACGGCACCCCTTACGTTACCCCGCAAAGACTGCAATGAGTACGAACACGGCGAAGCATCAATTGCCTAAGCTCTCAAGCGCGGCTTTGTGGTCGTGAGAGCGGACTCGTTCGTGAGAGAATCATCAAATGCGTCAGCGGTGGGCTCGCTGAGCAGGACATCATAATCTCGGGGCCTCCCTCCCTTTCTGCAATCCCTTGCTCTTGTAGTTCTCTAACGCTTTGTTGGAATCAATTCTAGATCCCTCGTGTCGCAACCGACATTGAGAACAGTTTCACCCGTCGTCGGTCAACGTCTCGTTACCTACTGACGTAATGTTGGATTCATTGGTACAAGTGGCACGTTCGAATTGCATTCCTTCCTGTGACGCTAGCGCACTATATCTAGCTATTTATTGTAGGCAATACCACTACCAACATGGCAAGCCTGTTCGACCTGAGCGGAAAGGTCGCGCTCGTAACCGGCGGTGCCGGTCTGCTCGGCCGCGCGCTTTCTGAGGGACTCGCTGAACACGACGCCTCGGTGGTAATCGGCGATACAGCCGTTCAAGCTGGATCTGCGTTGGCAAGTGATCTTGGTTCCGACGCCGAGTTCCGAGAGTTGGATATCACGTCGGAGAAGTCAATCAAAAGAACGATTCAGGACGTTCACGAGACTTACGATGGAATCGACGTTCTTGTCAACAGTGCTTACCCCCGAACTGATACGTACGGACAGCGGTACGAAGAGGTGACGTTTGATAACTGGCGACAGAACCTCGATATGCACCTTGACGGGTACTTCTTTACCTCCTATACCGTCTCGAAGCTGATGATGACGGACGGCAATGGTGGGAGCATTATCAACATCGGATCGACGTACGGCACTCAAGCGCCGGATTTCTCTATCTACGAAGGGACAGACATGACGAGTCCAGTCGAGTATGCAGGTATCAAGGGGGGCGTCATCAACCTCACGCGATATCTCGCCTCGTATCTCGGGAAGTTCGGAATCCGTGCAAACGCACTGAGTCCAGGTGGGATTTTCAACGACCAGGCTCAGCGCTTCGTCGAGGAGTACAAGCGCCGGACGCCGCTCGGTCGGATGGCTGAACCCGAGGATTTCAAAGGCCCCATTATATTTCTGGCGTCGGACGCATCCAGATACGTAACGGGTCACAATCTCCTTGTCGACGGCGGATGGACTATCTGTTAGTCATCCCGAGGTCAGGAGAGCATGACTAAGTGCCCCCCTTCTTTTTTTGAGAGTCCCGTAGTGTTACAGTATGAGTAATGCAGAGCGCGTCGTAGCGGCCATTCCTGCACGTGGAGGAAGCAAGTCGGTGCGACGAAAGAACGTCCGCGAGGTCGGCGGAAAGCCACTTCTGGCCTGGTCGATCGAGGTCGCAATCGAAACAGACGCAATCGGGCGAACGATTGTGTCGACGGATAGTGACGAGATTGCAGCCGTCGCAAAAGAGTACGGGGCAGAGGTCTCTGAGCGCCCTGCTCGGCTGGCAGCCGACGACGCGTTGGTTATCGACACGCTCAGAGACCTCATCAAGAAACTTCGGCGCGATGGCGAACAAGCGAAGTATATGGCGATGCTGGAACCGACGTGTCCGTTTCGCGCCCCCAAGGATGTCCAGTCGGCTCTTGACCTGCTCATGAAAGAGAACTTCGATTCGGTTGCCAGCTTCACGGACGCAAAACTCAATCCGCACCGAGCTTGGACTATCGAAGATAATCAGCCGCGGACGGTCACCGACGCCGCAAGTCCCTGGCAACCGCGGCAGGCGTTGCCCGAGGCGTATGAACTGAATGGCGGCGTGTACGCGTTCGTCATGGACGCGCTCCCCGACAGCGGACCGGCTTTATTGTTTGGCCACTCTGGGGCGATCACAATGCCGCCCGAGCGTTCTGTGGATATTGACCAACCTCTTGACCTCGAATTCGCTCGCCTGATCGCCGACAGACGTCATTGACCCAGTCATTTATGTGAAATCAAGGCCATGCTCCGCCATGGCGGAACCACTCGTACTGACAGGGGCGAGTAGCGGAATCGGTCGCTCGCTTGCACATCATCTCGCTGATGAGTACCACGTTATCGCCCTTTCTCGCCGAATCGAACGAATGGAAGCAGCCTTCGACGAGAACCCCGACGTCACGCCGTATGCACTTGATCTCCAGAAATTCGACACTATCCGGAATCGGATGGCCGAGATCCGGGAAACACACGGTGATCCGCTGTATCTCATCAACAACGCTGGTATCAACATCAGTGCGGAGATTGCCCACCTTGATCCTAAAGAAGTGCTCCGCTCGATGCGGGTTAACGCGCTCGCACCCATTGTGCTCTTCCAAGAGGTCCTTCCCGGCATGGCAGACGCGGGGTTTGGGCGTGTCATCAACGTTACCTCTGGAGCGCCGCTGAACTGTCCGGAGGGCGCTGGGCCATATAGCAGTTCAAAAGGGGCACTCAACAGCCTGACCGTGACGGCGGCAGCGGAGTGGGAAGATGAAAACATCAAGATCAACCTGATGAGCCCCGGCCCGTGTCGAACGGAGATGGCGCCGGAGGGGCCGCTCGATCCCGCCGCGTGCCATCCTACTGTCGATTACCTCCTCTCCATAGACGAGGACGGTCCAACTGGGCGGTTCTTTTGGCTCGGCTACGAAGTCCCGTTGTTCCCCGAATTAGGCGACGTCCAGTGGATGGAAGGGATCGGAAGTGAGCAGATGACGCGTGTACTCGACAGGGAGCCCTACCGACCCAAGCCATGAGCCAGGATGATCTTCGGTTGGGCGTTATCGGAATCAGTAAGGGGAATGGCCACCCGTACTCGTTCGCTTCAATCGTCAACGGCTATTCGGCCGATGGCTTCGCCGAATCGGAGTGGGAAGTCATCCTCGATTATCTTGAGGAGCGCGATCCGGCGGAGTTTGGGTTCTGCAACGTCGAAGTCAGCCACGCTTGGACCCAGGATCCAGAAGAAACAGAAAAACTCCGTGCTGCCGCCAAGATTCCACATACAGTCGACAATCCTGAGAGATTGATTGACCTCGAGTTAGACGGGATATTACTCCTCCGAGACGACTATGAAACTCACCTTGACTTCGCCCGGCCATTCCTTGACGCCGATACCCCTGTGTTCATTGACAAACCCCTGACGATGGATGTAGAGGAGCTCGCAGCGTTCGAGCCAGCGCTCCGGAGTGGTCAGCTGATGTCCTGCTCCGGGCTGCGGTACGCGCGTGAACTCGACGATGCACGGAGTGATCTTGCAGCCTACGGCGACTTAAGAGCTGTTCGTGGAAGTGTTGTCTTCGACTGGACGCACTATGGTATTCACGTCCTCGAGGCAATCCTCTCGGTCGTCGACGCCCAACCAACAGCGGTTTTCTCAACGCCGTCAGATCACGAATCACTGACCATTGAGACCGACGCGGCCTATTCGATTCAGATCGACGCCCTGGGAGATGCACCCGTCGTGTTCGACATCGATATTTATGGTTCGGAGAAGACGACAAGACACGAACTCACCGATAACTTTCAGGCATTCAGGCGGACACTCTATCATTTCATCCAGAGTATTCGAACCAAATCCCCGGCTATCCCACCGGAAGAGACACTGACTGTCATCCGAACGCTTATCGCTGGTCGACGGGCCCACGTTTCTGACGAAGTTATCAAAATAAGTACTGTCGACCTCTGAAGTCCTATTACAAATTGTTACCTCGTTGAGGCGGGCAGACAGCGTGAGTGACTTTCAGAGTTTCGCGCGACTTGGCGAATATCAATATCTCTCTTCAGGCGGTGTCAGGGAGTCCGCGCTAGCGAACGCAACTTGATTGAGATCCATCGGCCAGACGGCTAACGGATCGTTGGTTCCATCCTTGCTGAAGGGTTCTTTGAGGATTTTGTGCTGTTCTTGGACCGTGAAACCTCGTTCGCTGAGAAGCGAGTCGAGTTCGGGACGCGGGTACATCCCGGGGTAATCGTCGAGGATGTCTCGAATGTAGAATCCGCCGGCTGTGAGTCGCGTTACCTCAGTCAACACATTCTCGAGCTGGTTGTCGTCGAATAGTTCCAAGAACCCGATCATGAGGCCGTAGTCGAAGTAATCGTCATCGTACATGACACCATCCAGAATGTCTGCCTGTTCGAACCGCATCGTGATAGCATCGTGAGGCGATTGGGTGTGAGAGCGGGCGTTGCTGAGGCGGGATTCGTTGATATCAACTCCGACAATCTCAATCGGAAAGCCGTCGTACCCTGCCCGCAACCAGTTTCCAGCGATGTGATCCGCGACGCGCTGCGTGAGGTCGCCGTCCCCACATCCGAAGTCAACGATTCTTGAGACGCCCGGCGCGCTGAACCGGTTCCACCCGACTGGGGGGTGGAACCACGCTTTTCTACACTTGAGATATTCCCACTTTGTCCGGTCAATCGGACGTTCGACTGTTCGGTGATATGATTGAGGGTTGTTGACGGCTTCCTCAGATTGGTTTTGGATGTATACCTGACGCGCTCGGCAGTGGTAATCGTTGTTCCACCGGCTCTGTTCTTTTTCTTCAGAGAAATCGTCGATGGCCGCGTGTGGGTTCTCGACCATTCCCCAGTTGGTGATCGCCTCAAAGTCCTCTGGTTGTGGAATACGCATCAATTATCCCCTTGGCGGGTTTTTGCAGGAGACAGCATTTTTGACGCACCGTGTTTGCCCGAAATGCACCGATTAACATTAGTGTGTCGGCTAATCGAACACTACTTCCGAGCGATGTTATAGCCACGCACTCGAAGCAACCTGCACTGAAGAGTCGTCCTGCGTGGGCGACCCAGGAACGAAAGGGGGTGTACCCAATGTACCAAGTACAAGCCCGAGAGCAAAGAGACATTAAAGATTGTTCTTGAACTTGTGCTGTGATCCTTCCGCTGAACAGGCGCAATACACAGCATTGGTGGAGGATGTTACTGATGCATTGCTCGTACCGCGACAGAGCTGATCTACAGATATCGTGCTGAAGGGCACATCGTACCTCAGTCAACAGGTTGTATCTCGTTTCAACGACAGAAAAGCCTCATAACCATTCCATCTGAGTTTTATACTATGGGCAATAGAATTCGAAACGTCCTCCTGTACGTTGACGACGCCGTTCGGTACGAAACGATAGTTGATGAACTGGCGTCACTCGGTCCAACGTACAAGACAGTCGCTGCATCGACGCATACCCCAACGTCCTTTGGTAGTATACTTACTGGCCTCTACCCCCCAGAGAACGGCATTTTGAGCTTCAAACACACTGCTCCATCAACGGTTCAGTCTGTCTTCGGCGGGAGAAGACACAACGTAACCATCGCGGAAGAAGGCGGTATGAATCACTCTATCGCCGACATATTTCGAAATCCACCACGTGAGTCAGTTGAAGCGGTGGAGCCTCCGTTTTTTCACATCGTTCGTCGTCCTGGCGGTCACGCGCCTTACAACGGGTTCGAGTGGGATACCTACGAGTACTGTGACCAAACTGCAGTCGAATATCTTCGGGAGATCTCTGACGAGCCAAAAAAAGCACGTGAGGACTACGCGAGGGGCGTCGAACGCTCTTTTGCCGAGTTCAAACGGGTTTTGGAGGTACTCGATGATCGAAATTTGAGGCATGAGACACTCGTCATCTATACAAGTGATCACGGGGAATTGCTCGGCGAGTATGGGTTCTTCGGACATACGCATCTCGCGACGCCAGAGATCGTCTATGTTCCGACAACGTTCATTCATCCAGATCTGGATGAAGGTCATATGGATTCCCTTTTACATCATATCGACCTGCTTCCCACTGCATCTGAAATCCTTGATCAACCCCTCGACTGTGGGAGGATGCGAGGCAAGCCGTTTGGCAAGGGTCGAGAGCGAGGGTATAATCACTTCGAACACGTCCGCTACGGGGATCTCCCCAACATAGTAGAACCTGCCATCGACCACATTGGCACCTTCGAACGCACAGTCCAGAGTATGTGGGACAAGCACGGCGGTCAGGTTTTCGTTGAGGGCGGATACTTCCCTACCTTGCTCGTCTACCTGGTTCTTCTGGTGCAGAGCCCTATTGGAAACCAACTCCTCCACAACGGTGGACTTAGGGATTTATTTCGACGCTTTGCGCCCGGTCATCAAACGTATGGGAAGCCAAATTTCGACCGCAATGATGCACGTGCCAGTATCGACACGCTATTCACTAGCAGGAGCGAGCAGAGCAATCGTGAATTAGATGACGAAACTGTGGAACGTCTCCAAGATATGGGGTATCTTTGATTTTTAATCTGTGTCCGCTTCAAAGCACCCAACAAATATTCCCCCTGTCGGTTAATCTTATACAATTAGACAGTGCTAAAGACTCGAGTCACTCTCTTTGTTGGCTTCTTTGGTGCCAACTGTTATTAGTGGAAAGAATACATGGAAGGAATGATGCACAACTCAGAGCCGTCATTACATATTGAGAGGAACAGTCTTGATGCGGACTCTGTGTACTTCATTGCTGAGGCTGGCGTCAATCACAACGGCGATCTTGACCAAGCGCGTGAACTAATCGACGTTGCGCGAGGGAGCGGCGCAGACGCAGTGAAGTTTCAGACGTTCACCGCGAACCGGTTCGTCAGCAAGGGGGCGAAGACCGCCGACTATCAAAAAGCGAGTACCAATGTAGATTCGCAGTACGAACTGCTGCAGGAACACGAGTTGTCGAAGGATGAGTTCCAACTGCTACAAGAGTACGCTGAGAACCGCGGGATAACTTTTCTCTCAACCCCATTCGATCGGATAAGTGCTAACATTGTGAATGAGATGGGTGTCCCGGCAATTAAACTTGGGTCGGGGGAACTGACGAACCATCCGCTGTTACGCCACGTCGCTGAATTCGGCAAACCCATGATCGTTAGTACGGGGATGGGCACAATGGGTGAAGTCGCTGACGCCGTCACCGCGATTCGGGAGACGAATTCAAATGTCGATCTGGCCCTTCTCCACTGTACGAGCATGTATCCGGCCGCTTCTTCGACGGTGAACCTCAGGGCGATGAATCGGATGGCTGAGAAATTCGACGTACCGGTTGGGTATTCGGATCACACGACACAGCTTACGACGCCGGGGTACGCCACAGCAGCCGGTGCGCTGATCGTCGAGAAACACTTCACGCTTGATCAGTCGCTTCCGGGTCCGGATCACCACGCGTCACTCGAACCTGCAGAATTAGATCGGGCCGTGTCGCTTGCCCGTGAGGCAGCAATTGTCCGAGGCTCCCCGGAGAAGCGGCCGACGCCCGGCGAGGAAGAGATGAAGCGAGTCACGCGAAAAAGTCTACATGCGGCACGAGATCTTGCTACCGACACTACTCTCTCGCCAGATGACATTACGATCAAGCGTCCCGCCGACGGCATCTCGCCGGGAGAACTCCAGACAGCCATCGGTCGATCCCTTGCAACAGCAGTGAATCGTGACGAACCGATCACCGAGGAGGACCTCCAATGAGTGTCCGGCGAGTCACGGTCGTCACGGGTACAAGAGCTGAATATGGGCTCCTCAAATCCTCGATGGCAGCAATCAAAGCACACGATACACTGGAGTTGACTACGGTCGCCACTGGGATGCATCTTGACCCTCGACACGGCTGTACTGTCGAAGACATCGAGGCTGATGGGTTCGACGTGTCGCAGCGCGTACACACTGAAATGGCCGGTGATTCGGGCCTGACAATGGCGAAGGAACTCGGAGCTGGAATCAGTGGTCTCGCAGAGAGTTACGGGGATCTTGATCCTGATATCGTTCTCGTTCTCGGTGATCGTGACGAGGCATTCGCAGGCGGAGTCGCAGCAGCACATATGAACATCCCAGTCGCACACATACACGGCGGCGATGCGATGGAAGGTGCGATGATCGACGACAGTATTCGACATGCACTGACGAAGTTTGCCCATCTTCACTTCCCGGCCTCGGAACGAAGTCGCAATCGGATTCTCGAACTGGGCGAGGAGGACGCCCGAGTGACCTTAGTCGGAGCACCTGGACTTGACGCCATCAGAAAGAGAGAGTACACTGATCCGGACGCAGTTCTGGCGGAGCATGGGATCGATGCAGACCCCTCGCTCGTCCTCGTCGTCCAACACCCTGTCACGACGATGGCAGAGGAGGCTGGCAACCAGATGGCGGCCACGCTAGAAGCAGTCACATCCATTAAATCCGCTCCCGACATCGTCGTTGTCTACCCCAATTCTGATCCTGGCAGTCGGCGGATGATCGACGTAATTGATCGGTTCGAAGCGGAATCTTCGATTCTGACGTTCCCCAACCTCCCACGGCACGACTTTCTCGGTCTCATGGACGCCGCCGATACGATGGTCGGAAACTCGAGTAGCGGTATCATCGAAGCGCCCTCGCTCGACTTACCCGTGGTCGATATCGGCCCTCGACAGAACAGCCGTCAGCGATCGGCGAACACTGTCGAAGTGCCACACGAGATAGACGCGATTCGGAGCGCCGTACGCGACTGTCTCACCAACGACGCACTACGTGAGCAGGTAGCCGTGTGTGAGAATCCCTATGACTACGGCGGCGCGGGCTCAAAGATCGCAGACCGCCTCGCGACAGTTGAGTTGAACCCCTCTCTGCTCCGGAAGCGGCTGACCTATTAAAACAGATACCACTCAGATGTCGATGACTGCAGAGAAGCCTCATTTTTGTTCGGTCCTCTGTCTGTTACTTTATAGTAGTCTCGGGCTCCGGTGGTCGTTTGATGTTCAGGAGGTCATACAGGTCTACTCGCGGATGGACTTCGAGATCTCCACCCAGAGTGGCATTGTAGATATTGAAGCCTAATTTCGAGGAGGCCTCTCTCGCCAGTTCGTGGCTCTGACATATCTCTTTGTTTCGACGTTTGTTACCAGCGAGATACTGCCCGACGTCATACGTGTCGTAGAAATGTGCTGGGTTGGCAAAGCAGTCGTCGATCTTCATGAGATGTGGCTGTGCCTTTCGAAAGACCACCGAATCTAACAATTCGTAGGCTACGCCGTTTAGACACGATCGGAGAGGATACTCGGCTGAGGAGAAGAACTCGTAGATCCGACCGATCTTCGTAGGCTTGTCGGATCGGAAGAGTGCCGGATCGTCTCCTTTGTCGAAAAGCATGTGCAAATTCCACTCATCGTACATATCACACCCGAGCAAATAGAACTCGGAAAAACCCATATAGTGAGCGAGTTGCATCACGGGATACAGAACAGTCGTGTAGTGATAGACAATATCTGTGACGTCTATAGACCAGATGTCGTGGAAATCATCTACCGACTCCCAGTTGACGTCCAAAACAGAGATGTCTACCTTATCCATATCGACCAGATTTTTGAGTGTAAGCCGCATCGTGTTATCACGGTCGGGAACGAAGTTCAGATCATCCATAGGTAAAAAACAGGGGATGTCTAGATTAACCATCTTCATGATGTTCTTTTTTGGTATACTAGGCGGCGAATGGATGCCGAGATAGAATGATGGGTGCCAGTCTGTCTGGTCGAAAATATTCGCGATGTTGTTCACACTGAAGGTATACTCATCGGAGAGACGCTCCAAGGGCGTATGTTTGAGACTTGGTCCATTTCCAAGAATAAAGATGCGTTCTCCGCTGTACCTGTCCTTTAAATATTCAACTTTCATATTTGATGATGGGTATTGTTAACTTCACACAACCAATAATTGTGCTTTCTGGCTAGCTAACAGTTCGTGTGGTTGTTCAATAGACGTTATCCACGCACTTGACATCGTTTGCGCACTGCAGCGGGAGTTCAGCCATCCCGGTGTCAACCGAGTTCAGAATTGGGCTCTCTATAATTTGGATCATGGTGAGAGCTGCTCGGATTTCCTGAAGGGCATCAATGCAGACTTCAGAAACGGTTTCATACCGTTTTTATATGTCTCGTCGATTGTGTCCCGTACTGCTGTGTAGGCTTTCCAGTCGTTTGATCGTTGTTCCTGGACGAACTCAAAGACTTCGTCAATCGCAGTTGGATTTGGTCCCGCGATGAGACTTTGTTGGGGTGGCAGCAGATCATCGGCTCCGTAATTTTTAAAAAAGTAATAAATTCCCTGCACAGGGAACCAGTCGTGTATCTCACCCAGTGTCCGAACGAGCCCCTCTCTCGGGTCGAATGCTCGGACGCCGGCAGTACCGAACGTCTCATTCAACCCCTGGGCGCGCGAGTCCTCGGCGAGAATTACTGATGGGCGACGCCATCGGAGATGAGCGAGGTGCCCGTGGAACCGATAGCCGATGTGAAGATCTGAGTTACGATAAAAATCGATGTTGTTGACCTCATGGCTAGCATAGTGAGTCTGCCATCCTGACTTACGTCCGGCATGGCTCAATTCACGGTCGACGTCATTTGGAGCAGAGTGGAGCACTAGGGTTCGGTCAGCGTGCGGGAAAACCCTCGAACACCGCTGAAGTAGCTCCTTGGCTTGTTCGACATACAGCGTTGAGTGTGGCGTTGTAAATACGAGCTGGTTGATTTCATCCGGCGCGTGAAACGGCTCTCCGATGAAATCGGGGTCGTACCAAGCCGGGTCGCCGGTAAGTATCGTCTGGAAGTCATTCTGGCGCAACACTTGACCGACCCAGTTTGTTCGGACTGGGATCTGTTCATTCGGACAGTTCTGAATGACTCTATCCAAGAACGATCTGGTCTGTGTGTCTATCCGCTGTTTTGTGAGTTCTTTTTTATCCCCGGGGAAAAACCGGTGAATTGCGCTGAGGGGTATCATCGGCGGCTTGATCTTGTCAAGGTCTTCGGTTAGACGATACTGGATTGGGTCGGTGACTTCCGGATATTCGAATCCACAGAGGAGGATAGCGTCTGCGCTATTTAGATACTCCAAGCGAGATGTGAAATCCTCCCCTCGCCAGTGAATCTCAAACTCGGTCGAGCCGTGAATCTCCTCGATGAGTTCGAGTGCAGATTCGAGGAGGAGTTGGTCACCGACGTTTCCAGACGCATGACGGGGGCACGGTGACAGGACTATCAATTTCATACGTACTATCGAAACGACTCATCGTGATAAATCTCCGGTGAGCCCCACCACTATATGACATCACGGACAAGTGAACTCAGTCACCGCTCACTGTACGACGGACTCTTTTTCGGCAGGCCCACAGTTCAACAAATCGTAGTACTCCTCAATCGTCTTTTCTACGGTAGTCTCCCAAGAGTAACGACTGACTGCAAGATCACGTGCTGTCTCTCCGAGTTGCTGGCGCAGTCCATCATCGGACAGCAGTTCGACCACTGCATTGGCTAGGGTTGTCGGGTCATCGGTCGGGACAGTGCGGCCGACATCCGGAACGACAGATCGAAGCTGCTCAAGATCTGTCACCACAATTGGCGTTCCACAGGCCATTGCTTCGATGACGGTTCGGGGGAATCCTTCGTTGAAACTTGGCAAGACGAACACCGCACTCTCATTGTAGAGCTTCGGCAGTTGCTCGTTTGGAACGACGCCCGTGAAGGATACCTGTTGTGCAACTCCTTCTTCGGCGGCGAGTGCTTTGAGTTCGGTCTCTTTTGTGCCACCGCCAACCAGAAGCAAGGTTGCCTCGGGAATCACAGAAGCGATCTGACTGAACGCTTTGATAAGGACGTCGACGCCTTTCCCTTCAGTGAGTCGGCCCACGTAGAGGAGCTGAGAACTATTCGCGTTGACGGCCATTGGTCGGAAACGAGAGCAGTTGACGCCATTGCTGATAACGGCAGTAGCTGAATCCACCCCGAGTTCTCTAATTCGCTGTCGGTCTGTGTCCGTATAACAAAGGACCCGGTCGGCAGCATTGAGTGTAAATCGTGCGACGGTCGGCAGATACACGCGCTGTATCCACTCTGGCGCCACTTGCGACCGCACACCGTGGTTCGTAATCACCAACGGCGTATCGTCAACATAGCTGAGTGCTGCGGCAACGTTTGTCGAGAAGAACAGGTGCGAGTGTGCATGAATAATATCGTATTGATCACTGGCATTGTAGATCATCCGCACGAGCCCAGGTGGGATACTGTTTCCACAGATGTTCACTAACTCTCGGTGTCTTTGGATCCTATATCCTTCTCGACGCTCGCGTCTCGGCAAATCGTGTGCGCCGTGATCTGAGGTTAGTACCGTTACTTCATGCCCTCGTTCGGCCTGCCGCTTTGACATGAGATGAACGTGAAGGCCAAGCCCACCGGTAACCTCCGGATAGGTATCGCTGCTCACGCGAAGGATCCGCAGTTGGTCGTTGCCAGGTGATACAGACATCGTCAGATGAGGTCGTTATTTCGTTTGAGACGGTTATAGAGGAGCGAGTTACTGCCTACGAGTTTCCTGAGCGACCCGTTCACAAGCCGGTCTTGATCTCGTTCATCCATATGGACATCGTTGGCAGAGGCTGTGAAAACGTTTTTACTCGAATGAGTGTCGAGTGGAAGCAACTCTTCTACTAGTTGGCGTCGGATTACAACGCTTAGAACACAATATTGACCAAAAGTTGGCCTGGAGTTTGCTAGTACTGATATTGTATAGCCATCAGTAGATTCGGTTTACAAAATGTTCGTATTCATTGAGGACTGTGTTGACAGAGAAGTCTTCAGCTCGTTCTTTCAATATCTTTGATGAGGCTGGCTCTCGCAAGACGTCCTCTATACCCGCTGCGAGCGCCCTTGCATCTCCGACCGGCACCAACGGGCCGAAGGTCCCGTCGGCTAGAATCTCTCGAGGGCCGCTTCGGCAGTCAGTGGCAACGACCGGACAGCCACAGGCCATCGCCTCAACTAGCGCGGTCGGGAGACCCTCCCGTCTTGAGGAGAGTACAAAGATATCGGCACAGCGCATGTATGCGTACGGATTCTTAACGTAGCCCGGGAAAGAGACTTTATCCTCGATGCCCAAGTCAGCTGCGAGAGTTTCCAGCGTCTCACGGCGGGGGCCTTCTCCCAGGATTACGAGGTGGAGAGACGGGCTGGTTTCCCGAGCAATGGCAATAGCTTTGGTCAGCGTCTCGAAATCTTTTTCTTGTGCTAACCGCCCAACACCTAAAGCAACGTCAACGTGGGAGGTGTTGAACCATGGATGGTCGGCCGAAGCTTCGGCACCGGTTCGGACAGCGGGGGTAACAACAGGATTGTTAATCACAGTCAACTTATCGTCAGAAATACCTACTTCATTTTGTAGACTCTCCGCAACCCCTGAGGAAACTGCGAGGATGTGGTCTGCAAGCGGGTGAAGTCGGCGGGCGAGTGCGAACATCAACCGATCCTTCTGCTGGCTCACTTGTCCGAACATCGTATGTTCGGTCAACACAAGTTTCGTCTCACCGGCTGCTAGCTGATCGGCGACGACCGAGACAACGTTAGCGTAGTGCATTTGGGAAAAAAGGATATCGGGTGAGTCCTTTCGGAGATAAAATACGAGTGCAGGAATACTTGCACCGGCACCGACGAGAGGAATGCGCGGTGTTTGGAGATCGACAAGGGTAACCTCGTTTTTTACCTGTTCGACAAGTTCCCCTCTGCGGTAGGAGACCAGCAAGTCTACGTTCACACCCCGTTCGGCAAATCCGTTCGCGAGATTAACGGTCACTCTCTGCGCCCCCCCAACGGTCAGAGATGGCACATAAAATGCGAGCCGGGTCTCAGATTCCATCACAGCCAATTCGAGTCTCTCACGGAATAAACATTGGTCCGGCAGGCAAGGTACCATTTGAGACAGACGAGTGAACAAAAATGGTTTGTTAATGCATTACGTTCTCGTTGAGTATGGTCCAGATCTCCAGTTACGCGTTCAGCGGTCAACAACAGATAGGATGAGGACGAGGACACGTGTCTATCGCTTCATCCGAGGTTTGTTTGTCTCTGGCAGGGTACAACTGTATCTGCTGGCTCTGGCTGCGGTCTGTCTGATGATTGAGGGTGTTTACATCGCTGTCGTCCCACCGGTCAGCGGCTACGAAACGTCGATTTACGAGCCGTATCCTCTCACGTTTTGGATCGCGCTCTTCCTGAGCATAGCGCTCATTGTGGTCGTATTACTCACAGCATCGGTCAGTTCACGGTCCTTTTACGGACGGGCTTTGATACTATTGGCCGCCAATTATGGGATACTCTTGTTCTTGCCAACGTTCCGGGGATACCAGCTCCACGATAACGCCAATGGTGACATTCTCGTCCATCTTGGGCATATCCGAACAATCGTCGTGGAAGGGAACGTTCCCGATCTCTGGTACCCCTTCGAACACGTACTGATGGCGGTCTTCGCGGTGTTTGGCGTCCCACTAGAAGAGTCCAGCATGTTGTTTACACTGGTTTTCTTACTGATTTTTGTTACGACTGCGGGTGTTTTTCTCCGTTCGGTACTGCGACGCAACTTCGCTCTTGCAGCGGGCACTGCCGCCGCGACACCGTTATTGATGGCGTCCTTCACCGTCAGCGCCCAGCCGTCGATCTTTTCGGTCTTCCTTCTACCGATTCTACTGACGTTCAGTTATCGGTTTCGTCGAACGCTGGATAAACGATATTTCTTTTTGCTCTGTCTTATATTATTCGCAATCATCCTCTTCCATCCGGTCACCTCGTTATTCGTGATAGGAATTTTGTGCTCTACGTGGCTGTTCGGCCAAGTTTATGAGTGGCTGACCGGCCATCGCATTCCGACCCCTGACTGGAATCTTGCCCTTGCAATGATTCCGTTACTGTTTATTTGGTATACGGGTTTCGACAAAACCTGGTTTATGCTGAACAAGAAATTAAAGACCCTGACGGGTGCCACAGCGTCTCCTGTGGGGGCCACGACAGAGGAGACTGTACTACTCACCTTTGAGCAAATAATGATACGCTTCGTCCAATTGTACGGTGCCGTGTTTATTTATCTGATTATTGCGGCCATAGTCACATTGGTAGTGATCTTTCGAATCTCCCGTGGCAGCGTTACGTTCCCTGGGATGTATCTATCATTGCTATTTGTAATGGGATTTTTCTCCGCGCTCACGCTCCTGATCTCGCCGATTGAATCGTTTGCACCAATTAGAAGTTCTCGATTTCTGATAGTTATGGCGGTACTTCTTGTCTCAACAGCTCTCGTTTCGGCAACATATACGGACTATCAGCGAAGCCTTACTGTCATCATTACGGGGGCAATCATCGTCGCCATCGCACTTTCGGTAGCCATTGTTTACCAACCTAATATTCATATGACTAAATCGGAATTTGAAGGAGCTAAATACGTGAACGAATACCACGCCTCATCAGCCAGTGTATATAATGTTAGGATGACAGACAACATGGAAGATTATCTTCATTCAGTTCCCAGATCCGAAATTGAGACCTACCACTTCGGTGGCTTAGGAAAGAAGTTACCACATAGATTGGGCTATACAAAGAATAATACAGCGGCAGAAACATTCGGAAACGCCTTCCTCGTGACGAAGGAAGCCGATACGAAGTTCTATGAGGCGTCGTATTTTTTCCCTGATCAACAGGAATCCTTATTTATTTTCAATGAATCGGACAAAGCTAAACTTCATGATGACGTAACAGTAAATAAATTATACGAGAATGGAGGATTTGAAGGCTGGCGAGTCAACACCCCTACATAGATCGACAAAGAATTTCTCACAAAAATCGAGTTCCGCTGATTGGCGTCTCTGATCACAACCTCTACTCGCGACAACGGCCAGAAGGAGAATCACCTTGGAGACAGTGGTAAGCTCATGTTTACATATATAGAGTTGTAATGGTAAAGGTGCGAAAATTGGCTCAAGACGTAGATAGACAATCTGAAGTTTGCTTGGCTACTTTCATTTATGGAGAGCAAGATGAAATGTTTGATGAAAAACATGAGTAAGTAGATTCTTCTGAACAGAAAATAGTCCCTCGCTGTTGACTGAAAATCACTCGTTGACAAACAGGGCAGCCCAAACACAGGGGGTCCATCAGAGGAGACAAAACAACGTGTAATTCTCGATGACAAATGAGTGGTACCTACGATTCATTTAGATTCTGTGGATGTAACAGAGGTCTACATCCCGGATTCCCAGTTGACCACCAATCTGTCGTGGCACATGCCACTCAAACTACGCCTGTCAGTGGAGTGCTGATCCCAAGAATTAGATTATTCGTTCGCGTAGATGAAGTTATGCCGCTATCCAAGTTGCAATCCCGGGTGGTCTATCTCACTCCATCGATTCTCAACCATCTTGGAGCCGAGGTAATCGTACGTATAAATGAGCTCTTCGACAACAATAGGTATGAGTATGAACTTCGTGGTAAGAAGATTCTTTTCGAGTACACAGACAAGACCGGATTTCATCTGTACCGGAACTTGATTAGCGGTGACGTGTTGACATTCGAGGGAACGAACATCAAAATGCTGGAATTCTCTGGTAGTAAAGACTCTTTTATCGATATTGGGGCGCATTATGGTATTTACTCGGTTGTTGT
Source organism: Salinibaculum sp. SYNS191 (assembly GCF_037338445.1). Lineage (NCBI taxonomy): Archaea > Methanobacteriati > Methanobacteriota > Halobacteria > Halobacteriales > Haloarculaceae > Salinibaculum > Salinibaculum marinum. The sequence continues at coordinate 3,108,053 of NZ_CP147838.1, forward strand.
GGGAACACTCAATCCCGATTCTGAGATATATTGTTTCGAACCCAATGATTTCAATCGTAGAATGGTCCAGCATCAATTACAAATTAACGATATCCGCGCAGAGGTGCGGCCAGAAGTTGTATCTGAAACGGCTGGTACAATCACGTTTTATGAGTCTGATGAGAATGGTTCGCAGAGTCACTCGGCGACAAAAAGTGAGATGACTGTCAAAGAAGTCGAAAAAGACGCGGTATCAATCGGTGAATTTATCCAATACAACGATCTGCACCGGCCATTCCTGAAGATAGATGCGGAGGGAGAAGAACAGAAAATCATACGGGATCTTGTCCAACTAGATGGGAGAGATATTTCTGGAATCCTGGAAGTACATCCACGAATGCTCGAACCCGACGAATCTGAAGAGCAGATACTTCGTCTGTTTGACGATCACGGGTATCATTGGGAAGAGTTAGATGCACCGTCAATATCCCAGCCGCAGTATTATTTCCAGAAGCAGTGAGAAACTCACGGTCCGATCTGTTCAGCAGGCACACCTGCGACGGTTGTTCCTGGTCGGACGTCTTCGGTGACGACTGCACCAGCAGCAACGACGGCATCTTCACCGACGGTATGGTGGTCAAGAATTGTTGCACCAGCCCCGACGTAGGCATTTTTTGCTATCGTCACCCCACCGGCAAGCGTCGCGTTTGGTGCAATTGTCACGCCTTCTGAGATGTGCGCGTCGTGAGAAATGTTTACTGTGCTGTCGATGAGAACTTGGTCGGCAAGGACAGCATCCGGGCCGATGTATGTACGAGCATTGATAATGACTCCTTCACCGACCGACGCGGTCTCTGCAATCGTTGTCTCCGGGTCAACAGCGGAGAAGAACGAAAACCCTGCTTCACGGATGGTCTCTGCAATGGCAACTCGGTCACTGTCGATCCGGCCAAGTGTGACCAACATTTGGTTTCCTGTGGGAGTAAGGGTCTCGAGCATCTCCGCGCCACCGAGAACTTCGTGACCATGGATCAATTCTCCGTGTCGCTCCTGATCATCGTCTAATAGTCCAATCGTTTCTTCATTTTCAGTCCGAGAGAGTATATCGAGTGTCACTCTGGCCTGTTCACCTGCACAGTAGAGTATTTTCATCGGTTCGATTAGTTCCTCTGGATTGTCGTATTAGGACTTTATGAAAACAAATATTGTATAAATTATGTGGTGTATGGGGGAACAAATGGTGGAAAATATTGGGAAGATCTGGGCCTACCGAGTGACTGGCCTGTACCGCTAAAGAATACGATATTTTGGGTCAACTACCCCATCATGAGCGCCTTCGGTGCTTTGAGGGCGGGTTCTGTCCGTGAGTTCGGCCTCAAACCCGTCAGGGTAGGTGGTAAATCCACGCTTCGGCGTTCACGAGAGCGAAGCGCTCGTACAGCCCATCAGGTTTGGCAGAAACCTGAGGACATCACCGTTCCAGACTTTACTTTAGGGCAAGTTGAACGGTGCGAAGAGTTTAGAGCAGTGGGTTCGTGTCCAGAGCATATTCGTATGCACCTAGGTCCGGTGCCTCACCACCGAATTCACGTCCGACATCAATGCCAGCGTCTCGTGCTGCAGATCCGCTGGTGAGATGCAGGAATAGTTCGCTGGTAGTATCTTTCGTCTGGACTGCAGGGTCAGATATTCCAAGGTTCCAGCTGTTGTTTTGATCGTCGAATTCATTTGGATTGTTTAAGTGATTGCCATTTTTGTGGAACGATAGACAGTTCCGGAGTTCGTGTTGTCCACTTCCGCTCCACTCACCCCAATGTGCCGCAGACGATGTGTCTGGTGCCTCTTTGAAGGCCGTACAATTATGGAACTCACAAGCGTCTGGATGGGCGTTCATGAGGAAGGAAAACTGGTAGTTATCCCATGCGAGACACTCATACAGGAAGATTGGGCCATTTGCACTGTCGCTACCGCATTTCCAACCGTCGCCATCGGGATCGCTTGGATTCCACAACTCTTCGTTGAGGTCGAACCCATTGCGGTAGGCAACACAGCGGACGAACTTGTCTCCGTTTGCGAAGTGTGTATCGAAGCCATCGTCTTCGTTGTGGTGGCCAACGCAATCTCTGAAGACAACGCTCCGATACTCATGATCAGGACCGACACCGAAACCGTCGGCGTGGTTCGAGCCGTGGTAGTTGGCGTAGGATTCACAGCCTTCGACTACGACGCTCTCCTCTGGAACACCGCCATAAGGGTTCATTAGGAACCCGGAGAGACCATTGTACCGCGCGACGCAATCACTGATAGTGACGTTGAGACACTCACCTTCTGTTCGGAGGCCGTAGCCCGGAGACTCTTCGAACGTGAGTCCCTCGACAATCAGGTGCTCGCACCTGTATAATAGTATGGCAGCACCCCACTCGCCAGAGCTGATCCCAGAGAGATTGACGATGGCGTCACCGTAGCCGACAATTTTCGCTGGGTCGCTCTCTGAGCCAGCGATCTCGATATATTGGCTGGCGGAGGCGGATTCGTTGTAGGTACCCTCGTGGACGTGAAGTGTCACCCCCGAAGCATCCATCGACTCCATTTCAGTGAGAGCGTAGAGGATACTCCCCCAGGGGTTGTCGGAAGACCCGTCGTTGCTATCGCTCCCATCAGGCGAGACGTGCAGACCTGTCTCTGGTGGCTGGGTCGTCGCTGATGGATCGTCATCGTAGTGGCGGTCTATATGTGGATGCGTCTCGTGGAAGCGAACGTCGTCGAAGCCCGTTGCAGTGCCAGTCTCCCCGTCAAGAATCCACCAGTAATCACCGTGATAGCTGTGGTCGGACACTTGTAGGTGGCCGACTTCTGTGCCTGCGCTATCGTAAACCCAGCACTCCATCGCGTCGTAGTTCCACCAGACAATAATCTCGTACCACTCACCGGCCGATAACGTCTGTGTGGTCGTCCGGGCAGTGATCTGTGTCCCACCATCATTGACCCGTTCACGCAGTAGAATCTCGTTGTTGGCGAAGTCCACGTACCACTCGCTGAAGTTGGCTGGTGCCGGTGGGCCGTCAGCGTTGAACCCTATACGCGAAGAAGTCCAGTTACCCATCGTATCGACGTAGTACGACCAAGAGAAGAATCGGCCACCTTCCTGAACCGTGTCAGGGAAACCAGTGCCGTCATCGTAGAGTGAACTCCCACTGGTCCGATAAGCACAGTTGCTACCCGACTGGGCGAAGTTGGTGGTGGTGGCGTGGTTGCTCGCATTCCCCCACTTGCTGCTAATCCCATCCTCGAAGTCGTCAACAGTCAGTGGATATGTTGTCTCCTTTGGCTCCTGCCCAGTCAGCTCCGTCACTGTTGTCTCTGCGCCGTTTACGAACAAGGTAAACTCGCCAGTGACTGGTTCGAAGTAAGTGAGTTCTCCCCAGAAGTCGTAGGTGTCACCGGACCCGTTGTTGGTCGAACCCTTGGCAGTCCACGTCCCGTCGTTGTTTTCTGTGACTGTATCTCCGTTTTCTTCGGCTGAGTAGTCACCGTTATTGAGGACTTTACTAATCCGGTCAGTCACGTCGAAAGTATAGTCAACGGTTGCGTCGGTAGATGCGACGATCTCAATGCGGTCGGCCTTGATGTCTCCTTCGTCACCATAATTAAGAGAGACTTCAGCATCACCCTTCACGTCCAGATACGTGAGATTGCCGCTAAAGCGATAAGCGTCTATATCACGGTGGACTGCTCCCGTAACTCGTCCATTTTCGATGGTATCTTTCACCTCTACTGATCCAATTTCAGGATGTGGTTCTGCTGATCCTGAGACTTCAAACTCGTAGCTTGACTTTCCACGTGACACAGTTCCATCAAAAACGATTGTATTCGGAAAGTCAGTGGTATTCGCACCTACTCCAGCAGAGATTAGGCCTGTAGCAATTCCAACCCCCGTTAGGTGTAGCATTTGTCGCCGGTTGACTGATCTCATCCCCTCTTTTTTCCCAAGCTGGGCTTCTTTTTTTCTTATTTTATTTACTTTACTTACGTTATTAGATTCTTTACTATCATTAAGATCGTCTTTATTATCTGGCACACGTTGCACTCCAAGTCCTTTTATTAAATTTCTATTTGCAAGATTAAAACCTATTACAAAAATATGAATAGAATTAGATTTGAATAAGCTTAATTTACATAGATATACATGTACTGTACCTAGTGACAATATAAAATAAATAGTAAAACTATATTAGTATTTTCTTCCCAAATATATCACCTCATCGCCGAGAACCTCGACAATCTCTGGCGTTATCATCGGGCGAACACGTACTACCAGGACGGCCTCGCTGCCGCCGAGAGAGCTGAGAAGATGTACGCGCTGGCGAACGAAATCCATGCCTTCGTTGTTGGCCGCTCACCGCAGGGCCACGAGTGTATTTGTATTTCAGGAGATTGAGGATTTCTCCGTGAACGTTAGCGCCGGCGCTGAACGGAACCTTAATACACCTGACCATACATCGTAGCAGTAGATGACGACTACCACCGCAGTTGCACTTGCAGTCGAGGGCAGCGGTGGCGCCACGCTCGCGATTATTGGGGCTTCCCAGTAGCCCTATTTCACACTATTCCTCGATTTCAGCCGGCAACGGACGACAACTACCGCCAGTATCGCTCTCGGCGGCGACCTCACATCACAGCACCCGACCCCAACGAATGGCAAACAACACCGCAGCAGGAAAGAAAGCGACCGACGAATCGTCCACGCAACCAGTCACGACAGGCGCCGAGGCCGTCGTCGCCGCACTCGACACCGTGGGCGTCGAACACATCTTCGGCGTCCAGGGGGGCGCGATCATGCCGGTCTACGACGCGCTGTACGACGCCGACATCCAGCACATCACGATGGGACACGAACAGGGTGCATCGCACGCTGCCGACGCATACGGCGTCGTCTCGGGAGAGCCGGGCGTTTGCCTGGCGACGTCGGGACCTGGAGCGACGAACCTGGTGACTGGGTTGGCTGATGCGAACATGGATTCGGACCCGATGGTCGCCCTGACGGGACAGGTGTCGACGGCCTTACTCGGCAACGACGCCTTCCAGGAGGCGGATACCACGGGGATAACGATGCCCGTCACGAAGACGAACTACCTGCAGTCCGACCCGGACACTGTCGGCGCGACCGTCGGCGAAGCGTTCGCACTCGCCCGCGAGGGTCGGCCCGGGCCGACGCTGGTTGACCTCCCCAAAGACGTCACGAATAGCCAGACGACGGAGACACCCTCCGAACCCGAACTCCCCGACAGTTTCGACGTCCCGGATGCAGCCGACGGTGATGACGTGGCCGCCGCCGCTGCGGCGTTTGCGAATGCCGAGCGACCTGTCATCTTATCGGGTGGTGGCGTCATCAAAGGGGAAGCGTGGGACGAACTCCGGCGGGTCGCCCTCGAGTACGGCGTCCCCGTGGTGACGACCATGCCCGGCATCGGGTCGTTCCCGGAAGATCACCCCCTCGCGATGGAGGTCGCCGGCATGCACGGCACGGGGTACGCAAATCTGGCGCTCCAGCTCTGTGACGTGATGCTCGCGGTCGGGACGCGCTTCGACGACCGCCTGACCGGCGGCGTCGAGACGTTTGCACCCGACGCCGAGATCATCCACGTCGACATCGACCCCGCAGAGATCTCGAAGATCATCCCCGCGGACTATCCGCTCGTTGGGGACGCCTCGACTGTCCTTACCCAGCTTTTCGATGCGATACCGCGCGCCCCGGATGCCGCGGCGTGGCGCGAGCAGTGCCAGCAGTGGAAAGACGAGTACTCGATGGAGTATTCGATCCCGGACGATGCGCTCCTCAAACCGCAGTTCGTCGTCGAAGCGATGGACGAACTGACCCCAGACGACACCATCGTCACGACGGGCGTCGGCCAGCACCAGATGTGGGCGATGCAGTACTGGACGTACCGACACCCGCGGACGTGGGTCTCCTCGCACGGGCTGGGGACGATGGGCTACGGCCTGCCGGCAGCCATCGGCGCGCGCGTCGCTGCTGAAGATGATCGCTCGGTCGTCTGCTTCGACGGTGACGGCTCCTTCCTGATGTCGCTTCAGGAACTCGCGGTGGCCGCCCGGGAGAACCTCGACATCACGGTCATCGTGCTCAACAACGCTGCTGTCGGGATGGTTCGCCAGTGGCAAGACGCCTTCTTCGAGGGGCGTCGCATGGCCTCGGAGTACCAGTGGGTGCCACAGTTCGATACCATCGCCGAGGGATTCGGTGCGAAGGGCTTCCGCCTCGAAACCTACGACGAGGTGGACGAGACGCTGCAGGCGGCCTACGACTACGACGGCCCGTCGGTCGTCGACGCCCACATCGACCCCGAAGAGGACGTCTATCCCATGGTCCCCAGCGGCGGCGACAACGCGAAGTTCGCGATGAACCAGGCACAACTGGACGAGCTGTGAGTTTCGGACTGCACAGTCTGGGACCGCACGACCGTTCGGGTTGGCGCAGCTGAGGGGGTCTTCGACGACCACGAAGAGCGGTCGCCGCGCTCGACGCCGGTGAGCGGTCAGAACCACAGTTCGGGGTTGTCTTGCAACGCGAGGCGGATTTCGGGTGGAGCAATCGCCAGACAATCGTCGAATTACTGCCGTAGTGAGGCCACCAGCTGATTGGCCTCCTTCTCTGCACGCACTTGGTGTTCGTGAAATACTTAAGCTAACCCCGATTCACATATAATGTTTTTATAGTAATGGTCCGTAATACGGCATATGAGCCGCGAGACGGAAAGTAATCATTCGGCCGGGACATCTATTTCGCTTTCAATACCTCCTTTGGATCCGGATCTATTCAAACACAAAGCGACGAGCGATGTCCTTCTCTTTTTAACCAATCACCGATTCAGTGATTTCTCACTGCGAGAACTCGCAACGCAGATCGGGCATTCCCACCAGTCCGTCCGACGGGCAGTGGACGTTCTCAGTGCGAATGATCTGGTCGTCGAATCCCCCGAAAGCAACCAGCGACTCATCCAGATCAACAGACAGCGTCTGTCTATCCCGGACGATCCGATCCTCAGGATTCCCCAACCGGAGTATCACCACCCGGTCAAAGCTGCGGTCACGAAGCTTCGCGAGAACATCAGTGATGTCGTCGGCATCATCCTGTACGGAAGTGTCGCTCGGGGCGACGCTGACCGACGGAGCGATATCGATCTCTGGGTACTGACTCGCGCCGGGCGGGCCGAAAGCCAGCGAGAAGCGAACGCTATTGCACGTGATCTCGAGGACGCTGAGTTCGATGGTGACCGATACGCCTACGATATCGACGTCGAAGCCGCCCAGGCGATTCCGACCTACACCGATGACATTCGGGAAATCATCGTTTCAGGAATTCCGGTCTACAAGACGAGTGACTTCGAAACCGTCGAAAACCTCCTCTTGGAGGAAAGGGCCGCCGATGAATAACGGCTCGGACCCGATCGCTGTACTCGCAGCACTCGAACGCGCACAGGATGCCTTCGAGATGGTCGGACGCGGTCGGACCGCGTTCGAGGACGGGATTAGTGCGGATGCAGACTGGAAGACACAGCTGACGAAAGCGTGTCGCCTCCTCGAGGTTGTCGAAACCCTCCAGTCACAGGACGGGTACTACACGGCCGTCATCGAGGTCTGTTTCGGCGCTATTGAACGGTCGATCGAGGCGTACGCGCTCTCGATGACGAACGATACGCTTCAGGACTTTCAGGACCACCAGTTTACCTACGAGCGTGCCCACCAGATCGGGCTGTTTGAGAGGGAGACTGCAGAGGAGATGAAGGACCTCTACAGAGAGAACCGGACAGAGAGTTACTATGGCGGCGGGCGTCCAACTGAAGAACAGGCCGAAGCAATGACCGACCTCGCCAGCGCTGTCCATCAGTTCTCAGTGAGTCAGATCCGAGAAGGCGGTGTCTGTCTGTGTGACTGACTACGTTACGATGGGATGGAGAAGATTCGCCAGAAGATAACTCGAAGTCCTCACGGCGCGGTGTACGTCGATGAGTTTGGCTCGCCGCTCTTGCAGGCTCATTGTGAATCGTTTACTCGCTACTCATCTGGTCGTGATGAGTTGCGTCGATGTCCACGTCGTGCTCGTTGGCGATTATCTCCAACGCCGGCTCGTACGCCGACCGGGTCTCCATCATCTGGCTGACCGCGTCGTCTAACGGAATCACGGGATTGCCGTCGACCCACGCGACATCGAACCCCTCTGTTTGCCGGAACAAAACGTAGTGGACGCGCCCGTCGACATCGGCTGCGTCCGGGCGTTCACCCACGCTACTGTCAACGCCGAACCGCTCGAAGAACTCGATCCACCGGTCGACGTCGCGGTCGTGAACCTCGATAAATACGGGATAGTCGTCGTGTCCTCTGGCGATCTGAAAGCCGCCGTTCGTCCAGACGTAGGCGGCGTCAATCTCTGTGTAGGCGAATTCCATCCCGCTGAAGTGCGGGATCATGTACGCGTCGTCCTGCGAAATTTCGTCGCGGCTGAACAACGTCCCCATCATCTCCTCGTATCGCCGACGCATCTCGTAGTCACAGACTCGAATTCCATTATCGGTGTTGGAGATAATTTTTTCTTCGGCCAAGCGTTCGACCCAGTCGTAGACCCACGAATACGACGTGCCGATCTTCTTCGATATTCGATTGACTGAATCGCCACACTGTGCGGCCAAGACGACCTTTGCAGCGGTAGGATCCATGAAGTCGGTCTTCGTCATCGTCTATCTTGTTATCTCAAACGCGATGATAACTGATGAATTTATCGTCCTTCGAGGAGAGAATCCCGCCGTTATAAAAGCAACCGGTGCCACTGTTGTCGCCCAGAATATCGATGATTTCGACCAATTCGACGGAGTCGAAGTCGAGTCGTATATTCGATGACTCGACACTACCAGATTTTCCAGAGCAACGACCGTAATTTGTACCCGAGCGACCCTCTTTGATACCCAGTCCACCCGCTCATGCCGCCACGGAGGGTTGCTGCGTCGTATCCCTCGTCGTCGAGCAGACTGGTCGCGCGTTTCGCGACCACACCCATCTTGCAGATGACGACGATTTCTTCGTCGGAGGGTATCTCGCCCAGTCGTCGACGCAGTGCGGACTCGTCTCCCTTTCGCAGTTCGTTGTAAACGGGGATGTTGTGGCTGTCCTCGATTGCACGTCCGCGATAGGACTCTCGGGGTCGGATGTCGAGCAGAAACGGCTCGTCTGCACTCGAGTCGAGTCGCTCGTCAAGCTCGTCGGGACGAATCCCACTCATTCGATTCACTGTTGTACTCTCTATACAAAACCGCAGTGTTTCCATCGTCACGAACAGGTCAGTTCACTAAATATCAGGTCAGTTCACTAAATCGTTGTATAACCCGCCCGAAACAGCCGCTATCTCCCGGTATCCGTCTCACGGGAGAATACGATGATATATAATTGGGTGTGTGGTAGGTCTCGTATGCAAACGAACGATCCGTTCGACGCGATTCGCGATTTCGAGGTCGACGGGACAGCATACAAGATGGCCGACCTCACGGTTCTCGAAGAGGAAGGACTGTGCGATCTGGATAGTCTTCCGGTGAGCATCCGGATCCTGCTGGAATCTGTGCTCCGGAACGTGGACGGCGAGAACGTCACCGAAGAAGACGTGCGCAATGCTGCCTCCTGGGCACCGGACGTGCCGGACGTCGAACTGCCCTTCCAGCCGTCGCGCGTCGTGCTGCAGGATTTGACGGGCGTCCCGGCCGTCGTGGACCTGGCGGCACTCCGTTCGGCCGTCGACCGGAAGGACCGTGATCCGACGCTCGTTGAACCCGAGATTCCCTGCGACCTCGTCATCGACCACAGCGTGCAGGTCGACTACTTCGGTAGCGAGGACGCCTACGAGAAGAACGTCGAACTCGAGTACGAGCGCAACGAAGAGCGCTATCGCTCGATCAAGTGGGCACAGCAGGCCTTCGAGAACTTCGAGGTCGTCCCGCCGGGAACCGGGATTGTCCACCAGGTCAACCTCGAACATCTCGGCCAGGTCGTCCACGAGCGCGAGGAAGACGGCGACGAGTGGCTCTTCCCGGACACGCTCGTCGGGACGGACAGCCACACGCCCATGATCGGCGGCATCGGCGTCGTCGGGTGGGGTGTCGGCGGTATCGAGGCAGAGGCCGCAATGCTCGGCCAGCCCATCACGATGGGCCTGCCGGAAGTCGTCGGCGTCCGTCTGGAAGGTGAACTCCCGGACGGCGCGACTGCGACCGACCTCGTCCTCCACCTGACCGAGAAGCTCCGTGACGTCGGCGTCGTCGACCGCTTCGTCGAGTTCTACGGGCCCGGCGTGCCGGAACTAACCGTCGCCGACCGGGCGACCATCGCCAATATGGCACCCGAGCAGGGGTCGACCATCAGCATGTTCCCGGTCGACGACAAGACCCTGGAGTACCTCGAACTCACGGGCCGTGACGAAGACCACATCGAAGTCGTCAGGGAGTACCTCGACGCCCAGGGTCTCTTTGGCGAGCAAGAACCCGAGTACACCGAGACCGTCGAGTTCGACCTCAGCGACGTCGAGCCGAGTCTGGCCGGCCACAAGAAGCCCCACTCGCGCATCCCGATGGGTGACATGGACGAGCACTTCCCGAACCTGCTCGAAGAGCAGGGCATCGTCCAGGCCGACGGCGCGGCCCCCGTCAAGCACGACCTCGATCTTGGTGACAGGGTTCCGGTCACGCTCGAAGATGGCACGGAGGTCGAGATCGGCCACGGCAGCGTCCTGGTGAGCGCCATCACCTCCTGTACGAACACCTCGAACCCCTCGGTGATGCTGGCTGCCGGCCTGCTGGCGCGCAACGCCGTCGAGAAGGGCCTGGACGTGCCCGACTACGTCAAGACGAGTCTGGCACCCGGCAGCCGCGTCGTCACGGCCTACCTCGAAAAGTCCGGCCTCATGGACTACATGGAGGAACTGGGCTACAGCGTCGTCGGCTACGGCTGTACGACCTGTATCGGCAACTCCGGGCCGCTCGCGGACCCGATCGAGGACGCCATCGACGAGCACGACCTCTGGGCGACGAGCGTCCTCTCGGGCAACCGGAACTTCGAGGCGCGTATCCACCCGAAGATTGCCGCCAACTACCTGGCCAGCCCGCCGCTGGTCGTGGCGTACGGCCTCGCCGGGAAGATGGACATCGACCTCGAAGAGGAGCCGCTGGGCCACGACGATCAGGGCGAACCGGTCTTCCTCGAGGACATCTGGCCGGACACCGAGGAGATTCACGATATGGTCCACAACAGTGTCTCCCCCGAGATGTTCGAGGAGAAGTACGCCTCCGTCTACGAGGGCGACGAGCGCTGGGAGGCACTCGACGCGCCGACCGGCGACGTCTACGAGTGGGACGACGAGTCCACCTACATCCGCGAACCGCCGTTCTTCCAGGACTTCCCGCTCGAAGAACCGGGCGTCGAGGACATCGCCAACGCCCGCTGTCTCATGACGCTGGGCGATACGGTCACCACCGACCACATCAGTCCCGCCGGCCCGTTCGGTGAGGACCTGCCCGCCGGACAGTGGCTCAAAGACCGCGGCGTCGCGCCCCACGAGTTCAACACGTACGGTTCCCGCCGTGGCAACCACGAGGTTATGATGCGCGGCACCTTCGCGAACGTCCGCATCCAGAACCAGATGCTCGACGGGAAGACGGGTGGCTACGCCAAGCACCTGCCAAGCGGCGAGGAGACCACCGTCTTCGAGGCCAGCGGGCGCTACCGCGACGAGGACATCCCGCTGGTGGTCCTCTCCGGCGAGGAGTTCGGGACCGGCTCCAGCCGTGACTGGGCTGCCAAGGGGACGGACCTGCTGGGAATCCGGGCGACCATCGCAAAGAGCTACGAGCGCATCTACCGCGACAACCTCATCGGCATGGGCGTGCTTCCCCTGCAGTTCGACGAGGGCGAGGGCTGGACGGAACTCGGCCTCGACGGCACCGAGGTGTTCTCAATCGAGGGTCTGGACGATGGTCTGGAGATGAACGACGAACTCACCGTGGTTGCCGAAGGCGAAGACGGTGAAATCACGGAGTTCACCGTCACGGCACAGGTGTCCACGCCGGCAGCCGTCAAGTATATAGAGAATGGCGGCGTCCTCCACCTCGTGCTCCGCCGCCTCCTCACGCAGGAGTAGGCGCGGCACACACGGTTAATACCCGTCGCGCTCGCGGTACTGACGGCGCGCACAACACACGGGTATTCTGTCCCATATCTTCGCGACGGCTGCCATCGGGGCAGCCGGCTGCGAACCTGACCAACTTGTCTCATCGGGAAACGACGATTGAGTCCTCACCACTGAGACAGTCCGGACCTGACCGATTTGTCTTATTCAGAGTGCAACGCCCGCCGTTGGCGAACGTCTTTCTCCAGGCGGTCGGCACATTCGAGACGGAGTTGTCGTGCCTCACTCGCCGTCAGGTCCCCTTCGGAGCCGATCACTTCCGACATCGGCTCGTAAGCCGAGACGTCGAATCCCATGCGCTCGAGATACGAACGGACCGAACTCGAGGAGAGACCGGCTCGGATACCGGCTGCGACGTACTCCTGGACTGCATCGAACTCCGGCAGGATGATTTCCTCGTCCGTTATGCGGCCAGTCGTGCCCGCAACGTGGACGTCTGCGTCGACGAGGTGTTCGATAATCCCAGAAACGTCGTCGGCTAACTGGATGACCTGACTCGGCAGCGTCGTATCTGGCGAGCGCCATTCGACAGTCGAGAACTCCTCGCGGAGTTTGACTGGCGTCCAGACGGCACTCTCCGGCTCGAAGTGCTCTTCGACACGCTCGCGGTCGAACCCCGAGACGATTGCTTCTGTGACGAACTCGCCGTAGCGACGCTCGAGCAACTGTGCCCACTCCTCCATATCGTCGACGTAAGGCCAGAGTTGCCCCTGATGTGGTAGCGTCTCGTATGCCTTCCAGCGATACAGCTCTGACCTGGCCCCTGTTGCCAGGTACTCCCGCTCGAAATACGGCGAGGAGTTGACCAGCGCCAGCGCCGGGTCGAGTGCGATGAGCGTATTCAGCTGGTCGATTGCGCGTTCGGGTTGCTGCTCGACGTGGATGTGCGTCCCGGCACAGTGGCGGACGTAGTCGAAGTTCTCGCCGATGATGCGGTCCTGTATCTCCGTGCGCTCGCTTGGGAGGTTCTCGATAGACTGCTCACACACCGGCGTTGCGAGCGGGACGAGGTGTTTGCCTTGGGACGTTGCCTGTCTGAGCACGCGAGCCAGTCTGTCGAAGAGTTCCGTGCGAAGTTCGCCTGTCGAGGTACAGGGAGAGGTCTTGATTTCGAGCAAGGGAGCGACGAACTCCCGCTCTACCCCTGGCGATGCCTCGACTAGGTCGCCGGGCTCGGTCAGCCACCCTTCGTCGTCGACGACCCAGTATTCCACTTCGACACTTCGCCTAACTGGGGCGGGTTCGGCTGGTGAAACTATGCCACTACTGTGGGCCTGTCTCTGGTCTTCGGGCCGTTCAGACATTCTCTGGGTGGTATTTCGTTGCTGAGTGTGCGTTCTCTCGGCCGGTCATGGGTAGTGGTGCGTATCGAGGTTACAGCCAGGGCAGGTGTACCGGTTGAACTCGCTCGTCAAGCCACACTCCTCGCAGACAAATGCGGCCGGGTGCGCTTTGCGAATCCGACGGAGATTGGTGATGGACATAGCCAGTCTCTCGGGTATTCAGCGCCCTCTCTCGTCCGTGTGGCAATTGTACGAGTCGAGTCCGGGAGCGTACACGAGCGGCAAGCCCTCACCGTAGCACCATCCCGCCCGTCTGGGATCGCTATCCAGGATGGCGATGTCTCGTGAGAAAGTGGTCATCTCGGAATTGACGAATGAGTGCTCTTCACCCATAGTAGCAGTCAAACACACTTCTTTACTAAAGATTAGTGGGTATACATCCTAATTTTCCTAGTATAGCGAGACGTTCATTCGGGTATTGTGCTAGGCGGTTGAAGTTGAGAAGCTGTTGTTCGGTCTGGACTCACGAGCAATGGCTTCGATGGCGCTGACAAAGGTGGGATTAGGAACGGAGCCACAACGGTAGCCGCTCAATTACAATTGGTGCGAGGCGCGCGCTCGAAAACAGTGCCAGACGAGTCATCGGTGTCCGGGGTCTTCGAGGCCATCGACTTCCTCACTCGGTCGCAGAACCGGGCTCGGATTCTGGAACTCCTCGACGACCGCGAGTGCTGTCGTCGTCGAGACTGTGAGGAACACCTCGGTGTCTCCCGGACGACTGTCCAGCGAAATCTCGACGCACTCGTCGAGCAGGGCTGGGTCCGGGAGCACAACGACGGATACGAACTCAATGCGTCCGGACAGCGACTCTATGAGACCTTTTCGGAGTTTGCCGATTCGGTCGAGACGATAGAGCGTCTGCAGCCCTTTCTCCGGTGGCTGCCGCCCGACGAGTTCGACCTCGACATTGCGCACCTTGCAGACGCCGAGATGACGGTTGCCTCCTCGAACAATCCCTATGCACCCGTGAATCGACACGTCGACGCGTTGCAGTCGGCCGACGAATTTCGTATCTGTACCTCGGTCATTGGTAGGGACGCCATGGAACAAAGCTGGCGGCGCGTCGTCGACGATGGTGGGAAGGGAGAGGTCGTCGTCACCGCGAGTGCGCTCTCCAGCATCCAGGAGGATTCGACGTACTCGGAGCTATTCGAGAACATCCGGGGCACTTCGGCACTTTCCGTGTACGTGTACGACGGTGAGATTCCGTTCTACCTGGGGTTGATCGATGATATAGTCCAGATCGGTGTCGAAGACGCTGAGCAGATTCCCAGGGCACTCGTCGAGAGTGAGTCCCAGTCGGTACGGGAGTGGGCTGAGCAGCGGTATTCCCAGTTCAAACAAGTCGCCGAGCCTCTCCAGTGAGGATTTCAGCTATTCGGGCGTTCCACCCCCTTCGCCGTTCTGTGAACGCGGGGTGCACACTGAAAGAGCCCTGCACACAGTGCGTGGAGTAGTATCATCCTTCAATTTGTGGTACGCAATGGCATGAATAAACCGCTGGTAATCGGTTCAGTGCTGACTCTCTTGATTATCTGCGGTTTCAGTGGTGTTGCCGTCGCGACTCCCGGGCTGATAGCCGAGCCCACGCCCCATCACGAAATGTCGTTGCAATTCAGTGGTGTCGAGACGGGGAACACAGACATCCTACCCAACTCAGTTGCTGAGCCGGCAGACAGCCTGGCTCTCTCGCCGACAGACCCGCTGCCAGGGGTTGTGCGTAGGTTTGCTGCGATACATTCGGAAAACTCTGGGAGCACTGCAACGAGCGCTGAAGTCAGGGCAGTGAATAATTACAACGTCTCCAATCATGGCGGCGTACTCGACCCCACTTCGGTCACTCAGGCGTGGAACGTCCCGCTCAGACACTCGACTGTCACTCGTGACGAGTCGATAACCTTCTCGACGTCGAATTCGACGGACTCCAACGGTTCTCTCGAGAGTCATGGCCGGGATTTCGACGGCGATGGACGACCTGGTCAATCAGGAACCACGGCTGGATGGTCGTTGGACAGGTCCCGACAGCGTTCCGTCCAGCTACCAGTGACAGATACCAGCACGAACGAAGCCACCGCGGCACGGAATATATCTGTCTCTGGAGAGTCCTCGCCTTCGGGAGAATTTGACGGCGATTGGCACATGGCCGGGGACAATCCAGCCAATAGTCACGACAACTCTGAATCGTTCGGTCTCTCGGGGAACCTCACCAGAAAATGGACCTTCGACGGTGCTACTGCCGAGACACTGGTAACGGTGGTTGATCAAAGAATCTACTTTGGAGGTGCGAATGGCTCGCTCTACGTGCTCGATGCCCGAACTGGCGACCCTATCCGGACCATCGCGGTTGGAAACGGACTTGATTCGGCTCCAGTCGTTCTGCAGGGGAGCATCTACGTCCTCTCGGAGAGTGGCACTCTTTCTTCGCTTGAAACGGAGTCAGGAGACGAGCGGTGGTCACGACAACTTGCGGGAACAGAATGGTCTGAGTTGACGGTTTCCGACAACCGCGTGTACGTCGGGAATAACAACGGCACTGTCTCTGCTGTGGATGCCGGAACTGGCCAGACACTGTGGACCTTCGACACATCCGGTAGAATCACCTCCTCGTTAGCTGTGGCCAACGATGCTGTGTATTTCCGAAGTCGCAATTCTGGCCTGTATGCAGTGGATGCGCGCAGCGGTGCCCAACTGTGGCGACAGTCCAGTGAGGGACGCTATTCGCCCGTCGTCATGAACGGAACAGTCTATGTGGCTTCTGCGACCGTGGAGGCTTTCGATGCACGCACAGGTCGTCAGAAATGGACGTATCCGATTTCCAGGGAGGTTGGATATGCTGCGATCGACAGTCCTGCTGCCGCGAATGGTCTGATTTTTGTTCCCGACAGCGAGAACGAACTACATGCACTTGATGCCGAAACCGGCGAAAAAGAGTGGGAAGCTGCCGGTGGTGGATTCTTCTACACGCCAACTGTCGTCGACGATACCGTCTACGCTCGCAGTACGAACAAATCAATCATCGCGAACAACGATCGGACGCTATTTGGAATCGATTCGCAAACAGGCACTGTTCAGTGGTCACGAAAGGCTGGTGATACCGATGGCTCTCTGGTCGTCGTCGACGGGACTCTCTACATATTGAAAGACGGGTCGATTCGTGCGTTCACTGGCGCCAATACGTCTACGTCCACAGCTGGCGGAACGGACGAGACACTCACGCCCATCCTCCCGGTAGACGGTGGCGACACGCCGACTCAGCGCCCTGCTGAGACTGCAACCCCGGACGGCACCGAAATGACGCCCGTCCCGCCTGCAACGCCTCTCGTGCCCGACCGCGGCGACTCCACGCCAGTGTCCCCAGGCGGTATCGGGGGCGGCAGTGCGGACACTCCGGTTGCACCTGACCGCCGTGGTGGTTCCTCGCTGTTCGAAATCGTGGCGCAGGAAGACGGGGAACTCGAGTATCGCGTCGTGGTCGACGGCAGCGTCGAGAAGGCCGAACTCTCGGAGCGCATCGGTGCCAGCGAAAACGACGATATCCGCCGACGGAGTGATGGGACCGTCGTCATCGACGGAGAGACGGGGAACGTCGGGTACGGTGACGCCTACCGGATCGATGGAGAGATCGTCGACTTCCAGCGCGTCAGCGGTGATATCGACGTCATCTTCAGACTCGATGGTCGGCCGGTGTCTGCTGGCGACCTCTCGGCAGGGACTCCTGGAGGCAGCGTCTCTCCGGATACCTCAGCGCCTCCGGCAACGCCCGATTCGAGAACGTCACTCTTCGAGATAATTGCGCAGGAGGAAGGTGAAGTGCACTACAGAGTCGTCGTCGAGGGGGATGCCAAAAAGGCTGAACTCTCTGAGCAGGTCGGTGCCAGCGAGAACGACGACATTCGCCGGCAGGGTGACGGCACTGTGGTCATCGACGGAGAGACGGGTAATCCAGGGTACGGCGATGCCTACCGTATCGATGGAGACATGGTCGATTTCCGGCGGGTCAGCGGTGACATAGGGTTCGTACTCAGATTCGATGGAAAGCCCGTATCGGCCGAAGAACTCTCCCGAGGCCCAGCGGACAGTGTGGAGACGGTTAAGCCGGGTACCCCATCAGGTCCAGAGACAATCGAACCGACGACGCCACTCCCACCCGAGCGGTCGAGAAATTCACTCTTCGAAATCATCGCCAAGGAGGAAGGAGAAGTGCACTATCAGGTGATCGTCGACGGCAGTGCAGAGAAGGCTGAACTCTCGGAGCGGGTTGGGGCCAGCGAGAACGACGACATTCGCCGGCGGAGCGACGGCACGGTCGTCATCGACGGAGAGACAGGCAATCCAGGCTACGGCGACGCCTACCGCATCGACGGCCGGATTGTCGACTTCCAGCGTGTCAGTGGTGACATCGACTTCGTCCTCAGACGTAATGGAGAGCGCGTCTCAGCTGCAGAGCTTTCGGAATAGGGTGCATCTGGTACGGGCCCTTGGAGGGGTTGGCTCTCCGTTTTTGCAGACGAGTGGTGGCGACAAAGCCTCACTCTAGGTAGCCGAGTTCGCTGAGGTTCTCTCGTAGCTCTCCGTCGGTCACAGCATCTTCGATGGCGTGGTCGAGATTGTCGTGACGCTGTTGGACGACTTCGAGGAGTTGTTGCGCACTCCTGAGCTTGTAATGGACCTCGGCATCGTCTGTTTCTTCCATCGTGCTGTTCAGCAATTCTTCGATCGTGCCGAGAGTGCTCTCAGCCATATAGATGTCCTGAACACTAACCTATATATTTGCGTTGATATGTGTATTTAAGCGAAAATCCCCCTGCTTTCCAGAGATTGAGTGTCTACAGACAAGGTGAGTGCCTCGGAATCGTACGGAAATCTTCGAGTTCCCTGATGACGAGCCACCCTAATCTCAACTCTGATTCTGTGGTGTCAAGGCTTTACTACACCATTTTCTTAGCTCTGGTATGTCCACCACGGACGCAACGTGGCTGCCGTTCGAGGGATTCACCATCCCCACGGGTCTCACTCGATATTTGTGGCTCTTTGCAGTCACGACCTACGGTGTGGGCGACGGCGTGACGACGGCTATCATCGTCTGGGTGAGTCCGCTCTATCGCGAGGCGAATCCGATTCTGACCGCTGCTATCGGTGCCTCTGGTGGGTTCGGACTTCTCGCTGTCAAGATTCTCGCTGTCGGATTCTGTGCGGGAATCAGTCTCTGGGGCGTTCGCGACGACGATCGCTTCTTGCTGTACTTGCCACCTGTGGCACTCACAGTCATCGGCGTCACAGCCACGCTGCATAACCTCTCTTTGCTGCTCTAGGCGGACAGCATCCGGTTTTCTCGCGCCTTAGAAGCTCTCGTGAGCGATTCGGGTGGGGTTGTGAACTGGTGTCTGTCGCCTTCGAGGCGCGTCTCTTCGAGTGGAGCGCCTGCCCGATACGCTGTCATCGCTTGTGGACACGCATCCGGACGTCGTCGGAGGGCTGCAGCGTCAACTCCATGTTCACGTCGGGCTGTGGCGAACTCAACAGATCCAGTTCTACCCGTCGGGCGATGATGGGGAGAATGTGTTTCAGTTCCATCATCGCAAAGTGCATCCCGATACACTGGTGGGGGCCACCGCCAAACGGGAAGTACGCAAAGTCCGGCCGCTGGTCGCTCCGGTCCGCACGAAAGCGCTCGGGCCGGAACTGTTCGGGGTCGTCGAACCACCGGTCGTCAGTGTGGACGGTGAACTGAGGGAGGAGGATCTTCGTCCCTTCCTGGATTCGATACCCACCGAGTTCTGTCTCCTCGACGGCCTCGCGGAACAGCAGCCCCGCCGGGGGATACAGCCGCATCGCTTCCTTGGCTACTCGCTCGGTGACGGTGAGGTCGGGGAGGTCCTCGGCGGTCGGTGGGCCGTCTAGGACGGTCGTCGCTTCTGTCTCCAGCCGACTGCGTTCGTCCGGGTTGGTCGCCAGTAACAGCCAGGTGAAGGTCAACGCCATCGCTGTCGTCTCGTGACCGGCGATGAGGAACGTGATCAGGTGATCGTGGATTTCCTCGTCGGTCATCGTGTAGTCGTGGTCGTCTTCCTTTTCGAGCATCATCGTCAGGAGGTCGTCGTACTGGTCCGGATGCGCCCGACGCTCCTGGATGAGCGTGTCGACGGTCGCATCGAAGGCATCCATGGCCTGTGTATAGCGACGGTTCCTGTGAGTCGGCACCCACGACGGCAGGAGCATCTCGACGGCGCCGAGACCACTCATATCGGCCATGGCCTGCAGTTCGTCAGCAGCCTCGGTAATCACCTGCTGGTGTTTCCCGAGGTCGAAGTCGAACAGCGAGTTCGTCAGAATCGAGAGCGTCAGCCGCGAGAACTCCTCGTTGATGACGATTTCCTCGCCGTCGTCCCACTCCGCCACCATCTCTTCCGTCGCGGCGACCATCGCCGAACTGAACCCTTTCAGGCGGTCCAGCCCGAACATCGGCTGCAGGAAGTGTCGCTGTCGTTTCCACTCCTCGCCACGGGTGAAGGTGAGTCCTCGCGGTGCAATCTCGTAATCCAGCAGTTCTTTGAGCTCGTCGAAGTTCCACCGCTCGTAGGTGCCCTGTCCCAGCAGTACGTCACCGATGTAATCGGGATGGAAGACGGCCACCGCGTCGATCCGAGGAAACTCACAGTGGACGACATCCCCGTACGCAGCCAGCTCGTCGAAAAACCCCATGGGCTGTTTGATGTATTGATGTGTATTGCCGAGCACTGGGAGCCCGTCGGGACCCGGTGGGAGTTCGTCGGCGTCACTGTCCGAATCTGAACCCGCGTCACCGTTCGTCATATGTGGGCGTGTGTGAATGATTGGTAATATGAATTTTCACTATGGGTAAGGAGAATCGAGGCGTCCCGGGTTGGGCTGTTCGGAGTTGCCCAGTTCGTCAGGGGCTGCCGTTCACCCGTGGTCTCGGAGGTGTACTCCGCGGACAAACCCGAGAGCTGGACACCGCTGTCAAGTCGTTCCGGGCCGCCTGGGCGGACAGTCCTCCTTCGCAGCTCAGAACAACTCTCATGTAGTATTGGAAACCTGTTTGCATGTGGGCCGACGTGCCCTCCTCGCCGGTCTCACCGGCGGCATCACCCCGCTGGCAGGTTGCAACCTGGGTCCCGCTTCGGAGGAGTTGTCGACGTCCTCCACGACGGCGGATGCATCGAATGATGGCTCCGAGACGGTCCGAGAGGTCTCAAACCGGCGAAACTTACGGCCGATCGACGAGCCATTCGTGCGGCAGGGACTTACCGCCGACACCGACCAGTAGCTCTACGCTCGGCTGGTCGAGCCTGGTATGTCACTCCGCGTGACCGATACGGAAGGTGCCGCGTCGTTTGCGGAGAAAGTCGAGGCTCAGTACCTCACAAGGTGTCGCCAGCTAACCCGATCTGAGCTCACCAGTCTGTCCTGATGAGCCGTTAGTAGCGAGCAAGTGACGCTGGGAAAAGAGGGAGCTGTCGCTGTCGGCGGCGGTCAGCCGCCGACGCGACAGCGTCGCCACTCACGTGGAGGCGTGCTCGGTCGGTGACTACCGGTGGAACCGGTCGTCAGGTGGCCGGTTTGCGGGGACGGCCCGACGCGTCGCGAGGGCCGTCCACGCTGCCCGACACATCATCCTGATGAACTCCGTGAA
Organism: Salinibaculum sp. SYNS191; assembly: GCF_037338445.1. Lineage (NCBI taxonomy): Archaea > Methanobacteriati > Methanobacteriota > Halobacteria > Halobacteriales > Haloarculaceae > Salinibaculum > Salinibaculum marinum. The sequence goes on from NZ_CP147838.1 coordinate 3,129,270, forward strand.
CGGCCACTTCCAGAGGCGACGCCCGCCACGGCGGGGCGTCGCCACAAACTCCCAGTGCAGATACCGCCACACGTTCTGTAGGAGCAGGCTCACTACGACGTACAACAGCCGTACGACCGGATTCTGCGTTGTGGTCGTCGCAATACTTTGTTCGGAGAGCCGATAACTGGCCTCGATACCGAAGCGTTTGGCGTAGTGGTATCGGGCTTCACGTGGCGTGTCAATGAACGGCGCGTCAGCGGCGTAGCCGTGACGCGCCACCCCGTGTTCGTCGTATCGCCCGTTCTGGTAGGTACAGTCGATATAGACGGGAAACTCGACGGTCCAGCTGTGACCGTCGAGTTTCGCCGTCAGATCGTGTTGGATGACACGGCTCCATCCTTCCGAGAGGACCTGCTTGATCTTCTTTCCCCACCGGACGATCGGCATCACGTAGGCGTGGTTGTGTACCTGAAGCAGCGTGAGACACTTGCTATCGTAGAATTCGCGGTCGAGATAGACGGCCTTGACGCTGAGGTCAAGGCCGTCAAGAATTCCGAGAAACGCTGCGAGGACAGTGCTGGCGGTGTCGCCGTCGACGAGACGGCGCACCGCCAGCGTGTAGCGTTTGTTCTTCACACGCGCGTAGAGTGTCGCGTAGGCGTGGAACGCGGTGGTTCCACGCTTGGCTTCTGAATGATAGAGGCCGTCTGTCTCGTCTTCGTCACCGTAGTAGGGCCGCAGGTGGAGGTCGGCGACGACCTCCACCTGCTCGGGAAGGATCTCCAGCACGTCCTTCTGGAGAAGCGCGTTCCCAACTCGTTCAACGGACGCAAGGTCGAATTTCTCGCGGAGATGGTACAGAACCGTGTTTTTGTGGGGTGAATCGTCACTGGATTCACAGAGTTCGGAGATTGAGGTCCCGTCGGCGCAGGCGCCGACGAGGACCTCGTAGATGTCTTCAGTATCGATTTCTGCGTTGCTACCGAGGCTGAGCCCTACTTCCTCGTCAAGCTGGTTGACGAGGAAGTTAAGGAGCTGGTCCTCGTGGATTTCACCGTCTGCTTGCTGGGTATTGGACACACCGTCAGCAAGCAGACGTCTCAACTAACCGGCTTTGTGAAGTACTGAGGCTCTCTCTTCCGGCGAGTTCGCTCTCTTGACGAGCCTTCGAACCGGTATCGCTACACCTGCGTACTTTTGGCCGTCGGATACCCAGTTGGAGGATGACCGCCTCGAGATCCGCCTGGCGCGTCAGACCATAGCGAACGGGGAAACGGCCACTCGGTCCAGGCTAGCAGAGAGTGAGGCTCTCGAGGCAGTCGGGACCACTCTCACGTCTTTTGAGTACACAGGCGCTGCACCTGCCAGTCTCGCTGTTGTCTTCCCGAGTGGGGAAACTATCCAGCCCGGCGGAATCGAGTAGCGCTGACGCCACATGAACGGCAAAGAAGACTGGATTAACGGGCTTCCAGCGCTCGAACGGAACGTGGGGGATGCCCGTGGCAGGGTTGTCGCCGACTACGGTAAAAGTCTAGTTGGATTGCCGCAATATGTCGGGTACTACTAGGGACGTGTAGTGGATAATGACAAAATCATCTGTTCTACACCTATTCGATTGTATAGCTTGGATATATGTGAACGTATTGCTTTGAACCGCAAGCATCCGCTTTATATCTTGGAGCTTAATTGTTCTGACAGCACACACTGAGAGAGTACGTTTCGTCTGTTCATTCCTGGCAGCTTCCCATCTTGTGGACTTTATAGGATGGGTTCTCGAAAATTGGAGCTAAAAATACAAAATAATGGGCGAATATGGGCCATAAACATCTCATACTGGCCTTTTATATTTTATACCGTATTAAACATATTTGGCCGATAAAATCCAAACCTATATCTGAACTCTATCCCATCAATTATGTATATCTTCCACACTATGGACTTAAAATACCACTATTTGTCGGCAAACATCCAATGAAGCGGTATATGCCATTTGAGGCAAAAGGTGTTATCTATGCCGGCTCAACACGGTCTCACTTGCGTGGATTAGAAATTACAACCGTATTGTTGTAATGGAGCTCTACGCTGCTGAGCGTCTTATGATTCTTTCGCTTGTTGCACCGGGTCAAATATCGAGATTTAACGACGTGAAATGCACACTCATATTGCGCACCCGCTGTTTTGATATCCTCGAATTTTTCTCTATGGTCGTCTACTTTTATGGGTTACTAGTGGCTATGTGTAAACTCAAAACGGCAGGATTTAATAGGTTGAAAACCCTCTCCGGGAATAGAAACGAATGACAGTCGCGAAAAATCCTATAAAAACCAGCGTAAAGACGCTCACGATACTGGATGCGTTGAGTGGCTCTGATGGGGCGAGGATCACCGAATTAGCCGACGAGCTAGGGTATACGAAAGGAACTGTCCACCACCATCTCAGCACGCTTGAGGAACACGAATACGTCGTGAAGAGAGGCGGCAAATACCATCTCGGAATGAGGGTGTTTCAGCTGGGCGAAGCTACTCGGCAGGAACACGATCTGTACGAAGTCGCTAAACCTGAACTCGACAAGCTGGCGGATAAGACTGGTGAGTTGGCCAATCTGATGATCGAGGAACACGGCCGCGGATATTACCTCTACATTGCCAGGGGTGACGAAGCAATTAATCTGGATACGAAAATCGGCACTCGGCAATATCTCCATTCGTCGGCGCTTGGAAAGGTAATCCTGGCCCATCTCCCCAAGGACCGTACGACGGAGATTATTGACAGGCACGGTCTCGTTGCTCAGACCCCGAATACTGTTACCGATCGGGACACGTTCTGGGAGATTCTCGATACCGTCGCGGAGAACGGTGTCGCGTTCGACGGTGAAGAACGGGCCGAAGGCATCAGATGCGTTGCTGCACCGATTACGGACAACGATAGCCGTGTTCTTGGTGCGGTGAGCGTTTCGGGCCCTGCCAGTCGATTGAAAGGCACGCGGTTCAGGGACGAGATTCCCGAGCTGGTCAAACAAGCGGCCACTGTCATCGGTATCAACGTGTCGTATCTGTAATTTACGCGTCTCTCGCAGCCTACTCCACGTTTCGCTCGGTCGGCACGCGGTGGATATATTCGAGAAGCGATGACGTCCAGTGAGACACCCACACAATTTAACGAGGCTAAACGAGATTCGAAACAGAACCAGTGGCGCCTGTCAGAGCGGCCCAGCGGAAGTGGGGGGTGTCTCTTATCACGTCGCTTTTCCTGTACATACTTACGTTGTGTGTCCGGTGAAAGTCACAATTATCTATTAACTGGATGGATAAGTTTATTTATCTATCTTGCGCAGTAGTGCTTGATGCCGCTGATTGCAAGCGACTACGAACGGCCGTTTCCAGACAGAGTCTACAGAGAGCGTGTTGAACAAACCCAGGCAAAGATGGCCGAGCGGGGTCTCGACGTTCTCCTGTTGACGGACCCGACGAACCAGCATTACCTTTCGGCATACGAAAGCGACTCCTGGTTCACGTTCCAGATGCTGCTCGTCTTCCGTGATAAAGAGCAGCCGGTGTTCACGGGACGGAACATGGAGATTCGTGCAGCCGAAATCACCACGTGGATGGATGATGAGAATGTCCAGTGTTACTCTGACGACTACGCTCCCAATTCACTGTATCACCCCGTCGAGTGGGTGAAAGAACTGGTCGAAGAGGAGGGCTGTGCTGATGGGACAATCGGCGTCGAAAAATCGAGCGATTATTTGACCGTTGATTCGTTCGAACGCCTCCAGAAGTCGTTCGAGAATGCGACGTTCCAGGACGTTTCCAAGATGGTCACCAGACAGTATCTAGTCAAGACCGACCGCGAACTCGAGTATATGCGGGAGGCTGCCCGGATTACAGACCTGGGGATGGAAGCTGCCGAGGAAGCCATCGCTGAAGGCGTTCGTGAGAACGAATCTGTGGCTGACGTGTTACACACACTGCTCAACGGTACCGAGGAATCTGGAGGTGAGATGCCAGCGTCAACGCCGGCGTATGGTCCCTATCACTACCGCTTTGCGAATGGTCGGCAGTTCCAGGATGGAGACGTCTTCGGCATCGAGTTCTCAGGGTGTCTCCACAACTACTACAGTCCGTTGTGCCGCACCGTCTATGTCGGCGATCCACCGGACGATCTTGTGGCGCTGTGGGAGGAACTGAATCAGGACCTTCAGCTCATTCTCGATACCGTCGAACCGGGACGAACCTGTGAGGAAGTCGAGGAAATCTATCGCAACGAAGCCACTCATCCGAAGGCCTCTCGAAGCGGGTACGCCATCGGCCTCGGTCTGACGAGCTGGGGGGAGGGTACCGCGAGCTTCACTGAAGGCGACGAGACAGTTCTCGAACCTGGCATGACGTTCCACTCGAACCCGTCTATCGACACGCTCAATTATCCGGGCGGTATCGGGGAGGAAGGACTCCGGATGCTCCACAGCGAGACGTATGTCGTGACCGAGGACGGGTGTGAAGTCCTCGGTGACTATCCGAGAAAAATAATAACGGTCTAAATCGGCTCTCCCGCTGGCGTTTTGTCCTTCTGGATTTTCCCTCCTCTCCTCATGACCCTTCGACGGGAAGCGCGAGGTAGATCACTGTCATGATGACTGTACTGCCGGCCAGTATGAGAAACGCCTCGTCGAAGAGCCCGCTATCGGCCAAAAAGCCAACGAATACTGCCCCGGTCGAGCCGATGTATGCCTGGAAAGAGCGAACAAGCCCGTAGCTCGACCCCTGACTTTCATCCGGGACAGCCGAGATGAGATACGCATTCGTCACTGGCATCAACCCTAGCCGTGTTCCCATGAGGAGTACGAGTCCGCCAAGAAGCCACACGCCATCGGCGAAGGGGAAGACAAACAGCGGGACGATACTGATTGCCGACAGCGGAAGTAACACCCGCCGATACCCGTGTCGGTCGGCAACGTTCCCAGCCCCTGCCTGGGCGAAAAGTCCGGTTACGAACAGCAGGCTGTAGATTGCCGTCGCTGACTGCGGGCTGAGACCCTTCTCCGTGATAAGATACGTCGGCAGAAAGGTTGTGATACCGACGAACGTGAACGACCAGAGTGACAGTGCCAGGAAGGTGAGAAGGATCTGTCGCCGAGTAACGACCGACAGAATCTCTCTGATTGCTGCTTTTCTCGATTTATGCGTTTCGCTGCTCGCTCGCTCGGTCCGGGCCGGAACGAACCGCCACAAACCGAACGCGGTGAACAGAAACAGCGGAATGACGTACAGAAAGCCAACCTGCCACCCAAACAGAATCATCAGCGTTCCAGCCACGAAGGGGAGAGTTGACGTTCCGACGTGACCTGCGGAAAACGTGATGCCAATCGCCGTCCCGTCACGTTTCGGGTAGAGGTTCGAGAGTACCATTACCCGCGGGGAGCCAAAGGAGCCCATCCCAATCCCAAACAGAATGCCGCCGACGAGGAACGCCGGTAGCACGGGCAGTGTCGAGAGGATAGTCAGCCCGATTGCCGCGACGACCATCCCGATGACGAGGACGATACGCTCTCCGACTCGATCGGCGAGCACGCCCGACGGGAACTGCATCGTCGCGACTGTGATGCTGATAGCGGAGATGATACCGCCCGCCGTTGCATTGTTGAGTCCGTACGCAGTCTTGATCTCCGGGAGGAGTGCTGGAAATATCAGGCGTGTTCCCAGCAATAACAGCCACCCGAGGGCAACGACGGTCAGGGCCCACCCCCTCCCCTCGCTCGCCAATTCGCGAAGTGACTCGGTCAACCGAGCCCTTCTCTCCTCGATACGGAATTTGGACATATAATCCAGTACTCTCAATCTCTGTGCATGACATACTTAGTTTTAGCCTTTCTCAGTGGACATATCGGAGATGTCGAACGGGGAGAGGCGAACAATTATTACTTATTGCTGGGTACTGGTGCGTATGACTTACAAAGTCGTTTTCACGGACAACGTTCCGAGAACGCTCGACATCGAGCGGGAGATTCTCACCGAGATCGACGCGGAGGTTGTCAACGCTGAAGCATCCGAACAGACGGTAGAGGAGCTGGTTGTCGATGCTGACGCCATCATCTCGAGTCACCAGACCGTCGATGCAACTCTCATGGACAGAATGCCAAACTGTCAGGTGGTCTCACGAACTGGAATCGGCGTTGATTACGTGGATCTGGAAGCGGCGACAGAGCGCGGAATCGTCGTCACGAACGTTCCAGACCACTGCATCTCCGAGGTTTCTGACCATACACTCGGGTTGATGCTCGCAGTCCAGCGGCGAATTGTCGAGTCCGATTCCGAAGTGAGGGAGGGCCACTGGAATCGAACGACGAAGTCAATTCACCGAATCGACGGCCAGGTTCTCGGTGTTGTCGGATTCGGACAGACAGGACAGGAGTTGGGGCGCAAGGCGCAGGCGCTCGGAATGGACGTCCTCACCACGCAGTACCCAGAGCCGGCTCTGGCCGAAGAACACGGTGTCGAGCGGGTCCCGCTCGACGACCTCCTTGCGCTGTCTGACGTCGTCTCGCTGCACACACCCCTGACTGACGAAACGGCCAAGATGATCGGCAGTCGTGAACTGGAGGTGATGAAAGAGTCGGCAATACTGATCAACACGGCTCGCGGCGGGCTCATCGATCAGCCCGCACTCGCTCGAGCGCTCGAAGACGGGACGATCGGTGGCGCGGGTCTGGATGTGCTGACAGAGGAACCACCATCGTCGGATGACTCGCTCCTCGACGAACCCTCAGTCGTACTCACGCCACACATGGCATACTACTCACAGGAGAGCTTGCGGGAACTCCGCCACCGGGTTGCACAGAACGTCCGAACAGTGCTCGACGGCGAAGTTCCGGAACACGTCGTCAACACGCGCGTCTTGGAGGAACTCCCACTGTGACTCTGTGGCTCGGGCTCCCCATCGGAATTGCGTGGTCGAGGCGTGCCGCGTTTCGCTATCACAAGCATGTTCGCTTCTCGAGGTAGTCAGCCCCCGACGCCGGTGACCCGTTCACCTATACCGATCGGACGGAGCGTGCAAGCACGTCGACGCCAATCTCTATCGCATCTTCGTCGATGTCGAATCGTTGGTGGTGGTGACCAAACGTGTTGCTCGCACCGATACCGACGTACGTTCCCTCGCCGCCGTGTTGCTGTACTTTCCGGATGAGGTACGAGGCGTCTTCGCTGCCACTGAAAGCGCCACGATCAAATACTTCTTCCACACCCGCGACAGTGGCTGCCTGCGTAGCAACGACATCAGCGACGTACTCGTCGGCCTCGAACGTGGTCGTTTTTCCATAGAGCTCGGTTTCGATGTCGACATTGTGCATATCTGCCGCCGCCTGTACGATTTGCTCTGCGTAGCCCTGCATGTAATCGCTGAGTTCGGTCGTCCCTCCTCGAACCTCGATGCGCATCTCTACTTCTTCTGGGATTATGTTCTGTGGGTTCGGCGAATGAACGTGTCCCACGTTGATACGGGTCTTCCCGTCGGAGTGGCGTGGGATTGCATAGAGGTTGTTGATTGCCGTGGTCGCCGTCAGCAATGCGTTTCGTCCCGCCTGGGGGTTCTGTCCTGCGTGTGCGGGTTCGCCTCGAAAGGTCACGTCGACTTTCGCGTTGGGAAGGGGACGTTCACGTGCAGCGTCAACGGTTCCGGTTTCCATATCCAACCCCACGTGGACAGCCAGTAGAAAGTCGACATCTGTGATGTGATCCGTCTCACTCATCGGCTTCCCTCCCCGCCCTCCCTCTTCTGCTGGCTGGAAAAACAAGCGCAGCGTTCCGTCAAAATCGACTTCCCCTGCGAACTCCCGTGCAAGGCCGAGTCCAATGGCCGTGTGTGCGTCATGGCCGCAGGCGTGCATTTCGCCCATATGGGTACTGGCGAATCCCTCCCTCGCTGGCCGATGCTCGTCGTCCATTGCTTCGGCCCGTTCCAGAGCGTCCATGTCGACACGGACACCGACGACAGGGCCGCTTCCATCTCCGAACGTCTGCTCGGCGACGAGTCCTGTGACTTTCTGCTGCCGTTCGAGGTACGCCTCGGGGGCGCCTTCCCGACGGGCACGTTCAACGGCAGCGGCGAGTTCTTCGTCTTCGGGGACGCCCAGCCGTCCGTCGACGTTGACCGCGTTCGCACCGAGAGAGACATCGTACCCGCGTTCTTCGAGTTCTTCCGCGACGAGTGCCGTCGTCCGGAACTCTTTCCACCCCGTTTCCGGGTGGGCATGCAGGTCGCGCCGTACCTCAGACAGTGTCTTTTCTGTCAGGTATGCCATGGCGTACCTCGGTGTTCGTTCGTTAAAACGGTATTGGAGCCACCTATCCTTGCGATTGTGGGCTAGTTTATATACTGCTTTTCCCAAGTACCATCGTATGCCTGCCCAACGGATGGACCACATCCCCTTTTCGGGGATCAGGGATATCTTCGAGGAATGTTCTCGTCTCGAGCGCGAGGGAGAAGACATCGTCCACCTCGAGATAGGACGCCCAGACTTCGACACGCCCGACCCAATCAAGAGTGCCGCAAAGCAGGCACTCGACGACGGCCACGTCCACTACACGTCGAACTATGGCGTCTTGCCGCTGCGAGAGCGTCTCAGCCAGAAGTTCCATGACGAAAACGACGTTCGATACGACCCCGAGAGTGAGATTATTGTTACCGCAGGGGCCACAGAGGCCATCTTTCTCACCCTGCTCGCATTCGTCGATCCTGGTGAGGAAGTACTCATCCCTGACCCCTGCTGGACGTACGAACCCGGTATCCGAGCCGCAGGTGGTGTGCCACGTCGGTATCCACTCGACCCCACGAACGGCTTCCGGCCGGATGTAGCGGCGATGCGAGCGGCCGTGACCGACGACACGGCTCTTGTCGTGGTGAACAGCCCGCACAATCCAACTGGCAGCGCCATCTCTGAAGCCGACCTCCGCGCCCTCAAAGAGGTCGTACTCGAGCACGACCTGCTGCTTCTCTCGGACGAGATTTACGAGAAGATTGTGTATGGCGAGACGGCCCACCGCACTCCCGCTTCGGATGACGAACTGTACGAGCGAACAATAACAGTGAACGGCTTCTCGAAGGCCTACTCGATGACTGGCTGGCGGCTCGGCTATCTTGGTGCACCAGCCAATCTCATCGACCCGATCATCCGCGTTCGACAGTACAGTTCCACCTGCGCACCGTCTGTCTCGCAGTATGCCGGCATTCGAGCACTGGAGGGTGATCTCCATCAACCACTTGTCGAAACGTTCACGAATCGACGGAAAACCATACTCGACCGTATCGAAGACATTCCTGGGATGGAGATGCCGGAACCGGCAGGCGCGTTTTATGCCTTCCCGACCATCCCTGGCGAGTCAGACGACAAAGCCTTCGTCAGAGACCTCCTCCGAGAGGCGGGCGTCGCCACGGTTCCGGGAACTGTCTTCGGGCCGAGTGGTGCTGGTCGGCTGCGTATCGCGTATTCGAACTCGCGTGAGCGAATCGACACTGGCTTCGATCGCCTCGAGCAGTGGCTCGAAACTCGGTGAGATGTGCGTTTTCTCTCGAAACTCTCTAGAGTCGGTCATTCATTCAAAACTCCTGGCCTATGGTTTGGGTTCTGGATAGCACCGAAAGATTAATTACTTATGTATCAAATTATTCTGGGGATGACAGAGGTACTATATCTGACCGCAGAAGAGGTGGCGGACCTCGCAGAGATGAGTGACTACGTCGAGGCATCCAACGACGGATTCCGCCAACGCGGCGAGGGCGCAGACGCAGACAATCCAGACAAATCTGCCAATGCCGACGACACGACGAGTCTGATCAGTTACAGCGCGGCTCTCCCTGATTCAGGGGTCATGGGTGGATACATGTTCTCGACGGGCGAGGGCGTCGATGGATGGTACATCACGGTGCTCTTCGACGACGAAGACGGAACCCCGCTTGCCGTTCTCGACGGCGGGAGCTGGAATCCGTTCAAAACTGGGTCCGCCGCCGGCGTCGCCACCGACTATTTGGCCCGTGACGACATCGAGACAGTCGGCGTTATCGGCAGCGGCTCACAGGCCCGAGCACAGGTCGAGGCGATCGACGTCGTCCGTGACTTCGACCATATTCAGGTCTTTTCGCCGACCAGAGAGCACCGTGAAGACTTTGCAGCGGAGGTGGCCGAGACCTTCGATGTCGAAGCGACAGCCGTTGACTCGAGTAAAGCTGCTGTCGAAGGCGCCGATATTCTCGTCTCGGCCACCAAAGCGAGTGGCACCGTCTTCGAGGGGGAGTGGTTGGAAGCCGGGACACACGTTAATGCAGTCGGGTACGAACGCATTGATGCTGCGAGTATACAGCGAACGACGTACGTCTGTGACCACGAGGAACGTGCGCTCGACGGTCACAGTTCGTTTACTGAACTTCTCTCTGAGGGCGAGGTGACCGAAGACGATTACGACTGTGAATTGGGTGATATCGTGGGTGGTGATGCAGTTGGCCGAACCGAAGACGACGAGATTACGCTGTTTTCGAGTTCCGGCACCGCAGTCGAGACGATAGCTGGAGCGAACATGCTCTACAACCGTGCGCTGGATGCTGGACTAGGGTCGACTGTGGACCTTACGCCTGCCAGCGAGGGGTTCAGCATGGCCTCGTTCGTCAAGGCGTATCAGCGCGAGTGACACGGAACACGAGAGAGTGGGTCGCACACCGGTTGCGGGCCAAGCAGCGTCGCCCCGACTGTCAGCGCCGCGGTCTCCGACCGACGTGCTCCCGTTTCACTGCAGGCTGATTCGCCGGCAAGTCACGGCCGAGTGGACATTTGCCGTGAGAAAGTTTTATATTATTTCACAACACTCGTGTATTATACAACATGAGTCAAATAGATGGGCATAGCACTGAAGGTATAGGGACCAATCCAATCATTTCATTTAATGACGTTTCAAAAGTGTACGGTGACGGCGACGAAGCCGTTACTGCCCTGGAGGATATCGACCTGGATATCGATTCTGGGAAATTTGTCAGCATCGTTGGCCCCTCAGGATGCGGGAAGACGACGCTGTTGCATATGACCAGTGGACTCATCGAACCAACTCGAAACGAGGTTCTGGTCAACGGCACGAACGTCCAGAGCCCAAACCACGACCGCCAGTCTGTCGGACTGGTGTTTCAACAGCCAGTGCTGCTCGAATGGCGCGACGTGATGGACAACATCTTGCTCCCAATCGAAATCATGTCCGAAAATGGCACCATCGAAGAGGGGATGGATCACTACAGAAAGCGCGCTGAAGAGTTGATCGACCTCGTCGGCCTCGAAGGGTTCAAAGACGTGTACCCGAACGAATTATCTGGCGGGATGCAACAACGAGTTTCGATCTGCCGAAGCCTCATATACGACCCGGAAATCCTGTTGATGGACGAACCCTTCGGTGCACTTGACGCACTGACCCGTGACCGCATGAACCGTGAAATTCTTCGCATCTGGCGGGATACCCGGAAGACGATCATCTTCGTCACACACAATCTCGAGGAGGCGATTTACCTCTCTGATCAGGTCGTCGTCCTCAGTTCTCGTCCTGGCCGTGTTATGGACATTATCGATGTTGACCTCGAACGGCCACGCAAGGACGACATCCGCACTGATGCCCGGTTTCAGGATCTTGTATCTGATGCCTATGAATACTTCCAAGAGTAGGGTGCTGTACCTTCTCGACGCTCGTCCGACCTCTGGACGTGACTCGGTCGTAGTACTGCCACAATTAGGACCTAAGCGATGAAAAAACGAATACTCGTCCTCAGACGAGGGACAGAAGGGCTCTCGACCGAACCGTATGCGACCTACCTTCGCGAGCAACTGCCTTCCTACGACGTTCAGAGAGCCGCAACGCCACACGAGGAACAGGAACTGATCGAACGAGCGTGGATCGCGACAGGTGTCGATATCTGTGAGACGGCACTCTCTCGGGCCGAATACCTCGAGATGTTCGCCTGTGCCTTTTCGGGAATCAATCACCTCCCTCTGGAGGCACTCAAGCAGCACAACGTCGCGGTGACGAACGCAGGGGGGATTCACGCCCCAGGCCTGGCAGAGCAAGTCATCGGTTACATTCTCATGTTCAGCCGACGGCTCCACGAGGGGCTACGACAGAAGCAACGCCATGAGTGGCGCCACTATCAAGCGTCCGAATTGACGGGAAGTACCGTGACTATCGTCGGGCTGGGTTCCATCGGTCTCGAGGTGACAAAACGCCTTCAAGGGTTCGAGGTCAACACTATCGGTGTTCGGTACACACCGTCGAAAGGCGGCCCGACAGATCGAGTCATCGGGTTCGACCCGATTGACTTTCACGATGCACTCGCACAGACCGATTACCTCGTTCTCGCGTCTCCACTGACCGAAACCACCAGAGGCATTATCAGTCGCGAGGAACTCATCACGCTTCCTCCGCACGCGACTATCGTCAATATCGCTCGTGGCGGGTTGATCGATACTGACGATCTCGTCTGGGCCCTCCGTGATGGCGCCATTCGGGCCGTTGCACTGGACGTGACAGACCCCGAACCGCTGCCCGCTGACCACCCCCTCTGGACCCTCGGAAACGTACTCATCACGCCACATATGGGTGGTCACACACCGAAACACTGGGAGCGCCTGGCTGCCATTCTCGTTCAAAACGTCACGCATCTTGAGGGCGGAGGAGAGATCGAGAACCTCCAGAATCTCGTTCTCGCGCCGGAGACTGGATTGTAGCACGATTCTCAGCCAACCCAAACCGATCCCTGTGTGACGACGTGCCCACTCTATGTCGCCCACACTGCCCTGCCTGCGCCCGAATCTATCTCCCCACGAGAGGGCAGAACATCCACGAGGTGGGGACGCACTCCTGCCGGCGAGATGTCGAGACGGAGCCAACTATTGGTTGATTGGTTGGCGTCTGAACGACTCAGACGCCCAACTCTGTCTCAGTCCCCGTCCGTCATCATCGACGACAGCACACCCTGCCACTCTCCTGCTGCCATCGACTCGCCGGTGATACCGTGTGGATCTTGATCGACGAGACGGACAATCGCGTCGTTCATCACGTCCGGGGGCAGGCGCTTCTCACGCTCTGACTCTGTCAGGTGTTCGGCAAATCCAGTGTTGACTCCCCCACCTGGGTCGAGTCCGTTCACATTGACCCCGGAAGGTTTCACCTCCAGCGCGAGACTCCGGGTAAACCCCTCGAGCCCCCACTTCGTCGTCAGGTAGGGCTCCCATTTTGGTGCCGCTCGCCGTCCAAACCCCGAAGAAATGTTGATCACATTCCCTCGCTTCTGCTCGAGCATCGACGGGAGGAAGTGCTTCGTCACGAGAAATACACCCTTCAAGTTCGTCTCGACGACTGTGTCCCACTCGTCTTCCTCGATATCCACGACGTGCTTTCGTTCGCCGGCGATCGAAGTCAGGGCGACGCCTGCATTGTTTATTATTGCGTCAACGCTACCGAATTCATCGATGACGCTCTCTGCCGCTGCTGACACCGCCGACGCGTCACGGACGTCCGCCGTGGCGATATGTGACTCACCAGGGAGCGTTTCCGAGACTTCCTCTAGTCGTTGCCGATCGCGGGACAACAGGACGAGTGTTGCCCCTTCTTCCGACAGTCGCTGCGCCATCGCCCGCCCCATCCCCTGGCTGGCACCGGTAACGAGAATTACGTTTCCTTCTAACACACTACTCACGAACCGAGGAACTCTATTAAAATCACTGGAACTACTCAAATATTGGTTGTATAACTCAACAACTGCCGGGGAAATTGAAAATATTCGCAATATATCGCCTTCACACTCGTCTTTTTCTCGAGTACGACATGGTGTGGATTGCCCAGCCCTGACTCACTGGAGTCGTCTTCGACCCGGAATCACGAACAAGGGTCCACTCCAGCATGATAAATTGACGGTCTGTTGTCTCCTGTCGAGGAGTGAGCTTTGTTTGTCTGAATTGTGGGCTTATAACTGGAAACGATACAATTTTATCCTCGAAGTCTGAACTCAGCCCCGTATGAGCTACAAACATGTTGAGGTACCCGACGAGGGCGAGCCCATCGAGGTAGTAGACGAGGAGACCGACGAACTCGCCGTTCCGGACAACCCGATCATTCCGATTCTCTACGGTGACGGCATCGGTACGGACGTCGGACCGGCGACACAGAAAGTGCTGGAAGCCGCAGCGCGGGCGACCGGCCGCGATATCTCCTGGATGCGCGTCTATGCGGGCGAGAGTGCCCGCGAGAAGTACGACGAGAACCTGCCCGAAGACACGGTCAACGCGATTCGCGAGTTCCGCGTCGCCATCAAGGGACCGCTGACGACGCCGGTCGGTGCCGGCTTTCGCTCGCTGAACGTCGCACTGCGGAAGACGCTGGACACCTACGCGAACGTTCGACCGACCTACCACCTCGACGGCGTTCCGTCGCCGGTGAAGCGACCGGAGAAGATGGACATGGTCACGTTCCGGGAGAACACCGAGGACGTCTACGCCGGTATCGAGTGGGAAGCCGGCACCGAGGAGGTCCAGCAGGTCAAGGAGTTCGTCGAGGAGGAGATGGGTGCGGACGACACCATCCACCCGGGGCCGGTGGGCATCGGCGTCAAGCCCATCACCGAGTTCGGCACGAAGCGACTCGTCCGCCAGGCCATCGACTACGCGCTGGAACACGGCCGCGACAGCGTCACGCTGGTCCACAAGGGCAACATCATGAAGTTCACCGAAGGTGCCTTCCGCGACTGGGGCTACGAAGTCGCAGAGGAGGAGTACGGCGACGAGGTCATCACCGAGGACACGCTCTGGGAGGAGCGCGACGGCGAGCGGCCCGAAGATACAGTTGTGGTCAATGACCGTATTTCGGACAACATGCTGCAGCAGATTCTGACTCGCACGGCCAACTACGACGTCATCGCGACGATGAACCTCAACGGCGACTACCTCTCCGACGCCTGTGGGGCGCAGATCGGCGGCCTCGGCATCGCGCCCGGCGCGAACTTCGGCGACGGCATCTGTCTGGCCGAGCCGGTCCACGGTTCCGCGCCGAAGTACGCCGGGCAGGACAAGGTCAACCCGACCGCGATGATGCTCTCGGGCGTGTTGATGTTCGAGTACATGGGCTGGACCGATGCCGCCCAGCTCGTCCGGGACGCCTGCGAGGCGACCATCTCCTCGAAGAAGGTGACCTACGACCTCGAACGCCAGATCGAGGGCGGCGAGAAACTCGCCACCAGCGAGTACGCTGACGAAGTCGTCTCGAACATCGAAAAACTGGCATAGTCTGCGTTACAGGGAGACAGACGGCGCGAGGGTTTGTTGGCTCCGAGAAGCCGTGACTCCACGAGCGCGCGAACAGCATCAACGAACTTGGGCTCCGGAGTAGTCGCTGCAGGGTCACGACGGCCGCCCTCTCCTCCGGCCGAGCGACGTCACGCTCGTCGCGACCCCCTCCAAAACTTCGAAGGACGGATACTCGTCCACGCCTGGGATTTCAGAACGAACGGGAAGGCCGGCACTTTTATACGTCTGTTTGGTAATACTCCGAATGAACTCATGGAAGAAATCACCAGTTCGCAAGCACCGACTGCTGATGGTGCAGCACTGTCACAGGCAATCAAATCGAACGGGTTTGTATACACGTGGGGCCAGACTCCCAGAGACCCCGATACGCGAGAAGTGGTGGGTGAGACGATGGCCGAGCAGACAGAACAGGTCATGGAGAATCTCGCGACGATTCTGACTGATGCAGGAACATCGCTTGACAGCGTCATCAAGTCGACCGTATTTATTACCGACATGAACGACTACACGGCATTCAACAAGGTCTACGAGTCCTACTTCGAGGAGCCGTATCCGGCCCGAAGCGTCGTCAAGGTCGCGGGCCTCTCACCGGGGGTTCGGGTTGAGATAGAATTGGTTGCGGAGGAGTGAACTGGTCGATTACCCTGTTCGCGAGGCTTGCCCACGAGTGATTCGTGATGTGGTGCGTCTCGTCCCATTGCTATCCACTGCTTGTGCCCGTCTTCGAGGTGCTCGCCGGGAGATGGCACCCACGAATGGGTTGTCCATCACACTCCCCATGGCACCCTCTCATCTGCTGCCGGATCGCACGGATGATTAGATACATATATGTTATTGGAAAGTAATACATGGGTATGGAAGGGATAAGCCCACCCCTAGTAACACCCTTTGATGAAACCGGTGCACTTGACGAGGACCGACTGCGTTCTCTCGTACCCTGGCTTGAAAATCGCGGCATCGACTTCATCACCCCGTGTGGAACCAACAGCGAAGCGGAGTTGATGACTGCGGCCGAGCGAAAGACCGTGGTCGAGATCGTGGCAGAGGAAGCGAGTGTGCCGGTACTCGCAGGCACAGGTAGCCCGGGGTTGCAAGAGACGTTAGAAGCAACCGAAGCAGCTGCCGCTGCCGGAGCAGATGCGGCGCTGGTCGTCACCCCGTTCTATTATTCGTTCGATCAGTCAGAATTGGAGTCGTACTTCATCGAGGTCGCTGACAGCGCTTCGCTGCCGATATATCTGTACTCAGTCCCGGCATTTACTGGTGTTACTCTCGCCCCCGAGACAGTCGGACGACTCTCGGCACATCCGAACATCGTTGGCATGAAAGATTCACAGGCCGATATCGCCGAGTTCATTCGCACGAGACAGCGAACTGAGGATGAGGATTTCACACTGCTGGTCGGTAGCGCGAGCGTCTTCGCACAGGCGCTTGATGCCGGTGGCTCTGGTGGCGTAAACGCCTTTGCCAACCTGTTTCCGGAACGCCTGGCTGCTGTGTATGAGGCTCACGGGTCTGATCCAGAACACGCCAGGGAACTGAACGCCTCACTTGTCGATTTGAACACTGCTATAACGGCAACGTACGGCATCCCGGGGCTAAAATGGGCGATGCGGTATCGCGGTGCTCCTGCGGGCTACAGCCGCGCTCCGCATACGAAACCCGAAACTGAGGCACAGGAACATCTCCAGTCTCTCGTTGACGAGGTATCGGAGTGACTACTCTGTAGGCCTGCGACCCGAACAACGCGGCGCGACCAATCTTCTCCCATCTACAGCTTCATCGCAGTACCACTGGCAAACTTTTGGGTGGTGCATCGTGCATCCCCCAGACGTAGGTTGTTGACGTATCGAGCCTATAGTACTATTTATCTATTGCTGTTGCGGAAATAGTTATACGAACGTTTATCTATATTAGAAATCGCTTTGAGTATGTAGTATGGTTAGAGGCCGCAGTGAAGAAATCAAGAGTGAAGTGCGCAAACTAGACGGCATTATTCCGGAGAAACTCGACCGGCGGTCGTTCTTCAAAGGCTCCGTTGCGGCTATTACTGGTGGCTTCTTGGCCGGCTGTCAGGGCAGTAGTGATGGAAGCGGTGGCGATACGAGTGACGGCAGTGATGGGAGCGGCGGCAGCACGAGCAGCAGCGATGGGGATAAACTCATCCGTAGCGTTGTCTGGCGGAGTGCCTGGGAAGCGGGCCCGAACTACGCACCGGAGTACATGGCAGAGAAAGAAGGCTTCTGGGGTGATGAAGATATCTCGCCGCCGTCGGTCAAGCGTGGCTTCGGTTCTGGCGACACGACCAAGCGGGTAGGCACTGGGACTGAGAAAATCGGATTCAGTGCAGTTTCGCCGCAGGTTTCGGGCTCCTCACCGGGGTCGGACCTTGATTTCCTGCTCTTTGGCACTGGTAAGGCTCGGTCGTCTGTCGGGCTGTTCTATCGGACTGACGTCCTCAGCGACGCCGACCCTGAGACACTTAGAGGGAAGACTATCGCGCGTTCGACTTCGGGGGCTGTCACGCCAACCCTCCCAATGTATCTCGAAGAGAAGGGGCTCACACCCGGAGAAGATATCAACGTCCAGGTATCTGAGACGGCTGCAAACCTGATGTTACAGGGGAAAGTCGATGCACTCTGGGACACGATCAACACCTATGGTCAGGCACAGGCACAGATCGACCAGGAGACGAACGCTGACATGCTGTACAGTTACGTCCCCGTCGTCGGGTACAATTGTATCGTCAACGGGGCGTGGCTTGAAGAAGAGGACAACGTCGAGTTCACGAGCCGTGTGTTGTCGGGGTATTCGAGCGCGTTGAAGTGGACACTTCTGAACCCAGACAAGGCAATCGACATCATGGTTCAGGAAGTCCAACCGTCGCTCGAAGTCGAATCTCGGGAGGCGCTCCACGCCAGGATGCAGACGGGAGTCGCTGCCACCAATCTCTCAGAAACCACTAAAGAGAACGGCTTCGGCTACCTGTCGCTTACAGACCTCGAGAACACATTCAACCAGCTTGCTGAACGTCTCGATGGTGTCGACGCTGCAGGGTGGGACATAAATATTGAAGATCACGTCGCGACCGAGGTTCGGGACAACGCGGAGTACGCTGTCCCCACCAACGACGAGTGGAATCAGATGATTGAGTACGCAGGCGAGTTCGGAGAACTGTACGAGTGAGAGTGGACTGCTGCCGATCGCCGGTGACGAAACTCGACAAACAACAGGCCAGCTGACGCACGTTCACAATCAGGTGCAGCAGACGGACGCCAAGACCGCCACGCCTGGCCATTCCTGGCCGTGAGTCAGTGACAGTGACCGCAGATGAGCTGTCACATGCCGATCTGGAGAGGGGTCACTCTATTCTTTCTTTATTGTCATATACCTCAAATTTTGAGACACTCTTATTATATATGGGTGTATAGATTGAAAAGAAGACAGTAATGCCACTCATAAATAGAGATTTCGAGCGACCGTTTTCTGACAGCGTCTACCAAGACAGATTGGCGCGAGCACAGCAGCAGATGGACGAGGAGGGGTTAGACGCACTGTTGTTGAGTGAACCAACGAACCAGCAGTATCTCTCGGGGTATGAGAGTCAGTCGTGGTTCACCTTCCAGATGCTGTTGGTGCTACGAGACGAACCGCAACCGGTGTTTACCGCCCGGAACATGGAGGAACGCGCCGCAGAAATAACGACGTGGATGGACAATGAGTACGTCCGGTGCTATTCGGACGACTACGCCCCAAACTCGCTGTATCATCCCACCCAGTGGGTTGTCGAACTCTTAGAAGAGTACGGATACGCGGATGGGAGAGTCGGAATCGAAGAGGAGAGCAACTACCTCTCGATGGGTGCATACGATCGATTGAAACGAAACCTCCCGGAAGCATCTCTGGAGAACGCGTCCGGGGTAGTCAACTGGCTCTACTTCAAAAAGAGCGAGGAGGAACTTGAGTACATGCGCGAGGCAGCGCGCATTACCGACGCGGCAATGGAAACCACGGAAGAAGTCCTCTCCGCAGGCGTACGTGAATGCGATGCCGCGGCAGCGATCATGCAAACGCTGATGCACGGGACTGAAGAGTATGGCGGCGACATGCCCAAGCGAGCCCCCGAGTTCGGCCCGTTTCACTTCGAATTCTCGACTCGAGAACTACAAGACGGCGATGTGTTCGGCGTCGAGTTTGCAGGCTGTCGCCGGAGTTATTCCAGCCCACTCTGTCGGACCGTCCACGTCGGTGAGCCGTCGTCAAAGCGGTACGCACTCTGGGAGGAGCTGGACGAGGACCTGCAGCTCGTTCTGGACACCGTTGAACCGGGCAAGACATGCGAAGAGGTGGAGCAGACGTACCGGGAGAACGCTAACCATCCGAAGGCGTCGCGCAGTGGGTACGCCACTGGACTGGGATTGACGGGCTGGGGTGAGGGCACTGCGAGTTTCACCGAAGGTGACGAAACCGTATTAGAGCCGGGGATGACGTTCCACTCGAATCCATCCATCGACACGCTCAACCGTTCAGGCGGCGTCGGCCCGGAGCGACTGCGCATGCTTCACAGCGAAACCTACGTCGTCACTGAAGACGGCTGTGAAGTGTTCGGGAACTACCCGAGAAAACTCATCGTCGTGTGATCTCTCCCACCGTCGAACAGTGGAAGCTCCCGTTCTGGGACGGATAGATGGTTGACGTTGCGCGGCCCCAACTCAGCTGACCGTCCGTTGCACTGCCGGGCTCACGTCGCGAGTCTTCGCATCGTCTCGGCGAGAACGCGTGTGACGTCGTAACAATCCTCCCACTCGGTCCACTCTCGCGGGTTGTGGGAAATGCCGTCCTCAGACGGTGCGAACAACATGACTGTCTCTGTCGTAGTTGCAACGTTGGCTGTATCGTGGAGTGCAGGTGAGTGCATCCTGGTATACGCAACATCCTCTGCCTCGGCAGCCGAGATGGCGGTCTGGATACAGCGCTCTGCCATCTGTTGTGGCGGCGTGTACCGATACTGGTCGAAGGACGCCCGCACGTTCCGTTTTGCCTCGATTGCCGCTTGTGACTCCTGCAGGGGGTCTAGTACGTCCTCGATTGCATCCGCAGCGACGGAGCGCACGTCGACGATCAATTCGGTGCTTCCCGCGATTACGTTCTTTGCATTCGGTGTGACGTGTATCTCCCCGACTGTGCCTACGGCCGGTTCTCCTCGCTCTTGTACAACAGTACTGGTTATTTCTTCCAGCGCCAGGATGTACTCGGATGCTGCAGCCAGCGCGTCTCGGCGGTTCCCCATCGGTGTTGCACCTGCGTGATTCGACTCGCCGACGAACTCGACTCTACAGTTTGTCAGTCCCGCGATTGCGTCAACGACACCGATATCCGCAGGTGAATCCTCCAGTCTGGTGCTCTGCTCGATGTGCACCTCGACCCAGGCGTGCCACTCGTTGGCATCGATAGTGTCTGTCCCTGCGTAGCCGATCCGTTCGAGTTCGTCACCGAGGCTGTGTCCGCTCTCGTCTGTCAGTTGGCGTGCCGATTCGATGTCGCGGAGATCCGCGACAACAGAGGAGCCTAGCAGTCCGTTCTTGAACCGAACGCCCTCTTCCTCGGTGAACGACACGACCTCGACAGGCCGGGAGAGGTCACTCTCGGACTCCTTCAGCACCCGAATCGCTTCTAAGGCACCGTAGACGCCGAGTGGCCCGTCAAACATGCCCCCTTCGGGGACGGAATCTAAGTGGCTCCCTGCGACGACCGCATCCGCGGTCGGGTCTGCAGTATCAGGTGTCCATCGGCCCGCAATATTCCCGAGAGGGTCGATTCGGATGGACAACCCCGCTTCCTCCAACTGGCGAATAAAATAATCCCGCACGTCCTTGTCTACATCGGTCCCAGTCAACGTGGTTCGACCTCTTCCTTCGGGTGTCTGAACTTCTCCTAGCTCGGCATTCGTTTCAATATTCTCTCGAAGGCGACTGGTGTTTACTTTCATACTGTCTTTGAAGTCCTATTCGACAAGAAATCGTCGATGTCTTTGGACGCTCTACTTGCCCCATGCTACGCGCCCTCAGTGCGCTCTCCCACATCTCACTGGGGTTCTTTGGGAAATTCCCGAATAATCTCGCTAATATAACCAAATGTTTCCGTTAGACCGGAACAATTATACATATTGGGGAGAATGCAACGTACTGTAGATGGATCCAATTTACAGAGAAGACTCGGTATCGCGCGCAAACCCACTTTCACAGGCCGTCAAATCGCACAACTTCGTCTTCGTCTCGGGCCAAACCGGCCGGGATCCGGAGACACGCGAGATAGTGAGTGCGAGTGTGTCTGAGCAGACGCATCAGATATTC
This sequence comes from Salinibaculum sp. SYNS191, assembly GCF_037338445.1. Classification (NCBI taxonomy): domain Archaea; kingdom Methanobacteriati; phylum Methanobacteriota; class Halobacteria; order Halobacteriales; family Haloarculaceae; genus Salinibaculum; species Salinibaculum marinum. The sequence goes on from NZ_CP147838.1 coordinate 3,150,924, forward strand.
AGCAACGTCGCCCCACTTCTCGAAGAAGCAGGGCTCTCGCTTGACGATATCGTTCGTATCACGGTGTACCTCGAAGATCTCGACGACAAAGATGAGTTCAATCAAGCCTATCAGGAGGCGCTCTCAGAACCATATCCGGCACGCGCTGTCATCGGAGGAAATGCTCTCTCGCCAGGTGCGAAGGTAGAGCTGGAGATTACTGCAGAATTATAAGACTCCCGTGTCCTTACAACCAGTCACCCCAGTGAAAAGACGTACGCCGAACCAGCTTGCTCGTCTGTCTCCGTCGTTCCCGATCCGCGAAAGACACATCACTGGCTAATACTCATCAGCTATGTCCGATACGATAATCGATACACTAGACGCAAAGAGTACAGCACTCATCCTCGTCGACGTACAGAAAGCATTTACATCCGATCCGGTACCAGCAGAACGACTTGAAAACATCCGATCAGTGATCGAACGCGCACGTGATGCTGGGATGACACTCGTGTTCACCCGCTCGGTACGGCAAGCGGATGGCAAGGACGCACCCCAGGCAGTCTACGACATCGTTCCGAAGACCTACCGTGGCGAAGAGCCGTCGTGTTGTGCCGGAACAACCGACGTCGAGTACGGCGACGGTATCGAACCACGTGCAGATGAATACGAGATCTCGAAAGAGCGTTACGACGCGTTCCACGGCACAAAACTAGATTACTATCTTCGAGTAGCCGGCATCAAGACCGTTCTCATGAGCGGTATCTCGACGAACGTGTGCGTTGAAGCGACGGCCCGCAGCGCGCACGAACGTCAATACAACGTCGTTTACATCGAGGACTGTTGTGCAAGCCACTATCCCGACCTGCATGATGCCGCTATTCAGAACGCGGAGAACATTCTGGGTACAGTCATCACCAGTGACGAACTTTCCGAGCTTCTGACGTAGGTGAATGATACGCTATCCGGCTCTGTGAGTCTGTCTCCACTCGATTTGGGTGTGGATTTAACCACACTCCGTTTTTACACAGAAGCACCCAGTTTACTTGAAAAGCATGGCGTGTGGGTGCTGAAAAATATTTTTCCTACGATGCTTGGAGGGCGTTTCTGCGAAAGATTTAATATAGTGCTGGACGGTTACATTCGCATGAAGTTCACGCTAATGGGTAGATTAGTCCATGGTTGTACAAGTGTAGAAAGTATTGTTTCGCATTCGTTGTTTAAAATCCCTGAGACTCTCATAACTCGGTCTGACGGAGGTGTCTGATGGCCGGGACAGTAAGCAAGGGGTCGTTCGCCGCGAAGTGGGTACTCCCGTTCGGTGGACTGACGCTCCTTATCGTAATATGGGAACTCACCGGTGTTTTCGAGATGTTCCCCGATTTCATTCTGCCGCCACCGACCACCATCTGGTCCCGGGGGGTCGAGACCTCAAATGTACTCATCCGGAACACGCTCCCGACTCTCACCTCCGTGGCAGTTGGTTTTATCGGTGCCTCTTCGTTGGGACTGTTGACTGCTTTGGGCCTGACGATGAGCTCTCGACTCAGAGAGGCGGTTTATCCCATCATCATTGCCATGAACTCACTTCCCCGGATCGCCGCAGCACCGCTTTTCATATTCTACATGGGCGGCGAACAGGTTGCGCACATGGCAATCGCTATCTGGGTTGCCTACTTTCCCATGGTGGTCAACTCCGTTGATGGCCTGTCCCAACAGGACGAAGATCTGAATATGCTCCTTGAGTCAGTCGATGCAACGCGGTGGCAGGAGATGAAATACATCACGTTCCCAAATGCACTCCCGCACATCTTCGATGGATTGAAACTGGTGGCTACCGCTTCGGTTGTCGGCGCGATAATCGGGGAATTCGTCGCGGCGAATCAGGGTCTCGGATTTATCACCTTGCTCGCATTGCAATCGTTCGACGTTCCGTTGGTGTTTAGTGCTGTCTTGATCATGGCAGTCGTCTCAGTCACGCTCTTCTTTACGATATTTATTATTCAGGACAAACTCATCCACTGGAAAAGTACCTCACTCATCCCGGAGTAAGATTATGAGCCAAGAAACTCGCAACTCAGAAGACGCCGAATTGTCCCCGATTAACTCGCTGATCCGAGCAATCCAGGGTGTCTATCAGCGAAATAGACTGGCCATCTATCTTACTCTCGCGGTCATGGCCGTTTGGACTGTTACCAGTCTGACGATGAACGTGAGCCAGGAATTCTACCCCTCTCCGCTCTATATCATAGACTCTCTGACGGTCTTCCAGGATATGTTCATCACGGGTGCGCAGACGACGATTATTGAGATTATTCTCGGCTACGTGGTTGGCGTGACGATTGGCGTCGTCCTGGGGATTGCTGTTGCTGAGTCATTCGTATTTCGCCAACTTTCACTCCCGCTCATAATCCTCACGTACTCTATCCCTCACGCCATCTTTGCACCGCTGTTCACCGTCTGGTTCGGTCTCGGGATACACACGGTTGTGCTGTACATCTCTTGGTTTTCGTTCTATCCACCGTTCATCACGACCATTACCGGATTCACCCAGACGTCGGAGGAGTTCTACCAATTGGGTGAAATAACTGGTGCAACCAGGTGGCAGATGATTCGGAAAATCAAAATTTGGGAGGCACTTCCCAACATCACGACGGGGCTGAAACTCGCCGCACAGTCGTCTGTCATCGGTGCTGTCATCGCAGAGTTCATCGCCGGTGGTGGCGGTCTCGGCACCATCATCAAATCCTCTACGACGACTGTAGAGACTGGTTCGCTTTTCGGTGCGTTGATCCTGTTGATGGTTATCGGTGTTACCTTCTTCCAGATAGTTTCGTTCGTCGTCGACCGGTTCACTACCCGAAATAGGGGAGAGGGAGCGGACACACAAACCTTCTATTGAACTGGTCGTTCTCTTCTAGAACGAGTACGTGGGGGCCTGGCTCCGATAGTGTGCTTCACTCATAACGTTCGCAGGCAGCCAACCGGACTGATCCCCATACACTGGAGGGGGCCACCGCCAAACGGGAAGTACGCAAAGTCCGGCCGCTGGTCGTTCCGGTCCGCGCGAAAGCGCTCGGGCCGGAACTGTTCGGGGAGGTTGAACCACCGGTCGTCAGTGTGGACGGTGAACTGAGGGAGGTGAATTTTCGTCTCTTCCTGGATTCGGGACCAACTGTAAAGAGCGAGGCTTTCGCCTCGATTTTTCCGCAACTATCCAGCTCGGAGGAATCGAGTAGCGATAGCTCCACGTGAACGGCAAAGAAGATCGGATCAACCGGTCCGCAGCATTCGAACGGAACACAGAGGTCACCTGTGGCCTAGTTGTCGCCGGCTGCGGTAAAAGTGTAGTCAAATTCCGAAATCTGTCGGTTACTGCGGGGAAAGTACGGTAGGTAATGACAAGTACAATCCCTTCTATGTCAATTGAGGGCATGGATAAGTATATAAATACACATATGAGAATTTATGTTTGTTACCCGGTCAAAGACGAAGATAGATATCATCGCCAGGCGGGACGATACGCTCCTGGACGCTGTCGGTCACTGGTGCAACTACGACAGACGGCCACCTATAACCCCGCAGTGCTCGACATCGTCTCGGCCGAGGTACGAGGCTTCCCGGACTTTCTGTCCCGACACTCGCTGGTAGGGAAAGACCACCCTGTCTCGGCGGCAGAGAGGGACTCTCATTTCATCTCCTCTTATCCCGTCCCTGCGATGGCGAGTACGGCTCGAAGGAGCATATCGGGCCGGAGAGCACTCTCACCCCGTGTGGAATTCTTGGAGGATCTCGAGATCGCGTTTCGCTCGCATGAACTCCGAGACTGGATGCCGAGCGTTGCAGTGACGGCACTGAAACTCCTTTTCGGGGGTGGGTAGGTCGGCGGGATTCTCTTCCCAGTGTTCCTCACACTCAGGGCAGCGGAGTTGGATCCACGCTTCGGGCATATCGATTCTTCCACGGCAGTGAACAAAAAGATGAACCGACGTTCCTCTGGTGTGTCTTCGGGTTGTCTCTCCAGTCCAACCGTACACCGAGAGAGCGGACCGTCCATGTCGCGATAGTAGCCCTGTCAGTCTCTCGGTGCCGTCAGAGACACTATGTGCTCTCGGGCCCAATTATCAGACGCACCCGAGACCGACAGCGTCCTCGAGACGCCTGTCTCGGCTCGTATGGTGACATCCAATGGAATACCTCTACGCAGCGCTCGTACTACACGAAGCTGAACAGGAAATCGAGGAGAACAAACTCACAGCCGTCCTCGAGGCTGCCGGCGTCGAGGTCGACGAAAGCCGAGTCAAGGCGCTCGTCGCTGCGCTGGAAGATGTCGATATCGAAGAAGCCATCCAGCAACCCGCCATGGGTGCAGGCGCGCCGTCTCCAGCGGAGACCGAAGCACCGCCCGAAGGCGAAGAAGCCGAAGCGGAAGCCGAGGCGGAAGAGGAAACGGAGGAGGAAGACGAAGAGAAAAAGGAAGAGGCGGCCGCCGAAGGGCTTGGCGACCTGTTTGGATAGCGATCGCGCCTCATTTTTGATGCGACCGGGGTTTGTTGGGGATGGTCGGTAGAGATGCTGATGCTCACGAGCGGGTCTGGACGGCTACGAGTTACCCGTGTTCCACACTGAGAGATACGTTCGCCTTCGCGGAGCTGTCTCACGTTCCTCTCGATAACCTGGGATTACTCCACCAACACAGCGCGTTACATGCGTATGCGTGTAATCGAAAACAATCACTGAGTCAAGGATTATCGGGCGTCACAGCACCGAGGGACCGTCCCGGGCGTGGGTCGCTTCCAGCCATAATATGCTCCTATTCTGTTTGCTTCTGTCTTTTAAGACGGTAACCGGTCTCTGTCATGCTCTTTTGTGCACCTCGTGGTGCGGGTATCTCGTGGTGTGGATTACTCCTTCCACTAAGCACATCACGAGCATTCTCAGGTGCGCCCACGGGGGGGACTGGCCCCCGCAACTATACCAGGGAGCACCGTCAACACTACGTCGATGACTAGTGTATCCGGTCGCCTCTGTACCCTCGCTGGTCGTCCAGTGGCTTTCCAGCACTCCCGTGATTACTGATGCGCACACACTCCCCACCCCTCGTCGACGAGACACCCAGCGAAGTAGTCTACAGTGAGAACAAACTCGAATTGCTCCAGTACGAATCCCGGACCGACAGGCAACGAAACGTCCCAATCTTGCTGGTCTACGCCGTGATCAATCGACCGTACATCCTCGACTTCCAGCCGGATCGAAGCGTCGTCCGCCAGTTTTTGGAAGCCGGCTTCGACGTCTATCTCCTCGACTGGGGTGAGCCGTCTCGCCTGGATACCCACCTCGGCCTCGATGATTTCGTTACCCGCTACCTCGCCAACTGCGTGACGGTCGTCACCGACCGAACGGGAACGGATGCCCCTCACCTGTTCGGCTACTGTACTGGTGGGACGTTGAGCGCGATCTTCGCGGCGCTGTACCCGGGACAGGTGCAGACGCTCGGATTGCTGGCGCCCGTCCTCAATTTCGACGCAGATGGCGGTATCTTCCAGCTCTGGGGTCGACAAGAGCACTCCGACCCACGATTCGTGGTCGATCTCTTCGGGAATGCCCCCGGTGAGTGGCTCGCCTTCGAATTCACACTCGTCGACCCCGTCGAGTACTACCTCGCACGCTACCTCCGCGTCGCCGACCACCTCGGTGATGCGGAATACCTGTCGCGGTTTGCGCGTCGATTGCAGTGGGGGTTTGACAGTGTCGACGTCGCGGGGGAGTTGTACGGACAGTTTCTCGTCGATCTGTACCGCGAGAATCGGCTGATGGACGGAACTCTCTCCGTCGGGGGACGAACTGTCGACCTCGCCAATGTTACGATGCCCGTACTGGATGTCATCGGCACGCACGACCGGTTCATCCCGGCAGCAGCCAGTCTCCCATTCATGAACGCAATCCCGAGTACGGATACGGCGGTCATCGAGTTTCCGACCGACCACGTCGGATTGTCCATCGACGAACGGTCGCACAGCGAACTGTGGCCGCGTGTCTGTGACTGGTTCGCCCAGCGCTCGGAGGACACTGCGACGCGCAGCGACTGAGCCGCATCCAGAGACCCGGGTCTCTGAGAGCAACCATCAGGACTGGGCCGGAGACCCCGGACAGCTAGAGGACACCGACTAACTGCGCGAGAGAGAAGGCGACGAATCCCAGGCTGGTCAGCACGCCACCGACGGCGGTCAGCGAGAGTCGGCCGACGTTTCCCGGCGCACGAAAGCCCCGTTCGCGCTCCGGCTCGCGATACCGGAGAGCCAACAGTGCGCCGTTGATGAGGACGAAGACGACGAGCAAGACGAGATTCGCCAGTCCGGCGACCACGCCGACGTCGCCGAGCAAGGAGAACCCGACCGTCACGACTCCGACGAGAACAACCGCGTAATGTGGCGTTCGACGGTCCGGGTGGATGCGCGAGAAGACCCTCGGGAAGGAGTGATACTCTGCCTTCGAGACGCCGTAGAGCATCCGAGACGTCGAAATCTGAAGGATGAGGACGGTGTTCGTGGTCGAAAAGAGGGCGATGACGGCCAGGAGGCTCCCGGCAGTGCTGCCCCATCCTCGTTCGGCGACGAGGGCGAGCGGTGACGCCGACGCCCCGAGGGTCTGGGAGTCGACGACGCCAACGGCCGACAGTGCAACCGCGATGTAGAGGACGGTGGTGATTCCGATGGAAAGAAGGATGGCCTGGGGGATGCGCGTCGTCGCATCCCGCGTCTCCTCGGCGATGTTCACGAGCGACCCGAAGCCAATGTATGCGAAGAAGACGAGAAACGCCGCCTGGACGGTCCCGACGCTCCCGCGGGGGGCGTCGAGAGTGTCGACCGTTCCCCACGTCTGCATGCCGATGGCGACGATGACGAGCAGACCCACCACTTCGACTGCGGTGAAGAGGACGTTCAGTCGTGCCGAGGTCTCGATTCCCCAGTAGTTGACGGCCGCTGTAGCGACGACGAGGCCGATGGCCACCACCACCGTAGGAAGACCCGGCAGAAACGAAGAGAGATAGCCAGCAAAGGCCAGCGCGACGGCTGCGGCCGAGACGACACCGACGAGAACCCGGAGCAGTGCCGTGAGTTCCGAGAGGCGCTTGTTGCCGAAGGCTGCCCGGACGTAGATGTAGTCCCCTTCACCTCTGGGATACAGCGAGGCGAGTTCGGCGTAGCTGAGGCCGGTCAAGGTAGCGATGACCGCTGCGAGGGCGAACGAGAGGACGACCGATTCCCCGGCGATGCCGGCAGCCTCCCCGATAATGGCGTAGATGCCGGCGCCGAGGATGAGACCGACACCGTAGACCGTCGCGCCGAAGAGGCCCAGCTCTTGCTTCAGCTCTGCCATCGTCAGTCATCTTCGGGTGTGGCCCGAATAAATGAACCGCGTACCGCTTCGCCTGGCTGTCGGTGGCGCTGACGGACGACGCCAGCGACGCGTTCCTGGGCAGACCGTCGAACCTATTTCTCGCCTGGGGCCGTAGGGGTCTGTATGACCACGACGGCAGAACTCGCAGATTTCGCGTTGTCAGTCGACTACGATGAACTCTCGGCAGAGGTCCGTGACGAGATCAAAAAACGCGTCCTGGATTCGATCGGCATCGCTGTCGGCGCGATGGAGGCGACACCCACGGCACAGGTTCGAGCGACGGTGACGGAACTGGAGGGGGACGGCAGCTGTCGACTCTGGGGCAGCGAACAGACGGCGTCGCCCGTGGGGGCGGCGATGTACAACACGTCGCTGACCCGGTACCTCGACTTCATGGATTCGTTTCTCGCGCCGGGAGAGACGCCACATCCGAGCGATAACATCGCGGGGATCATCGCTACCGCCGAGGACCGCGACCTGTCGGGCGTCGACTTGCTCGAAAGCGTCGGCGTCGCCTACGAGGTGCAAGGCGAACTCGCGTGGAACGCACCCGTCCGCGATCGGGGTTGGGACCACGTCACCCACACGGTGATCTCCGCGGCTGTCGGGGCAGGCAAGGCCCGTGGACTGGACAGGGAGGCCTTGCGCAATGCAATCGGCATCGCCGGCACCGCCCACAACGCCCTCCGGGTGACGCGGACGGGCGGCATCAACGAGTGGAAAGGGGTTGCGAGTGCGAACGCTGCCCGCAACGCCGTCTACTCGGTCGTCCTCGCCGACCACGGAATGGAGGGGCCGACGAACCTCTTCGAGGGGCAGAAAGGCTGGAAACAGATCGTCTCGGGGGAGTTCGACGTGAATCTCGACCCCTGCTGTGAGCGGGTGCTCGACACCATGACCAAACGCTACGTCGCCGAGACCTACGCCCAGTCGGCGGTCGAAGGGATCGTCGAACTTGCCGCGGCCCAGGACATCGACCACGAGCGCGTCGAGCGGATACACCTCGATACCTTCGCCGGCGCTGCACTCATTATCGGCGGCGGCGAGGGCGACCGCTACGAAGTCACCACGAAGGCCCAGGCCGACCACTCCTTGCCCTACATGCTGGCGGCGGCGCTCATCGACCGCGAGATGACCAACGACGCCTACGACCCCGAGCGGATCCAGCGCGAGGACGTCCAGACGCTCCTCCGGACCGTCGAAGTCGAGGAGGACGAACGACTCACAGAGCAGTTCGAGGACGGCCTGATGCCCGCGGTGCTCGATGTCGAACTCGACGACGGGACCGAGTATCACATCGAGAAAGAGGCGTTCCAGGGCCACCCCACGCAGCCGATGTCGTGGGCCGACGTCGAAGAGAAATTCGAGACGATGACCCGCGACCGTTACGACGCTGCCCGGAGAGACGCGGTGATCGAGATGGTCAAAGACCTCGAAGACCACGACGTTGCAGACCTGGTTGCCCGTATCGACTGAGCTCGAACGGATTCGGACGCTCGTGTGGGGCGTCTATTTGGGCGTTCGAGTGGTACGTGTAGACGTAACATGCCTCTAGAGAACCGCGCGTTCGACTTCCTGCACGTCAACGACCGCCCGGACAAACCCCGCGAGACGGGAATCACCGAGATTCGCGGCCCCTACTACGATCCGATGGGACCGCGACAGTTGCGCGATATCCTCGAGACGATGGGCCACTACGTGGACATCTACAAGTTCTCGGGTGGGTCGTTCGCGCTGATGCCAGAAGACGCCGTCCGCGAACTCATCGACACCTGCCACGAGTTCGACGTCAACGTCTCGACGGGCGGGTTCATCGAGAACGTCCTCGTGCGCGACCACGACCACGTCGAAGAATACGTCGCCGAGGCAGGCGACCTGGGATTCGACATCGTCGAAATCTCCTCGGGGTTCCTGGCCATCGATGTCGAGGACATGGTCGCGCTGACGGAACTCGTGACCGACCACGGACTGAAGGCCAAACCCGAGATCAACGTCCAGTTCGGCGCCGGTGGTGCATCGAGCGTCGAGGAGTTAGAGAGTGAGGCCGCAATCGACCCAGCGAGTGCGATCGAGGAGGCGAAACGCCATCTCGAAGCGGGCGCGTACAAGATTATGGTCGAATCCGAGGGCATCACCGAGCGAGTCCGCGAGTGGCGGACCGACGTGGCCTTCGACATCGCGAACGAGGTTGGAATCGAACACTGCGTCTTCGAGGCTGCCGACCCGCAGGTGTTCGAGTGGTACATCAAGAACTTCGGGCCGAACGTCAACCTGTTCATCGACAACTCACAGATCGTCGAATGCGAGTGCATGCGCTCGGGGTTGTGGGGTAAGAAGTCCAGCTGGGGACGGATCGCATCGTTCACCCGGGAGTGAGAGCAACCGTGGACACGGCTGGATAGTGAGACGGACGACCACCCGCTCACCGACGGCGCCGGTCGTGACCGACTTTTTGAACCACTACGCGAGCGGAATCTCGACGAGGACCATCTCGTCGCTCGCGATGGCGTCTTCGAGCGTCGATTTGACCGCTGTCCACGTCTCCGGGCGATGACCCTCGATTCCGAAGCTCTCCGCGAACGTGACGAAATCCGGGTTCGTCAGTCCAGTCCCGAACTGTTCGCCAGTGTGTTCGACCTGCTTTTCGGAGATGAGTCCGTAATCGTCGTCGTTGAACACGACGATAGTGAACCCAAGATCGAGACGGGTGGCAGTCTCGATTTCTGCCGCGTTCATCAGGAACCCCCCGTCACCGGTCGCGACGACGACGTTCGTTTCGAGAGCGAGATCGGCAGCGATTCCGCCCGGAACGGCGATGCCCATACTCGCGAGTCCGTTCGAGATGATGCACGTGTTCGGTTCGTACGACGGGAAGTGCCGAGCGATCGCCATCTTGTGGCTGCCGACATCGGAGATGAGCACGTCGCCATCGGCCATCGCTTCCCGCAGGTACGGGAGCGTCCGTTTCACGGAGAAGGGCTCGTCGGCGTCTGGCTTTCGAGACACGTCTTCGACGATCCGCTCGCGCAGGCCGCTGCACCACTCCGGCCCCTCGACGGAATCGAGGCGTTCTCGAAGCTCATCGAGAGTCGCAGAGATGTCCGCGACGAGTTCCACGTCGGGATTGTAGTGTTCGTACACCTCCGCCGGCTCGTGGTCGACGTGAATGACGGTCTTGTCGCGGTCGGGGTTCCAGGACTTCGGGTCGTGCTCGGCGATGTCGTAGCCGACCGCAATCACACAGTCCGCCCGGTCCATCGCCGACGCCGCCTCGCCGACTGGCCCGGAGTTGAGTGTCAACAACGACGCGTCGAGCCGGTCGGAGACTGCCCCCTTCCCCATGTACGTGGCGATGACCGGCATCCCGACGTGTTCGACCAGCTGTCTGAGCCGGCGTGCCGCCCGCGTCCGGACGGCACCGTTCCCAGCGAGCACCAGCGGGGATTCGGCTGCCTCGACCAGGTCTGTCGCTCGGGTGAGCGAGTCCCGGTCCGGGTCCGGCCGACGCACTCGCGGTCTGGTGGGAAGAACCGACGCTGTGACGTCTTCGTCGGCGACGTCCTCGGGGAACTCCAGGTGTGTCGCACCGGGTTTCTCGAATTCGGCGAGTTTGAAGGCTTTGCGCACCGATTCGGGAATCGTCTCGGCGTCCGTGATCTGTGAGTTCCACTTCACGACCGGCTCGAACATGTGGACGATATCGAGCGCCTGGTGGCTCTCCTTGTGCAATCGCTCGCGGCCGCCCTGGCCGGTGATCGCCACGAGCGGGCTCTTATCGAGGTGGGCGTCGGCGACGCCAGTGATGAGATTGGTCGCTCCCGGCCCGAGCGTTGCCAGGCAGACGCCCGCTTCGCCTGTCAGTCGACCGTGGACGTCGGCCATGAACGCCGCGCCCTGTTCGTGACGGACGGGGATGAACGTGATCTCGGACTCGCGAAGCGAGAACAGCAGGTCTTCGAGTTCCTCGCCCGGCAGGCCGAAGACGTACTCGACACCTTCCTCCTCGAGACACCGGACCAGCAGGTCTGATGCCTTCATCATTCCACCGCCGGGGTCCCGGTGTCTGGCTCGCTCGCTAGCCAGACTGTCTTGCGATTGACGAACTCTTTGATACCGTCTTCGCCGAGCTCGCGGCCGTAGCCCGAGCGTTTGATACCGCCGAAGGGAATCCGCGGGTCGGACTTCACCAGTTCGTTGACGTGGACGCACCCGGCCTCCAGGTCGCCAGCGAGGCGGTCACCCCGCTCCAGGTCGGCCGTCCAGAGGCTGGCACCCAATCCGAATTGGGTGTCGTTGGCCTTCTGGACGGCCGCTGTTTCATCGGGGACGCGGTAGACGGGGGCCACGGGCCCGAACACCTCCTCGGTATCGACCGGACAGCCCTCGGGAACGTCGGTGAGGACAGTCGGTGGGTAATAGGCCCCGTCGCGGTCAAGCGGTTCCCCACCGGTCGCGACGGTGGCCCCGGCATCGACGCTCGCCTGCACCTGTTCGTGGAGGGCTTCCACGAGGTCAGGTCGCGCCTGCGGTCCGACGTCGGTGTCCGGGTCCATCGGATCGCCGACGGCGAGTGAGTCGACGGCCGCGAGGAGGCGGTCGACGAAGGCATCGTACACCGCGTCGACGACGATGAACCGCTTGGCGGCGATACAGGACTGACCGCCGTTCTGGTTGCGCGCCCACGCGCCGGTCGTCGCCGCGGCCTCGACGTCGGCGTCCTCGAGGACGACAAATGGGTCGCTCCCGCCCAGTTCCAGCACCGTCTTCTTGAGATGCTCACCCGCTGTCGAAGCGATTGCGCGCCCGGCGCGGTCGCTGCCGGTGAGCGTCGCCGCTACTAGCCGGTCGTCGGCGAGGACATCGGCGACGCGGTCGGAGGAAACCAGAAGCGATTGAAAGACCCCTTCCGGATAGCCTGCCTCACGGAATACCTCCTCGATGGCGAGCGCACATCCGGGGACGTTCGAGGCGTGTTTCAGCAGGCCGACGTTGCCGGCGGTGAGAGACGGCGCTGCGAAGCGAAACACCTGCCAGAAGGGAAAGTTCCACGGCATGACCGCCAGCACCGGCCCCAGCGGCTCGTAGACGGTCTTCACGGTCGTCCCCGGTGGACTCGGGTGGGACTCGGGTTGGAGATATGCGCTCGCGTGTTCGGCGTAGTGATCACAGGCCCACGCACACTTTTCTACCTCTGCTTCCGCCTGAGCGAGCGGTTTGCCCATCTCACGGGTCATCGTCTGGGCGTAGTCACGAGCGTTCTCACGAAGCACCGCTCCGGCAGACTTCAGCAACGTCTCGCGCTCGCGTCGCGGGCGCGTTCGCCACCGCTCGAATGCCGCTTCGGCCTGTGAGAGTACCGTCTCTACTTCTTCAGGCGTGTGTTCGTCGTACGACTCGATCTGCTCGCCAGTCGCTGGATTGATCGCGTCCATCGTTTCTGTGTTGGGCCTGTGGGAACATAACGTTCGACAGACTCTGCGTGACCTTCTCTCACCCAAACGAAACAATCGAGATGTATGTTATCTCCACAGTATATTTTGACTGTATACTTACACAACTCACTCAGACTATATTCACATTCACTCACAAATACGTCTCTTTTCGACCTTCTGCCCGCTTGATACGCACACAACTACTGTTTCACACCCAAAACGACAACGGAACAGCAAATCCGATCCTACCGAAAAAAGGAATCTGAACAGATCGCTCAGTCGTCACCAGCCGCAGTCGCTTCCTGTTGCTTGATGTGGCTGACGATATCTGCCGTCTCCTCCCTGAACGTGTCCATCTCGACTTCCGCGCCGTGTAGAATCGTCGAGAAGTACCGCACGGTGGCGGCGACGTTCATGGCTTCGCTCAATCCCTCAGCAGAGACGTCCTCTAGCTTTGCTTCCTCGGAGTGGAAGTGAATGCAGTACGGGCAGTTCATTGCTGCGGCAGCGCCAAGCGAGACGAGTGCCTTTTCCCGGCCCGCGAGCGTCGTCTCCCCCAATTCGAGGTCGCGCATGATGGCCCAGCTGTGGTCAGCGGCGGGGTCTGCAAGTGCCTCGATCCAGCTCGGCACTTGCCCTAGATACTCCTCTATCTCCGCTCTCGTGTTGTCTGTTACCATGGGTCTGTCCCGGGAGTTCAGGATAGCTTTGTCGCTCGTCCCTTCCGCCTGTCGCGATCCTGAATCCCATGTGTAGAGATACCAAGACACACAATAAGCATATTTGATATTTTCGTGTACGGTATGACTGACTCGGTGGCCGACCCCGTAGGCAATACAGATACGATACTCACTATCCCAGCGACCGCTTCGAGAGGCCTCGTTCAAGAGAGTGTCTCGCTCTCGAAGACGCCACGGTCGGTTCGGTACCGGGCGAGCTGGACCGCTTCCGCGACCATGGTGTCGTCGACGACGAGGTCGATGCCTTCGAGAGCCCTGAGTGCCATCCCGCGGTCAGGGACTGGGAACTACCGACATTGAGTCGCGACGCGGCCCATCGTCATCCCCCGTCGCGAACGCGTGGCTTTTTGTGCATCGCCGACACTGAAATGATGATGTCGACATGAAACGCCGCCAAGCCCTCCAGTATCTCGCAGGTGGTGGTACCGTCCTGTTGGCCGGCTGTTCCTCTTTCAGTGAGGACCCGGGACCGTTCACGTTCGCGATCGTCAATTTCCGCGAACGGCAGTACCACGCCGAATTCGCCATCCGGGATGACGACGACGAACTCATCAGAGACGGGTTCGTCGACATCGCGCCCAGTCCGCCCGGTGACGGGGAATTTTCGGCATTGAGTTTCGACAACCTCCCACCCGTGACCAACGGTGAGACGATCGACGTCGCAGTCGACATCGACGGGAAGACATTCGAGGAGACTTACGAAATCACGTGCAACCAGAGCGAAAATGCGGAAAACAACTTCTTCTTCCGGATTCGCCACCCTGGCGCAGCCAATACCGACACCGAGAGTGGCATGGGCTTCTTCGGGAGTCGCTGCTGACTCCCGCCCTGGCGGCCGATTGTTGAACGTCGCTGGAGACAGACACCTCCCCTCACCGAGATGTGAATTCCCCGCCTCGACAGATTTCCCAATGTCTCCTCTGAATCGCTAGCGCGCCCTCTGTGGCCCTTGTCTCTGGGTTTACTCACCCTTCGCTTCCGGCACGGCGATGACCGGCAGGTCGCTTCGTCTGATGACGCGCTCGGTCGTACTCCCGAGCAGGAAGCGGTCGAGTCTCGAGCGCCCGTGCGTGCCCATGATCACCGCGTCGATGTCGTTGTCTTCGGCGTAGGACAGAATACCGTTGCTCGCGCGGCCTTCCATGACCACGGTTTTGGCGTCGACACCCGCTGCCTCGAATCGTTCGGCGACGGCTTCGATGGCCTCCGTGCCGGCGCGCTCCACCGTTTCGAGGAAGTCTGCCGGCGGGTCTGAACCGGGCTCTCCTGAGTACGCCACGCTATCGAAGACGTTGATCACATGAGCCGTGGCGTCGGTGGCGCTCGCGATGGCGAGTGCGTGGTCGACGGCGCCACTGGCACACTCGCTCCCGTCCGTCGGTATCAGGACGTTCTGATACGGTAACGTCGGTGACTCGTCCTCGACTGCTCTGGTGACAAGTATCGGTATCGGGGAAGCGCGGAGTACGTGTTCGGCGACGCTCCCGAGCACGAACCGCTCCAGTCCTGTTCGCCCGTGTGTCCCCATCGCAACCAGGTCGATGTCGGCCTCGCTGATGTAGTCGAGGATCACCGACGACGGCCTGCCCTCTCTCACCTCGCCGTGATATCTGTCGGGGTGTGTCCACTGAGCTTCGACGTGTTCGAGATTCTTCTTTGCCTGTTTTCGGTACCTGTCGATGAACGACTCCGGTGGGGGCGACCAGTCGTAGGGCCCGGCGAGCGCACCGACGTTGACGACGCCCAGGGCGTGGACAGTCGCGTCGAACGCCGACGCCAGCGAGAGCGCCTGGTCTGTCGCGCGTTCTGCGTGGGTGCTTCCGTCTGTCGGGACGAGAATTCGTTCGTAGGACATTGCTTTTTAATGAGTGCCAGCAACGCAATAAACACTCCGTCGGGGTCGGCCAGAGCGGCGTTGCCAGTGGCCAGTACAGTTTGGCGTGGCACACCACCTGGGGCTCTGCAGGTCGCCGGAATATCTCTCTTACTGGTCAAACGGACCAGCGTTGTCGGTTGCGGAGACGACCCAGGTGACCTCACCATACTCGAACACCTTCGCACCGAGGTACGTTCCGCGTCCGTCGTCCTCCGGTGCCGGGTGGAAACTAACCTGGCCGCCGTTTTCGGGTACCTCGCCATCGAAGGTGAACTGTACGGTGTACCAGACCGGTTCAGAGAAGACGTCCTCGTAGGTCCGGGTGGTATTGGCATCGAGCACAGCGGTGGTTCGCCGCTCGGCGATTACCCGTGAGACGGCCGGGTCGCCGACGACCTCTCTGGCATCTCGGTCGTACTCGGTCCCGACGGCAACGACCTGCATCGTGAACTCGTGTGAGAGGACGTCTTCGTTGACGAACTGGAGGCTCCCGGCCGGAATATCGTCGGAACCGAAGGCGGTACAGCCGGCGACGCCGGCGAGTCCGGCCGTCCCGAGACTGGCCAGGAAGCCACGACGCGTTCTGGAGGGCATACCCGACGGTTGACAGGCGAGCGTAAAAAGTGGGAGGCTTCGCAGTCGCCTGCTGCAACGACCGTGACGAACGGCCCTGACGCCCTCAGAACTGAGCGGTCACTCGTTCTCGACTTTTAAGAATACGAATATGTATTGAAGCGATCTGTGAGCGTATATTCAGGCGTGATCGAGCATGCAAACCGACCACCTCGAAGGGACGGACTCTAGTTCCGTTCGCACTGCCGCCCCGGATCACTCTACGACAACGTCGGAGCGAACTACCCGCGATAGCCGCTCCGTTCGCCTGCTCTACCCCGAGTACGGTCCCGTTGAAGCACTGGTTGGCTTCGGTGTGTTCTCCCTCATCGTCGAGTGGATGACGCCGACGCTCGTCGACACCCTCGCCGGACCGTTTCCCGAACTCGTCCCCGAGCCGTTGACCACTGCGACTGCCGTCCTCCTCTGGGTGGTTCTGGGACTGACCGTACTGTCGATTGCCCTCACCGTTCTCACTCCGAATCCACGGAAGTTTGCGGAGCGGAGCGAACGCGACGCATTCCTCGATGCGAATCGACCGTCCGACCGGGAGTACCGGTTCAACCTGATATTGATGGTCCTCGGCGGCGCCACGGCGGTGTTGGCCTGGCCGACGTTCATCGAGGTACTCCGCGAGACCTTCCCGATGGTCGTCGAACTCGGTGGAGCGGTCCCGACAGTCTGGACTCTCGGGAACGTCGCCATCTTCGTGGTCTTTGTCCTGGGGGTCGCAGCCTATACTCGTGGACTTGACCGCCTCGTCATCGGCGGCATGCGGGAGTTCCTCTACCGCTACCACGCCGATGACTGGGACGAATAGCTCTGGTACCTTCCTTTTGTCATCTCAGCGTTGAGATACTGTGGCAGCGCGAGCACGACATCCCCGTCCTCACGCGGAAGCACGGAGAGCGTCAGGGCGGGGTAGTCGACGTGGTCACCGGCTGAGGTACCCACCGTCGATGGCCAGGGTCTCACCGGTGGCAAAGGATGCATCGTCAGATGCGAGCCACAGGACGGCCTCGGCAATCTCCTCTGCCCTCCCGAGGCGTCCCATCGGGTGCAGCGCCTCGGTTTCAGCGCGCAGTTCTTCATCTGCCGTCACGCCTGCATCGTCGAGCATCTGTGTTTCGATGTACCCAGGGCAGACTGCGTTGACCCGGATGTCGTCAGTTGCACGTTCCAGTGCTGCGACTTTCGTCAGGCCAACAACGCCGTGTTTTGCGGCTGTATACGCCGGCGTCTCTGCTTCACCAGCTTTCCCGAGGACGGAGGCTGTGTTGACGATTGCACCACCGCCGTCTTCGAGCATCACCGGGATCTCTTTGCGCATACTCCGCCAGACGCCCGACAGGTTCACGTCGATAATTGCTTGCCAGTCTTTTTCGGAGATCTCGTCGACTGCATCGAACGTCCCGGGGATGCCTGCATTGTTGAATGCGACGTCCAGCCCGCCGAACTCCGACGTGGCTGTCTCGACCATCGTCTCGACATCATCATCGTCGGTCACGTCGACCTCGACGAACGTTGCATCCCCTGTTGTCTCCTCCGTTATCGTCGTTGTAGTCTCCTGGCCTCCCTCTCGGTCAACATCTGCAACGACGACATTCGCGCCAGCTTCCCCGAACGCGATGGCAGTTGCCTGGCCAATACCCGAGCCTGCACCTGTTATGACGACTGTCTCACCGGCAAAGTCACCATCTCGTGACATAGATAGACCTACCACGCCCCACGTGAAAGCCGGTTGCAGTATTCTCAGCGGATAGAAATATACTAAATATTTATTATGGTTTGTGGCCCCAGTCAGTTCCGATTGGACTCAACTTTTTCAGCTCGATTGACGTATCTTTGCGCATGGGTTCTGCTTCGCTGGCCGACGCGACCGTCCACTTTGGGCAGGGTACCGCCTCCAGCAGCTACATCGACGAACTGGCAGACGTCTGGATCCATGTCCGGTGATCGTCCGAAACGGCCGAGCGACGAGGCGACGAACGGGGGTCATCCATCGTCTGCTCAGATGACGACGAGGAGTGGTGACGGGACTGGTCTCCGCGCTTTCGGCTTCTTCTGTGGCGGCACGCTCGTGTTCTCGTGGGGACTCTGGGCCCTCCTGTTCGTGGGTTTCGTGCCGTCGTCTGCCATCGGTATCCTTGCCAGGGTCGGTGGGTTTGGCCCGCTGGTCGGCGCGCTCGTTGCCCTCTCGGCAACCGGGCGGAGCATCCGCGAGTGGGCCCGCTCGATTATCCGAATCCGCATCCGCGCGCGGTGGGTTGGCTGGGCGCTCGTCTTGCCGCCGCTGTTCATCGTCCTCGCCGGAGTCGTCCACGTCGTCGTATTCGGCGCGAGCATCGACCTCGATGCCATCAACCCACTCTGGTTCTATCCGATCGCGGTGGTCGTCGTGTTCTTCGTCGGCGGTGGCCAGGAAGAACTCGGCTGGCGCGGGTTCGCCCTCCCGGCTCTCCAGCAGCGCCTTACCGCTCTGACCGCCAGCATCGCCGTCGGCATCGTCTGGGCGCTCTGGCACCTCCCGCTGTTTTTCCTGCCCGGGAGCGCACAGAGCGACCTCCCGATGCTCCCGTATATTGTCGCTGTGACATCGGCGTCGATCGTCCTCACCTGGCTGTTCAACTCCTCGGGGAGCGTCTTGGTCCCGATGCTCTATCACGGCGGGATCAACCCGATTGCCGCCTACTTCCCGACGGGCGGGGTCGAGGCGATCGGGACTGTCACTGGATATACCTCCTACGCCATCGTTCTCGTCGTCGCAGTCGGCTTGCTGCTCGCCGTCTACGGCGCGCGCCATCTCTCCAATCAGCCGCGATTGACGCTCTCTACAGGCGGAGCAGGCCGACGGGCTTGACCCCGAGGCTTCCCCTCGACTCGGTCACTGTTGGCCTTCTCGAGAGCACGGCGGTCGTTCACAGGTCCGTCTGAAACCAGTCATTACAGCCCCGTTATCTTCATTGACGTCTCAACTTCCACCAACCGACAGTTGTTGCAGACAGTCGTCTCGATGGCCGTTCGATTCTTGCGCAGTTCATAAATAGTATGAATACGTAGGTTCGGTTAGACAGATGGCTCGGATCACTGGCTCCTATCCAGATGACCTCAACCTCCTTATTGAAGGTGCTGTTGAGGCTGGTGTGTTTGGGGGCAAGAGCGATGCGTTGCGAGAGTTCGTGCGTGAATACTTCGAGGATCACGAAAACGAGCGCATTGCAGCTGCAGTTGCTCTCTATGAACGCGAGCGAATCACGCTGGGTGATGCTGCGCGGCTCGCTGCTGTCGACCGCTGGACGATGCGCGACATCCTCCGCGAGCACGGCGTCGACCTCCGACTGGGTCTTGCTGATGAGGACGATGCAGCCTACGAAGTAGAGGCAGCGAGCGAACTCGAATTTGATGATGCGGACTCGGACGACGAGGAGCAGCCTGCGAAATGACAGGTACTGGCGTTCCAGCGAATCCAAGCGTCCTGAACACGACTGTCCTCTCGAATTTTACGTATATCGACCAGTTGTGGGTGATCACAGGACTTTCTGGAGTCTGTACGGTTCCAGTCGTTCGTGAGGAACTCGAAGACGGCGTTGATTCCCATCCCTATCTCCAATCAGCACTGGCTGTTCTCGACGACGAGATTCCAGTCACGACGGTTTCTGACACCGTTGCAAACAGAGAGGCAGTCGTCAGTGACCATCTTGATCCCGGCGAGGCACAGGCCTTCGCCCTGGCAGACGCACACGACGGCCGACTCCTGACCGACGACGGGGATGCTCGGTCGTTTGCCAAAGAACAGGGCGTGACTGTTGTCGGATCAGTCGGGACGCTCCTGGCTGCGCTTGATGCTGGCAAGATCGACGAATCGACCGCCGACGAGTGGATGTCGACGTGGATCGACGACATCGGCTACTACGTTCCGTATCGAACGATTTCGAAATATCGCTGACACCCTTCTCGTAGTTCGAACCTCCTGACCGGCGTGATCAGAACACGACTCTGACATCCTCCTGATTAATGTCGCCTGTCAATTACTTCCCGAGGTTCGACCGACACCGACGCTTGGCCATCGAACTCGGTCACGATACAGTCCGGCTCCGACGAGGCCAACGACGCCGAGCGCAACGCCCCACGTCAGAATCGCGTGGGGGACGTTGATCGTCACCAGCGCCGACGGGAGCAATACGCCCTCCGGTGCGACCACCGAAAGGTCGATTGGAAGCCGGCCCTGCGTAGCGTTGTCGGCTCCGTGCATCACCATGGCGAGCCACGCACTCCCGCCGGAGCCGTTGAATACCCACGCCAGCAGCACCGAGAAGCCGACGATGCCGACGAAGTACGAGCCGACCATCAGCACTCCCCAGTCGGCACGGAAGCCACCCGGCAGGAACTGCGGCAGGTGCCAGAAGCCCCAGAACACGCCGACGACGAGCGCCCCTCCCAGGGCACCGTAGCGTTCTTGCAGTTCTGGCTGGGCGAACCCGCGCCAGCCGAACTCCTCCTGACCGCCGCCAAGCAGCGTTCCGATGACGATGCCGATGACGATTGTCGTCGGGTTGACTTCGAACGCATTCCAGTCGATTGGGCCGCCGATGGCCCACGAGACGATGCCAGCGGCGTAGACGATGAGGAACGGGATGACGATAGCCGCGGCGTACCACGTCCAGTGGACACGGACCTTCGCGACGCGTCGGAACCACTCGCGGACGCTCTCGTCGCTCGCGGCGACGACCAGTGCTGCCGCCACCGAGGGCGCAAGCGCGCTCAGGAAACCTGCGAAGAACCAGCTCGTCCAAGACGGCTGTGTCATCCCGAGGATGTCCGGCAGCGCCCCAACGCCCCACGCCAGCGCATACGCCAGGGCGAAAAACGAGGTGAGCCGCTGTTTGCGGACAAATCCACGGACGGACTCGAACACGCCGGAACCGTCTGCCGCCGTCATTATCCGACCTCCGACCCGCGTCCAGGTGTCGATGGCTTGGACCTGTCGGCACCGGCGTCGTACCCGAGTCGGCCACCGGTCGCGACGATGAGCGCAATCGCGACCAGCCAGACGCCGATGTCGACTGCAACGAGAACCGTCAGAAAGCTCTCGCCGGTGATGGCGTCTATCGGAATTGGCACGAGCGTGCTGTTAGCCGTGTTGATGCCCGCATGCAGCACTATCGCGAGCAGCACGCTCTCTGTTCCATTGTAAATCCAGGTCAGGAGGAATGCGAAGCCGACGATGTTCACGACCCGGAGGACGAGTCCGGGGAGTTCCTCGACGAGCCACGCGAAACTGTAGACGGCGTTCGGGTCGGCCGCCAGTTGCGGCAGGTGCCAGAAGGCCCACACGACGCCGAGAATCAGTGTTGCCGACACCGGCGCGTACTGCTCCTGGAGTCTGGGGAGGGCGAACCCGCGCCAGCCGGGTTCTTCGTTCCCGCCTCCGATGAGTGCAACCGTCACGAACGAGACAGCGACGAGTGAGGCCCGTCCGGCAAGAACACTCGGGTCGACGCCCATTCCGAATAGGAGCATGCCAGCACTCGCCAGCACCACGACGAGCACGGGGAGGAACAGGGCGGCGAGATACCACCGCGGTGCGACGCGCCAGCGCACGATCTGTCCCGCCCACGCCCGCAGTGAACTCCCGTCGAGCCACGTGACGACGGCACCGGCGACTGCGGGACCGAAGCCACCCGCCACGTAGCTGAGCGTTCGGATCGGTTCGGCTGCCCCGAGGATGCCGGGGAGCCAGCCTACCCACGAGAAGCCATACGCGAGCAGGAAAAACGAGGCGACTGGATGGCGGGCCACCCGCCCGCGGAGGGAGGGGCTGCTCATGTGGTTCTAGATGCCAGCGATACTGTCAATGTGGACGATTCTTCTCAGACCGTGGGAAGTTGCAGGCCGACGAGTCCCAGTGTCAAGGCGCCGGGCAGGGAGGACTGTCTGGCGATGAGCACCGACAGCGGAGATGGCCGGCAAGCCGCCCTCAAAGCGTGAAGCGTCGCGCGGGCCAGGTCCTGGGCGTCCCCCGCCTCGCACACCGTCTGTCAGCCTGCGGACTATCGAATCTTCTCCAGCGAGCGATGCTCTGTTTCATCAGCGTGTGTAGCGAGGTACTGCAGAACCTGTTCGAACGCCTCAATCTCACCCGTCGCTTCGTCACTCGCTGCGCGCTGGCCTTCCCTGATGGCGTCGACCCGCCGACCCTCGGCGAGTTGGCGTTGCTCCCTGACGAACTCTCGGAGGCGGTCGATTCTGATGCGCTCGACGTCGGTATCCAGCATGCTACGGTCAACGGAGTGCCAATACTTGAATGCGCTCCATCGATCTTGCACTCGTCTTGCCCGTCATCCAGTCGGGATTCGAGTTCGTCGACGCGCTCTTGGAGTGCTGTGACGCGGCGCTTTCGCTGTCGCAGAACGTACAGCACACCGATGGGAATGCCGAAGAGAATCCCGAAGATGAGGACGATCACCAGCATTTCCGCGGGTGTCGGAAGTTGGAGTGGGAGGGGCACGGATGAAGATACGGTCAGTTTCCTCTAATACGTACCTCCAGTCCGTTCCTGCTGACCGAAACTCGTCGGCTAACGTTATACCTGCGGACAGGCTGTTTCCTGTATGAAACGACTGAATGCACTCTTTCGCCCTGTCGAGCGATATGCGGATGGCGTCTCTCCCAAAACCCACGGGATAGTAGCCATCGTCTCGCTTGCCACCTTTGTCGGAGTAATCGCACTGGGGTTCGTCCCGGTGACACGCCAGATCGAGACATCCGGCTACACTACTTCGGATTTGCAGGACGCGACGACCCGGGCGGAGGTAGATACGATACTGCAGGCCTTTGAGCCAGTCATGGACTCCGTTATGCTTCTATCGGTCCTCGATTACATCTTCATTCTGGCTGGGTTCTTCCTGTTTTTCTCACTCCACTCGCTCGTCCTGCACACGCTGGCGTTCCACGACAGGCTGGCGCTGATTCCGAAGATCGGAATGGTCCTGACTGTCTTTTCTCGGCTCCTCGACTCTCTGGAGAACCTCTGGGTTATCCTGATCTACACGAATCCCGAGGACTACGCGACGATCCTAATCTCCTTGATGAACGCTTCTGAAACGCTGAAGTGGACGCTCGTCAGAGTCGAATATCCCACGCTCGGAGTAGCCATCGTGGTTGCACTGCTCATACGGTATACCTCAGTGTTCGACAAGTACGTGGCGAGTCGACACTAGCCACCCGCAACAGGTCGGTTTCGGGCTCTCTGTCTGTGTTGGTTTCGGTCTCTCTGTCTGTGTTGGTTTCGGTCTCTCTGTCAGTGATGGTTATATCGTCTATATGAACTGAACATATCCAATTTCCGTACAGTCAAGCAGTTGCGAATCGAACTGCTCCGAGATTCCGGACGAGCGAGATCTTTCGGCATTTTCGTCGCTTTCAGTCTTAACGCTCTTTACGGTGGCTGCCGTATATCCGCGCAACGATGTCTATCGACCGAGATACATTCGAGAACACGAGTGAGGACGAACTTGCAGAACTCTCCGTCCCCGATCAAGTCCTCGGGTTTCTCGCCGCTAACGAGGATCGGGCCTTCAAGGCCCGCGAAATCGCGTCCCAGATCGACGTCGACGAGGGCGCAGTCAGCACCGCGCTCTCCCGATTGAAGGATCGCGACCTCGTCGAACACAAGGCAACGTACTGGGCGATCACCGACGACGCCGAGCGACTCGAGGGATACAGTGGCTACGAGCGAGCGACCGCGCTGTTCAACGACCAATTCGGCGCGGAGGACAAGAACACGTGGCGGGGACACGCACCCGAGGAACCACACCCGAGCGTCGAGGACGAACAGTGACCGACGCAGAGGCACCAATCTTCGAACGTGGCGAGTCGACACTAGCCACCCACAACAGGTCGGTTTCGGGCTCTCTGTCAGTGAAAGGTTATCCCACCCATGCGAACTGAACATATCCAATTTCCGTACAGTCAAGCCGTTGCGAATCGAATCGCGTCAGTCGTCGTCAGCAGTGTAGGCCCCGCTTCGATGTTCGATCCGGTGTACCTCCAACACGTGCTCGCTCCGGTCGAGCGTGCAGGCAAGCCGATACTGACCGATTCGGAGTTTCGAGAACGGACCACCGGTCAGCGGTTCGAGGAATGCGTCAGGCTCGCGTCACTTCGATTCGACAACCTCGTCGAGTTTCGAGACGACCCGGTCCTGTACGTGCAGGTCGAGCGAATCGAACTGCTCCGCAGCTTGCGGCGTGAACTTCCACGTCCAATCGTCGTCACTCGTCATCCGCGTCCTGATCCATCATCTCGACGACTTCCTCGCGGGATACCAGTTCTGCCTCGCCCGACCGAAGGTTGTGCTCGCTCGCCGCGATCTGTTTCCACCCTTCGCGCGAGAACTCCGGGTGCTTCACCGCGTCGCGGGCAGCGTAGCGGAGAAACTCACTCCGCGAATTGAACCCCTGTTCTTGCCACGTCGTGTCGATATCTTCGAGGAACGCCTTGCTGAGCCGAAGATTTATCTGGACCATCTCGGGCCCGTCGTCGCCACCAGTAGTATCCGCGTCGGACATATACAGATGCTTTGCGCTCGTATATACTAAATCTTCCCACTGCTGCGCCGACGACTACAGGACCTCAGAGGTGAATATGATACATACTGCGAGCGCATACCCGCGATTCGAGGCGACTGTGACGACTGGCAGTGTTACGGCGGTTCCCTCACCTATTTGTCGTCGTCACGGAGGTGATCGTAGGCCCTGTTCGCCCCGACGAGCGCTGCGAGTGACGCGAGTCCCGACACCACTCCGAACCCGGGGCCGTTTGCGGACGGGCTCGCTGTCGACCCGTCTTCACCAGATCCGCTGTTTGCGCCACTGGTGTCGGCGGTTTCTGTCTCCCCGTCATTCGCTGTTGCAGTGGCTGCGTTCTCGTCCAGTGTTACCTGGATGGTGTGTGCCTCGTCCTCTTCGAGTTGGACCTGCGTCGCGAAGGTCTCGTAGCCAGATAGGTCGACATCGGCGGTGAGGTTCGCGGGGGAGAGCTGCACTGGCCCGAATCTTCCCTGGGTGTTTGTCTGCAGCGTCGCGACCACGGTGTCCGTGTCGATGTCCACAATATCGACAGCCACGCCTTCCGCGGGCGTGCCGTCCTGATACCGAACCCTGCCGCGCACACGGCTGTTCGGGGTCGCCGTGCCGGTGTCCTCGTCCAGTGTTACCTGGATGGTGTGTGCCTCGTCCTCTTCGAGTTGAACCTGTGTTGCGAAGGTCTCGTAGCCAGATAGGTCGACATCGGCGGTGA
Source organism: Salinibaculum sp. SYNS191 (assembly GCF_037338445.1). Taxonomy (NCBI): domain Archaea; kingdom Methanobacteriati; phylum Methanobacteriota; class Halobacteria; order Halobacteriales; family Haloarculaceae; genus Salinibaculum; species Salinibaculum marinum. Next base: position 3,176,264 of record NZ_CP147838.1, read on the forward strand.
GGTTCGCGGGGGAAAGCTGTACCGGCCCGAACGCCCCCTGGGTGTTTGTCTGCAGCGTCGCGACCGCGGTGTCCGTGTCGATGTCCACGATATCGACAGCCACGCCTTCGGCGGGCGTGCCGTCTTCATACGTCACCTCGCCAGTGATGCGGCTGTTCGGCCCCTCGCCGTCGGGACAGGACCCGTAATCGACGGAGCCACGTCGGTCAGTGACGTCGCCGTCGAAGGCGTAGAGCGTCTCCTGGTTGGCGACGTACACTAAGCCGTTGGAGATGGCTGGGGAGGTAGTCACCTTGCTCTCGAGATTCTCCGCCCACAGCCGCCCGCCGTCGGCAGCGTCGATAGCGTGGAACTGCCCGCCAGTGTCGCCGACGTAGACGACGCCATTTGCGACGGCTGGGGCTGCCACCACCTTGCTGCCAAGGATCGTCGACCACTGTTCGTCACCGGTCGCAGCGTCGAACGCACGGAGCTTCCCGTCTCTCGTCCCCACGAAGAGGGTACAGCCGGCCACCGCTGGGCCTGCGTCGGGCCCGAGATCGACGCCCTCGGTCTTCCAGACCTCCTCGCCGGTGGTGGGGTCGAGCGCCCAGAGGACTTCGGACTCGTAGTCACCCAGATAGAGGAGACTGTTCGCGACGGTGGGTGCGGTGAGGTAGTATTGAGCGTTGCCAACGTCGACGAGGTCCTGTTTCCAGTCGAGGTCACCCGTCGCCGCGTCGAAGGCATAGACGTACAGCGTGTCAAGCCCGCTCGTCGTTGCGTATACCGTGCCGTCGTGGACCGCTGGCGTCGTCCGAAGCTTGAGCCTCTCATTATCTTCGTGCGTGTCGTACGCCCACTGGATCGTCCCGTTGGCTGCGTCGACTGCGTACATCGTGCCCGCGTTGGTGCCGAAATAGATCGTTCCGTCGTCGACGGCCGGTGACGCCCGGGCTTTTCCTTCGACCTCGTAGGTCCACTGCTCTGTACCCGTCGCTGGATCGGCCGCGACCACTTTCCCGTCGGTGTGGATGTAGTAGAGGCGACCCTCGGCGACCGCTGGCGTGGTCTCGACGCTCCTGAAGAACAGTTGGCCGGTGCTCCACGTCTGCTCTCCGCTGTTGGCGTCCACTGCATAGAGTTGCCCGCCGCGACTCGTGGTAGACCCGATGTAGACAATGCCGTCGGCAACGACCGGCGAAGAGTGCGTGAACGTATCGTTGTTTGCAGACGTCCGAGTCCAGGCAGTCGTCGGATTCCCGGTCGGTGTCAGTGCATCCGGGCTATGGCGCGTATTTCTCAGGTCGTAGCCCGCCGTTGGCCACGCCACGTTTGCCTGCGTTTGGCGCTCGCCGGTTGCCAACGAACGCTCCGTGGAGCGCCCCGTAACCTGCCCGATCATACCCGTCCCGAGGCCACTGCCCGCCAGGAGTGCAGTCGTCGATACACCGCCGAGTATCTGCCGACGCGAGACGTCCACCGAGGATTCATCCGTATCCTGCTCAGCAGTCATTGCACGCCTCCCCCAGTTTCAATTTTCCAGACATGTCGAATGGGAATATATCAACAACGTGGATTAAATCAGGATGCTATGTATCTAGAATCGTGTCGAAGTCGGCCGCTGTCGCTCTCTCTAGCTCCAACAGGGACCGGCCGAACCGTTGTGGTAACGTCTCTGTCAATGGATAACCTCCTGTTCACTGGATTAGCCCCGAATCTCTCATAGTCCCCCCGGGACTAGCCGCGAAAGAGTTTCAGTACCTCGTCAAGGACGTCCGGTTCCACGCCGACGAGATAATACTCACCGGGTTCGAGTTCCGTCTCGCCGCGCGCCATCCGCGTCCGGTTCCGATCCGAGATGACGAGGCTCCCTCTCGGGAGGCTGATATCTTCGAGCGTACGTCCGGCAACCGGGGCGTCCTCGGCGACCTCGATCTCCAGGATTTCGAGGTCGTGGTGGGTGGCGATGATGGTCCGTACTTCGTCGCCCGAGAGAATGTCAGCGGCTGTGTTCGCACTGAGTTCCTGTGGCAGGATCGTCGCGTCGGCAATCTCGTCGTACTCGTCCTCGGTTCCTGTCCCGGTTCGAGCGAGCGTTCTGATGTTGGGGGCGATTTGTTTTGCCTCCAAACAGATCGCGAGATTGGTCCCGGGCTCGTCGGTCAACGCGGCGATGGCGTCTGCCCGCTCGAGGTCTGCCTGTTCGAGAATCGACGGCGCCGTCGCATCTCCCTGCAGGACCATCGCGACGTACTCATCAGAGACCTCCTCTGATCGATCCTCGTCTTTCTCGATCAGGACGATCTCGTATCCGCGGTCTGCGAGTTCCTGTGCGGTTCGTAGTCCGATACGGCCGCCGCCGGCGATGACGATACGTTTCGTGTCTGGCATAGGTTCCTCCATCCGTCGGATTACTCGAACGTGGACCGTCGCTCTCGGCCTCTTTGACTATTCGAGGAGGCCACATTTCAAGTCCCTGGTTTTTCCAGCGGTTCAGGAAACCGAGCGAGCGCGTTGCTCACGTCAATACTGGCTGGCGGATTACTTGGCGCTGGCTTGATATCTCGATGAGTTCACGCGTGACTTCGCGGTTGGTTCACCCCCGATGAGGACGAAGACACGACGTCGTCAGGCGGAACTCGTGACCTCGATGTCCATCAGGTCAGAGACAGTCCGGTATCCGATGTTTCGTGCGTTCTCCTCGGGGAGCATCCCGAGTAACGCTCGCCCAGCATCCACCCAGGTGTCGAGTGCCCAGTCGGTATAGTGCCACTCGGCGGAAGCGTCCATCCCCCAGGTTAGTCGATCCGAGTACTCCTCGAGAACCACCTCGTACTCGTCGTAAAATCGCTGTGCAATCGTCTCGACGCCACCCCTCTCCGCAATCCGGGTTCGAAATTCGTCCTCGGTGAAGGTCCCCTCGCGGTACGCAAGCGGGTGTAATGTCGAGATATCGTAGGTCAGATTCGGGTTGTTCTCGAGGGCGTCGGCGACGAGTTCGCCCGTCGGTGTCTCTTGCCATTGATAGGTCGCGTGAACGAGAAACTGCGTGTCGCGGTTGTGGGCCATCGCGTTCGCGAGACTCGCTTTCGTGGGGCAGTCGCTGAACTCGTCCCACTCCTTGCGCATCTCCTCCGGATATCGCCACGGCTCCGATGCATGCACCATTACGGGAATCCCACGCTCTGCAGCCAGGTCCCACAACTCGAGGGCTTCAGGGTCGTCTGGCTGCGGCGGCGGCTCTCCTTCGGGTGTCACCCGGCCTTTGAATCCGAGTTCGCCGAGCCCGACGTACGGCCACGCTTCGAGACGCTGTCTGAACGCCGCCGCGAGGCTATCGTAGTCTTCCCGGAGTTCGTCCCACCCGAACACAAAGGGGAGCAGCCGCTCGTCGTGCTCGACGAGTTGGCCCATATACTCGTCCGCGGCGAACCCGATCACCTGCTCTACCTTGTTGCGGGCCATCCAGCGGACGTACCACTCGATATCCTCCCGGATGACGCTGTAACCATCCCAGCCGTGCATGTGTTCGTGTGCAGACACCAACGGGCCCTGGTAGTACTCGTCGGGCCACTCGCGAACGTCGACGCGCTCTGCCGTCGTAGACTCGGAGGGGGCTGTCGACGTCGATTCGGGGTCGTTGCCGAGACAGCCTGCTGTTGCACCCAGGAAACTGAGGAACGCGCGACGACTCCATCTTCGCATTATTGACCATACGGGGACGCCGTCTACAAATGGATTTACCCCACAGAGTTAGGTTGTGAGTGCCACGATGCTATTTGGGTTCGCTTTCTGCCCGTGGCGAGGGGACTTCTCATCACCATGTCTCGATTTGCCCTGGTGCATCCATCGAGCAGAGTGGTTCTGATACAATTCTGGTGGCTTGTTCTCAATGCATACAGCGTGCGAATTTTGCACTGGAGACAGAAGTGCACGGATCGATAACGGGATTCGCGTCTCCCTCTCACGAGGCCGAAGAAGCGTCTTGCGGGGGCGATACCTGGCGAACAGTCAGTCGGACTCCTCCTCTCGAACCGTTAATACGGGGACAGGTGACCGTCGCACAACTCTTTCGGCGACGCTTCCCAGGATGATCCGATCGATGCCCGTCCGTCCGTGGGTTCCCATGACGACCATGTCGATGCCGTGCTCACGAATGTATTCCAGAATCTCTTCGTGGGGATAGCCCTCTACGAGTTCGGTCACGACGGACAGCCCAGCCTGGGTTCCCGCCACCTCATTGTCTCGTAATGCTTGACGTCCCTCCTCCTGAAGCATTTGTAGCAAGGGCCCCGAACGTGCTAGACGGAGGTCGACGACGTACAGAGCGTGAAGAGTCGCGTCCCACTGTGTGGCGATTTCGATGCCGTGTTGGAGAGCGGCTTTCGCCCCTTGACTCCCGTCGGTCGGAATCAAGATGTCGCTGTACATATTGCACGTTAGCTTGCAGAGAGTATCAAAGCAACACACGAGACGGCACCACCGACTGGTCTCGACGCACTGGTGGAGAATCCTTCTGTCTCTCAGAACGCTCTTGATAGAATCCCACGTCGCTGACTCGGATATTGCTCCAGAGAGAGACCGTATCGGGTCTCGGCGGCTCACCGACAGTCGGAATCGGCCCTGCTAGCGTGGGCCCTTTTACCCAAACGTACAAGCATCTCGGTAGCTAAGAGTGACCATGGTAGCTCTCAGCGAACAAACAGCGGGGATGGAACTCACGCTCCCACTGCCAGTCCCGAATGCGCAACTATTTCGATACGCAGCCACCAGCGACATCCTCTCACTCCTCGCAAACAACCCGCATACACAATTCAGCATCCGAGACATCCGGCGAGCAACTGACCACAGTCCCAGCAGCGTCACAGATACGATCGACCTGCTGGTTGAAACCGATCTCGTCCACGTCACGAGAGAAGGGAATAAGAAACTCGTCCAAATCAATCGCGAACGCCTCTCGAAACCCGACGATCCCATTCTCCAGATCCCGCAGGCTGAGTTCCAAGACCCGATCCGCTCACTCGTCGGTCGCTTGCAGGACCAGATCGACACCATCGCAGGCATCCTGATCTTCGGCAGTGTCGCCCGCGGTGAGGCCGACCGTTCGAGCGACATCGACTGCTTCGTCCTGGTGAGCGACGAAAAGGCGACCGCTCAGCAAACCGCTCACGAAGTTGCACGCGACCTCGAGGAGGAACGTTTCGATGGTGACCGATACCAGTTCGAAGTCCTCGTCGAATCCAGACGGAGCGTCACCAACATCGGCGAGCGCCTCAAGGAAATCTTCACCGAAGGCATTGTCCTCTACGAAACAGACCAGCTTCAGGATGCCAAGGACGAGGTACTGACGAATGGACGGTAGTTACGTCGAAGACGCACTCACCGACGCCCAGCAAGCCTTCGAGCGGGAACCAGCACACAAAGAGTCCGGTCTCGACGTCGACGACGATGCACTCTTACAGCTCCGGAAGGCGTGCCGGCTCCTTGATGCTGCTCGCTTCCTGCGGACACAGAACGGGTACTACACAGTTGTCATCGAAACCTCATTTATCGCCATTGAGCGGAGTATCCACTTCTACCTCCTTCACGCGACTGGCATGGACAGCACTGAATTCGTCTCCCATACCGACGTCTATCAGCGTGGTGCCGAAGCAAATTTGTATAGCCGGTCACTCGGCGATCAGTTGCTACAACTCTGGCGAGAGAATCGCTCGAAAACCTACTATCGACAGGCCGTCGGTGGCGAGATGCAGGCCAATACCATGCTCCAACTTGCGACTGCTATCCATCACTATATTCTCGATTTACTCTCTGTCGACCACGAGTGTGTCTGCAACCGGGAGTGAATCACCATCAAATAGCGCGTACTGCAGATGGGTACCTCCCCTACATTCCAGAGCTAGCCTGCCCGGCAGCGTCCGCGGCAGCCACCACTGCTTCGACGCGGCGCTCTAGCGTCGAGTCATCCAGCAGCAGGCCGCGCTGTTCGTGCGTTACCGTCGCTTCCGGGGTCTTCCCCCGGTCCCCGTCTGCGAGGTCGAGCATCCCCTGTGCGAGGCTGGCGCCGAGGCCCTCTGCCCCCTCGAGCATCTCGCTCATCGCGTCTATCATCGTCCCCGTGGCGTCACCGACGCCGACGCCGCCTTCGATGTCTGTCACCGCGCGCTCGAGGCGCGGGGTGAGCAGCGCGTCCGCACGCTCGTCCGAGAGATCACCCCACACCGCGACTCCGTCCTGGACGGTCACCGTCCGAGTCTCACCAAACTCGGGAACGTCGGCCAGTGACTCCTCGTCCGGAGCGATATCGGGGGTTGCGCCCCCGGCGCGTCCGAGGTCGCTCAGCTCCCTGTCTGGCGGCCCGACGAGCGCGCTCCATTCGACCGGGGAATCGAGTTCCGCCTCCACGAGCGTGTAGGTCCGACTCGAGTCGGTATCGCCCCCACCCCCCTGCTCGTAGGTGTGGACGCGGACCGGCCGGCCGTCCACCTCGCCAGTCAGGTCGTGCTTGGCGAAGACGTTGATGCCGCCCTCCGGCGTCAACCCCAGGTTCTGTCCCATTCGCCGCCAGACTAACGCGTTGAACATGGTGTTGAGCAGCGCGGCGAGGAACAGGAGTGCAACGGCCCCGCCGAGTGCAATTGGCGGGCCCACGGGTACTGCCGAGGCGGAGATGTATGGCTCTGCGAACCCAAAGCTCACCGCAGCGACACCGAAGGCGACGAGGACAACACTTCCTAGAAACAGGCCTGATTTTCGTGTCATCTGTCAATATCATTGTCAGAACTTTCGAGGAAGGGTTAAAAAAGTACGGTGTGGGGTGGGGGGATGGCTCCCGTTGTGTGACGCAAGCGCTCAGCGCGAACGCAGGCGGGTGACAAACCACTTCACAGTGCTTCTCGTAGTCACATCCAGTAGAGCATGTACGACGACATTTTACTCCCGTTCGATGGAAGCGACGGGGCTGCGGCGGCACTGCATCACGCGGCCGAGATTGCACACTGGGCCGATGCCACCATCCACGTTCTCTGTGTCGCGGATACGAGACGCGAGAGTGTCAGCGTCGTTGAGACGCAGGTCGTCGATGCACTCGTCCAGGAGGGCAAAGATACTGTCGAGGAAGCAGAAAAGACACTCAGCACACTCGGTGTCGACTACGAGTCCGACGTCGTGCAGGGGAATCCAGCGCCGACGATCGTCGAGTACGCCGCGCAATACGACCACGACCTGCTCGTGATGCCGACACACGGCCGGAAAGGGCTCTCGCGTTACCTCATCGGCAGCGTTACAGAGAAGGTCGTTCGTCTGGCATCCATCCCCGTTCTGACAGTCCGGATGCAGTCCGACGAACAACTGGCCTTTCCGTACGAGAACCTCCTCATCCCGACCGACGGGAGTGCGGGCGCGAGCCGTGCTGCTGCACACGGCCTCTCGCTGGCTGGGTCTCTCGATGCGACCGTACACGCACTGTCCGTCGTCGATGCTGTTTCGCTCGGCCTGGACGTTCGCTCGGCGATTTCGGCACAGAAACAAGAGGAGACAGCGAACAGCGCGGTTGAGGACCTCATCGCTGACGCGGAGACCCACGGCGTGACGGAGACCGTCCGGCACATTGCACACGGGAAGCCGATCGAGAGCATCCTGGAGACGATCGAATCGAACGACATCGACGCCGTCGTGATGGGGACGACGGGGAGACGCGGGACGGATCGAATCTTGCTCGGGAGCGTCGCGGAAAAGACCGTCCGCTCTGCGCCAGTGCCAGTCATGACGATTGGCAGCGCAGAGGAGCAGTCGTGACCGTTGCTGTGTGAGTATACTTCATTGCTTATTTACTGTAGGATTCGATAGCAGGGCGTGATGACCCCGCTCGAACTCAGCCTCCGTCTGGTCGCTGGTCTCGCCCTCATTTTGACCAACGGGTTCTTCGTCGCCATCGAGTTTGCGCTGACGCGTGCCCGTCAGTTCAGCAAACAGGAGTTCATCGACGGCAACGCCGCCCTCGAACGGGCGTGGGAGATGACACAGAATCTCGAGATCTATCTGACCACCTGCCAGGTCGGTATCACCGCATCGAGTATCGCGGTCGGTATCGTCGCCGAGCCCGCGCTTGCGGCACTGTTCGAGCCGTATTTCGCGAACACCCCGCTCGCATCGATCGGGGCGGGAGCACTCATCGCGTTCGGTATCATCAATCTCTTGCATCTCACCCACGGTGAGCAGACGCCGACGTACCTCGGTGTCGAACGCTCCCGGCTGGTCTGTCGATACGGCGCAGGCCCACTCTACTGGTTCAACTGGCTCATCTCCCCGCTCATCACACTCGGTGACTGGGTTGCCAAAGCGACGCTCAAGTTGTTCGGCGTCGAAATGACTGGTGCTTGGCTCGAAACCGAAGAAGAGGTGCTCGAATCACGCGCCCAGCTCCGCAACCGTGTCGACTCGCTTCTCGAAGAAGGCGAACTGCCCGAAGAGCGACGCGAGGAAGTCCTCAGTGCACTCGATGTTGACACGCTCTCGATCCGCGAAATCATGGTTCCGGCCGACGAGATCATCGCCCTCTCGACGGCGGTCTCCCCCGGAGAAAACTTCGAGCGGATTCGGAACACGCCACACACTCGGTTTCCGCTCGTCGGCGAAGAACTCACTGAGTTCCACGGCATCGTCTATGCACCCTCGATTATCGACCACTTCGAGGAGTTGCACTCCGGTGACCTGTCGTTCGCCGAGATTGCAGCACCACCGATGACGCTCGCAGCGGAGACGAACGCCAGTGATGCGTTCGACCAGTTCCAGACAGAGGATCAGGAATTGGCGCTCGTCATCGAAGACGGTGCGGTCGTGGGCCTGCTCACTGCGACTGACGCACTCGAAGCAGTGATGGGCGAACTCGAAGACCCGCTCGACCAACGAGCGATGGCGTAGAGACCTGCATGCCGACGCACTGGTGGCTCAGCCACTCTCACGGCTGTGAACCGAAGATGCGGCTATTCAGCCTGGACACGACCACGTTGAGCACGAGGAACGCGACAAATCCAACGGCGATCAACCCCCAATCGCCGCGCGTGAGCGGAACGACTTCGAAGAAGTTCCGAAGCGGCGTGTAGAGGACTGCGAGGTGGACGAGCAGTGAGACGCTGATAGCACCGACGAGCCACAGATTCGAGCGAAGCGCCTGATCGTACCGGGCACGAATCACCTGGATGCGGATCAACTCGACAACCACGATAAACGTAAACAGGAGCGACTGAGCACGGAGGAGTGACCCTGTGCGGTCGAGGGTGTAGAAGAACACGCCCAGGCCAGTCACTGCCAACAGGATGGCGATTGTGAGTATCGAGACGAGCACACGCGTGTTGATCACCCCTTCGTCTGTGGGTCGCGGAGGCCGGTCCATGAGCCCGTCTGCGTGCGGGTCAGCGCCCAGCGCGAGGGCGGGAAGTGTATCCGCGACGAGGTTGATCCAGAGAATTAGAATCGGGGTCAAAATCAACGCCTGTGACGTCCCCGAGAATTGTGCGGGGAAGAGTAGACTCCCGAGCAAGACGCCGAGAAACACCACCAGAACCTCGCCGGTGTTGGTCGAGACGAGATAGTTGACGAACTTGCGAACGTTCTCGAAGATGCCCCGGCCCTCTCGGATGGCATCACGGATGGTCGCGAAGTTGTCGTCTCGCAAAATCATATCAGACGCCTGCCGAGCAACGTCGGTGCCACGCTGGCCCATCGCCACCCCAACATCGGCCTGCGTGAGTGCCGGCGCGTCGTTGACGCCGTCGCCCGTCATCACGACGTTGTGTCCGTTGTCCTGGAGTGCGTTCAGGATGCGCACCTTGTGCTCCGGCGTCACGCGAGCGAACACGTCGACATCGTCGATCGTTTGACGTAGCTCGTCGTCGGAATATTCGCTCACCTCGGTCCCGGTGAGCGCTCCATCAGGGTCGAGCCCGATTTGCTCGGCGACGGCCGTCGCCGTCGTGAGATTGTCTCCAGTCGCGAGCACAGTCCGGATGCCAGCCGACTGGCAGTCCGCAATGGCATCTCCAACTTCCTCTCGTGGCGGATCCAGCATGCCCTGGAGGCCGAGAAACACCATCCCGTCCTCGATTTGCTCGGGGTCAGCGGAGGGGTCTGCAACCGCCTTCGAGGCGAATCCCAACACTCGGAGGGCGTCCTCTCCGAACGACTCCGTCTGGTCGAGGATCTCCTGACGCGTTTCGTCGGTGAGATCGCTGACGTCGCCGTCTTCGAGATAGGAGTCACAGCGATCCAGCACGACTTCCGGCGCCCCTTTCATGTAGGCGGTCGGCTCCTCTTCTTCGACGAGTACGGTCATGCGCTTTCGCTCCGACGAAAACTGGATTTCGCGGATGCGGTCTCCGGCCGAGTCGATATCAGCCTCGTCCGCTGCGCGCTGGAGTGCAATCTCCGTCGGCTCACCGCTATATTCGCCGTCTCGTCGCTCTACGTTGTTGCAGACGGCGCCACACCGCAACAGAGCGGCACGTGCCGTACGCGACTGTCGATCGCCATCCGCAGCAACTTGCTGGCCGTCAACAGCGCCGTCCGCTGAGTCCACGTCTGACTCAGACAGGTCGACGACAGAGCCCGAGACGTAGAGCCGTGTGACCGTCATCCGGTTTTCCGTCACCGTGCCCGTCTTGTCGGTGACGATAACGTCGACCGAGCCGAGGCTTTCGACGACGGGCAGCCGTCTGACCAGCGCATTCCGGTCGACCATCTCTCGTGCGCCGAGCGCCAGCGTGAACGTCACCACTGCCGGGAGTCCCTCTGGAACACCCGCTACGGCGAGGGTGATACCAACGAGGAGAATCGCAACCGGCTCTGTCGCCGTGAACAGGAACTGGACGGCGACGACCAGGAGGATCAACGAAACGACGAGCCCACCGATTTGCTTTCCGAGCGCTTCGACTTCGGTCTGGAATGGTGTCTGTCGGTCCTCGGCTTCGTCCAACTGTGTGGCAATCCCACCAACCTCTGTCTCCATCCCCGTCTCGACGACAACCGCTTTTCCCCTGCCCTTGACGACGCTCGTATTCTTATACACCATGTTGCGGCGCTCGGCAAGGGGGGTCTCCTCGTCTACGCTCTCGGTACCCTTCTCGACGGGTGTACTCTCCCCGGTGAGAGGGGATTCGTTCGTCCGAAGCTCGTCGGCTTCGAGTACTCGGGCATCTGCTGGGACTGCATCACCCTGTTCGAGCAAGACGATATCCCCCGGGACGACCTGTTCTGCGTCGATGGATTGTTTCCGGCCGTCGCGAAGGACGGTCGCGTCCGGGCTTGCGAGTTCCCGGAGTGCCTCGATCGACCGGGTCGCCTGATAATCCTGGACGAAGCCAAACAACCCATTGGCACCGATGATGAGGACGATGAACGCCGCCTCGGTGTAATTTGGCTCACCGCCGGGAATGAATCCAACACCGAGAGACAGGAGGGCAGCCACGGCGAGCAGATAGATGAGCGGGTCACGGAACTGGGTGAAAAGCAGCGCGAGAACCGACGTCTGATCGGCCTCGTGGATATCATTTGGACCATACTCCGAGAGCCTGCGCGCCGCGTCATCGGACGAAAGTCCCTCTTCGTCGGCCGTTACAGCCGAGAAGACCTCGTCGGTCGGCGTCGCGTGCCAGGGTTTCGTGTTGGTCATCTCCGAATGAGCCTGAGTCATACTCTCGAACGGTGTCTGGTTCGGGGGGCCAGATGCGGCGCTGTTCTCTCTTCGAATGGATACACCACCGACCTGTCGAGTGGGACAACTGCGGGAAGGGACAGCGTTGGAACTGACACCACTGCCGGAGAGCACACCTCCTTCGCAGTGGTCAACGGAGACATTCTACGTGTCTGCCTCAGGTGCCCGCACCGTCAGGACGGGAATCGGTGAGGTGCGAACGAGATAATCAGTGACACTCCCCAGGACGTATCGGTCGAAACCCGTTCGGCCGTGAGTGCCGACGACGACGAGATCGATGTCGTGTTCCTCGATATACGTCAGGATTGCTTTGTGAATCGATGAGCCGTATTCGACGTCTTTCGCAGTTGCTTCGACACCGGCGTTCTCTGCGAAGGCCGCTGCCTCCTCGAGAAGTTCGTGGGCGCTTTCTTCCAGTATCTCCATCTGTATATCTGGCCGAGAATCGGCCCCTAGCGCGGGAATGGCAATGGCCGAGAGGAGATGCAGTGTCGCTTCCTCAGCGTCTACGACACCCACCCCAAGGCTCAGCGCTTGATTCGCGCATTCGCTCCCGTCAGTCGGGACTAAGATGTTCTCGTATGGGTGGGCGATCGTGACGTCGTCGCCCGGTCGAATCGTCAGCACTGGGACGTCCGCTCGGCGGACAACGCGTTCGGTTGTACTGCCGAGGAGGAATCGTTCGAGTCCCCGGCGTCCATGCGTTGGCATGACGACGAGATCGATCCCGTGCGTGTCGGCGTACTCGATGATTTCGCGATACGGTTCACCCTGGACGACCGCCGTGACAGTATCGACTCCTCGATCTTCTGCCTGGGTAGCTGTCTCCTCGACGATTTCTTTGCCCTCCTGTTCGAGTACGTCACTCGTCTCGTTCTGGATTTGGAGGGCGCTCTCCTGTGTTGTGTCTGCGACGTTGAGGATGTGGACTGTGGTATCGTGATAAGCCGCGAGGTCGAAGACATGGGCGACGGCGACTGCTGCTCCGTCACTGCCATCTGTTGGGAAGAGAATCTGGTCGAACATTGGTTGGGTATCCCCTCGCTGCAGTCTCAACTTCGTGGGCCGCAGCGGAAACACCCCGCTCAAATTCTCATGCATTGACAATCGGGGGAGATGCTAAACCGACGGCTGTTGCCCTCTGGTTTTCTGCAGTCTCCGTGTCCTCCCTGTCGGTGAGCGTACAGCGTCTGTCGCCTATGCCAGAATGTCGAACACCTCGACTGCTTTGTACTCCTTCCCGCGTTCTTTCCCGGTCACTTCCTCGATGAGGCCATCCGATTCGAGGTCGTCGACGACCTTGTAGGCGGTCCGGCGTGAGACGTCGAGATACTCCACGAGATCTGGTGCCGTAAAATACGGATACTGGAGTAATTGCCGAGCGAACTTCTCCGTCGTCGTGCTGCCTGGATACTCCGTCTCGTAGCGCTCTTGGAGTTCACGGAGTCGGTGAGTCCGGTCGTACGACGTCTCAGCTTGACTTCGGAGTCCTTCGAGGAAGAACGTGAGCCACTCGTCCCATGCCCCCTTCTCGCTCACCGCACGCATGCGTTCGACGTACTCGACTTTGTGACGATTGAAATACGCGCTCGGGTAGATGTATGGGCTTTCGAGGTATCCCTCGTTCGTCAAATACAAAATAATGAGCAGTCGACCCAGTCGACCGTTTCCATCCGAGAAGGGATGAACTGTCTCGAAGAAATAGTGGATGATGGCGGCGTCGACGAGCGGATGGTACTGTCCACCCATCTGAATGTATGACTCGAGTGAGTGCATGAGTCCATTGAGTCCCTCCGGAGTCGGTGGGACGAACGGACGCTGTCCTGGCTGTGGGCTCGTGAGATGAACCATATGGTCGCGGAAGTCACCGACGACGTCACCCTCATTTCGGACGTCTTCGAGCAGCATCGCATGGAGTTCTTTGATAAACGAGAGGGTTATCGACGTGCCACTCTCGATTCTATCGAGTCCATATGTCAGCGCAGTTTCGTAGTTGAGGGCTTCTTTCAGATCCTTCTCGATTTTCGTGTCCCCGTTGCCTGAGGGATGCTTCGTGTGGTACGCCTCAACATCTTGATACGCGACATCTGCACCTTCGATACGTGCGGATTCGACAGCCTCGATGCGAATGAGGGAGGTATACAGAACTGCGGAGAAATCGACCGTCGAACTGATGCCGTCAACACGACCGATCTGATATGCGGCATCGGCCACCAGATCGTGCGTCCCTTCGGAGAGCTCGAGCTTCGGTTCTACCGGGAGCGCCTCCGGTGAGTGACATCCTCCGCGCCGTGAACGGCGCGGCTTCCCTGCATGGGAATACCGGCTACCTACCGGCAGTGGGTTCCGACCCGACCTCTCCGAGCGTCATCTGCCGTGGGTGGCTCTGCTCGGTGGGGGTCGCGGCGCTGTCACCGGCGCTCCCATCCCGTGGGATGTCATCGCCCGCCGGTTTCAGCGGCAGGCTCTCACCCCACGGGTCGTGACGGTCAGCGATGTTGACCGCCGCGTTGATGTCTGCGTGATACTCCGACACCCAACACTCATCGTTCGTACAGCGGAACTCGTCGCCGTTCCGATACCCGATGTGGCCGCACTCGTTGCACGTCTGCGACGTGTAGGACGGTTCGACGTATCTCACCGGAAGCCCGGCCTCTCGTGCTTTGTCCTCGATGCGCCCCTGCAAGCGAGCGAACGCCCATGCGTGGAGGCGTCGGTTCATCCATTCGCCGTAATCGAGGTCGTCGCGGATGTGCGAGAGGTCTTCCAGCACAAGAACTGGTTTCTCGAATTGACAGGCGTACTCGACGGCCCGTCGAGACGCCTTCTCGATGATGTCAGTGAGTGCGTTCTGGTAGTGGTCGAATCGTTCGTCAATCCGCCACTCGGCGGCGTCACGCTCTTCGAGTCGTTTCAGCGTCGTGAACATCTCTTTGCGAAGGTGGCGAGCGCGGCCACCGTTGATGAGTAGTGGGTCAGTCGGAGTCCCCTGCTCGCAGGCACAGCCCGCGAGCAGGTGTGCTTCGCCAATATCAAAGCCGACTGGTGTTACATCGTCGTCGGTCGGTTCGTAGTCGGGTTCTTCGACCGGGAACTCGACGGTGACGTGGAGTCTCCACGACGTGCGGTGGCGTTGCAGTCGGAGTTGTCCCGCCGAAGCGTCACCGTGTACGAGGTCGTGCCACAGGTCTTCTTGTGCGGGATTGATACGAAGCGGTATCCAGAAATTCGTCCCGCGACCGGGTTGTGGTGCCCACCAGGTAAACTCGTAGTCGCGTTCCGGTGAGTGGTCGAACTCGGCGGCTTGGTTGGTGAGTCGAACCGGGTGGTTGTCGTCTAACTCCTGTGCGTCGTAGGTACCGTGCAGTTGCGGGACGTAGTTGCACAGGGCCGCTTTCGCCTGATACGGCAGGTCGTAGGGCGTCACCACGTCGCTGGTGGCGGTCATCGTCTCGCACCCGGCCTCGAACGCCTCGTGTAGTCCTGCCCGGTAAGTGTCGAGAAGTTTACACAGTTTCCGCTCTTTGTGGGCTGTCGGCGGGGCGAGCGTAGCCTCCAGCGTTTTCGTGGTTGTCGCGGTCATGCTACTGGTTTTCCACGTAGTCCATCAGCACGTCGATGCTCACTTGGCCGGTCGTGGCGAGGAAGTACCCCGGTTGCCAGAACGCATCTTCGAGCGTCTGTTTCACCTCCGGGTACTCCTGCCGAATCCGACGGGACGTGACGCCTTTGAGCGAGTTGATGAACTTCGTGAGGTCTGTGGTTGGTTTGGTCGTGAAGAGGATGTGAACGTGGTCAGTGCCTCCGTCCACGTTTGTGATGTCGGCCTCGAAGTCCTCTGCAATCTCGTGAGCGACTTCAGCCACGCGCTCCAGCCGCTCATCGGTAAGGATGTCGGCGCGGTATTTCGTGACGGTCACAAAGTGGTATTGGAGCGCGTAGACCGTGTGCGACCCGGATTGCAGGTGATACTCCATTTGGCCTCACCAAATACAAGACACCCAATTTCAATAACTCTTGTGCCGTTGAGTATTCGGTCGGGCAGAACCGCGTGGACTGTCGAACCGGGCTTACGCGATTCACGCCCGCCGTGGAGTGGTCACTGCAACTGTTGAATAGTCAGTGAAGAGCGTTACAGACCAGTGATTGCGAGCAAGGCGAAGCCACCGATTCTGTAGCCGCTCGCCCGTCTTCGTTTACTATTCAGTTCTTGTGCATACCACTCAACGGCGGGATTCTCTCACTGAATCAAGATAGTATACTTGTGAACGCTGACGCAGATTCTACGTATAGTTTGTATATAAGTGTGTATACTAATAGAGCGGATTCCAGAGGCGGCCCTTCGAGAAAACAGCGATACAGAAGTCAGGCCGATGGCACGGTCCGTGCGATTCGAGTGCGACGACCACGAGTGGTCGGGGAAATCACACCCTCACGAACGTCCCAAAGGCGTGTGCACGAACCCGCACAGTGTCTCCGTGGGGCCGGGAGCCGAACTTCCCACGGAGGATCACTGTCGGCTTCTCGGGCCACATCTGCGATGAGTCGGTCACCCGCGATATGGAAGCGGCGTCACATCGAACGCATCGTAGTGCCGGTCATATGTGAACTACCCTACCCTACTCGCTCACGGCTGACGCCGTTCGCTCCTTGAGGGTAGGGCTTCCTGTTTCCACGACGCGCTTTGCAGACACCGAATCGGTGTCCACAGGAAGAGCAGTCTCCACAGGCATTGATTCGGAGTGTCCCACTCCTACTTGTTCAAGACCGCGAGAAAGGATGTTCCACGCCGCGTTCGCATCTCTATCCGCCTTGAAGCCACAAGCCGGGCAAGAGTGTTCACGCACCCACAGCGGCTTGTCTGTCGAAACGCCACACGACGCACACTCCTTAGTCGTCCCCACCGGGTCAACCGCCACGAAATGTGTCCCCTCCCGCTCGCACTTGTATCCGAGCATCCGCAGGAACGTTCCCCACGCCGCGCCCGCTCGGTTGCGCGAGTTGCCCGGAAGTTCGACCAACCCTTTCGCGTCCAAGTCCTCTACGGCCACTAAGTCGTATTCGGTAGCGTAGTAGTTCGACAACTTGTGGAGAAAGTCGTGCCGCTTTCGCTTGAGGGCGGCGTGGCGCTCAGCCACAACCCGGCGCTGTTTCTCCCAATTCGCAGAGCTGTGTTCCTTCCGTGAAAGGTCGCGCTGTGCGCGTTCCAACCGTTCGCGTTCATCTGAGAGGTCGGGAGATTCGACGGCCGTGCCGTCCGTGTCGTGAGCGTACTGGAGAATCCCCACGTCGATACCGACGCACTTCTCTGGATTCTCTGGCTTCTCTGGCGGGTTGTCGGGGGTTTCGACGCCAAAGATGGTGTACCACTTCCCAGTCGGCTCCTGCTTGATTGTGACCGTTTTGATTTCGGCGTCGTCGGGCAGGTCACGGTGGAAGGTGAGCGGGATTTCACCGAGTTTCGAGAGCCACAGTCGCGTCCGACCGCTCGTGTTTTTGAGCTTGAAGCCGGATTGACTGTAGGTGAAACTGCGGTACTCGCCCGGAGCCTTCCAATTGAGTGTGCCGACGTGGTAGCCGTTCTCTTTGCGGCCACGGAGAGTCGAGAGGTTGTCATATAGCCGTTGGACGACTTTTTGGAGAACCTTCGAGTGTACCTCTTTCAGGTCGCTCCACCACCTCTTGAGATCGGGGAGCCGCTTCTGTTCGGTGTACGCCGAAGTATCGTCGTTCCGATTCAGGCGGTGGAGGAAGTGATTATAGACCTGTCTACAAGTATCGACTGTCCACGCTAACTGGTCTTCGAGCGCGTCGGACGGGTGTAGCCGATACCTGTAGTTGTAGTTCATTTGGTGGGGTTATTCGTCGGTGGGTTCGCTTGTTCGGACGACTTTCACGTTCGCACCACGCCAGTCCTTCGGGACGAGGACGTGAGCGCCGTTGCCGGTGGCTTTCGCCGTCCCTGCGATGACTTCGTGGCCTTCTATTTCGTGCCTATCCATCGCTACTGTTTAAATATTGTATAAACATAAATGTACCGGAGCGTGGGCCTGTGGGCCGAGTGTCGAACGTGTATGAGAACTGTGCGGCGCTGTATCCCCTCCCTACTGCGCTACTCGGTCGCTTCGCTCCCTGCGTTGCTCCTTGAGGAAGGGGCCTTAGCGCCTCAATTCAGGTAAAAAAGAAGACAGATTCACATAAACATGTTTCTGCATTTCTGTTTACGATTGACGATGACGATATCCTCGCGTCGAATTGCCAGGGTCCATTCTCTCTTTTCGCACAGCAATTCTGTGGCGCGCGAGCGGACACCACACTGGCTGCTGGCGCGGGGTCGCTTCGACTGTACTGGATTTATCCAATCGTATAGGGTGGGGAAACAATCCTTTGAGGGATGGGATATATCCGCTCCAGGACCAGAAAACAGTCACCTGGACAGATCAATATATCAACCCGAAGAGTGATATTCTTACGTATCGTACGCTCACCCATGCCAGACCCAGCCCCACCGTTCGAGAATGTGAACGAGTACGCGAAGGAGGACTGGAAACGTGATACCACTCCCTTCGATCGCGTGCAGTCCGTGATGCACACAGCGTACGAGCCCATGACTGCAGCGACCGTGGCGGACAAATCTCTCACCTCGGAGCAGACGGCTCGCAAGCACCTCCGCTCCCTGGTCGAACACGGCTACGTGACGGAGACAGCTTCGCCTGACTCGAAGGCCACGCTGTATCGACGGGCGAACGATTCACTCGCTCTCGAACAGGCGCGGCGTATCCTTGACGAGACGGATGTCGATACGCTCTCGAGACGCGTACTCGAGATGCGCGAAACCCTTCGTGAGTACGGCGAGCGGTTCAACGCCAACTCGCCCGATGGGGCTGTCCGAGCCCACGCGGATATCGACCCAGAGACGCTTCTGGAATGGCGAACGACGCGGCGAAACCTCGCGTTCGCCGAGGTGGCTCTCGCACTCAGTGGCGTCGAAGACGTATCCGGGGTCGCAGAGGCAATCTGATGCACTTTGACGGTGGAGAGAGCGAATCCCACGCGCTTCGAGGATCGATCGACGTGGCGAAGCTCGACGCATTTCGCGATGCGTTCGTCTCCATCGAACCGATGGCCTCTGGCGCGATCGATGATCGAGTTGATCCCAGAGAACTCCGGCTCACCATCCCGTACGGCCCCGGAGGTGCAGAGGAGACCACATTTGCGGTGCGATGGACGACAGCGGGGGACTACAACATTCACCACTCAGATGATTCCGAACGCAATCTTCGCTGGGATATCCATCCCCATGAGTTTTCGATACCGTCTGACGACCGACACTTCCATCCGCCCCCGGAAGCGTCAAACGTGGATGAGGAGGTCGAGGCCTCATGTCTCGAAGCAAAACGGATCGACCTCGTCGCCAGGGCAGTCCACCTACTGTGGAAACAGGCACTCGGCGAGGATGCATTGGACAGCATGAACGCTGGCACAAATCCGCCATGACGACCGTTGGACTGGTCACTCACCCTCACTTTGTTGTGCTGAACTCAGCCTCAGTATCCGTCACGATGGTTCGCACAAATCTCTGGTAGGTCGATATCGCTCGTGCAAAATATACGGTGTGTATCAGGAGGTGATTGAGGGATTCCTGTTTTTCGTAGACTTTCCGCCTCGTCCACTCTCGTCTCCGTTCCCGGTCATTCCCCGGTGTCGAATTGGTGTTGCTGGACGCGCTCGCCAACACGCGAGCGAAACGCAGACAGTGATGCGATAAACTCACCGTCGGAGTACAATTCGCTGTAGGCTTCTCGGGCAATATCTGCGATGAGTCGGTCACGGATCCCATCTACCGTCACTGACTGTCCGCTGTCACGAAGCGCGGCAACCGTTTGCTCAATCCGGTTGGTCGTGACGTAGGATTCTGCCAGTGTCGCAGCTGGCTCCTGGGTTATCTCGGGCTGTGAGGCAGTGGGCGTGGGCTCTCGACGCCACGCCTGTGCGCGCATCCCAGATTTATCACGGATAAGGACGCCCACTGCCTGGCCGTCTCGCCACGCTGATTCCGGGAATGCCTCTGCTGTTTCAAATCTCGTCAGATCGGTGTGGGCCGTCTGGAGTTCTTTCTCGATTGCAGGCAGCGTCGACAGTCCAATCCGCTGGAAGACACTGCTTGCCCTATCCGGTGGTAAGAACGAACCCGTTGCCTCGTCCCAGACGTCGACCCCGACGAATGCCGGGACTGCATCCCACGGATACGCAATGCCCGCATTCCACGGTGCCACCCCGCAAAACGTCACCGCACCCGGATCGCTTCGTGCTGCCTGCAGCACCTGGCGATCGAGGCGTGTAGAAATTGCGTCTGCCGCCCGCCAATACGGAAGCGGGACCGCCTCACGTGAGTCGTACGTACGCTCGGGCGTTGCGAACGTCACCAGCCCAGCGGAGGAGACCTGGAAGCGGAATTCGCCACCGGTCGGGAGTTCTTCGACCCACACATGCCCGGAGAACGATTCGGTTTCCTCCAGTGCAGGCGTCTCTGGACACTGTTTCACATCCAGAAATATCCGGCCCGGGGTAATTAAATCGGAGGTCGCGTGAGGGAGCCCGGGAAGTGACGGCA
Source organism: Salinibaculum sp. SYNS191 (assembly GCF_037338445.1). Lineage (NCBI taxonomy): Archaea > Methanobacteriati > Methanobacteriota > Halobacteria > Halobacteriales > Haloarculaceae > Salinibaculum > Salinibaculum marinum. The sequence continues at coordinate 3,196,570 of NZ_CP147838.1, forward strand.
CGCGTCGGTTTACGACGGTGCTGTTGCTAATAAGGCGCTTCGGAGAGAGTAGATTTCGTCTGTTAGGGTGGGTGACTGTCCAGCGGGTGTGGAGGATGAAAAGACCAGACGAGGGCAGTCCTCTACTGGCACATCGAGTGGGCTGTGACCACGATCTCCGCTGCTATCGAACACACGGCTTTGGTGACAAGCTTACTCAATCGGCCTCACCGAGCCGGTCGGCGAGCGCGTCCATCATCTCCCACAAGAGACCCGCCACCGAGCGTGCGTCGAACGACACCGGCACGTACGTGTACTCGTCGTTCGTGTCGTCCCGCTCCTGATAGTGGAGCAAGCCGTCAACGTGTGGGTTCGGTTCGCAGTGGAATCCGCAGTCGAGACCGTCTGACTCGCTGTAATGGAGGGTGTCGTACGCCCGAATCGGTGTGCGCCGCCACGCGTCGCTCCCACGATCAGATGCCTCGGGCTCAGGTGACGGATTCGGAATCCACGTCACCCGAAGCGACGCTGTCTCGGCTGGGCGGCCGAACCACGACGGGTCGAGTGTCGCTCGCAGTTCCCGATATGCAGACGGCGGTTCCCCCTCGACAGATCGAACGGCTGGGTGTCGCGCCAACTCACTACGCAGCTCGCGGAGAATGCGGTGACGATCCCGGCCAGGATCGGTCGTCATACGGTGATCGACGAGGAATCGGCTGACCAGGTATCGTAGTTCTCGATGGCGTCCTGGACGAGCGAGAGTCGGTAGCGGGCGAGTTCCCAGTCGCTCGCGACTGCGATGAGTTCGTGCGCCTGTTCGGCAGAGACACCCACTTCGGCCGCTCGCTCACGCAGGGTCGTCGGGGACGCAGCGTCGTACTCGGTTTTCCAGGCCGCGATGTCGTCTTTCAAGTCGACTGCCTGCTCCGCGAGGTCGCGTTTCGTCGTCTCCTCAAGCAACTCCCGGACATCCCGGAGCCGCGTGTACAGCGGGTCCGGATAGTAGTGGCGGGTGCCATCTTTCTCGGTCGCTGTCACCACACCGAGATCGATGAGCCGGCGCAGGTGGTCCCGGGCCGTATTCGGGGAGACGGCCGCCTCCGACGCAATCCAGGACGCTGGCTGCGGATCCGAGAGCGTCATCGTGACCGATTTCACGCGGTCGAACGCCGACGCGTGTTCTTTCCACGTCTCGACCCACTCGGCATCGTCGGACGGAGTCTCGGGCGACATACGCACCAGTACCTGTTCGAGCGTAATATTTCTACCCCTCCGCAAATTATTGCGTTGGCCATCCGAGTCCAACTTCAGCAGGCTGCAGAATTCCTCTGTCAACTACTCCACCCTACTTCGCTCACCCTGACGGGTTCGCTCGTGGAGGGTGGGGCTTGTCCGTGAACTCGGCCTCGAACCCATCAGGGTGGGCGGTAAATCCGCCGCTCGGCGTTCACGAGAGCGTCGCTCTCGTACAGCCCATCAGGTTTCGCAGAAACCTGAGGACGTCACTGTTCCGGACTTGAACTGTTTGAAGAGTTGTGATCCCGGGAAAAAATTTCTATTAATCTTCATTCATAAAAACAACATATGACAGGTAGAGACAGGGGTTCAGGTTCGAACGGTGGCCCCCAAAACCTCCCACCTGGCCCCGATGGTCTCCCAGTGCTGGGACATGCACATCAGTATATCAAACAGCCCATGGGATTTTTCGACGAGCTCGCGGAGTACGGCGATGTCGTCCACTGTGAGTTTCCGCGTATCGACGCTGTCGCTGTCTTCCATCCCGAGTATATCGGCGACGTGTTGCTGGGACAGGGCACCTACGAGCGGTGGAACTTCGACGAACTCAAGGAACTGCTCGATTACGAGATCGCACCGCGGGGACTCACGTTCACTCGGGGCGAGGAGTGGAAACAACAGCGACACTTCCTCCAGCCGATGTTCGGACTGGACCGGTTGGAGGGCTTCAGTTCGGCGATGGTTGCCGCCACGGAACGGCTGGTCGACCAGTGGGACGACGGCGAAGAAATCGTCCTCAACGAGGAGTTCTCCCGCCTGACGCTGTCGATTCTGACGAACTCGCTGTTCGACTTCGACCTCGGGGAGAACAGGCAGGTCATCACTGACGCCGCCGACGAACTCCAGACGATGGCCGATATGAGCGGTTTCGGCGCCGTCGAGATGCTCCTGCCGTCGTGGGTGCCGACACACAGGAACCGTCGATACACACAGGCCATGGATGCCTTCGACGCGACGGTCGAGACGCTCATCGAACAACGACGCGCGAATCCGGACGAATACGAGGATCTCCTGACGATGATGCTTGAAAAGGAGGACGACCACGAGTACTCGATGAGCGACGAGGAGATCCACGATCACCTGATCACGTTTCTCATCGCCGGTCACGAGACCACAGCGATGGCACTGACCTTCACGTGGCTGTTGCTGGGGAGCAATCCGGAGGATTACGATCGACTGGAGACGGAAGTCACGACCGTACTAGACGGGCCACCGACGGCCGACGATCTTTCAGACCTCCCGGTCACCGAGCACGTAGCTAAGGAGGCGATGCGGATGTATCCCCCGGCCGGGATGCTGTTCCGCGAGGCCACCGAGGAGACGGAACTGGGCGGGTACCGCATCCCCGAAGGGACGAAAGTCTTGCTCCCGCAGTTCACTGTTCATGCTGACGACCGGTGGTTCGACGCCCCCGAGGAATTCCGGCCCGAACGCTTTAGTGAAGACCGGAGCGACCAGCGACCCGATTTCGCGTACTTCCCGTTTGGCGGTGGTCCCCACCAGTGTATCGGCATGCACTTTGCGATGATGGAGCTGAAACACATTATCCCGATTCTCGCCCGACGCGTCGATTTCGAGCTGTTGAGTTCGCCCGAGCCCGAGGTCAATATGGAGCTGACGTTGCAGCCATCCGAGGATGTGCGAATGCGTGTTCACAAACGGTGATCATCGAAGGATAATACTGCTGACCGTATGATTAATTAGGGGCGTGACGTAGGCGGTAGCAAGGACTGATGATGCCGATTACGGACTTCTCCGAGGCTAACGTACAAGACTGAGTCACGTAGTTGGCCTCTAATTACAACAGTTCTGGATAGAGACAGCTACACCGATGGTCGAAAACCCGTCTAGTGTAGTGGTTTTATCCATAGAGAACTGGACGGCGAGAACGCAAGGCTCTTTCAGCAAAATTCTCCAAAAAATACATTTCTTTAATAATATGTAGTGCAGGTATGCCGCTCGACCTCTCGATTGCAGTTGGGAATCGGGACGTGAACCGGGCGTTGCTGTCGGGCGAGGTCGAGCCAGATGGGATCGACGCGACTGTCGTCTCAGAGTACCCGCCCCGGCGCAATCGGTGGTTCTTCGAATACGGAGACTACGATGTTGCCGAGGTCTCGCTGGCGTCGTATCTCGCGGCCAGGGCCAGCGACGAGGAGTATTCGTGCACTGCACTCTCGGTGTTCCCGGCACGACGCTTCAGGCATTCGTTTTTGTGGAAGCACACGGACGCCCCCGTCGACGACCCTGCGGATCTTGCAGGCAAACGGGTCGGCATTCAGACCTGGCACTCGACGCCAGGCGTCTGGATCCGCGGCATCGCCAAGGAACACTACGGACTCGACCTCGAAGCCGTCACCTGGTATCAACGCGAGACGAGCGTGCCCACGGCCATTCCCCCTCGGTTCGATGTCCAGCCGCTCCCGCGGGACCAGAGCGACGATACCGTCGCTGATCCGTCGGCGTACCGCGAGATGTTTCGCGCTGGCGACCTTGACGCGGCGATGGATCCCGTCTCGTCGATGTTCAACGCCGTCGTCGAATCCGAGGACCTCGACTTCGTGTTCGACGACCCGGTCGCCGAGGAGCGACAGTACTACCGGGAGACAGCCATCTTTCCGATCATGCACGTCGTGGTCGTGCGTGACGAGGTCCTCGCGGACCACTCGTGGGTGGCCACCAATCTCGTCGAGGCGTTCACGGCGGCGCTTGACCGCCGTCGCGAACTGAATCGGCATGTGAAAACGAACACGTCCATCGTATGGGCACACCACCAGCTGGCGGAGCAGCGTGCGCTTCTCGATCCCGACGTGTGGAACTACGGTCTGACGGACAGCAACGTGCGGACCTGGAAACGTTCATGCAGCGTGTCATAGAATCTTTCACAGCCGAACAGTGCATCCCCATGTCAACCCCCGATCTATCTATCAGTCTCAAATTGTACTCAATCTGTTATGCAGCAACTCAACAGTATTATGCTGGTGTCACTTGTAACGGAATAGTCGTCGAGTTATGTGATTTTCAGACGATTAGTAGAAGGCCACCGTCAGCTACGCTCTTCAGCAAATATTGGATGAAACGTATTCGTGAGGGTGAGTAACTCATCGACGATCGCGTCAGCATAAGTCTCGTATGAGTCGTCTTGGATTACAGTATCGTGCCCTACCTGTTTGAAAACAATATTTTTCTTTCGCTGTAAACGCCAATTGTAATCTGGAATGGCCTCAGTATGCTCTGACGCTGTTGATTTTAGTGATTCCCGTCCTCCCTCGGTGAGACCATCTGTGCTTTGTATCTGTAACCTAATATTTGTGTGACCTGCGTCACCTACTTCCCCGACATATACATCGTACCGAATAGCCTCGTGATGGTCCGGGTGCGTTGATTTGAACGAAGTGCGTTTGTTGTACCCCGAATACTCCGGATCTGATTCAAGATGTTGTATTTCCGTTTCATTCAAGAATTGATCTCGGACTGCATGTAGGGTGTCAGAAGCATTGGGTGTCGTTGATGTGCGAGATTTCGTTAGAGCCGCCTCAAACACATCTTGTAGGAACTCCGCCCCATCGTGTGAAAGGTTCTCGATCTGTTCAAGAACGTCCTCATAGTAGATGATCGAACTAAATCCCGTTTCATCTTCTTTGGACACGTACCTCTCTGGAGCTAACAAACAGACTGTGTACGAATCCCAGTCATCACGGTCGACACGGAACTTTCCCCGGTTGTAGTATCGTTCAATCTGGTCCGGTTGCTTGGCGGCATCTATCTTATTTTCCACCAATACGATATGCCGATCCCCCGTTTCCGTGAGGAATCCGAACTCAATATCGGATTCACCTTCTCCGGCGTAACTCGCGTGTATAGCCCCTCCGAGATACTCATCACATTCAATAGCAGGAACGGCCTGGAAGACAAACCAACATCTGAATGAATCGGAGGTCTCTACCAACTGAGCTACGGAAAAATCAATCTCGTGCTCTCCGATAGTCTCGAAGGATGTTCCTTGTTCAATTTCCATATGCAGCAGTCACAGCGAAAATTGATTAAGTTATTCCTGGATATTGTGTTAAGTAACGGCGCTGTGCTGTCGGCGTCGGCGTCGCTGGCCGCGTTGGCGCCTGTGGCCGTGGCGTCGGTACCTGCACCGTGCCATCCTTTAGCGGTGAAGGATCTGAATTCCATATTCACCGATATAATTATAAATATATCGGTAAAATTGGAATCTATGAGGGAAGCAGCGCTACGGGCTATCGACTGTTTGCGGGATCGGTCCTACTCGATCGGCGAGTTAGCCGATGCGATCGACAAAAGTCAGAGCTGGACCTCGGAGATCGTTGGCGATCTCGAAGATGCCCATCTTGTGGACCGAACCGACGGCGTGCAATTGGCCCACACGTACGAAGCGTCACTGCTTGCCGAGCTCCTCGACCGCTACGCACTCGAAAAAGTCCTGACAGGGACGAAAGAGGACATCCTGGTTGCGCTACTTCCGGGCCCTATATCAATCGCTGAGTTACAAAAGCAAGGTTTCGCGAAATCGACACTCTATCAGCACCTGAACGAAATCCAGGAGACTGGTGCGATCGCACATACTGACGACGGCTATGCCATCAGTGACGACACGCTTCGGTCGTTTCTCGACGCCAGAACCCGAACGACACCGTTCGAAACCGAATACCGCGCGAACGGCGACCGACTCGTGGCGACGAGCAAAGGTGACGTCGACGGCACGCCGACTGCGTTCTCGGCGTTCACACGCTACGGTGTCGACTATTACCCAGCGAAGACCTACGTCTATCAAGGCGATCGCTCGCTGGATCTCGAAGATATTCTGATCCATGCGGTGACCGTCGCGGAGAACAAGAAACAGATGGCGATGGCGGCCGTGTTCTATCTCACGCACCGCGCTACCCTCGATTCCAGCGATCTCTGGCGGCTCGCAAACAGGTGGGACTGCGTCGAGAGGTGGGCTGACCTCTTCGCATACATCGACCAGCGAGAGGTCCACCACGAAGAGCTCTTTCTCCCGTGGGAGGAATTTATCGACCTCGCAAATGACTATGGGGTCTACCCGCGTGGCCACCACCCTGAGGCTAGCCTCCAGCGAGGACTCGAAGAACTTGGAGATTATCTGGAGGCACCTGTCGACACCTATCTTCTCGGAGGCGGTAACCTCATTCTGCGTGGTCTGAAGGACTCGACCAAGGACGTCGATCTCGTCGTTGCGGACGGACAGACGTTCTTCACACTCGCTGAATCGCTCCAGGACTTGGGATACGAGGAGCGTGGCGACCTGGAAGCGGCATACAACCAACTCGACCCCAGTCTTGTGCTCGAGAAGGAGGGATTTCCGCGCTGGGGCATCTTCGTCGAGACCGTCGCAGGCCAACTCCAGCTGAACGAGGCGATGATCGAGCGGTGCGACCAGTCATTCGAGTACGGCAATCTCCACGTGCATCTGCTCTCGCTGAGCGACATCTTCGTGTTCAAATCGATCATGGAACGGGAGGGCGACCTCGAAGATGTCGCGTTGATCGCCCAGCAAGCCGATCTCGACTGGGAGGGCATCTTCGAGGAGATCAAGACCCAGGACGACCGCACTGGCCGATTCTTCTCGTTTGCCGTGCTCGATACCCTCGATGTTCTCGAAGAGCGCTACGACATTGTTGCACCCATCACGGACCGGCTCGTCTCGTACTGTCTCGAGAACGCGCTGCTCGTCTCGCTGGAGGACCCGAACACGATCGAAGACCTCCGCACAGAGCTGGACTTTCCCGACCACCGGATCTACAACAAACTCCGCCAGCTCGAGGAGGATGGCCAGATTACCGTCGACCGGAGTGGTCGGCTTAACACGTATCAGCGGATCGAATAATTCACAGGCGGTACAAGGCGGATACCACGACCCTTGCGGTCGGGGAGTGAAACCGACCATTGATGCCACGAACCACGTCACGACGGCAGACAGACTCCCAACTCTATAAGTGACACAAGACCTATATGAGAAAACACAGTGGCATACCGTCGTACCGCCGTCATCAAACTCGACACTCCCGAAGGAGTCGACGACTCCCTTCGAGAGACTGTCGAGCAGTTCAGACACTGTGCCAACACCGCGAGCGAGTGGTGCTGGCACGGCGGCGACGGCTACCACGTCACTTCCAAAGCGAAAGCCGAACGCGCTCTCTATGACCAACTCCGCGACGAAACCGACCTCACCGCGAATCTCGTCCAGAAAGGGATTCGCCGTGCGGTCGAAGCCGTCAAAAGCGGAGTCGAACGCCTCAACGAGAACGCTGAAACATCTCACATGGCGAGGATTTCATACGGCCGAAAAACACCTCTCGTCGGTTCCTCTCGGTCCCGCTAGGAGCGACTCTCGGTGTATATAAATGGGAGAGTACATTTCGTCTGTTTGTTCTTGTTGTGGATACGATATCTTTATTCAGGTGTCGTCGATAGTTTCAGGTCGATTCCACAGGTCTCGTTTTGGTCTCTCAACCGGTGGCCTTCCTCTTCCTTTCCGAGTCCTGATGCTGGTTTGGTTGCGCTTCGACTGGCTTTACGCGCAGCTCGCCAAAGCCGTACTTTGAGTGAGTGCCAACCCGTCTGATGCCTCGCTTTGCAGTCTCCACTGGGCGATCGCCGTCGTATGCGACCACCTGTCCGTGGTCTACGGTCTGGAGATTGTACACCTCGCGTTGCTCGAGGATTTTCTCCGCTCGCTCGCGAAGGTTGTGGCGCTCTTCGTTCCACCACCACGGGATGTCTTGATCGTGGGCGTCTGGGTACTCGGACTCCAGTACGAATGGCGTGATGAGTTCGAGGATGAATGCCTCACCATTTTCGAGCCGGGAGTACTCCAACGCCTCTACGTCGATGACCTGTGTGTCTTTCAGGCGCGTACTACCGTAGCCATAGTTTCGCTTCCCGCCGAAGCGAAGTCCCTCCAGTGTGCTCTCCTCGATCGGGAGGACACCCTCGTGATCAGCGTGGAGGTAGGCGTTGAGGTACCACTTCGTGGTCTGTAGTTGCCGCCGTGCGTCCTCCGGCTTTCCCATGATTGTCTCGTGAGAAAGTGCCGGGTGACCGCTCTGGACGCGGATATCGTGCGTGTTCAGGGCATCTCGGGGCCGGGATTCCAGCAGCCAGGAGTGTGACGCCTGGCGCAGCAGGAACAGGTCGTCGTATGCTTCGACTTCTGGGAGCCCACTGCCGAGGTACGGCCTGAATCCGCTTTGTGAGTGTTCATCGGGGAACGTCCCGAACTGGCCGGGGACGAAGATTCCGTGACTCGCATGCAGGTGACGATGGCGATCGTACGAGAGGTGCTGGCCAAGGGCGTGCATGATGGCGTTTCCGCTCACGTAGTACGGGTGTCCAATGTAGTCCATCGTCAACTCCCAGTGGACTTGCTGAATGTGCGTCATCGCTCGAAGGCCTCCTGAAAGTCCTCGATATACTGGAGGGCAGTAGACCACGCGCCGATTCGACGAAGGTTCGCATCGAGTACCATGTCGTATTTCTCGTGAGCAACGTCGAGTGGGTGTGCGCTCAGTCTGTTCCAGGTTGAGGCCCACGACCGCCACGGTCGCTTCCCAAGACGAGCGGATGGCCGTCCCTCGGAATTTTCGTCGATTCGGAGCGCGAAGTCTGCACTGGCATAGATTGTCCGATGGGGCACTACCTTCCCAGCAGAATCCACTACCAGACGCAGGTCGGCGAATGCGTGGCCGTCGCGGTAGTTGTCGAGCAGGGCCGCGACGAGTAGTGTGTGGTACTTCAGCGAGGTGTAGGGGTAGTAGACACTCTCGTTGAACGCCGAGACAACGTCGCTCTCAAGCCACGACTGATGCATGGTCTCTGGGTCGTTCTCGGTCAGGAGGGCGCGCACACTCCTCTCCACGCTGTTTCGCGTGAACCGCTCGGGCTCGTATCGACTCTTGCCCTCGATGAGCGACAGCCGGTAGAGTGTCTCGTGGTTTTTCACCGTTTGCTTTGGCTTCGCGCTGGGGCGGCTCAGTGCCGATGCATCGCCGTCCGCGCCGTGTGGGACTGGTTGGTTTACCGGCACGCCAGCGAACGTTTCTGGGGCGTTGTCGTGGGGATGGCCATTGAGCTTATGTGCGTCGTGGCGGTAGGCGAGGACCATCTCGCCGTGATCGCTGTTGCCCTGGGCGTCGTTTGGGGTCGCCTTTTCGACCATCTATAGCCCCGCGGCGATGCGCGTCTCCAGTTCGTCGACGAGGGCTGGGCGATACTCCGTAGCCCACTGGTCGTCTTTGTCTTTCATCGTCTTGGTGGTGCGTTTCCCGCGGTCGAAGACACGCTTCAACTCCTGCTCGGTATAGAGTGGGTTGATGAGGTGACAGTCGACGATGCCAGCGCCGAAGTTTCGCGCCCCACCGAGTTGATGCATGAAGTCGGTCCTGTGGTCATTGAGGAACTCGATGGCAACGGCCAGGAGGCCGATGAACTCGGGTTTCATCTCGCGAAAGGAGAGATGCCAGCTGCCGTCGAGATTGGCAACGGCATCCAGCTCAGTATTGCGCAGTGGCTCCCGGCCGTCATCGGGGTTCCGAGAGACGACATTCCGATTCAGCCGACGGTAGTGTCCCTCGGCCTGTCCGCGCGTGTAGTCTACGCTCGAACGGATGGGATTGAACTTGACCGGGCGACGCATGACCTTTCCAGGAATCCCGGCGAACCCGCCGAAGAGATCGAAGATGACACAGCCATTGTCTTTCTTTGGATCCTCAGTGCATGTGCCCTTCTCGTGATAGCCGTCCTCGAGGTCGCGGTCGTAGACACTGGCCTTCATGAAGTTCGCGTTGGCTTCGCCGGGATGGCAGGCAGTGCCGTCTTTCCTCTGGACAACGTGTTCCATCCCGTGGCGAAGCCACCCTGAAAGTGCAAAGGCGGGGATGATGCCGCCGATCTGGTTCTGCGGGTCGTCGTCTTGGTAGTTGCCGTTCGAGGCATGATGTCGGTCGGTGATGATGCTATCCCCGACCACGAGGAGGTCGGTCTGAATCCGCACGAAGACGTCCGTATCGAGATCGTTGATCATCTTGGTGGCGAGCAGGGGTTCAGTGGCGATTCCAGTGCCGCCAGAGGGGTCTTGGTGAGACGTCCGACTCCAGGTCTCTGACTAGTCTTACTGTCTCCTGTGTCCGTGAAGCCGCTCTTTACGCGGGCGTCACTGGCTTCCTCCCAACACGCGGCGTTGGACGCAGCGTCGTGCAGATGGCCATTACGTGTCCCGCGTGACCTGCAGGTGTTTTCATCGCTCTGTACAACCGACGTGGCGAAGGGTTCAATTCTGACGAGGGGTAAGGTGCTCATGGGTTTCTTGCGACAGAATCCCGGCCTGGGTGGCTCCAACACCCGGGCGCTTCCCACGATGGTCACGACCCGACGGGCCGGGTATTCGTCACCTTCTGCTACAGAGCATACCGTATTAACTGTTGTGCCTTCTGTCACAGAGCAGTACGTTGAAGAGGGATACCGACGACGTAGAGAGTAATGGACGACAAACGAGAACGGAACGAAGGCGGCCGGTTTGAGCCGACTCACAGCGACAAGGAGGTGATTGACGCTGTTCGAAAACATACGCCAGCCGGGACGCAAGAAGTGGCTGAGGAACTCGGGATTGCACGCCAAAGTGCAGACTATCGGCTTCGGAAGCTTCTAGATGAAGGGAGAGTTTCGAAGAAGAAAGTCGGGAATTCGTTGGTCTGGTCTGTCGAACAGTAACAACAGATGGGAAGTGAACAACTATATCTCTAATTTACGAGCAGAAATAGCCAAGTAAAGCCATCTTACGGTGATAAACCACTCTATAGTCTCTTGGCAACACCACATCTTCGTATTAGAGGGTATTATTGGTGATATTTGGCTACAGAGTAAAAAATGTATTCGGGGATGGGCAAAGAGGGCTTGGACGTGTAATCAGTTATCTCGAAAGGTCAGCATTGATACAATCGTTTACACACTTCTGCATGACTGTGATAGACAGCTGCGTTACACACGTAACTTTGTATCAACGACACTCTCAGAAAGAATTCCCGCGTCTGAGATCGACTGCGCTCTAGCAGTCGTGGATCCGGATACGCTCGGGGAGGCCGACGCGTCCACAGACTGGACACTCTGCGAGTGGGGTTGGATAGTCCACCCCGAGAATCTCGAGGATTGCCTGGAAGTGCCTGTATGCATCCGGGTCGAGTGCGCGCGTCAACCCGGCGGCTGCATGCTGGGCGATGCGCTCGTCGGTGTTCATTCCCCGTCTCCTGGGAAATCTTTCTTCCCCGTGATGTAACACGGGGCACAGGGGAACGCCCCCGGGAGTGCGGCACACTCTTCACAGGGTGGTTCATCAACGATGCGTTTTTGACTGGTGGGTTGCGTAGTTACCATTGGTCTTCCCTGGATCAGAAGACCAGCCTGCGTGTCTCTAGCACGCGGGCATTTCTCGACGAAAATACCCCGAAGAGACTGTTCTTCTGTATATTAACCCACGAGGAATACTAGCATAAGCCTTGTGCTTCGTGGCATAAGGATTATATGTTCTGCAACGCGTATGTGTGGGTATGAGCCGCGAGCGAGACGATGAAGGGAAGTACACCGAGATGGCGACGATCGACGCCGTGTTGGATGTGCTGGCGAGCACTGATGACCCAGTGCTGACGTCGAGTGAGGTTGCCGAGGCAATCGGCGTCTCCAGTGAGACTGCACGGCGGAAGCTGACCGAGTTACACGATCAGGGGCTCGTTAAGCGTAAGGAAGTCGGGGCCCGAGCAGTTGTATGGTGGACTGTTGAGGAGGCGTGAAGCGACGCTGTCCGTTGGTCTGCTGTACGCCAGTGAACATCTCCTCTTGCTGGCATTCTGGGTGTTTTGATCTTTATTCCAGATTCTGCAGTCGGCTATTCCGAAGGAACGTACTTCGTCGCCGTGAATCCGCGCGGAACGACCAAAGAGTGTGCCTCCTTCGGTGTCCGTCCCGACAGACAAACCGTTGTGGGTTCGCGATCACTCGTGTCCCTCGTGCGGGTCCGAGGCTGACAGGGACGCAAACGTGGCGTGGCATATCCTTTCTTGCTGTCTCGAAAACGTAGGAGTGGTTCATTTCGAATCAACGCCTTTGGAGACTGCACTCACTGTGGATACGTCTGTATCTGCAAAGCGCGTCGTAGAAACAGGAAATCCCACTCTCAAGCGCTATGCCCGAGCGCTCGACGCGCCCTGTCTGGAGTTGACTGGGCCCGTGGAAACCGACAAAGTGTGCGTCTCAGTCGGACTGAAGAGTCGCGAGCGTGACGGTCGGTCGCGCTCGCGTGGCCTGTCTACGCGTGGTCGTGGCAATCATGTACAGGACAAGCCGCCGGTGTTCACGCTAGTCGACCGAAGTAGTGACCGGTGCTACGTTGTGCCAGCGAAATCCGGCGACGAATCGACTGTGCGACTCCTCCTTGCTGACCACGAGGAGGAGTCGCTAATCGTCTATACCAATGGATTTCGGGTCTACGACCCGCTCAATGTGGACGACATATTCGACCGCCAGTACGTCATCCACAGCGAGGGTGAACACGCTGACGACGACGTACATGTCAACACATGCGAAATCCGCGCGTCGTCGGTGCGGCGCTGGCTCTCGCCTCTTCCCCGAGGAATCTCCAAAAACAAGCTGACACCGTATCTCAGTGCCTTGCAGCTCCGCCTTGAACTCTACAGAAAGCCTGGTGAAGAAACGCTCAAACATGTTCTCGACGCTGCACTCTGAAAATCAACAACCTGCTTCACAAGAGCGATTTTGTATACTTTAGAGGGTGTCATAGAACAGTTACCACACCAAGAAGCAGGGTGAACGCTGAGGTGGAATGAGTCCAGCGACCCTGCAAGATGATCCTTCGGTAGACTCGTTTTTCAATGTCGTGGAAACTGAGACGCTGGCGCTGTTTGAGCACCTTTCCTTCGGATTTCTCGAAAAGTTCGACGTGTTCGCCCCAGCGAAGACGGGGCGAACACGAGAGCACGAGCCACCAGAACTGATGCGTGCCTTCCTCCATTGCTACTACCACGACATCTACGGCATTCGTCCCGTTGAGCGAGAGCTTCGGAACACGGTCGTTTGGCTGAGCTGTGGGTTCGATCGACCGCCGTCGAGAGACGCGGTCGATCGTTTTCTCACCGACCTCGAACACGTCGTCAACGAGGTCTTTGACCGACTCGTCGAGCAGGCCGCCCGACGCGGCCTGCTCGACTTGACCTACTGTATCGATTCAACCGACGTGAGGGCGATGCCCGCCGATCAAGACGCGTCCAAGTGCTACGATCCAACCAACGACGAGTACTACTACGGCTACGGTTGCACGATCGTCTCGACCGGGCAAAAGATCCCGATTGCAGCCGAGTTTACCGAGAGTAAGCAAGCGCCAGAGGAGACGGCGATGCGCGTCACGCGTGACGCGCTCGCCGTCGCCAAGCCGATCTGGATGGTCGGTGACAGCGCCTACGACACGCTCGACTGGCACGACCACCTGCTGGCCGCAGGGGTCGTGCCAGTCGCTCCGTACAACGCACGAAACACTGACGACCCGAAAGACATCGAGTACAGGGTCGAAGACCGCATCGAACAACACAGCGAGGACGTTCAGCTGAAGCAGTCCACGCTGGATGAGACGTACAACCGCCGTACTGGAGTCGAACGAACCAACGAATCAGTGAAGGACTGCGGCCTCGGGCGAACGCACGCCCGAGGCCGCGTCCACGCACGAGCGCAGGTGTTTCTTGCCCTGTGCCTTCGCCTCGTCGTCGCTATCACCAACTACGAACGTGGAGACAATCCGGGAAGTACGATCATCACGGTGTGACAAGAGTTCTATGACATCGCTGAGAATCCCGCTAACTGAACAAACCACGTCTATCGGCTTAGATTTTCTGGTGACCCTATTGCTCGCCTCCCTTTGAGACTGAAAACCCACGGCAAGCAGTCGACTCAGCCACTTCCACATTCGCCGTGCGGGGGCATCTTCATTCGACACACCTGTCGCTCATCGTGCGCTGGCCCGGCCGATGAGAGACGCCCCGGCGTCTCTCAGGCACTCACCTCCGGTGGGTCGTACGGTTCGTTCTTCCTGAGCATGTTGAACAACGCCACTAACAGCTTGCGCGCTGTTGCCACGATCGCTACCTTGTGCGGTTTGTTTCGTTTGTTCCGTAACCGCCAGTAGAACTGGCTCAAGTACGGATCCTTCGCGTTGTGTACGGCGGTATTCGCGCACTGAACCAAGATCCACCGCAAGTAACCGTTTCCTTCCTTGCTGATTTGGCCCTCTCTCCGCGAGTCGCCAGACTCGCGGATCACCGGGTCCAATCCAGCGTAACTCACTACTTCAGCTGCGCGGTCAAACCGCTCTACTTCACCAATCTCGCCGTAGATCATCAAGCCAGAAAACGCCGCTATACCTGGCGCAGACATCAACGTATCCAGCTCATCTACGTCAGCTGCTACCTCTTCAATCCGCCGCTGCATCCGCTTGATCTTCACCGTGAATTCGTCGATTGCTTCCAACCACTGCTCCAGCAACAACTCCGACGCGTCGTCGAGCGTGAGTTCACGCAGGAACTCACGCCCTTCCTCACTCCACAACGATCCATCGTAGGTGACGCCGTTTTGATCAAGGAGCGAGTTGACCTCGTTTTTGAAGTCTGAGCGCTTGTCTACCAACTTCTTGCGACCGCGCGCAAGCGCGCGGTAGCGCCGGAATTCTTTTCGCGGGACGTAGCTTTCTGGCACTTCGTCCAACCGGAGGAACCGTGCAAGGTTCTTGGCGTCCTTGCGGTCGTTTTTCTGTTTCTGATCTTCGAGCCAATCCGCCTTGGCCGGATTGGCGAGAGTCACGTCTAACTCTTCGTCAAGTCTGTCGTAAATGGTGAAGTAGTTGCTTCCCGCTTCGAGCGCAGCGTTACTACCGGCGTACTTCTGTGCAATCTCGTCGAGGTCCGCGTTGGCGACGCGGACCTCTTCAACGACTTGGCCTTCATCGTCGAGAACAGCAACTTGTGCTTGCCGTTTGTGGAGGTCAATGCCCAAGTAGTGATCAGTGGTTGCGGTCATGGTCTCCTCTGGAGTCCTGAATGCGTGAAGCGGAACGACATCGCTGCGGGCTTGCAGCCACGGCCGACCTCGGTCGGCCGGGCTGCGCTCCCAATTCTCCTGTTCCTTCGCATCCGAGGTCCGTCACCCTCCCGTACTCGGAGGTGCATGTCATAGATCGACCTTCGGGACTCCATGACGTACTTCACGCTCCAGGGATTTCAGCGGGATTCTCATGGAGTCACCCTCTACTTTATATTATGTCCCGGGCATATCTACAGAACACTAAACGAATACTCTTTATCCGATTGGTCGGATTGCCCTCAGTATTGAAGCTGAACAGGTTTCTCTCAAATCACATGCTGCTAATCGGACCGCCTCCTTTCCGATACCGAATTTTCAAATAACTGCGTTAAGAACAGACATGCAGAGCCTATCTATTACATTATGAGTTCTGACGAAGATGCTGATTATTCTGAAATCCGGGCCGCATTGGGTTCTATCGGTCTGAGTGCAGTGCTCATATTCGGTGCCACACTGCTGAGTCAGGGACTCGGGTTCCTAACGCGGGTCACAATGGCCCGCTATCTCCCAGTAGATGGATATGGAATTGTAGTTATCGGGCTCTCTGTATTGAATCTATTCGGCCTTGTTGCACTTGCTGGAATGCCTGCTGCGTTATCTCGTTACCTTCCTCGGCGGGAAACCGCGGACGAGCGTCGACGTATTCTCTCTTCAGCCTTTCAAATCGTCGGGGTCCTATCAGTGATAACCGGTGCTGGAATCTTTCTCACAGCGAAGTTACTGGCAACGGCGGTCTTCGGGAACCCTGACCTCGTCTGGATTATCCGTATCTTCGCCGCGATTCTCCCGTTCTACGCGATATTCAAAATGGGACTCGGTGGATTTCGTGGCTACGAGACGACCTATCCGCGTATTCTGACACAGAACGTGTTACGTCCAGGGCTGCAGCTTGCTGGAATTTTGCTATTCGTTTCCCTCGGGTACGGGACTACAGGCATCGCATTTGCGTACGCCTCGGCATTCGTGGTTGCTGCTGCTGTGGGAATGGGATTACTCTACAGGGTCAGTGAATTCTC
Source organism: Salinibaculum sp. SYNS191 (assembly GCF_037338445.1). Taxonomy (NCBI): domain Archaea; kingdom Methanobacteriati; phylum Methanobacteriota; class Halobacteria; order Halobacteriales; family Haloarculaceae; genus Salinibaculum; species Salinibaculum marinum. The sequence continues at coordinate 3,213,042 of NZ_CP147838.1, forward strand.
CGCCTGGGAGGTACTAAGACGTGGATCAATCTCCCGGCACAAGGAGCTTTTACTGTTTTCTGTCCCTCTCGCTGCTTCGGGAGCAATCAACGTAGTGGCGAAGCACAGCGATCTCATTCTGCTGGGTATGTTCAAATCCGGGACAGAAGTAGGTCTATACGAAGTGGCATTTCGAATGGGGGTATTTGTTACTTTGCTATTTACACCCGCGATAGGGTATCTGTTCCAACCAATCATCTCTCGATTCGATGCCAATGCGGATCGGGGAAAGATGGACAAACTCTACACCGTCACCACCCGGTGGATTGTTGTCGCCTCCTTTCCAGTCTTTGCGCTCTTCTTCCTGTTTCCAGAGCAGTCACTAGCGTTTTTCTTCAGTGAAAAGTACGTGGCAAGCCGTTGGGCGCTCAGAATACTGCTCGTCGGATTCGTAATCTCCCTGCTTCCCGGACTTACTGGGATGTTCCTAACGGCAGTCGGTGAAACGAAGATCCTCATGTACATTTCTGCCGGGACGATGTTCTTGAATGTCGCAATCAACGTCATCCTCATTCCCTCCTATGGAATTATCGGTGCAGCGATAGCGACTGCGACAGCACGAATATTCAACAATGTGGTCCAGTCGTATTTCATCTACCGGAAGTATACTGTTCACCCATTCAACCGAGGATACGTGATTCCAACAGCCCTAATGGGAATAGTGTTCGTTTTACTATTCGCTGCTCCAATACCGTTCAGTAACTTGTCTTTTGGTTTCGGCGTCTTTGTCGCAGTGGGTATCGGAGTGATCCATCTCACTCTAGTACTTGTGACGCGGTCCATCTACAGCGTTGAACTCGCTCTGATCGACGGTCTTCTAAATCGACTTGGAATTGCCGCATCCATATCAAAATCCTTACAACGTTTCGTTAGGTAAGGTGGTGGCACTCACTGGAGATAGCCGAGATCCCTAAGGCGCTGTTTTTGAGGTTCCGTCCGATGATGACACACTTTTCGGGGAGATCGGGTTCAGATCATCTATGTGGTCCTCAGCCTTCCACGTTGAAGAACGTGTGATAGAAACTGTCACGTACGAAGCAGCAGGGTGAGTGAAGTTTGTCCAGCACAAGCGCAACCCTGCAAGACGTAGCTTCGGTAAACGACTTCTGGAAGGGCGCGACTACCTAGACGGTCCCGTTGTTCGAGCACCTGGAGTTCGATTTTTGCTTGAGTACGACGTGTTCACCCCCCGCCGGAGTGGTCTGCGAAAGAATTGATCCCTCTGGAAGCGTCTAGGACTCGATGAACACGAATCAGCGCGAGCGGTTAGTGCGCCATTTGTCAGAAGCAGAGCTTGACCAAGCCATAGAAGATGCACAGTCGACGGACGAGGCCCGTCTCGTCCGGCGGCTGTGTTTCATCAAGGATCTCTATCTGGGCGATACGCGCAAACAGGCGGGTCGACGCGTCGGGAGCTCTCGATCCACGACGCGTCGGTGGGCGCAGGCGTGGAATGAAGGCGGTGTTGAGAGGCTTCGCCCGAGCTTCGGCGGCCGGCCGCCGCCGAAGCTCTCACCTAAACAGTTCGAGGACCTCTGTGAGTATCTCGGAGACGGCCAACCATGGATGCCACAGGCGATTCGCGCACTCATCAGAGACCACTACGGCGTCACGTATCATCCGGCACACCTCAGCCGAAAGCTGCGTGAAGCCGGCATGAACTACGCCAAACCACGTCCGATGGATCCACGTCGTCCAGATGACGCTGAGGAGATTCTCGCCGAGCGCCTCGGCCAGGCGCTCGGCGAGGACGACAATCAAGATGAGGCCGAGCCGGCCGTGTTGGGGTTCTTTCGATGAGGCGTGGCCACAGCCGTTCAAGAACTCGCAGCGGCTGTGGTCGTTTGACCGGACGGTCACTATCGAGAAGCCGTTAGTAACGTTTCCGTGGCGGTCGATCGGTTTCTACGCATTGACTGGGACGAGCGTGATTTCGTACAAAGAGCGGTTAGTCAAAGAGACGATTGTTGAAGCACTCGAAGAGATCCGCGAGCAGAATCCGCGGGGCCGGATTTTGCTCGTGGCCGACAATTACGGCTCCCATCACGCGAAGGTCACCCAACAACGGGCCGACGAACTCGGCATCGAGTTCGTTTTCCTCCCGCCATACTCGCCGACACTGAATGCCATCGAACCGCTATGGAAAGATCGCAAACGCGATATCTCACCGGAGATTTTTGAGGATAAAGACCACTTCCGTGAGTTCCTCACCGAGACATTTCTCCGACTTAGGCAGCGACTCAGTTTTGCGGGCGACTGGATCGAGACCTTTCTTCCCGATGTTCAAAAGTTACGCTGACCACTCAAGGTCGCACGCCCAGCTCATCCTCCACGAACTCGGTGAGTGCCTCGGTTACTCGCCACCGCCACTGTTAGAGCGGTTGATTGAGGATGCACAGAAAATCCATAAGCAACGACCGATACTGCAAGAGAGTTCGTTACCGCTACGCAACCGAGGTGTGAGTCTTAACTAAAGACGAATGGGATTGTTATAAATAGAAGTGGGGTGAATTAAGACTGACGAAGAACCATAGAATTATGAAAGTTGCAGATGACGCCATTCAGAAAGGACTTCGTCATCCTATAAAAGCTCTGAAACACTTATTTGATTCAATATATCGTGATGGTGTGCTCACGGCCTCATCACGTTCGTTACTCGGAACAAACATTTATACTTGTGATTGGGATTTACTTATTATATTGGATACTTGTCGACTTGACGCCTTAAAACTTGTTGCATCAGAATACGATTTTTTGACTCCCAATAAGATCGAGACAGCAACCTCAGTTGGTGGTTCAACACTTGAGTGGACAGCCAATACATTTACTCATCATTTTCGTGATGAAATTGTATCAACCGGATTTGTATCCGCAAATGGATGGCCACGGAGGATTCTTAGAGAGGGATATAATCCCGAACAACAATTGGATATGTCTGTGCTCCCTAAGTTTTGGTCAACTGTATCTGAATCAGATTTAGGGGTGCATATTCCGGCCTGGAAATACGGTCCTGGACGCGGTGCTGAGTCAGACCAACCACAGGCAAGCGCGGAAACAGTTGTAGATTTTGTTATTCGTCTTGGACGAGAACAAGAATTTGACCGAGTGATTGCTCATTTAATCGAACCTCACTATCCGTATGTCGGTGCTCTTGAACAGCGTGGCGATATCCCAGTCTCCAAGTTTGGCGTTTTACCTTGGAGACACGTCGAATCGAAGAAAGATATTGATCTTCTCTGGGATCTCTACATCCAAGAACTTCGGATTGGCCTTGATTCTATTGAACGTCTCCTCAATAACTTCGATGCAGAGCGAGTGCTTATCACAGCAGATCATGGAGAAGCTTTTGGTGAACTCGGTGTTTTTGGCCACAATACCGGCAGTCTTCATCCAAAGGTACGTCAAGTACCTGTTACATGGACAACTGCTGATGATCACGGGTCGTATCATCCCCCAAAGTACGAAGAGGATCAGAATATGACCGTTGAACAAAACCTTGAAGCGTTAGGCTATCTCCCAAATAGGAAATAATGTCGTCCCTTGTTTCAGCCATTGTCCCGACTCATGACCGACCACAGATGCTCAAACGAGCCGTCCGTAGTATTGAAAGACAGACATATTCTCCAATGGAACTAATCGTAATTGGGAGCCCTAAAACACCAAATATAGGTGAGTTCGTAACCAATGCGAGTGTTGAACAAACCCAGTACCTGGATGCTGATGCTTCTTCTCCGAGTGCTGCGAGGAATCTCGGTATAAAGAACGCAAATGGAGAATATTTAGCGTTTTTAGATGACGATGATGAATGGTTGCCATCTAAGACAAAGGAACAACTGTCTCGAATCTCTGAAACGGGTACCGGTGTATGTCACGTAGGAGTGAAAAAAATCGGTCCTAATGGAATCAACAGCATTTCTCAGCCTCAAACAGAGGGGGACGTAACTAAGAAACTTCTCGAAAATACTGGGGTGTATGGAACGCTTTCAGCGATGATGGTCCACCGAGATCTTGCTACAAAAGTAGGTGGTTTTGATGAACACCTCACTTTATGCGAAGACGGAGATTTCAATATCCGATTATCACTTCATACCGAGTTCAGTACGATTTCAGAAGCCCTTGTCAATAAATATACTGGTGGCCATGAACAGATAACTGATAGTATTGACATATTCTATAAAGATAAAGAACAAATGATAAATAAACATAGAGGTCTAGCTCAAAAATTCGGTGAGAAAACAGAACGCAAATTTCTCACAAAGTATATGCGCGGGGAAGGACGTAGGGCTGCTAACCTTGGGCAGTATTCCAAGGCAAGACAAGCATATCTCCAAGCTCTACTAGAAGACCCGTTACAACTCCAAAATTGGTTCTGGCTATTACTTGTTATTGCGGGTCCTGTCTCTTTCAAGTCTGCCCGTTACGTAAAGCGAAAGGTAGTTCGTATAGTTTTTGAATAATGCCTCTCAAACAGATTCTAATGAAGCTTAAAGTTCCTGATCTGCTTGAACCCATTTACTACAAGTCCTTACATCCTATAGGCAACCTCAGAAGGGGCGAAAACATCTTTGATACCAACTGGGACCTCTGTCTTATCCTTGATGCGTGCCGATTTGACCTTCTGCAGGAGGTTTCAGACGAATATTCTTTTCTATCAAATCCCGATAGTAAACTGTCAGTTGATAGCAAGACAGACGCTTGGACTCGAAAAACGTTCTCAAGAGCGGATGCACATTCACTCAACGACACTGCCTACGTGTCCGCGAATCCCTTTTCACAAGAAATCCCTGACGAGTCGCAACTGGATTCTATTGACCACGTCTGGGAGTACGGCTGGGACCAAGAGGGGGGAACGGTACCCCCGCGCGTGATCACAGATCGGGCGATTCAGAAACACAGAAGCGACAGCCCCGAATCATTGCTTGTCCATTATCTCCAACCCCATGTTCCATTTATACCGTGGGAACAGAAAACGCCACTCGGCCGGGGCAACTTCGGATTAAATGGTGACGGAGCGAACGATACCTGGCAACGCTTTCGAAACTCTGAACTCTCGCTGTCGGAGGTGTGGAAAGGCTACCGAGAGAATCTTCGATACGTTCTAGATGAGGTTAAGCTCCTGCTGGAGAACGTTGACGCCGAACGAGTGGTCATCACCTCTGACCACGGTAACGGCGTTGGGGAGTGGGGCATCTACGGCCACCCAATTCACATGCCATTCAGTTGTGTTCGAAAGGTTCCGTGGGTGACGACTACAGCCGAAGATCGAGGGACACATATGCCCCAAGAGTACGAAGCTGCGTCCGAGACGACTACGACGGAGAAACTAAGAGCACTGGGCTATGTTGGGTAAATCTCTGCATTACTCAGCTTTGCACGTAGGCGTCGGTTGAGTGAACGAAAAGATGGTCGATTTCGTTCATGAGGTCGTCTACACCCTTCTCATCGTTGTCCCGAACCCACGAGAGAAGGATGTAGACGGCTTCCTTCAGCGAGTGTTCGAGTTCGCTCGAAGCGATGACGCTTTCGAGCGAATCTTCCCCAAGGCGCTCGAACCAAGATCAAGACGCATGAGACTGTAGGCAGCCATAAGAAGGTGCCAGTGACGGCTGGCACCTTCGTCAGTCTGCAACTCCCAGTCTCCCAGGCCGAGGTCCTGTTTCGAGTCCTCAAAGAACGTCTCGATGCGCCAACGCATGGAGTAGGCGCAAATTATGTGAGCGGTCGGTGCGTCGATTATGTTCGTGACGAGGTAATTGACCGGGTTGTCCTCATCGTCTTCATGAATATATTTTTCGGCGATGAACAGCTTCACGTCTTCGAATTCGGAGATGGGAAGCTTCTTCGTCCAGATGAGGTATCATCGTCGATATCAGGCTCGGTCGTGTTGATGCGCTTTGCCAGCGCATCAACGCTGATTTCTTCGCCACCATAGGTCACGTTGCGATTGCTCCGAAGTGATCCGATCCAGTGCTTGCCGTAGGATTCGATGTGTTCGGGAAGGTCGGAATCGTGGGCGAACCACGAGTCGAAGAGATAGGTGCTCCTGGAGTGATCAGCGCAACTTCTAACCCCTGGTCCTGAACAGTAACTACGGGAGACCAAGTTCGAAAAGCTGTTAGCCTGCGAATGATCGGCCGGGTTTCGTCTGTTTTCCAGTTACGGGTCAAAACTAATGCAGACCACTCTCGCTCCAGCCTGCTCCTCGTGACGGGCTTGGAACTCCTCAGAGAGGAACTCGTGAAGCCGCATCACCGTTCCATCAGCAATCATCACGTCTCTGAATCTGTCGACATCAGCGTCGGGAACAGCGACCTCGTCGAGACCGTGATTGACGAGGTCGCGGAGGTACTCCGCTAGCGTCGGCGTCAGTCGGTGATAGAAGCCACCAGGTGAGATCGTCGCGTCAGCTGTGGAGTTGTAGCTGCGTCTGAAGCCAGCGAGTGTTCGGCTCTCGCCTGCGGCGAAGCCGAACACGAGCGCCCACACGAGGACAGGAATCTGCAGCTTCCCCTCTCGTTCGACCACGCCGAGTTCCTCGGCGTGCTCGTCGAGGAACTCGGAGGGAAACAGTGTAGTGAGCCGACGCATGATTCCCGATGAGGAGGCTTTGGTGTGCACAGCCGTCGCCTCCTCATTTCTCTCGCAAAGAAGCCTCGATAAGCCGCTGCTGTCACGCGGTTCGTCTCCTAACTAAAGACGGATGATAACAATCCATAACCTCATCTGTAACCTAACGCTTCAAGTTGATCAGATAGATCAACCGATAGCTTACCATTTCTATGGTCTTCTGGTCGATAACCTCCGGTATTAGAAGCTTTTGTCTCTATCCAGGGAACTCGTAAAACTATAGGCGCAGGTTGGTTTTTGGGATGCCCCCATATTCCGAACTCCCCAAATGCGTTGGCATGATCCGCTGTTATCACAACCTTTTTTGAGTCAATATTATTCAGAAGAAGTTCTACTTCATGAAGAACATACTCCAGATTCTCTTTGTATGCATAATATATCCGATTTTTTTCAGCTTCCCTCTTCGGCTTTTTGTCCCAGACCCATTGTTCTGTTTTACCATTCTCCTTCTCTATTTTGAACCCCATATTGTCTGGGATGCTCGGAAAATGAGGCTGCATATAGTGGACAACTACCCTTTTGTGGTTATTCCGTATTGTATTGATAGCAGTATCTGTTACAGGACGCGCTGGGACTGTACCCAAATCATCGTCCCATGCATATCTCCATACCTCGTCCACCTTTCCCATTTTCCCGTTTGGGACGTGGTCCTTACTGAATGGATTTGCAGTTACATATGCCGTTTCAGATAGCAAGGTCTCATCCACTCCAGAAAATGTTCTATCCATCCATGTAGGGGAGTCAGGACCAACAGAATATTTTGTATCAAATTCTGGTAGCCAATCAAAGTCTGCAGATACTTCTCGAAGCGTGTCTGGCCTACAAGCGTCCAAAATGACTGCTACCTCCCATTCTTCCTCAAAAAGCCCCTGCTGTGGAAGAAACACAGTATATAACTTAAATCCCTGGCCTTTAATGTATGAACTAGTTTCCGAGATTGATGAGCTTAGCCCTTCTTCTCTCCAAATATCAACAAATCTTGTAATATTATCTAACATAGATTATGTAGGAATCGATCCTTTATGAGGGGCATTCAACATTACTTGATTTTACCTAATCTTACAAAGTCCTTGGTATTTATGGATTGTTCAAATCATGATACGCAGTGCTACATCTTGCTACGGAACGTTCCCAACTCCATTTCCTTGCTAAGTCTGCTAAATTGCCCTTTGTTTGCTGATATAAGTCCTTGTTCTGAATGAGGGTCATTAGAGAGGATACGAATTCCTCATCTACATCACTCGTAATCAGACCGTGTCGCTTGGACTCGAGGTCAATCCCCTCTACTGCTTTTTTTGTAGCAACGATAGGTAGGGAAAGGCTGACGTAGTCATACAATTTCGTCTTCGTTCCACCGCCGTGCAAAATTGGAACGACAGCTACATCCGCGGCATTTAGTACCGACAGCAAATCATCAACAAAACCGACAGCCTGAACATTTGGGGATGATACGTCAGGAGGATTCTGTCCTACGAGTACAAACTCTACGTCAACCTCCCGTTCTCTCATCGCCGGCGCGATCTGCTGATCAATCAACTCGGCAGCCTCCCTGTTCGGTGGGTGCTCGTAGTATCCGTGAAATACTGCCAGGGATCCGTCACCCAAACCCAATCGATCACGAACGTCAGCTGGTGGCTCTAACTCGGAATGATTCACTGCTTTCGTGCCTGTCGGAACTGCCGTGACATCCGCCTTATCGACACCGTATCGCTCTATGAATCGTTGTTGATCCTTTTCGCTAACCGTCGTTATTCCATCGGCACAGTGGACAGCTCCCCATTCAATCAGCGGAATCAGTCGGGGGCCGAGAAAGCGCTTGAAGACTGGGAGATCAGGATTAACGAAGTCCTGCGCGTGGTCGGCCTCAACGTTCTGTGACGCGTATACCACCGCTGTCTCTGACCTAAGTACCGTGAGTGCCTTTGCTGCACATACGCCTGCTGAAAGATGAATCACGTCGATAGCTTCGGATGAGAGAACGTGGTCAAGAGATCTTACAAATGATGGATTGACATCGGTGAGAAGAGGGAGTGACCACTGATTATAAGTATATCGTTTTGCGACCCAATCTGGATAGGAGTTTGAAGCGTCGCTTGGAACTAACGCCAGCACCCGCCACCCTTGATCAGCGAGTTCGCGGGAAAGGTACTTGAGACGTGTCCCTGCTCCACTTGCAGGATTCGTGAGGTCTGGGCCCAGCGAGACAAAAAGGACGGTATTACAATTTTTCATATTTGTGTCGCTATATTCGGGTTAGTTCAGTCAACCCAATCTCTTCGACTCAGAGTAGCCCCCTGTAGAATCTTAAATCTTGATTAGAATTACACGTTGGATGATAACACATGTATCTTAGTACGCCCCCCTCAAGAAAGATATAGAACCTTTTCAGAGCCTGATAGGTGCCAATATGAGTTTTCGGCGGGCAGACTTGATTTACCGGATAAAGAGTGAACAGCATCAAAAATCGGAGATTCCTTCTCTAAAACTACTCCGTCTAACCGTGAACTTATGATCTATCCACTCACTCTGTACCCAAAAGACGGACGAAAAAGAGTGATTCTCACTCGGCATCTCCCAGCTGTTTCAACTGATCCTCTGTATCAGCGTCGATTCCAGACGAGTATTCGCTGTCCCGCAATGTCGGTAGTTCCCATCGTTCCTGATTACTGACTCAATTTCTGGAGCAACACAACCGCGACCAGAACGACGATTCACTGATTCAAACAGAGACGGCGTTCTAACTCCAGTGAGAGCGCCATCAACCCAGACAAGACGCGAAGCTGTCGCTCAATCACGAGATGGTCGCTGGACGCGGGCGGCCTCAGCCCGCGTCCAGCTGGCTGTAGGTTGGCGGGATTCCAGTACCGTTGGTCGGTGCTTCCCACTTTCGGTAGTTCCCATCGTTCCTGATTACTGACTCAATTTCTGGAGCAACACAACCGCGACCAGAACGACGATTCACTGATTCAAACAGAGACGGCGTTCTAACTCCAGTGAGAGCGCCATCAACCCAGACAAGACGCGAAGCTGTCGCTCAATCACGAGATGGTCGCTGGACGCGGGCGGCCTCAGCCCGCGTCCAGCTGGCTGTAGGTTGGCGGGATTCCAGTACCGTTGGTCGGTGCTTCCCACTTTCGACGCAACGTCTCGTCGAGAGCGTGGTCAACCCACTCACGGAACACCTCGAAACGGAACCAAGCGGGCAGTGCTCGCCCGCCGCGCCGCGGCGTGGCGAGCACGCCCCATCGCACGATCACCCAGAGATTCCGCAACAGGAAGCTTACGAGCACGAACAACAACCGGACGGCTGGATCCGTCGTGCTTGTTCGCGCACGCGCTTCACGCATCGTCCGGAAGGCTGTCTCAATGGCTGAGCGCCTCTGGTAGAGGGTTTCGACTTCTTTCGGCGTGCGATCGGCCAGATCGCACGCCACGTACGCCCGCACGAGCAGGCCGTGCTTGCCTCGGTTGCCCTGTTGGTAGGAGACACAGACCGCGAGCGGGAAGCGCAGTTCCCGCTCGCTCCCTTCGTACATCGCGTACTCCGTCCAGTAGGACACCGTCGTCTCCAGTTTCTCGGCCATCTGCTTTCCACGGCGGATGACCGGGAGAGCGACTGGTGCCGTGGCATCCAGTCGCTCGATGGATGTCCCGTCGTAGAATCCACGGTCTGCGAGGAGTCCACCTACCTCGAATGGGAGGGCCGCGACGTGGTCGAGCAATCGCTCGACCGCGTCGCTTTTGGGTTCATCACCACGGACGGGCGTGACAGCGACGACCAGCGGTTTCGCTCGACAGAGGACGAATCCGGCGAGGTAGCGATGGCACTGGGAGGTGCCATCGCGGGATTTCGTATGACAGAGTTCGCCCGCTTCAGTGTGTGGACAGCCGTGGTAGTGGATATCGACGAAGTCGAGGCAGATGATCCTCGGGCCGGGGCCGAGGATCATCGCCGCGTGCTGAGCGAAGAGGTCGTTAACGACGGCTTCCAATTCGTCTGGTGGAACCGTGTGAAGCTGAGCAAGCGTGTAGTCGTCGGAGTACGTTCCCTGAGTGGTGTCGGTGACGGCTTTGATTGATTTCTGATCGACAGCGGCTTGCAGAAGTGTTCGACGGATAATCCCGGAGTCGAAGCCGGAGCCTTCGACTCCGGGGATCGGTATCTCTTCGAGGAGACCCTCCGCTAAGGTTTCAAGGTCAGAAGCCGTAAGGACAGTGTCTGGATGGTAGAGGCAATTCACAACACCCATCCAGACGCTTTCTGCGAACGTAACTTCGTCAGTCGTGGCTATCCGCTGACTCGATGGGAACTACCGAATGTCGCTGGTTCAACGGCAACCTCGCGTGCCGCGGCTTCGAGCGCATCTACGCCCACCTCTGACCCGTGCCGCTCCGTTGGATCGGTCGCGAGATCATAGTTCCCCTGCGGACCGATCTTCGCCTCTGCCACACCTGATAAATCCCTGGTCTGTACTCCAAACTTCTCGTCCGCTCGCCACGCGGCCACGCTGTGCCCGCGGTCTCTGACCGAGTCCGCGAACACGACATCCTCCGCAGCACCATCGCTCAGGAGACTCTCTCATGACGACGTGATCGGTGCGTCCATCGTGTTGACGTCACAGATCTCCGCTACCAGTTCGTGCAACCACCCGAGCGAGAATGGCCCTTCGCTCCGGCTACCCTCTCGACCTGGTACCCTGACGATCAGCCGCACGCCAGGAGTTCGTCGTACATGTAGTGCTGGGGGTGGCCGTAGATCCCGCGGTCGCTGAGCGCGTCGCCGTGATCAGCCGTCACGATCAGTGCTTTCTCCTCCCATAGCCCTTCGTCCTGTATCCAGTCAACGATCCGCTGTACCTGCTGATCCACGTACTGCACGGCACTGTCGTATCGTGCCTCCGCCGCGGGATCGTAGACTTTGCTCACGCGTCTGGCGTGGGACCGGAACTGCGAGAGCTGTCCGTCGCTAGAGAGTCCCCCTTCCCCGACGACCCTGGGTTCGAGTGGTCCATGCACGTCCATCAGGCACGTCCACCCGAAGAACGGTTCAGACTCCCCGGAGAGCGTCTCAGAAACTCGTCGACGACAACCTCGCCTCGAACAGAGGGCCACCCGGTGAACTCCTGGTAGTATCTGAACGCCAGGAACGGGAGTTCGTACCGCAGCGGCACCGAGTCTAAAGTCCGCATTTGGTCGCGAAGCTGATACAGCCGCTCACCCACCTTGATATTCGGAACCCAGGATCGCGACGTTCCTTCGTCGTCACCACTCGAAGCATCCCCCGGGGATCGAAGGTGCCGAAATGTCTCGAATCCGCGGTCGGAGTTGACGTGGGGACCAATGCGTGGATTGAAGAGCACGCCTACAGTTGACCAGCCACCGTCGCGGAGGTGTGAACCAATCGTCGGGGCACCATCCAAGAGGTCCTTCTGGTACATGTGCTGCCCAGCGACACACTGAGCAGAGAGCGGCCCGGCGAGTATGCCGGGAACGACTCGGTGGTCGCCGGATCCGCCGCGTACGCCCGATCAAAAACGAAGCCATCACAGGCGAGCGCACCGAGCGCAGGCGTCGTGCCCCGGTGATGGCCGTACACGCTACACCGATCACGACGAAGACAGTCGATAGTGACGAGAATGATGTTCATCGGTGATATGGAAAGTCTGAGGAATAAATATAAAAATAGTTCCGATGCTATCAAGAATATATACCACCGATGAAAGTCTGTCTCCTCTCAAAGATGTTTCCCCCGATAACTGGTGGGTCAGCGATGTATGCCTATGAAATTGCCAATTCGTTGGGCGATCGCGGACACAACGTGGATGTGTATACTCAATCGGAAGTGGAAGACGAGTCGACGTTAGAAGTCCACGATAATGCCACTGTCCATACACTTACGAATTCTCGACGGTATCTCGTTACTTTTGAAACCCTCTATTACAGTATTCGAGCACGAGCTGGGGTTGATCTCGATGATTACGACGTGATTCACGGCACGTTAATGCCGTCTTCAACGATCGCACTCGGGGATCGCGTCACATTTGATACACCCATTGTCCTCACGAGCCACAGTTTCGCCCTGAGCGCCATCCGTTACCACACGCCAGAGAAGCCCGCAGACTATCTGCTAAAGTACGTATTTCATCCCATGAACGCCGTGATGGACGCGATCACTGCAAGACGGGCGGACAGAGTCATTGCCATCAGCAAATCGATGGAAAGGAAGTTTGTCGAACAGTATCGCATACCTGCTGATCGCGTGATTACAATCACCCATGGTGTCGATACAGAACATTTCCGTCCAGTCTCGAATCAATATCCCGAAACATCGGAAGATAAACTGACGCTCCTGTTCGTCGGACGACTGAACGCTGCGAAGGGGCCACAACTCGCGGTGAAAGCGCTTGCGGAATCCGAGTTCACTGACGTTGAGCTACTGATAGCAGGCAGTGGCAGACAGCGGAAAGCCCTCGAACGCCAGGCAAGCGAGCTTGGCGTAGCCGACGACGTGCACTTCTTGGGACACGTCTCTAAGGAGCGTCTTCCCAGACTGTACTCAAGTGCTGACCTCACACTGTTCCTCTCGACGTACGAAGGCTTCGGACTTGTATTCATGGAGTCGCTGGCGGCCGGGACACCAGTTATCGGAGTCGCCATCGGTGGATTTCCTGATTTGGTTACCGATGGTCAGGAGGGGATTTTGGTTGAGCGTGACGCTAAAGCGATCGCACGAGCTATCGAATCACTCGCTGATGCTCCCGAACAAATAAGAGAGATGGGACGACATGCCCGTAAACTCGCAGAGGGCCACACCTGGGATGCCGTCGCCGAGGAGACCGAGCACGTTTACAGGAATATTCTCGAAAACGATGCGCTAGACCCCGAACTGTGACTGCCCCCCCTAATTACACTACCAACCGACAAGAATCCTTGCAAAAGGCCGAAGTAATCAACAGCCAACTTCGGTACTCCTAACTGCCAATACCAAAAAAACATACCAACTCCAGCCAACAAAGACTGATGGTCTCGACTTCCAAACGAACTCTCTATCTGACCCTCGCCACCGCATCCGCTGGGACCGCCGGCGTTGCACTATTGTTTCCAGAATCGGTACTCGCGCAGGTCCTCGCTCCGGTCTCGCTACTGCTAGTATTAGTAGTTCCAGGTCTGCTCGCCTACCTTGTGCTAGCCCAGTCCAACAGCGTTGACCTCCGAGCGATCCTGTACGGTGTCTCCCTCTCGGCGTCGCTTCTAATGGCACTCGGTGCTGTCGTCAACCTCGCCCATGGAGTTTTCCTCAATAAACCGATCCACCCACTCCCAGTGTGGACTGCCTTCGCGCTGCTCCTCGCGGGGCTCGGCCTAGGAGTCGGGTATCGCGTTCCCGACGAAACCGTCGAGGTCGCACTCCCCTCGTCAACCCGTCTGTACCTGCTCGCCTCTGTCCCTCTCGCTGCTGCTGTCGGGGCGCTCCTCGTAGAGGGCGGCAGTACGAACCTGTTCGTTGTACTGGCGCTCGCCTTAGTCGGCCTCCTCTACGTCGTGGGCGCGTTCAACGCCTCGCACCGCGCGGCTGTAATCTACGCCGTCGCACTCGCCCTTCTGCTCCACAACACGATGATCAGCGAGTTCCTTTTGTGGGGAGACCAAGGCAAGGAGGCAAATCTGGTCTATACGGTCCTCCAAGCCGGCTACTGGGATCCCGAGGCGCTCCCGCGTGCCAATAAGGCCGTCATGTTACGGATCATCATCCTCCATCCGTTACATACCCTTCTAACGGGGCTGGAGGTGCACCACATCTTCAAGATTGCCCACCCGCTGCTGTTCGCCACGGCACCGGTTGCACTCTACCGAACCTTCGCGACCCGAGGGAGGGATCAGGCCGGCTACTTGGCCGCTGGCGCGCTGATGTTTTTCTTTTCGTTCTTTACCGTTCTCGCGCGTAACACCAGAACGGCCGTCGCCATCCTGTTCATTGTCCTGTTCGTAAAAGTTCTACTGGATACTGATCTCAACGCGCTAGTTCGCCGGGTTCTGCTCGCCGTCTTCGGGTCGTCGGTTTTCGTTTCTCACTACGGAACCGCATACATGTTCCTCGCCATGCTCGTCGCGGGGCTGATCCTCGGCACGCTCGCGCGGCGACTCCTAGGGCGGACCAACCGACACCATGGCCCGCTCACTGTTGAATCAGTTGGCATTATTGGCCTCTTCGGCTTTGCATGGTACGCGTATGTTTCTCCCGGCGCTGCAGCCTTTGGGGGTCTCACCGGCACCGTTATCGACTTTTTCCTTCGGCTCCAGGAGGGCTTCTTCCAGCCCTCAAACTCCGCAACCGCGAACTACGCCGCGAACTCCTTCTCCTCGCTCTCTCTCAACGGGATCAAGGTTCTGACAGTAGTGCTGTTCGCGCTCATCGGAATCGGTTGGCTCGTCGCCGTGAGCCGTGCTATCCGAGGACAGGACGGGATCGAGACCAACTTTTCGTATCTGGCGATCGCGACCGCTGCCGGGGGTTTGGCAGCCATCACACTCGGCCCCGTCGAGCGGTTCAACACCGCCCGGACAATCGCCGTCTCCCTGGCCGTCGTGGCCCCACTCTTTGCGGTCGGCGTCGAGGGGCTCCAGAACGCCGTCACCCGCCGTCCCTCGTCCCCGGACTGGATCACCACGGTTCTCTGCCTGGCCGTCTTATTGCCCTTCTTCGTCTTCTCCTCGGGGCTGCTGGCCGCAACGGTGACCGGCGCGTACTCCCCGAACGTCCTCGTCTACCAGGATCGGGTCGTTGAGGAGGGCTCCCCGGAGAGCCAGAGCTACCTCTACAAACAGACGCTGCCCGACACCGGTGCGAGCGGTGGTGCCTGGCTCAACCGCCACGGAACGGGGACTGTCTACGGGAGCGTCTGGCCGGGTAACCCCACCTCAGGGGTAATAGGAATGCCTCCGCCAGCGTACGAGTACCGGAGCAACGTCTCGGCGGCAACAGGATCAGACTGCATCTACCTGAGTCCGCTGAGCGTTGACGCTGGCGTAATCCGTATGCCATCCGGTCACTTCGAGAACGAGTTCCTCCGGACCTCGGAGCTGAACACGAGCGCGCACTCAAAGGTATACGAAAACGGTGGAGCCACGCTTTACTGCTGACCGAGTTCCGGGCATGCGACTGTACCGGGAGCCGGCGATGACCATCATAGCATTTGTCGCTGACCGACACCCATATAGGCCTCGCATCTGACGGTGAAATCATGAGTGGGCAACGGGAACGAGAGATTGTTGAGGTTCCGGGCGAGGTGCTCTCCGAGGTCGACCATCACGTGGAGCGGACCGAGTTCGCGAACCGTAGCGAGTACGTCACGTACGTCCTTGAGGAGGTCCTCTACCAGATTGGTGAGGATGACGAATCCGGTCAAGACGACGAGACGACAGTCGACGAACGTCAGGTTGAGGAGCGCCTGAAATCGCTTGGCTACCTGAACGAATAACTCACTCACCCTCATGAAGATCGCCTTCGTCTATGACGCGGTTTATCCCTGGGAGAAAGGCGGCGCACAAAAACGCATCTGGGAACTCGCCCGTCGCCTCGCCGACGACCACGACGTCCATCTCTACGGGATGCACTACTGGGATGGCCCCGCAGTCATCGAACGCGAGGGGGTCACATTCCATGGCGTCTGTGAACCCCGAGAGCTCTACGTCGACGGGAGACGCTCGATCCCACAGGCACTGTATTTCGCCGCTGCGGTCGCTCCTGCTCTCCTTCGCGAAGACTTCGATATAATCGACTGTCAGGAATTCCCGTATTTCCCGGCCTTCCCGGCCAAGGCCCACGAACTACTCAGAGATTCCACGCTCGTCGTCACGTGGTACGAGGTGTGGGATGACTACTGGTATGACTACCTGGGCTGGAAGGGTATCTTCGGGCAGGCAGTCGAGCAGGTGACCGCTCGCCTTGCGGAGACGGTCATCCCAATCTCTGCGTATATCGAGGCAGACCTCCGCTCGCTCGGGCGGACGGATGGCCTCAGTGTCGTCGAAAACGGCGTCGATTTCGATGGGCTACAGGAGGTACCCGAAGCAGACGCCGACTGGGACGTCATCTACGTTGGGCGACTCTCCGAACACAAAAACGTCGACCTGTTACTCGACGCCGTCGACAGAGTCTCGACACAACTCGACCGGCCGCTGTCGTGTGCAATCATCGGCGATGGGCCCGAACGCGAGGCACTCGAAGCCGAGGCGCGCGAACGCGGCGTCACCGACCAGGTGGAGTTTCTGGGATTCGTCGAGGCCGATGAAGACGTCATCGCCAACCTCAAAGCCGCCTCGGTGTTCGTTCTGCCGTCGATACGCGAGGGCTTTCCGAATACGATTCTCGAAGCCAACGCCTGTGGCGTTCCGAGCATCGTCGTCGAGCACGAAGAAAACGGGTCGACGGCCGTCGTCGACGATGGCGAAACGGGCTACATCACCGATGTCTCTGCAGCGGCCATTGCTGACAGACTCGCTGACTGTCTCACCGACGAGACCCTGCTCGAAGACCTCTCACGCGGTGCAAGAGCGTTCGGCCGGGCACACGACTGGGACGTGATTGTCGATGAATTGGAAAAAGTATATTCAAGTGTTGGGCAGGTAGACTCACAGCTAGCGAATGCTAAGTGAGAAAAACATTCTCGTCACTGGTGGGGCAGGCTTCATCGGCTCACACCTCGTGAGGCAACTCTCAGACGCCGGCGCAGACGTGCTGGCCGTAGACAATTGCTTTGCCGGCTCAGAGGCACTCGTCCCGGACAGCGTCCGCTTCGAAGACATCGATCTCCGAGATGAGGACGTCCCAGCGCTCGTCCAGGAGTTCGACCCCGACGGCATCGTCCACCTCGCCGCGTTACATTACATCCCATACTGCAACGACAATCCCGAGGAGACCTTCCAGGTGAACGTCATGGGGACGCGCAATCTCCTGGCCGGGGCACGGGCTGTCTCCGACCTCGAGACAGTCGTCTTTGCTTCCTCGGCAGCGGTCTATCCACCCAGAGAGAAAGCAAATAGTGAGACGTCCGAGACTGGGCCGATGGATATCTACGGCGAGACGAAACTCATCGGCGAGGAGTTGATGCGTCTCTTCCAGCGCGAGACAGTCACCCCGACGGCAACGGCGCGATTGTTCAACGTCTATGGGCCGAACGAGACGAACGAACACCTGATTCCAGCCGTCTTGAAGCAGGTCAGACGCGGTGACAGAGAGATCGAACTCGGGAATCTCACACCGAAACGCGACTTTATCCACGTCTCGGACGTGGCCGGGGCGCTCACGACGTTATTGAGCGAGTTCGAGGAGGGCTATGGAACCTACAACGTCGGCACGGGCAGTGAACATTCCGTCCGCGAAGTCGTCGAGAAAACGAGTGCGGCCCTCGGTGAGGAGATTGCCATCACCCAGGACGACGAGCGCGTCAGAGAGAGCGATCGACCTCACCTCAAAGCAGATATCTCGCGCATGCAGGCTGAGTTCGACTGGCAGCCCAGTGTCGAGTTCGTCTCCGGCCTTCGAGACCTCCTCCAGCAAGACGAGGAGGTGCTCGTGACGTGAGCAAGCGCAATATCGTCGCCGTCACCTACGACAGCCTCCGGGCCGATCACTGCAGTTACATGGGGTATGACCGCGAGACGACACCCCACCTGGATCAACTCGCCGAAGACGGCGTTGGCTTTCGGAATGCAATCTCACCAGCCTCGCGGACGAATCCCTCCATGGCGGGGATATTCACGGGCGAGCCTATGGTCGCCCGCGATCAGGTTGCCAATCCAGAGCACGCCCGTCGCCATTTAGCGCGATATGGCACACTCGCAGAAGACCTCTCCGGGCGCGGATACACCACTGGCGCGTTCAATCCAAACGCCTACGCATCCCGGCATTACGGCTTCGACAGAGGCTTCGATCACTTCGAGGATTTTCTCTTCTCGAGCGATCAGTACCAACAGCTCTTCCAGAAGCATCTCTCGGATTCGACGCTCTATACGCTCGTTCGGAATTTCCGGAATTACCTCCGGCGCGAGGAAGCCTTCAAGACCTGGGATCGATATATCGACGAGATCGAAGCCTGGGTGTACGACCAGTCAGAGCCCTTCTTTCTGTGGGTGTTCGCCCTCGATACGCACTTCCCGCATCTCACGCCTCGAAAATACCGCACGTGGAGCACCCTCTTCGAGCAATACTACTACAACTATCGCTGCAACCAACTCATCGACGATCTCGACCCGGACCTCTCAGAGCGAGAAATCCAGAAGATAATCGATATCTACGATGACTCGATTCGCTTTGGCGATGTCTTACTCTACGAACTCCAAGAACGCCTTGCAGACTTCGACCCCGTCTACGTCGTCTTCGGCGATCACGGCGAGGCCTTCGCCGAGCGCGATATCTACGGCCATTTCTATCCCGCACTGTATGAAGAGAACATTCACGTTCCCCTCGTCGTCTCGGAAGCTGTCGATGGCATCGACGACCCCACCCGCGCGCTGTCGCTCACGCAGGTGCCCGCGATCGTCGACCAGTTTGCCGGTGGGGATGGCTCGCTCGATCTCGACCCGTGGGCGATTGCCTCGGACTACGATGGGCGCAACGACCGGAATCTCATCGCCGTCCGAACCCAGAGAGCCAAGCAGATTGCCGCGTGGGAAGCTGGCGAGTGCACTCAGGAAGAGACCTACGACCTACGCGAGAGACAGACTGAAGGCGAGCCTCTCTCGGCAGACAGCGACCTCCATGAGACACTCCGACCGCTCACAGAGCGGCGGTACACCCACGAGGAAGAACTCCAGTCGATACAATCGGGCGTTGCTGAATTGATGTGAGGCGGGTCCGTTAGTACGACAACGCTACAGGGTTCGAGATGGCTCCGGTAAGCAAGTTGCTGTAGGTCGATCCAGAACTACTTGGCGGCGTACTCTTCGCAGTCGAACACGATACGTCCTCGAATATCGATATCGCGGTACTCCGCAGGCTTCTCACAGACGAGACATTCGCGCTCGCCCCCATGCTTGGGTCTCTGTCCTCAGAGCTGAGCCATACTCATACCTCCGGTAACGGAGTAGTAGGTATACACCGCCAACCACCGATTGAACGAGGTCTATCTTCGAGATACATTACCTTCTCGCGTTGCGCTCTCCTTCGGAATCGTCTCTGTCTGGTTCAACTCAGTCTTCTCGCGGATCGTCGACAAACCGATAGAGCCCTCGATTGACCTTCTCGACCCACCCAGCATCGACTAACCCCCGCAGCGACCTGTTGATATACTGCCGGCGCACGTCCAATTGCTCCTCCAGCCGTTTCGGATTCGCATACCCCCACGGCCGCCCCTCTTCTCGCCCCTCTTTGAGAACAGCAAGAATCGCCTCCTGGCGTTCGTCGGGCTCGAACCGCTCGTTGATCATCATACCCGAAATACGACCATGTTCCACTTATCCATTCGGAAGTAACATCACCACGATGTTCTTTTAGAAGTTACAACGTAACATTTATTAGAACATCACTCGACCGTTCAGATGAGAAGCGCGGGTCGCCGCAGAAATGGGGCCGGTGATGGCACACCGAATCCCCGCGCTTCGCCACCACGACGAAGCATGAAGCACCTACAGCTACCACTACAAGAACGTATCGAACAGCACGCCGGGGCGGACGATGGGTAACCCGGAGTTCCGCAACGTGTACATCCGTATCCAGACGGATCTCCTCGTCATCGGCGACTCGATCCTGACCGACCGACATCACGCATCGAGTGGCAACTACGAGGACGACGACCCCCAGAACCAAATCGGGGGTATCATTCCTGCGTTCCCGCTTTCGGGCTGGCTCCGACATGGAATGGAGAAAGTCCTACAGAATCACGGCGACACAGTCTGCCATCCCGGGGAGGCGAACGCCAACTTCCGGCGAGACAGCATCTATGACCGCGACCTCGAAGCAGGGTACCACCCGAAGGGCGAGTGCGGAGAGCACGGTGATGAGTGCGTCGTCCTCGATTTGTTCGGGGGATTTAGCAACCAGCCGGGCAAGGTGATGCGTCGGCCGATCCAGTTCTCGCCAGTTCGCTCTAGCGTTGACTACACCCAGGGCCAAGCCGAAGGCCACTATCGACGACTGAACCGAAACGTCGTCTCCCGGAACCAAGAAGACAATCGCACACCCCTCCGGAACACCGAACTCGATGCCGTTGCCAATCTCGACGGATCCTGGCAGCTCACCTTTCGAGAAGTGAAACCGGAGTTTCTTGGATTACTCGCCGAGGCCATCGAGTTCCTCGACACCAACCGCACAGAGTTCATGCACCAGTTAGGCGGACAGCGGAACTTCGGCGCCGGTATCATCGAGTGCACCCTCCTGAATCCGCTGTATGAGGATCGAGAACTCAGACGCGTCTTCGACCGGGGCAAAACGGCCACGGCGAAGATGGAAGAAAAAGACG
Organism: Salinibaculum sp. SYNS191; assembly: GCF_037338445.1. Taxonomy (NCBI): domain Archaea; kingdom Methanobacteriati; phylum Methanobacteriota; class Halobacteria; order Halobacteriales; family Haloarculaceae; genus Salinibaculum; species Salinibaculum marinum. The sequence goes on from NZ_CP147838.1 coordinate 3,234,167, forward strand.
AGCGCTGGAACGCAGAGCGTCTCCCCGAGTACCGCACAGCACTCAGAAACCGTATTGAGTGCCGATGACCGACCTACACAGCGTCTATCGACACGACGCCCACAAATTCACCGGCGAAAGCCACAGACTCGCCTCGGAAACCTTCGCCGGCGTGGCGGTCAATCAGGCTGTCCCTCACGGGGCGGACGCTGACGCGGCGGCGCTCAGCCGTCCACCCGGCAATCCGACACCGACGGTCGAACAGCATGTCTCCCGGTTCAGGTTGTCGGTGCTCACCGGCGACAGCGAGCTCTCCCGAACCGAAGCGCCAGACGACCATGCCGTTCGGGAGCTTCTCACAGAGTCCGATTCCGAGCGAGCACACGAGCGCTGGCTCGAAAGCGACGTGGCCGCGCTGGTCAACGAGAGCCCATATCACCCCTATACAAGCCTGAAGTACCACACGCTCCTCGTCGGCGCGCTCTATCACGCCTATCGCCAGGGAGCGACGTTCGGTGATCTCACCCTCGCCGTCGATGCTTCGGAACACGTCGTTCCATACCGAACGGTCTTCGCCGGCGATTCGTTCTCTCTGCGAATCACCCCGGAGACAGCCGTCTCTGGTGCCAGACTCGGTTCCACGCCCCGACAGTCGTGGGCGTCGGTCTGGTCACGGCTTCCCGAACACCCACTCGATACGGGCGAGAAGTGGCACATGGCCCTCGACGCGAACCTGCGGCGAATCCGGTCGTGGTCGACAGCCCTGCAATACATCGAGGACTTCCTGGCCTGGAGGGCACCCCGATGACTCGAATCCAGCAGGTGTGTTGGGAACTGCAGACCGACTACCTCGGCCACCCCTACTACGTGAGCGGGAACGCCATCTATCACGCGCTCACGAAGACTCTCTCCGGGGAGCGCCAGAGTGCAATTCACGCCAGCCACGGCGTGTTCACTCCGGGCCAGTTCGGTGTGTTCCCCGATACGCACTCGAAAAGCGGTACGAGGCCCGCACTTGGCGGGACACTTCCCGAGGTCGAGACCTACGATGACTTGTTCCTCCATCGCCATCCCGAGCATCGGTGGCTGCTGGAATCCCGACCACGGGACGCGCTGAACGCTCACGATATCCGCACGCAGTCCGGACAACCAGCCCTCGCCCACGAAACGGTGTTCGGGAAAGCGGCGTCGGCCCGGAAGAATACACACACGACGGGGCTGTTCGTCCACGCATATCTCCACGCCGAGAAATCTGGGATACTCCCCGTTGAGGACGACGAACTCGATGGGATTCAATTCGGCGGACAGCGGAACTACGGCTACGGCACGACTCGATTGAAGGCCACCCAAACAGTTGACCTCGACACACTGGCGTACACGAGATTAGAAGAGAGCGACTCGTTCGTTCTCGAACTCGTTACGCCGTTCGTGCTTCGCTCGACGTACCCGGACACAAACGATGTCGACGTTCCATGGTGGTGGAGTGCCGAAGACGAAGACGCTCTGCGCACCCGCGAGGAGCGGATCGTCGAGGGGGGCGACGTGTATCGTTGCGAAACCATCGACCACGGACAGACCGTCGTGTACACCGGTGACCGACCGGTCGAAACGGCGAAGAACGCAATCACCCGGGTTGGAACGCATTCGAAGTACGGCTTCGGTGAACTCCGTGTACACCCGCTCGGCTCCAGCGAGGTCATCGGGCCCGGGTGACGATACCCGAATACAGACGATAACACTACCAACGAATTCCTCGTCACGACGTGGCATGAAGTCTGGCGCAATTACTGGGAGGAGTACCTCGATGCTCTCGCCCCATTCGGAAAGGTTGTCGAGCGTCTCACTGCACGTGTACCGCAGTATCCAATTGCCGTCTCAGGCCTGACCGCAGACCGACTCGCGAAACTCGGGGTTGAGAGGTCGAAGGTACGAACGGTTCCAAACGGTATCGACTACGCGTCGATTCGGGAGATATCCCCTGCGGATACTGGGTTTGACGTGTTGTTCGCGGGTCGGTTAATCCCGGACAAGCATGTCGATGTTCTGCTACACGCATTTGACCGCGGTGCGCCTGCGGATGCGACGCTCGGAATCGTTGGTGACGGGCCCGAGCGGGATGCTCTTGAAATGCAGGCACAAGCACTTGACAGCAGCCACCAAATCACCTTCCTCGGATTTCTTGAAGAGTATGAGGAGGTTCTCGCACAGATGCGTGCCGCGTCTGTATTCGTCTCGCCAAGTACACGCGAAGGGTTTGGCATCACGTTCGTGGAAGCGATGGCCGCTGGATGCACCGTCATCGGTGCGGACCATCCTGATTCGGCCGCGGACGAAGTCATCGACGACGCGGGTTTCCTCGTCGATCCCACGGTCGAATCCCTTTCTGAAACACTCGACGCCACACTGAGTGGGAAACGCCCACCTACGAACCCTGTCGAACGCGCCCAGCGCTATGATTGGGACGCAGTCGCTGATCAGGCAGAAGCAGCCTATCAGCGTGCCATCGATGGCTCGTGGTGATCACCGGGTCGTCCTCCTCGTCGGGGGAGTCCGAGACCATGAACAGCAGATCGAATCGAGACGTCAGCGCCGATCTGAGCTCGAGTTGCTGAGCAATTGGCTGGTAGGGGGTGAACGAGAGACCGAGCCTTTAGAAAAACACCCCCACCCCACTGGTTCCGCTGTTAGTAAAAAGGGAAAGCGAGTCACAGACGAAACGTATCGTGATGGAACAATGCTAACAGCGGAAGCGGTGGGGTGTTCGCCTCGAACCTATCCAACCATACCACTTCGCTCATCCGTACCCCACTGGTTCCGCTGTTAGCGTGACAGCTCTCGGGGAGATGAGAGCACCCAGACACCCCATCGGTTCCGTTGATCGTCTCGCTGTGACTCCCAACCACACGTTTCTCGAGTGCATTTCAGAGGTGGCGCTGAGAGACTACTCTCTCCGCGTTACCAGGGGAACCAGCCAACTCAAAATAGATAAACAACAATAACAGCGGAAACAGCGGAATTATTGGTTTTATATACTACTGCTGAGTGATAGTGCTATGAGCGACTTTTCGTTCACCCCAAACAACTCAATCTTCGAAAACCGAGAGGCACTCCTCGAAGAGTGGACGCCGGACAACCTCGTCGGGCGCGATGAAGAACTCAGCCGGTATCACGCGGCGCTCCAACCGGTCATTAATAATGAGACCCCTTCGAACGTCTTTCTCTATGGGAAAAGCGGCGTCGGGAAGACAGCAGCCACGCGCTACCTTCTCCGCACGCTCGAAACGGACGCAACCAAGGTATCGGGACTTGCGTTACGCACAATTGAGATCAACTGCGATGGACTGAACACGTCCTATCTTTCTGCGAGGAGAGAATCCCGCCGTTGAGTGGTCACTGCAACTGTTGAATAGTCAGTGAAGAGCGTTACAGACCAGTGATTGCGAGCAAGGCGAAGCCACCGATTGTGTAGCCGCTCGCCCGTCTTCGTTTACTATTCAGTTCTTGTGCATACCACTCTACGGCGGGAGTGAATCCGACAACTCCTACACCGACCACCGTCGATAGCAAGGCCGGATATTCCACGCTAATCCGAATCATTAAGTAACTCTATCGACATAGGCTATGTATGGCGATTGAGGCCACTCGCACCTACGTTGGTTCCATCCAGAACCAGCAACAGGTCTGTGATGGCCTCGACTCGCTCGGAGACTCCGCCTCAAAAATCTGGAACGTCGCACGATGGACAGTCGACCGAATCTGGAACGCAACCGGCGAAATCCCAGACGAAAGCGTGCTGAAATCGTACATGAAGAACCAACCGTGCTGGAAAGACCTGAACGCACAATCCAGTCAGAAAGTCATCGAAGAACTTTCCGACGCTTTCCAGTCATGGTTCGACCTGCGACACAAGTTCGACGAGGCGAATCCGCCCGGCTACCGCAAACACGGCGACACCCGACCCAAGAGTACGATTACGTTCAAAGAAGACGGCTTCAAACACGACCCCGAGAACAACCGCGTTCGACTCAGCAAAGGCTCGAACCTCAAGGAGTATTGGTCGGACTTCCTGCTCTGTGGGTACCAGACACGGCCCGACGTTGACCTCGCAGAAGTCAACTCGGTGCAGAACGTTCGTGCGGTCTGGACTGGTGACGAGTGGGAACTACACTTCGTCTGCAAAGTCGAACTCGAAACCCTCGACTCCGCAGGCGGCGAAGTTGCGGGAATCGACCTTGGCATCAAGAACCTTGCCACGGTCGCGTTCCCCGACGAATACGTTCTCTACCCCGGCAACTCGCTCAAAGAAGACAAGCACTACTTCAAACGTGCTGAATACGATACTGAGGGTGAGAACGGCCCGTCTGAGAAGTCGATGTGGGCGCGTCGAAAACTCGCAGACCGCGAGACGCACTTCTACCACACACTGACGGACACCATCATCACCGAGTGTGTCGAACGGAACGTGGGCACGCTCGCGGTGAGTTGGCCCGAAGACGTGAGAGAATCTGATTGGGGCAAGACGGGCAACAAGAAGTTGCATACGTGGGCGTTCGACCGCATCTACCAGTACCTCGAATACAAAGGCGAGATACGTGGCGTCGAGGTGCTGAAAGAGAACGAGTGGGATACATCGAAGACCTGCTCAAAGTGTGGTGACGACACGAAAGCGAACCGTGTCGAACGTGGGTTGTACGCCTGCCAGTCGTGTGGGTTGGTCGGGAACGCGGATTGCAACGGGGCGGAGAACATGCGCCAGAAGATAACTCCGAGTCCTCACGGTGAGGATAGGAGTAACGGCTGTGTGGCACAGCCATCGACATACTTGTTCGACCGCGAGAGCGGGATGTTTCGCACGAGAGAGCAAGTCGTGTCGTAGACCGGCAAATATCCCAACCTGCGGTACGGGAAGTCCCGCCGTTCACGGCGGGGAGGATGTCACCAAGTGGCTGTGAAACTGGTCAACGAACTCCGGGAGCCGGGACGGCAAATCTCCAACACGGGGTATCCACAGGCGAGTGTCTACGAGTTCCTCTTCGATGAACTCGATGCGTGTGGGGGAACGGTACTCATTATCCTTGACGAAGTCGACCATATCGAGGACGATTCGCTGCTATATAAACTGCCGCGTGCGCGCTCGAACGGCGACATTAGTGAGACGAAACTCGGCGTGATCGGTATCTCGAACGACTTGGACTTCCGGAGTCAACTCTCCTCGAAGGTTCGCTCATCTCTCTGCGAAAAAGAAGTCTCCTTCAGCGCATACGACGCCGATGAACTCCGGCTTGTGCTCGAACAACGCGAACGGGTCGCGTTTCAGGATGGCGTTCTCGAAGACGGGGTCGTCGCAATGTGTGCAGCCTACGGCGCGAAGGATTCGGGTGACGCACGGAAGGCCCTGGATCTTCTGCTGGAGGCCGGGGACGTCGCACGGGAGACCGGTTCGGATGTCGTGACCGAAGCGAATGTGCAGGTCGCCCGCGAGCGCGTCCAGACAGATCAGGTGGTGAAAGGGATACAGAATTACTCTCAACACGGGAAACTCGTTCTGTACGCACTGACGCTGCTTCACGAGCGTGGCGAGACGCCAGCACGGACGCGTGAAGTTGTGAATATGTACCGTGAAGTGGCCCATGCAGAAGGAACAAGTCCAGTTTCGGAGCGCTCAGTACGCGACTATCTGGGGGAACTGGCGCAGTTAGGAATTACAACGTCAGCGGAATACAATCGAGGGAAAGGCGGTGGGAAGTACAACGAACATCGGTTGGAGCAGTCCGTTTCGGCAGTCCGAAGCGGATTAGCAACGTTGTTGGAGTCCGCTTGAAGTGAGGCGACGTTGTTTTCTGCTGTTGACGGTGGTGTTTGTTCTGCGCTAACAGCGGAAGCAGTGGGGTGGGTGGGGAGAGTCTGAAATGAGGCATTCGCAAATCGCCTCGGGGTCACGTCTCGAGGCTTCCTGTTTCTACGACGCGCTTTGCAGACACCTCTAGGAAGTCATCGGTGTACGTAGGGAGCGCGTCCCCACAGGCGTGTCTTCGGGCCATCCCAGCCTTAGTTCAGAAAAGCCACGTTGAAGCACATTCATCGCTGCATTCGCATCACGTTCGTCGAGGCAATGGCCGCTGATTGCACCGTCATTGCCGCTGCCCACCCAGAGTCGGCCGCGGACGAAGTCATCGACGATGCTGGCTTCCTGGTCGATCCCACAGTGGGGTCCCTCACAGAGACACTCGAAGCAGCACTCGGTGGGAAGCGCCCACCGACAGACCCGACCGAACGCGCACAGCGCTATGACTGGGATGCAGTCGCCGATCAGGCAGAAACTGCCTATCAGCGTGCGATTGCGGGCTCCTGGTGAGCAGTCGTTCGCCAGAACGTCCCTGTTGCATACAACTGCATTCACTCTCCCATCGCTGTGCGTACGCCCAGGTAACTCCAGACCTCCAGTCGGCGTCCACACTCGTCGAATACCGTCGAGTTAGACGCAGGCGCTGTGGCCCTCGACAGATCACGGCCTGTCTCTCGAACTCGATATGTTGAACGCATGCAATAGCTGCGTTTCGGTGCACCCAGAATATTCACACCTGGCTTGAACGGCCGCTAGAGTCCTTCTCGCGCCCGATTATCGCGTTGTGTGGCGACTGGCTGCCTGTTTCTTCGGGGAACATCACTATTGCAGAGACAGCACAGAGAGGCCGTCTCGATGTCGAATGCAACGTCTGTGGCTGTGAGTCGACCCCAGAGCAGAGAGTCACTCCAGTCGTTTGTGCATCGACCGAGAGAGAGAAACCGCCAGACGGAGTCCGTGTGTGAAGATTCAAGCTGGTGACTGAGAGTTCGCTGCGGCGAGCATCTTCGCGTGTTTCTCTGCTGTGGGTGAGAAGGCAGTCTCTCGTCTCATGCACGATAGGCACGTTCGCGGCCACGGAGAACATACCGCTGCTGGGTGTCGTTCCTCCCGTAGCGCTAGCGTGGCTCACAAACGCAGTGGCTCTCTATGCGCTCGAAGGGGCAGGCTGCACTCCATCGGTCTGATATCACGGGTGACGCAGGCACAAGCGCGGTCTTCGAGCGAAGGCGAAGCAACTGAAAACCCACTCTGATCGAATCAGGGAGATCTCAGACATCTCGATTCGTCTCGCATGTTGTCCTCATGGAGCGAGAACTGCTTCATAGTACTACGTGCTCCGTTCATTTTCTCACTATGGAATGCGCCGTATCGTATCTTCTATGACCTGATTGAACACCATCTCACGCTATTCGAGGCTCCACTTCTCCCGTAAAAATATCTCAGAGATACCTTTGATTCAACAAAAACGCGGGTTATTTCACGCTCAGAAAACGCTCGATTTAATTATATCGTTACTGACCAACTACCACGTATGACCACTCCAGCACCCACGGCCGACCGCGGGATATCAACAGTCGTTGGCTTCGTCCTCATGGTTGGCATGGTGATTGCTGGAGTGTCGATAACGCTTGCAATCGGAACGATTGCGTTGACTGACGTCCAGGATCAGGTTGGGGCTGATCGAGCCTCGAATTCGATGGCACAACTCGACTCTCAGGTGAGTCAGGTTGCACTGGGTGATTCACCGACACAGCAGATTCGCCTTGGCGGCGGTGATGGGGGGACGGTGCGCGTCGATGACGATGCCGGCCGGATTCAACTCGCCTCGATTTCCGAGACCGGCACGGAAACACTCCTGCTGAATAAGACCTACGGCGCAATCGAGTACGAAGTCGGTGAGACCGTGGTTGCATACCAAGGAGGGGGTGTCTGGCGTCACCAGGATGACTACACTCAGATGGTCTCCGTCCCGGAATATCACTATCGCAACGGCACGCTCACCTTCCCCATCATCAGAGTCACTGGCGTCGATCAGACTTCGTCTGCCACTTCGCCCCTCACCGTCAGAGAGAATGGAACGACGCTGATCTACCCGAACGAATCCCAGAATCGCGAAAACCCACTTACGACACAGAAGGTGCAAGTGACGGTCACCAGTGAGTATCACGACGGCTGGTATGAGTACTTCAGTGACCGAAATGAGGGAAGCGTTGTGCACGACCCTGGCAATGAGACGGTCTCGGTGACGCTTACGGTCCCCGTCAAAGAGCGATTCAACTATGCCGTTGCTGCAACCGCAGAGAATGGCGATCCTGTCGAGAGCGGGCCGAGCGGGCAGATCGTGGGGCCAATCACAGAAGGCGTCGATCGCCCCTCGCCGGATCGCGAAATCGAACAGCGGATCGACGAGTGCAAAGCAGGTGGCTGCACCGATCTCTCAACGGCATTGAATGACGATTCACTCGAGAATGGGACATACTTTGCAGATGGTGACAGGACAATTGATTCAGGCACGGAATTCGATACTGCAAATGGAGATGTCACGGTCGTCGTCAATGGCTCTGTGACGTTCAAAGGATGCCTCGTTTTGCGTCCGGTTGAGGAGGGTTTCAGGCGCTCTCTCGGAGATATTCCGACACATTCACCCTGAAATGGACGCCGTCTGGCGATATGGCATCGCTCAGACGGCTTGCCTGGATGTGTCGAAAGCTAGCCAAACAACACGTTGACGAGCCGGACGTACCCGCCGCGCCGGACGGCGCGGCCGGGTACGCCAAGTGGGTACAGATCGCGTTGATTCTGTTCCGTGTCGAACTAGAAAAGAGTCTCCGGGAGACCGAGGACTACCTCAACGAGATGTCTGATGTCCTCGCCGTGTTCGAACTTGACGAGGCACCGCACTACAGTTCGTTCTGCCGGTGGGAGCAAGAGTACCGAATGCGTGAACTGCGCCGCCTGCTCCGCGCGTCGGCGGAGCAGGCGGGCTGGAGTGGTGAAGCCGCGATCGATGCAAGTGGCTTCCAGCGCGATCAAACCAGCTACCACTACCGCGACCGAGCGAACTACTCGTTCCAGTCGATGAAGACAACGATCTTGATTGACGTGAACTCGCTGGCGATCAAGGACGTTCATTTCACGACACAGAAGGCGTGGGACGGCTACATCGGGATGCAGGTCTTCCGCCGGAACGCGGAAGACCTGCGTGTGTTGTCCGCTGACGCGAACTACTCGTGGAGTGACCTCCGCGAGAAGTGTCGCTCCGAGTCAACGCGACCGTTGATCAAACACAGGGAGCAGACACCGTTGCAGAAGGCTCACAACGCCCGGATGAACGAGGACTACAACCAGCGCTGGATGAGTGAAACGGGCTTCTCGCAATTGAAGGAAGACGACGGCGAGAAGCTGCGCTCCCGGAGCTGGCACGGCCAGTTCCGGGAGCTGACTCGGAAGTGCATCGTGCATAATCTGACGCAGGCGGCGAGTTAGGGGCTCGCCGCCTGCTCCCCTTCTCCGGACGTATTCGGGAGAGGCATCGCCGTCGTCATCAACACGATGGCCCTAGATACCATAGTTCTGACTCTTCAGCAAACGCTGGTAGAGTCGGCTACTTGATCTTCTGAGGTCGAAAAGTCGTCTCTAACACCCTGAGATTGTAGATCAGACACACCACCCCGACGCTGTCTTGCGTTCAACAAGGCATCAAAGGAACAGGCGGGCCGGGCGCTACCGATCACTCGATCACGGGTGATAATGGTCGGGTCACATTCTATGTCAAAGGCGATATTGTCATGAACGGCAATCCAGCGGTGAATACCGGCGGTGATTCAGCTGATTTGCTCATGATGGTGCACTCCGCTGGCAATTCCATCTCTGGGGGGACTCCACAGTTCACTGGGCTGATCTACGCACCTGGAGCCAATCTCACGATTAGTGGTGGGGGCGCCTGTGGCAATCCAAATGCTGGGTGTACATCGAATATCTTCGGGGCCGTCGTCGTTCGAACAGCGAACGTTGGAAACGGTATCCTCAGACACGATAGCTCGCTGAGCATGGTCGTCGAATTCGAGGCGATTAACGACATCACGTACCTCCACGTAACCGAAAATCGAGTCGATATCTCCGATGGGGCTCGGCCACCAACAGCAGGCGGCGAAACGCCAACCGCAACGCCACCGTCGACAGCGACGCCCACAACGACGCCAACCGCAACGCCACCGTCGACAGCGACTGCAACGCCAACAGGAACTCCAACGCCGACTCCCACGTCGACGCCAGTCCCGACTGCCACTGCAACACCGACGAGTACGCCACCTTCGACATCGACTGCAACGCCACCGACCACGCAGACTGCCACTGCAACGCCCACCGCAACGCCAACAGCAACGCCAACTCTGACGCCCACTACACCACTACCGTCTCCAACACCGCAAGACAACTCACCAACGACGACAATCGAGGCTGTGGAGGACAACAGCTGTGAGTTCTACCAACTGACTTCACAGAAATGTAAGACCAATGCAAACGCAGGCTCGAGTGAGCGCGTTGCATTCAGCGTTGACTGGAAGGCAAGCGACGATACCGGCCTCACTACTGTGACGGTGACACTCGAAGACGATGAGGGCAACGTCATACAGACAACATCCGCCTCGGTGAGTGGAACCAACGCATCTGGAACTGACACACTGAGCAAGGTGGGTGACTATGGTGAGGACTACACGATCGTCATCACGGCAACGGATACGAACTCCCAGTCAAGCACAACGGAAGAAACGCATACCGCAGACGGAACTACCGATGGCGATGCTGAGGACGATGGATAGCAGTGAGTCATCGAGCGTGACTCCATCTCGTACTTCACACTCCAGACTTTTCAGCGGGATTCTCCTGGAGTCACGCTATTTCTCCCTTCTCGGGTAGACACAGAGCAAACCAGACAGCGATGAGGTCGCCTCTACCCGTACGGAAGCCCCGACGAGTATCCGAAGGCGCACGCAGAGTGTCGACCCGGCTAGTCGGATTTTCTGCGTTCAGCCAACGACTCACAGCGGTCCCAACACAGACGCCCATTCGGTTCATACCAAAGCCTGCACGCACGCCAGCCACACGACAGACACGCACGTGCGTGCAGTCGCCACGTCACTTGCTTGTGTGCCTGAGGAGACACCTGCAATCACGAAAAATCTTCACACTCGGCGTCTGTCGCCGGTAGAACTCTCTTGCTGGAGGTTCTCCGTTGTGTGTGACTTCCCGTGGGGCCAGGAAAATGGCGATCTGGGATTTTTGAATATGCCCGGGAAAGCCTCTCTTGTTCTCGAATACAGGCGATGCGTAACCAAGAGTTGGCTCTTCATCCTGCCCCGTATCGATGCCTTCCCAGCAGGAAATACAAAACCGCTAGACGGAAGCCGTGTGTGAAGCGCTTTCGGCAGCAGCGACGATGCATGATGGCTCCGAGGGCGACCCTTAGAGAGAGGAGCGAGCTCGCCGTCTGGAGATGAGACGCCTCGAGAAGGCCTGCTAGTGGCTCTGAAGCGGCTTTCGCTCCGGCCACGAGATGAATCGTCTCTGTGCCGTGGCTATGAGCCTGCGTCGGTGGTACTCCACACTGTTCGGATTCGAGTCTATAGTATCTTGATTACCGGAGAGTCGCCTCGATTGTGAACAATCCTTAGGTCGGGCTCCCTGGCGATGCTCTGTGTGGTATTGAAACTGCACTCGCGCACTCACGTTGCCTTCATTCCCCTCCCGTCTCCCACCGAGAGAAGCACGTCCCACCAGAGATCACGAAGTCACGTTAATGAAGAGATGGTTCTCGCGGTAGGCATTCTCGATGGTGGGCGCGGTCGGTGCTTCGCCGCGGTAGAGCAAGAAGAGAAGCCGTAGCTCACGCCCACTCATCTGTGGCGTCACCTCGTAGGGCTGGTGCCACGTTTCGTTGGCTGCGACGCGTGTCTGTACCCGATCCAGCTCCTGTTGCTCCAGAACAGTTACCCGCGTCTCGTTGCCGACCTGTTGGCGGTCAACGCGTTGGAGTTTCACCACCACTGTATACTCGGTCGGCTGGTGTTCGTGGTTTCCAATCCCGACCAAGAGCGACCGGGATTCGCCCAGCGTGTATTCGGTGGGGTAGTCATCGGCGAGTAACTCCCCATCGTCGGTTTCGTTGAGTAGATACAGTTCTGTAAATGACTCGCCCTGTTTCGGGACAGTCACGGCATAGCCAACGCTCGCTGTTGCAAGCAAGACGCTGATGACGAGCAAGACGTTCAAGGCGGCGTCTTTTCGGTCGGCAGGGTCGAACAGTTCGGCTCTCGCCGCGGCGAGCCATCGCCGGTAGGGCACGCGAAACTGTTCGTCTGCAGGGAGTGCCCAGCGCCGCGTAGCTGCCACTGCGGCGCTCACGACCGTGAACGCGCTGAGTGAGAGCATGATCGGGACCAGACGAATCCCCCACGGGGTAAAATTCAGGATGAGGCCAATCAGAGGGACGATTGCAATACTGAGGCCGAATGAGAGGGCGACGCGTTCGATGCCATCGATCCCACGCTCTCGACGGCTGACGGTCGATTCAGCCCCGGTGGCTGGTGTGGTATCTTCCGATGACTCCGCCTCGGTCTGGCTCGCAGTCGCGCCTGCTTCGGGAAAGAGCGCAGCAATGAAGGCATAGCCAGGGACGAAGAGGACAAAGGGGAGGCCCACGGCGACTCGCAGCGGCGTCTCGTTGATGACGGGGAGAAACACGACAAGCAGGGTCAGACCGACGTAGCCAAGCACTGCTGCGAGATCGGCGGGCAACCGCCTGACTGCCGGCGGGAACAGCGCGCGCCAGTCTGGATCAGTTCCCATTGAGATTATGTTTACCTGTAGCGTTCAAAAACTGGTCGGTCTCTCCTCATGCACCTCGCGAACTGCTTCGTGGCTAGCCCTGGGTGACAATACAACGCCCTCTTGAGAGTGAGCGCTGAGAGTTGTGTGGATTCAGTCAGAGTGCGTGCACACCCGGGTGGGACTGGCCGACCAGACCGAGCTCTCGTGGCGAATTCAATCAAGAAGCGCCCACACCCGCAATTGACAATACCAGTTCTCCCACCCGACAGCGCTCTTCACATGAGCGCTGGCAACACCAGGACCATGGCGACGTTGATGACCGTATGCGTAAGCATGCAGGCAACGACGTTGCGAGTCTTGACGTATACACCGACGATCACCAGTGTAAAGACTGCCTGTGGGATTGCACCGACGAGACCCCACGCGGGGTAGTGGACGGCGAGGAACACGAGGCCGCTCACGCCAGCCCCGATCCAGAGACTGCCCGTAAGTTCAGTCAGTCGTTCGATCGGATACCCGCGCCACAACACTTCTTCAGTGATGACGGCCGTCCCGACAATCACGAGTTTCACGGGCAAAGAGAGGTCTGCAAGCGTCGAGAGTGTCTCCGGTTGGTCCAACTGAAATGCCACAACAGCGATGCCTGTTGCCAGAAGCCCAACGAGGAGGCCTGCAACGCCCGCAGCCACCCCGACACCTGCTTCGCGCCGACTCGGCAATGTGAGTCCAATCGATGCAACCGAACGGTTCTCCCAATACAGGACAACCACGAGTACCACCGCGACCAAGGCCCACATCACGAGTGCATTCACTATCAGCTGGCCAGCTGTCGTCGTGCTGAGGCGGTCTGAAACGTCCAGAAGGCCAAGGAGCGAACTTCCGAACAGCGCAACGACTAATCCCACGATGACCGCAGGCGATATCGACGACCGAGACTGCCTCCACGGTGTATCGGTAGCCATTCACGTTCCTCCATGTGAGACTACACAATCGGTCGCTATGAAACCAGATCTCACTTCTTAGAGGCTGAGAAGTACATGTAGTGAATGAAGCCAAGTGAGACGTACATGTAGTCATTTCTCATGTTCTATCCCCAGGCTGTGACGGTGATTCAGATATAAAAACGCACCGTGGGCTTGCACAGTGAGCAATCTGTTCCGGCCGTATATTCCTCTCCCGCCCGACGTCCCGATAATGTCAGAAACGTGGTCTCCCGACATCGTCGTCGATCGGCGTATCGTCGCTGTTGTGAACCTCGCTGGTATCGGCGCGGCCGTTGCAGCCGCCTATCACGCGAGTCAGACAGGTGAGTGGATGCCGTTAATGGCTGTCTCGATGCTGCTGGCACTTGTGGTCCTTTTCATCACCTCCGAGTGACAAACACGATGGTGGCCGGACTGATCGGGTGGGATCCAGAGCGGACGCCAGCGAGGTGCTGTTGACTTCGCGCCCTGTGTTGACCGCCACAGCGTGATCGAGCTCGATTCATGAATCAGACGGCTTCAGTGGGAGGGATGCGTGCTACTGCTCGGTCTTTTCTGCAACCACTCGGGGCCTGTGAGAGTTGTTCTCGCCACCACATCCCAACCCATCCCAACAGTCACCTTCCTCATCGCCGACATCGCCACCGTCACCAGGCTGGCCATCGGCTTCAATCTTCATGACCCTCTGTCTGTGTCTCTGTCCCTGTGTCTGTCTCGGAGTATGAGACGTTGAGGCGTCTCTTTTGCCCACGACGCTCACTCCCCGAAGGCGAGGCTATCCCACCGACTGACCCCACCACGAGACGCTCCGACCACACAGCGCGTCACGAAACCCACAAAGAGAATTCCAGTCACTTCAGACAGGCGTCGCCGAATTGATGTGAGCCGGCCTCGTTGAACCAACAACGAGAGTCGCTCATGGATCTGCTCACGCATCTGTTCTTGCCCGTGACCGTTGCCTACGTTCTCCGCCCAGATCTCTTTCGGTCACCGTGGTATCTCACAGCCGGCGTCGTTGCCATCTTCCCCGACGTAGATAAGCTCCTGGGGGTGCAGGGTGCGCTTCACTCTGTCGTGACCCTTGGCGTCATTGCGTTCGTCTTCGTCGCTCTCGAACGCCACTTCAGAAATGAGATGGTGTATGCAGGATTGCTCTCCGCCTTGCTTTTCAGTCACCTCTTGCTCGACTTTCTCGATGGCGGGCCGGTGACGGTGTTCTATCCCTTCATCGAGACGGGCGTTGGCCTGCAGTACCCGACACAACTCGCCCTCGATGAGACACTCGGTGTCCCCAGTATCACCCAGCCAGTCCCGGAGCTTCGGGTTGGCACGCCCAGTCGCAGCCGCTCGACCTATCCGTTGGTCACGGGCTATGGAGTCCTCTCGGCGCTCACCTTCGGTGTGATCTATCTCACGCAAACGCTTCGATCGCATCGGTCGTGATGCGCTCACTGCTACGCGATCGCTCGGAGAAACACCGCCGCCTCCGCAACCACGACACCCCCGTTCTGGAGTATCCCGAGAGATTCCGATTTCACATTGCCCACCCCGGGCCAGAGATAACTACGGAGGATACCCCACAGAAGTCGGTATGGCAGTCTACAGACAGCGCAGGCTGCCTGGCTCGGAGTCGTTCGGAACTCGAAGCGTTCGGTCATGGGGAGAGATGGTGTCTCTCGGAGCATTTGCGCCCGAGGCTGTTCACCGTCTGGACTGACGACATGAAGCAACCGAGCCCTCTTGAAGTCGACTCGGGCGTCTGGACGAGACAAGGGGCTCCCCGCGGATGGTGAGTGCCACACCTCCCCGCAGCAACGCCGACACCGCAGGCCGGACAATAATCGGTGGCGACGCTCGGACGAGAGAGCGCGCGGTTCACGCTCCGCCGTTGTCCGCATGCATTGTGTGACCAGTATCAGGTTGCTCACGTCCCAGTCGGCCACTGGCTGGGTCCTGTCCAGCAGTGCCTGTGCTGTGCCGTGGGGTCACACGGCCGAATCGGAGTCGTGTCTGTACTGTTTCACGATCCGAGGCAAGGGCACAAGCCCGCACCCAAGGCGTGTTAGATGTCCCTGAGGGACTCTCCACCCGTTCATACTCGGGGCGTACCTCCGCAAGGACAGTGTTTGTGCAGTCTCTGCGAGGCAACTAGGAAGTGAGTGATGGGGTGGTGTTTCTGTGTGTCATGCCCTGTGGGGGTTCGTCACTGCGTGGGCGTCGCAGCAGACACCACGTGTGCACTCGGAGCATCACGTCATTCACCAGCGCAGCCCTGCCTGTGAGGGCCGCTGACTGGCTGTCGTGACTGTCTAGGGTGGCATGTCTCTCTGACACCCCGGATATCTGCAGGCACACGGACTTCACCGCGGACGCTCGTGATTCATCGTTGCGTTCCCCAGCCAGACCTCGTTTCCGGGCGACGCCCCCCAAATCTTCATTAATCGGTGTAAGAGTCACCAAAACACTCGAATTCGATGGTTTCGATCATCTGGATACTGGCTGTCCGTCACCCTCTCGTGTACTCACTGATTGCCCGAAATCGAACGCGAGCGCACGTCTCTCCGGCGAATTACGGTCCTCACACCACCCTCACAGCGCCCGCCTCACCACCTGAAATCGAGAAAACGCAAGACAGAAGCCGATTATGAAGCCTTTCTCGCCTCTACGTGTCCACTCTCAGCCCGGATTTGGCCACGCCCATCTGCACGGGATTGGGTCACGGTGGCGCTCTGTGAGACCGTTGGCTGGCATTCGCCCCGCAGCGGGCAGCGCGATGTTGGCCATCGGCCGTGATCATATCCAGTGGAGGGTTTCTTTGTACAGTGTGTCCTTGCGGAGGACGTCTCTGGGTATGGACGGACACACAGTGTCTCACTTCTCTGGAGCGTCATTCTGTGGCCCTCTCCACCCGGTGGTGGGAGTATGAAATCGTGCGGGCACTCCTGTCCTCGGCCAGTCCCGATACGTTGCTGATTCGATGTGAGAATGTGACGAAACAGATATTATCTATGAATCATATTGAAGTGTAATGCATTCAACCTCTAGGCGATCGGTGCTCAAGCAACTCGGTGTGGCAACAGTAGCACTTGCAGGCGTTGGGACTGGGACGGCCCAGGCCAGTCAGGATTCGGCCGACGCCCGCATCGAATTCAGCAAACAGACGCGTCGTCTGGACGTCGACGTACCGAGCGTGCTCATCGCTCGCGCGGACCTGCCCGAGGGTGGCTTCATCATGGTACACGAGACGCCGGATTCGGGTGGCCATCACGCGAGTGTCCAAGGCGGTGATGATGTCTCTACCTCGAGTAACGGTGGTGACGGAGGACATTCGGGCTGCACTCACGAGATCTATGGCATCACGGGATACCTCGCCCCTGGCTCCTACGGCGGGGTGGCGCTTCCCCTGGAGACGGCCCCGGCGCCGGGCACGTACGAACTCGTCGCGATGCTCCACAGAGACGACGGTAACGAAACCTTCGATGGCTGTGCAAACGACGGCCACTACAGCGCAGACGGCTCGCACGTCAAGGCTGTTGCTGACGTCCGGTTCATCTCCCCGACCGAGCGGTCGCGGTGATCTCTTCCTCGCCGTAGATGGGTAGGGCAGCGGATGAAGACGCAGCCAGGGTATCCTCTCCCAACAGCGATGCGGTAGTGACTCAGGTGTTGCCTGCTGCTGGAGAGGACTCCTCGTACGGTCTCGCTGTTATTCGACAACTGCGCCTGCTGTTGTTCGCCGCCGGGAGTATTCTAGCCCCTTACTTTCCAGACGAGAAGTGTTGCAATCACGCTTACAGCCAGTACGACACCCGCAAGTTTCGCTTTTGACATGGTCGCTCAGAAAGTCGGCTACACTGAATATAAACTCCATCGGTCATTCTCTCCGGCTGAAAACATACTGACCCTCGGTCTCGACGTGACTGCCTACGTTCTCCTGCGCTCTGGTGTAGGCTCACTCCACCATACTCAGGAAAAATGCAGAGAAGATTGTCTGCATCCCGAGGACGATACCGGTGAAGGCTGCAATGGCCTGTACGGTAAATGCGGTCGTCACAGAGCCGCTCTGCAGCCAGGTTCCGAACAACCACGAGCCATAGCCGGCCCCGAGTCCGAAGAGCAACAGGCCGGCCGTTGCTCCTCGCTCGAGTGTGAGATTCTCGCCTATCCAGGCAGACACACCAGCGGAGGGCTTCTGGATCGGGTCGCCAGCCACTGTCGAGAAGACACCCAGACTCACCGCCTGATACCCGACCATCACGAGCAAACTCCCCACGATCATGGAGTTCGCCCCGAGCAGTACGCCCTGAATCGGCATGTTCGTCAACGCGAACAGCATGACCACCAAGCCGAGCATCGAGAACCCGGCGCCCGGGATGGAGAAGATGTAGCCCGGGGCGTTGACGAGCATGAAGCGCACGTGACGCCAGCCGTCGCGGAAACTATTGAGTGTCTCTTCGCCTTTTCGCTCGTGATACGTAATCGGCACCTCCTCGATGTCCAGGTCGGAGGCCCCAGCCTCCATGATCATCTCGCTGGCGAATTCCATCCCGTCGGTCTTCAGGTTCATCGCCTCCAGTGCGTCGGCCGTGAACACCCGAAAGCCACTGTGGGCGTCACTGACGCCGGCATCGTAGAAGATATTCAGAAATCGCGTCAGCAGTGGATTCCCGATGTATTGATGCAACGGGGGCATCGCGCCGGGCTTGATCTCGCCCTCCAGGCGACTGCCCATCACCATGTCGGCGTTGGTCTCTTTGAGGTGCTCGAGCAGGCGCGGGATCTCCGAGAAGTCGTAGGTCGTATCGGCATCGCCCATGACGAGATACTCACCACGTGCCTGTTCGAACGCATAGCGATAGGCATAGCCGTAGCCAGTGTCATCAGGCTCGACGACGATTGCCCCCTGCTCTTCGGCAATCTCCGGGGTGCGGTCCGTGGAGCTGTCGGCGACGATAATCTCGGTCGGCACCCGGAGTTCTTCGACGGCCTCCGTGACCCAGTCCAGACACGTCCCAATGCCCTCCTCCTCGTTCATTGTGGGTATCACAACACTCAACACTGGTTCGACATCGGAGTCCTGCCCCACGAGATACGACTCCGGCGTCCCGATGACACGAGACTCGCCAGTGGAAGTGACTGCTTGCCCCTGCTGGGAAGATACCATCTGGTTAGTAATCGTGAATGATGTTTAGCGAGTACTTGTAATTTGCTACTTAGTTGAATACTACCTGATTTGTCACTTAGCGCCTCTTTCAGTGGTGCCTGCGGACGAAATCGTGTTGCAAGCTGTGGGTGTGGGTATTTCACATGCGCCGGAGGTGTTGTGTGTTCACGTCACTATTCGGTGTCACCTCCCAGTCGGACTTGCTTCTTCCAGATGTGAGAAACCCGAATACACAAGTAGAACCACTAGGTACCTGAAGACGTGCGACAGGTAAGTCGGAGAGACAGTTCAGCACTGCAATCAGTCGCAGAAGGTCTTCGGTGTGTCCCTTCAGGATTCGAGCCGTCTCTGACTGCCTGTTTCGATGACTACTGACATGGACCGAGAGACAGATGCGACGTTGCCGTCGTCGCTCGTCGGTGCAACAGCGCCGCCGCCCTGCAGGCCACCGCTCGAGATTATCGAACGCAACGGCGAGTGGCGACTCAGAGAGTACGCACGCAGGGCAGGTGCGGGGAGAGAATTCTCGACACACCGGACGCGCATGGATGCGATGCGCGCAGGCGAAGATAGGATGAACGAGGACCGCCATCCCTGTCTGTTGCGCTGGGACGACGAGGACGTCGTCGGCGACATCTACTGGAACACGCTCTTCGAGTCGGTGCACGTCACCTACAGCGAGTTTCTGACCGCGTGGGTGGTGATACCTGGTGATGGGCATTACGTCTTCCAGGCCAGCGAGGACCTCTCGGAGGCCTGTGAGTACGGCAAGGCCATCCAGCGCCAGTACGATTTCAAGGAATTGGAGGTCCTGACCGTCGATGGGGGCGTCCGCGATGTCCGCGAGCATCGATTCCTTCGCCACTCAATTGCTGCCTCTGGCGTCCGCTTCAAGCGCCAGCGGTTGACCGGAACGCCCCAGCCAGCACATGACGAGGCTGATTCGGAAGCGTCGGTGAGCAACGACGTCGCCGCGGCCATGCCGACGAGTACGCTCATGGCGGCCATTCCCGACCTCTCGCAGTTGGAAGAAGACGATATCTCGGGGCCCGTCTACGCCTACGATGCAACGTGGACGGACGACGAGCACGCACGGATTGCCCTGTTGGACCCCGACCGCGTCGGCGAGCGCGCAGCGGTCAAACAGTTTACCAACATCGTCGAGGACTGGCGCGAGCTTGCTGATCATCCCTGTGTGACGACCATCTTCGAGGTTGGGCCGAGTCCCGCTGTCTGGGTGGCGTATCGTTCTGCGAGCGGGTCGGCCAGGGCGCTCCAGCCAAGACTTTCACTGGACGAACGCCTGCAGGTCCTCGCTGATGTTGGCGAGGCAGTCGAGACGGCGCGTCAGGCGGACGTGACGCGCACTGCAATCGAACCCTCGCGGGTTCGAATCGACATGCAAGCCGAGACGGCGCGCGCCTCGCTGGCCGGTTGGGGTATCGAAGACGCGGTCCGGTCGGTGCTCGAGGACTATCAACCCCGAGTCACCCCATTCAGCGCACCGGAGCAACTTGACGAGGGCCGTGTCCTTTCGACGACACCCGTCTATCAACTGGGCGCGTTCGCATACTGGCTGCTGACGGGGAGTGAGCCGTTTTCGGACTCGGCGTACGTCGAGCGAGCCATCCGGGACGGGACGCTCACCGATGCGAGCCACGCTGAGATGGTGCCTCCCGCTGTCGACGACGTTCTGGCCCGTGCCCTGACTACCGACCCAGCAGACCGCTATACGCAGCCGACAACGTTGACGCGAGAACTCGCTGCTGCGCTCCAGCCGTAATTTCTCGGGTGGAATTACCCCCTCTTCCGCTGTGATCGTCGGTCTGTTACGGTCACGTCGCTGGTGTTCACTCCCGTCCAGAGCGCTCACTCTCTCTTGACTGTCGTGAACGATACAGCCCGGCTACTGATACAGCAGTAAGTGCGTAACACTGGCGCCTACCTCAGTCATCTGCGGTGGGGCTTGCCTGTGACTGGATGGGTGACCCACCGCACTCGACACAGGCGAAACCGTCGTCGACGGTCTGGACAACGGGCGCGTTGCAGTCGATACATTTCAGTTGCGCCTGCCGGGCTCGCCGAGGATACCGACTCATGACTGCTACTTTTAATGTAGATACTATAATACTTCCGGCTGAATCCACTGTGATTCGTGGATTTTGAGCGCTTCAGTTTGGGTAAATGTCTCTCCTCGAGCGAGCGGCTGGTCCGCTGAGAATGTCCTCACAATTCTCTCACTTTCAGATCAGGACTATAACTGTCTGCCTGGTAGTGGTGATTCACTCGGTGACTGCCGATCCACACTCCATGCACCGGTTGTCCTGATGCGGGACTGTCTTGACGATCTTCGTCTCCCGGTCACAGTGTGGACAGTAGTCTTCTTTCGTTGCAACCATTCGCCACTCACCCCTCCCTCACGAGTGAGAACGTGGCTCTTTGCTCAGGACTCAACGGCGTTCGTAGTATTTTCCCCATCGTGATGCACCCTTTCCTGGCACACAAATTCGATACGCTAGCTCCCTTCTTAAAACCTTCACTACTAATAACATTTCTGGCCGTCATCTGCGAGACGCACACTCTCGACTTACCAGGTCGGCCCGGACAGGGACACACGGTGGGGAGGTTTCTCCTGTCTCCTTTCGTCCGTCTCTTTCATTTTTTGTCGTCGACCCCCGCTCTGATTAAGATGTACTCGGAGTCGCAGACTCGATAGAGCAAGGATCCATCGCGAAGCCAGAAGCTATTTACTCATCGTTTGGGGAGAGTACGACAACAGTGAGACGCACGCATGTGGCGGTCGGTTTGACGATTCTTGCGCTCACCGTGGCAACTGCTGGCCTCATCTTTACTGCCAGTGCTGCCAGTGAGTATTCGCTCGGCTCTTCTAGCGACGTTGACGTCCCGGAACGGACCGTCGAGTTCGAAGGCGATAGCTACACTGTCTCGGCAATTTCTCGCGTGCAGGCAGGAACGACGCTGTCTGTGGACGCCACGGCTCCGAGTGCCACGCAGTACAAGGTGCACCTCTACAATGCGGACCGACAGATCGTCGATTCGAAACAACTCACGGGCGATGGGACGGTTGCCTTCGAGACGAGCTATCTCGACCCGGGGAGTTATACACTCGTCCTGGAAGCTGACGGCATCTTTCAGACCGTCTTGCCAGTGATTGTACCCGCCTACACAGCAAGCGTTGACGCCCCGGCGACAGTCAAGACGGGAGAGTCACTCTCTCTTTCGACGACGGTCAGTGAACTGGTAAGTGGGGAATCAATCGACGCTATCGAAGTGGTTCTCGCCACCAGTGACACTGACCGCCGAGTTGATGTCGGGACGACCAGCACTGGCACGCATGATGTCTCTCTCTCGACAGCCGATCTTTCGACCGGAGAGTATCGCCTCTACGTTGCCGTCCGCGGAACAGACACCGTCGAGGGCAACCGAGAACTCCTCGGCCTGAGCGATTCCCACTCGGTTACGATCGAGCCGACTGCAACGGCGACGCCGACTGCCAGCCCCACTCCAACGGCGACCGCAACGCCAACCTCGACGCCGACTGCCACTCCCACGCCAACGGTGACAGCCACTCCGACGGAGACTTCGGATGGTGGCTCCGAGAGCGGATCTGGTCCCGGAGGAAGTGTGCCAGGGGGGAGTTCTGACGACGAGCCCACACCGACCCCGACTCCGACGACCGCAGTTTCTACAGCAACGCCAACCCCGTCTCCGACGACGACTCCCACTCCCACGTCTTCAACGATGACACCACCCACGTCGCCGACGCCCACGGTGACACCGACCTCACCTCACTCACCAACACCACCTTCGAGTGTGGCTGCAACCCCAACTCAGACAGCGACATCGCAACCGACGGCAAGCAAGACGACAGTGACGCCTACCACTGATGGGGTCCTCCAGCCGAACCGAACGCTCTCGAATGACACTCGGTCCCCAACACCCCCGGGAACGACTGGACCGGGATTCGGACTGGTTGGTGGGCTTCTGGCACTTCTCATCTCAATTACAATTTTTCGCTGGCAGTCTATGTGACTAAGACATTCAATATATGACAATTTCTGCCAACGTGATTTTTGTCTCGAAGAGATTCCTGACGGCGCCTCTGGTGTGCTAGCCAGTCATCGTTCAGTGGCCCGAATTTGTATCTCAGAGTTTCAACCTGATTTCACTGACTCCGTGTCATGACACGGCAGGAGAAACACTTTTTATCTAGGGGTCAGTTACCGACAATTGTCTATAGAGATAGATGTTTCTCGGAGTGCGAAGCCCCCGCCTAAACCGGGGCAGGGAGGGCGGTCCAGGGAGCCCTGTGGGCAGCCTGGGCTCTTTCCATGCATCTCGGCACTCGCAGACGTGGACACGCGAACAACTTACCGGTAGTTGGACGTGTCCCACAGCAGTCATTCCACTGGATTCCAACTCGCGATGGGATGGCTGGCCGAATGGATGTGTGAAGCTGGACCGACCGTGTACTGTCGACCCTTCATCCTCTCTCCCGGCTTGCCTTGGCGGGCGGGTCGCCGCTGCGGCTTGGGCAGAGTCGCACGCGACTCGATATCATCGTCTCTCGGGCTAACCACGACGAGAAACTCAGGACCACCGATACCAATGACACGCAAAACCCACCAATTCCAGGCCGTCCTCATGACGGCGATGATCGTGTTGTCAGTGTTCGCAGCGAGCGGAGTGACCTTCTCGACGGCTGTGACAGCGCAGTCTGGGAGCAGTGCCGATTCGACACCTCCTGCTCCATATGTAAATATAAATGACCAGCCATATACTCCGACGACAGAGACAACCCTAATAATCCCGTATAATGCGACGGGTAACGTTAGCGACCCGAGTCACATCTCGGTTGGTATCTATAACGAGCATGGCAATCGGGTTCTTTCGAATACATCGCTTCAGAACTTCAAAGGCAATGCAACTCTCACTGTTCCCGACGACGCTTTCGACGGTGACGAGAACGTTGAAGTTCGTCTCGCGAATGTAACGAACGGTACCTTCCAGTATGATATCGATTCCGATACCGCAACTCTCGATGGGACTGTCAATGTCAGCGGTACCATCAAGACGGCCGACGGTACTTCGGCGGTCAATGATACCATCGTCTGGCGGGACCCTGGACGTGACCGAGTCACGACAACGACCAACAAAACGGGGGCCTTCTCTGCTGAGCTCACCAGGAACACGTCCTACGGGCTCACGTATCGTCAAAACAGTTCTACTGCAGTGACGCCGTTCCCGAAAGATGGATCGGTTGACTTTGCGGACCTCGGGGTGTTCTCGTTCGGGACGGATGTGAACGGGTTTTCGGAGACTGTCCCAGTCGGACACAATCTCACGGTAACTGTTGAAAATAGCAGTGGCACTCCGCTTGAGAACGCGACCGTGGAAATACGGACTCGACTAAAGATTGACGGCGATACTATCTATCCGAGTTTCAGAACGACAACGAATGCCACCGGTGAGGCAGTTCTCGCCGGGAGCGACGGCGCTGGTATTGAAGTGAATGGAACAAACTCGCTCAACGTGGCGCCCCCGCCCGGTACTGACTACTCCAGCTATGGTGAACTCAAGACGATTACCGCAGACAGGGATCTGACTGTTACGCTGGAATCCACAATCAAAGTCAGTGGGTATATTCACGAGGCTGATGGCACACCAGCAGCGAACGATACGCTGGAATGGCGTGGACGGAGCGTGAATGACTTTACAGAAGCCACGACAAATGCGAGTGGTGGATTTTCGGCGCGACTGAGAAAAGGTGCCTCCTACGAGTTTGGGTATGCCCAGAACAGTCCGGAGGCAGCAGTCCCGTTCCCGAAGGACAATTCGACTGACCTTTCGGTTCTCGATGTCGTCTCCTACGATTCGGATACCACGCTCAACAAGACTGTCCCAGTCGGGCACAATCTAACCGTAACGGTCCTGAACGCAAGCGGTTCGCCTGTCGAGAATGCGTCTGTCCGGTTCGTGGACTTCTTCGACGTTCCAAACACAGATCAAGATGCATACTACGGTCGGCAAACGACAACGAACGTCAACGGATCGGCTGTGATTCAGGGGAGTGATGGACCAGGTCTCGAGGTCAATGGTATGACTGATCTCGATGTCGACCCCCCAGAGGGGAGTGGTCTCTCCGAGAATTATACTCGCCTGACGGTGACTGGGGATGACCACGTCAATATCACGCTTCTCCCGACAGTCACGGTCAGTGGATATATTCACGAGGCTGATGGCACCCCAGCAGCGAATGACAGACTCCGCTTCAACGGGCGCGAAGGACAGGACGACGAATTTGTCACGACGAACGCAAGCGGGGGTTACTCCGAAGAGCTGGCACAGAATGCGGAATACGGGCTCTCGTATTTCCAGAACGGGTCTGATTTCCAGGATACAGACACAACGTATCCCGCCGATGGCTCGGTTGACGGCATTGCCCTTGGGACCGTCTCCTACAGCGGAGAGACGATCCAAAACCGAACCGTCGATACCGGCCACAATCTCACGGTTGAGGTCGTCGACCAGGACGGCAACCCTGTCAACGATGCTCTGGTTCACGTCTCGAGCGAGTACAACGTTTCGAATACCGACGATAACGTCTATGCGACCATGCAGGGCCGGACGAATACCTCCGGGGACCTGGTTGATGCCGACAGTGGCGAACCTGGCTTCGAGGTTAATGGCACTGTTTTCGTCGACGTTGACTCACCGACCGGGAGTGATCTCTCCGGAAACGGGACGAAAATTACCGTTAATAAGGACGAGCACGTCACGGTGACGCTGCCCTCGACCGTTACAGTCAGTGGGCATATCTACGAGGCGGATAGTAGTCCTTCGGCTGAAGATCTGATATGGTTTAGCGGTCGTAACGTCGATGATGATCAGTACATCGAAACGAACGCGAGCGGTGGCTTTTCAACCACTCTTCGAAAAGATACTGACTACAGATTCAGCTACTATCAGGACTGGAACACAAACCCTCGGTTCCCGACCGACGGAACAGCTGACCTCTACACGTTCGGTGTCGTTTCCTATGGCTCCGATACGACGCTGAACCAGACTATCCCGAGTGCCTATGACGTCTCTGCAACCGTGCAGGATCCGGTGGGCAACCCCATTGAGAATGCTTCCGTCAGAATCGCGCACATCGTCGATATTACCGGGACTGAACGAGATGCGATAGCAGGAGTTTACGGCGCCTCAACGAATGCTACTGGGTATTACCCTGATCAGCGGGACAACAAGTCGGCCGTTGAACTCACTGGCTCTGCCGAAATCGAAATCACACCGCCTGATGGAACGAATCTTTCGGGTGCCTACAGGCAATTTACCGTCGACAACGACACGCACCTCACCCTGACACTGCAGTCGACCGTCACAGTCAGTGGAACCCTCACTGAAGCTGACGGTGACCTGGCAGCGAACGATACGATCGTCTGGAAAGGGCGCGATGTCGACGATTTCACCCTGAACGAGACGAACGCCAACGGTGAGTTCTCCGTGGAGGTAATCGAGAACGGCTCCTACGGGCTCACGTACGCACAAACGAGTACCAAGGCAGCTACCGAATATCCGAAAGATGGCTCGGTCGACATTGCAGCGCTCGAGAACGTCTCCTACAGCTCGGATACGACTGACGCAGTGAGCGTCCCACAGGGCTACAACCTGACTGTGACAGTCCTGAACGAGAGTGGTGAACCGGTTGAAGACGCCACTGTCGAAGCAACAGATGTCTACGACGTCCCCGGGACTCACCGCGATGTCGTGGCTGACGTCGATGCGCTCACGAACGCCTCTGGTGAGTGGGTGAACCCCGCCAGTGACGGCCCTGGCTTCGAACTTGAGGGGCCCATCGACCTGCTCGTCACGCCGCCAGATAACAGCTCACTCACGCTGAATGCGACGAACACGACCGTCTCGAGTGATACCCATCTCAACATCACGCTGGAGTCGGCACCTCGTATCAACGACGTCACACTCAGCCATGGTGATGACGGAATCGTCGACGATGGGGAAAACGTCACCGTCACCGCGATGGTGGCTGGTGCAGACACCGTCACAGCGGACCTGAGTGCCTTCGGTGCTGGGACGGTCACGCTCTCGCAGGTCGACCCGTACACCTACGAGGCGCAGATCAGCGCAGACCGGACCCAGGCTGCCAACGATGGTACATACAGTGCAACAGTGACCGCGACTGACGCGGAGGGCAACACTGTCCAGAAAGATTCGAACGCACTGGAACTCGATGTCTGGAATCCTCCGTCCAGCCAGATGCTGACTGGGACGGAAAGTGTCGATGTCTGGGAACGCTCGCCGCTTCCACTCCGGGCGAACACGGATCAGGCAGCGGTGACGATTGACAACGCGTTCTGGTACGTCACGCTCCCAGACCTCGCCCAGAAATCACTAAACAAAGATCCGATTGGGATCTTCTCGACTGGCACAGACATCAACGTCAGCTTCAACGATGGCAGAGCAGGCACCACTGGCCAACTCGCCTATAGCGACAACAAGCTAGATACGAAGCTGGTGGCCGCACGCCTGGAATCCGGTGAGAACTCACCATTTACGAATATCAACACCCTCACCGATATCGACGAGGTGCTGACTTCCGAGAGCGCCAACAGTAATGCGAGCTTCTCGGTTGTCGGGACCGATCAAATAACGAAGAACAACGACGGAAAGGGCGTTGGTTCGTACACGTTCTCGCCCGACAAGCCAGGCAACTA
Organism: Salinibaculum sp. SYNS191; assembly: GCF_037338445.1. Taxonomy (NCBI): domain Archaea; kingdom Methanobacteriati; phylum Methanobacteriota; class Halobacteria; order Halobacteriales; family Haloarculaceae; genus Salinibaculum; species Salinibaculum marinum. The sequence goes on from NZ_CP147838.1 coordinate 3,261,725, forward strand.
CATGCTGTTCTTGGTGAGCAACGAGAGCGAAAGCCTGGTCGTTGATGCCAGCGGCAACATCAGCGTTGCCAATCAGACCACAGTTCTCGGCGTTGATCAGGTGATGGTTGAGCGTGGCAACTCCACGGTCACGCCAGACAAATCTACCTACACTACCGGCGAGAATGTCAGCCTGGCGGCCAACACGAGTTCTGTCATTCAATCTGGCTCGGAGAACGTCACCCATTTCGTCGCCGTCTACAACGAGACGACGTTCACCAGCCAAGACTTCACCGTCGTCGTCGAGCGTCCACTGACGAATATCTCGGATAACGTCACGCTCAAACACACTGTGAAGACGGTCAACGGGGCCTGGACGATTCGAAACAACGCCTCGTTCATGGGCACTGCTCTGGATCCTGGCAGGCGGAACGGGTCGTTCCCCTTCAGCGATGTCTTCGATGTCGCTGCTGAGGGAACCGGCCTGGGGGCTGTCCAGACGACCGCAACCAGTGACGTCACCTGGAACAGCTCAGCAACGATGGTCAACACGAGTGCCGATGCCACCGTTCTCGTGGAGACCACGCGCGCGTGGGGTGCAGGCGAGTATCGCTATGTCCACCTCGCGATGAACCCCAGTGGGACGGAGTTGGCCTCGAATACGGGCACGGTGAATATCCAAGAGCCGACGAAAGCGAATATCTCAGTCGTCAATGCATCAGCCGACGTTTCCCAGGCCTATACGAACGAGTCGGTGCCCGTGAGCGTCACCGTCGAGAATACGGGTGACCTCCAGGGCACTACGACACTCGAACTATCGAGTAACGGCTCCACTATCGATGATAAGGTCGTGAGCGTTGCAGGCGGGGCAACGAAGACTGTCACCATTTCGACGGTCTTCGATACGCCCGGAACCAGGACGCTAGCCGTCGACGGTGTTGACGCTGGCAGTGTGACCATCGACCCTGCTGTTGCGCTCACTGGTCTCTCGGTGTCACCGACGTCGCCAACGGTTGGCGAAAGGGTCACGCTCACTGCGTCGGTGAGCAACCGCGGGACGAACGCAGACAGTAGCACGCTCACTCTTAGCATCGGTGGTACCGACACGGCAAATAAATCGACCGGGCCGGTCGCTGGGCAGACGAATGCAACAATCCAATTCACCGAGAGCTTCGACGCGGCTGATGATTACTTCGTCGCCGTCAGTGGACCGTCGAATACCGAATCGCAGACAGTCAGCGTCTCTCGCAACACTGTTCAGCTGAACATCACAGCAAGCCCGTCGACGATTCAAACGGGCGAGAGCACAACGTTCGAAGTGATCCGTACGAACGACACGCAACCAGTCAACGCGACTGTTGATGTCGCAGGCCAGACTGTCTACACCGGTAGTGACGGGCAGGCAACAGTCACGCTCGACACCAGCGGGACACTCACTGCAACGGCTAGCAAGGCCCAGACCGAGTCAGTCTCGTATCAGGACGACACCACGGACGTCACCGTCAACGCGCCCGCGTCGATTAGCGTGACGGACGTTGTCCCGCTGTCGACGCAGACCTACACTGGGAATACGATCACGATAGAAGCAGTCGTCGAGAATACTGGCGACCTGTCCGGGACGACGAACCTGACCTACAGCTTCGACGGTACCGTGGAGGTCGATAGTAAAGAAGTTAGCCTGAACGGCGGTGAGACGAAATCCGTCTTCTTCGATCAGAACGTCACCTCGACTGGCAACAAAACGGCGAGCGTCAATGGCGTGACCTCGTCGACCATCACCGTCGAGCAGGCAGCGGTCGCGACTGGCTTTTCCGTCAGTTCGAGTACCGTGACCGTTGGTCAGACACTCGGCGTGGACGCAGCCGTCAAGAACCGTGGCGCGACCAACCGGACGCTGGATCTGAATCTGACAATCGACGGGCAGGCCGGTCCGTCTACGACGACGCCGCTGTCACCCGGCGAATCGACGACGGTGTCGCTCGACTGGAACACCTCCGGAACGAGCGTCGGCACGAAGAACCTCTCGGTCAACGGCCTGCCGACTCAGACCGTCTCGGTCAAGCGCACGTCGGTGCCGCTGGTCATCACCGACAACGCCACCTCGACGACGGTCACTGACGACCCGGTTCAATTCACCGTCGAGTACGATAACGGTACTGCGGCGGAAGACGCCACCATCTCGGTCGGTGGCCAGACGCTCACTACTGACGCATCCGGCCAGAGCGTGACGGACTTCCCGACCGCAGGCAGTTACACCGCGGAAGCAACGAAAGCCCAGACCCCGACGACGACGTTCGAAGCTGATACGACGTCGCTCACGATCAAGCAACCCGCAAACCTCACCGTCGCAGATACGTTCCTCGGCACGAGCCAGGCGTACGTCAACGACACCGTGGCTGTCGAGGTGACAGTCGAGAACACCGGCGGTGTGAGCGGGCAGCAGACGATTGCCCTGGGCGTCAATGAGACGGAACGCGCCAACAAGACAGTGAGCGTCGGTGCGGGGTCGTCGACGACGGTCACTCTCTCGACGACGTTCACCCAGACGGGCGATAAATCGCTCAAGGTCGAGACACTCGACGCTGGCACGGTTACCATAGACGAGCAGTCGGTCGTCACCGACTTCACGCTGAATGCGACCGCGGTGACGCCCGACGAGGCAGTCGAGATTACTGCCACCGTGAAGAACCGCGGCGAGACCGAGGATAGCGACGGTGAGGACGTCTCGTTCTACAACGGAACGACTGAGTTTGCCACCAACACGACGAGTGCTATTGGCGCTGGCAGCACGACCACCGTCTCGGCGGTGACGTCCTTCCCCAACGACGGAACGTTCGATCTCAGCGTCGAAGACCTGGCCGCACAGACCGTCACTGTCGACCGGAACGTCACGGCGTTGAATTTGACCGTCGAGAACTCGGACAACCTAACCGTCAGAGCCGGAACGCAGATCCGATTCAACGTCACTCGACAGGATACGGGTGAAACCGTCGATGCAGCGGTCGAGGTGGCAAACCAGACTGCAACGACCGGCAGTGATGGCCTCCTCAACATCACGATCGACGAGGGTGGCAGCTATCGGGCGGTCGCCTCGAAGGCCGATACGTCCGAGACGACGTTCAACAGCGATTCGGTGACGATCGACGTCTTCGAACCCGCCTCGCTCAACGTCACGGCCGCCTACCGTGAAGTCACGCAGGCGTACACGGGTGACAACGTCACTGTCCAGGCAGACGTTGCAAACTCCGGTGACCGGAAGGGTACGAAGACGATCAACCTCACAGATAGCAGCGGGAACATCCTCGATGATACGACGGTTACCCTCAATGGCAGCGAGACGACGACCGTCGTCTTGAACACGACGTTCGACAGTCCGGGTACTCGGACTCTCTCGGCGAACGACGTCCCCGCCGGGAACGTCACGATCGACCCACAGACCGTCGTGAGCGAGTTCTCGCTCAACGACACAGCTGTCACAGTCGGCGACTCCATCAGCGTCAACGCAACCGTCGTCAATCGCGGGAGCACTGATGATTCCGACATCCAGGTTACCCTGGACGTCGACGATGGGAACATCACCGCAAGTCAGACAATCGATCTCGGCGCTGAGAGCAACAAGACGGTCGAATTCACGCCGACGCTCGACAGAGTGGGCGAACTCAACGTCACGGTCGGCGGCGTCAGCGAGACGAAGACTGTCAGTGTCTCGCGAGAGGGCGTCAGCCTCGCCATCAGCGCGAACACGACGTCGACGGCAACTGACGCACCAGTGACGTTCACCGTCACCCGGACGGACACCGACAACCCTGTCTCGGGCGCGGAGATATCGGTCGCTGATCAGACACTGACGACTGATAGTAATGGCGAGGCGAGGACGACGTTCGCCACGACGGGGACGTACTCTGCCGACGCGTCGAAACAAAATACCGACAGGGAGTACTACAACCCAGCCAGCACCTCGGTGACGATCAAAGAGCCTGCAAGCATCAACGTCACCGACGTCCAACTTGCCATGGCAACCCCGATTTACGCGGGCGATACGGTCACCCTCAGCGTCGACCTCCTGAACGATGGCGGCGTCCAGGGAACGAAGACCATTGCGCTCGAGAACGCGTCGAGTGACCTCAACAGTACCGACGTCACGCTCGATGCCGGTGCCTCGACGACCATCACGCTCTCGGCGTCGTTCAACAAGACGGGGTCGGAGACGCTCAAGATCAACGGTGCGAACGTCTCGACGATCGATGTCCAACCGGCGGCGGCGGTCACTGGCTTTACGCTCTCACAGACTGCACTGAGTACTGACGATACGCTTTACATCTCTGCGACTGTCGAGAACCGCGGGAGCATTAGCGACACTGTCGACGTGACCTACTCGATAGACGGCGCGGCACAGAGAACCAGGCAGGTCACGCTGGCAGCGGACGGCTCGACGACCGAGACGTTCACCACCAGCTTCGACACCAACGGCACGCGCACGATTTCGGTCAATGGCCTCCCGGGGAAGGATGTCTCCATTGCACTCCAGACGGTCGACCTGGCTCTCGATGCGAATACGACGACCGTGGCGGCTGGCGAACCAATCCAATTCACCGTCACGAACGCCGCCAGTGGCGACCCGATCGACAATGCAACGGTGTCGGTCGCCGGCACCAGCGCCTCCACTGGAACGACGAACACGGTCACGACCTCGATCAACACGGCTGGCAGTTACACTGCCGAGGCGAGCAAGCTGGCCAACGAGTCGACTGCCTTCAACAGCGATTCGCTGGGAGTGACAGTGACCGACCCGCTCTCCGTCGATCAGGACATCGATTACGGCACCGTCCGTGCGTCACCAGACACCGCAAGTCGGACGGCCGCACAGACGGAAACGGTGAACGTCACCATCAGAAACGATGGCGGCCGTGCGGTCTCACTCAGTAGCCCGGCCATCCAGGGTGAAGATCCCGGCCAGTTCGAGTTGGTCTCGTCGCTACCCTCGCAGGTTGCTGCAGGGACGTCTGCAACGGTCGAACTCGAATACGCGCCGACGACTCGTGAGACGCACAACGCCACGTTCAGCTTCCGTGCGGACACGCAACAGAACCCAACCCGGACGGTCAACCTCACTGGCACGGGCACAGCACCGGTCATCGAGGTCAACCGGACGCGGGCACAGTTCGGCGACGTTGACGTGGGTGGCAGCGCAACGAAGACTGTCCGCATCAATAACACGGGCAGCGAGACGCTCCGGCTCGATATCCCATCGATGGGCACTGCCTTCACGCGCTCGACTAGTTCGCTGACCGTCGACTCGGGTGCCTCGGCAAACGTGACTATCACGTTCAGCCCGACGCAGCCCGGAACCTACGGCAGCCCGCTCACGCTCTCGTCCAACGATCCGTTCAACGAGACCGTGACTGTTCGCGCGAGTGGAACTGGTCTCGGTGGCGAGATTACGGTCTCGCCGAACACCGGGTCAGGCACGGATTACGACTTCGGTGAGGTTACCCAGGGTGCCACTGCGAACACGACCATCCTGGTGGAGAACACCGGAACGCAGACGATGGACGTGACGCCGAGAGAAGACGACGACAGTGGCGATGCGTTCACGATCGACAACGAAAACACGAAATTCGCACTGGCGCCAGGTGAGTCACAGTTCCTGACACTGAGCGTCACGCCTTCGACGAATGCGCCCAGTGCGAACTTCACGCTCGAGACCACTGCCGGCGCGAACGACCCGGCCAACCCATCGCTGAACGTCACGGCGACTGGACTGACCGCGACCGCAGACATCACGCCGGACCCAACAACAGATAACCCGGACATTGACTACGGTCGCGTCGCAGTCGGTGGATCGCTGTCGAAGCAGATCGTCATCGCAAACACTGGCAACGCCACGCTTGAGATTGACCGTACGAACGCAATCCCGAGTGGGGCATCGTTCGAACTGGTTGGATCGACGGATACGCTGACGGTTCCGGTTGGCGAACAGCGCAGTGTCTCCGTTGCCTTCCAGCCGACGGCGCCTGGGGAGGCGAGTACGAACGTGACGCTGGAGACGAACGACCCGAACAACGGGACAGTCACGGTCAACGTGACCGGCGAGGGTGAGTCGACGGAACTCACCGGTGAGCCAGCCTCCATCGACTACGGTACGATTGGAGAGGGTGGCCTTACCGTCGAGAACCTGACGCTCACGAACGACGGGAGCGAAGACCTCACCGGCCTGCGGGTCAAGAACAAGACTGGCGATGGTGCGGGTCAGTTCGCAGTCAATACGAGTACGCTGCCTGACTCACTCGGTGCTGGCAACTCCACGACTGTCGACGTCCGCTTCGAACCGACGGCAGCCGGCACGCACTCGGCGTCGATCACCTTCGCTGCTGAAGGTGACGTTGCCGGCACGAGTCAGTTCGCGGTGTCGCTGACGGCTGAGGCAACGCCGCCGGACATTGCACTTGGAACGGAGACGCTCCAATTCGGCTACGTCGATACGAGAACTGGCAACGCCACCGAGCGCGTCCAGATTACGAACACCGGTCGCGCTGGCACGACGCTGACGATTCAGTCGGTGACCAAAGCCGGTACCAACAGCGATGAATTCACCATCCTGAACTCGCTGAACGGCACGTCACTCAGTGGCGGTGCACAGACAACGCTCAACGTCTCGTTCGATCCGGACGCGACCGGCGAGCGGACGGCTACAGTCGAAATCCGGACGAACGACCCCGACGAGGGTACGAAGCAGCTCGCGGTGACCGGCACGGGCGCAAAGCCCGACGCGACGCTCGACCGGTCCTCGCTGAGCTTCGGTGAGACGCGGGTTGGAACGACGACAGGCGCCCGCAACGTCACCATAACGAACGACGGTGGTGTCGCGCTCGAACTCGACAACATCACGATTACGGGCGCAGACGCGGGACAGTTCCCGCGCGCTGACGGTCTCGACCAGCCTTCGCTCGTGCCCGGTGCCTCGGAGGTAATTTCCGTCACTGCGAGTCCGACCGCAACCGGAGCGCAGCAGGCGACACTGACGGTCAACACTGACGGCGGCTCGCCCACCGTGTCACTGCAGGCCACCGGCATTGCACCGGAGCTCAACGTGAGCCAGGACCTCAATGGCACCTTCGGTGGTGTCCGTGCTGGCAGTTCGACCCAGCGCACCTTCGTCGTCGAGAACACTGGCAACGCAACGCTCGTCCTCGACAAGCCAACCATCAGTGGAGCGAGCGCCTTCAGCGTCGTCAGCGGTAACAAGGAACTCCGTCTGGGCAGCGGGCAGACGGCGACGTACGCCGTTTCCTTCACGCCGACGGACACATCCAGTTACACCGCCAACCTGACGCTCACAACGAACACTGACGAGAGCTACACGGCCAGCCTCTCGGGTACGGGCATCGACGCCGACGCGTCGCTCTCGACGCCCTCGGTCGACTTCGGTGACGTCCGGGTTGGTGACACTGCCTCGCGGACGCTCAACCTCACCAACGACGGTGCTGCGAACCTGTCGGTGACGGGCGTGTCAATTACCGGCACTGACGCAGCCGCCTTCTCCGTCTCGGGACTGTCGACGACGACAGTCGCCGGCGAGGCAAACGAGACGTTCACTGTCTCGACTTCGCCGAGTGTCACCGGAAGCGCCTCGGCACTCCTGGAGATCGACACCGCAACGCAGGGCACCGTGACGGGTAGCCTGGGTGTCACCGGGACGGAACCGGACATCGAGATTGCGAGCAGCAGTCTCACCTTCGACCGCACGCGCCTGGGGACCGTCGATACCGACACCGTCGCAATCAGCAACACTGGCAACGAGCAACTCAACGTCACCGACATCACGCTTGCCGGGAACTTCCCGGGACAGTTTGCCGTGGTGGATTCGTCGCTGACGATTGCGCCTCAGGAGACCCAGCAGGTCGAAGTCCGGTTCGAACCGCCGACGAGCGATGTCGAGGCTGCACAGAACGGCACTGCCCGGACTGCCGACCTGGCCGTCCAGAGCAACGATCCCGACACGACGGTCGCGACGGTCGCGCTGAGTGGCACGGGCAAGACGCCCGCCCTGCGCGCACCGAGTTCGCTCCTGTTCGGGTCGACCTCGATTGGCGACACCTCGACTCGGAATCTGACGATTACCAATGACGTCAACGGGTCGGCGAGCATTACGCTGGAGTCGCTGACCATCTCGAGTCCGGCAGCTGCCGACGAATACACCGTGACGCAGCCGACACAGCGCACGCTTGCACCCGGTGAGTCGACGACTGTCACGGTCTCGCTCACGCCGACGGAATCCGGCGACAAGTACGCCTCGCTGAACGTGCTGACGAACGACCCACGCCAGCAGGTGAAATCGATCTTCCTCTCGAACTCACAGACGATCGTCATCACAGAGTTCGGGAGCGTCGACGTCCTCTACCGGAACGTCCAGCCGGGCGTTCAGCCCAAGCGGACGTTCGATAGAGGGCTGGATACGGATGCCGCAATCGTGGGCGTCGAGACGGCAGCCCAGACGTCGTCTGACTTCGAACTGCGCTTCGAAGGCCAGTCGACTGCCTTCGGCGGGGCGGCGCTCACCGCGGATGGGACTGACGCCCTTCGCTACCTCTCGGTGACGAAGACGAACATTTCGTCGACCGAGTTTACGAACTCCACGTTCGAATTCCGCGTGAGCAAGGCCGCACTCGCCGAGAAGGGAGCGACCGCACAGGACGTTAGTCTGCTGGCATACAATGGCTCGGGCTACGAGCCGGTTCGCAAGCCAGCAACGCTCGTCCGCGAGGAACGCACTGATTACGTCTACCAGGCGACCACGGACCACCTCTCCCGGTTCGCCATCGCCGTTGGCCAGCCGAATATCTCCATTACCAGTGTGGACCTCACACCGGAAGAGGTCACGACGGGTGAGGTGGCGAACGCGAGTGCGACGACCGAGAACACTGGCGACATCGCCGGCAACTACACGCTCGACCTGACCGTCGACGGACCGACGCTGTACACCGACTCGACGACAGTGCGACTCGAGGCTGGAGATTCGAAGGTCGTTGGCTTCGAATTCAGTCGCTCGACTACTGGAGAATACGCCGTGTCGATTAACGACGAGAACCTCTCGAACCTGACTGTCAACCCAGAAGCGACGCCGACGCCGACTCCCACGCCAACGCCGACGCCATCGCCGACGCCGACGCCAACGCCGACTCCTGACGAAGGTGGCACCGGTGGCGGTGGTGCACCTGTTGGCGGTGGCGGTGCGCCTGTCGGCGGTGGTGGCGCACCCGTTGGTGGCGGTGCAACAGCTACACCGACGGCAACCTCGACGCCGGACGGTACTCAGCCACCGACGGCGACGCCGACGCCGGACGGTACTCAGCCACCGACGGCAACGCCGACCACAACGCCAACGTCCACGGCACCGACGGCAACGCCAACCGTGACGTCAACGCCGACACCGACGCCAACGCCGACGGCCAACGTCATTCCGGCATCGCCGACCGAGACGGCAACGGAGACGCCAACTGACGACGGTGACGGTGAAGGTGGAGTTGCGGCAGCACCGGTTCTGCCACTGCTGGTCTTCGCAGTGGTGATTATCGCCGTTGCAATCGTCATCTGGCGGCGGCGACAGTAGAGCCAGCACCCGTTTTCACTAGGGCTGTTGCGTCCGCCCTCGCTTTTCAGCTGACAACGTGCGCTGGTACCCTGTTTCGCACCAGCGTAGCCGTTCCGTCGTTCGTACTCTGCTATCGACTCTCCCGCAGTTGCTATCCTGAGTGACCGCGACCTGTCTCGACGGGCAGTTCTCGATTCCATATCACACGAAAACGAATGACGAAGCTGCGAGGAAGTGTGGTACGGCTCGACTAATCTAGTGAAACGTTCAGGAGTTATCGGAGTCTTTCTGAGAGTTTAGCTGCAAGTATCTCTTCCGTCTGTCGCCAGCACTCGATACTAGTGTACTACTTTTCTCGAAGTCAGCACATTACCAAACCGTCACTTCTCGTCGTATCTCGACATCCCCATGCGAGAGCTCATCAAGCGGCTCGCACTCTTCGAGGCGTTCAGCCTCGCGCTTCTGTCGATCAATATCTGGTTTCTCGCCTATGCGAATGGCGGCACGCTCAGACTCGCGATCAACACGTACGACGAAATGTGGCTGGAATACGCTCTCTGGTTGATTCTGACCCCGATCCTGGTTCTCGGCGCGCACTACATTCTCGAAGACTCCTGAGTCCACGCACTGACAACGATCTTCGAAAAGCCCTGAATAGGAGAAGTGACCGCGCGACCCGGCTCAGTATCCGAGATAGATTGCCATTGCTTTCAGTATGAGGTAGATGACGAGCAGTGGAAGGCCAATATAGTACAGCAGCGGCTGAATGAGTCCCGTCGGGAGCAGTCCCCCGCTGCTACCCGGCGTCGGCGTGACTGTCGATGTGTTCCCGGCGTTCGTCGGTGAGACAGTCTCATTCTGTGTCGAGGCTGTTGCAGTCTGTGTCGGTGGTGTCTCCGTCGGCGCACTGGCAGCGTTCGATGTGGCCGTCGGAGTGGCTGTCACAGTCGATGTGGCTGTCGCCGTTTCGGTTGGCGTCTCGCTTTCTTCCTGCGAGACGGTAAACAGGCCGCTGCGACTGGTATTCTCGCTCGCAACGCGGTAGGAATGGGTGCCGCTCGCCAGTGTCGAGGTTTCGATAGCTGCGAACTCGACTGTCGTGCTCTCACCCGATGCGAGCGTGACTGACTGGCTGGCGACCTCGCTTCCATCGAGACGGAGGCGAAGTGCTTGCGTTCCCTGTCGCTCACCATCGTTGGTTAGCTCGGCCGAGATAGTGACCGTCTCACCCTTCGGAACCGTCACGCCTGATGGACTCACGCTGGTGACCGTGAACACCGGGGTCGGTCGATTCTCGACCGTGAGCGTTCCACGCTGACTCCCGTTGGCCGTCCGAATCGAATAGGGATGTGAGCCAGATGCCAACGAGCCCGTCTCGACACCGCTGAATGTGACTGTCGTACTCTCGCCACTGGCCAGTGTGACGTCCAGCGAGTCGGCGACGCTGCCATCGACTTGCAATTGGACAGACTGCGTACCGCGTTCTTCGCCGTCGTTGCTCACGGTCGCGACAACCTCTATGGTATCGCCCTCCGTGACTGTCGTCTCTGTAGGCGTCAACCCCGACACCTGGAAGTTCGCCGGTGAGAGCCCCTCTTTCGTAATCGTCAGCGTGCCCTGCTGACTATCGTTGGCTGTGTGTATCCCGTGAGCGTACGTCCCCGGTCCGATCGCACCAGTTGCAATGCCAGAGAAGACGACCTCTGTGTTCTCGCCCGTCGCTAGTGTTAGTTCACGACTCTCGAGTGTACGTCCATCGACGCGATAGGCAACGGTCTGCGTGCCCTCGACAGTCCCCTCGTTCGTGACTGTCGCCGAAACTTCGAGTGTCGTGCCGTTGGTCACAGTGGGACTGGCGGGGTCGAGCTGGGAGACAGTGAAATTCGCCGCCTTGCGCCTGACGGTGAATGTCGCCTGTCCCGCACCGTCCGCGGAGGTAATCTCGATGTCGTGTTCACCAGCAGCCAGCCCGCTGGTGCCGATATCGCTAAACGTCACTGTCTGCGTCTCGTCTGGTGCGAGCGTCCGCTCGGTCGTTCTAACCGTCTGGCTGTCTATCTCGAGTGAGATGACCTGCGTCCCGTCTTCGGTCCCGGTGTTGGTGAGTGTCCCCGAGATACTGAGGCGCTCACCTTCGATCACGCTCTCTTTCGAGGGCGTGACGTCCGTGACGGCAACGTTTGGCTGCGGGTTAATGGTCCCGACGGGGAAGGTCAGATTGAACTGCTCGACTTCTGCCGTCGGATCGGGATCGACCTCCTCGGCCTTGATGCGCGTGCCATCGTCTTTTTCGACGTAGAAGCTCACATTCGAATCAATCCCGCTGCTGACTCGGAGTTTATCCGCTGTCGCATCCGAGCCACCGTACTGCCCGCTGGTCTGCATCGTTATCCTGTCCCGGACGGCACCATCGGCCACCGCAATAATCGTCGTCCCGGCCGGCAAGTCAGTCCCGTCCGTTGTCATCGCCGTGCCGTAGTATGCATTCGGAGGAGCCGTCTGCCCGGCCACTCCAGCGACCGCGATACTGACTACAATACTACAGGTGAGGAGGGCGCTCAGCACACGATGCGCGTCTCGTTTACCCGTTGTTGCCCTGTCCATATCTATTAGATAATCTGATGTATCACAGAGTGACTGCCCGATTCAAATATAGTATGAGGGTTTCCTCGCGGCGTGTCGGGTATTCAGCTGCCCTTGCTTTCGTTGTAGCCGTCCGAGGCGATATTGTGGAAGACGTCGGCCGAGCGAGAGTCAGTGACCTCCACGAAGTAGCCCTCGTAGGCCGACACGGAGGTGCTGGGCGAGGTCTCCTCGAATGGCGGGACTTCGGCCCCGCTCGGTGATTTTGCGACATTCCCGCTCGTGTCCTGGACGTGGAACAGAATATCGTTCCCGGTGGGGGCCGATTCGAAGCCCATGTCGGCCGTAATCGTGAGCGAATCGCTTCCTCCGTTCAGGGAGACTGCAGGACTGACGAGGTTGAAGCCGTCGTCCATTATCTGCGTGTAATCTTGTTTGGTGTCGCTGTCTTCTTCGAAGATGTAGCCGACGCGTGCGTCTGCAGTCTCGGCATTGATGTAGTAGCCCTCACCGACCTGTGTTGCATCCGTCCCGACCCAGGTCGACGTCCCGGTCGAAGAGTACGTCGTCACGTCGCGCACATCGTCGGTGAAGAGCACGTCAGCGGCGGGCATCGGCGTCCCCGACAGCTGGTACCCCTTCTCTAAGTCCTGTGCTTCGTGGACCAGCGTGACTTTATCGGTTGTAGCAGTGGCGTCCCTGCCGACGATGCGCACGGTCACTCGCTGATCCGTCGTGGCTGTATTTGCTATCTTCGTCGGGTCGATTTCCGTAGCGATTGACCCATCATTGACGTCGGCCTGGTAGGTCGTCCCGGCAATGCTCAGTGTCGTTTTCCCGACAGTCACTGTGTTGCCATTATCATCTTCCAGGCCCGTCGCAGTAACGCGAACAGACTGGTTCGTGTCTGCGACGATCCCGACGAACTCAGCGTGGATTATCAACGACTCGACGGTATCGACAGCCGTATCTACGGTAATCGAATCACTCTTGACAGTTTCCTGGCCAAATGCGTCCGTGGCCGTGACATCGACCGTCGTCGACCCGTCGGTAACGGTGAAATCGGTCACAGCAAAGGTCGTCGAGTAGGTCGTCCCGGAGTCGTGTGACAACTCTTCTTCGCCCGACTGCCCGAATGCCGTGGCGTCGACCGTCACAGAGCCGACACCGCTCGTCGAATCAGACACCGTGGCCGAAACTTTGACCGTGTCGCCAACTTCGACTGTGTCGCCTGATTCGTTGTTCGTGACCGTGACGTCTTCCAGAATCGGCTTGTGGGTGTCGACAGTGTAGGTGACTTTCGGCTCGGCAGTCGAGATCGGAAGCGGTGCCGAACTCGTCGTCGACGAGCCGGTCGATTTCGTCGTATGGCCCGCGGTATCCGTTGTGCGTGCAACGATTGTATAACTCGCGTCCGCAACGATGCCGTTGGACTGCGTGTTGTAGCTCCACTCGGTTGTGCTCTCTTTCGTCGCATTCACCCAGGAATCCGAGCTCACCCACGAACTGCCGTTGTAGTACTCGTCGGTATCAGTGCGCTGAATGCGCACCTCGACAGTCTGGAGTGCGTTGTTGTCCGAGGCACTGAGCGAGATGGTGGGTTGGGAGGTGAGATTCGCATCCGTCTCCGGCGAGACGATGCCCACGTTCGGCGCTGTCGTATCGACTGTGAGGCTCTCCGCCCCGCTCGTCTTCGAGTTCCCTGCCGTGTCACTCACCGCTAGCGTGACCGTATACGACCCCTCTGCGGACGGCGCTGTCACGTCGGTGGTCGCCGTCGAACCAACCGATGTGTTGCTGAGGGTCGCGGTCTTCACGACGCTTCCGCTCGCGTTGGTGAATTTCAGCGTTGCCGTCTCGACGCCAGCTGTCGCGTCGCTGGCTTCGTAGGTGACCGAGACCGTTTCACCTGATTTGACCGTCGACTGTCCGAGTGACGAGATGGTCGCTGTCGGCGCCGTGCTGTCGATCGTGACAGTCGTCGTTGCCTCCTGTACCTTCGAGAGATTCGTCCCATCGCTCACAGAACTCGTGGTGTTGTCCCAGGCATAGATGGTGTAGGTCCCATCGCTGAAGCCACTCGTCCCCAGGCCACTCCATGATTGGAGGTTGCCGGATGCAGAGAGACTCACCACGCTGTCGTCGGCACTGTTGAAGGTGCCGTCTCCATCGTCCAGGACGACGTGCACGTCACTCTGTGTCGAACTCCCGAAGGAGGCGTATCCCGAGAGTGAGGTGCCGGCGTCGACTGTACTCTCGTCGACTGCAACTGCATCCACCGTTGCGCCAGCACTACCGGTCAAAATTATGGGTCCTGTCACCACTGACAGTACCATGAGCGCGACTGCCATCCACGTCTTTGCCGTCTGATATTTGCCCCTCATACTATCGAATCCGATATGTAAACTGGTCGGTTGAAACACTAAATGAGTTTGCCTCTGCTAATCAGAGATGATAATCGGATTTCACGAAGCGGCGGGTTCGGCCCGGTCCAGCCAGCGGTGGTCACGGATCCTGTCTCCCGACTCGTTTTCCGACGATATCTCGTTTGGTCGGACCGCATCTGTCACATCCCTGTCTCCGTCTCCCTGGCGATACAAAGCGCGTGCGTGTCTCAGTGGCGCAAGTTCTCGTACTCAATCATCGGCCGCGTTGACGGACTGGCTTTTCTCTATCAGCTCGCGGGCTGCGTTGATGACAGAGCGCGCCTCTTCGGCGGATGCAGTGCCAGGCGCGAACGCGACTTGTTCGAAGCTCTCGGTGATGGCTTCTAGCCGTGATGCGTCGCTCTCGTCGACCCAGCCAGCCTCTCGTATCTCGCTGAAAAATTCTCGGTGAGTCTGTGCTGAGTTTCCCGTCTCGAACGAATCCCGAAGCATGCCGTATGCGCTCATCACGGCTGCCCGGTACTCTCCCCGGTCGAGTAATTGCTGTGCGCTTTCCAGGTTGGTCTGTGACTCACTCACTTCTGTCTCTGCTTCGACAGCAGGTTCCTCACCCTCAATCTCGGTCGCCTCTGGCTGGTCGCGACGAGTCCACACGGCGAATCCAAGCGAGCCAAGAACCAGTAGCCCACCACCAACTGCCCAGACCAGCAGGTCCGCTCCACCACTGTTGGGCTGTCCAGGACCGCCACCACCACCAGCACCATTCTCTCCACCGTTTCCAGCAGAGCCGTTTCCTCCCTCGCTCGATTGTCCTCCGCTTGTTCCATTCGCGACTGTAATCCCCTCTATGAGGACCTGCTGTTGTGTGGCCTGAAGGTTCGTCCCGCTACCGCGGTACCGTGCTGTCAGTCTGAGTGGGCCAGAACGGTTTGCGAGAGCACTCGATACGGTCACAGTCGTGTCGAACTGACCGTCACCGCCTGTTCGTACACGTTCAACGTTCGAGCCATTGATCGAGACAACGATGGGCTCACCTGGCACAGTCAGCCCCTCTCGGGTCTGCAGGGCGCCAGAGAGAGTGATGTCTCGGTTCGAGTGGCTTGCTTCGAGCGTCAACTTGGTCGCTGTCTCACGGACGGTCACCTCTGTCGACGCAGGTTGTGCAACGATTGTACTGTTCGGGAGAGCGATTTGTGCTTCGAGAGACCTCTTGCCTGGGGGAACTGTGGCGCCGATTGTGTTGGCTGTCGATCCCGTCCCGTCCGCTCCTGTCTGGACTGTCGCCAGCGATACGTTTCCGATCGTGAGGTCAATCGGCATCGAACTGATTGGCCGCTCATTTGCCTCCAGGCGCACCGTTACATTACTGGGCGTGGCGAATCGTAGCGGCGACGCAACTCGCTCGATCGAGAGCGTTGCGGTTGTCTGCTCGACCGCCAGTGTGACTGCATCCTGAGAGCCCAGATATTCCGATGTCGCATTCGGTACGTACCGAGCCGTCACTGTGGTCTCTGCGCTCGGACTCGTTCGTGGCCGGTAGACCGTAGTGAACGTGCCGTTCGTATCCGTCTTCAGAACACGGACCGTATCCTGAATCCGCAGGCCAATCGTCCGATTCCCGAGGGCGGAACCAGTTTCGTCGACCAGGGTGCCAGAGATCTCTGCCGGCTCCAGATACGACGCTGTCGAGCGATTGACCGACAGCGCAAGCCGCGTGTCGACGAACACCTGATTGATGATGGCGCTTCGCTGGTCTGTGACGTTCCGCTGTAACTCGTCGAGAGACTGCCTCGCGCCAGTGAAATCAGTCCCTGTCTGTCTCGAAAGCAGTGCATACAGGTCGGATAGCTCTCCGATCCCTTGCTCGATTTCACTCCAGAGGTCAAGCAAACGGCGAGCCAGTGTCCGTGCCCGGGATTCGTTCCCGGCCTCTCGCGCCTGTTCGTACTGTTTCTGGACGCGATTGAACTCCTGTGTTTTGTTCACTAGCTCTTTTTGCTGTGTTTTTGCCTCCTCGAACGACTCGCTCGTGTTGTCGTCGTCAGTATCATCGGTTTCTCCTGCGACATCGACGAACTGGTCCAGGCGGTCTTCGAATTCCTCGCCCAATAGAGAGTCCGCGAGTTCGTACTCCCCCTGACTGAGTTGTATCGAACTGTCTTGGAGTCGTGAACCGAGTCGGTTCGTCAGCCAATTCTGTACCGATTGTGTATCCCCGTCTTCCGACACTGCCGACGGGCGTTCGTGATGCGTCGTCGTGTTCGTGGTATTGTCGGCCGTCGCTGCAGCGCCAACCCCACTGGCGACGACCAGTGCGAGACAGAGTCCCCCCACAATGAGTGCAAGCAGAGAAAGTGACCAGTGTGGGGGACGTGCCATTCGTTACTGGATTAGGGCTACGAACCCTCGTGTAAATAGATTGCTGAAAAGAGGCCGGCTGCCTTTCGTCGTTGATCCGCCCCGTCGAGGGGCCGCTCTGGTGGCGGTGACCAGTCGAACCGGAAAATACAATTAGAGTGACTGACCTGTTTTTCGTGTGCGAGTCACCTATCGGTTCTGGACACTCTCAGCGCTGGGTGCTGGTCTGGCGTTCTGGGGTGTCGTTATCTCGGCTCCGAGTCTCGTCGTCGGGGCTGGCGCGCTCGGTGGCTGGGTACTCCTCGCTCAGTATCGCTTCTCGACTCGACTCAGACAGGCGCTTTCGGACCTGACCGTCGAACTCTCTGTCGAGCGGGGAACGCTGACTGCCGAAGAATATCGGTCGGTGACGCTCTCTGCTGCGGGCGAGTCACACGGCGACCTTGGTATCGACATTACCGGTTCCCTCCCAGTCGGTGTGGGCGGTGAGATGCCAACGCTTTCGCTCTCTGATGAGGCTCGTTCGGACACGAGCGCTGCGTTGTACTGGCCAGTTGCCGGTGAGTTTACCTTCGAGCAACCTCAGGTTACGTTCTCCGACCGATATGGGCTGTTCACACAGCGTGTTTCCCATGGAAAGAGCCCGACTGTGCGTGTCGAGCCACGAGCCCCCCGTGATATCCACGTCGGGCAGGCAGGCGACCGCCAGGTGACTGGCTTCGGCGAACACGAAACGGGGGACGCAGGGACGGGAATCACGCCGTCTGACGTCCGGAAGTACGTTCCTGGCGATACGGTCAGTCGCATCGACTGGAAAGCAACTGCCAGGTTAGCAGAGCCGCATATCCGGGAATTCGAACTCGAGACCGACAGGGATACGAAAATCTTCCTCGACCATCGCGCCAGTACGAACAGTGGTGAACCCGGGCGAACCAAACTCGACTATCTCCGACAGATAGCGCTGGCAATCGTCAACAGCGGCGCCGAATACGGTGACCCGATCGGGTGTTATACGGTCGGCAACGAGGGCATCACCGCACAGTTCGAACCTGTGACCACCGAGACGAGTATCGCTTCGATTCGAGCGACCCTCGTCGAGTTGTCGACGACATCGTCGTCGCAGCCGCCCGCTCCCGTCACGTCATCATCGAACGCTCGGGCGCGAGCGGAGGCGCTTGCAGCCGAAGACTCGTCGTTTGCGAGAACACTGACGCCCTTTTTCAGTGACCAACAGCAGTACGTCCGGCGAGTCAAGAACCGGCCGCTCTTTGCAGCGCTCACACTCTCACAGCAGAGTGGGTCGGAGTGGTCAGTCATCTTGACCGACGACACCGCGCGTTCTGAACTCCGTGAGTCGGTCAAACTGGCTCGCGAGAGCGGTGGCTACGTGACGGTATATCTGACACCTTCGGTGCTCTTTCGTACGAGTACAGTTCGCGATGTCGCGACAGCGTACGAACAGTACGTCGAGTTCGAAGCCTTCCGTCACGAGCTCGACTCTCTCGAGCGCGTGAGCGCCTTCGAAGTCGGCCCTCGGGACCGATTACAGATGTTGCTCCAACACGGCCGCTCACGCAGGCAGGTGCTGCAGACATGAGTGTCACAACTGATGTGTCTCGGGGCGACCTGCCGGCACCGGGTCTCTCGCTGCAAGCCGGGATTGCACTTCTCGCGACCTCGATCGTATTCTGGGTTCTGGCAGGGCTGGCTGGACTCGTCGGCGGGCTGGTTCTCGGCGTTGCCACGCTTGCACTCCCGAGAGTTTTCTTCTTCGCACTCGGCCAGCTCTTGGTGGCGACTTTCCTCCCATCGGACCCAGCAGTCATGACGCTCGTACTGAGCGAAATTCCCCTCGTTGGACTCCAGTTCTCGGGCAGCTCTGGTCAGTCTCTCGTTTCGCTGTCGACACTCACCACGCTCGTCGTCGGTGGGGGCTCGCTTCTCGCTGGCGCCCTCGTGGTTAGGGCCGTCTCCCCGCTCTGGATGAGTGCAGCCCTGATCATTGGTCTCGTCGCGATTGTCAGCTATGGAATTCATCGATACACCCTCGTCACACTCGGAGTAGTACCCAATGAGCAGTGAGAATCCAACGCAATTGCAGCAGGATGGGCAAGACACAGAGCAGACTGTGTCGGCGGGCAGTGCTTCGACCAGCGAGACGGACGAAGCGTTGCTTGCCGAAGTCGAGATTCTCCGTGAAGAGAACCAGCGATTGCGCGAGGCGTACGTCCAGGCTCAGCGGAGTCACTACAGACGAACCGCTCTCGGATTTGGTCTGCTGGGTCTCCTGGCTACTCTCGGAGCGATTGTTTTCCCGGTCGTCGAGACGGTGTTACTCGCACTCGGGGCAACTGGCCTGTTCGCTGCAGTCTTGACGTACTATCTGACCCCCGAGCGTCTCGTCTCCGCACGCGTCGGGTCCGCAGTACACCACAGCGTTGCGTCGACGCTCGATACGCTCATCGAAGAACTCGGACTCACACGAACGCACGTGTACGTCCCACTGGGCGATGACAGTATCCAGGTTCGATTGTTCGTCCCCCAGTCAGATGAGGCCGCTCTCCCCGACGAGTCCCACCTTCGGTCTGTCTTCGTGGTCTCTGACAGTGCAACCCAGCGCGGTGTCACGCTCGAACCTGTTGGGGAAGGCCTGTTCTCCGAATTCGAGCGTGCCGTGACCGGCTCGGTCGGGCAATCTGTCGGGGAGCTCATGCCCCAGCTCGTCGACGGCCTCGCCAAGCAATTCGAAATCGTCGATGGCATCCGCTATGAACACGAAACGGGCGATACCAGAGTCACTGTCGAAGTCGAGGGGAATGCCTACGGCCCGCTCGACCGGTTCGACCATCCCGTTGTCTCCTTTCTCGCAGTCGGTCTCGCCCATGGACTCGCGAAACCCATCCACGTCGAGACGGTCGATACGGAGACTCGTACTGTCGTCTTTGCGTGGCACTCTACGCAGTGAGTCTACTGGGGCCCATCGTCGCTGCCCGCGGGTGCTGGAGCCGCAACGGTCTCAGATGCCGTCTCTGCAACACCGCTCGGTGGAACGATTTCGTCGAGAATATCAGTGATAATCTCCCGTGGGGAGACATTACTGAGTCGTGCATCAGTGTTCAACACCAGCCGATGCACGAGGACGGGAACAGCAAGCGCCTTGATGTCGTCCGGGATGACGTACTGTCGGTCGTGAATGGCCGCCCGGGCCTTTCCTGTCTGCAAAAATGCCAACGAGGCCCGCGGTGATGCTCCATACTCCACATCAGGATGCGAGCGCGTTGCCTCGACTAAATCGATGATGTAGTCTCTGACGCTCTCTTCGACGTGAATGTCGCCGACGATGTCCCTCGCAGCGTCGAGGTCTTGCTGTGCGACGACCTGACTGACCGTCCCCGGGTCGAGAGTGGGTTGTTCGTCGAACCGATCGAGAATCGTTTGCTCTTCGGTGCGTTTCGGCACATCGACCGTGAGCTTGAGCTGGAAGCGGTCCCGTTGTGCTTCTGGGAGTTCGAACGTGCCGTCCATCTCGATTGGGTTCTGGGTTGCGATGACCATGAACGGCTCTGGGAGCTTTAGCGTCTCCCCTTCGATGGAAACGTGCCGTTCCTCCATCGCTTCGAGCAGCGCACTCTGTGTCTTGGGGGTTGCACGATTGATCTCGTCTGCAACAACGACGTTTGCGAAGACTGGTCCGCGCTGGAGTTCGAATTCACCCGTCTGCTGGCGATAGACTGTCGTTCCCGTGATATCTGCAGGGAGGATATCCGGAGTCATCTGAATCCGATTGTACTCGAGACCGCTAGCGCGGGCGAAGACGTTCGCAAGGGTCGTCTTCGCAACGCCAGGCACCCCTTCCAGCAAGATATGACCGCCAGTCAAAAGTGATACAGTGAGATGTTCGACTAACTCCTCGTGCCCGACGATAATCGTCGAGATTTCATCGTAGATCGCATCGTACAACTCCCCAGGCTCACTCATCGTTTCTTCCCTCACCGTTTCGCGGCATAATACTTTGTGCTACGCGCTCAACTCGCTGTTCGTCCCAGTCTGGATACTTCGCCTGCAAACTCTCTTTGAGAGCCCCGCTGTCGACCGCGCGTCTTTCGGGAACCTCTGCAGACAGCGAAATCCTCCGTCCAAGACGGCGTGTATAGCCCAGTAGTCCCCTCCACTTTCCAACCATGGCGAGTAACAGGCCCCCGCCTAATAACTGGGCGACCGTCGACTCTCGGAGGAGCATGAGCAGTCCAACGAGGGGAGGCACTCCTCCGGAGTGTGAGACATCGAGCACTGACCGGTTGTGCCGGTCGACGAGATTCTGGACGAACTCTCGGTTGTCCGGCTGATCAAGCATCGTGTTGATGAAGATGCTCGGGTCGCTGACGGCAAGCAACTCACCCTCCCCGATTTGCTCCCTCGAGACAACTGGATGCTGTCTCAGCGTCTCCGTACTGTTCAGTTCTCCATCGCGGTTCAGATCCAGATACGCATACGAAGACGTCCGTACGAGGACGGTGCTCTCGTTGCCTGCCAACTGAAGGCTCGATGGATAGTTCAATGTCAGCTGTGATATATTGTTCGTGTAATTACTGCTCGTAACATTCGGGGCAATGGGGAGTGCAGGACTTCGATAGTATTCTTGCTCGTCACGCACTGGCACATTCGTGATGCGAGTAGACGTGCCCAGCCCTCGAAGCAGTTGATTCGTACTCCCGTCGAAATCACCTGCAACGACGAGTGTTCCTCCGCGCTGGATGAATTGGCGAATCGTAGCGACGTCGGTCGTCGAATAGGGTTCAGCGGGTGAAATTACGAAGCCGATTGTCCCCGTTGCTGTGTCCGACTCGTAGGACTCGGTATTCTGGATGACTGATGTCTCATCCGCGAACGATTCGCCCATTGCTCGCAAATCTGAAGTACCTTCCCACGAGGGGTTGTACGACCCAAATGCGGTACCCGAGATACTGGCCGCAACGAGCAAACTTGCGACGACAACCACGCCGAAGCCAGCGAGAACCAGTCGTGGGTACGACAGCCTCATTTAGAGTACCCCCTCAGGGAGGATTGCCAGCACACGCCTGATAACGATATAGCCGAATCCAATCAGGCCGAGCAAGATTATCCACCGAAGTCGTCGCCGCCAGTGAGGAGTAACTGCGAATGGTGCAGTTAGTTCGACGATGACCAGGAATCCAATGAGTGAGATGACGAAAAAGAGCTCGAGTGAGAGGGCTTCCAGCAGCGTCAGCGACAGGATACCCAACAGCATCCACACCACCTGCCCGATGATGAATCGCTGACGCTGTTGACTCGTCATTGACGCTGTATAATTTATCTGCTGACTTAATCACTAGTTTTTCGTCTGGGACATATCTTCCACAACTTTAATCATATATTGATTACAACAGTAATCCAACTCAATACAAGTCTGTATCAAGATTTGACCAATTCAAAATCTTTATATCATTTCTTATTATTTTTATATATACAACAACTTACATTATGTGGAACGACTTAACAGAAGATGTTCAAAGCAGGCCGTTCGGGCTCATTCCACTCTTATCTACCACTGATATGTGTATCCGCCACGAGGCACAGTCGGGGACTCTCTCGCTCTGTGACAGCACGTTCGACTGTTCGATTCGGCTGTCGCCCTTGCTCTCTGAATCGAACTCGGTTTCAGACCTCATCTCTCGAGAGATACGTGTCCACCGGCCGCAGTTCGAGATTATCCTACTCATAGACCTTTCGTCATCTATGGAGCTCCCGCTTACCCATTCGCTTTCTCACTCTACCCAGCGTGATGGGCTTGATGAGTCCCAACCGAAGAAGGTTGAACTGATTTCCGATTTCGTCATGCAGGCGATTCAGGGATTGCAGGCTCACGACAAAGTGGCCGTTGCAACTTACAACACGTCAGTCGATGTGCTTCAAGAACTGTCTGAAGTCAAATCGCTCGTGCGTGACGACCTCGAACAGAAAATCTCTGCGATGGAACCGTCAGGTGGCACAGACATCAGTACTGCGCTCAGTGCTGGCGAAGAACAGTTTATCGACCCCGACATAGCTCCAAAAGGTATCGAAAGACGAATACTCTTGCTGACGGATACTCACCCCGTATTGAATACTGAGATTGATTCAAATATCTCTCAAACTATCGAACGTCTAGCAGACTATGGAATATTCAGTACTATAGGGACACTCGGTGTTACGATCGAGCAGAAGTCAGTCGCCGACTTCAAATCCGTCTCTGGCGGCGAACTCTTCGAAATATCGTAACTCGCGTTTCGTCGCCGGCTCGACCTTCCACAGCTGTCCTGCTGTGAGGTCGTCCGTGAGTCCGCCCGACGTCTCCATTGCACCAAGCGATGAGGTCGGCTGACCCACGCCACTGAAGTAGCAACTTCTCCAACGGGGTATATGAACTCCAGTCCCTCGCCGAAAAACAAGGTTGCCGAGGTAATCCGACGCCGACAGATGGAGCCGCTCTCGGATGAACTCGAACGCAGGTGGGTCGGTGAAGACGGTCAGGATGCAAGCGTTCGTGAGCTCACACAGTTTTTCAACCAACGAGTGTTAGAGAGTGCACTCGGGGAGACAGGAGTCATTCCCTTGGAAGGTGAACTCGAAAATACGTACCGGCTCCTGAGTGAAGATGATTCCTCCGAGACTATAGCGCTCCAGGTCAAGGAGCGCTTTGGATTGTCAGACGGAGAAATTCAGGCAGTTAAAAAAGATTTCGTTTCTCACCAAACCATGTATCGCTACCTTACAAATGTACGAGAGATTACCAAAGCCTCGACAGATTCGTCTCTTTCAGACCAAATTCAATCGGTGAAACGCACAGCACAAAAAATCCAGAGCCGCCTGACAACAGTTGTCACTGACAACTTAGAGTCTCTTTCGAAGAAGGAAGGCTTCTACGTCGGAGATTTCGATGTCACTGTTTCGGTGACTGTAACCTGCCGACAGTGCAATACCAGCAGAAGCTTACTCAGTATCTTAGATGATAATGGGTGCGAGTGTAAATCAGAATAAACTTTTCGACGTAATCAGTTATTAAAAGTGATAGTACTCTAAACTCTAACATGAACTGACAAAGCAATTAAACGGGGGGATAACGTTACTATGCCTATGTCCCCGGTTCAGGATTCAGCTATTGGCCCTGTCACGGTCCACAATTTAGGAGGGATCGATACACTCGAAACACAACTCTATCGTGGAGTCAATGTTCTCTCAGGTGAAAACGCAACCAACCGAACCTCCTTGCTTCGGGCAATCAGTGCCTCACTCGGTAGTACGAACGTCTCACTCAAAGGCGATGCAGAAGAGGGGTGGGTCGAATTCGAAATCGAGGGTGAAACCTATCGGAGGGGGGTTTCCAGGACAGAGAGTGGGCTAGCCTTTTCGGGAAACCCCTATCTTTCCCCAGAAGAAGCGCACTACCTGGAGCTGTTTGCGTGTCTGTTCGAACAAAATCGGGCCCGAGAGGCCGTTCGCCAGCGCGGTGACCTCTACGACATCATCATGGCCCCGGTGGATACAGACGCCATCGAGCGTCAGATTGCAGAGCTGAAACAGGAACGGTCCGCGAAGGAATCTCGGAAAGACGAAATCGAGTCCGAACTCGACTCGTTGCCGTCGCTCCGCGAGACCAAATCGACACTCGAACGTGAGATCGACGACCTGCGCGCGGAAATCGAGGCGAAGACCGAGAAGATCGAGACCACTGAAACGTCTGTCGAGGATTCGAAACAGCAGAAAACGACACTCGAAGAGAAACTGGCCACACTCCACTCGAAGCAATCGTCTCTCTCACAGCTTCAGGAAAAATGTGAGTCCAGTAAGGAAACGAAACGATCACTCGAAGACGAAGTGAGTACCAAGGAGGCTGAGTTAGCGGAGATATCTCTCGATGACTCCCGGCTGGACCGTCTCGAAGCCGATATAGCGTCTCTCTATGATAAAATCTCTCGCAAAGAATCGATGATGAGTGAACTGCAGAATATCATGCAGTTCAACCAGGATATGATCGAAAACGAGACGATGGATGAAGACATCTTTGCTGCCCTCCGCGAAGGAACAACTGCGCCGCCAGACGGCGACACGAAGACGGATGTACTGCTCGATTCAGAGAGCGAATCTATCGTTTGTTGGACGTGTGGGAGTACGACCCAGAAGTCGAATATCTCGGAAACGATCAAACGCCTCCGCGCAGTTCACGAAGACCTCTTTGGTGAGCGACGCCAGCTCCAGACCGAAGTCGAGGAACTGGAAAGCGACCGTGAGCAGCTACACGAAAAGCACGAACGGCGCGACCAGCTCCAGAACCGTATCGATCAGGTGCGAAACGACATCGAACGCCACGACCGGAACATCGACCAACTCACCTCCCGCATCGACGAACTCTCCAACGAAATCGGGCGCCTGGAAGAGGAGATCCACCAGTTGCAGGAGTCACAGGATACCAAGCTGATCGAACTTCGTCAGGAAGTGAGTGCTCTCGAGTACGAACTCGAGCAAAAGCAGTCCGAATTGTCGGAGAAAACTGACGAGATTGAGCGAATAACCTCTATCGAAGGGGAAATGCCAGATATCGAGACACAGATACAGGATATAAATCAGCAGTTGGACGAACTACGCGGACACATCGATCGCATCGAGCAACAGACAGTCACACAATTTAACGACAGGATGGACGACATCCTGAGCGTACTCGAATACGAGAATCTCGAACGCGTCTGGATCGAGCGGAAGGAAGAGGAGATGCGGGACGGGCGACGGACGGTGAGCAAATCCGTATTCGAACTTCACGTCGTCAGAACAACGAGTGAGGGCCGAGCGTACGAGGATACCATCGATCACCTAAGCGAGAGCGAGCGCGAGGTAACGGGGCTCGTCTTCGCTTTGGCAGGCTACCTCGTCCACGATGTTCACGAGAAGGCACCCTTCATGATCCTCGACTCACTCGAAGCGATCGACAGCGATCGTATTGGGCGCTTGATCGACTACTTCAGCGATATCGTCCCGAACATCCTCGTTGCGCTCCTCCCGGAAGATGCCTCGGCACTCGAAGACGAGTATCACCGCGTCGAATATTCGGCCTGAATCTTTCGGGACCAGCATCCAGATTCGACGAGAAAACCCACAAGCGAAGTCCCGAGTTCTTCACTCGACAGTGACGCTCTTTGCCAGATTCCGTGGCTTGTCGATCGACCGGCCCAGCCGGTTCGCGACGTGATAGGCGACCAGCTGTAACTGCACGTTCGCCAGCACGGCTGCCGCCCGTGGATGCGTCTCTGGCACCCGAAGCACGTGATCGGCGTAGCGCTCGACGTCTGATTGCCCGTCGGTCACGGCCACGACCGGCGCGTCCCGGGCCTCGACTTCTTTGACGTTCCCGATCGTCTTGGTCGCCATCTCGTTGTCGCCGGTCACGATGGCGAACACGGGCGTATCTTCGGTCACCAGCGCCAGCGGGCCGTGTTTCAGTTCACCGGCGGCGAAGCCCTCGGCGTGCTTGTAGGTAATCTCCTTCATCTTCAACGCGCCTTCCAGCGCGACCGGGTAGTGATAGCCGCGGCCGATGAAGAAATAGGACGACGCGTCCTCGTATATTTCTGCGATATCTGCCGCTCGGGAGTCATCCAGTAGCGCCTGCACGTTGCCGGGCAGGTCACGCAGCGCGGGAACGACACTCCGAGTGTCGCCGCCGGCAGTCGCGAGCGTGAGCAGGTTGAGTGCAGCTTGCTGAGAGGCGAACGTCTTGGTCGCGGCGACGCCGATTTCGGGACCGGCGCGGATGTAGAAGACGTGGTCGCACTCGCGTGCAGCCGTCGACCCGACCGTATTGGTCACGGCGAGCGTCCGCGCACCGCGGCGACTCGCCTCACGGAGCGCCGACAGGGTATCTGCGGTTTCCCCACTCTGGGTGACTCCGATGACGAGTGCGTCGCCGATGGGCGGTGGCGAGGCGGCGTACTCACTCGCCAGGAATGCCTGTGCGGGCACGCCGGCGTGTTCGAACAACTGCGCGCCGTAGAGCGCCGCGTGATAGGAGGTGCCGCAGGCGACGAACTGGACACCGGTCGGCGAGAGGTCGCCGAGGTCGCCGAGGTCGACGCTCCCCCCGAGTTCGTCGACGCGGCCGCGCAGACACTGCCTGAGTGCGCGTGGCTGTTCGTGAATCTCCTTGAGCATGTAGTGATCGTAGCCGCTCTTGCCCGTCTCTTCGGGGTCCCACTCGACTGTCTCGACGTCCTTGTCGAGGACGGTCCCGTCGGCGTCGGTGACCGTCCAGTCGTCGTCGAGGCGGGCGAACTCGCCATCGGCGAGATAGACCACCTGGTCGGTGAAATCGCGGAAGGCAGGCACGTCGCTGGCGAGGTAGAAGATTTCGTTGTCCAGTCCGAGCACGAGCGGCGAGTCGTTGCGTGCGGCGAAGATGGTCTCCTCACCCGCGATGACGGCCGCGATTGCGTAACTCCCCTCGATTCGGCCGACCGCCTCGCGGAAGGCTGCCTCGGGGTCTAACCCGTTGGCGAGTCCCTCCTCGATGAGATGGGGGACGACTTCGGTGTCGGTGTCGCTGCGGAAGGTGTGGCCGCTCGTCGTGAGTTCGTCGCGGACGGACTGGTAGTTCTCGATGATGCCGTTGTGGACGACGGCCACGTCGCCCGTGCAGTCCTTGTGGGGGTGTGCGTTCGCGTCGTTCGGCGGGCCGTGGGTACTCCAGCGGGTGTGACCGATACCGACCGCGCCGCTTGGACTGCGCGTCTCCAGTGACTCTCTGAGGTCGTCGATTTCGCCTGCGCGCTTGCAGATGTCGACGCCGGACCCGTCACCGGTCAACGCAACGCCGGCGGAGTCGTAGCCGCGGTACTCCAGTTTCGCGAGGCCGTGGACGAGCGTCTCCAGTGTCTCGTCGTCCCGGCCGACAGCACCGATGATGCCGCACATCAGCGCATCACCTCCACGCCCTCGGAGATAGTTCCACTGACGTGTGTCCCGGCGTGCAGTCTGGCGTTCGGCCCGACGAGCGTCCCGGGGGCGAAGCTGACGTCCCCACGCGCTCGCACCCGGTCGGCGACGACCGCACCGAGGCGTTGCTTCTCGAAGACCTGCCGGCCGACGCGGACGTCACCGGGACCGCCCGAAATCGTCGTGGCTGCACCGAGGTGGACGTCCTGTCCGACCACGGCATCGCGAAGCGTCGAGCCGATGTCGACCCGCGCGTCGGCGTCCAGCACCGTCCGTTCGAGTGTGGCATTCGCCCCGACGGTCACGTTCTGACCGAGGGCAACGTTCGGCCCGACCACGGCACCAGGGGCGATTTCGCAGTCGGAGCCGACGACGACGGGGGGTCGCAGCACCGCCGCCTCGTCGACGCCTGCTGCGTCGCTGACCCAGACGCCCTCGCTGATTTCGGGTTCTGCGGTGCGCCCTCGCGCCAGAACCTCGGAGGAAACCTCGAGTAAGTCCCACGGATAGGTCGCATCGACCCAGAGGCCGCCGATGCGCACGCCGCGAACCCGGTCCGTCTCGACGATTCTGGCGATGGTGTCAGTCAGCGAGAGTTCGCCGGCCTCTCGCTCTGTCTCGTCGATTTCTGCGAATATCGACGGTTCGAAGGCGTAGATGCCGCCGTTCATCAGCCGGTACTTGTCGGTGTCCGGCTTCTCGACGATTTCCTCGATGTCGCGGTCGCGTAGCGTAATCGCGCCGTACTTGCTCGCATCCTGTCGTTCGAGGACGGCCATGACGGCCGGTGCCGTCTCCTCTTCGAAGGCATCGCGGACGCTCCGGACCGAACTCGCTTCGATGATCTGGTCGCCGTTGACTACGATAAGGGGACCGTCGACAGCCTCGCGGGCCTGTAAGAGGGCGTGCCCGCTTCCGAGTTGCTTGTGCTGGACGACGTACTTGATGGGGACGTTGCGGTAGGAGGGCCCGAAGTACTCCTGGACGCGTTCACGGCGGTATCCGACTACCAGTACCAGGCGGTCGAGGCCAGCGTCGACGAGGGCGTCGAGGACGTGCTCGAGAATCGGACGGTTCGCTGCCGGGAGCATCGGCTTCGGGCGGTTGCGGGTCAACGGCCGCAGCCGCGTTCCCTCCCCGGCGGCGAGGACGACGGCGGTCTGGACGGTCATACTCGAACGTCGCCCTCGTGGGGTTTCAACTTTCTGGGAAGTGCAATGGTCGCCACCCATTCCTTCGATTGGAACAAATATAGAATATAGACTATGTAAATAACTATGTTATATATGACTATGCCTGCTTGATTTCCAGCCGATACGGCTCTCCGGATAACTTGTGAACAGCAGTTCTATATCTCAATTCTGGATAAATACTCAATATACAGCTAAATTATCTATAATAAGATTAATAATTTTAGTGAACGTGCTGTCTCTCCATCGACACCCGTACTGGACTCTTTACTGTATACAGAATGTAATTTTGGAACTGTTATTGTATTGTAGATACGTACTCGTGACTATAATAATGCACTACGTCTGGTACACCACTCCCGCATCAATTCACGACATCCCAAAATAGCCCTCGTCTCGTTATTGTATCTGATACTTAGACTTCAAAGTATATATACATCCAATGCAAAACGTCTCCCATGTCGTCAGAAACGGATGCAGCCGTACTCCGGTCGTGGGATGTTCTCGCAACTCACGACTGGCGGGGGAACCAGGCCATCGAGACGTCTCTGAGCAACGCACTTGACCAGCTTGCGACCACGTCGGCACCGCTCTACGATTACATCGACCTGGAGGCAGTTCGGGACACACTGGGTCCAGAGGCGAGTCAGCGCGGAGCGTCGGAGGTCCGCTTCGAGTACGAGAACTTCGAGATCAGAATCACGGACGACGGGACCATTGCAGCCCGGGAACGTCGAGCTCGCCCGCAATCCCATCTGTAACCGGACGTCTCACCGATTGGTTCCCTCGAAAACGCTGTTTTTACATTCTGCCTCCGGCACCGAAATAGAAGCCGAACGTGAGAGAAAGGCCCATAAACTGGGCCTTGGGGGGTGTGTGAGTGGCGTCGGGTGCCTGTGGAATGCCGGAGCACCCACAGATGCGCCACAGCTCGGCTAGGGATGACAGCCTCTCTGTGACTGCACCCACCGTAATACATTATCTGAAGCTACTTTGTTATTTCGGTTGACAAGAGTGACAGAACATTTGTATCAGTAAAATTATTTTTGCATATCGATGTAGTTCGCCAAATGGATATAGTTGCTTATTTGACGAACGAAAACGATGCTCACGAGTCGTCGTTTGGATGTTACGTATTGAGTATGTTTTCTCCCTCGAAATAATATCAATTTTGATAGTACTCGTGGCTGGCAGTGCTGTGGATTCTTTCTTCAGGTTGGCGTCTCACCCGATCGCCCCCTGTCGTCGAACTCCTGCGTGGTAGTTCCCTACTTGCTTTGTCAGGAGTGACATACTGCCGGAAGTCGTGTTCCCGGCACCCGCTGTGTTTCCACTACTCGTTCCTCCGCCGGTGTTCACGACTGAGTGCGAGGAGAACCCTCCTCCCTTGACCTCGTTGTCTTTTTCGGAGTCAGTATCGTCGTCCTGCTTCTGACTCCCACCGTCGGTGTTTCCGACCTCAATGGTCCAGTCGTTGGCATTGACGTCCGTCAGTTCTACGTTGATGTCGGCGGTGAGGTGCTCCCCGTCGCTCAACACGGTGAGAGTTGTGCCTCCAGTGAGGCTGGCCAGGCCGATGATAACGACGAGCGTCAGCGCGAGCAACCCCTGCTTCGGATCAGTCATGCCGTCTCACCTCCTGGGGAATCGTCCTTGTCCTCGGTGCTGGTGGTATCCACTTCAGCACTGCCCGCGGGACGCTGGGTTCCACCGGCCTGGGTGATTGCCGGCTTCGGTGTCTCGCCACTTCCGTCTGGGGCGCTGGCCCCACCGTTCGTCGAGACCTTCCTCTCTTTCGTCTCGGATTTCGAGCCCATCAATTCTTTGAGGATAGCCACTTCTTCCTCGACATCAACCTCAGCGTGGCCATACGCGGGTGCCTTGGACTCGCCGTCGCCGCCTGCGTCTCCATCCCCATCACCGTCTGTTGGGGTGGCAGTGTCGCTGTCGTCGCTTTCACCGCCTCCCATAGTATAGACCGCTGCCAGCAACAGGAATGTCGTGGCGACGCTGCCCGCGGCAGCGAAGGACCAGACTTCGCGCGTGACGTTGGCGACCCAGATACTGTAGACGAGGAAGACAGCCAGAATAATCAGCCCTAACTGGAGTTCTGGGGCGGTGAACGTGACGCCATCACTGGTCTCCGATTCGTCTGCTGTGCTGATGGACTCCTCCTCTCCGCTGCGTTCGATGTCTGCCGGGGTGGCTTCCGTGACATTCTCTTCGGGCTCTGCAGTCGCCACGGGATTCGCAGCTGCCGCCGTCCCCTCCGCGGATGTCGCGGTACCGGCCGGGCTCTTTTCGTCGCTCTCGGTCGTATCGTCCCCTGTGGAGTCGCCGCTCGACCCGGCAGAGGATGCGATTTCCCATATCTCCGAGAGGACGAACAGCAGTATGGGAATCGCGAAGAGCACCACGAATCCGACCTGCGTGTTCGCGAACTGGATGACGTAGCCGATGAGTGGGATGACGAAGAGATACCCACCGATGCTCAGCACCCGACCGCTGACCTGACTCGGCGAGACGAGTTGCTGGTCAGGGTCGGACACGGCGTCACCTTTGGTCCGGAAGGCCGGCCCGCCGTCCTGGCTGACTACCTCGATGACGCGGTGTGTCGTCGGTCGCTCGGCTGTCCCCCGCTGGAAGGTGATGACGTCACCTTTGTCGATGTCTGCCGCGTCGACTCCTCCAGTCACGATGACGTCGCCGGGGCTGATGGTCGGTGCCATGCTGCCCGAGAGCACCACGTAACTCGCTTTCCCTCCGACAATCTGTGGGACTGCGTATATGATGAACGGGACGACGATGGCCAGCAGAACGAGAAGTCCCGCGACGCTGGCGAGTCGTCGCCACGGAATCTGCTCTCGAAGTGGCTCCGCTTCCTCTCCGGTGTCGTCTGTGTCGTTCATCACTTGTCACCCCCCTCTTGGATTTTGATCTGCGTCCCATCGAAACTCCCACCGGTCTCTCGTGCCGCGACTTCACAGGGACTCGATGCCTCGCCAGGTTCGTCGTCGTACTTGATGACGCCGTCCTGATCCGCGATGGTTCCCGCAGTTCCGGCGGTCTTCTCTACGTCGGCGTAATCGTAAATCCACATGTAATCCCCTGCTCTCACGACGACGTAATCGACGGGGTAGTCCGTCGACCACTCGACTTCGATCGGTTCTCCGTCGTCGTTCACGGTCGTTATGGCATCGATGTAATCCGTGATATCTTCACTCGGATCCGTGACCTCGCCGTCGGTGCAGAACGCGATGTAACTGATACTCTTCACCCTGGGTTCGTCGGGCGCTTCACACTCCGGTGGATTCTGTGAGAACGGATTCGCCGTACCGTCAGTGTGGCGACACTGCCGACCGTAGAATCGGAATGTGACGGACGTGTCGTCATCCCCTTTGTACTCGGGCAGGGACCACTCGAAGACGAGTTCTATCGGGTCCGAAGACTGGAGACACTCCCGGTTCTCCGGGTCCGTAACGCGCCCCTCGGGTGTGAGCGCCTCGCCGTCTTGCAGCCCGTCCGTGACCTCGAGTAGCGTTCCGTCTGCGATGGTCTCTCCGTCTTTGTACGAGAGCGTCACCTGCAGGTCGTTTATGAAGTCCGCTGCTGGGTCCGGACACAGGCTCCCGAGCCAGGCGTAGACTGGATTGCTGTCGTCGTCGACCGAGACGGTCATGGTGATTTCCCCCGCTCGATTCTCCTCAGTTATCTCTATCGGAATCGTCACATCACCCTCACTCGACCCGGACTCCCCGGAATCGAGCGCCCAGTCCACCTCGAGGTCGACGATGCCGACGGTCACTGAGTTGTTCGCGAACACTTCCTCGTCCGAGAACAACGCCAGTGTGCCGCCGCTGACGAAGGCGCCAGTGCCCCCCGCGACGGCGAGCCCCGACAGCACCTCACGGCGGCTCAGTTCTGACTTCCCCATAGAGTCCCCCCTGATGTCTGCTGTTCATTATCGACTGCCACCCTCCTTTGTGCCGTATTCTCATACTTGCGTGCCACCCACTTAGGTCTTGTCTGTTTTTTAATATGCCGTTCCACGTGACAGAAAGGCCGCGCCCAACCAGCGGTCGCGTACGCGCTGGCTCCGGACCGTTTCCTGTGGTCTGTCTCACGCACTGGCCGGGCCGTCTGAGTCCCTGCTCGTCCGCTCGGTCTGGAACACCATTCGGGTAGTCTACCCGCTGAAGCGGCCCGCTGGCACCACTCGAACGCACGCATCGTCAACATTGCTGTACTGTAAAGTCGAAGTCGAAGTCGACGCCGTCGCCCTGGGTGACGTTGATATTTTCCTGGTCGCTCTCGAACGCCCAGCCGAACGAGACCGTGACGCTCTCGCCGGGAGCGAGACAGCCCAGCGAGACACCATTGATTGCATCTGCTACCTCCGCAAGCGTTCCTTCGGCATCGGGGTCGATGAGCCCCTCGCCGATGTCCTGGACGCCGTTTTGTCCCCCGAACAGGTCGATGTTTCCGATGCCACTGTCGTACCAGAGGGCTACCTGTAGGTACTCCTGGAGCTCTCCGGGAGCGGTCGTATCACCGGCCTCCTCCTCGGGTTCAGTGTGGCCGTTCTCGGGTCTGTCCGTCACGCTGAGCCCCAGCTCGGGCTCGACGGAAATCTCGTTCTCCGAGACTTCGCTGAGTTCGAAACTGAGAACGCCATTATCCCCCGGATAGACATCTCGGAGAGAGATGATCGGTCCCTCTGTCGTCTCGGATATCGACGAGTCTGTCGTGTCTTCGATGGCCATGCCGTTGTACGTCTCCCGCCAGTCGGCCTGCAGGTCGAAATCGCTCTGGACATCCATGGTCTGAGCGACAACGACTGCGTCCTTCGTTGCCAGCGCCAGCCCGCCTACTGATGCCAGGCCAGCAGCTCCGAGACTGGCGAGCACTCTGCGTCGCGTGAGACCTCCCCGGGTCATGACTGGCAGTGAGCCTCCCTCTGTGGCCGTGTTCGATTCATGACCGTCCTCCGACCCGACTCCAGACGCTGGTGTCGACCGGGCTGGTCGCGTATGGCTGCCAGCTCACGTTCACGATTGCGTCACCGCTACCATTGGCTGCAGCATCGGTGTCTCCGCCTTCCCCGTTACCTGTCCATATCTTCGAGATCGAGGGGCCGTCGGGTGACCCCCACCAGTTG
This sequence comes from Salinibaculum sp. SYNS191, assembly GCF_037338445.1. Lineage (NCBI taxonomy): Archaea > Methanobacteriati > Methanobacteriota > Halobacteria > Halobacteriales > Haloarculaceae > Salinibaculum > Salinibaculum marinum. The sequence continues at coordinate 3,295,952 of NZ_CP147838.1, forward strand.
TTTGTCGCGTCGAACGATTTTGCTCCGAGGTTGAGCGCACCCGTGTCGTTCGGACGGATATTGTTCCGCCGAGCCACGATATCGCCGGTCTTCTGGGCTGCGATTCCGCTGTTGTTACCCTCGATGTCGTTCCAGGCGACGAAGACGTCGCGAGTTGCGTCGACGAGGATTCCCGCGCCGATACTGCTGTCTCTGTAGTAGTTGTCGGCGACCGTGTTCCCGAGAAGCGTCGCACGCGACGTGCCACTCACTCTGATGCCATGTTGTCTATTCGTGTCGGTCGGACCGATCCCTGTGACAGTACTCTCGGTGACGCGAACGTCGAGTCCCGTTCCCTGCGCGACGATGCCGCTGTGTCGGTAATCGCAAATCTCGCAGTCTTCTACCACCGCTCCCCGACGGGCGCAGTCGTCGTTGTACACGAGGATTCCGATGCCGGGACGAGTGCTCGCCGTCTCACTCCCGGTAACCCTGACGTCTCCGATGTCGACACTTGGGTCCGTACAGCCGATGCCGACGATAGTGTGATCGGTGCGCTCTGCTCGGGCACCCTCGACTTGCATGTTCTGGAGTTTTGCACCGCTACTCTCCAGCGAAATCACGGGCGATATCCATTGTTCACCACGTCGAAATCTGCCTTCGAGTGAAGGTGGTGCCCTGAGCACAGTTCGTTCCGGCCCGACCCCTGTCAGCGTGAGTTCCCTGTCGACGACGATTTGTTCGGTGAACGTCCCGCCCTGGAGGCCGACGACGTCGCCGGGGCTGGCACGCTCGATGGCGGCCTGCACAGACTCGCCTTCGGTCACTCTTGTATCGACGGGAGACTCCCCCGACTGTCCGGTCGGTCTTCTCCTGTTTGTATGGCGTGTTGGTTTGTTTGCCTTGTTGGCCATCTTCCCCTCTCCGAGAAGCCCACCGGCGGAGTCGAACCGCCGTACGCCAAACGTGGGTGCAGCGCGCGATCTGTTCGGCCAGCGAGGAGTTCGAATCCCTCGCTGACGGACCGATTCAGAGTGACTCAGCTGGTCTCATTGTATAGTTTTGTCACCTCTGCGTCCGAGAGCGCACGGGCGTAGACGCGGACGTCATCGATCAATCCATCCCACACATTCCCACCACCGTCCTTGGATCCAATTACTAAATTCGAACTGGTCTCGTTGAAGGGCCCGCTGGACGAGTCGACTTCTGAGCCGTTGACATAGAATTTGCCTGTTCCGCTGGTACCGTCATATGTGAGTACACAGTGATACCACGTACCGGTCGTGGGCGCGGGGCCAAACATGGTATTCTTATTTCCAGTCGGTTCTTCATTGAACTGCGCGTATAATTTCCCCTCCGGACCGTTGTATCCAATGAGGTAGTCGCGGTTCTGGCCCGCTTGCCATTTCGATACGGCGAGCGGATATTGCGTGTGACTGAATCCGGACCCCTGAAGCCACGTGGCTAATGTAAACGCGTTTCCGACCGACGGTCCCGGACCGATTTCAATATAGTCACCGTCTCCATCGAACGACCCAGCATTCGCCACCTGCCCGCTCACCGACGAGATATCACCTATAATCGTCCCGTCGTTCCCACTCCCCGAAAGGTCCTCGGCGGTCCCGTCCCAGACAGTGTCGAGGGGCCAGTAGCCGACGAGATCTGTCGAGAGACCGACACCGTCGTTGTGGCGGCACTGCTCAGTGTAGAAGCCGAGGTCGAAGGTCACGGAGTCGGTCTGGACTTCGTTCCCGTGGTCGATCGGCAGCCACCAGATGACACTGACCTGATGGACGTTCGACCCGTCCTTGGGACTCCCGCCGAAACACGCACGGCCCGAGCCGCCACCTTCTTCGGCGGCGATGTCTCCTGCGAGCGGGATGCCCTCGACGTTGCCGGCCAGTGTCAGGAACTCGCGGAGACTCATCTGCATCGTCGGCTCGAAGCCGTCGTTGTCGTCGTCGGTCTCCTCGAACACAGTCGAATTCTGGATGTCTCCGACGCCGTAGGCTACCTGGATTGCATCGAGGAGTTCGACCACGCCGTCCATCTCGTCTTGGTCCTCGCCCTCCGGTTCGGTCACGCCGTTTTCGCTCGCGCCCCGAAGTGCGCCCTGTAGCCAGACGTAGCCCGGGTTGTCACACAGCTCGAAGGCGAACTGCGCGCCCCCGAAGTCGCCGGGCTTGACGTCGCCGATGTCGATGATTACCGGTCCGTCGGCGTCGCTGTCAGTCCCGCAGAGGCCGCCACTGGCGGCCGAGATACCACCGTTGACTCTGCTATAGCTGTCACCCTCTTCGTTTGTGGAGATGGCAGTGACGAACTGCTCGTAGATGTCCGGGTTCTCGTCGTCGACGTCGTTCAGATCCAGTGCGATGTCCTGGGCACCGTCCAGCCCCTCCGGTGCCGGTAGGCGGATATCTGTCGAGGCGGGGTCCGCTGCCATCCCGGCGAGGGCCGCTTCGTCTGCAGACCAGTCCGAGTAGTATTCTGTCGCCGCGACCTTCATGTCGAGACTCCCGGCGACGAGCTTGTTGTTCGTGAACGTCTCTTGGTCGCTGAAGTAGGCACTCGTTCCAAGGCCCGCACCAGCGCCGGCGACGCCGATAGCCCCGAGGCCGGCCAACACCTTCCGCCGCGACAGGTCGTAGCTTTCTTTCGTCATTTTGATCCCTTCTTGGGAAGGCCCACCGGCGGAATCGAACCGCTTGCCTTACGGCGTGACCACACGTGGGACCGTCGTGTACCACACGAGCGTGGGAGGGGAGTGTGTCTGGGGATGGTCTTCAGACGATTCCACCCCCGTCGTTGTGGCGGCACTGCTCGGTGTAGAACCCGATGTCGAAGGACACGGAGTCCGTCTGGACCTCGTTACCGTGGTTCAGCGGGAGCCACCACGAGAAGCCGAAACAGTAGGTTACGCCAGGGAGGAAACAGTCCCGAGCGTCCGAGTCTTCTTGTTCGTTTTCTGTTTCGAGTTCGTCAAATGTTGGAGTCGCATCTGCGTCAAGTGGTATTCCACGGCCATTATTCGCAGTAAGAACATCTTCCAGTTCACCGAGCGTACCTGTGAATATGGGCTTCTCTCCTCCTCCCGTTCCGGCGAGAGTACTTATCCGACCTGCGACTGTCGTTGCAATGCCAGTTAGAGTGTTGCCTGGCAGTGTTGCGTCGAAAGCTTCGTTTGTCGTGGGTTTCGCAATCTCCGTCTCAAGATAGGAGGCCAAAGATTGCGATCCTTCGAACTGTGGATTATCTGCCGTTCCAACAGCGACAGTAAATAGAACAATATCATCATCATCAATGTCATCAGCTTCATCAGCTGTTTCATTCTGCTCCTCGATCGAACTTACCCCATTATTCGATCCATCTTGAGTCGTGAACGAGAAACCCCCCTCTGGGGTACTAATTTCGTACGTTTCGTTCGGATAGTCTGGACCGCCATCAGTAACAAGGAGAATGACCTTTTGTGAATTTGGCCGAGCGGCAGCATTGATGTATTGTCTTGCGAGACTGAGTGCTGCCGGCATCGGCGTACTCCCAACACCTTCTTCGGGGAGGAATTGACCGACATCCGCATCTTCAGTAGGGTCATTATTGACAAAGTACCGATCGACTCCGCCTATTTCTGCCTCTAATGTGATACCAACTTCAGGATCGCCAATAGCGAAGCCTTCGCCAGGTCCATTAAAAGTCATGAACCCAGCCTGAACTGTTCCATCAGTGGGGAGCTGCTTGACAAATTCATTGGCCGCAGTCTCGATGGTGTCCATTTCATCTGAGTCAATAGACCCAGAGATATCTGCGATGGCAAGCAAGTCGATCGGCTGTCCCTCCCTATCGGGAAGGTTGTCACAGTCGGTGTCGTACCAGAGTGCGGTCTGGATTTCATCCACGAGCTCGACTTCTGCTGGTCCTTCTTCACCTTGTTTTAGACTTCCATCTTCGTTCTGATCTTCGTCAGCATCGTCAGCCTCAGGTTCAACGACACCGTTCTCGCTCGCCTCGAGACCCCCTGGCATATTCATCCAGAGATAACCGGGGTTAGCATTCTCCGCGCAGAGATGAGTGCTGAACGTTACTTCGCCGAAGTCTCCCGGTTTCACGTCCTGTAGGTTGATGAGCGGGTCGCCTGGATTAGTAACGTCTCCTGCATCGTTCGTTCGGAGATCTGAACTCAGTCCATCATCGTCAGCACCGACATCTGCTAAGTAGCTGCATACCGTTTCGCCCATTTCTGCCATCTCTTCGACGGGGAATTCACCTGTCCCATCATTATCCATATCCGGCAACGCGTCGATGGCTGTATTATTCATGAACTGGGGGACGTCTTCTCTGAGAACCCAGAGTCCGTGCTCGCCAACTGTCTCATCAGTTGCTCCTGCTGGGAAGCGACGGTAGAGGTCGGGATTCCCTGGCTCTTCCATCTGGATGTCGAGCGTTCCATTTTCCGGATCATCGTCCTCGTCTTCGGACCAGTCGGAGTAGTGCTCCTCCCAGTCCACCTTGAGGTCAAGCGACCCGGCGACCATTCTGTTGTTCGTGAACGTCTCTTGATCGCTGAAGAAGGCGCTCGTGCCCAGGCCAGATGCCGCTCCGGCCACACCCACGGCACCCATGCCAGCCAGTATCTTCCGCCGCGACAGTTCGTAGTTTCCATCTGTCATTGGTTGTCCCCTCCCGGGGGAAGACCCACCGGCGGAATCGAACCGCCGTGCGCGAACGCGCGTGCACCTGCGGGGGTCGTTGAGTTAGTTACGACGGCGGCGGCGTACTCGTCGCAGTCGCAGTCTCCGGTGCCTGCCCACTACCGTCGTTGTGGCGGCACTGCTCGGTGTAGAAGCCGAGTTCGAACGTCGCGGTGTCAGTCTGAATCTCGTTGGCGTGGTCGACCGGGAGCCACCACGCGAAGCCGATGTCGTGGCGGGTATCCGCGGAGAAGCAGTTGCGGCCGGTACCGCCCCCGTCTGCGGCGGGGATGTCGCCATCGAGTTCTACGCCGGTTCCATCCGAGAGCGCTTCGAGAGCTTCGCGGAGCGTGCCTATGAAGAATATCTCCTCGGTGCCAACAACCTCTTCTGAAATCTCGTCGAATACACCAACAATTTCATCAACTGTATCGGCCGTAAACGCGTTTTCAGGCGCACTTAGGCTCCCCGGTTTGCAGGCAATCTCTTCGAGGAGGGACTGATTTGCGTCGACAACTCCAATAGTCAGGACCTCTGTTCCTGCTTGGCATGCGGCATCCGCTTCGCCCACAGGATCTGTATTCGCATTCTCGCCCCCGTTACTCAGCACGATCATCACGGGATCATGAGAATCAGGACAGGACTCAAGGTCAGATTGTGCTTCACTGATACCTGTTCCAATGGCGGTGGTACTGCCAGTCGCACTTAGATTATCGATCTCACTCTTTGTCGTCTCAATATCCTGTGGGTCATCATCCTCATCATTATCCTCATCGTCAGTACTCATCACCGATTGTTTGACATCGGCGTCATTACCCGATTCACTAAAGAATGTAATACCGACTCGATTCTCACTGTTGGCTTTCAGAATTTCCTCAGCAAGGTTTTTTGCACCTAGTTTGGTATTATCAAGCTTTTCTTGTGGATTATCCATTGATCCTGAAGAATCAAGGACAATCTGGACACAGAGCGGGTCACTACTTCCGCCAACACCGCCAGAATGCAGATTGTCGCCGTCGTCGTACCACAGCGCAGTCCGGACCGCGTCAAGCAGTTCGATCTTATTATCCGTGTCATCGTCGATGGAGTCGACGCTGAAGTCTTCATCTCCATCCTCGTCAGGATCTTCTTCTTCTGGCTCAGTCAACCCATTCTCGGCAGCACTCTTGAGTTCACCGTTCATCCAGAGGTAGCCGGGATTGTCACACAGCGCGAGGCTGAACGTAACCTCTCCGAAGTCCCCCGGCTTCACGTCGTCGAGGTCGATGATGACCGGGCTCTGCTCCGACCCGGGCTGGAGGTACTGGCACGCGTTGGCTGGATCGAGCGTCTCGGGGTCGAACGCTGCACCGCTTGTGTTCGAGTAGTTCCCCACCTCCGTATTGTTCAGGAACCGACGTGCCTGACTGACGTTCTCGACAGTGATGAGCGACCCGTTCTCCGGTGACGAGGCGGCGAGTGGCAGCCCTGTCCGGTCTGCGGCCGCCGTCGTGCCCGGTTCGACCATCTCGACACTGGCGAGACCGTCGTCTTCGTCGTCGGACCAGTCGGAGTAGTGCTCTTCCCACCCCACGTGGAGATCGAGCGAACCCGCGACGAGCTGGTTGTTCACGAACGTTTCCTGGTCGCTGAAGAACGCGCTGGTCCCCAGGCCAGCAGCGGCGCCCGCTGCACCGATGGCACCCATGCTGCCGAGGATCTTCCGCCGCGTCAGTTCGAGTTTATTGTCGTCTGTCATCTGTTGGACCCCCTTTCTGGGGAAGACCCACCGGCGGAGTCGAACCGCCGTGCGCGATAGCGCGTGCACCCGCGAAGGTCAAGTTATTCCGATTGCGTGGGCGGATTGCCGGTGCCGTCGTTGTGGCGGCACTGCTCGGTATATAGCCCAAGTTCGAACGTCGCCGTATCGGACTGAATCTCGTTGGCGTGGTCGACCGGGAGCCACCATGCGAAGACGCCGTTGTAGACCGTACCATCGCCACGGAAACAGGATGTCGGGAAGTTGCCGAGCGAGTTTTCATCCAGTGAGGGGTTCTTATAGTAGACATCTGACACCGTACCATTCCCGATGTTACCCTTTCCGAATGCCATTGAGACGATTTCAGTATCGCCTGCGAAATTGGTATTCAATGCACTATAATTGTCCCCTGTCGAGAGGTCGTTCCAGCTAAATCCATCATTGTAGGCGAAATCCCCGCGAATTTCGTCTCCGACATTGCGTGTGTACCAGTTCCCGGAAGGCCGAGAGGGAGAATTAAGATTGCCGTTCGGCCGGTCATCGTTAGAGGTCCGATAGACGACATGCTCAGTGCCATCGGATTCCCGGAGTAGGAGGTATACTTCATCCGGTGCTGCTTGTGCATTTTCTTCTCCCTCATAATACTCGTAAGTCAGGCTCGCCCCGCTACCGAAATCACCCATCGTCGCGCCAACTCGAACTCCTGAGGTAACGTAGTCGGTTGTCTGGACCCCACCAGACGTTGCATGAGCGACTTTTCCGCTCCCGTCAGGATCATCAACCAACTCTACATCGTTCTCTACTGTTCCGCTTCCATCCGTATCGAATCGAGTGACATCAGGTGTAGTGAAGTCCGTCAACTCCGCATCCGGAGCGGGACCGTCACTACCGATATTTCCTCCAAAGTCACGGGTCCTTCCGTCGAGTCTGATACCCGTACCGTCGATTCCAGGAGCGCTTCCATTAATGACACTCCGAAGGCTACCAGCGACTAGCGGCTGTTCACCACCGTTCTGGTAATTATCACCGTCATCCAGCCATACAGCGACCTTGATTGCATCAAGGAGTTCGACATCTGCGGGATCCGTTGAATCTGCGTCGCCATCTTCGTCTGGATCATCGGCTTCCGGCTCTGTTAGGCCATTCTCGCTGGCACTTTGCAAAAACGCCTGTGCCCAAACATATCCGGGATTGTCACACAGTGCAAAACTAAACGTTACTTCTCCGAAATCGCCGGGCTTGACGTCGTTTAGATCGATGACCGGTGTAGCACCCTCTCCATCGTCATCGGCTAGCACGGCTTGGCCATCATCGTTTGTTGGATTACTGCAGGTAAAATTCCCACTAACTGTGGAGGCATCGTATCCCGATGGATAGCTGTCTTCCTGCGTGTTGTCAAGGAACTGCATCGCGTCAGCATCATCCTCTACGGAGATCATCGCTGCAACGTTCGACGGCAAGCCAACCCTCGTTCCACTCACGCTCCCTGCAGTCATGTTCTCGACATCGCCCTCGACCATCGTCACGTTGCCCGCAAGATTGTCGTTCTCGTCGTCGGACCAGTCAGAGTAGTGCTCCTCCCAGCCGACTTTGAGGTCGAGTTCGCCAGCCACTAGCTCGTTGTTGGTGAACGTCTCTTGGTCGCTGAAGTAGGCACTGGTCCCGAGGCCGGCCCCGGCACCGGCAACGCCGATCGTCCCGAGCCCGGCAAGCACCTTCCGCCGTGAGATGTCGTATTGGTCTGACATTGGTTGTTCCTCCGTCCGGCCCACGTGGCCCGAACTTGCCACGAAATCACATCCCTACCCCCTAAGATAATTGCAGCATCACTGCTTGGTAACTCCTCACTCGATATCTCAACAGGCCGTTTGCCCGACACGAGTGGGTCGTTACGACGTTCAATGGCCCGTTTCACAGGAGTGCCTGCCTGCCATTCCCGCCGTAATCGGTCGTTTATCGACTCGACGACTTTAGATTTCAACGCACATTCTGAACCAGCGACACCTTTATACTCCAACCGTGTGTGTGGGAGTATGGAACAAACGCACATCTACATCACGGGAAACGGCAACGGAAGTCAGCAACTTGGGGGGAACCAATGTTATCGAACCAGACGACAGACGGACGTATCGATCCAGGGGTTGTGCACGACGTCCTTCGGAACGACCGGAGACGGCGGGTCATTCAGTATCTCAAGCAGCGACTGGAGCCAGTCTCGCTGCGTGACCTGTCGGAACGCATCGCGGAGCTGGAGACAGACGAGTCGCCGCCGCCGCGCAACATCCGACAGAGCGTCTACAACTCACTGCACCAGACTCATCTCCCGAAACTCGACGAGATCGGCATCATCGACTACGACAAGGACCGCAAGACGGTTGCGCTGTGTGAGCGCGCGCGCGACGTCGACCTCTACATGGAGGTCATCACGCGCTTCGGAATCACCTGGAGCACCTACTACCGTACCGTCGGTGTGGTGGGGTTGGTCGCGGTCGTCCTCGCGGACACGGACCTCGTGGCGTTCGTCAGCATCGACTCGCTGCTCGTCGCCACGGTGTTCCTGTTCGTCCTGGCCTCGTCGACGGCCTACCAGCTCTGGTCGCGCCGGTGGTTCTATCTTCGGTCATTCGTCTCGGACTAGCAGGGATCGATGAGGGATGCACGCTCGTGCCGGGCGAATATCGGCCCGGTGAGCCAGCGGTCTCCGCGCGGTGAGAGGCGTGACTGACGCACCCGAGTCCCGGCTTCGCCGCGACCGTCTCCAGGCGCTCCCAGGAGTCGAATCACTCCGCCGGAAGCGATGGCTGCTGGGGGCACTCGGCCTCGTGGTCGCCGTTCGGCTCCTGCCCGCGATGGACGTCTTCGGCCAGGGGACCGTCGTGCTTTCGAGCAACGACCCCTACGCGTACCGCCACGCAGTAGAGCAGTTTCTCTCCGGAGACGGTGCCCCGTGGTCGCTGCCGTCCGGTGTCTCGACTGGCGAACCGCTCCTGGTGACGACGCTGTGGCTCGTGACGGTGCTTCTCGGCGGGAGCCAACTGGTGGGCGATATCGTCCTGGCGCTGTATCCCGTCGCGGCTGCAGTCGTCACGGCAGTGCTGGTGTACGCCATCGCGACCCGGGCGAGCGAGGACTCGCGCGTCGGTCTCGCCGCAGTCCTCTTGCTGGCCGTCACACCAGCCCACGCCTACCGGACGAGTCTCGGCTTCGCGGACCACCACGCCTTCGATTACCTCTGGCTGGCGCTGACGGGCTACTGTCTCGTCGTGGTGCTCTCTCAGCGCGAACGCGACGAGACGCCGTGGCGGTACGCGGCCGGACTCGGCGTCGGCATCGCCGGTCAGGCCCTCGCCTGGCAGGCCGGCCCCTTGCTCATCGTTCCGGTCGGACTCGCGCTGGCGGTGACGCCCGTGGTCCGGTTCGGTCGTGATGCGCCCCGCCTCTCACTGGCACCCGCCGTCGCCGGCATCGGTCTCGGTGCCGTCCTGGTACTGCTGGCGCATCTCCTGTTGGGCTGGCACCCGATATCGGTCCCGGCGAGCGTCTGGCTCCTGTTCGTCGGTGCGCTCGGGGTACTGGCGTTCGTCGAGAGCGGCCAGCGGTGGGATATCTCGCTTCCGGTCCGTCTCGCGGCCGCGGCTCTCGTTCTTGGAGTTGTCTCACTCGTCGTTCTCACGACGCTCCCCGACTTCGTCAATGAAGCCCTCAGCGGGATTGATAGGCTCTTCCGCCAGACCAGCATCGGCGAGATGTCTTCGCTCATCGAGGACTACGGAACCGTTTTCGGGCCGCTGATCATCCTTGGCTTCGGGTTCTTCCTCGCACTCATCGCGGTGCCAGTGGCGCTACGGACGGCCCGGCGGCGACACGACCCGTCCTGGCTCATCGTGATAGGATACACGGCCCACTTCGGGATTCTTGCCCTGATTCAGCGCCGCTTCGCTGGCGAACTCGCCCCGTTTCTCGCTGTCCTCGCGGGGTTTGGGTTCGTCGTTGCACTCGCCTGGCTCGATATCCTCGCAGCACCGGCACAGCTGCGTCGGTCCGACGAGACGCCGTCGGCCCCGGTTCGGCCGCAGGACCGCGCGCGTCTCTCGCTGCTGGGCGGCCTCTCGGCGGTCTTACTCGGGACGGGTGGGCTCTACACGACGCTCATCAACGGGCGGATCACGATCGACCCGAAAGCTGCACGCACCGCACAGTGGATTCACGACTACGCCAGCGCACGCGGCCTGACCTATCCGAAGAACTTCGTCCTGAGCGAGTGGGGTCGCAACCGGATGTACAACTACCTCGTCAACGGTGAGTCCGCTTCCTACGCCTACGCGCGCGAGAACTACGTCGACTTCCTGCTCTCGACCGACGAGACAGCTTGGTACGAGCGCTTCCGCGACAGAGTGGGGTTCGTCGTCACGCGAGACTTCGAGAACTTCCGTGATACGCCACCATCGCGGCTGTACGCTCGGTTGCACCGGCATCTCGGGAGTGCTGCTGATGGAGCAGGTGTCGGCCACTACCGCGCGGTCTATTCGAGCCCGGAAGGTGCGTACAAGGTCTTCACGCTGGTCCCTGGCGCGACGGTGACCGGCACTGCACCACCAGCTGTCGACCGGATTACCGCCGACCTGTCTATCGACGGGGCCACTTTCACCTACACGCGCCTGCTTGACCCGTCCGACGACGGCACTTTCACGGTCACCCTGGCGCAGCCTGGAACGTACCGCCTGGGAGAGCGCACAGTGACGGTGAGCGAAGCTGACGTTGTCGATGGGACGACAATAACCCTCGATTAAACGAAGGAACCCGCTAACAGTGGGGGTGATTTACCCCTCTATTTATGTGACCTATCTCTGATGTATATGTTTCTTTGCCACGTTTTTGCAAGTTACTTCTCACTCGCTAATCACCACAGTTCGGTACAACTAACCTGATTCGACAAGCACTTACAGGACTATGTGTGTAATTGTGTCTGGTCGGTTTCCGTCACCAGATTAGAGCGGGAGAGTGACTACTGTAGCGATGACTACCGAACACCAATACAACGACGCTTCACTCCAATACAAACCTAAAATAACGCTATATATCTCAATACAGGGGGATAAAAGCAAACTATTGACTTAAAAAGATTTTTAGGAATTGTAATGGCCTATATCCGACACCAATATGGAGATTATATCCTCTTTTGGTGGGGAAGTATGCTCATTACCGAAAGAAAGAATTAGATTGTCGGTAAGATGAGGCCCAACTCACTAACTTTATATCTACAAACGGAATTTTCCCGTCGGTACTTTCCCTCACACTCACCGCTCGCCCATCGCTTCCCCAGCGACTTTCCGGCCCTGGGCGGTCAGCCCGACTTCCTTCCGTTCGCGGACCACCTCGACGACGTCGAGTTCGATGAGGCGGTCGTAGATCTCCTCGACTTTCTCGACGTCGATGCCGACGAACTCGGAGATGCCGAAGGGCGAGACCCCGGAGTACAGCGCCATCACGACGCGGCGCTCGACGGGATCCAGGTCGAGGTCGGCGCGGTTGCGCTCGGCTCCCTCCTCCAGCAGCTGTTTCAGCACGGAGATGTGGTGGTCGCGGCCGGAGAGGTGGGTCTCCACGCTGGTCCCGTCGTCGTCGGTGTGTTCGACTTCGATGACCGCGCGCTCCTCGCCAGCGACCGCTTTCTCGTCGGTGTCGAACTCGCCGATGTCGTCGCGGTCGATGACGAACTTCTGGCCGTCTTCCAGCACCATCCGCACGGCGTCTTCGGTCACCTTCAGGCGGCCGCGCTGCCACTCGGCGTTCTGGACGACGCCGCCTTTCACGGCGGGATGTTGCACGTAGATGACGGCGTTGTCGAGGATGGCCCGGTAGAAGTTGGTCCGGAACGTCTCGTGGTCGCCCACCGACACCAGGATGACGTCCTCGCCGACGTACAGCGTCGAGTACTTCGACTCGCTGGTGGCCGCCTGGTTCACGTCGTAGCGCTCGCCCATCTCGTCGATGTCCGACAGCGGGACGGTAATTTTCCCGTCGCCGACGAGTACGAGTCGCTCGTTCGTCAGCACGACCCGGCACTGCTGCCAGGAGGCGTCTGTCAGGTCCTGGCCTGCCTTGACAGCACGCATGAACTTGCCCTGCGTGTCCTCGATTTTCTTCTCTGAGTTGCTCATGGACGGGACGCGTCGTTGCGAAAACGTTCTCGATACGTTCAATTAGGTGTTGCGTCTGTTCGTCATCCGCCTGGCAGATCGAGCGAAGCGGCCGCTCACTGGTGCTCCGGCCCGTGGCACCACCTCTCGCGCAGGCTTCTTCACATTTCGGGCCCTTACACAGGTAATGCGAAAAACTCTCTCCAGGAGGAGGTTCTGCTGAACTGGTCTGTCAACTTCCCGTCTATTCCATCCACGTCGACTGTCCCCGCACGCTATCGCGACGCCGCGCTGTTCGTCCTGCTCGCAGTCCTGTTCGGTGGTTCTTTCGTCGCCATCAAGACCGGTCTCCGCGAGCTGCCGCCGGTGCTGTTCGCCAGCCTCCGGTTCGACCTGGCGGCGGTCGCACTGCTGGGCTACGTCATCGTCACGCAGTCGCGGTCGGCGTGGCTGCCGCGCACCCGTGGCGACCTGCTGTGGATCGGTACCGCAGCGTCGTTTCTGGTCGCGCTCAACAGCGGGCTACTGTTCGTCGGGCAGGGGACGACCACGCCCGCAGCGGCGTCGGTCATGTACGGACTGAACCCCGTGCTGGCGCCGGTGTTCGCGTGGTGGCTCCTCGGTGACCGGCTCTCCCGCGTCGGTGCGCTCGGTATCGGCGTGGCGCTGAGCGGCGTCATCCTCATCGTCCAGCCGTCGCCGTCGACGTTCACCGACGCGAGCGCGCTCGGACAGGCGCTCGTCCTGGGCGCTGCCGCGTCGGGCGCGTTCGGGAGCGTCCTGCTCCAGCGCGTCGAGCCCCGCCTGGGGAGCCTGTCGCTCACCGCGTGGGGAATGGCCGGCGGTGCAGTGCTGCTCCACGCGGGCAGTCTCGCACTCGGCGAGTCTCCCGCCCGCGCGCTGGACATCGGTCTCGTGACGGTCGCGAGTCTCCTGGCCGTCGCCATCCCGTCGACTGCGGTCGCGTACGCCATCTACTTCGGACTGATCGACCGGGTCGGCCCGGTCCGGGCGAATCTCGTGGCCTACGCGGTCCCCGTCGTCGCGGCACTGCTGGGCTGGCTGTTGCTCGGCTCGGCTGTCTCGGCCGGGACTATCGGCGGCTTCCTCGTCGTGATCGTCGGCTTCCTGCTGATCGAACGGCAGACGCTCCGCGCGGAACTCCAGCGGATTCGACGCCGGAGGCGCAGGACGGATGCCTCGTCGTCGGTGAGCCCGCCCTGTGACGACTGACCGTCGCTCACCGCTCGTTACTCCTCGCTCATCGCCTCACTCGCCATGTTACGACCCTGTGCGTTCAGCGTCACCTCGGTCCGCTCGCGGACCTTGTCGACGGCCCCGACGTCGAGCAGCCGCTGGTATATCTCCTCGACCTGGTCGACGTCGATGCCGACGAAATCCGAGATTTCGAACGGCGAGACCCCGGAGTACAGCGCCATCAGCACCTGGCGCTCCGTCTCCGAGAGCTCGTAGTCGTCCTGGCGCTCGTCGATGACCGTCCGCAACAGCGACCCCAGCGCGCGGGAGTGCCAGGCCATGCCCGAGAAGTGTGTCTCGACGCTGCGGTCCTCGTCGTCGGTGTGTTCCACCTTCACGACGGTACGTGCCTCGCCCATCACCTGCTGGTCGTCGGTGTCGATGGTCCCGACGTTCCCGATGTCGAAGGTGAGCGTCTCCCCGCCCGGCAGCCCGATGGTCACGGTGTCGTCGTCCAGGCGGAACTGGCACTTCGACCAGGTCGCTTCGTCCTGGATGACGCCGCCGACGACCGCGGGGTGCTTGACGAGGATGACCTCGTCGTGGAGTGCAGCGCGGCAGTACTCCGATTCGAAGTCGTCGACGGCCTGGGCGTCGATGAGAATGACGTTGTCGCCGATTTCGAGCGCGGTCGAGGCGGCGGCGTCGACGCCCTCCGGGAGCACCCCGTCGGGGTCTTCGGGAACCATGATGCGGGCGTGGGGGATGGCCTGCTTGCCGCCGCTGGTGGCGAGCACCATCCGCTCGCTCGTCAACACGATGCGGCAGGAACGCCAGTCGGCGTCCCCCACCGGCTGGCCGTTCTTGACGGCGTACCGGTAGTCACCGGAGGTATCGACGAGCTTCTGTTCTCCCTCGCTCATGGCCGTCTGTCGTCCGGGAGTAGTGAGGCGAAGCCATATAAGTACCTTCGTAGCGCAGCGTTCCGGGCCGACACCAGTGCTCTGCGGCGCCCCCTCACAGCACCAGCAGTCCACCGCCGACCACGGCGAGCGCGCCGAAGCCGACGCAGACCCGCCAGAAGGCGACCCGGTCGACCACACGAACCAGCGCGTCGACGGTCAGGTAGCCGACGACGGCCGCCAGCGCGAGCGCGAGCGCGGCCGGACCCGGGTCGATGCTCGGCAGCCCCTCGTCGAGCAGGACCAGCAGCCCCGCACCGAAGGCGGCGGGAATCGAAAGCACGAACGACAGCCGCAGCGACTCGGGGCCGTCGTGGCCGCGCAACAGGAGCGCGCTGACGGTGGTTCCCGACCGCGAGATACCCGGCAACACGGCCAGCCCTTGCAGCGCGCCGACGAGGACGGCGTCGACCGCGGTGGGCAACTCCCGGCGGGCGACCGCCCGCGTCTCCGCAGTCCGCATGAGGATGCCCGTCGCCACGAGGAGTGCCCCGATGAAGGCGACGAAGGTGCCGCCGGCGACTGCCGAGGCAATCTCTTCGAGCACCAGATAGCCCGAGAAACCGACGACGACCGAGACGGCCGTCGCGATACCGAAGAAGGATATCTCGGCCGTCTCGCGGCCGAAGGCGTTCGCGGGTCGCCACGACGGGACGTCCCGGAGGACGTCGGCGAGGACGTCGCGGTAGTAGACCAGCGCGGCCACGCCGGTGCCCGCGTGGAGAAAGAGCGCGAACTGGGCCTCGTTGTCGGGTGCGGCGTCGAGCAACGTCAGTCCCAGCGAGACCGCACCTTCGCTGGAGACCGGCAGCCACTCCAGCACGCCCTGAATCACCCCGAGCACGACGGCGACCAGCCACTCGACCATATCGGGAGGGCACAGTCCGTGGCAAAAAGCGGGTCGGTTCGCGTCCTCGGCGACAGTAGTTAAGGCCGGTGACGCACAAGGGCCGCCGATGCAAACGCTCGTCGACCAACTCGTCGCCGTCGGGGACTGGGTGACTGCACTGCCCGACTGGCAGTCGTTCCTGCTCATCGTGGGCACGTCGCTGTTCGTCGCGGGACTCATCCAGGTCGGCGGCGACGTCGTCCTCCGGCGACTCACCGCGCGCATCCCGGGGCAGGTCGACGACATCGTCCTGATGAACGCCCACGTCGCCATCTGGTCGTCTGTCGGGCTCGCCGGGCTGTATCTGGGAACGACGCAACTCGACGTTCCCCCGAGCATTCACGGTCCGGTCCACGCGACCACGCTGAGTGCCATCACGCTCATCTGGGCCTGGACGTTCGTGCGGACCGCCCCCGACGTGCTGGAGGAGGTCACGTCCAGCAGCTACCTCGACCGGCAGGTCGTCCCCATCTTCCGGAACATCTGGTACGCCGTCGTCGGCGGCTTCTCGCTGTTTCTGCTCCTCTCCTATTGGGGTATCAACGTCACGCCGCTTCTGGCTTCGGCGGGCGTGGTCGGCATCGTCGCCGGCCTGGCCGCACGCGACGCCATCGCGAACTTTTTCGGGTCGCTGGCGCTGTACGCCGACGGCACCTTCACGGTGGGTGACTTCATCGTGCTGGAGTCCGGCGAACGCGGCCGCGTCGAGGACATCTCCATCCGATCGACGGTCATCCGCACCCGCGACGACATCCTCGTGACGATACCCAACTCGCGGCTCAATAGCGCCGCCGTCGTCAACGAGTCCGACCCCAAGCGCTACCGGCGCATCACCGTGCCCGTCGGCGTCGCCTACGGGACCGACGTCGACGAAGTCGAGGACATCCTGCTGTCGGTCGCCGACGACACCGACACCGTCCGGCAACAGCCCACGCCCCGGGTGTTCATGAAGGAGTTCGGCGACTCCGCCATCAACTTCAACCTGCTCTGCTGGATAGACCACCCGCGACTGCGCGAGCGGGTCCAGGACGCACTCCTCCGGGAGATATACGACCGGTTCCGCGCCGAGGGCATCGACATCCCCTTCCCGCAGCGCTCGCTGCGCGTCGCCGACACCGACGTCGAGGACAACCTCCCTGTCGACCTCTCCGAGGACGCGTCAGCGACGACTGACGGCGGGAGCGAGGAGACGTGAACTGCTTCGGGCTCCTGGTCTGATTCACCCGTTTCGTTCTCGTTTGGACGAACTGATAGTCTTCATTCGAATCCGCGGCCGAACCCTTTTGCGACAGCGGGCGGTAACGAGTGGTATGGCAAAGCGGGATGCACGTCGCATCGGCCACGAACTCATGAGCGAACCCCACATCGCGGGGCGGCGAGTCAGTGTTCGCCAGGTGTACGCACTCGTCGACGAGCAAGATGTGGCCCCTGAGACCGTCGCCGACCGGTACGACCTCGACGTCGCCGACGTCTACCACGCGCTGGCGTACTATCACGACCATCCGCGCGAGATGAACGAGGTGGAAACCGCACGTGCGGAGGCTATCGAGGACTTCCGCGAGTCAATCGAACGTCCCGAAGACGTCGATGCGTTTGTTTACGACGGCTAGCTTCCGAACTCACCGTTCTTGCAAATCCTGTTCTCCCTACTTTTGCTCTACGTCGTCTCGACTGCCCGCCGCTCGCTCGCGATGACGTACACTTCGTAGGCGAAGACGAGCGCGACGCCGAGTATCGCACCCCAGAGGATGACCGCAAAGAGTGTCGCGCCGATGACGGCCATCACTCGCGCACCTCCGCTGGAGCGACGTCCTCGCCGCTCGCAGTGCCACCGTCGGTCGCGGTCCTGTCGAGGCTCCGGATGTTCCGCGAGAGGTCGTCCAGGTCGTGCTCTGTCGAGGACAGACGCGCGGCCAGCAGCGCCAGCCCGGTCGAGACGAGGAACGCGCCGCCGAAGGAGGTGAGATACAGTGGGTCGGCGGCGGGCAGCAAGTCGCCAACCAGCGGGAGCCCCGTGATGACGCCCCGGAAGTCCGGGAAGTACGCCAGGCCGAACGCCAGGCCGACGACGCTGCTCACGAGTGCCCCGGTGCCGGTGAGTCGCCGGGAGTACAGGCCGTAGACCAGCGGGAAGGCAACCGCTGCGCCGAGCAGGTCGGCGAAGAAAAAGAGTCGGAGGACGCTCTGGGCGCGGAGGCTGACGTAGATGGCCGCAACCGCGACGACGACGGTCAGCGCCCGCGCGCCGAGTTTCAGCGTCCGGTCGTCCGGGTCCGAGAGCAACCGGAGCAGGTCTGCCGTGACGACGCTCGACAGCGCGTTGAACAGCGTGTCGACGGAACTCATCACGAGCAGGAGCGCGAGCAGGACGACTGCGAGCACGATCCACTCGGGGAACGCCGACTGCAACAGCAGGAAGAAGGCGATGTCGGCGTTGTACTCCGCGCCGAGTGCCGTGACGATCTCGGTCTGACCGACGGCGACGATGCCGAACAGGGCACCGAGGAAGACGATGAGACCGTTCGTCACGGCCGCGCTGCGAAAGCCGCTGCGGACCGTCTCGCTGTCCCGGCCGGCGTAGATGCGCTGCCACCAGGTCTGGTTGATGAGTTCGGCACCGAGGATGGCGAAAGAGAGGGCAAGCCCGAACTGGAGGCCAGCGGTGAATCCGGGGTCAAGAAGCGACGGGTTGGCGCTGACGATGCTCTCGTGGACGCTGCCAGCCCCACCGAGTGCGAAGATTGCGCCGGCGAAGGCGACGACCAGCAGCGGCAGGACCAGAAGCGCCTGGACGGTGTCGGTGAAGATGCTGGCGCGGAGGCCGCCGTAGCCGGTGTAGAGCAGGACAAATCCGCCGACGAGGACGGCCGTCTGCCACTGCGGGACGCCGGCGACGAGCGACAGCGCGCCGGCGATGCCCGTCAGTTCCGCGGCGAGGAAGACGAACATGTAGAGCATGCTGACGACGATGACGAAGGCGTACATCGCGTCGCCGTAGCGGGCGTGGGCGTACTCCGTCAGGGAGTGGCCCTCGGGGACGACCGACCGCAGGCGCGGGCCAATCTTGGCGTAGGCGAGCATCGGCGCAGCCTCGCCGATGGCGTAGCCGACGACGGCCGCGATGCCGAAACTCGCTCCGGCCTCGGGCGCGGCGAAGAGAATCCAGACGCCCATCACCGAGGCGACCAGCGTCGCGGTCATCTGCCCGCGGCCCGCGGAGTTGCGGGCGGTGATGAGGTCCTCGACGGACTGGACCTGTCCCCGGGAGTACCAGACGCCGAGCGCGGTGAACACCGCAAGCGTGAGGACGGTCAGCCCCAGCGCGACGCCGGAACTCACCACGACTCGCCACCCCCTGCCGCTGCCGACTCCTCGCCGTAGGCCGACTCGAAGAACGCCGCTTCCAGTTCGACGGTCCGACGAAAGAGCCGTTCCAGACGCCGCTGTCGGCGCGACGAGGCTGCGGCCCCCTCCCGGTCGAGTTCTGACCGCAGCCACTCGACGAAGGAGACGAACCCCTCGTTGGCATGCAAGTCTATCCACTCCGCGAGGTAGAACTGCTCTGGCGGGTCGTCCGGTGTCGGCGTCGCCCACGACAGGTACACCCACTCCGCGGGGACGAGCACGGCCAGCGTCTCGGCGTAACCGCCCTCCCGCGAGGCCCGCCCCAGCAGGTCCTCGAAGGCCCGTGTCGCGGGAGTCAGCGCGGGGTCGGTTCGCTCCGACTCGGGCACGTCAAGCGCCTCGAACGAGCGCGCGAAGTAGTCGTCCTCGTCCGAGGTGAGCACGCCGAGGAAGTCCGACAGGCGCGACTTCGCTGCCATCGTCGGCGCGTCCCCGACGGCGCGGCCGAACGCGCCGACCAGCGTCCCGACGAACGCGTAGTCCTGGACGAGATAGCGCCCGAACACCTCGTCGTCGACCGTTCCTGCGCGGAGTTCCTGCGTGAAGCGATGTTCGGTCGCCGCGGTCCAGTCGGGTTCGGACCGCCGTCTCAGCCACTCCGAGAACCGCGGGTCGGACTCGCCGGCGGCGTGCTCCCGGTAGGACTCGCTCGCCTCACCCTCTCCGCTCATGCGGGCCACTCCTCTTCTCGCCAGGCGGCGTCCCAGAACAGGTACTCGTACTGACCGGAGGTCCGGAACAGGTCGCGGTAGCGCTCGCGGTCGGCTTCCGTCGACGCGGCGGCCACGTCGTCCATCAGGTCCTTGCACCACTCCGTGAGCTCGGTGAACTCCTCGCCGGAGTACATCTCTATCCAGTCGGCGTAGCCCTCGTGGTCGGGTAGTCCGCCCTCTGCGAGGCGCTTCCCGGTGACGTTGAATCCCCACATACAGGGAAGGAGTGCAGCGACGAGGTCCCCGAAGGACCCGGTCGTCGCCGTCCGGATGAGGAAGTCGGTGTACGCCCGCGTGGTGGGTGAGGGCTCCGTGTTCTCCAGTTCGGCCTCGGAGATGCCGAAGTCCGCGGCGTAGGCCCGGTGGAGGTCCATCTCGGTGTGTATCGTCGAGTCGAGCAACTCGGCGAACGTCCCCATCCGCTTCAGGTCGGGCGCGCTCGCGGCCCCGTAGGCGAACAGTCGCGCGTACTCCACCAGGTAGACGTAGTCCTGGCGCACCCAGTACCGGAACGGCGCCTCGTCGAGGGTCCCCTCCCCCAACTGCTCGACCATCGGATGGTCGAGGATGGCGTCCCATATCGGGTCGCCGATGTCCGTGAGGTCGTCTGTGAAACTCATACCCGTAGTGCGTCGCTCCCGGTAGTTATAACTTACCGATATAACCGGCTTATATCTCCGTCGCCGACCCACTTTTCACGACCGTCGACGCATGCTGTGGCATGTCGCTGGTGTTACCAGGCGAACTCGTCGTCGACGAGGTGCTCCCGACGGTGCGCGCGATGCTGGCCCGCGAACTCGCGGCCCGCGACCTCACCCAGCAGGAGATTGCGGCCCACCTGGGGGTGACACAGGCCGCCGTCAGTTCGTATCTCGCCGACGAGCAGGGGCCGGAGGGCCCCATCGCCGGTGACCACCGGACGCAGGCGACGGTCGAGCGCATCGCGGAGGGCCTCGCCACCGGCGGGATGGACAGCTACGACGCGCTCGGGGAACTGCTCGCGCTCATCAGGGAGTTCGAAGACCGCGGGCCAATCTGCGACCTCCACGAGGAGGCGATGCCGGCCTTGCAGGGACTCGGCTGTGACCTCTGTGTCCGCGGGACCGACGACGACCTCTCCACCGAGCGGGAGACGCTCGCGACCGTCCGGCGGGCCGCCCGCACGCTCTCGACCGCGGAGGGGATGGCCGAGTTCATCCCGAAGGTGGGGACGAACGTCGGGATGGCCCTGCCCGACCCCGAGGGGACCCACGACGTCGCCGCGATTCCGGGTCGCATCTACGCGATGGGCGACCGCGTCCGCGTCCCGGCGAACCCCGAGTTCGGTGCCTCCGAGTACGTCGCCTCGCTCATCCTGGCGGCGATGACCGTCGACAGCAGTCTGCGCGGCGCGCTCAACCTCGTGACGGACGATGCGCTCCTCGATGCGGCCCGCGACCGCGGTATCGATCCCTTGGAAGTCGACGCCGGCTACGACGAGCGGGGCGCTCGCCTCCGGGGGCGCTTTCAGGAGCGCGGTGCCGTTCCACGCGTCGTCTACCACCGGGGTGCCTTCGGCATCGAACCCGTCCTGTACGTCCTCGGGACGTCCGCTGAGGAGGCGGCGTCGCTGGCCGTCTCGCTCGCCGAGGCTGCCGACCGGGAGTGAAACGCCCTGGCGCTTCGAAAGGGAATTACGCCGGCCCCGCGTCGATGCGGGCAATGACACTGCTGGAGACGGCCCGCGCCGCGCTGGATTCGGGCCCGCTCTGTGACCCCTGTCTCGGTCGCCTCGTCGCCGACCGGAGCTTCGGCCTGACCAACGACGAGCGGGGCCACAGCCTCCGCGTCGCCGTCGCGCTGGACGACGACGAGCCCTTCGAGGACGAACCCGACGACTGCTGGGTCTGTGAGGGCGAGTGCGACCGCTACGACTGGTGGGCCGAAAACGCCGCCGCGGCCGTACAGGGCTACGACTTTGCCACCTACCAGATCGGCACGCGCGTCCCGCCGCTGCTGGAGGAGAACGACCTGCTGCTTCGCGAGGAGGTCGGCCTCGACTCCGAGGCCGGCGAACTGATGAAATCCGAGTTCAACCGCGAGATTGGCAAGCGCTTCGGGTCGCTCACCGACACGGAGGTCGACTTCCAACGGCCCGACGTGATGATTCTCTGTGACCTCTCGACCGACGAGGTGGAGGTCCAGGTCAACTCCGCGTTCGTCTACGGCCGCTACCGCAAACTCGAACGCGACATCCCCCAGACGGAGTGGCCCTGCCGCGACTGCAACGGCACCGGCCGACAGCGCGACGAGATTTGCGACGGCTGCGACGGCACGGGCTATCGCTACGACGAGAGCGTCGAGCAACTGACCGCGCCGGTGGTGAAGGAGGCGATGGACGGCACCAGCGCCACCTTCCACGGGGCCGGCCGCGAGGACGTCGACGCGCTGATGCTCGGCGGCGGCCGGCCGTTCGTCATCGAGGTGGACGAACCCCGGCGGCGCAACGTCGACACCGACCAGCTGGAGGCCGACGTCAACGACTTCGCCGACGGCAAGGTCGAGGTGGAGGGACTGCGTCTCGCCACCCACGACATGGTCGAGCGCGTCAAGGAACACGACGCGAGCAAGACCTACCGGATGGACGTGACCTTCGACGGCCCGGTCGAGCAGGCCGATTTCGACGCCGCCCTCGCCGAACTCGACGGCGCGACCATCCACCAGGACACCCCCCAGCGCGTCTCACATCGGCGAGCCGCCAAGACCCGCGTCCGCGAGGTCTACAGCATCGAGGGCACGCTCCACGACGAGACCACCGCAGAACTCGAAGTCCACGGCGCGGGCGGGCTCTACGTGAAGGAACTGGTCAGCAGCGACGAGGGCCGCACGGAGCCGAGCCTCGCCGGTCTGCTCGGCGTCGGCGCAGAAGTGACCGCGCTGGACGTTCTCGACGTCGAGGGCGAGGAGGAACCGTTCGAGGACGAGGCGTTCTTTCGTTCGTCCTGAGGTATTCAGGACTCAGAAAGCGTCGTGTGCTGGTGAAGTTGGTTGACTGCCTCTGTGACTACTGATTCGGCCAAGGTCCCCTGATGTCGGTCGAAGTCTCTGTGCTTGATGGTGGTGACGTACCAGGGTGAGATGTAGGACTGTTTGTTTGCTCCTCCCTCTAGCCAGTCCCCGTCTCTGACTGTGATGCCAGCGTTGTGTCGCTGTGTCGTCATCGCCAGCGCAATGCACTCGGTTTCGGCGAACGGGTGTGACGACCCGGTAACGACGACCCACGGTCGATACGCCGGACCGGACTTGTGAGGTGCCGGACCCCACCAGACTTCGCCGCGGGCGTAGCTCATTCGTCACCCGACTCGACGCCCGGTCCCCACTCTTCGGGGTCTTCCGGACCGAACCTGTCGGTTGCAGCGCGTGCCGTCGCTATCGCAGTCAGTGTCGCGTCGACCTCTTCCGGGTCATCAATTGCCCAGTACGACCCACGATGACGGACGAGACCGCGGTCTTCGAGGCGTGACAGCACGACACCGACGCTGCCTCGCGCGATGTCGGTTCGCTCGTGAATCTCCTTCGGCGTGAACGCCTTGTCGGCGTGCGAGGCGAGAAATCCGAGTATCTTCTCGCCGTTCGTCGGCGTCTCGGCGCGTAATTTTCTCGGTTCGCTCTCCTCGAACCGATCGATGTCGATTGGCACGTTTGTAACTACTGTAATCTTTTGTAATAGATGTAACGACACCGCGTCTACCACGCACCCGAAACGCCGAAACGTCTTTTGTGTGCAAGTCCTTATCATGGTCCGGGTGAGACCCCATGTGCCACTTCCGTGAGCCCCACGCGACCAGCTGGAAGGAACCCGAAGAAGCCGAGGACGAGGAGTCCGAGCCAGCCGAGGAGATGGACCTCCCAGAGATGGAGGAACCGGAGATAGAGGAGCCGACCATCGAGGAGCCCGAGATAGCCGACGACTAGGGCGGGCAAGCACAACCGTTTTTATGCGACGCGTGGACCGGATAGCTATGCAACTCGGCGTCGACGAGGCGGGCAAGGGACCCGTACTGGGCTCGATGTTCGCCGCCGCGGTCAGGGCCGACCCCGAGCGCCTGCCAGCCGACGTCGGCGACTCCAAGGACATCGCGCCGGAGCGCCGAGAGGAACTGGCCGTCGAAATCCACGACGTCGCCGACGCCGTCGCCGTCGCCGAGATCCCCGTCGAGCGCATCGACGCCGACGACACCGACATGAACGCGCTGACCGTCGCCGCCCACGTCGAGGCCCTCTCCGGCGTCGCCGAGGACGGCGACACCGGATACGTCGACGCCGGCGACACCAACGCCGTTCGCTTCGAGGGCAACGTCGCCGACGGCGTTCCCGCAGACGTCGACCTCCGCGCGGAACACGGTGCCGATGCGACCTATCCCATCGTCGGCGCTGCCTCCATCGTCGCCAAAGTCCGTCGAGACGCTCACGTCGCCAGTCTCACCGCCGAGTACGGCGACGTCGGCAGCGGCTACCCGAGCGACCCCACCACGCGGGAGTTCCTGCGGGCGTACGTGGCCGACAACGACTGCCTGCCCGACTGCGCACGCGCGTCGTGGCAGACCAGCCAGGACGCACTCGCGGCCGCAGAACAGTCGTCACTGGCCGATTTCTAGCGTCTCCGGCTTTTGTTCCGCGCTCGTTTTGTTCCGCGCTCGCTGTGTTTGCCCCGCGCTCGCTGTGCTTCGATGGGTCGGGTGGCTTTCCCGACGAGACCCGCTGATAGCTCGTGAAATCACCAGGGTGTGGTACCTTCCAGCGATCGCGCTGGCGACCAGTGGGTAACTGCTGCGTAACTGCTGCGTACAAAATGGGCTCGCTCGATACCGTTTTGACAGTCGGTCGCTGCGAGTTCTCAGTTCGCGGTTTTCTTGAAGTTGTTTTCCATGACCTTCTTCCGGGTCGCTGCGGCCGCACGACGCAGTGCCGCACGGTGTTCGTCCCACGTCTCGTACTTGGGAACGGGGGTCACTCCGACCGGAACCGGGTGTTGCATGTACAGGGGCGTCGTCTTCACGTCTGCTTTCGTTACTGTTTTCATCACACCTTTCCGAAGGAGCTTCGAGGGATTAAGCATTTGTAGAATGACATTTCTGCTCGAACGCGTACCGAACTCGTTTTCTCTAGTTCGTCTTACGTGAGTTCGGCCTCCCGGTTTATTGGGGCTCCCGCCGTATCTGTACGAATGACCGGGAGAGGCTCGTCTACCTCGTCACTCGAGGCGGCCGCCAAGTCGGCTGGAGCGGACGCTATCCAGGCGTTCGCTATCGTGGGCAACGAAACCCGCCTGGCGATACTGCTGGCACTCTGGGAGGCCTACGACCCGTACGCGGAGGACAACGCAGTCCCCTTCTCGGAACTGCGCAGGCGTGTCAGCGTTCGTGACCCCGGCCAGTTCAACTACCACCTCGGCAAACTCGCCGGCCAGTTCGTCAGGAAAACTGCGGGTGGCTACGAACTTCACCCGACCGGTCTTCACCTCGTCCAGACGGTCATCGCGGGGACCGGCACGAAGACTGCCTCGATTCCGCCCACCGATATCGGCGGGGCGTGTCTCCGCTGCGGCGGCGAGACCGCTCTCAGCTACCAGGACGGATGGCTCTACTACGTCTGTACCGACTGTGAGGGGTTCTTCCGGGGTGGGACGGACGAGCCGGAGGGTATCCTCTTCTCGCAAGCACTCCCTCCGGCTGCACTCTCGAACCGGACTCTCGAAGCGGTCTTCGCGGCGGCCGTGTTCAGGATGGGACAGGCATTCGCGATGGAGATGGGTGGCATCTGCCCACGCTGTTCCGGGGTCGTCGCGTCCACGTTCGAGATCTGCGACGCCCACGAGTCCCGGGAAGGGACGGTGTGTTCCACCTGCCGCCGGCAGTACGAGGTCGCTGTCAGATGGGCCTGTACCGTCTGCAAGTACCGCGGACAGGCCCCGCCGTGTGTGGCTGCGATAGCCCATCCGGCGGTCACCGCCTTCTACCACGACCACGGCGTCGACGTCGGCTACACCATCGACGGATTCGAGGGTGGCCAGCGCGTTCTGTCTCTCCTCCGTGACCACGAGCAAACACTCGTCGCGACGGACCCCCCGCGTGTTCTCGTGACGATACGCTACGAGGGTGACGACTTGCGTCTGACCTTCGACGAGGAGATGAACGCCGTCGACCTGGAAATTCGGGAGTGACGGGGGCCGCTGCCGACGGTGCTCTCACACCGACGACTCCACTACCCGGGGTCCGGTACGCTGTCGGACTCCCAGATGAGGTCGAAGTACCGACCCATCCCCGCGACGAACGACCCGTTCTCGGTGACGGCGGCCTGGCGCATGTGCAGGGGGATGTCCTTCTCCTCGACGAGGAAGATGGCCTTCCCGGTGTCGTAGTCCATGCTCGGGTCGATAATCGTCCCCCGCCAGGGCAGGGGTTCGTTGCTGTAGCGAAGCCCGATGTCGGGATACTCCGATTCGATGGCGGCGATAATCTCCTCCTGTACCGTCCGGTTCTCGGCTGTCAGATGGTCGGGATGGACACAGAGGATGCGGATGTCGACGTCGCGTTCGTAGGCGCTCTCGAAGGCGGGCGCGACGCTGTCGAAGTACTCGAAACTCTTGGTCAACACCAGTAGCGACTCGCTGGCTTCCTGGTAGAGCGTCCGCGTCTCGGACTCGCTGGGTTCGCCGACATCGACGACGTGAAACAGCTCCTCCGTCGGTGTGAGTTCGTCGTCGGCCTGTTCGTACATCGGCCCGAACGTCGCCTCGAACTCCCTGCGGACTGCTTCGATGTCGGCCTGATACGATTCGTAGGACTGCCGCTGGTTCTCGATTGCCCTGTCGAGAATCTCGCCCGGCGCTTTCGGTTCGTACTCCTTGGGTCGTCCCGGAATCACCTTGATGTAGCCGGCGTCTGCGAGGTGACTCAACACGTCGTAGATGCGCGCCTTCGGGATGCCCGTCGCGTCGGAGAGATTCGGGGCCGTCGTGCGTCCGAGTTCGAGCAGATACCTGAGCGCAGTCTGCTCGTACTCCGTGATTTCGAGTTCGTCGAGGAGTTGTCCGGGGTCCCTGGACGGCGCCATTACTATCCCTATCCTCGCTCGCGGATTGTAAATACCGGCCGTTTCACCTCGACGAGCGGGGACCGTCTCCCCTGGAAGATACGATTGTTGCCACCAATCGGGAATTTTATAACTGGTCATGTGGTTACTAAGAATATGAGTAACTCTGCGCGAAGCGAGGACGGCGCACGCGAACACCTCGACGGCCTCGAAAGCGGTGCCGGCTGTACGGAGATCTGGGAGCGTCTCTCCGACGAGCGGAACGAGACCGAGTCCCCGAACGCGGACTGACGCGAGGGCTCGCCCTCCGTCTTCGTGAGGCTGCGGTGGGTGTCTGCGCCGCGTTGCGTACCGAATACTGCCGTTTCTGCCTCTCTGTGTCGAGTACCGACCAGCCAAAGCGGGTGCTGTCGGTGGTGGGTGGGCCGCGGGTCGACCCAGAAAACTTTTGCCGCTGCGTAGTTATTCAGAAAGTGAGTAACTATGACGATACTCGTGACTGGCGGTGACGGCTACCTCGGCTGGCCGGCCGCGCTACGCATCGCAGACCGGACTGACGACCGTGTGCTGCTCGTCGACAACTTCGCGCGCCGCGAGTGGGTCGAGGAAGTCGGCGCGACCAGCGCCACGCCCGTGGCCGACATGGACGAGCGCATCGCCGCGGCCGAGGAGGTCCACGGTATCGACAACATCTCCTTCGTCGAGGGTGACCTCGCCGAGAAGGACTTCACGGACGAACTGCTGGCGGTCCACGAACCCGAGACCATCGTCCACGCCGCTGCCCAGCCCTCCGCGCCGTACTCGCAGATCAACGGCGAGCGGGCCAACTACACCCAGCACAACAACCTGCAGGCCACGCGGAACCTGCTGTGGGGTCTCGAAGAGCACGACCTGACCGACACCCACTTCATCGAGACGACGACGACCGGCGTCTACGGCGCCCCCGAGTTCCCCATCCCCGAAGGTGGCGCTGTCATGGAGAACCAGGGCGAACACGACGGCGTGCCGTTCCCGGCGATGGGCGGGTCCTGGTACCACCAGACCAAGAGCTTCGACGCGGGGAACATGCGCCTGGCGAACGCGCAGTTCGACATCCCCATCTCGGACGTCCGGACGGCAATCACCTACGGCACAGAGGTCGAGGAGACCCGCGCGGACGAGCGGCTGAAGACCCGCTTCGACTTCGACTACTACTTCGGGACGGTCGCCCACCGCTTCTGCGCCCAGGCCGTCGCCGGCTATCCGGTCACAGTCTACGGCAAGGGCGAACAGCGCAAACCCTTCATCTCGCTTGAGGACGCTGTCGAGGGGCTGGCACAACTCGCGCTCGCCGACCCCGACGACCGGCCGAAGGACCTCACGGTCTACAACCAGGTTACCCGCGCCATCAGCATCGTCGAAATCGCCGAGACCATCGCCGAGGCCGGCGCGGAGTACGACCTCGACGTCGACGTCGAACACTTCGAGAACCCCCGCGACGAGGACGAGACACACAAGATGGAGATCGAGAACGCCCGCTATCTCGACCTCATCGACGGGCAGGAACAGGACTTCGAGAGCGGCATGCACGACGTGCTGGCGTCGCTGACGAACTACGCTGACGTCATCGAGTCCCACGAGGACCGCTTCCTGCCCGGCGTGCTGGAGTAACGCCCGGACCGACCCTCACGACACCGCGATTTCTTCGAGCGTCTCCCGCAGCGCCTCGCCGAGTTCCTCGAACCGCTCCAGTTCCATCTTGTCGGCTGTCACGAACACGCCGTGGCCGTCGGCGACGACGCTGACCAGGTACCCGCGCTCGAAGACCCGGATGGAACACTCGTACCCGCCGAGTTCGGTGTTGCGGTGGTCCATCCTGTTGTCGAGTCCCGGCCGCTCTGCCGTCGCGAAACTCTCCAGGTCGGCGTTGGCTTCGAGGTAGTCCTGGAGGTAAATCTGCTCGACGCTGTCTTCGGTGAAGTGCGTGATACTCCGAAGGTGACCGTCGATGATGCCCTCTGTCGCGTCTAGCAGGTCGTCCATCTGGGCTTCCGTGAGCTGTTCGGGCGGCATACAGGTAGACTGTCTCCCGTTAGCTTGTTAATGCTATTTGCGCGTCACTATCGCATGAGAATCGTGGTGTGAACGCGCAACGCCGGAAAACGGGGGCCGTCTCAGTCCTCGCTGATGAGGAGGTTCCGGAGGACGTCACCGTAGGCGGGCCGGGTGATGAGCACGCCGATGAGGACGCCGACGATGGTGACGATGGCGAAGCCCTGCAGGTCGCCGAGGCTGAGCACGGCCAGCGGGCTCATCGCGATGATGGTCGTCGCGGCGGCCGCGCCGATGACCCAGAACGCCTTGCGGAAGCGGTTTTGGAAGACGCGCCCGGTCGCGACCTTCCCCTGCTGGAGGATTTCGTCCGCGATGATGATGAGGTCGTCCACCCCCGTCCCGATGACGGCGATGAGCCCCGCGATGTGCGAGAGGTCGAGCGCGAGCCCGACCGTCGCGGCGAAGCCGAGCAGGATGAACACCTCCGCGCCGGCGGTCAACAGCATGGGGATGGCGATGCGGATTTCGCGGTAGCGGTAGAAGACCACGGTGCTGACGATTATCCACGCGGCCAGCCCGGTCAGCAGCGCCAGCGGCTTGAACGACTGGGCGAGGCTCGGGTTGAGGTAGTACGTCGACTGCACGTCGAGCGTCGTCGGGAGCGCGCCGGATTCGAGGCTGACCTGGACCGCCTGTGCCTGCTCGAAGCTCCGGGTTTCGAGCACGAAGCTCCGGCTGTTGGCGAACGTGCCCGACACCATGTCGCCCGCGAGTCCCGAGGAGATGCCCGCGCTGTAGATGACCTCACCGTCGTCGATGGTGTAGAGACACCAGCCGGGGTTGTCGGGATTGACCTCGGCGCGACAGTTCTGGACGCCCTGGTCGGTGAAGCCGAACTCCTGCATGTCCTGGGCGAACGACTGCGCAGCGGCGGGCCGCAGCGAGACTGGCACGCGCGGCGGGTTGCCCTCACCCGACGGCTGGGCGGGGCTGATGCCGGCGAAGTCGTCCTGTTCGAGGACGGTGGTGTTGCGGTACTCGGTCCCGTTAGCCGTCTCGACGGGGTACCGCGCGACGATGCGGACGGTCCCGCGGTCGGTGATGACGTTCTCCACCTCGGAGATCTCCCTGTTGGGGACCTCCACGACGACGAAGTCCTGGCCGGTCGCCGAGCGGACGATACTCGCGCCACCGCCGCTGATACCGACCGCGTTGACGCGGTTCGTGATGACGCTCTGTGTCGTCTGTAGCGTCTCTTCGGTCACGCCCTCGCGTATCTGGTCCAGGGAGACGTCCCGCCCGGTCGCCGACAGTGCGGCCTGGAGGTCGGTCTCGTTGACCGTCTCGGTGAACACCTCGACCGTCCCAGCGGACTGGGTGGTCCGGCGGACGGAGATGTTGATGAGGTCGGTGCCGAGTTCGTCGGCCAGCGTCGCCTGGAAGGCGCTCAGTTCCTGTGTCTCCGAGGGCAGGCTGACCTCCTCGGCCGTGACGCCGATGGGCTGGCCGCGGATTCGGGTGCCCCCGGAGAGTTCCAGCCCGTACTGGAGGTTCGTCAGGCCGCCGTCGGAGACGTTGGTGGCGTTGGCGGCGTCGGTCCCGTTGCCGGTGTCGGCGCTGGCCCCGCCGGTCGGGATGAACAGCGCTACGCCGCTCAACACGACGAGGACGATGAGAACGCCGATGCGCCAGTTCTCGCGGAGGTCCATCATCGCTCACCTCCCGATTCTCGCTCGCTCATCCCTTGACCCCCTCGAACTTGTAGTACCGAAGCAGACTCATGTTGAGCATGTAGGTGTTCATCAGGTCGGCCGTCAGCCCGAAGACGAGGATGAGCCCGATTTCGGGCAACAGCGGAATCCCGAACAGCGTCGCGACGATTGCCATGACTATCATCGCCGAGATAGAGGTCAGCGTCATCGAGATACCGGTCCGCATCGCGCGGAAGGCACTCTCGTAGAAGCCGCCCCGTCGCCGGAGGATGTGGTTGTTCAGCAGGATGTCCGAGTCCACCGAATACCCGATGAGCATCAGCAGGGCGGCGACCGCTCCCAGCGTGAGTTCGATGCCGAAGACGTTCATCAGCGCGAGCGGGATGACGATGTCCGAGAACGCCGAGATGACGATCGCGATGGAGGGGATGAAACTCCGGAACAGGATGAAGACCAGCACTGCCATGCCGCCGAAGGCGATGGCGAGTCCCAGAAGCGCCTGCTGCTGGGAACTCGCGCCGAAACTCGCCGAGCGGCCCTGTTCCTGGTCAATCTCGTAGCCAGCCTCTCCCGCTGCTGTCCGTATCTGTTCGATTTCACCTGGAGCAGTGCCTTGCGTCGCCTGCGTCGTCAGGATGTAGGTGTTGCCGCTGGCCGCGGACTGGATAGACTCGTAGTCCACGTCCTGGAAGGTTGCCCGGACGTCCTCGATAGGGTCGTCGGCGGTGAACCGCACTTCCGTCCCGCCAGTGAAGGCCAGCCCCAGGTCGACTGGCACACCGGTCATCACGTACCACGCGGCGATGATGAGGAGGGCCAGCGCCAGTACTGCCAGTGGGATTGCCGCCAACTGACGGTTGGAGTATTTGTCGTAATCGATGTCCGATACCTCAAAGTCGACCATGCGGATGGGTGTGGCAGCGGCCCGAATAAGCCTTCCCTTTGACGACTTCCAGCCGGCAGCACTCCCGGCTGTGTCCGCGCCGTCCGCGGCCGGCCAATCCCTATACCGCTTGGTAACCAACGTATTCGTATGGCATCCGACAGCTCAGCCAGCCGGGTCGTCGTCTCCTACCCCGCGGATCTCTCCCAGTGGGGCAGAGACATCGTCGAGGACTCGCCGTTCCGGGCGTACTTGCGGAAAGCTCACCCTACCGCCAGCGAGGGCGAGGAGTGGGCCGAGTTCGTCGGCGTCGGCTGCTGTGGCGACTCCCTCGACGTCCCGCTCCGCGTCGAAGCCGTCGAGGGCGGCACCGAACTGACCGAGCGGACGACATTCGAGTTCACCGTCCGCGAGGCGTGCGGTATCGACGGCGGGTGGGGCGTCCAGAGCGCCGCCGGGCCGCCGGAGCACTGAGGGCGGTCGGGAAACTGCGGCCGGTCACGAGGGCAGGTAGCGCACGCTGAGAACGCCCTCGGCGGCGCGGACCTCCACGCGGTCGACGCCCAGTCGCGCCGCGCGGGTCACCGTCGCGTCGTCGGCCACGACGTCCTCGGCGGCCTGGTCCGTCTGCTCATCCGGGACGGTGATGACGTGGAGTTCGCCCTCACCGGCGCGCTCACGCGTCGTCAGTTCGCCGACGGCCTGGTCGGCGGCGATGTCTCTCGCCTGCTTGGTCGGCGGTTCGGGGCTGCGCTCGACCGGAATCGTCCGCTGGCCGGAGAGGTCGACGACCGTCCAGACCGCCTCCATCGGTGGCTGTGGCTCGATGGTCGCCTCCAGTATCTCCCCGGCCTCGACGCCGGGATTCTCTGCGAGCGTGTGGACCTGCCCGCTCTGTACGTTCTGCAGGACCGCCGTCGCCTCGTCCGCGCTGGCGACGACGAAGGTCCCCTGTGTCGCGCCGTCTGTCATCGCCGGCCGTAGGCGCGACGCGCTCTTGCCCGTTTCGACTATCGGTAGCGACGGTGCAGCAGGTAGCCGACGAGGATGACCGCGAGCGGCGGGACGACGCTCGCGACCGGCGGCAGGTCGTACAGCACCTCGACGACGGGTGCGGTCGCGCCCGAGGGCGTATCGCGGAGTTCCGCCGGGGCGCTGATGACCAGCATCAGGTACACCGACGCGGCGAGCAGGTAGCCGCTGGCTGCGAGCGCGCGGTCGTAGGCCAGCGTCGACACCGACCGGCGGTGTCGCCGCGCGACGAGGATGACGGGGGCCATCAGCGGGAAGACGACGGCCATCCCGACGAAGAGCACGAACGAGCGGACGAACGTGAACGTCCCGCCGGCCGCGCCGAGCGTCCCCGCGACGGTCGTGACGAACGCGAAGGTAAAGAGGAAGCCGGCGAACAGCGTGAAGAGGCCGCCGAGGACGACGTAACTCCGGAGCAGCCGTGACTCGCTCTGTCGGAAGGCGTAGGGGTAGGTCCCGAGCACGCCGCTGTAGCCGTCGTCTCCGGCCTCGGACGCGTCGTCTGCGGTCGCTGTGCCGGCGTCGCTCATCGTCCGGGTCTTGGGCGCTCGCCCGAATAAGCGACGCGGTCCCGTCCCGCTGTCCAGTCGCCCCACCCCGCGGCCAGTCGTGACACCTATGCGCCCGCCGCGCGAGCGACCGCACATGAAGGTAGACATCGGCAACGCACTCGGCACCGTCGCCGACCCCGGCATCGGCGCGGAGGCCCTCGACGCGCTCGACGACCGCGTCGCGACCGCTCACGACCGCATCGCCGCGGGCATGGCCGACGACGAGTTCGGTTACGCCTCGCTCTCGCTCCCCGAGACGACCGACGCCGAGGCTATCCAGGCGGCCGTCGAACCGCTCGCCGACAGCGACGCCGTCCTGACCGTCGGCATCGGCGGCAGCGCGCTCGGCGCGGCGACCGTCTCGACCGCGCTCGGCCCGAGCGACGTCGACCACCGGGTGCTGGACAACGTCGACCCGGAGGCCGTCACCGAGACGCTGGCGGACCTGCCGCTGGATTCGACCGCCGTCAACGTCGTCTCGCG
Organism: Salinibaculum sp. SYNS191; assembly: GCF_037338445.1. Classification (NCBI taxonomy): domain Archaea; kingdom Methanobacteriati; phylum Methanobacteriota; class Halobacteria; order Halobacteriales; family Haloarculaceae; genus Salinibaculum; species Salinibaculum marinum. Next base: position 3,329,432 of record NZ_CP147838.1, read on the forward strand.
GTCGGGCACCACGGCGGAGACGCTGTCGAACTTCCTCGTCGTCCGCGACGCGATGGAGGACGCAGGCGTCGACTGGACCGAGCGGACGGTCGTCACGACCGGCGAGAGCGGCCCGCTGCGCGCGCTGGCCGAGGAACACGGCCTGCCCGCGCTTGAGGTTCCCGAGGGCGTCCCCGGGCGCTTCTCGGCGCTCTCTGCTGTTGGTCTCGTTCCTGCGGCCATCCAGGGCCACGACGTCGAGGGCGTGCTGGCGGGTGGCCGCGACGCGATGGACTCGCTTTCGGGCTCGCTGTACGACTGTCCCGCCTACGCCTACGGGGCCATCGCGTACGCGCTCGACCAGCGCGGCGCGTCGGTCAACGCGGTGATGCCCTACGCGGAGCGCCTGGAGCCCTTCGCGGAGTGGTTCGCACAGCTCTGGGCGGAGAGCCTGGGCAAGGACGGCCTCGGCCAGACGCCCGCTCGCGCGCTCGGCGCGACCGACCAGCACTCACAGCTCCAGCTCTATCGCGCCGGTCCGCGGGACAAGCTGGTCACGCTCGTCCGCGCGACCGACCGCGAGGACCGGACGATTCCCGAGACGGACGTCGAAGACCTGGCCTATCTCGGCGGTGCCGGCCTCGGCGACCTGCTGGACGCGGAGTTCGAGGCCACGGAGGCGAGTCTGGCCGCGGCGGGACGGCCCAACGTCCGCGTCGAACTCGACCGGCTGGACGCCCACGGCATCGGCGAACTGCTCTACGCGATGGAGGCCGCCTGCATCCTCGCCGGTGAACTCTACGGCGTGGAGACGTTCACACAGCCCGCGGTCGAGTGGGGCAAGCGCGCCGCCCGCGGACTGCTCGGCGGCGGCGACTTCGAGGAGGCCGCGGCCGTCGACGAGAAGGCGGAACTCGTCGTGGAGTAATCGGTGTTGTCTTACGGTCACGCCGCGTAGGGGCGGCCACTTCGGAATGGGAACCGACACATACCGCTACGGTGACTTCGACGAGCGGGTCCGCAGCATCACTCACTCGGTGGGCCTCATCATCGGGGCTTTCGCCGTCGGCATCATCTTCACGCTCGCCGGCTTCTCGGTGGCCGGTCTGTTCGGGCTCACCTACGAGACGGTCAGCGACATCCCCGCCTCCATCCAGGCGTTCGGGAACGCCCTCCAGTTCGTCGGCTTCATCGCCGTCGGGTGGCTGTATCTCCAGTGGTACGACAGCGACCGGTCGCTGTTCGACCTCTCGGGGCCGTCGCTGCGTGACATCGGCTGGGTCATCGCCGGCATCGTCTCACTGCTCGTCGTGTTGAACGTGCTCGGCGCGGCCCTCCAGCAGTTCGGCATCGAGGCCGCGGCCAACGAGGCAATCACGCAGGGCGAGCGCCAGCCGGTCTACCTGCTGTATCTCATCCCGGTGACGCTGCTGTTCGTCGCCCCGGCCGAGGAGCTCATCTTCCGCGGCCTGGTCCAGGGCCTGTTCCGGCGGGCCTACGGCGTGCTCCCGGGCGTCGTCATCGCGTCGGCGCTGTTCGGCGTCTCGCACTACCTCGCGCTGGGTGGCCAGGGGAGCAAGTTCGCCTACCTCGCGGTCGCTGCGGTGCTCGGACTCCTCCTGGGCCTGCTCTACGAGCGCACGCAGAACTTGCTGGTCCCGATACTCGTCCACGGCGTCTACAACGCCGTCATCTTCTACCTCCAGTACCTCCGCGTGACTGGACAGGTCGCGGCCTGACCGTCAGACTGGCGTCTGACGGGGGTTTATTCGATTGTGAAGCGGTATTGTACCATATGCCGACCAGGTTCACGGTCGTCTGCGACGACGACCTGGCTCGGGACGTCAAGACGCTGGCCCGCGAGTACGACCTCACCGAGGAGGAGGTACTCCGCCAACTCATCGACCTCGGGCTGACCGAGACCGAGGACGGAGCGACGGTCTAGGCGGGGTTCTTCCGGGAGAGCTGGCTCCCGCAGATGGGACAGCGGTCGTGATTCTCGTCGAACTCCCGGCCACAGCCCTGGCACTGGAACGTCCAGTCGCGCTGTTCGGTGATGCCATCCTGCGCGATGAACTCCACCGGGACTTCGAGTTTGTCGGCCACGTTCTGCATGGCGTAGTCGTCGGTCACCAGGTGGCCGTCCAGTTCGAAGGCCGCGGCGACCAGACGGATGTCGGTCCGGGAGAGTTCGGCGAAGTCGCCCGTCTCCCGGGCCGCGCGCTCGATGCGCTCGACGGTGGCCTCGTCGGGGATGTGGAGGTACATGCCCGACCCCTCCATCGCGTCGAAGCGGTAGGCACTCTCGTCTTCCAGTTCTTCGCGCACGAGCGGGATGGTCGCGATGCGCTCGTCGGTGTGATAGTCGTTGATGAAAGCAGACGAATCGAGAACGTACATCAGAATCAGGCTGTCAGCGCTGGATTATCATGTGGTCTTTCACTGCCTGCACCCGCCCGACGGGGATGCGGAGCCGGCCAGCGCGGTCGGTCTCGAACTCCGTCTCGGGACCCCGCTGGTCGTTCGGTTCGACGAGGAGGTCCTGGAGACGGCCGGAGTCCAGGTCCATCGTGATGTTGTACAGCATGCCGAGTTCCGCCCCGTCAGTTCCCATGACGGCCTTTCCGGAGAGGTTCTCCGCGAGTATCTCTGCCATGAGTCGTTGTTCCGAGTCGACCAATATAAACGCCACGGGCCGTCGGACGCGTGGCGTACTCCCCCGCCATCTGACCCAACGGTATAACTGCGTGGCAAACGTCTGACGAGTGTGCACCGAAGACAGGTCCTCAGGACGGCTGCCGCGGCGCTCGCGGCCGGCATTGCCGGATGCGGCGGCGGCGACGGCGGCGACACGCCCACTGACGGAACGACAGCGACCGAGACGACGACAGCAACGCCCACGGGCACCCCGACAGTGACGGCGTCACCGACTGAGACGGGGACGCCGACGGCCGGGGCGACGCCGACGGAGACGCCGTCCGAAACGGCCACCGAGACTCCGGCAGCGACACCAACGGCAACGGCGACGGGTCCGCAGACGCAACTGGTCACGGTCGGCGCGGACGGACTCCGCTTTCGCCCCGAGTCATTCACCATCGCCGTCGGCGACACCGTCCGCTGGGAGTGGCGCGGCGACAACCACAACGTGACGCCGAACGAGATCCCGTCGGCGTCGTCCTGGCAGGGCACCACCGCCGACGACCAGTACGTCTACGACGCGGGCCACGTCTACGAGCACACCTTCGAGGTCGCCGGCGAGTACACCTACTACTGCGACCCACACCGCAGCGCCGGCATGACCGGTTCGTTCACCGTCACGGAGTGAGCGCTCGTCGGGAAGACGATGTACTTAACTGCCGTAGGAAACTGGATGTAACTATTCTCAGGGTGAGAAGGGATGTCCGAACAGGAACAAGACGACACGGCGCCGGCGACGCTTCGCACGCCAATCGTGGCCGTCCTCGGTCACGTCGACCACGGCAAGACCAGTCTCCTCGACAAGATTCGCGGCTCGGCAGTCAGCGAGGCCGAGGCCGGGGCCATCACCCAGCACATCGGCTCGACGGCCGTCCCGCTCGACATCATCTCTACCATCGCGGGTGACCTGGTCGACCCCGACGACTTCGACCTGCCGGGACTGCTCTTTATCGACACGCCCGGTCACCACTCCTTCTCGACGCTGCGCTCGCGCGGGGGCGCACTCGCCGACATCGCCGTCCTCGTCGTCGACGTCAACGACGGCTTCCAGCCACAGACCCACGAGGCCGTCGACATCCTCAAGCGCACGTCGACGCCGTTCATCGTCGCTGCCAACAAGATCGACACGGTCCCGGGCTGGAACCCGGTCGAGGACCGCCCGTCGAAGGTGGCCATCGAGGCCCAGTCCGACCGCGTCCAGCGCGACCTCAACGAGAACCTCTACGAAATAATCGGCCAGCTGTCGGACGAGGACTTCTCCGCGGACATGTACTGGCGCGTCCAGAACTTCCAGAAGAACATCGGCGTCGTCCCCGTCTCCGCCGAGACCGGCGAGGGCGTCCCGGACCTCCTGACCGTGCTGATGGGGCTGTCTCAGCGGTACATGAAAGAGCAGATGGAAATCGACGTCGGCGGCCCCGGTGCCGGGACGGTGCTGGAAGTGAAGGACACCCAGGGCTTCGGGACGACCATCGACGCGGTCATCTACGACGGGACGGTCCGCGAGGACGACAAGATCGTCGTCGGCGGGCTGAACGGCTCCATCGTCACCGAGGTGCGCGCACTGCTCGAACCCAAGCCCCTCTCGGAGATTCGCACCGACAAGCAGTTCGAGAATGTCGACGAGGTGACCGCGGCCGACGGCGTGAAAATCGCCGCGCCGGACCTGGACGACGCGATGGCCGGCGCACCCATCCGCGTCGTCCGCGACCGCGACGAGGCCGAGGTCATCGCGGAGGTCGAGGCCGAACTCGCCGAAATCGAGGTCTCCACCGCGGAGGAGGGTGTCACCGTCAAGGCGGACACGCTGGGCAGCCTGGAAGCGCTCGCGAGCACGCTCGAAGACGCCGAGATTCCCATCATGCGCGCCGAGGTGGGCGACGTCGCGCCGCGTGACGTCCGCGTCGCCGAGACGGCCGGCGACCCCAAACACCGCGCTATCCTCGCCTTCAACGTCGACGTGCTCGACGACGCCCGCCGCCTGGCCAAGCAGGAGGACGTCGAACTGTTCGAACACGACGTCATCTACCGGCTCATCGAGGGCTACGAGGACCACGTCGAGGCCATCCAGGAGGCCCAGCAGGAGCAGGTGCTGGAGAACATCACCCGGCCCGCCCGCTTCGAGATTCTGCAGGACCACACCTTCCGCCAGTCCGACCCTGCCGTCGTTGGCGTGGAGATTCGCGGCGGGCTCCTGCGGCGGAACTCCCGCATCGTCAACTTCGACGGCGCGGAACCCGAACGCGTCGGGATGCTCAAGACCATCCAGGACGAGGGCGAGGACGTCGACGAGGCCCGCACCGGCGAGCGCGTCGCCGTCTCCATCGACGGTCCCACAGTGGGTCGCCAGATCGAGGAGGGCGACGAACTGTGGGTCGAGATCCCCGAGAAACACGCCAAGATTCTCGAACAGGAACTCACCGAGGACATCTCCGCCGACGAGCGGGAAGTCCTCTCGATGTACCTGGAGAAACACCGCGAGCGCGACCCGTTCTGGGGCAAGTGATTGCGGCAGTAATAATATTTAATTACCTCGCGACTGACTGTTCGAACAGGATGAGTCGAGCGGCGTCGCTCTCGCGACACGACCTCTCACTCCTCGTCATCGCCCTCCCGTTGCTGCTCGCCTCGGTAGCCGCCGCGCTGTTGCCGGTGGGGACAGTGGTTGCACTCGGCGCAGGAAGCGTGCCGGCGACGGGTGGACTCGGGTACGCGCTGTTCTACAATCCGCCAGTGTAAGTTACTGTGCGGTCGGCGAAGGGTCTTCGGGCATCGCCTGCTTCATCTGGAGCGCGGCGCTCGCGGCCAGCCCCATCGCCAGGTCCTCGCGCTCGGCCTCCTCGATGGTGATGTCGCCTTCCGGGGTGTAGTCCGCCGAGACGACAGACCCGACGGGCGGCTGAACTGCGACTGTCGCGCGTGGGCCGCTGTTGCCCTGGGTTATCTCCGAACCGACGACGAACTCGCTGGGCAGGAGTTCGCGGGTTCGTGCGGCGATGCTGGAGAGGTCGCGCCGGAGCGTCTTCCGCTGGTCCGCGGTGAGTTCCAGGCTCGCTGGCTCGTCTCCAAACGGCGTATTTCCATACATCGGATGACCAGACAGTAGGTAAGGGAGGGTTAAAAATACGCCGGCTGTCTCACCCCGTCAGCAGCCCCGCCCGACGGGGCTCGCTCGTCGTGCCCGCCGACGCCATCCCGCCCGTGTCGCTGTCGACGCACCTGGGCGACCGCTGGTCGGCGCGCCGTCGCCAGATACGCGCTCCGACGAACGGGTACCGTCACCCTCTTGCCGGGGAAACACCTACCCCGTGCCGATGGAGTATCTGAAGCGCCGACGTGACCGGGTCGAGGACCGGTTGCGGGAGGTCCTCGACGAGGTCGAGCCGGTCGAACTCCGCGAGGAGGTCGAACACGTGGCGCTGGCTGGCGGCAAGCGCGTCCGCCCGACGGTGACGGTGCTGGTCTGCGAGGTGCTCGACGGCAACGTCGACCGGGCCGTGGACTACGCGGTGGGCGTCGAACTGGTTCACAACGCGTCGCTCGTCATCGACGACATCATCGACGAGTCGGAACTCCGCCGGGGGAGTTCGGCGGCGTGGATGGAGTACGGCCACGGGCCCGCGATTATCGCCTCCGACGGCCTGCTCGGCGAGGCGTTCGCCCTCTTTTCGGCCAGCGAGCGGGCGATGCAGGCCGTCGCCGAGGCGATGGTCGAACTCGGCGAGGGCGAGGCCATCGAACTCGTCGACCAGCCGGTCTCCGAGGAGGAGTACCTGGACCTGGCACGGCGCAAGACCGGCGCGCTGTTCCGGGCGGCGGCCGAACTCGGTGCAATCGCCGCCGACAGCGACGCCTACACCGTCGAGGCATTCGGCCAGTACGCCGAGCGGGTCGGCGTCGCCTTCCAGATGCGCGACGACGTGCTCGACGCGACGGCGGACGCCGAGCAACTCGGCAAGCCGACGGGTCACGACGCCGCGATGGACCGCCCGTCGCTGGTCGAGGTCACGGACCTGACCCCGGAGGAGGCCAACCAGCGGGCCCACGAGACGTCTGAGGCGGCGCTGGCCGCGCTGGCCTCGCTCGACGTCGAGGACTCCCAGGCGATGGACTACCTCCAGGACCTCGCGGAGTTCGTCGTCGTCCGCGAGCAGTAGCCACAACACCTTTTGGAGTGGCTGCGGGACAGTCGTGTATGGAACTCGGACTCGAAGCGCTCGTCGACCGACCCGACTCCCTCCGGCCGCGCCTTCGGCCGGTCGCAATCTGGCTGGGGCTGGTGACGTTTCTCGCCGGTGCCATCCGCCTCGGTGCGACCCTGGCCGGCGGCGCGGACCCGTTCACCGGCCCCGTGTTGCTGTTGCTCGGCGTCGCCCTCGTCGGCGGTGGCTTCGCGATGAATCCCACCACGCACGCGCTGGACCCGGACGTCGAATTCGACCGGGCGCGGCGGCACTTCGTCGTGGGCGTCTCCGCGCTCTTTCTGTTGCTCGCTGGCGGCGTCGTCGTGCTGGCGGCGCTCTGAGCGCCCGCCGAGCGCAGTCCTTATTCCGCCCGTCCGCAAAGTGGTGCGCAATGACCGTCATCGGTACCGTCGGCCTGCCGGGCAGCGGCAAGAGCGAGGCGGCCACCGTCGCCGCCGAACTCGACATCCCCGTCGTCACGATGGGCGACGTCATCCGCGAGGAGTGCCGCGACCGGGGGCTAGACCCGGCGACCCACCACGGCGAGGTCGCACAGGCGCTGCGCGAGGAGAACGGCCCCGGCGCCATCGCCGAGCGCTCGCTGCCCGTCATCGAGGACGCGCTCGAAGACGCCGACACCGTCGTCGTCGACGGCATCCGGTCGGACACCGAGGTCGACATCTTCGCGGAGGCCTTCGGCGACGCGTTCACGCTCGTGAGCATCGAGGCCCCCTTCGAGGCCCGCGCACAGCGGCTGGACCTGCGTGGACGCGATGCCAGCGCCGAGGAGGGCGGCGAGTCGCTGGCCGACCGCGACGAGCGCGAACTCGGCTTCGGCATGGGCGCGGCGATGGAGCAGGCCGACCTCACCATCGAGAACACGGGGACGCTGGCGGCTTTCCACGACCGCGTCCGGACGCTGCTGACCGAGGGGCCGGAGGCCCTCGTGGACGGTGCGTCATGATATACAGCATCGACGCCGAGATTACGGTCCCGGTCCGCGAGACGGAGGTAACGGACCGGGTGGCCGACGCTGTCACCAACCTCTTTCCCGGCGCGGACCTCGAACACAGCCACGGCGAACTCCGCGGAACGGTCCACGACCTCTCGCAGTTCTCCGAACTGCTACACCGCCAGGAGATTCTCGACACCGCCCGCGGCGTCTTCTTCGACAATCAGCGGGGCGACACCTTCACCTTCCGCGTGAAGAAGCAGGCGGCCTTCCAGGGCGTGGTCAACTTCGTCGTCGACGACCCCGGCGAACTCGGGGCCATCACCGTCCGGGTCCGCGTCGAGGAGCCGGGCGTCGAGGCCTTCGTCGACCACATCGCGCCGCCGACGGAGGACGGCAAGCCCGTCGACCCGGAGTAGACAGACGGGCCGTCCGCTACCGTCTCCTCCGGTAGCCCCGGACCTCTCGGCCAGTCGTCGCGGGTTTCATTACGTCGTGGAGCGACAGCCAACGTATCGATGCTTGCCCCCATTGCCGTCCGCGACGTCATGCAGACACCGGTCGAGACGATTCCGCCAGACGCCTCGGCGCGCACGGCCGCGACCCGTCTCCGCGAGGCCGGTATCGGCTCGCTGGTCGTCTGCGAGAACCGCTCGCCCGTCGGCATCGTCACCGACGTCGACGTGACCGACCTGGTCTCGGAGGGGCTCGACCCCGCCGAGACGACGGTCTCGGACATCATGTCCAGCCCCCTGCTCACCATCAAGGTGGACGACTCCATCCAGGACGCCGCACAGACGATGCGTGACCACACCTACCGCCGTCTCCCCGTCGTTGAGGACGGCGAGGTGGTCGGTATCGTCACCACGACGGACCTCTCGAACTACCTGCCACACCTGATTCGGATGGGACGACGCGACACGCCTGACGAGGACCGCGAGCGGACGAGCATCCGCGTCGACACCGCCTACGAGAACGACGACTGGGCGTTCGAGTACCTGGGCGACGAGGCGCAGATAGACGTCGGCGACACGGTCAAGTTCACCAAGACGCTCTCCGAGGCGGACGTCGAAGCCTTCGCGGAGGCCAGCGGCGACACCAACCGCCTCCACATGGACGCCGACTTCGCCGCGACGACCCGCTTCGGCGAGCGCATCGCCCACGGCACGCTCGTCGTCGGCGTCATCTCCTCCGCGCTCGCGCGCCTGCCGGGACTCATCATCTACCTCTCACAGGACGTGAGCTACCTCGGACCGGTCCCGCTGGACGAGCGCGTCACGGCCGAGTGTGAGGTCGTCGAGAACATCGGCAACAACCGCTTCCGGCTCTCGACCGCCGTCGTCCGGAGCGACGGCGAGACGGTGGTCGACGGCGAGGCGGTCGTCATCTCCGACGAGATTCCCCCCGCCGAGTGAGTCAGTCCGAGGCCGACGGGGGCTGGACGCCGCCCTCGTCGACGAGCGCGTACATGCCGCCGGTGACCTGGCGAATCCGGCCCCGCTGTTGTAGCAGACGGCACTGTCGCTCGACGGCGGCCGGGTGTGCGTCGAGCAGTGCCGCGAGCTCCGGGCCGGTCGCCGGCCCGTGCTCGGTGAGCGCCTCAGCAATCGCGTGCCGCTCTGGGTCGACCATCCGACTCCGGGTTAGGACTGGACTGCCCTGAAGACCGTCCCGCATAGATTTGGTCCTTTAAACCTGCCACATCACGACGCCGAACAGCACGAGCACCCCGAGGACGTCACAGACGTTCGTGACGACGGGAATCACCACGTCGTCGGGGTCGAGTTCGAACCGGTAGGCGGCGTAGGTCGCGATGAATGTCACGACGACTGCCAGCACCGCGAGAACCAGCCCGCTGGTGATTGCGACGGTGGCGACGGTCAGCGGCGAGAGCGCGGCCCCGGCGGTCAGTTCCGCCAGTATCCACGCCCCCAGCCCGATGAGCGGGAAGACGGTCGCCGCCAGCGCGACGGTTGCGGCGGCGTTGCCGAGCAGGATGTCGTCGCCGGGGTCGAACGAGAGGGTCCCGAGGTGGAAGGCCGTCGAGAGCCGCGCGGCGAGGATGCTGCCGAGGTTGCCGGCGGTGCCGATAGTGACGGGGACGAGCACGAGCAGCGACGGCGAGCGCAACAGTTCGGCCTCGAAACTGCTCAGGACGAGCCCGCTGCCGATTTCGACGAGCGTGAGCACGAGCAGGACGGGCAGCATCGCTCGCGATATCGCGCGGATGGTCCACTCGGTCTGCATCTATCCGACCCCCGCTGCAAAGAGCACGGTGCGGACGGCGAGGAGGAGGAAGGCCACGCCGAAGACGTCGCCGGCCGTCGTCACGATGGGACCGACCAGCGTGTCGGGGTTGTACCCGCGGCGGTAGCCGGCGAAGACGACGACGACGACGGTCACAGAGAGCACGATACCGGAGAGCAGGCCGGCCAGCAGGGCGATGGCCAGCAGTATCGACAGCGGGGCCGCCTCGCCGCCGAGCGCAGTCAGCGCTGCAACCGCGGCCACGGCGGCGACCGAACTGGCGAGCAGTCCGTTGAGGATTGCGGCGGCCACTGCCCGATAGAGGCGCGCGTCCGCGCCCCGGAGTTCCGGGGCGACCAGGCCCTGGTGGAGGCCGGTGGCGAGGCGCGCGCCCAGCGAGCCGTAGACGTTGCCCCGCGTCGCCAAAAGCGCCGGGACGAGCACCAGCAGGCCGGGCACGGCGCGAAACTCCGCGCGCATCCCGCCAAGTACGACGCCCGCGAGCAGGCCGCCGACTGCGCTGGCCGCCAGTGCCGGGAGCCCCTCTCGGTAGGCCGCGACAGCGACCTCGCGGACGGTCATCAGTTCGAGCCACGTACCCGCGATGTAAAAAAGGGCCAGACACCGTCACGCGACCACCCCGACGAGTTGTCAGTTTGGTTGTTCGAAAATAAAAAACAACCAAACGTCCCTAACCGCTCTATACTTCACAATTTCACACTTCGATTCTCACAGACTTGGAACAATTGCACACTATTATAACATCCGGGGGCCAAGGGTTACCTGGGAGACGACAATGTCAGGATACGCAATCGTACTCGCATCGAGCGAGCTAGAACGGGTACAGGCGGTCAGTATGATCGGTTCGATAGCGGCCTCCTCGGACACACCGGTGGAGGTCTTCGTGACCATGAACGGGCTGACGGCCTTCGAGAAGGAACGCGTCGAGGGCGGCGACTTCGACGTCGCCGGCCCGGTCGGCCAGGCGATGCTCACTTCGGAGGGCGACGAGATGCCCATCTTCACCGAGCAACTGGCGCAGGCCAAGGAAATCGGACCGATGTCGGTGTACGCCTGCTCCCTGGCGATGGACGTCATGGACACCGACCTCGACGACTACGTGGACGTCTTCGACGAGGTGCTCGGCGTGGCCGGGTTCCTCTCGAAGGCACGCGACAAGCAGGTCATGTTCGTCTGAGGTGATTACAATGAGTGAAACTATGGAACCCGACATCACGGTCGATTCGCGCGGTGCAACCTGTCCCGGTCCGCTGATGGACCTCATCGGCAAGGTCAAGCAGTCCGACCCGGGCACGGTCATCGAACTACAGACGTCCGACGACTCCTCGAAGAGCGACGTCCCGGACTGGCTGGACGAAGCGGGCCACAACCTGCTCGAAGTCGTCGACCAGGGCGACTACTGGAGCGTGTACGTGGAGACGGCCTGAGCCCGCGACGGGCTCGTTCCCGGAGATTACCATGAGTGAACACATCGTCATCGTCGGCGGCGGCACCGGCGGCACAGTACTGGCGAATCGACTCGCAGACAAACTCGGCGCGGAGATAGACAGCGGTGACGTCCAGGTGACGATGGTCACGGACAGCCAGGACCACGTCTACAAGCCAATCTGGCTGTACGTCCCCTTCGGGAAGAAGGACCCGGCCGACGCACGGCGTCCGGTCGCAGAACTGGTCGACCGTCGCGTCGACATCACCTACGACCGCGTCACTGGCATCGACACGGACGACAAGCAGCTCTCGCTGGCCGACGGCCCAGCGATGGCCTACGACCACCTCACGCTCGCGATGGGCGTCGAACTCGTCCCCGACGAGGTTCCCGGCCTGAAAGAGGGCGGCCACCACTTCTACGGCGAGGACGGTGCCACCGAACTCCGCGACGCGATGGCCGAGTTCACCGAAGGCCACCTCGTCCTGAGCGTCATCGGCGTGCCCCACATGTGCCCGGCCGCACCCGTGGAGTTCGTGCTGATGGCCGACGACTGGCTGCGCAAGCGCGGCGTCCGCGACGACGTCGAGATAACGTACACCTACCCCATCCAGCGCGCCCACGGCATCCAGTCCGTCGCGGACTGGGCGACCGAGGAGTTCGAGGAGAAGGACATCAACGTCCAGACGTTCTTCAACGCCGACGAGGTCGACCCTGAAGAGAAGGTGCTGCACTCGATGGAGGGCAAGGAACTCGACTACGACCTGCTGGTCGGCATCCCGCCCCACACCGGCAGCGAACTCGTCACCGAGGCCGGACTCGGCGACGGCGGGTGGGTCGACGTCGACAAGCACACGCTGGAAGCCACCGCGGCGGAGGACGTCTACGCCATCGGCGACGTGGCCGACGTCCCCACCAGCAAGGCCGGCAGCGTCGCCCACTACGAGGCCGGCACGGTGGCTGACCGCATCGCCAGCAAAGTCCGCGGGCAGGTCCCCACGGCGACCTACGAGGGGAAGACAGTGTGCTTCATCGAGGCTGGCATGGACGAGGCGACGTTCGTGGAGTTCGCCTACGGGAACGAACCGACCGTCCGGCCCGCCTCGACGCCGGTCCACTGGGCGAAACTCGGATACAACGAGTCCTACTGGCTGACCGCCCGGGGGCTGCTCTGAGGTGGTAGCATGAGCGACGAACAGTCACCCGAGCAGATGGACGGACAGGGCGACGGCGAGTCGGCCGCCGAGAACGAACAGGGCAACGGCGAGTCGGCCGCCGAGACGGCCGGCCAGGCGGCAGTCCCGCCGGAACTGGTGCAGGCGGTCGAGGAGAACCCCGAGGAGGTCGCCCGTCTCGTCCAGAACTTGGACCAGGTCAACGACCTGCTGGACGCCTCCGCGGTCGCCACCGCCGCGATGGACGACGGCATGGTGATGCGCCTGACGGAGGACGGCTCGGCGCTGGGCGCGGCCGCCGACAACGCGGCGACGCCGGAACTCGCGAACCTGGGGGAGGCGGTCGGTGACAACGCCGACTCCCTCGCCGAGGGCGTCGAGACGGTGGTCCAGCTCCAGGAGACCGGCACGCTCGACGACCTGGCCGCCTTCGCCAACACCGTCTCACTGCTCCAGGCCGCGATGGACGACGAGATGGTGATGAAGCTGACCGAGACCGGGTCGCGCCTGGGCGAACTCGCCGACACCGCCGCGGACGACGACGTCGCCGGCGGGCTGGAGGACGTCCTCTACGCCGTCGGTGACGCCACCAGCGAGGAGGCGGAACCCGTCGGCATCGTGGGCCTCGCGAAGGCGCTGCGGGACCCCGAGGTCAAGGCCGGCATGGGTGTCGCCCTGAACCTGCTGAAGGCGCTCGGTGGAACGCTCGGGAACCCCGACGCCGACCGGTCGTAGCGCGCGACCGAGAGGTCACACCGGTCAAGATTTTCCCCGGTCAAGACTGCTGCACCAGCCGATGCGCTCGCGACCTGTCCTGTCACCCGTCGAGCGTTCGGAGCCCGACCACGAGATTTATACAGAATACATGTATTATGTACGAGTATGGGAACCTCGCCGGTTTCAGCCGACGGTGCCGACGCCGGGCCGGAAGAGGCATACTCGGGCCTGCTCGCGTACGCGGAGTTACTCACCAATCCGGAACTCGCTCGCCTGTACGCAGAAATCTTGCAACGCGGGCCTGTGACCGTCGAGACACTCAAAGAAGAACTGGACGTCCCACACTCGACTGCGTACAAATACGTGGGTCGGTTAGAGGAGATGGGAGTCCTCGACCGGGACGACGATACCACCCCCGCAACGGTGACGGTCGAGCCGGTGCGCCTCGTGCTGGAAACCGGCGAGGGCGAAATTGCCGCGACGCCGGTTTTCATCATCGCCATCGGAGAGCAAACTGACAACGACGATATCGCGGTGTTCGTCGACCGCCACGGCGTCGCGAAACTCGGTGCTGCACTTCACTACACGTTCCGGGTGCGAGCAGGCGAACTGACACAGCGAACTGCCGCATCTCGCCTCGACGTTCACCCCGTCGAGGCGATGACCGTCTTCGACGCGCTTCTGGAGGTCATCGAGAGCGCTGTAGAGTACGACCCGTATCTGTCCGAGAAGTAGAATGACCGGCGCCCCAATTCCGCCAGGGAGCGTCGTCGTGATAGACACCAGTGTTGTCATCGCCATCGGCAGCCCAGCCAACGAAAAGTACCGCGCTCTCGAACAGTACGTGACGCGACACGACGTCACCGTCCGGGTTCCAGACTACGTTGCGTCGGAACTGGGGGAGTCGCCAGACGCCTACCAGTACCAGCACGAGAGTCTCCGAGCCGCGCGAGACGCTGGCTGGGTCCACCCAGTTTCGGCGAAATTCGATGCCCCCGCCGTGTCCACAGTTATCGACAGGACCCGTGAGCGCATGGCCGCTCTCTCTGCTGACGACGTCACCGAAGACGAAATCGAAAAGACCAATGCCGTGCTCGCTGGGGTCGCCTATCAACTCGCACAGAACGACCAGTCCATCGGCGTCCTGGTCAGTGATAGTCTCGCCGAACAGGCAATTGCTGACGTGTTATCCGCAGAAGGGTGCGAGGCGAGTGTCGTGGAGGGTCGGGAATTCGTGACCTCGCTCGTCGAGAGCGAACTGTAGACTGCGCTCGTCTGCCGGTTTCGAACGGTTTCGACGGCACGCAGGACGCAATTGTTCGTCGAATCGCGGGAAACGCAAGACCTCGGGAATTATTCTACGCCACCGTCCCGCTGTCTGGTTTCACCGCCCACGGCGGTTCCAAAACCGTTTCACCTGCCGAGTGGCAACGGCGGCTATGAGCCGCCCGACGATTCTGCTGACGAACGACGACGGTATCGACGCCGCCGGCCTGGTTCGCCTCTACGAGGAACTGACTGCAATCGGGGACGTGACTGTCGTCGCCCCCGCGGAGAATCAGAGCGGCGTCGGTCGCACGCGTTCCCACGCCGCCGTCCGCCGCGACCACCCGTGGGGCTACACCCTCTCCGGCACCCCCGCCGACTGCGTCGCCTACGCCCTCCGCGGGCTCGACACCGACTTCGACCTGGTGGTCTCGGGCTGTAACCACGGTCCCAACGCCGGCAACTACGTCACCGGCCGCTCGGGCACCGTCGGTGCCGGCATCGAAGCCGCCTTCCTCGGGACGCCGGCCGTCGCAGTCTCTGCTTACCACCACGAGGACTTCTTCCCGGAACCGGCCAGTGCCTACGACTTCGGCCGGCCGGCGCGGGTGACCGTCGACATCTGCCGGCGTGCGGAGGTCGCCGGCCTGTTCTCCGAGGGGACGCTGCTGAACGTGAACGTCCCGCTGGACGTGGCCGACCCCACGATGCGCCGGACCCGCCCGCTGCCCGACTACGACCTCGATGTCGAGGAAGACGCCGACCCCGACGACATCGACGCCATCGAGGCCATCGGCCGCGACGGCGAGGTCGACGGCGACGACGACGGCACGATAATCCGGATGCGCGACGAGGTGTGGCCGGGGGCCGTCGGCTTCGAGAACCCGTTTCCGCCGACCGAGGAACACCGCCGGCGCTACCCCCGCGGGACGGACCGGCGCGCGCTGGTCGACGGCGAAATAAGCGTCTCGCCGCTCTCGATAGAACACGGCGACCACGAGACCGAGGACCTGGCAGCACTCGTCGACGCCTACAACGAGGAAAAACTGGCGTAATCAGCCGAAGGGGCCGCCACCGCCGCCCATCCCGCCCATGCCGCCGGGGCCGCCCGGACCGCCGCCGCCCTGCATCTGCTTCATCATCCGCTCCATGTCGGCGTCGCCCATGCCCTGGAACTGCTTGAGCGTCTGCTCCATCATCTTGTGCTGCTGGAGCAGTTCGCGGATGCGCTCCTCGGGCTTGCCCGACCCGCGTGCGATGCGCTCGATGCGGCTCTGGCCGATCTGCCGGGGGTTCTCCAGTTCGTCCTCGGTCATCGAGTCCATCACCACGTCGAAGTCGCGCATGCGCTCCTCGGTGACGTCCATCGCGTCGTCCGGAAGCTGGTCTTTCAGGCCGCCGCCCATGCCGGGAATCATGTCCATCACCTGGTCGAGCGGGCCCATCCGGTTCATCGCGTCCATCTGCTTGCGCATGTCCTTGAGGGTGAACTGCCCCTCCAGGATGTCCTCGGGCTCCCAGTCCTCGTCCTCCTCCTGGGCCTCGACCATCGCGCGCTCGACGCGCTCGGTGAGCTGTTCCAGGTCGCCCATGCCGAGCAGCCGCGAGACGAAGCCGCTGGCCTCGAAGCGCTCGATGTCCTTGACCGTCTCGCCGGTCCCCAGGAAGGCGATGGTCGAGTCCGTCTCGTTGACCGCCGCCAGCGCACCGCCACCTTTCGCCGTCCCGTCCAGTTTGGTGATGATGACGCCGTCGATGCCGATGGAGTCCTCGAACTCCTGGGCCTGGTCCTTCGCGGACTGGCCCATCGCCGCGTCCAGCACGAGCAGGTTCCGGTCGGGATTAACGACCGATTCAATCTCCTCTATCTGGTCGATAAGTTCCCGGTTCAGGCCGTCCCGACCCGCGGTGTCCACGATGCGGACGTCGGCGTCGGCCGTTGCCTCCAGTCCTTCCTCGGCGATTTTCACCGGGTCGTCGGCGTCGGGGTCGCCGTAGAAGTCGACTTCGGCGTTGCCGGCCATCTGCTTGGCCTGGTCGTAGGCGCCCGGCCGGTCGGTGTCGGTCTGGATGATGGCGGGGCGCAGTCCCTTCTTCGAGAACCACCAGGCCATCTTGGCGGCGGTGGTGGTCTTCCCCGACCCGTAGAGGCCGGCGAGCATGATGGTCTGCCCTTCGAGTGGGAGTTCGGTCGACTCCCCGAGCAGTGCCACCAGTTCCTCGTAGACGATGCGCAGCACCCAGTCCCGTGGCGAGGTCCCCGCGGGCGGGTCCTCGTCCAGCGCCCTGGACTTGATACTGTCCGAGAGCTGCTGGACGAGGGAGATGTCGACGTCGGCCTGGATGAGAGAGCGCTGTATCTCCTTGACGACCTCGTCGACGTCCTCCTCGGAGATACGGGACTTCCCGCGGAGGTTGTCGAGCGTGCTCCGCAGGGAACTCCCGAGATTGTCGAGTACCATTGGCGAGACGTACGACGGGACGGCGTTAAAGGCTTTTTCTCGCTGCTGTCGATAAAGTGGGGTCGCTTGGGGGGTGAACGACAGCGACGGCGACCCCGCACAGCGGGTGGGGAACGCCCTCCGGGCACGACGCCGGACGGCGACGGCCGCGTGTTGCGACGGACGTGAGTGATGCCGGTGCCGTCACACCTGCCGGGTGCCACCCAGGCGCAACGAATGCCTACACCACATTAGTTATAAACTGCATATTACATTCAGGAAGCCCCTCAATTTTCGGAAAGCAACCCGTGTGTCCGCGTAAGTGGGTGTTTCTCACGGGGCGTTCGAGCGGACCGACGCGGCGCTCAGTGGTCAGCGTCGTGGGGGTTCAGGACCGTGCCGTAGTTCTCGGCGTGGTCCTCGTAGTCGATGAACCGGGGGGCGTCGGGGTCGAACGGCCGTTCGAGTGATTCGAACGCCTTCTTCTTATCCCATCCCTGAAGTTTCCCGACGGCTGATTTGTCCTCCAGGTCGTGGTAATCGAGGTCTGCCTTCGTGAGATTCCACGCCTTCAGTCCCTGCTCGGTCCGGACGATGACTGAGGAGTACTCGTCGGAGGAACCGACCGACCCGACAGTGAGGTCTGCACAGAACCCAGTGAAGTCCGCACACTCGTTACAGCCCTTCAGCGCCGCGTCGTGGAAGTTCTCGATGTCCTCCTCCAGGATGCGGTTGCCCGCCCTGTCGTCGACCATCAGCTTGCCGTGGAGCACGTCCATCTTGCCCACCTCGTCGATGTCGATGTCTCGCTTTTCCTGCAGTTCCTCGCCGATGAGCGACTTGTAGTTGAAGTTCTTCGTACACATCAGTGCGATGGTATACTCGATGGCACGCACCCCCTCCTCCTGGGAGCCGTACTCCCAGTCGAAATCCTGTAAGGCACGGATACCCTCGATCTCACACGGGGTTCCCACGAGGGCAAGAGAGATGTCCTCCCAGTCCTTCTCGAATTTGTCCTCCCACTTCGAGAAGTCGAGGTGGCCAAGCGCCATCGTCTGGTTGTAGATGGTGCCCGTGTTCTCGACGAGTTCCTCGACGGAGGTGGCGATGAAGCCCTCGGCCTTCCAGGGGTCCTCGTCGGACTCGGTTGCGATGAGCGCGCCGTCTATCTCGCCGGCGTCGAGCAAGTGGGCCAGCACGCCGGTCACGACGCCGCCGTCCTGGGAGCCCTCGCGCCAGTCCTCCTCGACGCGGGCGGAGAACTCCGTGATGGGGTCGCCGGCACCCTTGACGTTGTCCTCGCCGCCGGTGATGACCCACTGGCGCTCGTAGCGCATCCCGCCGCGGGGACAGAAGTCCCAGCACAGCGAACAGCCGGTGCACATCTTGACGAGTTCCGGCAGGCCGTCGTCGCCGATGCCGATGGAGTCCGACGGGCAGGCGGCGACACAGGTCCCACACTGGATACAGCGGCCGTCGTCGATGACCGCCTCGTCCAGTTCCATGAACCACGTCTTCTCGTCGGGCGTCTCGATGTCGTTCATCTCCGACCGGATGGAGTACGTCGGCGTGTCCAGGTCGACGCCCTCCGGGACGCCGACGCGCTCGTCCGGTCGCTCGGCGTCGTCGCGGCCCTCGCCGGGCAACGGCTGGCTGACGCCTTCCTCGGGTTCGGTGAACTCCAGGTCCCGCAGTTCGCCGTCCTCGGTGACGTTGGTCGGTGTCTCGCCGACTGCCTCCGCGCCGGCACCGTCCGCGACGGCTCGCCCCGCGCTCCCGCAGGTGCACTGTCCGTCGCTGCACCCGTCGTCGGCGACGGGGACGCCGCCGTCCGAGGCCGGTTCGCCGGCGCGCTCGCCGTCGGGAATGGACTCCGTCTGCTCGGTCGTCCTGTCCCTGCTCCCCTGCGAAATCGGCGGGACGCTCGTCCCGTCGCTTCCCGACTCGGGGACGCCCGGGAGTGGCTCCGATGTCTCCGTCTCGGCAGGCTGTTCGCCGACTGCGGGGTCGGCGGCCAGTCCGGGTGCGTCCTCGACCAGTTCGGGTTCCTCGTCAGTCGCCATGGGCGACACCCCCGGAGACGTTGGCGTCGGCCTGTTGCATCAGCGTCCGGAGCCGGCTGTTGTCGACGCGGCGGCACCACTCGTAGAACCGCTCGCCCTCCGCGCGTTCGTCGGCGTAGGCGTCGAACAGTTGTTCCAGCGCCGGAATCACGGCGTGAGCGGGGACGGCGCTCTCCACCCAGTCGAGGAACTCGTTGTCGGTGCCCAGCGCGCCGCCGAGCCCGAAGTCCATGCCCTCGACGAGGTTCTCGTAGTCGCTCGCCTCGGCATCGTCGGGGATGTCCTCCGCTCGCGGCTCGTCGCCGTCGTCGTGCGGCGTCGCCGCTCGACTGTCCGCGGAGCCTTGCTCCGCGCTACTCGCGCTATCCGAGGTGCTCCGCACCTCGCTGTTCCCCTCGTCGTCCACTTGCACCGTCTCGCCGCGGAAGCCGATGTCGGCAATCTGGGGCTGGGCGCACGAGGCCGAGCAGCCGGACATGTGCATCCGCACCACGTCCAGGTCGTCGGGGGTGTCGATGCGGTCGTCGAGTTCGCGCGCCCACCGCTTGACGCGGTTTTTCGTCTCGATGATGCCGTAGTTGCAAAACTCCGACCCGGTGCAGCCGACCGCGCCCCGCGAGAACGGGCCGGGGTCGGGCTGGTAGTCCGCGGCGAAGTCCTCGGCGAGCAGGTCGTCGACGTTCTCCTCGGGAATGTGGGTGATCAGGAAGTTCTGGTCGGTCGCAAGCCGGATGCTCGCGTCCTCGGTGCCGTACTTACGCGCTGCGCGGGCCGCCTCGGCGAACTCGTCGCCGCCCATCCGGCCCGTGATGACGTTGAAGCCGACGTACGTCAGGCCGTCCTCTCTCATGTCGTGGACGCCGACGTGGTCGCCGGTGTACCCCTCGGTGAGGTCGACGCCGCGGGTCGGGAAGTCGATGCGGGTCCGGTCGCGGACGGCCTCCTCGAACTTCTCGGCCCCCATCTGTTCGACGAGGTAGCGCATCCGGCAGACGCCGCGGTTGTTGCGGTCGCCCAGTTCCTTGAACGTCTGGGCGACGGCGCGGCAGAACTCCACGGCGTCCTCCGGTGGGATGAAGACGTCCAGCGGCGAGGCCATCCGCGGGCCGTCGGAGAGGCCGCCGCCGACCTTCGCGTGGAAGCCGTACTTCCAGCTTCCGTCCAGTTCCTTCTTCGCGGGCGTCAGCCCGATGTCGTTGATCTGGGACTGGCCACAGTCGTGCTTGCAGCCGCTGATAGTCATCTTGAACTTCCGCGGGAGGTTGCCGTACTCGCGGTTGTTCGTGAAGAAGTCGGAGACGGCGTCGATGACCGGCTGCGCGTCGAAGCACTCGTGGTCGTCGAGGCCGGCGGCGGGGCAGCCGAGCACGTTGCGCGCGCCGTCGCCACAGCCGCCGATTGTCGTCAGGCCGACCTCGTCGTAGCGGTCCCAGATTTCGGGGACGTCCTCGATCTCGATCCAGTGTTTCTGGATGTCCTGGCGGGTCGTGATGTCGAGGTACGCGTCGCCCCACAGTTCGTTCTGCTCCTCGCCGCCGTACTCCTCGGGCGCGGTGGCGTACTCCGTGGCGACGTCACCGATGACCTCGGCCTGCTCGGGCGTCAGATACCCGCCCGGCACCTTCGTGCGCATCATGATGTAGCCGCGCTGGACGCCGTGGGTGTACATACCGGTCCACTTCATGCGCTCCCAGACGCCCTCGCCTTCGCGTTCCTCTATCTCGTCGAACGAGAGTCCTTCCTCCGCGAACTCCTCCACCAGCTCGATCATCTCCAGCGGGTGTTTCTCCTGTTTCCATTCTTCGACTGTATTCATTGTAGCCTCCGTATCTCCGGCAGTGCTGGGGACGCCTGCCGCTCTTGTCACTCACTGACGCCGGACTCCCTTTACCGTCCTCAATACGGTGAAAACCGCCCCACTTCGCCTCTGCCGGGGGATGTTGCCGATTCTTTCGGCTGCTCACACTGTGGGACACTGGCTGGCGCGGGACCGCAGTCCGGTGGTTTCCCCCGTCAGGTACCACCCCCTGGACACGTTCGCGTCGGCGGTAGCGGAAAGAGTCTCCGGTATGCTCAACGGGCGCGGCTGGCCGTGCCGGTCAGCCGTCGAGGTCGGCCGTCGTCACCGGCCGGCCACCCTGCCAGTACCGCTCGTGGATGCGCTCGGCCCACTCCCTGACCGCGGGGTCGGCCGTGTCCAGCGACGCCCGGACGATGCCCTCGTCGTTGCGAAGGAGGAGGTGCGTCCGGTCGTCGGTGACCTCCACGGCCACCGGTATCTCGTCGGCGGAGACGCGTATCTCGGCGTCCTCCGCGGCGAGGATGTCCGCGAGCACGTCCCGGAGTTCCGGCGTAGCCGCGATCGCGTCGATGGCCTCCTCGCCGAAGACGCCACGCGTCGTCAGGTCGCCGTCGACGGTCCGGTCGTGGATGAGCCGGAGCTTCTGTTCGTTGAACGCGTGCGAGAGTAGCAGTGCGTGGTCGGTCTCGCGCAGGAGTTCGAGCATCCGCTGGATGGGCGCGTTCGGCCGCGTCTGCGTCGGCGTCGTGATGGTCGCCCCGCTGAAGCGGGTGAGGTCGACGTCTATCGACTCGGTCGGGAGCCACTCGATGACCTCGCGAAGCTCCGTCTCGGTCGCCAGCCGGTCCCGGAGGTCGGTCATGCCCGTCGCGACCAGCCGGCCGGTCGCCGTCGCCCGGTAGTCGTCGCCGTCGCCCTTCTCGACCCACTTCCGCTCGGAGAGGTCGCGCAGAATCCGACCCAGCGTCGGCTGGGAGACGTCTACCGCTGCCGCCAGTTCCCGTCGGGTGTGGGGTCCTTCGGCGAGGGCCGCAAGCACCTCGATGCGGTTCGGCGACCGCGCGAGAAACTCTATCTCCGACAGGGGGTCCGACTCGGCCATATCCCGCTTTCATCGGGCGCGGTCAAGTCGGTTTCGCCTGCCGAAAGGGTTTCACGCCGCGTATGCGTTCCCCCCGCCGACCGACTTTCGTGCAGTGAAAAATTTATTGAAATAATATTAGTGGGTGTGGGTCCTGTAGTGGTGTATGAGCCAACACAACTGCCGCGGGTCCGACGGAGCGTCGTCGTCCCGGCGGTCGCAGGAGGAATCGAGTCGATGGGACTGACGACAGCATTCACGTCGGCCGTGGGGCCGATTCTCGGTATCGCGGTCGTGGGCTACCTGCTCGCGATGCTGACCGACCTCGACGTCGAGCCGCTGAACACTGCCGGGCTGTACGTCCTGCTGCCGGCGCTTGCCTTCCACAGCATCGTCACGACGACGCTGGGCGGCGGCGCGGTGGCGAAACTCGCCCTCGGCGTCGTCGCCTACGCCGTCGTGATGATCGCCGTCGCGTGGGGCGTCGGCAAACTCGTCGGCGAGTCCGGCGCGCTGCTGGGCGCGCTGATGCTGGCCGCGGCCTTCCCGAACTCCGGGTTCGTCGGCATCCCGCTGTCGGAGTTCGCCTTCGGGTCGGTCGGCCGGACCACCGCAGTCCTGTACCTGACCGTCCAGAGCCTGGTCGTCTACACGCTGGGCGTCTACATCGCCTCCAGCGGTGCCGACCGCGGCTTCACGGACGCCCTCGTCGAAATCTTCCGGCTGCCGCTCATCTACGCGGTCATGGCCGGCGTCGCCATCCGCGCCCTGGGCGTCGCGCCCGGTGCCGACTCGGCACTCATGGAGACCGCGGGCCTCGTCGGCAACGCCTCGATTCCGGTCATGCTGCTCGTGCTGGGCATCCAGCTCCACGAGACCGACGTGACCGCCGTCACGCGGTCGGTCGCCCCCGCCGCGCTGAAGATTGCGGCCGCGCCCGTCATCGCCATCGCAATCGCGCTGGCGCTTGGCTTCGCCGACCCCACGGTCGCGAAGGTGTTCGTCCTCGAATCGGCCGCGCCCGCAGCGGTCACGCCGCTGGCGCTGACTATCGAGTACGCCGAGGACGTCACGCCCGGCGAGATATCTGCCCCGGAGTACCTCAGCACGACCATCTTCGTCACCACCATCGCGAGCATCGGCGCGCTGACGGTGCTGGTCGCAGCGCTGCAGGCCGGCTTCGTCCTCTAAAAAAGCGACTGTTCTCTACTCTTCGCCCAGGAGCGCGTCGACGATGCGCTCCGGGTCGAACCGTTCGAGGTCGTCGTAGTCCTGGCCGGTGCCGAGGAACAGAATCGGCTTGCCGGTGACGTGTGCGATGGAGATGGCCGCGCCGCCCTGCTGGTCGGCGTCGGCCTTCGTCAGGATGGTACCGTCGATGGCGGCGGCGTCGTTGAACTCCCGCGCGCGGTTGACGGCGTCCTGTCCCGCGACGGCCTCGTCGACGAACAGGGTCATGTCAGGGTCGATGACGCGGTCGATTTTCGAGAGCTGGTCCATCAGGCCGTCGCTGGTGTGCAACCGCCCGGCGGTGTCGCCCAGCACCACGTCCACGTCGTTGGCCTCGGCGTACTCGACGGCGTCGTAGATGACTGCCGCCGGGTCCGAGCCCTGCTCGTGGGAGATAATCTTCGTGCCGAGGTTGTCGGCGTGCTGTTCGAGCTGTTCGTTCGCGCCGGCGCGGTAGGTGTCGCCGTTTGCCAGCACCGACGAGTAGCCCCGGTCTTCGAGGTACTGCGAGAGCTTGGCGATGCTCGTCGTCTTCCCGACGCCGTTGACGCCGGTGAAGATGATGGTGACGGGCTTGTCGCCCGCGGCGATGCGCTCCTCGAAGTCGAACTGCCCGACGCTGATGACGTCGTACAGCGCCTCCCGGAGCGCGTCCTGCACCATGCTGCCCGTACTCGACAGCCGCCGGCGGGTCTCCCCGACGAGGTTCTCCTCCACGCCGTCGAGAATCTCGTGGGTGACACTCATCTCCACGTCGCTGCCCAGCAACGCGAACTCCAGGTCGTCGAGGTGTGACTGGAGGTCGTCCTCGTCGATGACCGTCTTGCCTGTCGCGAACAGTTTCGCGCGCTCGGTCAGGCTCCGGTCCTCCTCGTCGTCCTCGGTCTCGTCGTCTGTGGCTGCCTCGTCGGCCGCGCTCTCTCCCGCCGGTTCGGCCTGCTCGGCGGTCTCAGCACTGTCCACGTCGGCTTCCGACGCGTCCACCGTCTCGGGGTCGACCTTCTCGGGTTCGACCTCCTCGGCTTCGACCTCCTCGGCTTCGACCGCCTCGGGTTCGTCCGCGACGGGTTCGGCCGTCGCGTCCGGTGCAGACGCCTCTGCCGTGGCGGTCGCTTCCGGTCGTTTGTCTCCGGGAGTCGCTTCGTCTGCAGCTTCGTCGACGTCTTCGGCTTCGACGTCTTCGGCTTCGGCCTCCTCGACGTCGGCGTCTTCTTCGACGTCGCTGGTGAAGCTGTTGAGCTTGTCCTTCAGTCCGTCGAACATCGCCTACTCGTCTTGTTGCTGCTGTTGCTGCATCTGCTGGAGCTGCTGGGCCTGCATCTCCTGGGCGCGTTCCTCCAGCTTCTCGCTCTCGGTCTCCAGTTCGGCGATGTCCGACCGGATGTCCTCGATGCGGTCGTCGAGCGTCTCCTGCTTGGTCTCCAGGGTCTCGATGGACCCGTCCTGGTCGCGCTCCGCGGCGTAGCCGCCGCCGAGGCTCACGACGACCTCGTCGATGTCGGCGATTTCGGCGCGGACGTAGGCGTCGCCGCCGACCGGCACCTGCACCGTCGAGCCAGATTCGAGGCCCTCGATGGCGTCGATGGCCTCGTTGATCTCCTGTTTCTCGTCCTGCAGCCGCTCGATTTCGCCTTCGAGGGCTTCCTGCTGCTCTTCGATCTCTTCGAGTTGCTGTGCGAGCTCCTGCAGCTGGGGATTCCCACCGCCCATGCTCATGCTCCGACCTCCTCGATTTCGACCTGCGTGCGCTTCAGGCCGTGCTTCGAGCCGAACTCGGCGTAGGTGTGCTCCCGTGCCACGTCCTCGTTCTCGGCTTCGATCTCCTTCTCGAAGGTCTGCCAGCCGTCGCGGGCTTGCCACCGACCGCTGACCGTGAATTTACTCATGTTCACCGGTGGGGGACCACGCCGGAAGAATCTTCCTATACTCGCAGTTCCCTGTTGCTTCAGGACACCGTCGGGTTGGGGCTGGCAGGCGACAGCACTCGGCGGGGCCGCTCCGGCACGCGTGCTGTCGCACACCCGCTTGTCGCGTGCCGGTCGCCGTCAGGTCACGTGCGGGGGTGGCCCCGCGATGGGACAAAAAGCCTAGGCGTAGCCGAGCGCGGAGTCGATGCGGCCCAGTTCGGGGCCGCTGGTTTCATCGCCGACGATGTAGCCGGTGTCGTTGGCGATGAGGCCCGACCCGACCAGCGGTGCGCCGTAGTTGATGGTCCCGATGTCGGCCGGGACCCCCAGAATCTCTTCGAGTCGGTCGAGTTCCGCGTCGGTGGATTTGGGGTGACAGAGCACGCCCCTGTTGGTCGCGACGGCTGCAGTCCCGACGGTCTGGACGCCGGCGAGGTCGCCGCGTTCGACCGGCACGTCGAGGCCGTCCTCGACGGCCTGGACGGCCTTTCGGGGCAGGTCCGGGTGGACGTACGCGCCGGTGTCGTTGGCGAGCACGACGTTCCCGGCGGCGTTGATGCGCCCCGGGAGTTCGGTGATGGGGACGTCCACGACGCGCCCGATGCGCTCGCGCTCGCGGTCGGTGATGCGTGCGCTCACGAGGAGGCCGTGGCTGTTGCCGACGGCCAGCGCACCGACGGTGCCGGAGCCGCCGACGTTCGTGGGGACGACCGGTACGTCGAGCTCTTCGCCGCAGGCGTCGCGGACCGATTCGTCGATGTCGGGGCGGACGAGCAGACACCCGTCGGTCGCCCGTGCGAACACCCCGACGTAGGACGAACCGGAGAAGGCCGCGCGAAGCAACGTTACTCGGCCGGCTCTGCTTCGACGATGCTCTCGCCCTCTTCCTCGAAGCGGGCTGCCCGCACGCGAAGCTTGCTCGGTGGGTTGGTGCGGCCGTGTGACCAGATGGCCTCGTTGACGGAGGGGTCCAGGCGGACTGCGTCCTCTTCGACCGAGAAGTGCCGTGCGAGGTGCTCCCGGACGAGTCGCATTGCGACATCGGCGGCCTGCGTGTTCGAGGACTGCTTGGCGTCGCGCAGCGGAACGGTGACGACCCGCTCCTCGAAGTCTCCGGCGCTCATTCGTCCGTGTCACTCCGGCGCCACTGTCGGCGCTTGGGGTTTCGCTGCACGTCCCGGTCGGTCTTGAGGATGACCCACGCCGGCACGCGGCTGTTCTGTCGCTCCAGTTTGCCCAGCCGCTTCTTCTTGGCCTTCGATTTCTTACCCATGGTGTGCACGTCTTTCCCGTCGGCGCTTAAATGTGTGTTCCTTTTACCGGAGCGGCCCGCCGTCCCCGGATGCGACCGACCTGCGGTCCCGCCGCGTGACTGCCCGGTGCGTGCCACAATCCGATTATCACGCCTGAGATTTTTGCCGACGGGAACTAAACCACCGACTCCGTACCCCCGCGTATGGACCGTCGGTCGTTCCTGTCGGCAGCCGCCGGTGTCGTGGCGGCGACGAGTGGCTGTATCGGCGATGGACGGGTGGTACTCGACCGTCAGAAGTCGGTCACCATCCAGCCGGGGATGGGGTGGTGGGCGAAACTCCCCGACGTCGGCGGCAACGGTGCCCTCTCCTTCACCGTCCGCGCCGAACAGCCCTTCGACGTCTACTACTTCACCGGTGCGGACTCGTTCGGGCACTACGAGACGTACGTGACAGGGGGCGACCCCCCACGGATGCCCCCGGGACACCGGACGCTCAGCCAGGCGGCCGTCGAGCGCGACGGCGAGTTCGGCGTCCAGGTCCCCCGCGACGGCGGGCGAGAGAGCATCGACACGGAGGGCGAGCACTACTTCGCCGTCGACCACTCCAACTACGGCGCGGGCGTCCCCGTCGAGCAGTACGGCGACCCGCTGCAGGCCTTCGTCGATCTGAAGGTCATCGAGGAGCAGTCGCCGCTCTGAGGAACTCTCGCCCTAGACGAACGCGAGCGGGATCATCACGAGGAGTCCGGTGACCAGCCCCGCAGCCAGTTCCGGCCGGCCGTTCCGGGGGAGGCCCTGTCCGTCGTCCAGCGCCTCGGGGATGAACTCCGTCAGGACGAGGTACACCATCGCCCCGGCCGCGAATCCGAACCCGAAGGGCAGGAACTGCTTGGCCAGCGTGACGAAGTAGTAGGCGATGACCGCCCCGATGGGCTGGGGGAGACTGGAGAACACCGCCCACCAGACCATCCGCCACTCGCTGACGCCCATCGACCGGAGCGGAATCGAGATGGCGACGCCCTCCGGGACGTTGTGGATGGAGATGGCGATGGTCATGAAGACGGCCAGAATCGGCAGCGTCAGCCCGCCCACCACGAGCGTGTCGGCGGCGGGCACGTTCTGGAGGCCCAGTTCCGCGAAGGAGACGCCCACCGCGACGCCCTCCGGGAAGCTGTGGACGGTCAGGATACCGAGGACGAGCACGAGTTTCTTGAAGTCGGCCTCCTCGTACTGTCTGGGGTCCACCTCCGCCCCCTCCAGCACCTCGTGTCCGACGACGACGAGGAGGACGCCCGCGACGACGCCGGGACCGATGGCGACGGCGGCGTCGACCCACGTCCCGTCGACGACGGCGAGCCCTTCGAGCACGAGTCCGAACAGCGACGCCGACACCATGATGCCCGACGCCAGCCCCCAGAGGACGACATTCCAGCGGGTGCTGATGTCGTCGAAGACGAAGAAGGGGAGGGCACCGACGCCCGTCGCCAGCGCCGTCAGGAGTCCGGCGACGAAGACGAGAGCGAGGTTGTCCAGCGCGACCATGTACGAGGGTAGGTTCGCCGCGCCATATAACTATCACGAAACTGATGTTTTTGGCGACCCTAAAGCAGTCACAGGGGGACGGCGTGCAGCGTCGAGTAGACCGGTCCGTCGTCGGTCAGGGTGCTCTCGGTGAGCCGGATCTCCTCGACGCGCAGCGTCCCGACGGTAGGGTCGCGGTTCCCCACCACGTCCTGGACGAGTTCCTTCCCGCCGGCGTGTTGCATCCGCGCCAGCGTGGCGTGGGGCGTGAAGTCGTGGTCCTCCGCGTCGAAGCCCATCGCAACTGTCCGCTCCTCGATGGCCTCGTGCAGGCGGGTCAACTCCGCGCTGCCCTCGCGGACGCCAAGCCAGACCACGCTGATGTAGTCCAGGCTGGGGAAGACGCCGAGGCCGCCGAACTTGGCGGTGAACGGGTCGACGCCGCTGTCGGCGACGGCGGCTTCGAGTTCTTCGACCAGTTCCGGCACGCGGTCGGGGTCGGTGTCGCCGAGGAACTTCATCGTGACGTGAGCCTGTGCCGGGTCGGTGACGTTCAGTCCGCTGGCGTCCGCGAGGAGCTCCTGGACGGCCGCGACCTCCTCGGCGAGGCCGTCGAGGTCGACGCTGACGAACAGCCGTTTGCTCATACCCTTCGTTCCCGCTCTCGTCGCTTGAATCCAGCGCCCGCGGGACGTAGCCCTTAACCTTCCTGCCCGCGAAACGGTGGACATGACCGACGACCCCAAGGACCACAAGTTCTCGGAGGGCCAGGGGTTCAACGACCCCTACGACGCCTTCGACATCGACCCGCCGGAACTGGAGGTCGACCCCGACCAGGTCGACCCGGTCGACTCCCGCGTGCTGACGGACATGCTCGACGAGCACAACGTCGGCGCGGAGGACGTCGACGCCGACTCGCTGGTCGACGTGGGACTGGAGTACATCCGCATCAACCGCCACGAGCAGGCCACGGAGGCCTTCGAGCGGGCCGCCCGCTACGCCGAGGACGACCTGGTCGAGCAGGAGGCCTGGGTGAACAAGGGCGCGGCCCACGCCGAACTGGAGGAGTACGACGCCGCCATCGGCGCGTACCAAGAAGCGCTTTCCATCGACGAGGACTCGGAACACGCCGCCACGGCCGAGACCAACCTCGCGTACGCGCTGTGGGAGTTCGGCCACACCGAGGAGGCTCTGGAACACGCCGAGCGCGCGGTCGAACTCGACCCCCGCTTCGGCCAGGCCTGGTACAACCGCGGCTTCTTCCTCAACGAGCGCGGCCTCGCGGAGGACGCGCTGAACTGCTTCGACAACGCCCTGCGACTCGGGTTCAAGAACGTCGAACTCCTGGAGGAGAAGGCGGTCGCGCTGGAGGAAATCGGCGAGGACGAACGCGCCGAGGAGGTCGCCGAGGAGGCCGAGGAACTGCGCAAGCAGCAGGAAGAGAAGCTGGTGGAGTGAGATGGCGGCCCAGGACACGACCGAACTGCTGCTCAACGAACGCGACACCCAGAAGGGCCTGCTCGTCTCCGTCTGCGACGCCGACGTCGTGGGCGAGACGTTCGAGAACGGCGACGTCTCGCTGACCGTCGAGGCCGAGTTCTACGACGGTGACGAGGCCGACGAGGAAGCCGTCGTCCAGAGCCTGGCGCGCTGCTCGGTCGCCAACCTCGTCGGGACCCGCGCCGTCGGCCTGGCAATCGACCACGGCTTCGTCGACGAGGAGAACGTCCTCGACTTCGAGGGCACCCGCCACGCTCAACTGCTCTGGATGTAGCACGCCCCGTTTTCGTCTCCGCCAAGCAGAGTTTAGGCAAACCGAAGAACAATTAGCCGTCCAGTCACTTCTAGCAACAATGGCAACTACCGAGTCCGACGTGCTCGACGTCGAGCGGATACGGGAGGACTTCCCCATCCTGCAGCGGGAGTTCGACGGGACGCAACTGGTCTACCTGGACAACGCGGCCACCTCGCAGACGCCCGACCAGGTGGTCGACGCCATCGCCCACTACTACCGCCACACCAACGCCAACGTCCACCGCGGACTCCACCAGTTGAGCCAGGAGGCCTCCATCGCATACGAGGAGGCCCACGACCGCGTCGCCGACTTCATCGGCGCCGAGGGCCGCGAGGAGGTCGTCTTCACGAAGAACACCACCGAGAGCATGAACACCGTCGCCTACGCGTGGGGCCTGGCGGAACTCGGTCCCGGCGACGAAATCGTGATGACGGAGATGGAACACCACGCCGCGCTGGTCACCTGGCAGCAGATAGCCAAGAAGACCGGCGCGGAGGTGAAGTACATCCCCGTCGACGAGGAGGGCTACCTCGACATGGACGCCGCCCGCGACCTCATCACCGACGACACGAAGATGGTCAGCGTCGTCCACGTCTCGAACACGCTGGGGACCATCAACCCGGTCTCGGAACTCGCGGACATCGCCCACGACCACGGCGCCTACATCTTCGTCGACGGTGCCCAGTCAGTCCCGCACATGCCCGTCGACGTCCAGGATATCGACGCCGACTTCTTCGCCTTCTCGGGCCACAAGATGTGCGGCCCGACGGGCATCGGCGTCCTCTACGGCAAGGAGCACATCCTGGAGGAGATGGAGCCCTACCTCTACGGCGGGATGATGATTTCGAAGGTGACCTTCGAGGACTCGACGTGGCACGAACTCCCCTGGAAGTTCGAGGCCGGCACGCCGGTCATCGCCCAGGGCATCGCGCTGGCCGAGGCCATCGACTACCTGGAGGACATCGGTATGGAGAACGTCAGGCGCCACGGCGAGCAACTGGCGGAGTACGCCTACGACCGCCTCCAGGAGTTCGACGGCATCGACGTGTACGGCCCGCCGGGCGACGACCGCAGCGCGCTCGTGTCGTTCAACCTCGATTCGGTCCACGCACACGACACAAGCGAGATACTCAACGAGTTCGCCGTCGCCATCCGCGCCGGGGACCACTGCACACAGCCGCTACACGACAAGCTCGGGGCACCCGCCTCCGCGCGAGCGTCGTTCTACCTCTACAACACGAGAGAGGAAGTCGACAAACTGGTCGAGGCGCTGGAAGCCACGGAGGACCTGTTTGCATGACACGTAGCCGGACGGCCACGAGCGAAGCGACGGAGGACATGTTTGCGTGAAGTACCTGCTCGCCTGATGGAGTCCGACCAGTGACAGACACCCGAACCTACCGCTGCCTGAACTGTCTCGAACACACCGTCGAGCGGGAGTACGACGTGTCCCACATCTCGTTCACCTGCGACAACTGCGGTGAGTTCGGCCGCTTCGTCCACGACGGGGTCTACGCGAAGTACGAGGACTTCGAGGACTCCCCGCCGGACGCCCTCGCCTGGGACCGCCTCTCGCGGATGGAGAAGTTCAGGGTCGCCGAGCGCATCGTCCGGGCCGGCAAGACCCTGGACGACTTCGACGTCGGAAACGGCTGACCGGGCCGCTCGGGCCGTTTGCGCCGGTTTCTCGCGCGGAGCGATAGCATGCGTCCATACTGATTTATCTCGCTGCTGATTGTATTGTTATCTGACGAGATTCGTTCTCGCCGTGATTCCGATGTTCACAACAGTCGGGCGACGCGCCGTCGCTCTCACACTCGTCGTCGTACTGCTCCTCGCTGCCGTCCCGGTCGCGAGTGCACAGGAGGTCCGTGGCGGTGGCGCCATCACCGTCCCTGCCGGCACCGTCCACGAGGGCGACCTCTCGGTTGTCGGGGGAAGTGTTCTGGTCGACGGGACCGTCGACGGCTCCATCGAGGGCCTCGCCGGTTCCATCGTCGTCACCGGGACCGTCACCGGCGACATCGAGGCCGCCGCCGGTTCGGTGACCATCCAGGGCGTCGTCGAAGGCAACGTCGAGGCTGCCGCCGATACGGTGACCATCGCCAACGGCGGCCGCGTCGACGGTGACGTCGCCGCCGGCGCGCAGACGCTCGCTATCGACGGCATCGTCGGCGGGAACGTCGACGCCGGCGTGGCGACGCTGCGTCTCAGCGAGGCGACCGTCATCAGCGGGAACCTCCGCTACGGCTCGGGGACCACCGTTGTCGACGACGGTGCCACGGTTCTCGGGACGACCGAGCGCGTCGACGGCATCTCCGTCGCCGTGCCCGCCCCGTTCGTCGGCGACTTCGATGTCGGCAGCGTCCTCCCGACGGGCGTGTTCGTGACTCTCGGCTTCGTCGTGAACTTCCTGCTGGGCGCGTTGCTCCTTGTGGTCGCGCCCCGCTTCGCCCGCCGCGTCACCGAGACCGGCACGACAGACGCCGTCCGCACTGGCGTCGCCGGCATCGCCACCTTCGTCGGCGTCCCGGTGGCGCTCACCCTGACCGCCGTCACCATCGTCGGCATCCCGCTGGCGCTCGCTGGCTTCGGCGTGTACGCGCTCGTCCTCTGGCTGGCGTTCGTCTACGGCGCGCTGGTCGTCGGCACCTACCTGCTCGGCCTGACCGACCGCACCTCCGCGTGGGGTGCGCTGGCGGTCGGACTGGCCGTCCCCGCCGTCGCCTCCTTCGTGGACCTCGGCGGTATCGTGGGCTTCCTCTACCTCCTCTTTGGGCTGGGCGCGTTCACCCTGTCCGTGCTGGCGGTGCGCCGCGGCGGCGAGGGCGAGGTGGCGACCGAGGAGGTCCCGCCCCGGGACCCAGACCTCGCCTGAACAGCGAAGTTTCATTTTTCGCCGCGCCGTTTTCCGAACTGATGGCTCTGGACACTGTGTCGCTGGGACGGACCGGACTGGAAGTCAGCGAACTCGCCTTCGGGACCTGGCGGTTCGGTCGCGAGACCGCCGCCGGCAACCTCGAAATCGACCGCGCGACCGCCCACGACCTGCTCGACGCCTACGAAGCGGCGGGCGGGCGCTTTATCGACACCGCCGATGTCTACGGCGGCGGGAAAAGCGAGTCCTGGATCGGCGACTGGCTCGACGAACGCGACCGGGAGGACTTCGTCGTCGCCTCGAAAATCTACTGGCCCACGCGCGAGGACGACCCCAACGGTGACGGCCTCAACCGCAAGCACCTCCGCCGGCAACTCGATGCGATGCTGGACCGCCTCGGTACCGACTACCTCGACCTGCTGTACATCCACCGCTGGGACGACGCCACGCCCGCCCGCGAGGTCATGCGCACGCTGGATGGCTTCGTCCAGGACGGCCGGGTCCACTACCTCGGCGCGTCGACGCTCGCGCCCAACGCCTGGAAGCTCGCCCGCGCCAACGACATCGCCGACCGCTACGGCTGGGAACCCTTCACCGTCACACAGCCCCGCTACAACCTCGTCAACCGCGAAATCGAGGGCGAGTACCTGGACTTCTGCCGCGAGAACGGCATCGGCGTGGTGCCCTGGAGCCCGCTCGCACAGGGCTTTCTCACCGGCAAGTACGAGCGCGACGCCGACCTGCCCGATGAGGCGACGGCCTCCGACAGCGAGGGCTGGGAGGAGCGCTATCTCACGCCGGAGAACTTCGACGCGCTGGACGTCGTCGAGACCGTCGCCGCCGAGGTCAACGCCTCGCCCGCGCAGGTCGCGCTGGCCTACCAGCTCCACCACCCCGATATCACCGCGCCCATCGTCGGCGCGCGGACCGTCGACCAGCTGGAGGAGAACCTCGGCGCGGCCACCGTCGAGTTGACCGACGACCAGTTCGAGCGCCTGGAGGCGTCGAAGGCCGGCCCCTTCGACGACCTGCTGTGACGCTCTCGACGGACTTCGAGCGGGTGTCGCTCCCGCTCGCGGACCCCTTCGGCATCTCGCGGGGCACCACGGAGGCGGCCGAGAACGTCCTCGTCCGCGTCCAGGACGGCGACGGGAACGTCGGCGTCGGGGCCGCCGCGCCCAGCGAGTACTACGGCGAGACGCCCGACAGCGTGGCGACGGCATTGCCGGACCTGCTCGTTGCCGTCGAGGAGGTCGACGATCCCCACGCCCAGCAGCGCATCGCTCGCGCACTGCACGAACGGGCACCCGAGGCGGCATCGGCCTGCGGCGCCGTCTCCGTCGCCGTCCACGACCTGGCCGCTCGCCAGCAGGGCGAACCCCTCTATCGCCGCTGGGGACTGGACCCCGCGGCCGCGCCGGCCACCTCCTTCACCATCGGCATCGACACACCCGAGCGGATGGGCGAGAAGGCCGCGAGTGCCCGCGAGGCCGGCTACCCGATTCTGAAGGTCAAACTCGGGACCGAGGACGACCGCGCACGTATCGGTTCCATCCGCGAGGCCGCGCCGGAGGCGCGCATCCGCGTGGACGCGAACACGGCGTGGACGCCGGCGGAGGCAATCGAGCACACCAGCTGGCTGGCCGACCACGGCGTCGAGTTCGTCGAACAGCCGGTGCCGGCGGACGACATCGACGGCCTCCGCCGGGTCAGTGAGGAAGGTTCCCTGCCGGTCGCCGCCGACGAGTCCTGCGTCACCGCCGAAGACGTCCCCCGCGTCGCGGACGCCGTCGACATCGTCGTCGTCAAGGTCGACAAGTGCGGCGGCCTCCGCGCGGCGGCCCGCCAGATTGCGGCCGCCGACGCCCACGGTCTGGAGACGATGTTCGGCTGCATGGTCGCCTCGAACGCCGGCATGGCCGGAGCCTGCCACCTCGCGCCGCTCGTCGACTACGCCGACCTCGACGGCGCTCTCCTGCTCGCCGACGACCCCTACGACGGGGTCCCGATGCCGGAGGGGAGACTCGCCCTCACAGCGGTCGGGGCGGGGACGGGCGCGCGCCCGCGCTGAGAAGACAGTCGAGCAGGCGGTCGAGCGGCCGCCGTACCGTTCTCTACAGCCACTCGGCAAACGAGGAGAGCGTGCGGCTCTGCCTGATGTACGTGTGTTGCATCCCCTCGATTGCCTCCGCGAGGGATTCCCCGGCGTCGAGTCGGTCGCGGACGCACTCCTTCTTCCAGACGCTCGGCGTCACGCCGGCCTCCCAGCGCGCCTCGATTGGCGAGAGGTAGTGGTCGACGTCCGCGGCCGGCACCTCGGCCTCGCGCAGGCCGCGGCGGGCGTACTCGAAGACCTCACCGAAAACCGTCTCCGCGTCGTCGGTCCGCTCGCCGTCGGCCGTGACCCAGGCGAGGTCGGCGTCCAGTCCGGACTCGACTGCGCTGTAGAAACTCTCCTCGGCTGCTGCCCACGGCAACTCGGTCAGGGGGTGGCCGGTGGCGACCAGCCCGCGGACGAGCCCCGTCGTGAGCGCCTGCATCCCGACCACGTCGCGGACCGTCGGCTGAGTCGGGATTGGGCGGTACTCGATGCGCAGCGAGCGCTCGTCGTTCCGGGCGTCGATGTGGTCGCCCCCGACGACACAGCGCAGCCACCGCCAGTACGTCGAGCGCTTGTAGTCGAACTCCCAGTGCTGGTCGGCGAACGTGTCCCGCGGGGACTCGTCCAGCCACTCCCGCAGGAAGGGGGCGTACAGGTCGTCCTCGACCACCCGCTCGGCGACTTCGGTGGCGTCGTCGAGGTCACGCGGCACGCGGACCTTCGGGTTCGGGCTGACGTTGACCGACTGCTCGAAGGCGGCGATGCGGAGCTCGTGGTGGGTCTCGTCGACCAGTCGGTGGGGGTCGTCGACATCGGTGTAGAGGTCGGGCGGCAGGAACGGGGCGTTCGTCCCGATTGCCAGCACCGGCCCCAGCGTCCGGATGGCGGCGTTGTAGTACTCGGGGAAGTCCTCGGCGCTGGGAATCTGGAGGTGGGGCTGGATGGAGGTGGCAAGCGACTCGAAAAGGATAGAAGGAAACGCCCGGTCGACGCCGGGCACCGAGAAGTCGATGTCGCCGCCGGCCAGGTCCAGCACTTCGTTGTCGATTGCGAGATAGCGGGGGTCCGGGCGCATGTTCCCGGCGATGCTCACGCCGTCGACCGTCTCGTGGCCCGAGAGATACGGGTCGCTGCCCGCGGCTGGCGGTATCGTCCACATCGCGTCCGGAACGAGTTCCTGGCCGTGCTCGCGGGCGGCCTGCTGTGCCGCCTCGAACCGCGCCGCGATGCTGTCCGCCTGCGCGGCCAGACCGTCGCCGTCCATCACGTTCGGCTCGGTGTTTATCTCGGCGTTGTGCAGGCCCAGTTCCTTGTTGGCGACGCCGTCGAAGACGTCGTCGGACAGCGGCGTGAGGTGGCCGCCATCGCCGTCGTCCTCCCCGCGAGCGACGGCGTACACTTCCAGTTCCAGGCCGACCGCGAAGTCGGCGTTGTCCAGGTCGCCGGCCGCGATTGCCTCCCGGAGGGCGGCGGCCTGGCGCTCGACGCGCTCCTCGAACTCGGGTGTCGCGTCGCCGCCCAGCGAGCGGTTCACGAGGTCTGTCGTCTCGCTCATCGGTCGAAGAGGTCGTCGTGGCCCTCGGTCAGGTGGGCGAACTCGCCGGAGGCGAACTGGTCGAAGACGGCGTCGCGGTCGATGTCCGTCTCGGCCAGCGGCGTCACGCGGGCGGGGGTACCCCGGACGAACGACTCGGGGGGCACCTCGTAGCCCGACGGGATGACCGTCCCCATCGCGACGATGCTGTCCGCGCCGATCGTGGTCTCCGCGACGGTGGCGTTGAAGCCGACCATCGCACCCGCCTCCACGTGGCTGTCGTTCAGTACTGCGCCGTGGCCGACCATGCCCTCCTCGCCGACGGTCGATGCGTGGAGGACGGCGTTGTCGCCGATTGCACTCCCCGCGGCCAGTTCCACCGGTCCCACGTCGCCGCGCAGAACTGCGCCGGGCCAGACGGTGACGTTCGGCCCGACGGTCACGTCACCGACCAGCGTACTCTCGCGGCTGACCGCGGCCGACTCGTCGACGTCGGCTCCCTTCCCTTCGAACGTGTACTCGCGACTGTCCATAGCGGGCGCAGGTGGCGGGTCCTCAAAACTCTTGACACCGCGGGCTCGTCTCGCTCACTCGATGTCGACGACGAGCACGGGCAGGTCGGCGCTCTGGACGACGCGTTCGGTCGTCGACCCGAGGTTCGCGACCCGTTCCGGCCCCGTCTTGCCGTGGGTCCCCATCACGACGAGGTCGATGTCCGCCTCGGCCGCGTACTCGGTGATGGTCTTGTGGGGGATGCCCTCCCGGCTCTCGGTGTGGCACTCGATACCCTCGTCCTCGATGCGCATGCTGGCGTCGTCGAGGGCGCGCTCGGCCTCCTCGTTCAGCGACTGGCGGACCTCGTCCTTGTTCTCGTCGCTGGCCGCCATGTACAGGCGGCGGTCGACGACGTAGAGGACGTGGATGCGGGCGTCCTGGTCGGATGCGACGGTGATGGCGTGCTCCAGCGCGTCCACGGTCCCGGAACTGCCGTCCGTGGGCAGGAGGATTTCGTCGTACATGGACGTGACCACTCCTGCCCGCGACTTAAGCGCTGTGCGTCGTTCTCACCGCGGGAGCCGGGCGACGGGGGCTCGCCGGGCCCCGGTTGCGTCCAGTCCCGGTGACGGCCGTCGGCTGCCATCCTGCGTCACTCCTCACCATGGTATTTATTAGCGAGGCCCATCGACGTACTGACGTGATGAGTTTCGACGACGGCTCACTCGGCGAGCGCGAGGCGGGAACACCGGCCGACGGCCGGCGCGGGCGCGGACCGCTGGCGTGGGGGCGCGCGGTCCTTGGCACCCTCCGGACCCACGTCAGGGAGTGGCCGCGGCGCTACGTCGACCAGCAGAGCGCGCTCTACGAGTCCGGCGACCGCGAGTGAGACACCGACTACAGAAAGCGCTGCACCCCCGACAGCGACGCCGCCGTCGTGTTATTCTTCGTCTTCGATCGGCACCGTCACGACCGGGACCGGACAGGTCCGCACGACGCGCTCGGCGACGCTCCCCAGGAGGTAGTGGTCGATGCCGGTCCGTCCGTGCGTCCCCATCACGACGACGTCGACGCCCGCCTCCTCGGCGTAGTCGACGATTTCGCTCCGCGGCAGTCCCTCGCGCTGGACCCGCTCGATTGCGACGTCGTCGGGCAGTGCCGCGACGGCCTGCTCGATTGCCTCCCCGGCGCGCTCGCGCTCGCCCGACAGCCAGATGCCCGGTGCCAGGCCGCTCGTCGGGCTCTCGAAGCGGTTGCGGGTGTCCGCGACCGAGAGCACGTGGACCGTCCCGTCGAAGGCTTTCGCGAGCGCCCCCGCGTGTTCGGCGGCGGCGACGGTCCCCGGACTCCCGTCGGTCGGCAGCAAGATGCGGTCGTACATACTCGCCCTTGGAGTGGGGTGGGAAAAACGTCGGCGGTCAGAGGCCGCCGGCCGCCATCACGAACAGGGCCACGGAGATGACCGCGAACAGGCCGCCGACGAACTTCTTTATCGTCTCCGTCTCCAGCGCGGCGGAGACGTAGGGGGCGACCTGCCCGCCCGTGACCGTCGCTGGCACCGTCCAGACGACCATGTTCCAGGGCGATTGCGCGATGTCGAGTTCGTGGCCGAAGGGGACGTAGGCCCCGCCGAAGACGTGGACCAGCGACGCCAGCACCGCCGTCACCGCGACGACGATGTGGTTCGTCCCGATGGCGACCCGCACCGGAATCTTCGAGCCGAGCATCGAGATGATGCCGAGTTCGCCGACGCCGAACCCGGCCAGGCCTTGGAAGGTGCCGCCGATGCTGTAGTTGGCGAAGCGCCGGAGATAGCCGCTGCGGTCGTACGTGTAGTCCTCGCCGTCGCGGTCGACCCGCGTGACGGTGCCCTCCTCGTCGGTGTCGACGCCCGCCGGCCCGAGTTTGTTGTCGTCGTCCGGCAGGGACTCCGACTGGCCCCCGTCGGAGACGGCGGCGGCGTCCGCGTCGGTCTCGGCATCGGTCTCCGAGTCGCCGTGGCCGAGGTCAGCCTTGAACAGCAGGTACGAGGCAGCAATCAGCGCCAGGCCGAGCAACAGGTGAAAGAGTGGCTCGGGGATGACAAAGGACAGCAACGCGCCGGCGACGACGAAGGGCACTGCGCCGCCCACGAGCGCGAGGGCGAGGCGGCGGTCGACCAGTCCGTACTGGATGAACGCGAGCGCGGAACTGGACAGGCCGAAGGACTCGCTGATGAGGCCCACCTTCACGATGGTCTCGGGGTCCAGCGGGTGGGCTGCCAGCGGGAACAGGAAGATGAGGAAGGGGACGAACAGCGCCGACCCGCTGATGCCGACCGTGTTGACGATGGTGGCACCGAGCATGAAACAGGGGAACAGCCACCAGTACTCGAGCCAGTAGGCGTTGCCGTTGACGTCGCCCGGGACGGGAGCCCCGAAGAACACCGCCGTCACGAACAGGAGCGGCGCGAGGAACACGAAGACGTGCTGGTAGCGGAGAAAGCCCTGCTGGACCCTGCTCGAAGAGGGCACGCTCGGCACGTCAGGTCACCACCTGATTGCCGTGGTCCGGGCGGCCGCTGCTGTCCGTGTCCCGACTCGTCGTCCCGGTCCGACGCCGTCCGCTCTCACGTGCGCGCGGGCGCATTCACTCCGTGTCTGCCCGTCGACAGTGATAAATGCGTTGTTCACTTCCGCCCGTGTGACCGCTCCCCACGGGAGATGCGTGTCTGTCAGTTCCCAGTGAAGTTCGGATGGTTGCCGACGTACCGGGGGAGGTACCGCGCCTTCTGC
Source organism: Salinibaculum sp. SYNS191 (assembly GCF_037338445.1). NCBI lineage: Archaea > Methanobacteriati > Methanobacteriota > Halobacteria > Halobacteriales > Haloarculaceae > Salinibaculum > Salinibaculum marinum. Next base: position 3,368,972 of record NZ_CP147838.1, read on the forward strand.
GGGAGGTCGGCGATGTCCGCCTCGACCGTCTCGCGCAGTTCGGCCAGCGTCATGTCGCGCTCCTCGCCCTCGGCCCTGACGTTGACGCCCAGGGTGTCGCCCTCGATCTCGTTGCCGCCGACGACGACGTAGTAGGGCACCCAGTCGGTCTCCGCCTCGGCGATGCGCTTGCCGACGGACTCGTCGCGGTCGTCGATGTCGACGCGGAGGTCAGCGGCCTCCAGTTCGTCGGTCAGCTGGTCGCAGTAGTCCAGATGCTCGTCGGGGTTGACGGGGATAAAGCGGACCTGCGTCGGCGAGAGCCAGGTCGGCAACTGTGGCGTGTCCATCGTCGCCGTCCGCTCCAGCAGGGCGGCCATCACGCGCTCGATGCCTCCCGACGGCGAGTAGTGGAGAATCGGCGGATGGTACTGGTCGGTCCCGTCGGTGTACTCGATGTCGAAGCGCTCGGCGCTCTCGACGTCTATCTGGACCGTCGGGTTCTCGATGGGGCGGCCCAGCCCGTCGATGGCCGCGAAGTCTATCTTCGCCGACCAGTAGTGGTGTCGTTCCGGGATGATTTCCAGCAGCGCGGGCTTGCCGAGTTCCTCGACGACTTCCTCGACCCACGTCTCGTTCTCCTCGTAGAACTCGCGGGTCATCCGGATGGCCGGCTCGTAGTTGATGTCGAGGTCCTCGCTGGTCTGCAGGGCGAGTTTGGCCTGCTTCATCAGTTCCTCGCGGGCCTGGTCCATGTCCTCGGTGGCGGTGTGCATGTCCGGCATCGTGAACGCGCGCAGGCGCTTGAGGCCGGTGACCTCGCCCTTCTGCTCGCGGCGGAAGGAGTAGGTGGACATCTCGTAGATGCGCAGCGGGAGGTCATTGACCGAGATGTGCATGTCGCGCATGATGGAGAACTGGCCGAAGCAGGCCGCAAAGCGCAGCATCATCCGGCGGTCGCCCGACTCGAAGCGGTACTGGCGCTCGCCGAACTTGCCGGCGTGTTCGTCGATACAGCGCGCGCCGAGGTCGTACATGATGGGCGTCTCGACGGGCATGCCGCCGTAGTCGACGACGAGGTCGTTGACGTACTCCATCAGGGCGTCGCGGATGAGCTTCCCGCGCGGGTAGAACCGCAGATTGCCGACGTCGGAGAGTTCGTCGTAGCCGACCAGTTCCTTCTCCTTCATTATCTGGAGGTGGGGCGGTTCCTCGCCGGGGCTGGCGACGATGTCCTCGACCTCGTCCTCGATGAACGCGCGCATGTCGTCGCTCGTGTCCGCCTTGGCGGCGACGGCGTCCTCGACGCTGCCGTCGGGGTGCATCACCTGCCAGTCGCTGGGTTCGCGGTCGGTCTCCTCGACGTCTTTCTCCTCGTCGCGGTGGTGGGCGACGTGGCGCGAGAGTTCCGACAGGGGGTGGCCCTTGCAGGCGACCTCGAAGGACTTGTACCAGCCGAAGGGGGCCCGCAGCACCTCGAAGCCCTCGTCTTCGAGCGCGACTTCGAGGTCCTGCATGACCTGTTTCGCGGCGTCCGGGCCGGCCAGGTCCTCGCTGAGGTGGGCGTAGGGGTAGAGCACGACGTTGTTGGTGTTGAGCTGACCGGTGACGTCGCGCAGTTCCGTCAGCGCGTTCTCGACGACCCCGTCCAGATCTTCCTGGTCGTCGGACTCGACGCTGATGAAGGCCGTGACGCACTCCTCCATGCGGCCTTCCATAGGGACCCCCTCCGTCTCCGCGAGGTCGTCGGGACCGGCCTTCTCCCGCGCCTCGAATTCCAGATGGTCCGAGTGAATGAACAGCAGTCGCATACCCAAGTTCACCCGACGGCCAGTAAAAAGCGTGCCGAATGGGAGTGCGGGCTGTGGTATCGTTATCAGGACGCCAGCCGTAGTACCAGTATGTCCATCAGAACCGAGGCCCGCTTTCCGCCGATAACTGGTGAGACGCTGACCGGCCGCACCCTCCAGCTCCCCGACGAGTTCGAGGAGCCGCTGAACCTCGTCTTCGTCGCCTTCCGGCGCACCCAGCAGGCCGACATCGACAGCTGGCTCCCGGTGGCGAGCGACATCGAGGCCTCGTACCCGGACGTCCGCTACTACGAGGTCCCGGTCATCAGCCGCCTCTACGCCGCTGCCAGACCCGTCATCGACGGCGGGATGCGGGCCGGGATTCCCGACACGGACACCCGCGAGCGCACAGTGACGGTCTACACCGACAAGCGAATCGTGCGGCGTGCGCTGGACATCGAGGACGAGAGCGAGATTCACGCCTTCCTGGTCGACCGCGACGGCGTCATCTACTGGCGGGCCGTCGGGCCCCGCGACGACGACGCCGCGGCACACCTCGAAGAGATAGTCGAGTCGCTGAGCTGACCACAACTGCTATTCCACGCCCCGGCGCAGGCATACCATGGCGCTGTCGACTGGGGCACTCGTCGTGTTCGTGCTCATCGGGGTCGCAGTCGCGCTCTTCGTCACCGAACTCCTCCCGCCGGACATGACGGCCATCGCGGTGCTGGTCGCCCTCGCCGTCCTCGAACCGTACACCGAGGTCGCCGCCACCGACGCCATCGCGGGCTTTGCCAGCCCCGCCGTCGTCACCATCATCGCCATGTACATCCTCAGCGACGCGGTCGAGGGCTCGGGCGTCGTCGACTGGCTCGGTGCCCACCTCGCCCGGGCCACCCACGGCGACGATACCCGGCTGCTGGGGGCGACGACCACATCGACCGGCCTGTTCGCCGGCGTCGTCAACAACACGCCGGTCGTCGCCGTCTTCATCCCGATGGTCTCCGACCTGGCCGAGGAAGCCGGCGTCTCCCCCTCGAAGTTCCTCATGCCCCTCTCCTTCGCCGCGATGCTCGGGGGGACGCTCACCCTCGTCGGCTCCTCTATCAACCTGCTCGCCAGCGACGTCTCCGAGCAACTCATCGACCACCCCCTCGGCATGTTCGAGTTCACGCCGCTCGGGGTGCTCGTCTTCGGGGTCGGCGTCGTCTACCTCGTCACGGTCGGCTACTGGCTCACCCCGGCCCGGCTCGCACCGGAGCGGAGCGTGACGGAGGCCTACGACCTCGAACGCAACCTCGCGCAGGTCCGGGTGCGGCCCGACTCCCCGCTCGTCGGGCGGACCGCGGCGGACCTGTTTCTCGACGCCGACCTGGAACTCGACCTCGACGTGTTGCAGATAGACCGCGAGCGGGCGGTCGTCGCCGACGAGGAGGACGTCGAGGGGCTCCAGACGCGGGCCATCCACGACACGTACATCGCCGGGAGCGGCCAGCCCATCGCCTCCGGGGACGTGCTGACGGTCCGTGCGGACCGGCAGGTACTCAACCGCTTCGCCGAGGCCTACGACCTCCGGCAGTTCCCCCGCGAGCGGGTCGACGCCGAGCGACTCGCGGCCGAGGCCCACCCGGGGATGCTCGTCGAGGCGGTCGTCCCACCGGACTCCGACTGGGTCGACTCGACGCCCGAGGCCGAGAAGCTCACCGAGCGCTTCGAGACGAAGGTTATCGCCCGCCGCCGCGGCGACGAGGTGGCGCAATCGGGCCTCTCGAAGAGCCGCTTCCGTGCCGGGGACACGCTCCTCCTCCAGACCACGGAGTCGGCCATCGAGTTCTTCTACGACGAGGACGACCTCATCCCGCTGGACGGGGCCCCCGACCCGACGCCCGACATCGAACCGGAGGCCCCGCCGGAACTGGACGCCCGGGCGCCGCTGTCGGTCGGCATCCTCGTCGTGGCTGTCCTGCTGGCGGCCGCCACGCCGCTGTCGATTCCCGTCACCGCCCTCGGGGGAGTCGTCGCGATGGTCGTGACTGGCTGTCTCAGTCCCGCCGACGCCTACGACGCCGTCAGCTGGCCCGTCGTCTTCCTGCTCGCGGGCATCCTCCCGCTGGGTGTCGCCCTCCAGCGCACCGGCGGCGCGGCCTTCCTCGGCGACGCCATCGGCGGGGCCGCGGTCGGTCTCGCTCCCGTGCTGGTCGTCACACTCCTGTATCTCGTCACGGCGCTTCTGGCCGCCGTGGTCACGCCCGTCGCGACAGTCGTCCTGCTCGGTCCCGTCGCCGTCGACACCGCGCGCACCCTCGGCGTGGACCCCTTCGCGTTCGTGCTCGCGACGCTGTTCGGTGCCAGCGCCGCCTACATCACCCCCATCGGCTACCAGACCAACCTCATGGTCTACGGTCCCGGCGGCTACCGCTTCACCGACTACCTCCGCGTCGGCGGGCCGTTGCTCGCGCTGCTCTCCGTCGTCACGACAGTCGGAATCACCGTCATCTACGGACTCTGAGAAACTCCCGCGGGCCGCTCACTCCGTCTCCCTGTCCTTCAGTTCCTCCAGTTCCTCCTCGACCTCGCTGTCGTCGACGTCCGGCGGCTCGACGTCGGCCGCGTCCGCCTCGACCTCGGTCTCCTCCTCGTCGCTCTCGGCCGCCTGTTCGCCCTTGCCCATCTCGGATTTCAGCGTCTCCAGTTCGGTGTCGACTGCGCTGTCCGTCGCCAGTTCCTCCAGTTCCCGGTCCAGCGAGTCCTTGTCGGAGATCTGGCTCTCCAGCGCGCCGGTCTCCTGGAGTTCGTCCAGCGCGGCCGAGCGGGCTTCCATGTCCTCGGTGCGCTCCTCGGCGCGCTGGATGGAGCGGCTGATGTCCTCCATCTCCTCGCCGGCACCGGTCATGGCCTCGGAGACGCGGGCGCTGGCCTCGGCGGCCTCGTAGCGGGCCTTCATCGACTCCTTCTTCGTGCGGAACTCCTCTATCTGGGCCTGGAGCTGGTCTTTCTTCTCGACGAGCTGGTCCTGCTGTTGCTGGAGGTTGGCGATTTGCGTCTCCAGCTCCTCGATCTGGTTCATCTTCTGCTTTTTTTTCTCCAGGGCCTTCCGCGCGAGGTCGTCGCGGTCCTGCTTGACGGCCTCGCGGGCCTGCTCGTTGTGCTTCTCGACGTTCTGGTCGAGCCGGCGCTTCTGAATCTCGAGGCGCTTCTTCTGGGTCGTCAGGTCTGCGATGCCCTGCTTGACGTCCTGCAGTTCGTCCTGCAGCTTCTCGTAGGAGTAGTCGAGGGTCTGCGACGGGTCCTCCGCCCGGTTGAGGAGTGAGTTGAGCTTCGAGCGGATGACGTACGATGCGCGCGAGAGTATTCCCATATTCCCTATTTGTCTCGGCGAAACTTAAAATTCTCACACGCAAACTCCCCGGTATGACCGACCGACTGCCGATTCCCGGCCCGCGCGACGTGACGGCCTCGCTGGACACCTCCGACGCGTCCCGCGTCGTGGTCGCCTGTCCGCCCCACCCCCAGATGGGCGGCGACCGCCGCGACAGCCGACTCCGCGCGGTCGCCGACGCGCTCGCCGGGGTCGACTGCGCCTGCCTCCGGTTCGATTACGGCCCCTGGGACGAGGGCCGCGCCGAAGTGACCGACGTTCGCAGCGCACTCGCGTGGGCACACGACAACTTCCTGACGGTGGGTCTGTTCGGCTACAGTTTCGGCGGTTCGATGGCGCTGCTCGCCGCCGCGGCCTTCCGGGAGGGCGAGGACGCCCCCGGCGCAGTCTCCGTCCTCTCCCCGGCCTCGACGGTTCACGGGCGGGACGTGATGCCCGCCGTCGACGACGTCGCGTGCCCGCTGGAGGTGCGCTACGGCGAGCGCGACGATACCGTCGACTCGCTGCCGATTGCCGAGCGGGCACGCGACAGGGGGGACACGGTCACGGCCCTCCCGGCGGACCACTTCTTCGCCGGCCAGCAGCAAGCCATCGCCGCGGACGTGGCGTCCTTCTTCGATTCCTCGTTCTGACTGGACGGACTTCCAGCCGGACCCGTCTTCGAACCCGACGAACTGCCGGTTTGCACTGTTCTCGACGCTGAAGTGAGCGCATGCAAACCCCATGGCCATATTTGCGGAAGATAGGGTAGAATATTAGGAGTTTATAGGACATACACCCAGAAGTTTTTAGTAAAGTCGACCATATGGTGTAGTTGATGAGCGTTCACGAATCATCCGTCGAATCGTCATCGTCCGTAGAGACCACCGAGACGCCGACCCTGCGCAGCGCGAGTTACATGGGCTGCCGGTTCTGTGAGGAGGGCTCGCTCGTGTTCGACACCGAAGTCGGCAAGTCCCGCTGTCGCACCTGCGGCAAACTCGACTGAACTGCCTATCTATGAGCATCAGAGAACAGATTCGGGTTCGCCTCGGGGGTGGACCCGCCTACGAGTGCGAGCACTGTGGACTCGACTACGAGAGCGACCGACTGAACTGCCCGGCCTGCGGATTCACTGTCCGCAAAGTCCGCTGACTGCGGTCCCCGCTGGAATCGCTTCGGTGCCCGAGCGACCGACGAGCTACACTCCCCGGCCCGTCGCTTTTGCCGCTGGCCAGAGTCGGACGAGCGCCGCACCTGTGCGGCCACCGCGCTGTCCCTCCTGACAGTTCAGTTCCCGAAAAGGTGCCCGCTTCGAAACGGTTTTGAGGCCTGCCAGCACACCCTCGATATGCCGACAGAATCCGAGACGGGCTACGACCCGAGCCTGGGCCGGAAATTCATTTTCGTAACCGGTGGCGTCATGTCCGGGCTGGGGAAGGGTATCACTGCAGCCAGCACGGGGCGACTGCTGGCAAACGCCGGCTTCGACGTGACGGCGGTCAAGATAGACCCCTACCTCAACGTCGACGCGGGGACGATGAACCCGTTCCAGCACGGCGAGGTCTACGTCCTCAAAGACGGCGGCGAGGTCGACCTCGACCTGGGGAACTACGAGCGCTTCCTCGACATCGACATGACCTTCGACCACAACGTGACCACGGGGAAGGTCTACCAGGAGGTCATCGAGAAGGAACGCGCCGGCGACTACCTGGGCAAGACCGTCCAGATCATCCCGCACATCACCAACGACATCAAGCGGCGCATCCGCGAGGCCGCCGAGGGCAACGACGTCTGCATCGTCGAGGTCGGGGGGACCGTCGGCGACATCGAGGGCATGCCCTACCTCGAAGCCCTGCGCCAGTTCGCCCACGAGGAGGACGACGAGGACATCCTCTTCACCCACGTCACGCTCGTCCCCTACTCGAAGAACGGCGAGCAGAAGACCAAGCCCACCCAGCACAGCGTCAAGGAACTGCGCTCCATCGGGCTCCAGCCGGACATCCTCGTCGGCCGCTGCGAGGACCCGCTCGAACAGCACACCCGCGAGAAAATCGCGCTCTTCTGTGACGTCCCCACCGAGGCCGTCTTCTCCAATCCCGACGTGGCGGACATCTACAAGGTCCCGCTGGTCGTCGAGGACGAGGAACTCGACGAGTACGTCATGGACCACCTCGGTCTCGCCGACGAGGCCCTGCCCAGGAGCCAGCGGGACACGGCCTGGCGCGACCAGGTCACCCGCGAGAAAGAGGGCGAGGTGACCGTCGCCCTCGTCGGCAAGTACGGGCTGGAGGACGCCTACATCTCGATTCACGAGTCGCTGAAACACGCCGGCCTGGAGAAGCAGGTCGACGTGAAGCGCCGCTGGGTCCACGCGGAGGAGCTGGCGGACGGCCACGACGGCCAGCTCGACGACGTCGACGGCGTCATCGTCCCGGGCGGCTTCGGCTCCCGCGGGACCGAGGGCAAGGTCGAGGCCATCCGCTACTGCCGCGAGAACGACGTGCCCTTCCTCGGCCTCTGTCTCGGCTTCCAGATGGCCGTCGTCGAGTACGCCCGCAACGTCCTCGGCCTGGAGGGTGCCCACTCCGCCGAACTGGACGAGGAGACGCCCTATCCCGTCATCGACCTCCTGCCCGAGCAAAAGGAGATGGAGGACATGGGCGGGACGATGCGCCTCGGTGCCCACGAGACCGACATCGCCCCCGGCACGCTCGCTCACGACCTCTACGGCGCGGGTTCGTGTACGGAGCGCCACCGCCACCGCTACGAGGTCAACCCCGACTACATCCCGGACCTGGAGGATGCCGGCATGGTCTTCTCGGGCACCTCCGGCAACCGGATGGAGATTCTGGAACTGCCCGACCACGCGTACTTCTTCGGGACGCAGTTCCACCCAGAGTTCCGCTCGCGGCCGACCCGGCCGAGCCCGCCCTTCGTCGGCTTCGTCGAAGGGATGCAGGCCAGGCAGACGGCTGCCGGCGAGCAGGCACCCATCGGAGGTGACGACTGATGGTCGACGTCGACTCCTTCATCGCGGACGCCCGCGAGGAGATCGCCGACGAAATCGGGGAGAAGAACGCCGTCATCGCGCTCTCGGGCGGCGTCGACTCCTCGACGGCCGCAGCACTGGCCTACGAGGCCATCGGCGACCAGCTCACACCCGTCTACGTCGACACCGGGCTGATGCGGAAAGGCGAGACCGACCAGATCCGGGAGACCTTCGACTACATGGACTCCCTCCAGATAATCGAGGCCCAGAACCGCTTCCTCGACGCGCTCGAAGGCATCACCGACCCGGAGGAGAAGCGCCACGCCATCGGCGAGCAGTTCATCCGGGAGTTCGAGACGGTCGCCCGCGAGGTCGACGCCGACTACCTCGTCCAGGGGACCATCTACCCCGACCGCATCGAGTCTGAGGGGACCATCAAGTCCCACCACAACGTCGGCGGGCTCCCCGACGTCGTCGACTTCGAGGGCATCGTCGAGCCGATGCGTGACCTCTACAAGGACGAGGTCCGCGAGGTGGCCCGCGAACTCGACCTGGACGAAATCGTCGCCGAACGGATGCCGTTCCCCGGTCCGGGCCTGGCCGTGCGCATCATCGGCGAGGTCACGGAGGAGAAACTGGCCGTCGCACGCGAGGCCAACCACGTCGTCGAGGAGGAATTAGAGGAGTACGAGCCCTGGCAGGCACTCGCTGCGGTCATCGGCAAGGCCACGGGCGTCAAGGGGGACAACCGGGTCCACGGGTGGGTCGTCGCCGTCCGCTCCGTCGAGTCCCGCGACGGCATGACCGCCCGCGCCCAGGAAATCGACTGGGAGACGCTCCAGCGCATCCAGTCACGCATCACCGGCGAGAACGAGAACGTCGCGCGCGTCCTCTACGACGTGACCCACAAGCCCCCGGCGACCATCGAGTACGAGTGACACGCCCGAGCGCGGGTGATAAGACACAAGCCCCGTCGGAGCATTCTCCCCAGCAATGAACGTCATCGTCGCCGGCATCGACGACCACGACATCGCCGCTGCCATCGAAGCGGAGGGCCACGCCGTCTCGCGCGTCGACATCGCCAACCGGCCGGGGCTGGAGGAGGCGGGTATCCTGGAGACCGATGCCTTCGTGCTGACCGAGATGGAGCAGGCGACCACTATCTCCGTCGCGAAGGACCTCAACGAGGACCTGAAAGTCGTCGTCTACGCGGAGGGGTCGCTGCCCGAGTTCGCCACGCGCCAGACCGACCTGATGGTCGACCCGGCGCTGCTCGACCCCGAAGCCGTCGCCGCCGAACTCTCCGCCTAGGGCGCAGCGAGCGCGCCGGCACACGCCGCCAGCCGCTCCGCCCCGCGCTCTGTGAAGGGCGTCCCGTGGCCCTGGCAGACGATGTCGCAGTCGGGGGCGCGCTCGACGAACGACCGCAGACTCTCCTCCGCCTGCTCCTGGTCGTAGTTGAGGAACCACGGCGGCACCTCGAATGCGCCGTCGCTCTCGCGGACCAGGTCGCCGACCATCGCTGCCGACAGGTCTTCGTGGACGAAGGCGGTGTGGCCCGGCGTGTGCCCCGGCGTGTGGTAGGCCACGAAGCCGCCGATTTCGTCCCCATCGTCGACCGTCTCCACGGGGAGAGCAGGGATGCTGCGTGCGATGTCGGTGACCCGCTGGAGCGCCCCTTTGCGGTTGGTCCAGGTGGGTTTCTCCCGGCCGGCCAGGAAGGGCTCGTCGCCGGCTCCGATGTAGACCGGGGCGTCGAGGCCGCCGTCCGCGAGGCGGTTCAGCCCGCCCACGTGGTCGAAATCGAAGTGAGTGACGAGAACGCGGTCGACGGCAGCGAGGCCGTCGACGAGGCTCTCGATGTCGCGTTCGAGCCGCCCGGCGTGCCACGGCATCCCGGTGTCGACGAGCGTCAGGGACTCCTCGTCGCGCAGGAGGTAGGCGTTGACCCCCTGGTAGTCGAACCACCACACGTCGTCGGCGAGTCGGGTGACCATACTACGGTTAGGGCGGGAACCTACAAAAGCAACCGCGCCAATCAGTTGGGTGTGCGCCGCGGTAGCGCCCGTCTCACCGCTCGTGGACGGTCATCGGCATCCCGTCTTTCGGGTGCATCGTCAGCGAGGGGCGGAATTCGAGTCGGCCGGGCCGGTTGGTCTCCAGTTCGAACTGGCTGGCCGTCCGCGCGATGATGAGTTGCGCTTCGAGTTTGGCGAGGTGCTTGCCGATGCAGTGGCGCGGCCCGCCGCCGAAGGGGAAGTAGGCGAAACTCGGCCGCTCGCTCGTCTGCTCGCGCTGCCAGCGTTCCGGCCGGAAGCTGTCGGGGTCGTCCCACCACCGCGGCGAGCGGTGAACCGCCCACTGCGAGAGCATCAGCGCCGACCCCTCGGAGATGTCGTACCCGCTCAACTGGACGTCCTCGGTCGGCTCCCGGAACAGCGTGTACACCGGCGGGTACAGCCGCATTGCCTCGTCGACGACCCACTCGACGTACTCGAACTCGCGGACGTCGTCCATCGTCGGCCGCCCGTCGCCTACCACGTCGGCGATCTCCTCGTGGACCTTCTCGCGGGCGGTCGGGTGTTCCGAGAGCAGGTACCAGGTGTAGGTCAGCGTCAGCGCGGTGGTGTCGTGGCCCGCAAGCAGCATCGTCATCACCTCGTCGCGCAGTTGCTGGTCGGACTGCTCGCCGCGCTCCTGGGCCCGCAGGAGAATCGAGAGCATGTCCATGGGGCCGTCGTCGTCGCCCTCGCTCCCGCGGCGCTCGGCGACGATGTCGTCGATGACGCCCTCCAGCGTCGCCAGCGCGCGGTTGTACTCGCGGTCGCCGGGCATGGGCACCCAGTTGGGCGTGGCGAAGGAGATGGGGTCCGGTTCGAACCGCGACCCGAGCGGGTCCAGGCTCTCCCTGACCGTCTCGACGACGTTGGCGTCGAGGTCGACGCCGAGCATCAGGTCCGCGATGACGTCCAGCGTGACCGTCGTCATCTCGCGCTCGACGTCGACCTCGCGGCCGTCGTGCCACCCCGCGAGCATCGCGTCGGCGTGGTCGACGATGCGGTCGGCGAAGTTCGCCAGCCGACCCATCGCGAAGGCGGGGTTGGCGAGTTCCCGCTGTTTCTCCCAGGTTTCGCCCTCGCTCAACAGCAGTCCCTCGCCCAGCAGGTCGCCGAGGGCGTCGTTCTGGAACGCCGGCTTCCGGTAGGTGTCGGGGTCTAGCAGCACCGTCTGGATGTCGGCGGGGTTCGTCAGCAGGTAGGTCTGGAGGGACCCGAGTTCGAACGTCACGATGTCGCCGTACGAGCGCTCGCAGGCGGAGAGAAAGCGGAACGGGTCCTTGGCGTACTTGCGGCTGCTGCCGAACAGCGGTTCGCCCCGGGGGCCGGGCGGAGACGCTTTCATGACCGCATTTCAGGGCCTATACAGCTATCAATGTTTGGCGTCGTGACGGGTCGGCCCGCCGGTACTCGCCGTCGGCCGCTACTCGGTGTCCTCCGTGGCGGCCTGTTCGGCCAGCGTCTCGGCCTCTTCGAGGACGAGCTGTTCGACGCCGCGGCGCGCGGCGACGGTGTCCCCCGGGAGACAGAACACGGGCACCTCGTCGACGATGCCGGCGGTCGTCCGGGTCCTGACGGTCGCGGTCCCCTCCTGCTCGTGAGAGAGGACGCGGAAGAGTTCGCCGAAGCCGGGGAGGTGCTTGTCGAACAGGTGCTCGGCGGCATCGACGGTCACGTCGTCGGGTTCGACTCCCGTGCCGCCGACGGTCACCACCGCGTCCACGTCCGCGCGGGCGACGAGCGTCGTCAGCGTGCTCTGGACGCCGTCGTACGAGGCGGCGACGAGTTCCCGCGTCGCGACGGCGTCACCCGCCGACTCGATGGCGTCGACCACGATGTCGCCCGTCGCGTCCTCCTCCATCGTCCGGTCGTCCGTGACCGCGACGACGGCGAAGGGAAACGTCTCCGGGCCGTACTCGGCGCGCGCCTCCTCGTCCGTCGTCTCGTCGTCACCGGCGGCCGACTCGTCTGCCGTCACATCCTCGTCTTCGTCATCGACGCCGCTCACGTGCGCGTCTCGTCGCCTGTCACGGGACTGGAAGTCGACCATAGACGCACTTCTCCGCGTGCCAGGAAAAACCCCGGTCCTCCCGCCGGTTCGTCGTCTGTCGATGTACCGGCAGTCGGACGTGGTACCAACAGGGTTTTTCCAGCCTGCGGGCGTGAGCCCAGACGTGAAAGCAGTTCAATTCCCGGAACACGGCGGTCGAGAGGTACTGGAGTACGGCGAGTTCGAGGACCCCGAGGTCGACAGCGACGAGGTTCTGGTCGACGTGAAGGCGGCCGCGCTGAACCACCTGGACGTGTTCACCCGGTACGGGCTGGGAGCACTGTCGCGGCTCGACCTGGAGATGCCCCACATTCCCGGCAGCGACGCCGCTGGCGTCGTCGAGGAGGTCGGCGAGGACGTCGCACGGTTCGAACCCGGCGACCGGGTGGCGGTCTCGGGCGGCCTGGCCTGTGGCCACTGCGAGCACTGCCGCGACGGCGACCCGACGATGTGTGTTGACTTCAAAATCATCGGCGAGCACGTCCGCGGTGTCCAGAGCGAGTTCACGGCGGTGCCCGCGGAGAACCTCGTGCCGGTCCCGGAACACGTCGACTGGGAGATCGCCGCGGCGGCACCGCTTGTCTTCCAGACCGCGTGGCGGATGCTCGTCACGCGCGCCGAACTGAAACCGGGCGAGTCGATTCTCGTCCTCGGTGCCAGCGGCGGCGTCGGCCACGCCGCGGTCCAGATTGCCGACTACGTCGGTGCGGAGGTGTACGCGACCGCGAGCACCGCAGAGAAACTCGACTACGCGAAGGAGATCGGCGCAGACCACGTCATCAATTACGAGGAAGACGACTTCGCCGAGGCCATCGACGAGGCGACCGACGGCCGCGGCGTCGACGTCGTCGTCGACCACATCGGGAAGGCGACGTGGCAGAACTCCCTGCACAGTCTCGTCAAGGGCGGCCGCGTCGTCACCTGCGGCGCGACCACCGGCCGCGACCCCGAGACCGACATCAACAGCATCTTCTGGAACCAGCTGGAGATCTACGGCTCGACGATGGGCACGCCCGGCGAGGTCGACGACGTGCTCGAACTCGTCTGGGAGGGCGCCTTCGAACCGCGCATCCGCGAGACGTTCCCGATGAGCGAGATTGCCGACGCTCACGAGATGATAGAGGAGCGCGAGGGCTTCGGGAAGGTCGTCGTCATCCCGGACAGCGAGATGTAGGGAACGACAGTATTTTGCGACCGTAGTGGCGATAGCTTCGCATGAACGAGGGGACGTCCGCGACCAGCCAGCCGGTCGACGCCGAGGACGGCGAATCCGAGGGCGACGACGCGTACGTCCACCAGCCCCGCTCGTCGCCGCCCTCGCGCGCCCCGACCGGCGAGGGCACCTTCGACTGGCGGGGCTGGCTCCTCGTCGGCGTCATCGTCTTCGCATTCTTCGTCGTCCCGGGCGCGATTCTCGTCCTCCCGGAGGCCCAGGGCTTCATCGGGACGCTCGGGCTGACGCTGCGGGACGCCTACCTCGTCCTGCCGCTGGTGCCGGCGTTCCTGCTGGCCGCCGTCGCCGTCTGGGCCGCGGTGCGTTCGCGCTCGTCGTGACCCGCCGTCCCGGGTGGATTGATAGGGGTGGGCTCCGTTGCCCCCGGTGACAGCGATGGTCCAGCCGCTGTATCTCACGGTCGTCCTGCTGGCGGCAGTCGTTGGCGCGGCGGTGGCCTTCGCCGCCTGGGTGCACGGCGACCGGCCGGGGTCGCGACCGCTGACGCTGTTCGTCGTCACTGCGAGCTTCTGGGCCGTCGCCGAGGGGCTGGCCGTCGCCTCGGCCGGCATCGGCGCGATTCGGTTCTGGACGCAAGTGGGACTCACCATCTCGGCGGTCGTTCCCATCGCCTGGCTCGTCACGGTCCTCGAGTACACCGGGACCGACGAGTGGTTGAGCCGGCGTCGCCTCGCCGCCCTGCTGGTCTGGCCCGCCGCCTTCGTGTTCCTCGTCTGGACTGCCGAGGGCCACGACCTGGTCTGGACCGATTCCAGCACGGCGTTTCTCGGCGAGTTCTCCGTCTTCGTGATGGACTTCGGGCTCGCCTTCTGGGCCCAGCAGGTCTACGCGTACCTGCTCGTCGCCGGCGGCGCGGCCCTGCTCGTCCGGACCATACTCCGGACGAACCGCCTCTACCGGGTCCAGAGCACCGCGTTGCTCGTCGCCATCGCCGTCCCGATGGTCGGCAACGCGCTGTACGTCTTCTCCGTGTTGCCCCCCGGCGTCGACCCGACCGGCGTCGGCTACGTCGTCACCGGCGTCGTCCTCGCCGTCGCGATGTTCCGCGCGCAGTTGCTCCGGGTCGCGCCGGCGGTCCGCGACCTGGGCCGCGAGGCGGTGCTGGCCGACCTGGACGACGCCGTCTTCATCCTCGACGAGGCCGAGCGGGTCGTCGACGCCAACGAGGCGGCCGAGTCGCTGCTCGGTGCCACCGACGAGGCGTACCTCGGCCAGCCGCTCTCGGCCTGTCTGCCGGACCTCGCCGGCGCGCTCGACGGCGGGGAGTCCCCGCTGCGGCTGGACGGCGGCGGCGAGGCCCGGTACTACGACGTGCAGGTCTCGCGGCTCGCCCGGGGCTACGGGGCCGTCACCGGCCTGCTGGTCAGCCTGCGCGACGTCACCGACCAGCGCCGGCGCGAACAGCGCCTCGACGTGCTCAACCGCGTGTTGCGGCACAACATCCGCAACGAACTCAACATCGTCCGCGGGCACGTCGAACTCGCACGGTCGGCAGTCGACGACGGCGCTGCCGAGCGCCTCGACGCGGCCGTCGAGACGGTCGACGACATCGTCGAGCGCAGCAACAAGGTCGGACAGCTCTCCCGGCTCTCCGAGACGACCGACGGTCCCATCGACCTCGGGGAACGGCTCGGTTCCGACCTCGACGCCGTCGCCGACGAGTACCCCGGGGCGGACATCACCGTCGCGCTCCCGGACTCGCTCCCGGTGGCGGCCGGGCCGTCGGTGACCGTCGCCTTCGAGGAACTCCTCGTCAACGCCGTCGAACACAACGACGCCGACCGGCCGCAGGCCGAGGTCGAACTCGACGAGTCCGCGAGCGACACGGAGTCGGTGGTCGTGACGGTCGCCGACGACGGCCCCGGCATCGACGCCCAGGAGTACCGCGCCGTCGAGGCCGGCCGCGAGACGCCGCTGTCCCACGCCAGCGGGCTGGGGCTGTGGCTCGCGAACTGGGTCGTCGAACGCTACGGCGGCAGCCTCTCCTTCGAGAACACGGACGACGGGTGCGTCGTCGGCGTTTCCCTCCCGCGGGCCGAGGGCGGTGCTACCTCCGGTGAGAATCAGTCCGGCGCACTCGCGGATGCCGCGACGGCCGACGCCACCGAGCGCATCGGCGGCGGCGCGCCGACCGGGGAGTGACTACTCCTCGAAGTCCCGGCGCATCGCAATCTCGAACCAGGGACACAGACGGAGCTGGCGATACAACCGCGGGTTCTCGTACAGGTGCTCGTACGGCACCCACATCACGCCGCCGACCTCCGCGGGGTCGGGGTCGATGCTGGTGTCAGACAGCGTGGCCTTCAGGACGGCACAGACCTCGTGCTCGACGCCGTCGGTGTAGTAGTGGCGCTTGTACTCGAAGCGGTCGGTCACGCGCAGGTCGTCGTACTGGTCCGGAGAGATGCCGAGTTCCTCGTCGAGGCGCTCGCTGGCGGCGTCGACCTGGGACTGCCCCTCGACGGGGTGGGAGGCGACGGTGCCGTCCCAGTGAGTGTCCCACAGGCGCTTGTCGGGGCTGCGCTGGGCCAGCAGAATGTGGCCGCTCCCGTCGAACAGCAGCGTCGTGAAGGCCCGGTGGCGGATGCCCTCGCCGGTGTGGGCCTCCAGCCGGTTGACCAGCCCCTGCTCGTTGTCGTCCGCGTCGACCGCGATGACGTCCTGCCCTGCGTTCTCGTGGACTTCCTCGTCCGCGCTCATTGTCTCTCCAATTGGCCACCCCCCTCAAACCGGCTTCGATTGTGTACGCAGTTTACTGGCTGCGCTCAGCCGAGCCACTCGTCCAGAATCAGCCTCACTCGCCGGCTTCTGCTGTGGCTCGACTAGCCGAGCCACTCGTCCAGAATCAGCCTCACTCGCCGGATTCCGTGTCACTGGCTCGCTTCGCTGCGCTCAGCCGAGCCACTCGTCCAGAATCAGCCTCGTCTTCGTCGACACCACTTCCTCCAGTTCGCGTGCGCGTGTGATGAGGTCGTTCAGGCTGGAGGTGTCCGTGGCGTCGACGACGAGGACGATGTCCTCCTCGCCGGAGACCTGCCAGACGAAGTCGACCATCGTCCAGTCGGCCATCCGCTCGGTCAGCCCCTCGGTCTGGACGTTGACGTCGACGCTTATCTCCACCATCGCCTTCACGTTACCCGTCCGCGTGGCGACGGTGAACCGCTCGATGACGTCGTCCTCGACCAGTTGCTCGACGCGGTTGCGGACCGTGCCCTCGGATGTTCCGATGTCGTCCGCGATTTCCGTGTACGGCGTTCGGGCGTCCCGGCGCAGGATATCCAGAATCTGCCGGTCGAGTTCGTCCATCGAGATGCGTGACTACCATGGGTCAGTACTTCAATTCTACGAATTTCGTAACTCGACTTCGAAAGCAACGCTTATCAACCGATATTTCATACGTATCTCGTAATGACGGACGCCTACGTCGCCGTCGAGGGAGAGCGCGTCATCGAGGCACGCGCACGCTCGCCGGGCACGACACGCGGGGAACTGGTCTTCACCACCGCATACACGGGCTACGAGGAGAGCCTCACCGACCCGAGCTACGAGGAGCAGGTCCTCACCTTCTCGTACCCGCTCATCGGCAACTACGGCGTCCGAGCGGACCGCTTCGAGTCCGACCGGGTCCAGCCCAACGCCGTTGTCGCGCGCGAACTCACCGACGACGTCGCCGAGTGGCTCACCGACGAGGGCGTCCCCGCAGTCGACCACCTCGACACGCGGGAGATCGTCACGGAAATCCGCGACGAGGGCGCGATGAAGTGCGGTATCGCCGCCGGGCCGGACGTCACCGAGCAGGACGCGCTGGACGAACTCGCCCAGTGCAAGCACATGTCCGACCACACCGACATCGGCAAGCAGGTCTCTGTCACCGAACCCGAGGTACACAACCCCGACGGCGACGGGCCGCGGGTCGCGCTCGTCGACTGCGGCGCGAAGGGCTCCATCACGGACTCGCTGGTCGAGCGCGACGCCGTCGTCCACCGCCTGCCCTACGACGCCACCGCCGAGGACGTCGCAGACGTGGACCCCGACCTGCTGTTCATCTCGAACGGGCCGGGCGACCCCGAGAACTTCGAGGAGGCCGGCGAGGTCGTCGAGGCGTACGTCGGCGACCTCCCGCTTGCGGGCATCTGCCTCGGCCAGCAGGTCGTCGCCAACGCGCTCGGCGGCGAGACCGAGAAGATGGAGTTCGGCCACCGCGGCGTCAACCAGCCCGTGCGTGACCTCCGGACCGACCGCGTCGTCATGACCACCCAGAACCACGGCTACACCGTTGCAGACCCCGGTGACAAGTTGAACGTCACGCAGGTCAACGTCAACGACGACACGCCCGAGGGCCTGGAGAACGACGACCTCTCCATCATCACGCGGCAGTACCACCCCGAGGCCAACCCCGGTCCCAACGATTCGCTGGACTTCTTCGACGACGTGCTGGCGCTGGCCGAGGAATAGCCGGCACGCTTCGACCAGTTGCCACGGCGTTGCGTGACTACAGGACCTCGTCGAGGTCGACGGACTGGCTCCAGTGGAGGTCGCCGTCTATCCGGACCGGGACCTGTTCGAGGTCGAGGAACTGACGTAGGTCCGATTTCGAGAACTCGAACGTCCCCAGGACGCCTGAATTGAGAAACGACTCCTCAACGTGTTCGACGAAGGGTACAAACACACTTCCGAGTCCTGCCTCGTCCGTGGCATAGGTCCGATAAGTCAGGTCGTATCCACTGTCTTGCTTCCTGACGTCGAGTAAATTCGGTGTCATACTCGGTGGCTGTGCCACTGTTGCGCCACCGTCACCGACGACGATGTACTGCTCGCCGAGGACGCTCTCCTCGCGGGCAATGGTCAGAGCCGCCCGAAGCGGAAAGCCCGCGTTCAGCAAGCGCGCCGTCAGTTCCCCGACGTGGACCGCTTCCCGGTTGCTAATGTCGCTCAGCGTAACGACGCCGCCGATTGCACCCGCCTCGATGAATCGCAGTCCCTGGTCGTAGGAGTTGCAGGAGTTCAGCAGGAACGAATCGACGCCAGTCTCGTCGAGGGTACCGATGTCGAGTTTTCCGTCCGTACACTCCAGGCCGTCGGCCTCGGTGTGACCGATGTAGTGCAGGAAGTCAGTTCGCTCACGCATTACGTCCCGGAGTTCGGTCACGGTCGGGTCGCGGTGGAAACTGACGTCGAAGGGGAGGTCGTCGCGGTCGCCGTAGGCCTGGTCGACGACGTCTTGTTCCTCGTCCATTCGTCCGTCGTTGAGGACGACCGCGATAGCGATGTCGCCGTCTACCGTCTCGCGATCGAGGCGGTTCCTGAACGCCGCTGTCACCAGTTTGCTCGCCCCGATGGGGACGCTGTCACCGACCCAGGCCTGCTCTAGGCTGTCCGACTCCCCCGGATTGACGTAGGCTCGGCTTCCGGTGGCTCCATCCCCTCTGACGCCCGAAATCTCCTCGTCGCGTGCGAACGTCCGGGTGGTGTGCGGTCCGGCCGACCCGCCTGTCTCCGCGTCTCCCACTGTTCGAACGACGGCGAGGTCGTCAACGAGAAACGGTATCTGTTCGACGCTCTCGGGGCCTGGTTCGACGTGGGCGGTGAGTCGCCACTGCGGCACGTGCTCCTCGATGATGCTGTAGGGGATGCCCAGATAGGTCGCGACCTGTTCGGCGAGCGGTTGGTCGTACAGGGTTTCGAAGTCGAGGTCGAGCTGCGGTTCGACGGCGGTACGCTCGTGGAGGTTCAGGTCGTAGAGTCCCTCAGTCCGGGTCACGCAGTCGAGGAAAAAGACTTGTTTGAGCACGCGCTCGACGTCGGCTTCGAAGGACTGCCGGTCGAACGCGTACTCGAAGCCCATATCGGTTGTCAGCAGCGGTACCTCGCCCGGGACGAGTTCCGCGCCGAGGTAGTAGGCGAGTGGGGCGGCGACGTAGAGTGCAGCGCGGGTCGGGGGGAGTTCGAGGCGGACGCCGGTGTCGGGACGGTCAAGTCCTTCGGGAATGTCGAGACTGTCGCCGAGGTCGACCGAGGGTGGGTGCCCGCGGAGCGTGGGGTACGACCGTTCGGGGTCGGCGGTCTTCAGCGCCGAGCCGAACGTCTCGATTGCCTGCATCACGTCCAGGGGGTCGGCTGTGGTGGTAACGGTTGCCGCCGGGCGCTCGTGACGCGACCGGATGCCGACCAGAACGTCTGTCGTCGCCGGGAACTCGATTCGCGTCCGCTCGACATCCGACGATATTTCGACTGGTCCCTCTACCTCCAGGTACGTCTTGATCTGCGTCGCCAACTCCAGCGTGTAGGTCCCCGCTGGCAGCGAGGCACTCTCTTGATGTTCGACGGCAGTCAGCATCGACTGGGACTCGTCGCGGACGTAGACGCCGACCACCCGCTGTAGCGTCAGTTCCTCGGTCGCTATCCGGACCGCTTTGCTCACCGGAAAGGGACACTCCTCCGGGTCTGCGGGAGTCGGGGAGACCGGCTTCGATGTCTCCAGCGCGTACCGCTTGCGCTCTATCCGGTCGACGATTCGGAGGCCGGGCCGGTCGTCCAGCGACACCACCTGCAGATACTCCTCGCCCTGACTCATCTCCTACTTGGCCGGGCTACTCACCCATGCGCGATAAAGCGTTCGTATGCCTGTCGGGCGATTGTCGCTTCTCGGCAACTCGGAGCTGGGACTTAGGACTGTCCGCTCACGTCGCGGAGGATGCAGAGAATGGCCTGTTCGTCGTTGTACTCCACCGGGCCGCCGTGAACTTCGACGGTGATGTCCTCGCCGCTCCGTCGTTTCCCGGTAAACTCGTCCTCGAACGTCTCGCTCGGCGTCCTGCGACAGTGTTTGAGTGCCCGCTCGACGCGGTCGCGCTCGCCGGGGGACGCGAGTACGACGGGCGGTTCCCCGATGAGGTCGCCCTGGTCGTAGCCGAAGATGTCCGCGAGCTTCTGGTTGACGTAGGCGAGTTCCCTGTCCTGGATGACGAACACGCCCGCGATGTTCTGCTCCACGAGACGCTGGTACCACGAGAGCGCGTCCCAGAACTGCTGCTGGGTCCGGTACTGCTCGACGGCGTTCTCGATGCGGTTCGACAACACCTCGTACTGGTCGCTGCCGCCCCGCTTTTGCATGTAGTCTGTGACGCCGGTGGCGATAGCTTCGCTCGCTATCTCCTCGCTCCCTTTCCCCGTGTAGAGGATGAACGGGAGGTCTGGATGCCTGTCGCGGACGATTTCCAGGAACTCCAGGCCGTCGGTGTTGGGCATCTGGTAGTCGCTGATGATGCAGTCGACCTCCGACCGCCGGAGCGTTTCGAGTGCTTCGACGACGGTGGTCTCGGTCATCACGTCGAAGCGGTCGTTGATGCGTTCGAGGAACACCGACGTCACCTCCGTGATGTCGGGGTTGTCGTCGACGTGGAGGACGCGGATGGGCTGGGACTCCGCCACGTCGATGAGCGGCGTCGGTACCTCGAGGACGGACTCGTCCAGGGATTCGAGTTCCTCGCTGCGGACGAGCGGTGCCTCCCGCTGACCGGCGCGGGCGCTGGTCCCGAGTATCGAACGGGGAATCTCGACGGTTTCCGTCGTCATCTCTGGCTGGTGAGCAGTCATCGTTTGTGATAACCCGACTGCGCGGCCGGCCGCTGCTGGAATGGCCGCGGCGGTCAGGTTGATTGCTATCCCATAATTATCCGGATAGCTAAAAAAGGTAGTGCCATTTGCAGGCAATAGTATCAAATAGGTAGACGTACAATCCGATAACTAGTCGTTCAATCTACAGATAGATGATATTCGCAATACTCAGCTTTGAGACTGATTACGAGTGCAATACTTACCCACTCGTTGCTTAATACAATAAATTACATATTAGAAAACATCAGAAAAATTTAATTCAGTCGCGCCTAACATTTCGGGTGTACCATGGCAGACAACGACATTGCGTCGTACCTGGCAGAGCACCCACGAATGATCGGCGTCCTGTTCACGATGATGCTGCTTCTCACGCAAGCAGGGAACGTGGCAGCGGGGAATGCAAACACGCTAGTCGGCCCCTAATTTCTTACAGAAGTCATCTGTCGATTAGAACAAATCCTTGAGCCTCAGCGACCGGCTCCAAAAGAGATTGTCATTGACACGTACGGGTACTTGCTCCAGTTCAAGGAACCGAGAGAGGCCCGACTCATCCAAACGGAATGTCCCGATTTCGCCAGAACTTAAAAAGTATTCCTCTACATGTTCGAAATACGGTATCACAACGCTCCCTAGCCCTGCATTGTCTGTAGCGAAAGTTTTGTAGTGTATCTCGTACTTGCTCCCGGACTTTTCAATCTCAAGGAGGTTGGGCGTCATCGTAGCTGCCTGTGTCACCGTCATCCCTCCGTCACCGACGACGATGTATTGCCCACCAAGCACGCTTTCGTCTCGGGCGATTGTGAGTGCTGCCCGAAGTGGGAAGCCGGAATTGAGCAGTCGCGCAATCGTCTCCCCCATCTTGACTGCTCCCTCGTTGATGACCTCGTTCAGCGTGACGATTCCCCCGATACCGCCGGCTTCGATGAGCGACAGTCCCTGTTCGTACGAGTTGCAGGAGTTGAGGAGGAACGCGTCGACACCAGTCTCTTCGACCGTCCGCACGTCTAACTTCCCGTCTGCGCACTCGAGCCCATCCTGTTCGGTGTGCCCGATGTAGTGGAGAAAACCCGTCCGTCTGGTCAGCAACTCCCGAAGTTCTGCTACCGTCGTATTACGGTGGACGCTCACGTCGAACGGGAGATTGTCGCGGTCGCCGTACACCCCGTCGACCAGGTCCTCTTCCTCGTTCATCCGCTCGTCGTTCACGACGATGCTGATTGTGATGTCTCCGTCCGTTGTCTCCCGCTCCAGTCGGTTCTCGAAGGCGTCTATCGTCAGTTTACTCGCACCGATAGGGATGCTCTCGCCGATCCACGCCTCCTCCAGCGCACCAGTGGATTCAGGCTGGACGAACGACCGTTCGGTCGTCTCCGGTGACGTCGCCGTCGAACGCGTTATGACTTCGTCGCGCGTGAACTCCCGATTCAACTCCGGCGTGATGCTCGGCTCTGGCTGACTGTCCGTCTCTGCGGTCCGAATCACGCTCAGGTCGTCGATGACGAACGGCAACTGCTCGATAGCATCAGGCGTCGGCTCGACGTGTGTCGTCAGCCGCCACTGGGGGATGTGGTCGGCCAACAGCTCGTACGGGACCTGGAGATAGGTTTCGACTTGCTCTGCGAGTGTCTGGTCGTATAGCGCTTCGAAGTCGAGGTCGAGGTGGGGTTCGACGGCGTTTCGCTCGTGGAGGTCGATCTCGTAGTACCCTTCCGTCCGAGTCACGCAGTCCAGGAAGAACACCTGTTTGAGGGCGTGCTCGACTTCTCTCTCGAACCGATCTCGGCTGAACGTGTGTTCGAACCCGGTCGTGGTTACCAGTCGTGGCTCCGTTCCGGGCTCCAGTTCGGCCCCGAGATAGAACGCCAGGGGTGCGGCGACGTAGATGGCTGGCAGCGTCGGCGGCAGTTCGAGTCGAATGCCGGTATCCGGGCGCTCGATGCCACTGGGAATATCCAGTGTCTCGCCGAGTTCGACCGCAGGCGGGTGACCGCGGAGTGTGGGGTACGAGCGCTCGGGGTCGGCAGTCTTCAGCGCCGACCCGAACGTTTCTACTGCCGCCATCATGTCCCGCGGGTCTGTAGTCGTGGTAATCGTATCGGCCGGGCGCTTGTGTCGTGACCGCGCCCCGATGGCGACCCTGCTCGACTCCGGCAGGCCAATCCGCGTCTGGCTGAAGTCGGCCGCGATCTCCAGGGGACCCTCGACGCGGATGTACGTCTTTATCTGCGTCGAGAGTTCCAGCGTGTAGGTCCCCGCGGGCAGCGAGACGCTGTCGAGGTGTTCCACCTCGGCGACCATCGACCCGGTGTCGTCGCGGACGTAGACGCCGACGACGCGGGGCAAGACCAGTTCCGACGTCGTCACGGCCACGGCCTGGCCGACGGGGAAGCGGAAACTCTCCGGGTCGACGGGCGTAGGGGAGACAGCCGCCGGCGTGTGGAGCTTGTACCGTCGCCGCTCGATGCGGTCGATGATCTCCAGGCCACCGCGGTCGGCCAGCGGTGTGAATCGCAGGTAACTGTCTCCCTCGGTCATCTGTTCGCTCGTGATAGCGTACCTATTGCACCCGCTCGGATAAAAGATTACGCCGTCATTATCACATATTTCAGTGATACGTTCCACTCGCTACGGCTGGGTCACTCGCCCCACTGGCGCTGTGTCTTGGGGCGTTCGGCGATGTCCTGCACGGCGAGTGGCTGGTCGGCGGAGTTGATGGCCTCCAGGGCCGCCTCGGCGCTCTCGATGGTCGAGAAGTACGTGATGGTCTCGTCCACGCAGGTCCCCAGGACGTCGCGGTCCCGCGAGACGACGAGGTCGATCTCCTCGTTGTGGAGTTTCTCCTGGAGTTCCTCGTCGCCGAAGTCGTCCAGGTCGTGGACGTCGAAGTGCTCCTCGAAGCCGAGCACGGGCAGGTCGACGATGGCGGTGCCCGAAAGCGGGATGGGCTTGCCGACGCTCATCTGGGCCTTCTGGTAGGCCTTGCCGAAGGAGCCGGCGGTGCCCATGACCTCGCCCGTGGACTTCATTTCCGGGCCGAGGCGCGGGTCGCTGCCCGGCAGGCGGTCGAAGGGCAGGACAACCTCCTTGACGGAGACCTGGTCGGGAATGTGCTCCTCGTAGTCGAGTTCGTCGAGGCTCGCGCCGGCCATGACCTTCGCCGCAATCTTCGCCAGCGGAACGCCCGTCGTCTTGGCGATGAACGGAACGGTACGCGAGGAGCGCGGGTTCGCTTCGAGGACGTACACCTCGCCGTCGCGGACGGCAAGCTGGACGTTCAGCAGGCCGACGGTCTCCAGCGCCTCGGCGATGTCTTCGGCGATTTCGCGGATGCGCGGCATGACGTCCTTGATCTCCTGCGAGCGGGGCGGAATCATGCAGGCGGAGTCCCCGGAGTGGACGCCGGCGGTCTCGACGTGCTCCATGACGCCGCCGATGAGCACGTCGTCCTCGTCGGCGACGGCGTCGACGTCCAGTTCCACCGCGTCCGCGAGGAAGTCGTCCACGAGGATGGGCTTGTCCGGGGAGACGCGAACGGCCTCCTCGATGTAGGTCTGGAGGTCCTCGTCGTTGTAGACGACGTCCATCGCGCGCCCGCCCAGCACGTAGGAGGGGCGTACGAGCACCGGGTAGCCGATGTCGTGGGCCAGTTCCAGCGCCTCCTCCTCGCTGGTCGCGGAGCCACCCTCGGCCTGTGCGATGCCGAGTTCGTCCATCAGCTGGTTGAACCGGTCGCGGTCCTCCGCGAGGTCCATCGCGTCGACGGACGTACCCATAATATCGCAGTCGAGGTCGCGCCGGGCGAGTTCCTCCTCCAGCGGGTGGCCGATGTCGACGGAGGTCTGGCCGCCGAACTGGACCATCACGCCGTCCGCGTTGGTCGCCTCGATGACGTCGGCAACCTCCTCGGCGGTGACCGGTTCGAAGAACAGGCCGTCCGAGGTGTCGTAGTCCGTCGACACCGTCTCGGGGTTGTTGTTGACGACGTGGGCGTCGATGCCAAGCTCTTCGAGGGCGTTGACGGCGTGGACCGAGCAGTAGTCGAACTCGACGCCCTGCCCGATACGGATGGGGCCGCCGCCGACCACGACGACGCTCTCGACGTCGCGGTCGACCTGGAGTTCGTCGCGGTGCAGTTCCGAGATGGGGTCCCGCGTCGAGTAGTAGTACGGCGTCGTCGCGGCGAACTCGCCGGCACAGGTGTCGACCAGTTTGAAGTCGCGGTCGACCGTCGCGTCGTCCACTGTGTCGAGGTCCGCCGCGGTCCCACCGTCGGCCTGTGGCGTGCCCGCTTCGCTGCCTTCCACGGCACCGCGCGAGTCCAGCAGGCGGTCCGGCAGCCAGGACGCGTGCGTGTCGTCGAAGTCGCCGCCCGCGAGAGCGGTAATCTCGTGGTCGGTGAAACCGGCCTCCGCAGCGGTCTGGAACTCGCCGGCGGCGGCCGCCTCGGCGGCGTCGGCGACGCGCTCGTAGCGCTCGACGTACCACTCGCGGATTTCCGTCAGTTCGGAGACTTCCTCGACGCTGTAGCCGCGCTCGAAGGCCTCGAACATCGCGTACGGGCGGTCGGGCGTCGGGCGGACGAGGTACTTCTCTTCGAGTTCCTCGTCGCTAATCTCGCTCCAGTCTGCGGCGGGGTTGTACTCCGTCGACCGCAGTGCCTTCAGCAGCGACTCCTCGAAGGTCCGGCCGATGGCCATCGCCTCGCCCGTCGACTTCATCGCTGGCCCGAGTTCGAACTCCACGTCGCGGAACTTGTCCTTGGGCCAGCGCGGTATCTTGGTCACGACGTAGTCGATGGCCGGTTCGAAGGCGGCGGTCGTCTCGCCGGTAATCTCGTTCTCGATTTCGTGGAGGCGCTTGCCGAGTGCGACCTTCGCGGTGACGCGGGCGATGGGGTAGCCCGTCGCCTTCGAGGCCAGCGCCGAGGACCGGGAGACGCGGGGGTTGACCTCGACGACGCGGTACTCGCCGCCGGGCGTGCCGTCGTCCTGCCAGGCGAACTGGATGTTACAGCCGCCCTGGATACCGAGTTCGCGGATGACCTTCAGGGCCGTGTCGCGCATGTCCTGGTGGCCTTCGTCGGGGATGACCTGGCTGGGCGTGACGACGGTGGACTCGCCGGTGTGGATGCCCATCGGGTCCAGGTTCTCCATGTTGCAGATGATGATACAGGAGTCGTCGGCGTCCCGCATGACCTCGTACTCCAGTTCGATCCAGCCGTCGATGGACTCCGTAATCATCACGCGGTTGTCCCGCGAGAGGCGCAGGCCCTTCCTGACGGCTTCCTTCAGTTCGTCCATGTCGTCGATGACGCCCGACCCGGCACCGCCGAGCGTGTACGTCGTCCGCATGATGACGGGGAGCCCGCCGACGGCCTCGACGGCCTCCTCCACCTCGTCCATGCTCTCGATGGTGACGGACTCGGGGACCGGCTCGTCGATGGACTCCATCCGCTGGCGGAACTGGTCGCGGTCCTCCGTGGCGTAGATGGTGTCCAGCGGCGTCCCCATGACGTCGACGTCGTGTTCGTCGAGGACGCCCTCCTCGGCGAGTTCCGCGGTGACGTTGAGGCCGGTCTGGCCGCCAAGCCCGGCGATGACGCCGTCGGGCTGTTCCTTCCGGATGATTTCGGCGATGGCTTCGGTGTTGATGGGCTCGATGTACACCTCGTCGGCCATCTCCGGGTCCGTCATGATGGTCGCGGGGTTCGAGTTCACCAGGACGACTCGCGCGCCCTCCTCGCGGAGCGCGCGACACGCCTGCGCACCCGAGTAGTCGAACTCGGCCGCCTGACCGATCTTTATTGGCCCGCTACCGATGAGCAGTATCGTCCGGTCCTCGCCCTTCATTACCCGGTCGAAGCCTGCACATCGTAATAAGCCCGGCGATAGAGTACGAACATCGAAGCCGAATTTCGAATATCGTATTGTGGTGGCCTACCACGGTGTCGCCTCGCACGGTCCGGTCTGGACGGAGAGGACTCTCCGGTGACTGTCGAACGGTCGATAGCAGCAGAACTGTCGGGGCGGCACTGGGGTGGCCGTGGACCCGCCGGTCAGTTGTTCTCGTCGACGAACCGGTAGCGGTAGGGCTGGTCGCGGATGACCTCCACGTCGCCGGTCTCCTCCCGCCGCCCGAGGACCGTCGCGACGCGGTGGGCGCTGTCGAAATCCTCGCCGTGCTCTTCGAGCAGGTCGAGAATCTCCCGGGCCGTCAGCGGGCCGTCGTGGTCGGCGTCCTCGAGCACGGACCTGATGCGCTCGAACTCGCCGTGACGTATCGCCATGTTCCTACTCTATACCTGCATCCTCATTAAACGGCGTCAGACACGCGTCAGACGGCCGTTCTCGCCGAACCGAGGGACGGCGACGGGTCGGGTTCGTGTGCCACTCTGTCATACGGTTTCGCTGTCGGCTGACGGCCACCGGACCGACGCGGCGTCCGTTCCCTCACCAATTTGGCGTCCGCTACCTCATCAGTTTGGGGCGACCGTTTTCGACCGCGGGCGACTAGAACGGGTATGAACAGCGAGGAGAGTGCGAGCATTGACAGCGAGGAGAACCCGGGCGCGGCGATGTACCGCTACCGGACCGACACACTGGTCGACGACCGCGGCGAGGGACCGGTTCTGCTGTGTCTCCACGGGACGCTCATGGACCGGACGATGTTCGACCCGCAGGCAGCGGCGTTAGCAGACGAGTACCGCGTCGTCTCCTACGACCTGCGGGCCCGCACCGACCGCTGGCAGGGCCCCTACGACCTCGACGACTTAGTCGAGGACTGCCGTGTCGT
This sequence comes from Salinibaculum sp. SYNS191, assembly GCF_037338445.1. NCBI lineage: Archaea > Methanobacteriati > Methanobacteriota > Halobacteria > Halobacteriales > Haloarculaceae > Salinibaculum > Salinibaculum marinum. The sequence continues at coordinate 3,396,841 of NZ_CP147838.1, forward strand.
GCTGGACGCGCTCGACGTCGACTCCTGCGTTCTGGCGGGCATGTCGATGGGTGGCTTCGTCGCCGTCCGCTTCGCGCTCGCCCACCTCGACCGCCTCGACGGACTCGTGCTCGTCGACTCGATGGCCGAGGCCTACACCGAGGAGGAACGCGCGGAGTACGGCGGCCTGGCCGAGGGCGCCCGCGGGGCCGACCGGATGCCGCTGGAGATGGCCGAGATGTCCGCCGACCTGATGTTCTCCGAGCGCGCCCACGCGGAGCAGGCCGACCTCGTCCAGCACTGGGTCGACCGCTGGCACACCTACCCTGGCGACGCCGTCGCCGCAGAAATCGAGTCCTGGCGCACCGAACCGGGCGTCCTCGACGAACTCGACGCAGTCGACGTCCCGGCGCTGGCGATTCACGGCGAGGAAGACCAGTCGATTCCGCCCGAGCGCGCCCGCCGCACCGTGGACGCGCTCCCGCAGGGTCGGATGGAACTGGTGCCCGGTGCCGGACACCCCTCGAATCTGGAGCGACCCGAGGAAGTCACTGCGCATCTACGTGACTTCCTCGCCGAGGTCTACGAGTAACTGACCGCTGCTCCGCTAAATCGCGGTGTCGTGTTCGGTTTCGAGGTTGCGCTCGGCGCGGTACTCCTCGACGAATGCGGCGACGTCGAACTCCTGCATCTGTTTCTCGAACTCGCCCATCGCGGTCCCGTCCTCAGCGTGGCTGACGGCGTGTTCCATCAGTTCCACCAGCAACTCGACGGCGATTTCGTGGAGCCGCCGCGAGTCGATGTCGGCAACCCACACCAGCGCGTAGCCAACGTGCCCGTCGTCGGAGAGGTCCGCGCTGACTATCTCCTCGGGGAACTCCTCGCGAATCATCCCCATCAGGTGGGCGGTCGTGAACTCGTCGAAGTCGTCGGCGGTGTCGACGGTCTGCCGGAGGATGTCGACCATGAACTCGGGAACGAACCGCGAGAGCGGGTGGATGTCCATCACGACAGCGTGACTCTCCCCGCAGGAACAGTCGAACTCGCGGACCCCCAGGTCAAGGTCGTAGGCGCGGACCGTCCTCCCGCAGGGCAGGTCGAGTTCTTCGCTCGCCCCGCCCGGAACGCCTGGCTCTGCCATTGCCCTCCGTACGGTGCTCCGGTGGATAAAGACCGCGGAACCGGCTGCTCGTTCCGGGCCGGGCTACTCCTCCTCGTCGCGGTCCTTCTCCAGTTCCATCGGTTCGACGTCCTCCTCGTCGGTCACGGCCCTGTCCGTCTCGTCCTCGGCAGTTTCTCGTTGCTCGTCCTGGCCGCCGCTCGTTTCCCAGTCGGTCCCCTCTGCGTCGTCTTTCTCCACGGCCTCGGCTTCGTCGTGGTCGTCCTCGCCTTCGACGTCCGCGTCATCACTCTCCCGTGTTTCGACTTCGACTTCGATTTCGGCCTCGATTTCCAGGCCGTCGGTTTCGAGTTCTACCTCCGCCTCTCGCGGGTCGTCCAGTTCTGCCTCCAGTTCGTCCGAATCCACTTCGACTTCGACCTCTACCTCGACGTCGACGTTCGTGTCGCTGGGCATACCCAATGTATCGTCTGGGACGCGGAAAACGGGAGGGGTCGCTCGTCTCAGCGTTTTGAGGTAGTGCCTCCGGCCTCAACGAGCGACCGAAGCGTAGCGAAGGGAGCGAGTAGGCCGGAGAGGAAACCGATACGGTACGACGCAACCGGCATACTGCGACCGCCCGATTCCCGAATGTATAAGTACCGTCTATCCCTCTCTGAAGTATAGGCGTGCGTCGTACTGCCGTCGTGAAACTCGCCGTTTCTGACGAGCACCGCGGCGCACTCCACCGAACTGCTGAGCAATACCTGTACTGCGCGAACCGAACCAGCGACTACTGTTGGTCCGACATCTCATACACCGAGTGCAAGACCAACAAACGGGAGGTTCGGGACGCGCTCTACTCCGAACTCCGAGAGGAAACGGACCTACAGGCACAACTCGTTCAAGCCGCCATTCGCCGCGCGGTCGAAGCCGTCAAAGGCGTTGTCGAACGCTGGAAGAAGAGACAGCGAGTCTCCCAACCGACGTTTACCGCTGAGACGATGGACTACGACACGCGAAGCGCGACCTTCTACCGCGACAAGGTGTCGCTGGCAACTGTTGAGGGTCGGGTCGAACCGTCGTTTGTTCTCCCGGCAGACAGTCCGACGCCCTATGAGCGATACGTACTCTCCGAAGACTACGAGTTCCGCGAGAGTACGCTTCGGTACGACGCGGCAACAGACGAGTTCTACCTCAACATCTCGACTCGACGGATTGACGGCGATGGCGCAGAGGTTCCGGCAGATACCGGGCACCCCGATCAAACGGTCCTCGGTATCGACCTCGGCGTTAACTCCCTCGCCGTCTCCTCAACCGGGCGCTTCTGGGAGGGAAACGACTACGACCACTGGTGCCGCGAGTTCGAGAAGCGACGTGGGAAGATGCAACAGCGCGGCACACAAGCCGCACACAACGCTCTGCTCCGACTCGGCAAGCGTGAAGAAGCATGGCGGAAACAGTACATCCACACCGTCGCCAATGAACTTGTCGCGGAAGCCGTTGAACACGACTGCGACGTTATCGTGTTCGAGGACCTAACGGACATCCGCGAACGGCTTCCGCAGGCGAAGTGGCACCATGTATGGGCGTTCCGACGCCTATTCGAGTACGTTGCGTATAAAGCACCAGACCACGGTGTCTCCGTTGAGCAAGTCGAGCCGAACCACACGTCTCAACGCTGTTCTCGGACGGACTGTGGGTTCACGCACGACGATAATCGTCACGGAGAACACTTCTGTTGCCAGAAGTGCGGCTACGAGGTGAACGCGGACTACAACGCCGCGAAGAACATCGGGCTACGATACGCTCGGAAGCGGACACACAGACTCCGTTCCTCGCCCAAGTCGGGGAGCGGAGACGCAGAAGTAAACCTGCGTATAAATGGTGGGACGTTGAACGGCAAGAGTCACCAGCCTATTGCTGGCGATTGATTGCTGGGAGTCCACATCAAAGCCCCATCCTCAATGACCGAGGCGCTTATGCGCCGAGGGAGTAAGGTGGGGTAGTTTACGGCCAATCGTCGCGGGTGTCTTCCTCGGCCGCGGCGGTCTCCTCGGCGTCGCCGAGCTCCCAGCCGGCGGCCTCGGCGGCCTCCTCGACGGAGAGGAACTCCCAGCCGGCAGCCTCGGCCACGTCGGCGTCCTCGTCGGTGGTCCCGATGTAGACGTGGCGCTCGGTGTCGAACTGCTCTCTGACGTTCTCAAGACTCTCCTCGCGTCCCCGCGGTCCGGAGAAGAAGTCCTGGCGGATGCGGTGCTTGCGGGTGAAGTTCGTCACGACGTAGGTGGGTTTCTCGGAGATGACGCCCACGTACTCGCTCCACTGGCGCGCGTTGCTGAACGCCGCGTCGGGTCGCGCGAGTTCCTTCAACGCCTCCAGGTCGAACGCGAGGGTCATGTCGCTGCTGCCGCCGTCCATACGCCTGTTTCCGCCGGGCGCGCGCAAAACGGTGTCGAATCGCGAAATTCGCCTCACCCGTCACACCGGCCGCTACGGCCGCCCGGCGAGACACTCGAACAGCCGCCCGCGGTGCCGGCAGGCGAGCAGCGACAGCGCCGCCAGCGCCAGGTGGACCGTCGTCGCTTCGAGCCCATCGCTCTCCGTGGGGTGTGACCGGGCAAAAATCACGGCCGTCGTCCGGACGTGCGACCCGTCGTCGCTACACGTTCGTCCCGTCCCGGGCGTGGGTCTGGCGGGCTGTCCCGGCTGGACGCGTCACTCCGCCTGGGCGGGCGCTTCGAGTTTCTCCAGGTCGATGTCCTCTTCGAGCAGGAGTTCCTTCTGGTCGGCGACCTGGCGCTCCTCGCGGATGAGCTGTTTGAGCTTCGACTGCTGGGAGAGGTCGCCGATGAGGACGCCGCCGATGAGCTGGCCGTTCTTGAAGGCCAGACGGCGCCACTCGCTGTCGGAGTACTTGCGCTCGGCGGTTTCCTCGCCCAGCGTCGGGTGACCGAAGGAGAGGAACGGGAAGTCGAAGTGCGTGATGGAGTACGAGGAGACCCAGCGGAACTCCTCGGCCTCGCTGTCGGCGACCATGTTCCGGCCCGCAGTCGCCCCCTGTTCCTTTGCGGAGCCCCAGGCGCCGTTCTGGGCGCGCTCGCCGAGGATGGTGTCGTGGAACTGGGTGATGTCGCCGGCGGCGTAGACGTCGTCGACGTTGGTCTGCATGTACTCGTCGACGACGACGCCGTCGTCGGTTTCGATGCCGGAGTCCTGGAGCCACTCGATGTTGAAGTCCAGGCCGATTGCGATGCCACAGAAGTCTCCCTCGTAGCGGTCGCCGTTGGGGTCGACGGCGGCGGTGACGTGGCCGTCGTCGTCGGTCTCGAAGTGGTCGACGCCGGACTCGAAGACGGGCGTGACGCCGTTCTCTTCGAGGGCGTCGTGGATGATTTCGGCCCCGTCGAGCGAGAGCGCGTAGCGCCACCAGCGGTTGCCCCGCATCAGGTAGTTCGCCTCGATGTCCTGGGCGGCACAGATTGCGGCGAGGTCGATGCCGAGCAGGCCGGCACCCACGACGATGCCCTTCTCCGCCTGGTCGGCGTGTTCGCGAATCTTGCGTGCGTCCTGGAAGGTCCAGAAGTGGTGGATGCCGTCGGCGTCGGAGTTGTCGACCGGGAGCTGTATCGGGGTGCCGCCGGTCGCAATCAGGAGTTTGTCGTACTCGAAGGACTCGCCCTCGTGGGTGTAGACCTCGTGAGCGTCGGTGTCGACGCCGGTCACGTGGGTGTTCAGGTGCAGGTCGACGTCGCGCTCCTCGTACCAGTCGGGTTCGTGGATAGAGATAGGGGCCTCGGGCAGTTTCCCCTTGGCGAACTCCTTGATGAGGATGCGATTGTACAGTGCCTCTCCCTCGTCGGTGATGACCGTCACGTCCGCGTCCGGGTCCCGCTCCCGGATTGTCTCGGCGGCGGAACTCCCGGCGATGCCATCACCGACGATTACGTGCGACGTGCTCATAACTGGCGGTTGGATATGGGGCCTAATGTGGATTGCTATCTCCGTGGCGGGGTTGTGACGCCCTCACACCCCGCTGGCGACTCCCGCATCCGGACGATTCAAGGGTCTCGTGTCCCTACCACGGGTGCGATGAAAATCCGTCAGAACGTCCGTCACTGGGCAGCCAAGCAGGCACTGACTGCGCCGGTCGTCAGCGGGTACGTCAACGACAAACTGGTCGACATCCACACCAGCGTCTTCTCGGACCGCGCCGACCCGGACCGCCGCGCCGAGCGCAAGGCCCACCTCGACGACTTCTTCGACGCGACGATGGACACCTACGTCGCGGCGCTGGAAGACGGCTTCCCGGAGGCCGAGGCCCGCGAAATCACCCACGCCCAGGCCAACTTCGACTTCTACAACCACGGCTGGACGGAGATGATGGAGTTCCCCGTCGACGAGGTGGAAACGCACTACGACCGCTATGCGGACTTCTTCCAGAAGTACGACATCACCATCGACGACCCGCTGGGCGAGTTCCGGCCCGCCGCTGGCATCACGGAGGCTCCGTCGACGCCCGGGAAACTGGACGACCCCGAACACCCCCACGCGGAGGGCGGGTTCGCGGACGACGTCTACGTCGAGACGGGGGACGGCGAACTGGTCGTCGGTGGCGGCGAGGAACCCGAGCAAGTGGACGTGGCGGAGGCTCCCGGCGTCCCCGACGATGCCGACGAGGCCGACGCGTAGCCCGCGCCACGCTGCAAGCCCTCACGCTTATTCGGTGACGACGTCTTCCACCTCGAACAGCGCGATGCACTCGACGTCCTCGGCGTCGTCGCCGTCGCCGTACCAGCCGTGGACGGCGAAGGCGTGCACTCCGGGGGTCACGTCGGCGGTGACCGCCAGGGTTCGCTCGGCCATCGGCGAACTGTGGGTCTGCCGCGAGAGCACCCACTCGTAGGTCTTCCCCGCCGGCACCTCCATCTGCGGTTCGACGTGCGCGTCCGGCGCGACGTGGGTCCACTCGCCGTCGAGCTTCTCCTTGACCGCCCAGGCGTGAGGGTTCAGTTTGAACGCCCGGTCGGCGTCGTTGTGGAGCGTGAACGTCACCGTCTCGACGGTGTCGTCGCCGTCGCCGACGCGGAGTACCTCGGCGGATGGTTCGAGGAAGACGTCGCCGTCCTCGCGGCTGTGCCAGCAGACGGTGCGGTCTGTCTGCGTGAAGGACGGGCAGGGCTCGTCGGCGAAGCGGTCTTCGGGCGTGTCTGCCTTCGGGTCCTCTGTCGGTGCCGGGGTCTGTGTCTCGGTGGGGCGCTCGTCCTGTGGCTGGTCGGCAGCGCCCGTACAGCCCGCCGACGCGGCGGTCCCGGCGAGCGCGACGAGGAACGTTCGGCGGCGTAGTTTCATGTAGCCGATAGTACGCAAGCGGGGATAAAGGGTCTTCAACAGACTCAAACGGGCGTTTGAGTCGCGAGTGTGGCACCTCGCTGTCGCCTGTGGGGCGCACGGTCCCGCTAGCGCTCGGAACTCACGTTCGGCGCGTGCGTCGCCGTCCCCCGGCCCGCTGCGGGCTGTTCAACGATGGTGGGGTCGGAGACGGGTGTCTCGGGTGTGAGGCCAGTGGGTTCGACCCGGCGCACGGAAAACGGTGCGACACAGACGAAGTCCGGCCGGTCGGCGCGCAACACCGGGACGGCGAAGGCGTAGATACCGGGCTCCAGGTCGACCCGCAGTCCCGTCACGTTGACCGCGCCCGAGGGAACCGACGTCCGGACGCCGACGCGCCACCAGTGGTACTCCTCGCTGTAGATTGTCCTGGTACATCCCGGTTCGCCGCCGGCGACGCTCTCCCAGGTCCCCGCGTCGTCGCGCTGGAGGACCGACCAGGTGGCCGGCTGGGTCCGGACCGGTCCGTCGCCGCGGTTGACGAGGACGAAGGACACCGCCTTCCCGGCGTCCTCCTGGACGAGCGCCCGGTCCTCCATCCCGACGAGCACCACGTCCTCCTCCGCGATGTCGCTGGTGTGGTGGCAGACGGTCTTGGCCGCCCACTCGAAAGTGGGACAGCCGACGTCGTCGAACCACGACGACGCGCTCGGCAGGTCGTAGACCGGCGGGTGGTCCGGGTCGTACGGCCCGTCGTCGGTCTCGCAGGGGTCGCCCCCGCCGACGGGTGGGCGCGTCCCGTCGGGCGTCTCGGTCGGGGGCACCTCCACCGGCGTCAGCGTCTCCTCCGGCATGCCGTCACCGCCGAGCAGGCCCGAACAGCCCGAGAGGCCGGCCATTCCGGCACCCATCGCGGCCAGCAGGTCGCGTCGGTTCACACACGCCGGTTCACAGGCTCGACAGAAATGTCTTCCAGAATCTCAGACGCCTGTTTGTGTTATCGGGTCGCACGCGGCGGCGTGGCGCGGTCGGCAATCGCGTCCGCGCAGGCGTAGCCCGCCTCGATGCCGCCGTTGAGCGAGCGTTCGGGGTACTGCGCCCGCGAGGCCATCCCGGCGTAGTAGACCCCCTCGGCCACGTCGTCGCCGAGGTCGTAGGGAATCACCATGTCGAGGTACCCCCGCTCGTAGATGGGCGCGGTCCGGGGGTTGCGCGCCGTCTCTATCCAGTTCACGTCCGCGCGGTCGAAGTCGGGGAACAGCGACTCGATGCCGTCGAGCCACGCCGCCTCGACGCCGGCGTCGTCCATCTGCCACAGGTCTTCCTCGGGGCTCTGGATGTAGCTGACGGCGTACAGCAGGTGTTCGCCGCCGTAGCGCTCCGGCGAGACGAAGTTCGTGTGCTCGATGAGCGCGCCGAAGGGAACCTCCTCGGCGATGTTCAGCCAGTAGGTCTCGGTCAGCGACTCGGGCATGCTGATGACCGAGCAGACCGTCCCCTGGAAGTCGATGTCGCACTCGTAGCCGGTCAGCGCCTCCAGCACGTTCGGCATCGTCGCGACGACGGCCGCGTCCACGTCGTGGGTCGTCGCCCCGGCGTCCGTCTCGACCGTCAGCGACTCGACTGCCCCGTCGGCGCGGCCGAGGTCGGTCACGCGCGCGCCGGTCGTGATGTTCTCCCGGCCGACCGACTCCACGAGCGCGTCCAGCAGGACGCCGAAGCCGCCGTCGAAGTAGCCCAGCACCTCGCCTTTCAGGATGTCGCGCTCGCCGCGGAACTTGACCCGGCCGAGCAGCCACGCGGCGCTGACGTCCTCCCAGCGGTCGCCGAACTTCGCGCGCAACAGCGGCCGGAAGAAGTTCTCGAAGCAGCCACGCGAGGTGTGGTCGAGGATGAAGTCCTTCACCGGCACGTCCTCGAAGTCCTCCAGGCGCTCGTAGGTGTCGAAGGAGGGTCGGCCGCCGCGGACGTCGACGTCGAGTACGAGCATCCCCAGGCGGAACTTGTCGTACAGCGAGAGGTGGGGGTAGGCCAGAATCTCCCAGGGCTTGTTCATCGGGTGGACGACGCCGTCGACGTAGTAGGCGTCGGAGCCGTAGCGCCACTCCAGGCGGTCGCCCAGGCCGAGGTCCTCGGCGAGTTCGACGATGGTCTCCTCCGACTTCGAGAGGTGGTGGTAGAACTTCTCGATGCGGTCGCCGTTCGTCGCGTACGTGGCTGCCAGCCCGCCCAGGTCCTCGCTGGCCTCGAAGACCTGCACTTCGTGGCCGCGCTCCTGGAGCCGGTGGGCGGCCGCGAGTCCGGCGATGCCGCCGCCGACGACGCCTATCATTGGCCGTTCTTCCGCGCTCGCGTGGATAGGTTTTGTGTTGTGGACTGCTTTCGAAAAAATACTTACGAGCAGGGCAGCCAGCCCGGAACGATGACTGACCGCCTGTTCTCCCGTCGCGCGGTCCTCGCGAGTGGTGGCCTCGCGGTCGCCGCGTTCGGCGGGAGCGCCCTCCTCGACGCGGAGACGTTCGACGGGCCGGGACCGGCGGACCGGACCCGCGTCTGGCGACAGCAGTGGGGCGACCCGACCCTCTCGAAGTTTGTGCCGGTCTCCCTGGACCCGAGCAAACTCTCCCCTGGCTGGCACGTCCGGCCGTCGGTCGAGGCCGACCGGCCCTCCGACCTGCACGTCCCCTGTCTCGGCCGCAATCGTGTCGTCGTCCGCCAGGGCAATGCCCTCCGGTCGTACGACCGCGACGACGGCTCGCTGGCCTGGGAACGCCGCTTCGAGCCCGGTCACCTCGGCGCCGTCGCACGCGTCGGCGAGACGTTCGTCGTCCCCGCCAACCGCGGGGTGAGCTTGCTCGACGCCCCGACGGGCAAGACCCTGTGGGTCGGGGAGTACGAGACGCCAGGCGTGCTCGCACCCCTGACCCACCGCGGCGACGCCTACCTCCCGACCGATGTCACCGCCGGCGACGAGCGCTACCACGTCGTCCAGCCGCGGACCGGCTTCAAGCAGTGGGGGTTCGACGCCAACCACGGACACGCGACCGCCGCCGCGGGGGACCGGCTGGCGTGGCTGGGCGACGCACTGACCGTGACCGACCGCCGGGGCGACCACCAGTGGACTGCCGACGTCGAGGTGCCGACGTACACGTACGGCGGTGCCCTCGCAGTCGGTGAGGGCCGCGTCGTCGTCCGTGACTGGCGCGGCGAGGGACGGGCCAGTGTCGCCGCCTACGACACGGACGACGGCACGCGCCGGTGGCGCGTCGAGGGCTTCCGCGACGAGGGGCTGGAACTGTCGCTCGGGCCAGATGCCGTCTACTGTTTCGTGAACTCGACACAGGCCCCGCGACGGCTCGTCGCCCTCGCCACGGCTACGGGGGAACAGCGCTGGGCGACCGACCGGTACGAGGTCACCCGATCCCCGCTCGCGACGATTGACTGGCTGTACGTCCCGACGACGGATGGGCTCGCCGTCCTCGACCCGGCGACCGGCCGCGAGGCCGCGCGCTTTTTCCCTGGCGAGCGGATTCAGTCGGCCGCGGCCGTCGTCGACGGCGTCGCGGTCGCCGCCGGAGGAGTCCTGCGCACACTGGGGAGGTCGGCATGAGCGACCGCGACCCGCTCCCCGTCGGCGAGGCGGTCCTCTACTACGGCCCGGCGGTGTTCGTCGCCCTCCAGAGCGTGGGCCGCTCGGTTCTCGGCGCGGTGCTGGTCGACCCGCTGCCGGTGCTCCCCTTCGACGGGACTGCCGTCCTGCTGTCGGCGCTGGTCGGCGCGCTACTCGGTCGCTGGGGTGCTCGCCCGCGCCCGCTGGCGCTGGGGGCGGTTCCGGTTCTCGCCTGGGTCGTCGCAGGCGGTGCCCGTTCGACGGGTCTGTTCGTCGACACGAGCGTCGGTCTGGTCTCCGGCTCGGTGGTGGTGCTCGCCGACCTCCTGCTCCTCTGGGCCGGCGCGTACGCCGTCGCGGGCGCGGTCGTGTTTGCCCTCGACTGGGAGCGTATCGCCGCCCCGGTCGGACGGCGCATCTACCCCGAGTCGGACTGAGCGGCCGCCACCGCGAGAGCCCGCACCGTCCAACTGCGCCAGTCCGCTACCTTTTTGCCCGCAGTCACGGAACGGCGGAGTATGCTGACCGTTCGGGCGCCGGCGACGAGCGCGAACCTCGGGAGTGGCTTCGACGTCTTCGGCGTCGCGCTCTCGCGCCCGGCGGACGTGGTCCGCGTGGAGAAAGCCGACCGGACCACCATCGAGGTCACCGGGGCCGGCAGCCAGTACATCCCGGAGGACCCCGAGAAGAACACCGTGGGAGCCGTCGCGGAGGCGCTTTCCGCGCCCGCACACATCGAGATAGACAAGGGCGTCCGGCCGGCGTCGGGACTGGGTTCCTCCGCGGCCAGCGCCGCCGCCGCGGCCGTCGCGCTGAACGAACTCTACGACCGGGGGAAGACTCGCAAGGAACTGGTCCCCATCGCCGCGAAGGGCGAGGCCGTCGTCTCCGGCGACGCCCACGACGACAACGTCGCACCCGCGATTCTCGGCGGGTTCACCATCGCGACCGACGACGGCGTCCGCACGGTCGACGCCGACGTGCCGCTGGTGGCCTGCCTGCCCGACATCGTCGTCTCGACGCGCGACGCCCGCCGGGTCGTCCCCGACGGCGCGAAGGTCTCCCAGCTCGTCGAGACGGTGGGCAACGCCGCCACGCTGACGACGGGGATGCACCGCGACGACCCGGACCTGGTCGGCGCGGGCATGTACGACTCCGTGGTCACGCCGGCCCGCGCGAAACTCATCGACGGCTACGACGACGTCCGGGAGGCCGCTTTCGACGCGGGCGCGACCGGCGTCACGATAAGCGGTGCCGGCCCGACGGTCATCGCGGCCTGCCACGAGGGCGACCGCCGCGACGTCGGCGTCGCGATGCTCGACGCCTTCGACGCCCACGGCGTCGATTCGCAGGTCTACCAGACCCGCATCGGCGAGGGCGCGACGCTGTTCGACTGACCTACTTCTCCGTGCCGTCACGCAGCGTGTCGTCGTCCGTCGACGCGTCGTCCCCGGCCGACCCGTTTCCAGACGCGCCGTCGCCGTCCGGTCCCGCCACCCGCCGTGCTTCCTCGGGCCGCTCGGTCGTCGGCCGGATGCTCTCGGTCTCGGGCTTTCCTTGCCGGATGCGGAACCCGCCGGTCTCGGCCCGTCCCGAGAGTTCCTGCTGCGGGAAGGGAATCTTGATGTCCTCCTCGTCGAAGGCGTCCTTGATAGCGCGAACGACGGCGTCGACGGCCTGCCACTTCCGCGGTGGCATCGGCTGGTCGATCCAGAAGCGCAGTTCCAGCACGACCGCCGAGTCGCCGAAGGACTTCGGGACGACCTGCGGCGGCGGCGCGTCGGCGACCGGGCCGAGGTCACGCATCGCATCCAGTGCCACCTCGGCGGCGTGGTCGGGGTCGGTCGCGTAGTCGATGCCCACGTCCTGGCGGATGCGCAGGTGCCCGCGCTCGCTTCGGTTGACGATTGGCTTGTTGCTGACGCTGTCGTTCGGCAGGACGATGGTCTCGCCGTCGAAGTTCTTCAGCCGCGTGTTGACGATGGTGATGTCGGTGACGATTCCCTCCTTCTCGCCGACCTCCACCCAGTCGCCGATAGTGAACGGGCGGGAGAACATCAGGACGAACCCGGCGATGAGCGACCCGAGCGTCTGGCGGGCGGCCAGGCCGACGACGATGCCCAGGAAGCCGGCCCCGACGAGCAACCCGGAGAGGTCGACGCCCCAGACGGTCAGTCCGCCGGCGACGAGCAGCGCCAGCAGGCTGATGTTCCCGACGCGGAGGATTATTTCGCGCTGGTGGTCGGTCACCCGGTCGCTGTCCTCCGCGAACCGTTCGATACTGTCGTCTAGCACGTCCGACGCGACGTAGGCCACGAGCACGAGCGCAGCCGTCGTCACGACCTGTCCGAGGACCGGAATCGAGAGCCCGACCAGCGTCAGCACCTCGACGGCGAGGTCGATGAGCCCCCAGACTGTCAGCAGGGTCACGGACGCCAGCAGCACCAGCGCGACCTGTATCGTCCGGAGGAAGAGGCCGCCGATGGTCGTCGGGACGTACTCGCCGACCAGGTCGACCGAGGAGGCCATCCGGCCCGAGGGCAGGCTCCGGCGCACCACGCTGGCGACCCGGCGGACCAGCAGCGGCGCGACGACCAGCGCCACGACCACCGTGACGAACACGACGCCGGCCGTGAGTGCGAGCCGTCCTTCGGTCGAGGTGACCTGTTCGACGACCGAGCGAATCTCGGACGGCAACGTCACGTTCTGCAGCACGACCGGGTCCATACCGCCCACGGACGAATCGCCGCGACTTGGGCCTTTTCCTCGTCAGTTACGTGCCCATTGCTTGCTCGTTGATGCACTGACGGTCACGCCGCGGCTGTAGGAGAGGACCGGGTCGGCGTCGGGCTCGTCGAAGCCGTTGGCCGCGAAGATGGTGTTCTCCCGGACGTCCCACGTCGCCGGGGAGAGCGTCCAGGGCTCGTGTTCGATGTCGGCGTACCGGACCGTGCCGTTCCCGGTCTCCGTGAAGTAGCGGTACCGCTCGGTCAGGAAGTGCTCGCGGGTCCCCGGTTCGGGCTGGAACGGGTCGCCGTCGGGGCCGTAGGTCCCGGCGAACCGACAGGGCCGGGCTCCGGGCGTCGTCCGGCGGCTCTCGAACCGTATCGGCGGGCCGGGGTCGTACTCCATGTCCGCGAAGTAGTACGGTAACTGGTTGAACAGCCGCGCCCCCAGCACGCCGAGGACGTCGTCCGCGTCGAGGTTGAAGAAGTACACCCCCGGCGCGCCGTCACAGGTGACGTAGGTCCGGAGGTTCAACTCCGGCGTCGTCAGTCCGAGGGCCGCCGGCAGCCCCTTCGGTCGGATGTCGGCGATGACGAAGGGTACCACGGAGAGATAGGCGTCGCCCTCGAAGGTATCGAGTTCGAAGCGTTCGGGGACGTGCGGGCGCACGACGGCGGGGTCGACGGGATAGCTGGCGAACAGGACGTCGCGCCACTCCATCTCGAAAGCCGGCATACGTGGACGTACGGGCCGAGCGAACGGAAATGTTGTGCATCCGGCGACAGAATCCGTCCGGGCTATGACCCGGAACAGGAGCTCTCGATGGCGACGTCGGGTTTCCCCTCGGTCCCCTCCAGGCGCGTGACGACGGTGTAGGTCGGGCAGGACGCCGGCGTCCAGACGGCACCGGTCGCCCAGTCGGTCCCCTCGACGGAGATGCTGTAGCTGTCGCCGTCCAGTCCCGTCCGCTCGAAGGTTTCGCTGACGCCCGCGGGAATGGTCTCGTCGGACAGTTCGACGACGGCCGTTCCGTCGGCGCCGGTGACGGTCACCGCGACGGGCTGTGTCCGCCCGCTCTGGTTGTTCACGCGAACTCTGAGCACCGTCTCGTCCGCCGAGGGACCGCCGACCTGGCCCGGGCTGGTACACCCGGCGAGGGCGAACCCGGCGAGTGCACCGGCCGATGCGAGCACCTGGCGTCGCGTCGCGGTCATGCCGCCGCCATCCTGTCCTCGCGGAGGTAGGCGCCGATGTAGCCACCGACGGCGCCCAACAGGACCATGTAGACCACGGCGACGAGCAACGCGATCGCCAGCACGAGCGCCACAGAGGCGGCCCCGATGCCGAAGCTGATCTCGGCCGAGACGACGAACAGGCCGCCGATGAGGAACGCGAACAGGACGAAGATGGGGACCGAGGCGACGAGTCCGGAGAGGCCGCCGACGCGTGCGCCGGCCATCCGGTCGGCCCGCTCCAGGTACCCCGCCACCGCGCCGCCGATGACCGGCGCGAACGGGATGAACCCCCCCACCACCGAGACCACTGCGCCGACGATGGCGTTGGTGGTCGTGTCGGGCTCCGTCACGCCCATCTCCTCGCGGCGCTGCCGGATGCGCCGCCGGTAGGCCAGGAAGGCGACGCCGCCGACGACGAGCAACACGCCCATCACGGCTAGCCCCAGTCCCCCCCACCAGGCCATCGCGTAGGTCACGTTGACCAGTTCGGCGTCGGACAGGACCGTCGACTCGATGGTCCCGTCGGCGACGAGCCGGGCGATCTCCGCCCGGTTCGCGACGCTGTTGAGGAACACGCCCAGGAGGCCGAACAGCACCCCACCGAGCACCAGCAACGCGGTCACGACCCAGTCGACCGTCCTGCCCAGTACATGGGTGGTCTCGCCGCGAGCACCCTGTACTGTCGTGTCGTCCGTCTCACTCATTTGTGTCATTACAATTGAAACTACGCACGGATAAGTAATAACCTCGTACTGACAGGTACTGTCTCGCTAGGCGCGGTCGGCGGAAAGTAAGCCTGGACTCGGCGGGGGCTCGTCGTGGTGCGGTCAGGCCAGCGACCGTTCCATGAAGCGCCGGCGAATCTCCGGTTCGGGGACCTCGCACTCGTCTTTCTTCCCGAATATCTGATACCGGTACTCCCCGACGAGGTCGTACGCCGTGTCACGGAGTCCCTCGGGGAGGCAAATCAGTGGATACAGAAGCGGGACGGGGCCGTCGAGACGCCGACAGACCCGGAGGATGGCGGTCGACTTGGTGTAGGCCTTCCAGTCGCCGGTTACACCGGCTCTCCGGGACTCCGCTGGAGTCCCGCTGTCCTCTACGAGAACGACGGAATCGAAGTAGTCGGGCTCCATCCCGATGCGTTCGAGCAGTTCCGTCCCCACGTCGGACTGCAGCGGGGCAAAGAGGAACTCGCCCTCTCTGTCGAGTTTGACGATGGCGCGGATAGTGCCGTGACAGAGGTTGCAGACGCCGTCGAACAGCAGGACCGGCCGGTCGATGTCGTCGACGATTTCTGCGGGCGAGCGGTCGGTATTGGCGGCGCGGTCGCTGCTCGGTTCGTCCTCCCCCTCGACGTCGACGGGGATGTCGACGCCCATCCTCAGACGCCGCGGCCCTGCATCTTCTCCTCTTCGGGCAGGTCGACGTTGGCGTCGCCGCTCATGCCCTGGCCGGCGTTGGAGGCGATTTCGACCAGCGTCTCGGGGTCGTCCCAGTGGTTGACGGCCTCGACGATCGCCGTCCCCATCGCCTCGGGGTTCTCCGCGCCGAAGATGCCGGAGCCGACGAAGATGCCGTCGCAGCCGTGGTGCATCATCAGCGCCGCGTCGGCGGGCGTGGCGATGCCGCCGGCGGCGAAGTTCACAACGGGAAGACGGCCGCGCTCGGCCGTCTCGTGGACGAGCTCTGCGGGTGCCTCGTGTTCACGAGCCCACTTCTCGCGCTCCTCGTGGGACATCCCCTCCAGTTTGCGAATCGCGCCCTTGATGTTGCGCTGGTGGTGGACGGCCTGGTTCACGTCGCCGGTGCCGGCCTCGCCCTTGGTTCGAATCATCGCCGCGCCCTCGTCGATGCGCCGCAGCGCCTCGCCGAGGTTGCGCGCGCCGCAGACGAAGGGGGCGGTGAACTCGCGCTTGTCGATGTGGTAGCGGTCGTCGGCGGGCGTGAGCACCTCGCTCTCGTCGACCATGTCCGCGCCGGCCGCTTCGAGAATCTCGGCCTCCTTGGTGTGGCCGATGCGGGCCTTGCCCATCACCGGAATCGAGACCTCGTCGATGATCTCCTGGAGGGAGGCGGGGTCCGCCATGCGGGCGACGCCGCCGCGCTTGCGGATGTCCGCGGGGACGGCCTCCAGGTTCATGACCGCGACTGCGCCCACGTCCTCGGCGATGCGGGCCTGCTCTGCGTTGACGACGTCCATGATGACGCCGCCTTTCTGCATCTTCGCGAAGCCGCGCTTGACCAGTTCGGTCCCGCGCTGGAGGTCCTCCAGGTCGGTCTCCTCTGTCATATCGGACGGAACGGGCTGGATTCACTTAACGCGTGTCTTTCCCGTAGCGTCGGCGTCGCACCATCCCGATACCGTTTTGCCGCCGCCGTTCGTGGACCCGCCAATGGCAACGACCGGTGTCGGCAGCCGCATCGAATCCCTCGTCGCCCGCTACTTCGACGGGTCCCTACCCGCGTCCGAGGGCCTGCCGTGGTACGTCGCGCCGCTGCCGACCTGGCTGGAGAACGTCGCCCTGCGCCTGGCCTGGCCCATCGCCATCGTGAACCTCGTCGGCACGCTTTTTGGCTTCTGGTACTACGCCGGGCGCCCGCTGGAGTTCTCGCCGCCGCTCCTGGAAGGGCAACTCGGCGCGGCCCCGCTTGCGGCCTACCCGCTGATTCCCGACTCCCCGGTCGCCACGATGTTCATCGGCCTCTCGCTTATCGCCTGGCGGCTGGACTGGCAGGCGGAGTGGCTGCACATGCTCGCGTTCTTTGGCTGCATCAAACTCGGGCTGTGGACCCCCTACGTCCAGCTTGCGCTCAACGGGCCCGGCGGCATCGCCGCGTGGCTGTACTGGTTCCTGATTCTCTCCCACCTCGCGATGGCCGTCGAGGCCTTCGTCATCCACCGCTACGCCTCGTTCTCGCTCGGTGCGGTCTTCGTCGCGACGGTCTGGTACGGGTTCAACGACGTGGTGGACTACTTCTGGCCGCTTCTGGAGGGCCCTCACCACACGGTCCTCCGCGCCGAGTACGTCGACGGGGTCATCACCCACGCGGTTCCGGCCCACGACCTCGCTGCCGGCTGGGCCGTCGCGCTGACTATCGCCGCCGTCTTTCTCGCACTCGCCACGCGCGTCGAGAAGGGTCGCCGCGCCGGATAACCCGCCGCTCGCGCCGGGTTCGAGCCACGAACCAGTAGAGCAATCGGTCCCGGCCGTGACATCGCCACCGAGTATGTCGGATTCCTCCGCTACGGACCCGCTGGCCCGGTACGCCGCCCTGATAACCGACCGCAGCAAACTCGTCATCCTCGCCTTGCTCGGCGCGACGCTCGCCGTGGGGAGCGCCGACGGACTGAGTCACTCCTCTACGGCCTCGGCGATGGCCTGCAACTGCGCCTTCCTGAACGCCGTCTCGCCGTCCCCCTCGATGCCGACGGCGTCGAGAATCGCCCCCCGCATCTCCGGTTTGGGTGGGGTCGTCGCGGTGTCGATGTCCGCGTCGACTGCCTCGCAGATGGCGACCAGCGCCTCCTTGGTGAACGACGTCGATTCGATGCGTTCGTAGCGTCCCACCGCCTCCCGGATCTCGTTTCGCAACTCGTCGACTGTTTTCGCCATAGAGAGGGTGTGTCGACACCGCGTGGAATAGCTACCGGTCGGGACAGCGACTCTCGCGGACTGGTTGGGCCAGTAACGCGACGGACTCGCCGGTGATTCGGTTCCAGATGGCTCAGGCCAGCGCGTCCGGTTCCCGGTCACCGTGGGCGCGGACCCACAGTTCCCCGATGCGCGACAGGCGCGTCCGGTAGGACTTGCCGTGTTCCTCCTGCTCGATGTAGCCCTTCCCGCCGGGGCCGAGGCGGTCGACGTTGTAGATGACCTTCGAGCGGAAGGAGTCGGTGTACTCCTCGCCGAGTTCGCGGGCGAGTTGCTGGGCCAGTTCGCTGACGGACTCGAACTCGCCGTGGTCGCCCAGCGTGAACAGGATGACCTCCTCGAACGGCTTGACGTTCGAGAAGGAGGCGACCGGGAGTTCGACGACGTGGCTGCCGTCTATCTCCTTCGCGCCGATGGTCGTCCCGCGCTCGTCGAACTCGGCGAGCAGTTCGCGGGCGCTGTCCAGCCGGTCGCCGATGCGGTCCCCGTCGTCCCCGTCGCGGATGTCCTCCAGCAGGGATATCTGCTGGCGGAGTTCCTCGGCGAGTTCCGTTTCGAGGTACTTCTCGGGGACGGTGTAGTAGGTGTGGATGCGCCGCCGGTCGTCCTCGCGTTCGACCATGATGGAGTGGGCGGCGGTGGCGAAGGCGAAGGAGACGGTGCGGGGCATCGCGGAGATGTTGACCCAGACCTCGCCGGTTCTCGTCCCGTCCTCGCTCTCCCGGTCGAGTTCAGCGTTGATGAGTTCGAAGGCCTGCTCGAAGGCCGTGTCGTAGTCGTAGACGTCCTCGATGACGACCCGCTCGGTCTCCGCGCCCAGCAGGTTCCGGTAGTCCTGTTCGAGCTTTCCCGCGAGCCGCTGGGAGTACTCCACGTTGGCCTCGCTGCCCACCGCCCCTTCCAGCAGGATGACGCGGTCGACGTCCATCTGCTCGCGCACCAGCGGCGCGATGAGCCGGTCGTAGTCGAACCCGACCGGGACGATGTGTGTCTGCATTTGGTCTACGGTAGGTCGGTGTTTATAAAAAACACAGTCTTCTCGACAGCGTCTGCCCGTGTCCGCGCGCCTCGCCGTACCCAGATACTGGGAATCGGCACGCTCGTCTTTGGTGAGTAGTACTGTCCCCCCACATGGGCACCATCACCCTGGCGGTCCTCCTCGCTAGCTGCACGTTGCTGTTCCTGATCGGCTGGTCGCTCCGCCGCCGGTTCACAGGGATGCACAGCGAGACCGAGACGTCCCGGTCTGTCAGTCCGTACAGGCCCGCCGACCACTCGCGCACCAGCGGTGCCTTCCAGGCGAGTCCGGAGGTATCGGCAGGGATGGTCGCCTGCCCCGACTGTGGCACCGAAAACGACTCCGCGTACACGTTCTGTCGGCGCTGTGTCGCCGACCTCACAGCCGGACCGAACGGGTGACTCTGCCGCGACTCCGGACACCGGTGGCGTTCGGTCGTCTGTCCGCCAATCCAGAAGGTCCCGGGCCAGCGTTCCTGGCTGCGTTACCCCGGCCGCGGACTCACAGTCGAAACGTGTCCCCGCGCCGGTCGTCCGGTTTGGCTCTGGCCGCGCAGTCGGCACAGAGCCCCATCTCGGCGTCGTAGTCGAGCAGACAGACTATCGTCCCGCAGCGGTCGCACCGGTGGTCTGCCGCGCGACTCTCGCAGATTTCGCACAGACCGGCGACGCCCATACTGCCCTGTCGGGTCGCCACCGGTTCAAACGTTCCGGCGGTCGCTCTCGGCAGCGGGACGCCAGCCGGTCCACTGACGGCACGCTCCGTCCGTCGACGCCGCCAACTAAAGCGCCGTCTCGTTCATGCAGCGCTCGTGGACGATTTCGCCCCGGTCGTCCGGACCGCGGCGCTGGCCGGCGACGATTGGCTCCCCGCAGGCGGCACACGTCATGACTGCACCGGGGCGGGACGCCCCTCGGGGTGTTGCACCCGCTGGCACCTCCCGCTCGATTCCGACACTCTCCGCAGTGGTCGTCTCGCTGCCCGACCCTTCCCACTCCCGGTCGACTGCGTCGGTGTCGGGGGACCGCATGGTGTAGCCGACGGCGAGCGCGGCCAGACCGGCGACGACCCCTCGCAGGCGCTTGCCGTGTCGGAACGAGCGGACCGCAGCGACGGTCAGCGCGACGGCGAGGAGTACGCGCACGAGGCGACCGCGACCGTCGGAATCTTCCTCGATGTTCATACCCCAATCTTCGCGCCGGACGCCCTTGTAGGTTCAGCCGCCGCCCGACACGCAGTCCTTTTGACTCTGGTCGCCAACCGTCGAGGTATGCGTTCAGCAGTCTACCGGGGTCCCGGTGACGTCCGCGTCGAGGAGGTCGACAGGCCACAGCGCGAGGCGTCGACGGACGCCATCGTCCGCGTCACACACACCGCCATCTGCGGGTCGGACCTCTGGTTCTACCGGGGGCAGGCCGACCGCGACGTCGGCTCCCGCGTCGGCCACGAACCGATGGGTATCGTCGAGGAAGTGGGCGACGGCGTCCGGCGCGTCGAACCCGGCGACCGCGTGTTCGCCCCCTTCGTCATCAGTTGCGGCGAGTGCGAGTTCTGCCGGCGCGGCCTGCACACCTCCTGTGTCGACGGCGAGTCATGGAGCGACCACGGCGGCGCACAGAGCGAGTACGTCCGCGTCCCCCACGCCGACGGGACGCTCGTCCGCGTGCCCGACCGGTACGCCGACGACGAGGACGCGCTCGAATCCGTCCTCCCGCTGACTGACGTGATGGGGACGGGCCACCACGCCGCGGTCAGTGCCGGCGTCGACGCGGCCGAGGAGTGCGTCGTCGTCGGCGACGGCGCGGTCGGACTCTGTGCCGTTCTCGCGGCGCGCCGTCTCGGCGCGAAGCAAATCGTCGCCGTCGGTCACCACGAGGACCGCCTGTCGCTGGCCGAGGACTTCGGCGCGACCGAGACGGTCCTCGACACCGAGGACGTCGACGCGGCGGCACGCGTGGCGGACCTGACCGGCGGCGGCGCGGACCACGTCATGGAGTGTGTCGGCGCGGCGGGAGCGATGGAACTCGCCGTCGACGTCTGTCGGCCCGGTGGCACGGTTGGCTACGTCGGCGTCCCCCACGGAACAGATGCGGAGGGACTGCCCGTGTTCGACCTCTTTTCGGACAACATCACGCTCGCCGGCGGCGTCGCCCCGGTCCGTGCCTACGCCGAGGACCTGCTGGGCGACGTCCTCGGCGGCACGCTCGACCCCTCTCCCATCTTCACGAAGACGGTCGACCTCGACGACATCGCGGCGGGCTACCGGGCTATGGACGAGCGCGAGGCGCTGAAGGTTCTGGTCCGGCCCTGAGCCTACACCTTCGGCATCAGACACTCCGCGCAGTAGAGGTAGTCGCCTTCGACGTAGGCCCCGCAGTTGTGACAGACCCGGCCGCCGTCGGCCATGGGGCGGCCGGCCGATTGCCGCGCGTCGGACTCGGCCGCTTGCCGGTCGGCCCCGTCGCGGCGGGTGCTGGTGAACCAGTTCTGTCGGTCGTGGTACGGGCGAACGTCGCTGCGGAGCAACGGTGGGAGCAGCAGTATCGACGTCGCCAGGACCACCCAGAGCGCGATGCCGACTGTCGCCTCCATGACCGGGACTGTTGGTAGGATAAGCTTAATTCTGACTCTTGCCGTCAATGCTGCCGTTTCACGCGCTCACGGCAGCGGTGAGCCGCACTCGCCACAGAAGACGTAGCCGTCCTCGACGGTCGCACCGCAGTGGGGACAGCGCCGCTCGTACTCCTCGCGCAGGCGCATCTCCCTGCCCTCCAGGCCGTGGAGGTGTCGGGTCCCGGGCCGCGGCCGGCGCAGCGACTTCAGGTCGGCCTCGCTGCGCAGGAGCGGCGCGAGCACGAACGCGAGTGCCGCGAGGACACCGGCGGCCACGAGTACTGCCTCGACCATCGCCCGCGCTAGCGGGTCCAGGCGCTTACGTCTGTCTCCCACCCGCCAGGTATTTCCGCCGGCCCGGCCTACTTAAAACCGTCCATGAGCCAACTCATGGCAGCATTACGCTTCACGCCCACACAGGGGCAGATTCAGCATGCAGGATTCAGCGAAGTACCTCATCCACGCAGAGATTCGCGCGAGCGGGGTGGTCGAACGGAGTGACGTCGTCGGAGCCATCTTCGGGCAGACCGAGGGGTTGCTCGGAAACGAACTCGACCTCCGGACGCTTCAGGACGCATCGAAAGTCGGCCGCATCGACGTCGAGATAGAGTCCGACGCCGGCCGCTCCTACGGGACCGTCACCATCGCCAGCGGCCTCGACAAGGCCGAGACGGCCGTTCTAGCCGCGGCACTGGAAACAATCGACCGGGTCGGTCCCTGTCGCGCCGAGTTCGAGGTGACGGACCTCGAAGACGCCCGCGCCGCCAAGCGCCGGGAGGTAGTCGACCGTGCGACGGACCTGCTGGCCGCCTTCGAGGAGACGGCGCTGTCCAGCCGCGAACTCGTCGAGGAGGTCCGCCAGAACATCCGCGTCGAAGACATCGGCGAGTACGAGGGCCTGCCGGCGGGGCCGCGGGTGACCGACAGCGACGCCATCATCGTCGTCGAGGGTCGCGCGGACGTGCTCACGCTGCTGCGCTACGGCATTAAAAACGCCGTGGCGGTCGAGGGGACTGACGTTCCCGAAGCGGTCGCGGAGCTGACCCGGGACCGGACGGTGACGACGTTCCTCGACGGCGACCGGGGCGGCGACCTCATCCTCCGGGAACTCGACCAGGTCGGCTCGGTCGACTACGTCACGTTCGCGCCCGCCGGCAAGTCCGTCGAGGACCTCTCGCGCGACGAGGTGCTGTCGGCGCTGCGCAAGAAGGCCCCCTACGACCAGTTGACGGGTCCCGGCTCCATCCGGGACGCCTTCGCCGGCGAGACACAACCGGCCGAGCGGCCGGCGGACCCGACCGACGACGCATCGACGGCCGCGGCCACCAGCCACGACGGCAGCGATGCCGTGACCGGTGACGCCGCCGACGAACTGGCAGCGCAGGCCGAAGCCGTGGTCGAGGCGGCGGCCGGCGAGGCTGAACCACCCGACGGGCAGGACGCGTCACCGGACGCGACGGCCACCGGAGCCGCCGACACCCCGGAAGCGGCCGCGGTCTCCGCGACCGCGGAGAGCACCGCCGCCGAGACCGGAGCGGAGACGGCCGAAGTGGACGCGGAAGCCACCGAGACGACAGCAGAGGCGGAGGTGGCCGAGGACGACGAGACGCACGACGAGGTGACGGACGACGAAGACGACGCGGACGACAGCCCGCCCACGAACCTGGCGGGCCACGTCGACGCGGTCGTCGACTCCGGGCAGGTCCGGTTGCTCGACGACGAGTGGGCAGTCCTCGCGGAGGCACCCGCCGACGACGCCTTCGACGCTATCGAGGCCGCCGACGCCGTCCCGGCGACGGTCGTCCTCGACGGCGACCTGAGTCAGCGCGTCCTCGACGTGGCGGCACAGCGGGGCGTCCCCGAAGTGGTCGCCACCGGCACCGGCGAGTTCGTCAAACAGCCCACGAGCGTCCGCGTCAGACTCACCGCCGAGGTCTGAGTCACACTCCGTTCTCGTCGAGTGACTGGCGAAGCAAGAGCCCGTCACCGCTCTCGAAGTGCCCGTCGAGACGCTCGTACGTCGCGAACCCGTGGCGGTCGTAGAACCGCCGCGCGCGCTCGTCTGCGGCCTGCACCGTCAGCCGCAGTTCCGCGTACCCCTCCGCAGCGAGGCGCTCGCGGAGCCACACGAGCAGTTCGGAGCCGTAGCCCTGGCCCTGCTCGTCGGGGTCGACGGCCAGTTCCGGGACGTAGGCGACGCCGTCGGTCTCCGCGACGACGATGGCGTAGCCGACTGGCTGCCCGCTGCCGAGGACGTACAGCGCCGGTGGACCCCGTGCGGCCGTCTCGAGCAGTTCCGGCCAGGGCTCCGCGAGCGCCGCCGACTGGATGGCCCGCAGCCGTGGCAGGTCGTCCGGTCGCCCCTCGCGTATCTCCGTCATCGTCACAGCGCGGTGAGGCCGAGCGCGACTGCCAGGACGCCGCCGGCGATGGCCGCGGCGAGCGTCGCGAGCAGGTTGACGCCCTGGTTCCCGCACAGCCACCCCTCGATGGTCGCCCCGAGCAGGCTGTCGACGGTCATCCCGACGACGCCCGCGGCGACGACGACGGCCGCGCCGGGGGGCTGGATGCTCTCGAAGCCGACCAGCGCGATGCCGGCGATGATGCCGGCACCGGCCAGGCCGGCCAGTTCGCCCTGCCAGGTCACCGCGCCGTCTGTCCCGGGTTCGACGACGCGAAAGGACGTGACCAGCCGGGGGTTGTCGAACAGGCCGCCGATTTCGCTGGAGAGCGTGTCGGCAAGCGCCGCGGCGACGGCCCCGGCGAAGGCGAACAGGAACAGCCGGTCCGGGAGGCCGAACTCCGGGCTGGCCGCGGCGGCGAGGACGGCCACCAGCGCGACCAGGGAGTTCGCGAGGACGTTGCTGGAGCCGCGGGCACCCTCGTTCTCCTCGGCGATGCCGCGGTCGGCCTTCTCGTCGTAGCGGTACTTCGCGGCCAGCCCGCCGATGCCGAAGAAGGCGATGAGCATGGCGAACCAGCCGTAGTCGCCCAGGACGATGGTGAGCAGGCCGAGCAACACGCCGGTCAACATTCCGGGCAGCGAGGCAGTCTCCAGCGCGTAGGAGACGTAGCCCAGCACGATGGTGACGGCCAGGGCGACGGCGATGCGCGTCGTCGTGATGTCCAGCGGGAAGCTGGAAAACAGCCACAGCAGGATGCCGACGACGGCCATCACCAGCGGGTCGTCGCGCTGGAAGAGGACCGCGCGGAGCAGCGCCGCCGTGAGCGCGCCGCTGGCCGCGAGGAAGGCGATGGTCGGCATCCCGGTCACGTCGCCGGTCACCTGCACCGTCACCAGCTGGCCCGCGGCGGCACCGACGAAGCCGGCGGTCACGAAGCCGGCGGTCGCGAGCACGCGCTCGGCGGTCCACAGGCGCGTGACCTGGGTGCCGAGGTTGCCGACGGCGACCAGCAGCACGGTCGCGACGTAGACGTGGTCGGGCATGCCAAAGCCTACGGTGAGGATGGCGAGGCCGGCGGCCGCGAGGGCGAACCCGGCGAGGCCGTACAGCTTCCCGTCGCGGTGGTCGCCGGGGCGGGCGAACAGTTCGAAGGCGACGCCGTCGTCGGAGACGGTGAGGGCGAACGCCGCGGCGGCGAGGAACGGGCCGGCGGCGGCGACGGTGGCGTAGGCCGGGTCGTCGACCGTCGCGACGACTGGGACGAGGAGTGCGAGACTCCCGACGAGCGTGAACGCCGCGGCCCGCCGGACTGTGGAGGTCACTACTCCGCGGGTATCACCGAGGCGCACTTATAGTTCCCGCTGTCGTCTCACCCCGAGGCGGCAGATTTAGGCCCCATCACCGGGAACGGCGGGTGTGGGCCTGTACGATACGTACCTCGCGACCCGCATCCGCCTCAGCGACGCCACCCTCCCCGAGACCGTCGCCGTCGTCGTCACGGAGCGCGACCTGCTGACCGACGGCGGGTACGGGACCCTCTCGGACCTTTTCTCGTGGGCGTTCGAGTACGGCGCGTCGAGCGTCGTCGTCTACGTCAGCGTCCTCGACGAGGAGGCCGTTCCCGCCCTTCGGGAGCGTCTGGAGTCGGTCGACGCACCCCGCTCGGTCGCCGTCCGCGGGCCGGACGACCGCGAGCGCGCCGACGCCCCGATTCAGGTCAGCATCGGCCTCGGCGGCAAACACGAGTTCGCCGCCGCGGTCCAGGGCATCGCCGAGGAGGTCGACTCGGGCGACCTCTCGCCGGCGGACATCTCCGAGTCCGACGTCGAGGAGCGACTGGTCTTCCCCATCGACCCCGACCTGGTCATCAAGACCGGCGACGAGCGGCTCTCGGATTTCATGATATGGCAGTCCGTCTACTCGGAACTGTACTTCACCGACGTGAACTGGCAGAATCTCCGCCGCCGGGACTACCTCCGGGCGCTCAGGGATTATCAGGACCGTCAGCGGAGATTCGGACGATAGTCCGAATCACGCCACGAGGGACGACGTGGCGGAGGTTTGGCCGTTAGGGCAAACGCCGGAAGACGAACAGTGTGAGTCTTCCGGAAGTTCGGACGTGAGTCCGAATGACGTCACGAGGGACGACGTGACGGAAGTTCGGCCGGTAGGGTGAATCGCGTCACTCGCTGCTACTGTTACCTTCGAGGGAAGCGCGAAGATCGCGGGCCTTCGAGAGGTTCCGGGTCTGGAGGACGAACCGCGGGTCGTCCGCGAACGCCCCGGACTCGAGCGTTCGCGCGAGGCCGCTGCTCATCGACGCCGAGAAGACGACTTCACCGTCGAGCACCGTCTGCAGGCAGTAGCCGGGGTCGTCCGGACGCTCCTCGTACCGGCAGGCCTGGATGCCCGCGGAACTGGTGAAGCCGAACTCGCGCATGGCGGTCGTGAAGTTCTCCGCCCCGCTTTCGGTGAGTCCGACCGGGACGGAGGGGGGTCGCCCGCCAGCACCTTCCTGAACGCGACCGACTGCGGCGACGTCGCGCTCGTCGAGGACCGTCGTCTCCCGGTGTTCCGTCCCGTTGCCGGTCTCGACGGGGTAGCTCGCGACTATCTCGACGTCGGCGTCGAGGCGTGTCGAGGTCTCTGTCGCGGTCGCTGCCGCGGTGGCGCTTGGCGTCCTCGTGGCTGTTCCCGTCCCGCCGTCGTTCCCGTCCGCGTTCCCTGTCGTCCCCTGCGACTCGCTACACCCTGCGACAGCACCGGCGACACCTCCGGCCAGGGTCGCGAGGAGTCGCCTGCGTGATACCGTCGAGGCTGGCATCGCATTTCTCTCCGGTGACCGGCGTGAAATGTCTTGTCACGCTCGCCCCGATTCAGGTGCCTGCGGTCGCGTTGACGGCGACCGCGCTGTCTGCGGCCGCCGGGAGGCTGATGGTCACGGACGTGTACGAGAAGCTCTTTTCGTACTCCACGGTTGCGTCGACGGTCCGGCCGTCGACGACCATCGGACGATGGACGGTCCCCGCTGCCCGGACCAGGCGGTCCGTGGACGGTCGAATCCAGACCGTGGCCTCGACCCGGTCGACGCCGCGGCGGTCGTCGAACCCGTAGAAGTCGTTCAGCGCGGCGACGTCGACGTCGAGCGCGAGCCGGTAGGCGTACCCGCCGCTGACTTGCTGTGTCCCGACTACGTCCGCGGTCGCGTGTTCGAGCATCACCCTGTGTGCCCCGAGTTCGTCGTGGCGGTTGAACCAGGCCGCCGGGTCGGTTGAGCTCTCGACGACCCACTCGGTGCCGCGGGTCGCCACGGAACCCGGGTCCCGCCGGTAGACGACGCCGTCGACGAGGTACGCCTCCGTCCGGCCGTCCTGTCCCAGGCTCGACGTCGTCCGCAGTTGCATCGCGGTCCGATTGACGCTCGTGGTGACGACGCCCCTCGTCGGCTGGTTCCCGTCCGCGCCGGCGACCGTGACGTCGACCGTTCCCGACACCCTGTAGGCGTCGACCGCCCGGAGTGTCTCCACGGCCGGTCCGACGACTTCCCCGGGGTCGGTGTTCACGGGCCTGATTTCGGGGGTTCCGATCCGCGGTCCGGACTGCCAGCGTTCCTCCGGGGAACTCGTCGCCGTCGCCGTCGGCGCCGGCGTCGGCGCGGTGCCGTCGGGCCCCTCGAACCCGGAACAGCCGGCCAGCGCGACCAGCAGCGCCGTGCAGACGAGCAGCAGCCGCTGTCCGCCGGGCCACCCCGCGTGTGGACCGTTCATCAATCCCACAGTTGGGCTTGCGGACACATATACTCCGTCACGCGTCCCCTTGGGGGCCGTCGTGGCCTCTGGGTCCGTCCGCGGCGGGTGGCCCCGAAGGCGTATTGGCGCGGCGACCCAACGTGTGCGCAATGGTGTCTATCGAAGGTTCGTGGACCCGGGCCGAGACCGAGCAGTTCCTCGACGCGGCGCTCGTCCCCGTCCGCCTGGGCTGTCACAACCCCGCCGGCGGGCTCTGGATGCTATCGCTGTGGTACCGGTACCGGGACGGCCAGATCCAGTGTGCCACCGCGAAGAGCGCCGACGTGGTCTCTTTCCTCCGGAAGAACGACGCCATCTGCTTCGAGGTGTCGACGAACATGCCGCCGTACATGGGCGTCCGCGGGGCCGGCCGGGCCGAAATCGAGGCCGACGGCGGCAAGGAAGCCCTCCGTGACCTCGTCGACCGGTACCTGGGCACGACCGAGGCCGAGATGGCGCAGTGGCTCCTGGCCGCGGACCGGGAAGAGGTGACAATCTCCATCGAACCGACGCGTCTCTACACCTGGGACTTCACGCCGCGGATGCGAAGCGTCGTCGAGGACTCGGCGGCCGGCAGACGCGGCGAACCCGCCTCGCCGAAGTACGAGTAGCTCAGTCCGCCGACGCTTCGAGGTCGGCGTCCTCGACCGGGTCCGCGTCCAGCGCGTCCCGCTCGCCGCTGGGCAGCGCGTCGCGGAACCGGTGGAGAATCCGCGTGGCCTCGGCGCACTCGGTGTGGCCCAGGGCGCGGACGAGCGCGAGCGCCCGCTGTGCGCGGGTGCGCCGCCAGGACTCCTCGCGGTTCTCGTAGGTGCGAATCGACCGCAGGAAGTCTATCTTCCGGAACTCCGGCCAGTAGGGCGCACAGAAGTAGACGGCGGCCTCGTTGCCGTTTGCCTGCCACGGGAGGAAGTTCGACGTGCGCTCGTTGCCGCCCGTGCGGACGATGAGGTCGACGTCCTGCGTCGGCCCGTCGTACAGCGCCTGCGAGACGGTTTCGTCGTCGACGGCATCGGGTTCGAGGTCGCCGTCGGCCACCTGCCGGGCGATGTCCCGGGCCGCGCCGAGCAGTTCCGCGCGGCCGCCGTAGGCCAGCGCGATGTTCAGGTGCAGGCGGTCGTAGCCGGCAGTCCGCCGGTCGGCGTACGCTGCGGCCTCCTGTACCCGCTCCGGCAGGCGGTCGAGTTCGCCGATGGCGCGGATGCGAACCTCGGCCTCGTGGACCCGGTCGGCGTCGGCGAACTCGTAGAGCTTGTCGGTCAGGAGGTCGAACAGGGACTCCCGCTCCGCCTCGGGGCGGTCGAAGTTCTCCGTCGAGAACGCGTACAGCGTGACCTCCTCGATGCCGAGTTCGTCGCTCCAGTGGAGTATCTGCTCGGTGGTCCGGGCGCCCTCGCGGTGTCCGTCCGTCTTGTCCTGGCCCCGCTGGCTGGCGTAACGGCGGTTTCCGTCCATGATGACGGCGACGTGAGAGGGCGTCTCCGAGAGTTCCCACTTCAGCACCCGCTCGTACGTCCGGTTCGCCAGCCGACGGAGCCGCGATAACATCATCAAAAGGCTATCAGTCTGCCGATAAGAGTCTTGTGGCTTCGGGCGGGGGCCGCCCCGTCCCCGAACCCGTAGAACTTTAATGCTCGCCCGTCGTCTGAGTAAGTGCAATGGCGAAAGGTACGGTTGACTTCTTCAACGACACCGGCGGTTACGGTTTCATCGAGACTGAGGACGCGGACGAGGACGTATTCTTCCACATGGAAGACGTTGGCGGCCCTGACCTCGAAGAGGGACAAGAAGTCGAGTTCGACATCGAAGAGGCAGAGAAAGGACCGCGCGCGACCAACGTTACGCGCCTGTAAGGCGGACGGCTGTTCTGGCTTGTCCGTTAGCTGGCGTCGGTAGCACCTGCGTTGTCGACGCCGCGAACACTACTACCGAGAGCTACGCGTCCGCGCAACCGTGAGGCGTATAATGCACCCCGAGAACCGCTACGTATGAGCGACATCGACCCGGATCTCCGGCAGCGGACCTGGCAACTGCTCCAGCCTGGCGAAATCGCACTCGACGGGCTGGTGGTCCACACCGACTTCGAGAGCAGCGCGGAGACACGGATGCACCAGGCGACGGTCGAAATCGGCGACCTCATCGCCGAGTACGCCGGCTTCGAGCCCACCGACACGTTCGTCTACTCGGGGACCGACGACACCGACTTCGCCTCGAACCAGCACCAGGGGCTGACACTCGACGACGAGTCGTTCGTCTGGGAGTGCCAGCAACTGCTCCGCGAGGGGACCTTCGACGTCGTGTTCTACTTCGAGTCGAGCGCCGACACGGAGGGGCTGCTCGCCGCCGTCCGCGACGCTGGCTACGAGGCCACGGGGGTCCGGGGAGACGCCGAGAGCCCCGGGTCGTCCGTCATCGAGTGAGCGACACAGCGACTCCCGCAGGGTGAATCTAGGCGAGCGATTTAAGTCACGTCCCGAGGGAGACCTGACAACAGTGGTACCCGCATGATTCCCCTCTTTCATGACTTCGGGGGCGAGACGGTGCTGGTCGTCGGCGGCGGCCCCGTCGGTGCCCGGAAGGCCCGCCGGTTCGCCCGGGAGGCCGAGGTCGTCGTCGTCAGCCCCGAGTTCGCCGACGCGGACTTCGGCGGCGCAGCGCGCGTCCGCGAGGCCGTCGACGCCGAGGCGGTCCCGGGGTGGCTGGAGCGAGCAGACCCCGTGCTCGTTGTCGCCGCGACGGACGACGCGGACGTAAACGCCGCCGTCGCGGCCGCAGCGCGCGAGCGAGGAATTCTCGTGAACCGGGCCGACGCCGACGGCGGCCGGGACGCCGGTAGCGTCGTCGTCCCCGCGACGGTGCGTGACGACCCAGTGGTCGTCGCCGTCTCGACGGGCGGCCGGAGCCCCGCTCTCAGCCGGTACCTCCGCGAGCAGATTGCGGACGTGGTCGACGGTGCCGGCGCGATGGCGGAGTTTGCGGGTGACCTCCGCGGGGAGCTCCGAGAGTCGTACGGCCCCGAAGACCGACGGGCGGCGCTCCGGGCGGTCGTGCGCGACGACGCGGTTTGGAAGGGTTTAGATACTCCCGGTACAAAGCCCCGACAGAGAGCATCGGACGTGATTTCGGACGTGACAGGTGATTCCTCGTGACAGTCGGAACAGGTGTCGTCACGGGCGTCAGTATCTCCCACGCTACTGCCTCCGTCGACGACCTCGAACGCGCGGCGGCCACGAGCCAGCGCGCAGCAGTCGCGACGCTGCTCGACGAGCCGACCGTCGAGGAGGCGTTCGTCCTGCAGACGTGCAACCGCGTCGAGGGCTACGTCGTCGCGGAAAGCCACGAAGCCGGACGGGAGGCACTCGGCGTCCTGACCGACGCCGTCGAGGCTGGAACCGTGGTCGAATTCGACCACGAGGAGAGCCTGCGCCACCTCCTGCGGGTGGCCGCCGGCCTCGAATCGCTCGTGCTCGGCGAGGACCAGATTCTCGGGCAGGTCCGCGACGCCTACGAGGACGCCCGCTCGGAGAGCGGCATCGGGCCGCTGCTCGAAGACGGCGTGACGAAGGCGATTCACGTCGGCGAGCGCGCGCGGACGGAGACGCGAATCAACGAGGGCGTCGTCTCGCTGGCGAGCGCGGCGGTCCAGTTGCTCGACGACGAGTGCGACCTCCGCGGCGCGACGGGCCTTGTCGTCGGTGCCGGCGAGATGGGGACGCTGGCCGCGAAGTCGCTGGCCGAGCGCCTCGACCACCTCATCGTGGCGAACCGGACGGTCCCCCACGCCCAGCACGTCGTGCGGATGGTCGACACCGAGGCGAGTGCCGTCGCGCTCAACGCACTGCCGGCAGCAGTCGAGGAGGCGGACGTCATCGTCTCTGCGACGGGGAGTCCGGACGCGATTTTCGACGTGGAGACGCTGGAAGCCGCCGGCGAGACGTTCCTCGTCGACATCGCCCAGCCGCGGGACGTGCCGCCGGCCGCCGAGGCCATCGACGGGCTGACGGTCTACGACCTGGACAGGCTGGAGGCGGTCACCGACAAGACCCGACGCCAGCGCGAGCGGGCCGCCGAGGCCGTCGAGCGCATCGTCGACGAGGAGTTCGAGCGCCTGCTCGTCCAGTACAAGCGCAAGCGCGCCGACCGCGTCATCTCGGCGATGTACGAGAGCGCCGAGCGGGTGAAGGCACAGGAGGTCGGCACCGCGCTGGGGAAACTCGACCTGGACGAGGAGGGCGAGGCAATCGTGGAGTCGATGGCCGACGCCATCGTCTCGCAGTTGCTCGCCGCGCCGACCACCAGCCTGCGCGACGCCGCCGAGGTCGACGACTGGGAGACCATCCAGACGGCGCTGGAACTGTTCGACCCGAACTTCGGCCCCGAGTCGCCCCCGCCGGAGTTCGTCGCCAGCGTGGGCTCCGAGGACATCCCCGAGGAGATGCGCGAGGAGATGCCCGCGGCGGTCCTCGACCAACTGGACGACTAACGGACGACTGACGACAACCGTTCTGCGCCCACCTCTCGGCATCCGGCAACTACGGCTTTCAGGCTGTGTGTGGTACTCTCTCACTACCCGGCGGCAAGCCGGGAGACAGCTATGACACTCGAGACACTCGCACGCGGACGGGAGGAACTGGTAACGGCAGAGCCGTCGACGACAGCGGCGGACCTGGCGGACCTGATGGAGGCCAACAAGGTCGGAAGCGTGGTCGTCGAGGAGGGGGACAGGCCCATCGGCATCGTCACCGACCGCGACCTCGCCATCGGTATCGTCGGCGGCCGACGGTCACCCACCGAGACGACGGCGCGGGACCTGATGACCGGCGACCTGGTGACGGCGGACGTCTCGGAGGGGGTCTTCGAGGTGTGCCAGAAGATGAGCGAGCACGGCATCAGGCGGATGCCGGTCATGGACGACGGCCGGCTCGTCGGCATCCTGACGCTGGACGACCTGGTGGTCCTGCTGGAGGACGAGATGGGCGAGATATCGTCGGTCATCGAGGCCGAATCCCCGCCACACCAGTCCTGAGCGGCGCGAGCGACCCCACCCAAACTATCTTCGGGCTGCCGACCCTGGATAGAGACATGGCAGACACGCTCACCGACGACGAGATAGCGACACAGCTACCCGATGAGTGGAACCGCGAGGGCGACGAGATAGTCCGGGTCTACGAGTTCGACTCCTACCTGGACGGACTGGGCTTTCTCTCGGGGGCCGGCGGCCTCGCCGAGGACGCCTGGCACCACCCCGAAATGACCATCACCTGGGGCGAGGTGGAGGTCCGCCTGACGACCCACGACGCCGGCGGCATCACCGAGAAGGATATCGACCTCGCACAGCGACTCGACGACATCTACGAGTGACCGCTTGACTCCGCTCGCGCGCCAACTCACCGGCGATATTCACCGGAAAGTACTTACCTGCCAGCGGCGTAGCTGCGTAATCCGATGACCGGTCGCGACTACGACTTCTGGCTGCTCGACCTCGACGGAACGGTCGTCGACATCGAACAGCCGTACATCCACGAGGTCATGGGCGAGGTCGGGGACCGACTGGGCCACGGCTTCACCGATTACGAGGCAGAACTGCTCTGGTACGGCATCGGCAACGCCCGCGAGGAGATTCTGGGCGGTGCCGGCATCGACCCCGGTGATTTCTGGGACACGTTCCACGCCGTCGAGGAGCCGGTCAGCCGCGCCGCGGCGACGTACGTCTACGACGACGCCGCGGCGTTCGTCCAGGGCCTGGAGACGCCGGTGGGCGTCGTCACCCACTGCCAGGAGTACCTGACAGGGCCGGTCCTGGAGCAACTGGACATCGCCGACTGGTTCGACACAGTGGTCTGTTGCTCGGAGGAGACGGGCTGGAAGCCTGACCCGACGCCGGTCGAACTGGCGATGAGCGAGCTGGGCGTCGGCGGCAACGGCCACGCTGGTGCGATGGCGGGCGACGACCCGGCCGACGTGCAGGCGGCCCACAACGCCGGTCTGGACGGCATCCACGTCTCCCGGCCGAACCGCAACTGGGCCGGCAAGCGCGTGCTGGGCGACCGGCGGGTGGCCGAACTGACCGACCTCAGCGTCTGAGCGACGGCGCGTCCACGGGTCCCAGCCGATGGCGTATCGGGGGCTTTTTCGCCTGTCCGCTCCAACGACATTGCATGTCCGCGCTCCGTGACGCGTTGCGTGACTTGCCCGACACCGTGTACGCCGACCTGCTGGAGAGTGAGGACGCCTACCTGCTGGTCATCGACCTCCCGGGGACGACTGGCCAGACGGTCGACGCGCGCGTCGAAGGTGGCAGACTCGTGCTGGAGGCGCGCCGCGAGAAGGACGTCCCCCCGGAGTTCCGCTACGTCAGCGAGGACCGCTCGCTGTTCCTGGACGCCGAACTCCCCCTCCCTCTTGACGCCACCGGTGCCGACGCCGAGGGCAGCGTCGAGCGTGGCGTCCTCGAACTCCGCCTGCCGAAGCAGTCGGCCGCCCCGGCGACGACAATTCCGATAGATGACTGAGGTGCCACGGTGAATCTCCGCGCGTACTGGCGGTTCGTCGTCGTCGCCTACCAGTTCCTGCCGCTCATCGTCGCCTACGCCCGGGACCGCCGTCGGTTCATCCTGTTCGGTTCCTCGCGCGACGTCTCCTCCGACACGCGCCACCGCCGCGCGACCTCGCTTCTGGACTCGATGCTGACGCTCGGACCCACGTTCATCAAACTCGGCCAACTGCTGTCGACCCGCCCCGACGTGCTCCCGCCGGAGTACATCGACGAGTTCGCCAAACTGCAGGACAGCGTCCCGCCGGCCGAGTGGGACGACGCGCGCGTCGTCCTCGAAGAGGAACTGGGGGCGGTCGGCGACCGGTTCACCGAGTTCGACACCGACGCTATCAGCGGCGCGAGCCTCGGACAGGTCTACTACGCCGAGATAGACGGCCAGCAGGTCGCGGTGAAGGTCCGCCGGCCCGGCGTCAAGGAACTGGTCGAGGCCGACCTGAAGGTCATCCGCTGGTCGCTGCCGCTGCTCATCCGCTTCGTCGGCGACGCGCAGGCGTTCTCTCTGGAGACGCTGGCCGACGAGTTCGACCGCACCATCCGCCAGGAGATGGACTACAACCGCGAGGCGCGGATGCTCAACGAGATCAAGGGGAACTTCCGGGACCACGAGGACATCCGTATCCCGTCGGTCATCGGCACCCATTCGACGGGCCGGGTGCTGACTATGGAGTACGTCCCCGGGACGAAGATATCCGACGTCGAGGAACTGGACGAACTCCACGTCGACCGCTCGGCGCTGGCCGAGACGCTCCAGCGGGCCTACCTCGACATGATCGTCCAGGACGGCGTGTTCCACGCCGACCCCCACCCCGGCAACCTCGCCGTCCAGGACGACGGGACGCTCGTGTTCTACGACTTCGGGATGAGCGGCTACGTCGACCCGTTCATCCAGAACAAGATCGTCGACTTCTACGCCGCCGTCGCCGCCCAGGACATCGACGCTATCCTCGACACACTCATCGAGATGGGGACGCTCTCGCCGGAGGCCGACCGGCAGGTGATGAGCGACGTGATGGAACTTGCAATCGCCGACGCCCGCGGCGAGGACGTCGAGCAGTACCGCGTCCAGCAGATCGTCCAGCAGGTCGAGGACACCATCTACGAGTTCCCGCTGCGCCTGCCGTCGAATCTCGCGCTCGTCCTCCGGGTGGCGACGGTGGTCGAGGGCGTCTGCGTGACGCTGGACCCCGACTTCGACTTCATCTCGGTGGCGACGAACTACCTCCGCGAGAACGGCTTCATCGAGGAGGGCGTCCGGGACTTCGTCGAGGACCGCGTCCAGGAGGGCCGCGACGCCGTCGAGTCCTCGGTCAGGATTCCCCCGAAGATAGAGGACGCCCTCGACCGGGTCGAGCGCGAGGACTTCCACATCCGGGCGGACATCGAGGACTCCGAGCACGTCCTCGACCGCCTGGGGAGGCGTCTCGTCCTGGGACTCGCACTCGCTGCCGGGGGCATCTCGACGGCGATGCTGTACTCCTTCCGCCCGAACCAGACCGTCGCTATCGTCGTCGCCGGCGGGCTGACGGTGCTCGTCGGCTTCCTCCTGTACCGCTCGTTCCGGAAGCGCCGCGGTATCAGGGCGACCCCGCAGTTCACCCGGCAGAACCTGCGCGAGCGCGAGGAGCAGGAGGGGGCAAGCGGCGCGCTGGGCTTTGGCGACGCCGCGGTCCAGCCCTCGCCGGAGGAATCCGACGAAGAGACCTGACCCCGCGCCATTCCAAACCGTTTATACTCGCAGGTGGATAATCCGGGCACATGCCACGACAGCAGACGGAAGTTCGGGACCTCGACGAGGGGAGCTACGTGATGATCGACGACACTCCCTGCAAGATCACCTCCTACTCGACGGCCAAGCCGGGCAAGCACGGCAGCGCGAAGGCCCGCATCGACGCCAAGGGCGTCTTCGACGGCAAGAAGCGCTCGCTGTCCCAGCCCGTCGACGCGAAAATCTGGGTCCCAATCATCAACCGCAAGCAGGGTCAGGTCATCGACGTCCGCGACGGCGAGGTGCAGGTCATGGACCTGGAGACCTACGACAACTTCGTGATGCGCGCCGGCGACGAGAACCTCTCCGCGGACGACGAAATCGAGTTCCTCGAATACGAGGAGCAGCGCAAAATCGTCTGATGTTCCCCGGCGCCGCGGCCGACCGTGCCGAGGCCGACTACGCCGTCGTCGGGGCTCCGCTCGACGCCTCGACGACGTTCCAGCCCGGCACCCGTTTCGGACCGCGCCGCGTCCGCCACCTCTCTGAATCCTTCGAGGATTACGACCACCACACCGGTCGGCACTTCTCCTCGCTCGCCGTCCACGACCACGGCGACGTCCGCCCCGGCGACGACGCCGCCGAGTATCTGGACTTTCTCGCAGGTGCCATCCGGGACTATCGCGACGAGGACACGCTCCCGCTGGTCGTCGGCGGCGAGCACACCGTCTCGCTCGCGCCGGTCCGCGCGCTCGACCCGGACGTGTTCGTCTGTCTCGACGCCCACCTGGACCTCCGCGAATCCTACGCCGGCAACCCGTTGAGCCACGCGACAGTCACACGGCACGCGCTCGACCACGCCGACGAGGCCGTCGTCCTCGGCGCGCGCTCCGGCTGTGAGGCCGAGTGGGAACGCGCCGACGCAGCGGACGTGACGGTCGTCCCACCCCGGAAAGTACCTTCGTGGGAACCGGAGTTCGGAGGTCGGGACGTGTACCTGAGCGTCGACGTCGACGCCGCAGACCCCGGCTTCGCACCGGGCACGGGGACGCCGGAGCCGTTCGGACTCGACCCGTCGACGATGCACGACGTGGTGCGCGCGGTGGCCCCGGACGCCGTCGGCTTCGACGTGGTGGAGGTCAACGACCGCGACGACGGCCAGGCGGCGACGCTGGCCGCGAAACTCCTCCGGGCGTTCGTCTACGCGCACGCCGACGGCTGACCTGCCGGGGCCTTTTTACTGGCGGCCGCGGTTGGTGCGGACATGGACCACCTCTCATCGTGTTACTTCTGTGGGACCGCGCTCGACGAGCAACTGCAGGAGTACGCCGTCGTGCCGCCCGCGTTCCGCGACGCCGAGCGCGACGTCACGACCGCAACCCTGTGTCCGACCTGCCAGCAGAAACTCGAACGTGTCCTCGACGCGGTCGTCGCGGCCGCGGAGGGGGCCGAATCCGTCAGTTCAGACGCCACGTCCGGTGGCGACGCGGGGACCGACGAGGCGGAGCCCGCAGGTGATGCCGACGAAGGAACTGCGGGCGCTGGGGCGCGCGACGTCCTCGTCGACCCGGACGAGGCCATCGACTCGCCCGACGAGGACGACATCACGGCCGCGGACGTGACAGCGATGGCCGGGGACGTCGACGCGGACGTCCTCGAAGACGAGGAAGCCGACGCCGACGAGGAACTCCAGGATGCGATGAACCCCGACGTCCCCGAGGAGTTCCGGTCCGGCGGTGAGACTGCCGACGAATCGGTCGAGGAGACGGCGGGAGACGACGAGGTGGCCGACGAAGCGCCGGACGACGAGGCGGACCCGCTGGCCGACAGCGGGACCGGGGCGGGTGGGGGCGACGCTTCCCGATCTGACGGCGTGAAGTCGGCGGACGAGACGGAAGCCGACGACGGTACCGACGCGGGGCAGTCGGCAGCGGACGACGCTGGCGCGGACGGGCAGGTGGCCGGGGAGGACGCTGACGTGGACGCGCCAGCGAGCGACGAGGGTGCGGCCGACGCGACGCCCAGCGCGCAGGCGAGCATCTCGGCGCTGGAGTACAACAAGGTGATGCGGTTGCTCCAGAACCGGGAGTTTCCGGTCGACCGGGCGGAGATAGAGACCGTCGCGGCCAACGCCTACGACCTCTCCCGGAGCGAGTGCGCGGCGGTCATCGACCTCGCCGTCGACCGGGGGCTCATCGCCGAGACCGACGGCCAGCTCGCCCGGCCGGAGTAGGGCGGACAGCCTTACGGACCAGCGCGGGCAAGGTCCACGTATGCACTGTGGCGAACTCTGCCAGCGGCTCGACGAGGAACTGGAGACGGCGGCCTACGCCGACGTGGACGCGAGCGCGAACGGACTCCAGGTGGGACCCGCCGCGACGCAGGTCGACCACGTCGCCTTCGCCGTCGACGCCGCCGTCGAGACCATCGACCGCGCGGCCGAGGCGGGTGCGGACCTGCTGGTCACCCACCACGGCCTCATCTGGGACGGCATCGAGCGCCTGACGGGCAAGCACTACCGCCGCATCGCGCCGCTTCTCGACGACGACCTCGCGCTGTACGTCTCCCACCTTCCGCTCGACGGGCACCAGTCGCTGGGCAACGCCGCGGGCGTCGCGGACGTACTGGAGTTGAGCAACCGCGCGCCCTTCGGCACGATGGGCGAGCAGTTCATCGGCCAGCGCGGGACGGCCGCAGACCCCTTCACCGCCCCGGAGCTGCGCGACACGCTGGCGGCGGAACTGGACACCGGCGGCCGGGACGTCCAGCTACTCGATTTTGGCCCAGCGGAGATACGCGATGTCGCCATCGTCACCGGCAGCGGCGTCGACTGGCTGGACGAGGCCATCGAAGACGGCGTGGACGCACTGGTCACCGGCGAGGGCAAGCAGTTCGCCTATCACGAGGCCCGCGAGGCGGGCATCCACGTCGTGCTCGCGGGTCACTACGCGACGGAGACCTTCGGGGTGCGCGCGCTGCAGGACCTCGTCGCCGACTGGGGGCTGCGGACGACCTACATCGACCACCCGACCGGGCTGTAGTCAGGCCATCGCCGCGTCGGTCACCGACGGGTTCGCGCGCATGTAGGCCACGAGGTCGTCGACGTAGCTCGCAAGCGGCGGGCACTCGATACCGGCCCCCGCGAGCGCGCGGCTGGTGTTGGGACAGACGTACCGCGTCGGGTGCGCGAGGTAGTCGAACGAGGCCGGCTCGACGCCGAGTAGCCGCTCCAGGCCCGGCACCCGCTCGACGAATCGGCGGCCCAGCCTGGCGTGGACCGGCACGCGGACGACGCGGCTCCCGACCGCCTCGCCACAGATATCCACCAGCCGCCGGACCGTCGGCGGGTTCGGGTCACAGAGCTGGTAGACCGCCCCCGCAGTGTCCGCGCGGCCGCTCAGGTGGGCGATTGCGTCCACGACGAAGTCCCGCGGGACGGCGTTGAACTCGTAGCGCCGCGACGGCGGCTGGACTGGCGCGACGGCGATCCCGGGCTGGCGGTCGAGCAGGCCCAGCAGGTAGTAGAGGCCGTCGTACTTGTCGGTCGCGCCGGTCTCGCTGTCGCCGACGGCGATGGCCGGCCGGTAGATGGTCGTCGGCAGGTCGTCCATCCGCGCCTGCACTGCGACTTCGGCCTCGAACTTGGTGGCCTCGTAGTGGTTGTTGAACGACTGGCCGACGTCGAGGTCGTCGGGGCCGAAGGCGCCGTCGTGGCGGCCGCTGACGTAGCAGGTGCTGACGTAGTGCAACCGGTCGACGGCCGCGCGCTGTGCGAAGTCGAGCACGCGCCCGGTCCCGTCGACGTTGACCTGCTCGGCGGGCTCCCGGTCGACGCCGAGGTCGTAGATGGCCGCGAGGTGGTAGCACGCGTCGGCCTCCCGGCGGTGGCGTTCCGGGTCGTCGAGCCCCAGTTCGGAGTCCGTGATGTCGCCGGTGACGAGAGTGAGGCTGTCGTCGCTGACGCCGACCCGCTCGCGGATTGCTCGCGCCCGGTCGCGGGCCTGCTCCCGGTAGTGTGACTGGACGAGACAGGTGACGGACTCGCCGCGGGCGAGCAGTCGCTCCGTCAGCGCAGAGCCCAGAAACCCGGGGAAGCCGGTGAGGAACGCAGTCATCGCAACCCCAGCCGTTGCATGACCCGGAGATACGCCGACAGTCCCCCCGCGACGAGACGGTTCGGGACGCCAGGCGGCGGCGCGATGGGGTGACCACCCTGGACGGTGACGCTCTGGGACTGGGTGTACTTCTCGAAGCCCTCGTCGCCGTGGCGACGGCCGATGCCGGACTCCTTCCGCCCGCCCATCGGCGCGTCTATCGAGCCCCACATCGCGACGTGGGCGTCGTTGACGGCGACGGTGCCACAGTCCATCCGCCGGGCGACGTCCCTGCCGGCGGCGGTGTCGTCGGTCCAGACGGTGCCGTGGAGGCCGTACGTCGAGTCGTTGGCTCGTTCGACCGCGGCGTCGTCGTCGGGGACGGCTTCGACGGTCACGACCGGACCGAACGTCTCCTCGCAGGCGACGGAGGCCGAGTCGGGCACGTCGGTCAGGACGGTCGGCTCGTAGGCGAACGGAGCGACGTCGGGTCGTCGCCGGCCGCCCGTCAGCACTGTCGCGCCCGCGTCGACGGCCTCCTCGACGTGGGTCGCCACCTTCTCCAGCTGACGCTCGGAGACCAGCGAGCCGACGTCGGGGCCGTAGTCGAACCGGGTTCCGACCTCCAGCGCGCGCGTCCGTCCGACGAGTCGCTCGCAAAAGTCGTCGTAGCGGGAGTCGTGGACGTAGATT
This sequence comes from Salinibaculum sp. SYNS191, assembly GCF_037338445.1. Classification (NCBI taxonomy): domain Archaea; kingdom Methanobacteriati; phylum Methanobacteriota; class Halobacteria; order Halobacteriales; family Haloarculaceae; genus Salinibaculum; species Salinibaculum marinum. The sequence goes on from NZ_CP147838.1 coordinate 3,437,350, forward strand.
CGCTCGACGGCGATACAGAGTTGTCCGGCGCTGGCGAAGGCTCCCCGGACCGCGCCGGTGACGGTCCGGTCTAGCGGCGCGTCCGCACGGACGACCATCGGTCCCTTCCCGCCGAGTTCCAGCGAGACCGGCGTGAGCTCACGACCCGCCCGGGCGGCCACCTCGCGACCGACCGCCGTACTCCCGGTGAAACTGACGTGGTCGACGGCCTCGACCAGCGCCGGCCCGAGCCGCTCGCCGTCGCCGGTGACGACCTGCACGAGTTCGTTCGGGACGCCCGCTTCCCGGAGCAGTTCCGCCGCGAACAGCGCGGTGTATGGCGTCGCCTCGGCGGGTTTGACGACGACGGCGTTGCCCGCCAGCAACGCCGGCAGTGCGTCCGACACCGAGAGCGTCAGCGGGTAGTTCCACGGCGTGACGAATCCCGCGACGCCGTACGGGTCGCGGTGCTCACGGACGCGCGTCAGCCCCGGGACGACACCCGTCCGCCGCTCGGGTGCCAGGTACTCCGGCGCTTTGTCGGCGTAGTGGCCCGCGGTCAGCTGGACGTCGAGGACCTCCTCCATCGCGTCCAGGCGGGCCTTGCCACTCTCCAGTTGCACGAGGTCGAGCAGGTCCGCCTGCCGCTCGCGGACCAGCGACCGGAACCGCTCGACTGCGGCGACCCGCTCGCTGACGGGGCGACCAGCCCACGGCTCCTGTGCCTCGCGTGCGCGCTCGACCGCTCGACGCAGGTTGTCGGGCGTGCACGCGGGCACCTCGCCGACCGCCTCGCCGGTGAACGGTGCGGTCACGTTGAGGGTCTCCGCAGTCCCTGTGTCGACGTCGGCGGCGAGGGTGTCCAGCGACGGTCCGTCGTAACCGGCGGGTGGGTCGGCTGTCACTCCCCGCTGGTAAGGGGCCGGCCAGGAAACATCTTGTCCCGGCGGCGACCGGCAACCGCGCCGTTGAAACCGCCCGGTCTCCCACCCCTACCCAATGACAGACGACTCCGACCGCGAGGCGTTCGACCACGACCCGGTAGGGCACGCGGAGGTCCAGGCAGGGATGACCGTCGCCGAACTCGCCGAGAGCTACGGCGACGCCGGCATCGGCGCGACGGCGGTCCACGAGGCAGTCGACGTCACCGCCGAGATGTTCGGCGACGACGACGTCAGCGTCTTCCTCGGCCTGGCCGGCGCGATGGTCCCCGGCGGGATGCGGGCCGTCGTCGCAGACCTCATCCGGGACGGGTACGTCGACGCGCTGGTCACCACCGGCGCGAACCTCACTCACGACACCATCGAAGCCATCGGCGGCAAGCACCATCACGGCGAGGAGGTCGCCGAGGGGTCGACGATGCGCGAACACGACGAACAACTGCGCGACGAGGGCGTCGACCGCATCTACAACGTCTACCTCCCCCAGGAGCACTTCGCGGCCTTCGAATCGCACCTCCGCGAGGAGGTCTTCCCGGTTCTTGCCGACGAGGGAACCGTCAGCATCCAGCGGCTCACCGAGGAACTGGGACGGGCGAACAGCGAGGTCAACGACCGCGAGGAGGTCGCCGAGAAACCCGGCATCGCCGCGGCGGCCTACGAACACGACGTGCCGGTCTACTGTCCTGCGGTGCAGGACTCCGTGCTCGGCATCCAGGCGTGGATGTACTCACAGACCTCCGACTTCTCGCTGGACGCGCTGGCCGACATGGACACGCTGACCGACCAGGCCTTCGAGGCCGAGCAGGCGGGCGCGCTGGTGGTCGGCGGCGGCGTCCCGAAGAACTACGTCCTCCAGACGATGCTGGTCTCGCCGGACGCCTACGACTACGCGGTCCAGTTGACGATGGATCCGCCACAGACCGGCGGGCTCTCCGGCGCGACGCTGGACGAGGCCCGCTCGTGGGGGAAACTGGAGAAGGCCGCCCGCAACGTGTCCGTCTACGCCGACGCGACGATTACGCTCCCGCTCGTCGTCGCCGCCGCCCGCGAACGAATCAGGGAGTGACCGCTTCTCTCGTTAGCTCCGCTGGCTGTCGAGGTATCCCTGTCTGCTGGCGATGGCGACTCCCACCAGCAGGACGCCGACGACGAGCAGCAGGAGCGACTGCGCGCTGAGCGTCCCGAGTATCTTCCCGGCGAATCCGACGGCCACGTCCTGGATTGCCTGCACGTCCTCGCCGTTCACCTGGTCCCTGATGAACGTCTCGGTCGGTCCGGTGGCGAGTGACGCACCGACGAAACTCAAGAGTCCGACAACGCCGAGTGCGACCCCGGTCGTCAGCGCCGTCGTCTCCAGGGACCGCGAGATGAGGTAGAGCAACCCGATGAGCACGAGCGCGAGCACCGGCAGGACGAGGTTCGCCGTATCGAGCAACTGGACGTTGCTCGCCAGCCTGTCGAGTTGCTGGCGGTCCTGTGGTGCAAGCTCCTCGCCCGCCGAGATGGCGTCGGGGACCTGTTCGTCTATCTGCTGGGCCGCCAGACGCGCGGCTTCGTCGGCCAGTCGGCTCTCGGCGGCGTCCATCCGGCTGGAGAACTCCTGGTACGAGGTATCCGTCGCCAGCCCGTCGATGACGGCCACCTGCAGGTCGATGGCGGCCCCGGTCACGTTCTCCGAGAAGTCCTGTGTCGCCTGTCGGGTCTCCTCGCGGACGCGCTGTTTGGCCGTCTCGGCGCGGTCCGCCAGTTCCTCGTCTATCTCGCGGCTGAGTCGCCCGTCCTCTTCCTCGAGAATCCGCTGTCGGAGTGCCTGCCGTATCTGGTCCTCCTGCTGGGTGACAATTTGCTCTTTCTCCGCATCCGTGTACTGTCGGGGGTCCTCGCCGATGAGCATGAGCAGTTCGTCGTTGCTCGCCTGCTGGAACGCCTCGTCGACGAGGCGGTCGAGGACGGCCTCGCGAACGTCGCTGCGGAACTGGTCGCGGACGTCCTGATACCCGGACTGGCTCGACCGCATCCGGCTGATCCGGTCACCGGTTATCTCGATGGGGACGTCGCCCGTCGACGGCGCGTACTGGTCGACGAGGTCCGCGACGCTGACGTCCCTGACCTGGTCGCCGACAGCGTCGGCCAGCCCCTCCTTCAGCGGCACCATGTCGATTCGCAGCACCAGGTCCGAGCGTTGCCCGTGCAGGAACTCGTACAGCCGAAAGAGGTTCGCTCGCGACTGGTTCCTGACGTACTCGGCCGTGACCGTCTCCTCGACCAGCGCCGTCGCGTCGATGCTGTCCTGTATCGCCGCCGGTAACTGCTCGCTCTGCCCCGGAGCCGCCCGTTCGACCTCGGTGGTGACGGCGTCGACGGTGATGTCACGGAGTTCGTTGTACCCGTCCTCCTCGGCGAGCGACTGGTCCACGAAATTCGCGTTCAACACCGTTCGCTCGGTGGTCATCACGACGTTCGCCGCGCCGACGCTGGTGACCAGCAACAGCGCCACCACGACGAGGCCGGCCTTCCGGGCGGCACTCATGGCCGCTCACCGGTCCTCTGTGTCTCCAGAAACGTCACTACTGCCCCGCTGCTCCGACAGTCCCGTGCCATTGTTGCGGTACGCTTCCCACCTTGCCTACATAATGGTATGTGGCTTGTGGCCGCCGACCCCGGCAGGAAACGGCTGTGCCTTTTAGTCGTCGGGCACCTACCGTCGACCGGCCGATGACGAACCCTGTGTTCCGAGCCGCGGGAGCTACCACTTCCCGGCGACGACGAACCCTATGAGTACCGAGGCCTCCTCATCTACCAGTGGCTGTCACTCCCGGCATCGACGGCCCGGTACGTCCGGAACACTGACAACTGGATACTGGACAAACACTTTTGGTGATGTTTCGTCTACATTTCTGTGCCATGTCATCTCAAGACAGACGCACGTTTCTCAAGGTGAGCGGCGCAGTGCTCGGGGGTATCGCCGTCGGGTCGACCGTCACGGCCGCGACATCGACCGACCGGTACATCGTAGATACGACCGGAGTAAACGCGCTCGACGGCGTAGACGTCATCCACGCGCTGGATGCAGTCGACGTCGCTGTCGTCCGGGGTGACGAGTCCCGGGTCGCGGCCCTCTCCGAGCGCTACGAGCCGGATGTCTCATACCAGCTCGACCGCCCGAGCGACGGAACCCTCCAGAAGCAGTACGAGTCCGACTCCGGCACGGGAGGCGGCGGCCAAGCCAACGGAAAGGGGCAGTCCGGCGGGAGTTCGACCGCGAGTGCGACCGACGAACCGCTCTATCCCCTCCAGTGGGACAAACAGGCGCTGGACGTCCCGGCCGTCCACGACGTCACTCGCGGGGAGGGTACCAGAATCGCCATCGTCGACAGCGGCGTCGCAGCAGGTCATCCCGACCTCCAGCACGCGGTGAACACGACCCTGTCCCGGAACTTCACGACCGACGACTACGGCGCTGGGGCTCCCTACGCCGGGTACCACGGCACCCACGTCGCCGGCATCGCCGCCGCGAACGGTCGCAACGGCGAAGGCGTCGTCGGGACTGCACCGGCGACGGAAGTCGTCGACTGTCGGGTCTTCTCGCCCACCTACGCCGGGGCCTTCTTCGGGGACATCCTGGCGGCAATCGTCTACAGCGCGAACGTCGACTGCGACGTCGCGAACCTGAGCCTGGGCGCGTACCCGATTCCCCGCGAGGGCTTCGGCGGCTTTTACGGCAAGTCGCTCAACCGTACGATGACCTACGTCAACAAGGAGGGGACGCTGCTGTGCATCGCGGCCGGGAACGACAGCGCGGACCTCCAGCACGACGGCGACTTCATCAGTCTCCCGAACGAGGGGGCACAGGCGGTCAGCGTCAGCGCCACCGGCCCTATCGGCTACAGGTGGGACGCCGACGGCGACGGCGAGACGCTGGACCTCGACGACCCGCCCGAGAGCCCGGCGGGCTACACGAACTACGGGACCAACGCCGTCGACCTCGGTGCGCCGGGCGGCGACTACGACCTCGGCGCTATCGGGACGGGGGTCCCGTGGTACTACGACCTCGTGCTGAGCACGTTTGCGGAGCCGCAGTTCACGAAGAGCGGCAAGTACCTCGGAGCGGAGTACAGTTACAGCTGGGTCGCCGGAACCAGCATGGCGGCACCACAGGTGGCGGGTGCCGCCGCCCTCGTCCGGAGTCAGTATCCGGACCTCGGCGCCGACCAGGTGGAGTCGCGGCTGAAACGTGCGGCTGACGTCCCCGACGGCTACGACAAGACGTACTACGGCAGCGGCTTTCTGAACATTCTCGACGCTCTGTAAGTGGCTACTAATCTGTACTTGACGTACTACTAATCTATCCTCTACGTACGAAAAACGCATATATACTGCCACTGTGACGGGGTAAGACGAGATGTTACGTGAGAGTAACCGTGAGGACCTGTCGATTTCACGACGGCAGGTCCTCCAGGCAGCGGGGGCACTCGGGGCGGTTGGCGGACTCTCCGGGTTCGCCTCCGCAGCGGGGACAGCGGAGTTCAACGTCGGCGTCGCGGCGGGGGCCCGCGGCGCCGAACGGGCGGCAAAGCGGGCCGCAGACGCGGTGCGCAAGACCATCGACCTCGGTCCGTACGGCCGGGTCGTCGTCGGGCAGTTCGCACCGGAGGCGCGGGCGAACCTGCAGAACAACCCGAACGTCGAGTACGTCGAACCGAACTACGCCGCGGAGAAACTGGAGACGCTGCCGTGGGGTGTCGACCGCGTCGACGCGGACGTACTCCACGACAACGGTGACACTGGCGCGGGGGCAACCATCGCAATCCTCGATACGGGGGTCGACGACGACCACCCCGACCTGGCGGCCAACGTCGACCCGAACCTCGGTGCAGCCTTCGGGTCCGCCTGTGGTTCCGAGAGCGGCGGCTGCCGGTACGGACGCGAGGGGTACAACGGCAACGACTGCAACTACGAGTGGTCCGACGACGACGACCACGGGACCCACGTCGCCGGCACCGCCAGCGCCGTCCGGGGCAACAGCGAGGGGGTCGCTGGCGGCGTCTCGACGGAGGCGACCATCATGCCGGTGAAGGTACTCAGCGGCTGTGGATCGGGCACGTACGCCGACATCGCCGACGGCGTCAAGTACGCTGCCGACAACGGTGCCGACGTCGTCAACATGTCCCTGGGCGGCGGCTCCAGTGACTCGACGCTGCGAAACGCCTGCAAGTACGCATCCGACAACGGTGTCGTCCTCGTGGCGGCGGCGGGCAACGACGGTCCCTGCTCGGACTGCGTCTCCTACCCGGCGAGCTACGACACGGTGATGGCCGTCTCGGCCACCGACAGCGACGACTCGCTCGCGGACTACTCCTCGACCGGCTCGGAAGTCGAACTCGCCGCTCCCGGGACAGGCATCCTCTCGACCATCCCGCCCGAGAGCGAGGACGACTCGAACGACGGCTACGAGAGGTTCTCCGGCACGTCGATGGCGACGCCGCACGTCGCGGGCGCGGCCGGGCAGGTGGCCGCGAGCGGCAGCCTGAGTAACGCGGAGATTCGCCAGCAACTGACCGACTCCGCCGAGGACGTCGGCCTCGCCGCCAACGAACAGGGTGCAGGTCTCCTCGACGCCGAGGCCGCCGTCGGAAGCTCGTCGAGTGACTCCGCACCCGGCGTCTCGTGGGTAACTCCGAGCGACGGCGGGACTGTCAGCGGGACCGTCACGGTACAGATAGACGCCTCGGATGCGGAGAACGACCCCGGGACGCTGAACGTCGACTGGATTCTCGGCAGCAGTTCCCGGGTGACCACCTACAGTTCGGACTCCGGCTACTACGAGGACTCCTGGGATAGCACCGCTGTCTCCGACGGGAGCTACGACCTGACTGCCGAGGCGACCGATTCGGCGGGCAACACCACCACTGCGACTATCACCGTCACCGTCGACAACACCGAGAGCGCGCCCGCCGTCGACAGCCTCTCCGCGAGCGAAGTCGAGACGAGCGACGGCGACGCGGAGTTCGACGCGGACTGGTCGGTCTCCGACAGCGACGGTAACCTCTCGTCGGTCGACCTCGTGCTCACGCAGGACTCTGACGGGTCGACGGAGGACACTGCAACCGTCAGCGTCTCCGGCGATACCGCCAGCGGGACGACCCGGCTCGTGGCCGCCGGCGACGAGGGTACGGGCAATTCCTACACGGTCGACGCGACTGTCACCGATGGGGCCGGGAAGACGGATTCCGTGACGGCCTCGGCGGCCGAGTCGGAGAGTGCGCCCGCCGTCGACAGCCTCTCCGCAAGCGAAGTCGAGACGAGCGATTCCGACGCCGAGTTCGACGTCTCCTGGGGCGTCAGCGACGCCGACGGCGACCTCTCGTCGGTCGAATTGAGCTTGACCGACGACACCGACAGCGAGAACGAGGACTCGGTGACTGTCACTGTCTCCGGCGATACCGCCAGCGGGACGACCCGCCTGGTCGCCGCCGGCGACGAGGGGTCCGGAAACAGCTACACGGTCGAGGCAACCGTCACCGACTCCTATGAGAATACCGGCTCCAGGTCGACAGCCGTCAGCGAAACCGAGAGCACCAACGCCGCGCCATCGGCGAGCATCGACGCGCTGAATAACCGGAGCAATCCGCGGTGGGACCGCTACGAAGTCGACTGGAGAGCCGGCGACGCCGACGGCAACCTCGACACGGTGGTCGTCGAGATGCTCGACTCCGCAGGGAACGTGCTCGATTCCGTGACGAGGAACGTCAGCGGCTCCGCCGCGTCGGGCGTCGACGAGGTCCGCAGCAAGCAAACCGGGGCAACGGTCGCCGTGACCGTCACCGACACCGACGGGGCCTCCGACTCGGACTCCCGGTCAATCTGAGCCGTGCTCGACGGCACACTCGTCGTCGACGTCCACCCGTCGGCGGTCGAGTTCGCGTTCACCGTCAGCAACGCGGACACCGACCCCGTCGAGTTGACGTTCCGCTCCGGGAAGGTGGCCGACGTCGCGGTGTACGACGGCGACGCGGTGGTCTGGCGCTGGAGCGACGGCCGGATGTTCACCCAGGCGCTGCGGACCGACACCTTCGACCCCGGCGAGTCGTTCACGCACACGGCGACGTGGGAGCACCCGTCTCCTGGTTCCTACACCGCGGAGGCGACGCTCGAAGCGACGAACGCCGACCTCTCAGTGCGGCAGTCCTTTGCGGTCGAGGACTGACGGTCTACGACTGGGCGGTCCCGGTGTCGCTGCCGCCGCTGTCAGTTGGCGTCTCCGTCGCCTCGTAGACGACGTCGGTGTTGGTCGCGACGGGCTGGAGCAGGTAGCGGCTCCCCTGTCCGCGCTTGACCGGCGTGAAGTCCGCCACGAACCGGGTCCGCTGGTTCTCGCGGACCTCGAAGGACTGCTTGAACTGCAGCGGCGCGTTCCCGGGCGTGTCGACCTGCGCCTCGCCGCCGTCTGCGAGCGTGCCGTCGACGCTCGACACGTCGAGCTGGAGGAACTCGTAGGCCCCCGCGGCCACCTCGCGCTCGTCGACGAGGGAGGTGGCTCCGTCCTGTAACTCCACGAGGTCGGCGGTCTGGGGCTCGTCGAACTCGTGGTACTCGCGGGCCTCGCTCTCGTCGACGTCTTCTTCCGCCTGTTCGACCACCGTGCCGTCGGTCGTGTCGCCGTCGGTGCTGGTGCCGTCCGTGGTGTTGCCGTCACCACCCTCATCGCCGTCGTCGTCCTCACCGTCGTCCCCGTCCTCGCTGGCCGGTTTCAGCCAGATGCCCTGGATGGTGACGACGCAGGACTCGAAGTCGGCGATGTCGCCGGGCTGGTCGGTGACGGCGGTGGCGAGCGTCCCCGTCGCCGCCGCGGCGTCGCCCGTGCAACCGGCCAGTCCGACCGCACTCGCCGCGCCGACGGCACCGATTGCTTTCAGGTACGCACGTCTCGACGTCGTTGCGCTGTCGCTTTTCTGCATGCGACTGGTGGGTGGGACGCCGGGAGAATAAGCGGGGGAAGCGCCTAGCCCTGGTGTGTCCGGTTTTGGCCGAATTACGCCGATTTAAGGCGATTTCCCGGCTTCAGGAGAGGTCGAACTTCTGGGCGGCGGTCTGCATGTCCTTGTCGCCGCGGCCACAGAGGTTCACGAGCAGCGTGTCGTGGCGGTCCTCCTGGGCGAGTTTCTTCGCCAGCGCGATGGCGTGGCTCGGCTCCAGCGCGGGGATGATGCCCTCCGCGCGGGACAGTTCCTGGAAGGCGTCCAGTGCCTCCTCGTCGGTGATGGCGTGGTACTCCGCCCTGCCCAGCGACTGGAGGGCGGCGTGTTCCGGGCCGACGGCGGGGTAGTCCAGGCCAGCGGAGACGGAGTGGTTCTCGGTGTCCTCGTCGATGACCTTCGTCATCATCCCCTGGAACACCTGGGGTTCCTCCTGCTTGGACCTCGACAGCGGCGCGGAGTGGTGGGTGTCGTCGGTCCCGCCGGGTTCCGCGCCGTACAGCGCCACGTCATCCTCCTTGAACGCGTGGAACAGGCCGATGGCGTTGGAGCCGCCGCCGACGCAGGCGACGCAGGCGTCGGGCAGGTCGCCGTGGAGTTCCTGAATCTGCTCGCGGGCCTCGTGGCCGATGACCGACTGGAACTCCCGGACCATCCGCGGGAAGGGGTCGGGGCCGACGGCGCTGCCGACGAGGTAGTGGGTCTCCTCCATGTTCGCAGCGAAGTCCTCCAGGGCGGCGTCGACGGCCTCGGCCAGCCCCTCGTTGCCGCGGGTGACCTCCTCGACTTCCGCGCCGAGCAGGCGCATGCGGAAGACGTTCATCTCCTGGCGCTGGATGTCCTTGCGGCCCATGTAGACCTTCACGGGGAGGTCGAGCAAGGCGCCGACCATCGCCGTCGCGGTGCCGTGCTGGCCGGCCCCCGTCTCGGCGATGAGGCGCTCCTTGCCGGCCTTCTTCGCGAGCAGGCCCTGCCCGAGCGTGTTGTTGAGCTTGTGGGCACCGCCGTGGAGCAGGTCCTCGTGTTTGAAGTAGATGTTCGCGTCCCAGCGCTCGCTCAGCGTCTCCGCGTGGAAGACGGGCGTCGGGCGACCGCCGTAGTGTTTCAGGTAGTACTGGAACTCCTCCTGGAACTCCTCGGTGGGAACGACTGTCTCGAAGGCCTCTGCGAGCTGTGCGAGCGGTTCCTCCAGCGGCTCCGGCACGTGCCGACCGCCGAATTCCTCGAACTCTCCTTCCATGCTCCCGTCTGTGTGTGGCGTCGACATAGGTGTTGTGTCAGCCGATTCCGTCGAGGACGGGCCAGCGAGCGAACGAACTGGGGAGTCGTCGATCTGCGCCAGCCGGACATATATTATCGTCCAGGCCCTGACTATGACTGCAATGTTCTGCAGCAAAGACAAGCACGCGAAACGCGGCGCGACGGCAGGCGCGAGCATCGGCGCGGCACTCGGCAGCCCGCTCGGTCCCGTCGGGGCCGGCATCGGTGCCGGCTTCGGCGGCGCGACGGGCTACCTCGCCGGAACCGCCCGGGACCGCCTCGGTCCCTGACGAGGCCCGTTCGCTGCGGGTTCCGACGGCCGTAACGGGGATTTACCTCCGCCTCCGAGAGGCCCCTATGTCAGACGGGACGCCGGTCGACGGGCGCGACGAACCCGCGACCGGCGACGACGACCACGCCGAACTGCTCTCGGAACTGGACTCGCACGACCTCGCGCTGGCGATGGACGCCGTCGCAGCCAGCGACGCCGACGCTTTCGACTTCGACCCCGGCGCGGACCCCGACGAGGTCTTCCCGCAGTCGGTCGCAAGCGGGGGACCGACGCCGACCGGCGTCATCCTCTGGACGCGGGTCGACCCGGACGCCTTCGACGCCGGCCGGCCGCTGGCCGTCCAGGTGGCGACCGACGACTCCTTCGACGAGGTGGTCTACGACGGCGTCGTCACCGACGGCGAGCGCATTGCCGCCCACGACTACACCGTCAAGGTCGACCTCGACGGCCAGCTCTCCCCCGACACCGAGTACGCCTACCGGTTCGTCTACGGCGAGACCGCCTCCCGGACCGGCCACTGCCGGACGCTGCCCCGGCCCGATGACTCGCCCGAGTCAGTCCGCTTCGCCGTGCTCACCTGCCAGAACTACCTCAACGGCTACTTCCCGGCGCTGCACTACGTCGCCGAGGAGGACGTGGACTTCATCGTCCACCTGGGCGATTTCATCTACGAGTCCGACGACGGCCACTTCAAGGGACTCGGCTCGTACGACTATCCCGGCCGCGAACTCTCCCTGCCGAGTGGCTTCGACCGGGTCCACGGACTCGACGACTACCGCTATCTCCACCGGACGTATCGCACCGACCGCTTCCTCCAGGAGGCGCTGGAGTCGCACACGCTCGTCGCCGGCTGGGACGACCACGAGATGGTCAACGACATCTACTGGGACCACCGCACGGACGCCCCAGCGGGCGACCACCCCCGCAGCGACGACCCGGAGTTCATGACCGAACTCGTCGCCGACGCGATGCACGCCTGGTGGGAGTACATGCCCGCCCGCGTCGAGTACGACCCCGCCGGCAACTCGCTGCAGGAGCGCTTCCGGCTCTGGCGGAAACTGGAGTTCGGCGACCTCGTCTCGCTGGTGATGACCGACGAGCGGCTCTTTCGGGACCCGCCACGCGAAGCGATTCCGACGCCGGACAACGTGGGACCGCACCGCGAACCACCCGGCCGGACGATGCTCGGCGAGGAGCAGCGGGAGTGGCTCGTCGAGACGCTGACGACCGACGGGAACCTGTGGACGGTCTGGGCCGACGAGGTGCTGACTGTGCCGTTCCGACTCGGGTCGGGGCCGCTGTCGGTTTACCCGGTCCAGGGAGGGTGGGACGGCTACACCCGCGAGCGCCAGCGCATCTCCGAGGCCGTCGCCGAGGCGGAGGTGGACAACTACGTCACGCTCACCGGGGACATGCACTGCTACGTCGCGGGGTACAACCAGACGTCCTACCCCGGCCGCGTCACCGGGGGCGAGGGCGTCGCCCAGGGCGAGCGCATCGGCGTGGAGTTCATGACCCCGGCCACGACGTCGCTGAACGCCGCCGAAGCGTTGCACCTGACCCGTGGCCTGCGCGGCAAGCTAACCGAACCGCTCCTGTCGAAACTCGTCACCGCGATGAACCCCCACATCGAGTTCTTCGACAGCCACAACTGGGGGTACTCCGTCGTGGAGTTCACCCGCGACGAGTGCACGTACGTCGCTTACGCCGTCGACAAGACAGTCGACTCCCCGGACGCCGACCGCGACGTGGTCGCCGCATACCGCGTGCCAGAGGGTGTCGTGAACCTCGACGACGTCACCGACCAGTACAGCGGGTAGTGGGCCGCTGCCGACTCCTGACGGCACCTGAGTGGACGAATGTCCAGCGCATTTTAATACTGATATTATCTTCGGAACCCTTATCCGTGGTCCGGTGATTGAGTTAATTGCAATGGTAAACGGTAAGGTTGATTTCTTCAACGACACTGGCGGCTACGGTTTCATCGCGACTGAGGACTCCGACGACGACGTTTTCTTCCACATGGAGGACGTGGGCGGCGAGGATCTCACTGAAGGGACGGAACTCGAATTCGACATCGAACAGGCACCGAAGGGCCCGCGCGCGACGAACGTCGTCCGCAACTAAGCCCCGACGCAGAACGTAGAGACTTTTTCAGTCTTTCTGACCGGCCAGCGACGGCGCCGGCGGTTCGAACGACCGGACGATACACTCGCCGACTGGCGAGTACGTCTCCGGTCGGAGATTGCCGCAAGACGTGGACAACTCGGTCCCCGACAGGCGGGCTGGCGAACCGTAGCGGGCCGTGGTAACGGCTCCCTCGGAACCCTTATGCCCCGTACTGGCGTCTATCCAGTTGCAATGGCAAACGGTAAGGTTGATTTCTTCAACGACACTGGCGGTTACGGTTTCATCGAGACTGAGGATGCGGACGACGACGTTTTCTTCCACATGGAGGACATCGGCGGCCCGGACCTCGAAGAGGGACAGGAAGTAGAGTTCGACATCGAAGACGCCCCCAAGGGCCCCCGCGCGACGAACGTCCAGCGCGTCTAAGGACGACGGAGGACCGCGGTTTTTCAGGCAGTAACTGCTCCGCAGTGACTACGCTCGGTCGGCACAGCGGAAACCCGCAAGGTGCTAACCGGGGAGGTGCTGGTAGAACGCCAGATATGGACAGAACGCCGGGCACGGCCCGTGCTGGAGCGTGTCCTGGGTCCTGGAAACGTCACGTACAGGGTTCTTGGAGACTTCACGCGCAGCTACGGCTGTCGAAAAAACTTCACGTACAGCTACTGCTGTCCAAAACGGACCAGAAAGCAGTGAATCGACGGAAAACCGGGTCGCTATTCGATGTGGCCTTCGCGGCGGAGCTGGTCGGCCGCCTGGCCGTCGTAGCGCCACTCGACGTTGGCCTTCTCGTCCTGCCAGTCCCACGGCTCGGCCAGCACGACGTCGTCCTCGTTAATCCAGGTCCGGAACTTCATGCGACCGGGAATCCGGCCCATGCGGGTCTTGCCGTCTGCACACTGCAGTCGGACGTGGTTCCCACCGAGATGTTCTGTTACTACGGCGAATACTTCGTTGTCGTTGGGCATTCGCAGATTGCGACGCCCTCTCTCCTCACTCATACTCCTACTAGGCAGGGTGGACATATAAGTCGTCTCAGATGTGCGGTAACGCGGCACAAGATGGGGCCCACCTCGCTCGTCGCGGGCGGGTGACCGCCGTCGTCCGGCCCGGACCGTGACGGACGCCGGACACAGAAGGATTCAAACCCTGGTGCCTCCGAGAGGGATGCAGATTCCAATGGGGTGGACACGCAGGGCCGTCCTCGCGAGCGGTGCGCTGGCGCTGTCGGGTTGTTCGGCGAGTCTCCGCGCTGGCCCGAACACGGCGCAGTCCACCATCGGCGGGGGCGTCGACGCCACCGTCGGCTTCGGCGGCGACGCGATGCTCGGCCGCAGCGTGACCGACCGCTGGGCGGGGCGGGACGCGGCGGGCGTCTGGGGCGGGCTTCGCTCGCGCCTTCAGTCGCTGGACGGGTTCGTCTGCAACCTGGAGTGTTGCATCTCCGAGGGCGGCGAGCGCTGGCCCGACAAGGTGTACTACTTCCGGGCTGCCCCGGACTTCGCCGTCCCTGCACTGGAGGCTGCCGGGACGAGCTGCGTCTCGCTGGCCAACAACCACGCGCTCGACTTCGGCGAATCCGCCCTCTCGGATACGCTCGGCCACCTCGACGACGCCGGCATCGGGGCCGCGGGTGCCGGTCCGGACCGCGAGGCGGCACTCGAACCCGCCGTCGTCCGGGCGGGGGAGGTGACCGTCGCCGTCGTCGCGCTCACGGACCAGTTCCGGCCGTATCGTGCCGGCCTCGCCAGCCCCGGGACCGCGTACCTGCGCCTCGATACCGGGGCCGAGCGCACGCTCAGGGAGGTCCGCTCGGCACTCTCCCGCGCCCGGGAGGCGGACCCGGACCTCGTCGTCGCTTCGCTGCACTGGGGGCCGAACTGGGTGATTGCCCCCGACCGCACGCAGCAGCGGCTTGCACGCTGGCTCGTCGACCGGGGCGTCGACGTCGTCCACGGCCACAGCGCGCACGTCCTGCAGGGGGTCGAGGTCTACCGCGGGCGGCCGATTCTCTACGACACGGCGGACATCGTCGACGACTACGTCGTCAAGGAGTCCCTGCACAACGACCGCAGCGCGCTGTTCGAACTGGTCGTCGAGGACGGGCAGTTCGCCGGCGTCCGCGTCGTCCCGGTCGTCATCGAAGACGAGACTGTCGGTCCGACCGATGGGGACGCTGCGGAGTGGGTCCGCGACCGCGTCCGGACGCTCTCGGGGGAGTTCGGCACGCCGATGGAACGCGACGGGAGCGCGCTGTGGATCCCGCTCGCGGACCGGTGAGTCCGCGCGGCTACAGCAGCGCCCGCCAGGCGGCCACTGCGACCCCTCGCAACGAGATGTCGGCGTCGTAGCCGGCGAGGTCGGCGAGCAGCGAGGGGACGACGCGGCCCCCGAGGCGTGCGACGGGTGCGTGCCTGACGCGCAGTTCGACTGCGAGGTCGGCCTCCGCTAGCCTGGCCGCCAGGCGCGTCTGGTCGAGGGGCAGGGCCTCGACGCCCTTTAGCACCGCCCGAGCGGTCGCCAGCGTCGGCGCGTTGACGACGACGTGGTCGTTCTCGTTCCAGACGGCACACTGCCTGCCGTCGATGGTCACCTCCAGGTCGACATCGACCGAGAGCGGGTCGACTGCGGCGGCCATCAGTCCTCGTGGGTGGTGATGCTGACGGTTCCGTCTATCTCCCAGTGGGCGTGTTCGGCGTCCTCGCCCACCTTGCTGGGCACTGCGACTTTCATGTCGTCGAACGTGTACTCTATCGTTGCGTTGCGGCCGGTCAGGCGTTCGTACAGGGCGATGCCGAGCTCCGGCCACGAGGTCGGCTCGGACATCTCCTCTGTCGTGGTCGAGTCATCTGTGCTCATACTGCACCTTTCAATTCGGCTTCAGGACTAATAAGGGGGCACCACGGAGGGCACTCACTCCGTCTGGAGGACTCTCACTCCGTCTCGCAGTAGGTTATCGCCTCGCCGACGGCGGAGGTGCGTCCGATGAGTGTGATGTGGTCGCCCCGATTGAGCACGTCGTCGGCGTGGGGGATGCGGCTGTCGCCGTCCTTGCTCAGCAGGGCGAGGTGGACGTCCTCCGGCAGGTCGTCGGCCAGTTCCGAGACGGTCCGGCCGACCACCTTGTCGGCGGTCACCTCTATCTCCTGGACGTCGCCCGTCCGGTCGAGTTCCGTCATCCACTCCGAAATCGCGGGCCGCTCGACGCGGTTGTCGATGGCCCACGCGATGGACATCGAGGACTGGACCGCGTCGACGTCGAGGTCCTCGAAGGCGTCCATGTTCTCGGGTCTGTTGACCCTGGCGATGACCGTCTCGATGTCGAAGGCGTTTTTCGCCAGTTGGGCGACCAGCAGGTTCACGTCGTCGTCGTCGGTAGTCACCGCAAGCACCGACGCGTTCTCCGCGCCGGCCTGGCGCAGTGCGTCGCGCTCCGTGGCGTCGCCCCGCCGGGCCGTGAAGCCCTCCTGTCGTAGTTTTTCGAGCTGTTCGTCGTCGTTCTCGATGATGACGACTTGCTCGTCTCTGTCCTCCAGGCGCGTGGCCAGTGCTCTGCCCACGCGTCCGCCGCCGACGATGAGTACACGCATTGGTATCACGTCCAGTGTTTGAGCGATGTGCCGTGCGAAGCCGCCCTGCAGGACGACTGTCACGAAGATGACCAGGAAGACCGTCCCCACGAGCACGTCCGCCTGCGCCGTGAGGGTGTCCGCCTGGGCTGCCAGCGTCGCCGCCCGCTGACCGGTGGCCTCGGCGGCTGTCGTGTCCAGCGTCTGGGCGCGCGCCCGCAGGTCCAGCGCGAACAGCGTCGCGACCGACGCCGGGATGATGCCCCGCGGACCGATGGCGCTCATGAAGACCCGTTCGCTGGTGCTGAACCGGCCCCCGGCGGTACAGAGCATGACGAGCAGCGGTCGGACGACGGCCACGACGGCGAGCACGACGACGAGCCCGCCGAGACCGAGCGCGACCAGGTCGTCGAGAGACAGCAGCGAGGCCAGCGTGATGAACACGAACGCCAGCACGAGCAGCGTCACGTCGCCCTTGAACTGCTCGATGTCTTCCCTGTAGGGGACGTTCGTGTTCCCGAGGACGAGGCCGCCGGTGGCGACGGCGGCGATGCCGGCCTCGGTCGCGATGGATTCGGCCAGCCCGTAGCTCGCGAGCGCGCCGATGAGCACGAGCAGGCGGGCGTTCTGCGGGGCGTTCTCGGCCGAGAGGTCGGTGTGTCTGAGGACGTACCACAGGACGACAGCGACCGAGGCCCCGATGAGCATGCCCAGTCCCAGCCGGTAGGCGAACTCGCTCGAAACGCGCACGAGGCCCTCGTTGCCCAGCAGGACGTACTCGAAGGTCACGACCGCGAGGATGGCCGCGGTCACGTCGTTGACGACGCCCTCCGTCTCCAGTGTCGAGGCCACGCGCTCGCGGACGGCGACGACCTTCATCACGGGCGTGATGACGGTCGGGCCGGTGGCGACGAGCAACGACCCGACGAGCAGCGAGAGGTCCCAGGCGACTCCGAGTGCGTAGTGGACGACGGCCGCGGTGCCGAGCAGCGCGATTGCGGCGCCGACGGTCACCAGCCGGAGCGTCTCCCGCGGTGCCTCGCGGAGCCGGTTCAGCTTCAGGGAGAAGGCACCCTCGAAGACGATGATAGCGACGCTCAGTCCGACGATGGCCGGCAGCGAGTCGCCGAAAACGTCCGGCGAGACCAGTGCCAGCCCCTCCGGACCGACGCCGATACCCGCCAGAATCAGGAAGAGGACGCTCGGTACCGCGAGCCGGTCGGCGAGCACCTGGGCCGCGACGCCCAGCCCCATGATTGTCACGACGACGATGAGCACCTCGGACGCACCGCTCATCTGCCGCCACCGTCTGTGCAGTCGTCCGACCTGGCTCGGTCACCGTGCACGGCGCTAGTTCGGAAATGGGTGTCACGGGGCTTAGACCTTCCTTCGGCGGTCCCGTCTGCCGGTTGTCAGTCGGTCGGTCACCGGCGCGCCGGTCGCGACGACTGACCATCATTCTGTCCGTGGTCATGAAGAAAATACGCTCGTAGGAAAGAGTTTTTTGAGCCGTCTCAGGCGGTTCCTAAACCGAGCGTTTACTGGCGTTAATAAAATCTTACTTATATATTGGAAGTCTGTATAATCCCGGATGACATTTTAAATCATGTGGGTGAAACTGATTGCAGTGTGACTGGTGTCGGTCGGAGAAATCTCTCTCAAACCGCGTAGTGGCCCATCTCGGGTAGTTTCTCTATTAGTTCCTACGTGAGTGATAACGGTAAAACCCGACTACCTATCGGAATAATGGTTGTATATGGAAACGTATATTTGTGCCGCTTGCACAAAGGCTGACGATTTCCAATACTTTATGCCTCGTGCTGGCGACCCCTCACTTACATGTCCAGCCAGAGGGTGGAGACGTCCAGACTCGAGGACGACTTCCCGGACCCGGAAGCTGCCGAGAACGTGTTATACAATCCGACGTTCGAGGAGCTTCGCGAGCTTGCCAGTCACGACGAAACGACGACCGAGTACGGGAGTGCCCGGTACGTCAGTGACCAGAAGTCCCGGAGCGCGGACCAGACCAAGAACCTCGTCGACGACGAGTTCGACGACGCGGACTGGGGGGCCATCGCGGACGCGCTCGACGGCGTCGAGGACCACGACCTCGTCTGTCTCGACCGGGTCGTCGGCCGTCATCCGGAGACCTCGTTCGTCTGCCGGCTGTTCGTCCCGACGGAGTACGCCCGCATCGCGCTGGCGTGGGGGAAGATGCTCGAACCCGCCGAGGGGGAACCGGACTTCCAGACCCTGCAACTCCCCGAGTGGGACGAACGAGACGGAAACCGCCGCCGCATTCGCGTCCTGCCCGACGAGGGACTGACCTTCGTCCTCGGCAGCGACTACACCGGCGAGGCCAAGAAGTCGTTCCTGCGCCTCTACATGTACCGCGCGAAGCAGATGGGCGGCCTCGGCATCCACGCCGGCAGCAAGCGCGTCACCATCGAACGCGACGGCGAACTGACCGACGTCGGACAGGCCTTCCTCGGCCTCTCCGCGACCGGCAAGTCGACTCTGACCGGCCACCAGTGCTGGCTCGACGACCCCGAGGGCGCGGAGATGCTCCAGGACGACGTCTGCGCCTTGCTCCCCGACGGCCAGGTCACCGGCAGCGAGGGCAACGGGCTCTACATCAAGACCATCGGCCTGGAGGCCGAGGAACAGCCCGCGCTCCACCGGGCGGCGACCCACGACAGCGCCGTGCTGGAGAACGTCGCCGTCGACGAGGACGGCACCGTCGACTTCGACGACGGCTCCCTGACGACCAACGGCCGCGCGGTCATCCTGCGGGACTGTCTCGACACCGCCGCCGACGACATCGACCTGGACGAGGTCGACCAGATGTTCTTCATCACGCGCAATCCCATCATGCCGCCGGTCGCGCGGCTCTCGCCGAAGCAGGCCGCCGTCGCCTTCATGCTCGGCGAGTCCATCCAGACCAGCGCCGGCGACCCGGACGCCGCCGGCGAGTCCATCCGTGTCGTCGGGACCAACCCCTTCATCGTCGGCCCGGAGGGCGAGGAGGGTAACCGGTTCTACGACCTCATCGCCGACAACGACGTCGAGACCTACGTCATCAACACCGGCTACGTCGGCGAGGACGAGGCCGACATCGGCGTCGAGGACTCCGTGAACATCCTCGTCGGGGCCGCCCGGGGCGACATCGAGTGGACCCACGACGAGACCCTGGAGATGGACCTCCCCGAGTCCGTCCCGGGCGTCGACGTCGAGAATCTCTACCCGCCCGAGCACTTCGAGGACTACGAGAGCGAACTCGCCGAGATGCGCGCCGAGCGCCGCGAGTACCTCGCCCAGTTCGAGACGCTTTCCGACGACATCAAAGAGGCCGTTTACTGATTTCCGGGGTCCGTTTTTCTCCACCGCGCCTACACCGAGCGACTGCTCCGTTACTCCGGGGTGTCGTCCCGCGCCAGTCCCGCGTGGGAGAGGAGATTACTCAAGTTCGACCTGCTCGACCACGTCCGGCGAGTCGTTCGACGGGTCGTTGACCGTCGTCGATACCGGATACGCCTGCATCTCGCCGCCGGGATACGGTTCGAGGAGTTCCTGCGCTGTCTCGGGGTCGGCCGTCAGCCACTCCCTCTCGCGGTCCGCGGGCAGGATGACGGCCATCCGGTGGTGGAGGTCCGCAATCAGGTCGTTGGGGTCCGTGGTGACGATGGTGAACGTCTCCACGACGTCGGGTTCCGTCTCCGCCGCTCCGTCGCCGCCGGCGAAGGCGTCAAGTCCGGTCTGGGTCCCCGACGGCCGCCACTGCGCCCACAGCCCCGCCATCGCGAAGAGGGAGTCGTCGGCCAGTGTCACGCGGTAGGGCTGCTTGCGGCCCTCCGCCTCGGTCCATTCGTAGAAGCCGTCCGCGGGGACGAGACACCGGCCGACGCGGAGGTCTCCCTCGGTCGACTGCTCGAAGGCGTCCCGGAAGGTGGGCTTCTCCGCCAGCGTCTCGGCGCGGGCGTTGATGAACTCGAAGTCGCTCCGGTCGTCGGCCCACGGCGGGACGATGCCCCACTCCGCGGTGTCGATGGTCCCGGCGGCGCTGTCGCGGACGACCGGCAGCGATTGCCGCGGGGCGGCGTTGTAGCGCGGCTGGAACGCGTCGGCGAAGGCGGCGTCGAAGCGCTCCTCGATGTCGCCCGGCGGCGCGAACAGACTGTAGCGACCACACATACTCCGACCGTGGGGCCGGAGGCCGATAAAGCCGTCCGCACGCCAACCCCGAGCCGGTTGCGCGACTGTGCTGCACGTGCGGACAACTGTTTACCACTGGATGACCTACTGTTCCAGTAGATGAAGCGCCGCACATTCCTGAGCGGGGCCGCCCTGGCCGCTCTCGCCGGCTGTAGCGGGAACACGGGGACCAGCGGCGGCAGTGGCGACGGTGGTAGCGACGGCGACGACGGTACCGGCGGCTCCGGCGGCAGCAGTGGCCCGAACCCCGACGAGGCCAGGACCGCTCTCGACAGCCAGCCGACGCTCGGGCCGGCACCGGGTGACGCGCCGGGACTCATCGTCGCCTTCGAGGACCCGTCCTGCACGCGCTGCCGGGCCTTCGACCGGAACGTGTTCCCGGAGATCCGCTCGAACCTCGTCGAGACGGGCGCGGCGACGTTCGTCTTCCGCGGGTATCCCGTGGTCTACGAGTGGGGCAACCCGGCGAGTCACGCGCTGGAGGCGACGTTCACCCGCGACGCCGACGCCTTCTGGGCGCTGACCAGCCACTACTTCGAGAACCAGAGCGATTTCCGGGGGAAATCCGCCGCGGACGTGTACGAAGGGACCGAATCGTTCCTCGCCGCCGAGACCGACCTCGATGCCGCGGCCGTCGTCAGCGACGCGCAGGGCGAGGCGGCCGCGAGCGCCGTCCAGACCGACCTCGACGCCGGCACGGCCGCCGGTGCTGGCCGCACCACGCCCCATCTGTTCCTCTTTCGCGACGGCGAGTTCCAGACGAAGGCCGCCGGGTCGGTCAGCTACGACACCATCGAGGCCGTCCTCCAGGTATGAGCCCGCGACTCCCGACCCGACGCGCGGACTGGCGACTCCTCGGCCGCACGCTCAGGCTCGTCCTGTCGATTCCGACCTACGCCGCCCTGGCCGTCCTCGCCGCCGTTCTCGCGCTGTCGGTGTTCGTCTTCTCGCAGAACGTGCCGCTGGTCTCGTTCGCGCTGACGGGGTCGCTGCCGCTGGACGGCCGCCTGACGATTCTGCTCGAACGCTATCCGTTCGTCGGGACTGACTTCGGACCCGTGACCGGCCTGATGCTCGTCGCCATCTCGGGGCTGACCGGGGCGGACATCGCGATGGTCGTCTACCACGTCCGGGAGCACGGCCTGTCGGTGGAGTCGGGCGGCGGCAGCGCCGTCGGCGTCGTGCTGGGCGTCCTCGGTGCCGGCTGTGCCGCCTGCGGGTCGGCTATTCTCGTCGGCGTCCTCTCTCTGGTGGGCGCGACGGGGTTGCTGACCGCGCTGCCGCTGGAGGGACTGGAGTTCACGCTGCTGGCCGCCGTCGTCCTCGTGCTCTCGCTGTACTGGCTGGCCGACGGGATGCGCGGCGGCGAAATCCGCGGCTGTCCGGTCGACCTCCCCCAATCCCGCCCGCGAAATTAAAAGGGAGAACGACGTACCAGGGTGTGATGGCCGGTGACGCCGCCGGAGGGCCGCCAGCCCACGACGCCGACGAGGCTGGCGACCCCTCGTTCGAGATTCCCGCCCACCCGGAGCGGCGCTACCCCTACGAGGGCGGCGTCGAGTACGAGGGCGAGACGGTGTTCACGCTCACGCCGGGGGCCGACCGCTCCAGCGCCGACCTGCGCGACCTCGTGGAGGCGACGCTGACCGCCGGCCCCTACCGCCACGGCGACTTCTTCGACCTGCCGATGCCGCTGTACCTCGTCCGCGACGACGAGACGGCCGATGTCTTCCGCATCTCCGTCCGCGACGGGCGGGTCCGACTCCACGTCCTCCCCGCCACGGAGTCGGCGGGACTGCGGGCGTTCTACGACCGCCTCGTCGCCCGCAGCGACGCCGACTGGCGCGTCGACTGTCGAACGACCGTCTGACCTGCCGTAGCGCCGCCGGACCCAAAACCGACTTACCCCCCTGCCCCTAGCCGTAACCCATGACCGTCTCGCGCGAGGTCGAACTCAAGGGCCACATCATCGACTCCGGGATGATGCAGAGCTGTTTCGGCATCATCATGGACATGGGTGGGTCCTTCGAGGTCGAGGAGTTCCGGATCGGCCGCTCGAAGACCGAGGAGTCCTACGCACGCCTGCTGGTGGAGGCCGACGACCCGGACCAGTTGCAGTCTATCGTCCACGAACTCCACCAGAACGGCGCGAACCCGTCGGACCCCAACGACGCCCGCCTCGAACCCGCGCCCGCCGATCAGGTGGTCCCGAAGGGCTTCTACTCCACGACGAACCACCCGACCGATATCCGCATCGACGGGATGTGGGTCCCCGTCGAGGACATCGAGATGGACTGCGCGGTCATCGTCGAGCGCGACGACGACGGCCACCCCTACGCGTACACCGAAGTCCTCAACGCCATCGAGGAGGGCGACATGGTGGTCACCGGCGAGGCCGGCATCCGCGTCCAGCCCCCGGAACGCCCCCGCGGGTCCGAGGGCGCGTTCGGATTCATGCAGGGCGGCGTCTCCTCGGAGCGCCCCTCCGAGACGACCATCAGCAACATCGCGGAGGCCATCGCGGAGACGAAAGCGGAGGGCGGGGACGTCCTCGCGGTCTGTGGCCCGGCGCTCATCCACTCCGGTGCCCGCGAGGACCTGGCCCGCCTGGTCCGTGAGGGCTACGTCGACCTCCTCTCTATCGGCAACGGCTTCGCGGTCCACGACCTCGAACGGGACCTCTACGGCACCTCGCTCGGGATGGACACGGAGAGTCTGGACCACCCGCGGAAGGGCCACAAACACCACATCTACACCATCAGCGAAATCATCCGCGCCGGCGGCATCGAGCAGGCCATCGAGGACGGCCTCGTCGACTCCGGCGTGATGTACGAGTGCGTCCAGAACGACGTGCCCTACGTCATCGCCGGGTCCATCCGCGACGACGGGCCGCTGCCCGAGACCATCACCGACGCCGTCGAGGCGCAAAACGCCATCCGCGAGCAGGCCCACCAGGCCGACCTCGTGCTCATGCTCTCGACGCTGTTGCACTCTGTCGCGGTCGGGAACTGCCTGCCCTCGACGACGAAGACCGTCTGCGTCGACATCAACCCCGCCACCGTCACGCAACTGCTCGACCGCGGGAGCGCGCAGGCCGTCGGGATGGTCACCGACATCGGGACGTTCGTGCCGATGCTGGCCGAGCACCTGTTCGACGAGCGGTAGCCTCTCTTCCCACTCTGCCGCAGAAATCCTCGCTTACTCCGTTCGGAGCGGAACTACGCCCTCAGTCCCACTGCACGCCGGGGTTCGTCACTGCACCGTTGGCGGCGGAGCCGAAGTCCCGCACGTACTTCGCCAGCACGCCATTCTCGTAGGCTGGTTCGGGCGCGTCGCGCTCGTCGAGGCGGCGCTGCATCTCCTCGTCGGAGATGTCCACCGAGAGTTCGAGTTCGTCGATGTCGATGGTGACGGTGTCGCCGTCTTCCAGCGCGGCGATGGGACCGCCGACGTACGCCTCGGGGGCGACGTGACCGATGGAGAAGCCGCGCGTCGCACCCGAGAAGCGGCCGTCCGTGAACAGCGCGACGTCGTCCGCGTGGCCCTGGCCGGCGACGGCGGAGGTGACGCCGAGCATCTCGCGCATGCCGGGACCGCCGCGCGGCCCCTCGTTGCGGATGCAGATGACGTCGCCCG
This sequence comes from Salinibaculum sp. SYNS191, assembly GCF_037338445.1. Taxonomy (NCBI): domain Archaea; kingdom Methanobacteriati; phylum Methanobacteriota; class Halobacteria; order Halobacteriales; family Haloarculaceae; genus Salinibaculum; species Salinibaculum marinum. The sequence continues at coordinate 3,461,345 of NZ_CP147838.1, forward strand.
ATTCGATGTGTCCCTCCTGGACGTACTCCATCGCACCCTCCTCCTGCTCGAAGACGCGGACCGGGCCCTCGTGCCGGAGGTGGTCCTCGCCGGTAATCTTGATGACCGCGCCGTCGGGCGCGAGGTTGCCGGTGAGGATGCGGATGGCACCGCGCTCGTGGATGGGGTCGTCGACCGGGTGGAGGTAGTCGACGTCGAGGTCCGCGATTGCCGGCGGGTCGATGGCTTCCAGTTCCTCGGCGATGGTGTTGCCGGTGACGGTGAGCGCGTCGCCGTGGAGCATGTCGGCGTCGTGCAGCGCCTTCAGGACGACCGGGACGCCCCCGACCTCGTGGAGGTCGTTCATCACGCGCTCGCCGCCGGGCTGGAGGTCGGCAATCTTCGGCGTCCGGGCGCTGATCTCGTTGAACTTCTCGATGTCGAGGTCGACGCCCGCCTCGGCCGCCATCGCGAGCAGGTGGAGGACGGCGTTTGTGGACCCGCCGATTGCCACCTGTAGAGCGATGGCGTTCTCGAACGACTCCTCGGTGAGGAAATCAGAGGGTTTGCGCTGTTCCTGGACCACCTCGACGGCGAGTTCGCCGGCGCGGCGGGCTTCCTCGTACCGGCGCTCGTTCTCGGCGGGCGCGGAGGCGCTGCCCAGCGGGGCGAAGCCGATGGTCTCGCTGATAGAGGCCATCGTGTTCGCGGTGAACATCCCGCCGCAGGACCCGGCACCGGGGCAGGCGTGTCGCTCCATCTCGTCGAGTTCCGCCTCGCTCATCTCGCCGTCTGCGACTGCGCCGACGCCCTCGAAGACGTTCTGGATGGTTATCTCGCGGCCGTCGTGCTCGCCGGGCATGATGGAGCCGCCGTAGAGGAAGACGCTGGGGAGGTCAGTCCGGATGGCGGCCATCATCATCCCGGGCATGTTCTTGTCACAGCCGCCGATGGTGACCAGCCCGTCCATGCGCTCGCCGAAGGCGACCAGTTCGACGGAGTCGGCGATTATCTCCCGGGAGATGAGCGAGGCCTTCATCCCCTCCGTCCCCATCGAGATGGCGTCGGAGATGGTGATGGTCCCGAACTCGATGGGCATGCCGTCCGCGTCGTCGATGCCGTCGTAGGCAGACTGCGCCACGTCGTCGAGATGGACGTTACACGGCGTGATGTCCGCAGCGGGGTTGGCGACGCCGACCATCGGCGACGCGAGGTCCTCGTCGTCGTAGCCCATCGCGCGGAACATCGCGCGGTGGGGGGCGCGCTCTGTCCCCTCTGTCACTTCGTTGCTCGGGAGGTCGGGGTCCTTGCCCGACTGCTCCCGCTCTGGTGTTTCCTGCTGGCTCATGCCAGAGTGGTTGCACCCGGCGGACTTAAGTCCCGTCTTCGGGGCGTCGCGACCGGTCGAGGCCCCGGGAGTGCCTTTGATAAGGGGCCACACCGGAGAGGAGGTATGGCGACAGTCGAGACGGGGGCACGGCTGCACTTCGGGTTCCAGAACCTCGCGCTCGCCCACGAGCGCCTGTACGGGGGCGTCGGGGTCGCACTCGCCGAACCGCGGGTCCGGGTCACTGCCGAGTCGGCCACCGACGTCGTCTGCGACGACCCGGTCGTCGAACCGTTCGTCGCGGACGCCGTCAGCGTGCTGGGCGTCGAGGGCGCGCGGGTCACCGTCGAGGAGCGGTTCGAGCGCCACGTCGGACTCGGCAGCGGGACGCAACTGGCACTCGCGACGCTGGTCGCCGTCGCTCGCGCGCACGACGAGTATGCAGACTCGCGGACGGTCGCACCCGAACTCGGCCGGGGCGGGCGCTCGGGGGTCGGGGTGGCCTGCTTCGAGCACGGCGGGTTCGTCGTCGACGCCGGGCACCCGACCGAGCGGTTCACGACCAGCCCGCCGGCCGAGGGGTCCTGGGAGGTTCCCCGGCCGATGGTTCGCCGGGACCTCCCCAGTTCGTGGCGGTTCGTGCTGGTGACGCCAGCGGCCACGACGGGGCAAAGCGGCGCGGCCGAGGACGAGAGCATGCGGTCGGTCGTCGAGCGGGCCGACCCAGGCATCGCCGACGACATCTCGCTGCTGCTGACGCGACGGCTCCTGCCCGCCGTCGCCGAGCGCGACGTCGCGGAGTTCGGGGCGGCGGTCGCTCGTCTCGGCCGGCTCAACGGCGCGTGGTACGCCGACGAACAGGGCGGCGTCTACCGGCCGCCAGCGGGCGACCTCATCGACAGCCTCGGCGACTGCCCGGTGGTTCACGGAGCCGGACAGTCCTCGTGGGGGCCGACAGTCTACGGCGTGACCCGCGCGGCGGACGTCAGCGAGGCCCGGGCAGCGGCCGCGGACGCTCTCGACGACGCCGGCTGCGAGGGGCGGGTACTGACGGCGGCCCCGCGCAACCGCGGGGCGACGGTCGAGGAGTGAGGCGTGCGCGAGGTTTTAACTCGGGGCAGGGGGAAGTGTGCGTATGGACCGCCTACCCTTCGGCATCAACCGACTGGACCAGCTGATTCAGGGGGGCGCACCGACTGGCAGCGTCGTCCTGCTGTCGGGCGAGGCCGGCGCGGGTGCGCGGGAGTTCATGTACACTGCAGCCGTCATGAACGGCCTGGCGGGCCGGGGCGGCGACCTCTTCGACCTGCACTACGGCGACCTCCACGAGCGGGCGCGCCCGCCGGAGGAGATTCACTACATCTCCTTCACCGCGGAGGAGCCACAGCTCAGAGAGGAGATAGCCACGACGATGGACGACGACATCGCCGCGGAGGGGCTGGAGCAGGTGTCGTTCCGGTCCCTCTCCCGGCAGTTCTTCCACGTCAGCCCGGTGCCGCGTACCTGGTACGCCGAGGAGACGCCGAACATCCAGAACATGGCCAAGCGCCACGAGGACCGGGAGGGACTGCTGAGCGCACTCGGCACGGCGCTCAGCGAGCGCGCCCCGGGCAACCTCGTCGTCATCGACTCGCTGTCGGACCTGCTGACGACGCTCGGCGAGACACTGGAGTGGTCGGACGTCGGCTACCTCGTGAAGGGCCTCCAGAAGGCGGCCTACGAGTGGGACGGCCTCATCCTGTTGCACGTCAACGACGAGACGCTCTCGGACATCCGCCACGGACAGCTCGTCGACGCCTGTAGCGGGACGTTGCGCTTCCGGTGGGAGTCCGGCGGGAGCACGCGGGCGCGGACGCTCGTCGTCAAGCAGTTCCGCGGGGTGCTCTCCCAGATAGAGTCCGAGAACATCGTCCAGTTCGAGACGGAACTGGGCGACGCGGGCTTCGACATCAGCGACGTCCGCAAGATACGCTGACGTAGCAAGTGCTTACCCGCCGGTAGGAACCGGCTATCGTCACCTGAAATCGGCGGCAAACCCTTAACTGCCCGGTGAGTAAACTGGGGAGTGATGGCGAGTGAGTCGACCGAGGAGGGGACGGTGACGGTGAATCTCCCGGCCGAGCTGGAAGACTGGCTCGACGAGCGCGCGGCTGCGCTCGACGAGGACCGGGAGACTGTGCTCGTGCAGTTACTCGCCTCCTACCGCGCGACGGTGGAACTCGACGGCGAGTTCGACCCCGCGAACGGGCAGGGGATGCCGGTGGCAGAGACCGAGACCGTCGAGGAGACCGTCGAATCGATACTCGCGGACCGGCTCGACGAGCGCGTCGAGTCCGCCGTCCGGGGCCAGGTACAGGCGGCCGTCGACGCCGCCGTCGAGGAGCGGGTGTCGGAAGCGGTCCGACAGCGCGTCGCCGGGCGCATCGCGGACGTCGAGGACGACTACATGGACAAGATCTCCGACGTCCGCGAGCGGGTCGTCCAGCTCAAACGCGAACTCGACGGGCGGGCTGCGGCCGACCACGACCACGCGGAACTCGACCGCGTCGACGAACTCGCGACGGAAGTCGAAACGCTCCAGGACCACCTCGATTCGCTCGAAGACGACGTGGGGTCCCGACTTGACGACCAGCGGACCGAGACCGACGACATCGAGGAGCGCCTCGACTCGGTGCAGGACCGCCTGCAGACCGTCGCCTGGGTCGTCAGCGACCTCCGCGAGGCCCACGAGGACGACACCGGGACGGAGGCTGTCGACCGCATCAAGCGCGCGGCGGCGAAGGCCGACGTCGAGCGCGCGCGCTGCGAGAGCTGCGGTGCCGGGGTCAGCATCGGACTCCTGACCGAGCCGGAGTGTCCGCACTGTCAGGCGACGGTGACCAGCGTCGAGCCCGCGAGCGGCTTCTTCGGCAAGGCGCAGCTGCTGACTGCCTCCCAGCTCGAATCCGGTGAGCGGCGATGAGCGACGACGAGGACGCCGACGACCCCTTCGAGGAGCTGGACGAGGCCGTCGCCGACCGCGAGGGCGACCCGTTCGACTCCCTCGACGGCCCCCGTGACGTCGACGACGAGACGGACGCCGACGAGGCCGCCACCGGGGAAACGGACGACATCTGGGCCCCCGACCGGGAGGAACAGCTCGGCGGGCCGGTCGATGCCGACGACGAACCCGATTCCCCAGTCGACGGGGAACGCGAGGGTGGCCTCTCGACGGGCACAGACCAGCCAGATGGACAGGAGTCGAGCGCTCTGGGCGGCGGGGGCGCGACGGACGTGGACCCGTTCGCCGGGGTCGACCAGCGCGAGGGCGACCCCTTCGAGGCCTTCGAGCGGATGGACGTCGGCGACGTCGACGCCGACAGCGTGTGGGAGAGCCTGGCCGCAGCCGAGGAGGGCGGCTCCGTCGCGCAGCGGGAGGGCCAGACCTACGCCGAGGTGTCCAAACACAGCTTCTGCGAGCGCTGCGAGCACTTCTCGGCACCGCCGGACGTGGGCTGTGGCCACGAGGGAACGGAGATTCTGGAGTTCGTCGACCTGGAGACGGTCCGGCTGGTCGACTGTCCGGTCGTCGAGGAGCGCCGCAAGCTCCAGCAGGAATAGTTTTAGTGGCCGAATCGACTACGCCGACGTATGCAATTCTGTGACGACTGCGGGTCGATGATGCAACCGGAGGGCGACGAGATGGTCTGCTCGTCCTGTGGTGCCCGCACCGGCAAGGACGAGGAGGTGGCCGCCGACTTCGTCAGCACCGAGGAACAGTCGGGCGAGGAGGTCATCGAGACCGAGGAGGGAGCGAACTTCGAGGGCAAGCCCACCGCAGACGACGCGACCTGCGAGGACTGCGGCCACGGCGTGGCCTGGTACACTATCAAGCAGACAGGGTCGGCGGACGAACCCCCGACGCGATTCTTCAAGTGCAAGGCCTGCGGGCACCGCTGGCGGGAGTACAACTGACGCCGTGGTCGCGGGCCACCGGGACTGCCGTCGGGCGTTTCCCGGGCGTGAATAGATGCCAAAAGAATAATATTTCGGGGCGTTCCGTGAGACTATAGGATGAACAGAAACGGCCACATCGGGAGGCGGCGAGAGATACGGGCCGGCGAAGGGGCCACGGATGGGGTGGTCATGGCCGTGAGCGAGATGCTCGAGGTCGACCCCATCACCCTCGACCCGCTGACGAGGACCGTCGACGCCGACGCGCTGGACGCACTCTACGAGAGCATGGGACCGGACGGACGCATCTCCTTCCGGTACGCGGACTGTGAGGTGACCGTGACGGGTGACGGGATGGTGGAAGTGGCCTCGTGCGAGAGTCAGTAAGGGTCGGAGTCGGCCGGGCGGGAACCGGGTGTCAGACCGGGTCGTCGGGGTCGTGGCGGTCCATCATCCGGTCGGCTTCCGCAGCGTACCGCGCGCGTCGCTCGGCGTCGTCAACGGGGACGAGGTCGTCGGGGCCGACCTCGATTGCGGCGGTGACCTCGGGCGCGGACCCGCCGAAGCGGTTGTACGCCCGCTCTTTCTGCAGGTAGCGCTCGCCGTCCGGCGTCGCGTAGACGATGACGAGGATGTGCGGCGAGTCCGCGGAGAACGTCCGTTCGACCATCCAAACCTGTTCGGTCTCCGTCGCCGAGTCCGTGGTGGGCATATCTGAAGCGAGGCCAGCGCCGGGGTCAACCGCACCGGCTGTTCTCAGCGTCTGGGAACGAACCGACGCCGGTCCGTGGCCGTGGCGGCCCACAGCGCGGGGTTTTTCGCCGTCGGCGGCGTAGGCCGCGCCGTGTCACCAGCCTCGGGCGACGTCGTGGAGGTTCACCCCGGCAGGGAGGCGGTCGTCGACTTCGACCCGTCGCTGACCTTCGAGTGCGTCGACGACTGCACGTGGTGCTGTCACCACGGCGTCCTCCTCTACGAACCGGACTTCCTCCGCCTCGCCGACTGCGCCTCGCTGGCGGAGGCGACCACGCAGGTCCGCGGCGAGGACTTCGTCCGGAAGGAGGCCAAAGACCGCGACGAGCACGTCGGCGACGACGGCGAGGCCTGCTTCTTCCTTCGCGACGACGGCCTCTGTACGCTGCACGCCGAACACGACTGGAAGCCGGCCCGGTGCTCGGTCTTTCCCCTCTCGGTCAGCGTTAAGGACGGCGACCGGACGAGCCACCCCGGGGGCGACATCCACGTCTCGGTCCGGGACGCGGCACACGACCACTGCGAGGGACTGGACGTCTCCGAGCGGCGGGTCGTGGACAACCTCGACGCCTTTCTCCCGGCCGTGCTGTGGGACCTCGACAACCCCGACAGCCGGCGGGAACTCTAGACGACCAGCAGCCAGGCACCGAAGACGGCGAGGCCGCCGATAGCCGTACTCGCCACCGCGTGCCCGCGGAGCCTGTCGAGCTGACTGTGGGAGTGCTCCGAGAGTGAACAGACCTGGTCGACCTCGCCGCCGACCTCACACGAGGGCAGGAAGTCCATCGCGACGTGGAGGAAGACGCCGGCGGCGAAGCCGAAGACGGCGGCGTTGAGAACGGCGATTTCGGGGACGGGGAGCGACGCGGCGGGGATGGCCGTGAGACCGACACCGGCCGCGGGCAGCAACAGTGCGGAGACCGGCTTGCCACTCTCGCGCAGGCGGTGCGCGGCCGCGTAGCCCGCCGGTCCCTTGTGCGAGACGATTGCGAGGCCCAGCAGGAGGCCGAGGCCGGGCATCGACCCGTAGACGAGGCCGATGATAGCCCCGGCCGCCAGCGCGTGGGCGGTTATCTGTGCGGCCGTCACGTCCAGGCCGACGTCGATGTGCGAGAGGCGGTGGCCGATGACGTGGGCGCCGTAACCCACGATGAGCCCCGTGGCGACGCCGAAGCCCCCGATGCGGCCGTCGAGGTTGATGGCCTGGGGCAGCAGGAAGACGGCGGCGCTGGTGACCATCGCGCCGCTGGCGAGGCCGTACCCCCAGACGAGGCGTCGCGGGTACGAGGCACCAGCCCAGACGCTGAGTACCGCGCCGGCCGCCATCGCGACGAAGGCCGCCCACGAGATGACGAGCACTTTCGTCAGCTCTGTGAGGACGGCGAACCCCGACAGCGCGACCAGCGCGAGCGTCCCGCCGACCCCCAGCAGCGAAATGTCCCGGGCCGAGTTATTAACCTCGGCAGGCTCGTTAATACCCATTTTTAGCAAACACTGGATTCGAATTAATAAACCCTCCGCTTCAGGGGGTGGCGTCGCGCCAGGCCCGGCGGTCGAGGATGGCCCCGTCGACCGTCTCCGCGTCGGCGTCGCGGGCCGCCCAGAGGAACTGGTCGGCGGCGTCTTCCGGGTCCCGGCCCTGCCCGCCGGTGAGGTCAGTCGCGACCTGGCCGGGGTCGACGACGCCGACGGCCTGGTCGAGGCCCGCGCCGAAGCGCACTGCGACGGCCTCTGCGGCGGCCTTCGAGACGGCGTAGGAGCCGTAGCCCGGCTGGGGGTCGCGGGCGACGACGCCCGAGGAGACCAGCACGCGGGCCGTCGGCGCGAGATGCGGGAGCGCCTCGCGGACGGTCGCGAAGACGCCGCGGGCGTTGGTGCGCATGTGGTCGTCGAAGGCAGCGTACGACTCCCGGGACAGCGGGGTCTCTCCAGGATGGCCGTGGTAGACGCCGGCGTTGGCGACGACGCAGTCGATGTCCCCGCCCTCGCGGGCGGCCTGCTCCATCAGGCGCTCGACGTCGAACTCGTCGCGGACGTCCGCGCGGACCGGCGTTGCCTCCCCGCCGGCGGCGCCGATGGCGGACGCCACCTCCTCCAGCGGGTCGGCCTCGCGCGCACACAGGACCACGTGTGCACCGGCGTCGGCGAACCGGCGGGCGATGGCCGCCCCGATGCCGCGGCTCGCCCCGGTGACGACGGCTGTCTGTCCGTCCATACCCCGACGTGGGCGGCCACCGCAAAGTAGCTCCCGGACGGGATGGGCACGAGCGACAGCGTGTCCACCCCACTGGTTTGGAAACCGGTTTATGGCGTTCGGGACGAAAGAGACGGTACGATGACACGGCTCTCAGGGTCGACGGTGACAGTCGTCGGCGCAGGTTTCGGCGGCCTCTCGACGGCGTGCTACCTCGCCGACGCGGGTGCCGACGTACGCGTGCTGGAGAAGAACGAGCAGGTCGGCGGCCGCGCGAGCCGGATGGAACGCGACGGCTTCCGCTTCGACATGGGCCCGTCCTGGTACATGATGCCCGACGTGTTCGAGCGCTTCTTCGGTCACTTCGACCGCCAGCCCTCCGACTACTACGACCTGGAACACCTGGACCCCCACTACCGGATGTTCTTCAAAGACGGGGACACCGTCGACGTCCGCCCGGACAAGGACTACCTGCGTGACCTCTTCGAATCGTACGAGGACGGTGCCGGCGAGGCCTTCGAGGAGTACCTGGCGACCAGCGAGAAGCACTACGAGACGGCGATGGAGAACTTCGTCTACGAGGACCGCTCGCGCCTGCGCGACTGGGTGGACCTGGACGTCGTCCGGGCGGCCCCGGTCGGGTTACAGCTCATCGGCTCGATGCAGAGCCACGTCGAGAAGTACTTCGACAACCCGAAACTCCAGCAGATAATGCAGTACACGCTGGTCTTCCTCGGCGGGTCCCCGAAGAACACGCCGGCGCTCTATAATATCATGAGCCACGTCGACTTCAACCTCGGCGTCTACTACCCCGACGGCGGCATCGGTGCCGTCGTCGACGGCGTCGCCGAACTCGGCTCGGAACTCGGCGTCACCTACGAGACCGGCGCGGCGGTCCGCGAGATAACGCGGCGCAAGCACGGCTTCCTCGTCGAGACCGACGACGAGACCTACCACCCCGAGTACGTGGTCAGCAACGCCGACTACGCCCACACCGAGCAGGAACTCCTGCCCGAACACGAGCGCCAGTACGACGCCGACTACTGGGAGAAACGGACCTACGCCCCCTCCGCGTACCTCATCTACCTCGGCGTCGAGGGCGACGTCGAGCCGCTGGCGCATCACACGCTGGTCCTGCCGACCGACTGGGACCCCCACTTCGAGCAAATCTTCGAGGACCCGGCCTGGCCCGACGAACCGGCCTACTACCTCTGTGTCCCCTCCAAGACCGACGACAGCGTCGCCCCGGAGGGCCACAGCAACCTCTTCCTGCTCGTCCCGATCGCGCCGGGACTGCACGACGGCGACGCGGTGCGCGAGGAGTACCGCGAGAAGATTCTCGCCGACATCGCCGAGAACACGGGCGTCGACCTCCGGGACCGCATCGTCGTCGAGGAGCAGTTCAGCGTCAGCGACTTCGGCGAGCGGTACAACGCGACCGAGGGGACGGCACTCGGACTGGCGCACACGCTCCGGCAGACGTCGCTGCTGCGGCCGTCGAACCGGTCCTCGGCCGTCGACGGGCTGTACTTCACCGGGTCGTTCACGACGCCGGGCATCGGCGTCCCGATGTGTCTCATCAGCGGCGAACACACGGCGAACGCACTCATCGAGGACCACGCGTAGGTATGAGCGAGGGGGTCACCGACCGGCTGTCGGAACTCGCACCGTCCGAGCAGTCGCTGCTGGGGTATCTCTTCTGGATGTCCCGCCCCCGCTTCTGGTTCTACCTCGCCGGCCCCGTCGTCGTCGGCGTGGTCTACGCTGCCGAGTCGACCGCCGACTTCTTCACGCCGGTCACCGTCGGGATGTTCCTCTACTTCCTGATTCCCGCCAACGTCTTCCTGTACGGCATCAACGACATCTTCGACAGGGACGTCGACGAGCACAACCCGAAAAAGAGCGACGAGGGCAAGGAGGTCCAGTACAGCGGCGACGGCATCGTGGTGATGCTCGTCTACCTGATGAGCGCGACCGGCGTACTCCTCGTGCCGTTTCTCCCCTTCGAGGGCGTCTACGTGCTCGCGGCCTTCTTCGCGCTCGGCGCACAGTACAGCGCGCCGCCGCTGCGCCTGAAGACGACGCCGTTTCTCGACTCGCTGTCGAACGGGCTGTACATCCTGCCCGGCGTCGTCGCCTACCTCGTCGTCGCCCGGACGTTCCCGCCGCTGCTCGCCGTCGCCGGCGGGTGGCTCTGGACGATGGCGATGCACACCTTCTCGGCGGTGCCGGACATCGAACCCGACCGCGCGGCCGGCATCCAGACGACTGCCACCTTCCTCGGCGAGCGCGGCGCGCTGGCGTACTGCGGGCTCGTCTGGCTGGCCGCGGCCGTCCTGATGGGGCTGGTCCACCCGTTCCTCGGCGGCGTCTTCGCCGTCTACCCCGTCTTCGTCGTCGGTATCGTCGCCGCGAGCGTCGACATCGACCGGGCGTACTGGTGGTTCCCGGTGCTCAACACGCTGGCCGGGATGGTGCTGACGATGGGCGCAATCTGGGGGCTGCTGTATGGGTGAGTTGCGACGGCCCACCGACCGGGTCGACGTCGAGCGAGGGCTCGACAGAGTGGTCGCCGAGAACCGCTTCACCATCGCCGTGGTCTTCCCGCTCGTCGGCGCAGTGCTGCTGCTGGCCAGCGCCGAGGACCTCCTCCCGGCGATTCTGGCCTTCAATCCCTACCTCGTCCTGACGGGCGTACTCGTGATGCGTGCCCCGCTGATCGCCGGCCTGCTGCCGCTGATTCGCCGCCGGGGTGCGCTCGCGCTCGGCGCGCTGACCGCCTACGCCTACGGCATCGAGTGGATTGGCGCGACCACCGGCTTCCCCTACGGCGACTTTCACTACGACATCCCGCTGGGGCCGATGGTGTTCGACACGATTCCGGTGGGTCTGCCGGTGTTTTTCCTGCCGCTCGTGCTCAACAGTTACCTCCTCTGTTTGCTCCTGCTGGGCGACCGCGCCCGGTCGGCGCTCGTTCGGCTCCCGGTGGTCGTCGCCGCCGTCCTCGCCGTCGACCTGGTGCTCGACCCCGCGGCGGTCGCCCTCGGCTTCTGGGACTACGGCGGCGGCGTCTACTACGGCGTCCCGCTGTCGAACTACGCGGGGTGGGTGCTGAGCGCGACGGTGGCGACCGTCCTCGTCGACGCCGCCTTCGACCACGACGCGCTGGTCGAGCGCGTCCAGGGCTGTCCGTACATGCTGGACGACCTGGTGAGCTTCGTGGTGCTGTGGGGTGCCGTCAACGCCTTCTACGGGGCGTGGATACCGGTCGCTGTCGCGGCGCTCTTCGCGGCCGGGTTGCTCCGACTGGACCGGTTCGACTTCGCCGTCTGGCGTGGCGCAGCGGGGCGACAGTCGGGGTAAGAAGAACGGAACGGGGAGTCCCTACTCGGGGTGGGGAACGTGGGAGTGGTCGTCGGAGTCCGAGTCGGCGGCGTCGGCCCGTGGAACCGGGCTGACCCGGCGGAACACGGTGACGGGGTCCTTGAACCGCCGCCAGTTCCACCAGGTCCGGGCGACGACCAGCATCTTCCGGGGCGTCGACAGGGAGGGTCGGGTCGAGATGACGTCGAACTCCTGGCGGCGGACGAGGCGGTGGTGTTCCGCGTACAGCGTCGCCGCGAGCAGGACCGCGAACTGGCAGTCCTCGGGGAGGTACTCGATGCCGGCGACGCCCTCGCGGTAGAGCTGTTCGGCGCGGCGGAGTTCCGACTGGACGGCACGGCGGAAACCGGGCGTACACTCCTCGTCGCGGAGTTGCTGGACGGTCACGTCGTACTCGTCGAGCGTCTCCATCGGGAGGTACACCCGGTCCAGGTCCCGGATGTCCTCGCGGACGTCGCGGATGAAGTTCGTCAACTGGAAGGCCTCGCCGAGCGCGCCGGCGTGCGGGCTGGCCGCCGCGCGGTCCTCGGGGTCCATCAGCGCGCACATCATGTGGCCGACGGCCGCCGCGGACCCGCGCATGTACCCCTCCAGGTCCTCGTAGGTCTCGTAGCGGTCGGTGTCGATGTCGGCGAGCATCGCGTCGATGAACTCGTCGACCTCCTCGTCGGGAATGCCGTGCTCCTCGCGGATCTCCGCAAAGGCGTCGACCACCGGTTCGTCGGCGGGTTCGTTGCCCAGTGCCGCCTGCCGAATCTCCTCCAGCTGCTCGCGCTGCTGGTCGGGCGTCAGTTCCTGGTCGCCGTCGACCACCTCGTCGGCGATGCGGAAGAACCCGTACAGGACGTAGGTCGGGCTCCGAATCCGGGCCGGCAGGAGACGAGTCGCGTAGTAGAACGTCTGGCCAGTTTCCTTGTGGATGGCCTTTCCTCTGTCGAGCTGGGACTCGTTCACACTCACTAGACACGACCCTAGACCGTGTAAGTTAGATACCTAATGAATTTGGGTTAGTGGGGATCGGAGCCGTCAATCGCCCCACTGCGGGCCTCCCGCCCGGTGGAGGGTGGATATACACAGGTGTACTTTTATACACGGCGGCGGCGAATCTTCCGCCATGGTACGGTTGATTGTCGGCACTGACGGCGAGCAGACCAGCGAACGGCTCGTCGAGTACCTCCAGCGGGTTCTCGACGAGGACGACGCGGTGTACGGCGTGAACTCTCTCGTCGGCGGGGACAGAACCTCCGCCGACGACATCGCCGACGGCGAGGCGGCACTCGACGTCCTGGAGGATGGACTCGGGGAGAGCGTCGAGTTCGAGGCCGACCAGTTCGTCCGGGGCAACGAGCCCGTCGTCGACCTGCTGGACGCGGCCGACCGCCACGACGCCGACGAGTTCGTCATCGGCATCCGCAAGCGCTCCCCGGTCGGGAAGATGGTCTTCGGCTCGACCGCGCAACATCTCCTGCTCGAGACCGACCTCCCCGTCCGGACCGTCCCGCTCGTCTCGGACTGACCGAAACCGTTTTTGGACACGTGAGTCCAGATAGAGACATGACTCGTCAGGAACTCGCGACAGCCAGCGACCTGCTCGCGTCGGCCGCGGAAGACAGCAGCGGCGACGACGCGGACCGTCTCGCGGACCTCTCGGCCCAGCTCGACACGCTGGCCGAGCGGGACACCGACCCCGACCACGGCCGCCTCGCACGCATCGAATCCGCCCTGGGTGACGTCCAGAGCGACGCCAGCGACGACGTCGCCGCGACCATCGACGACGCGCTCGACGCCATCCACGACTTCCGCGAGACCATCGAGGGCGTCTAGAAGCAGCACTCCTGGCTACCGGGTACCGGGTGCAACTGGTCGGTCCGGCGTAGCGACGGGTCCCGGCCTGCGGCGGGACCGAAAAGACCGTCACGGGTCGCCTGGGGTAACACAAACCGCTGTTTGTACCATCAGTAGGCCTACTTGGGTCCCGGGTCCAGGGACTGTATGGACAGACGCACGTTTCTCGCGACGGGACTGGCCGGGGCCGGCCTCGCCACTGCCGGCTGTTCCGGGCTGCTCGGCAGCACAGTCCCGCTGACCGTCGAGGAGACGGAACCGGAGGACGAGGGCCGCGAAAAGTACCTCATCTGCCGCCACGACGGCCAGCGCATCCTCGCGGTCGGCTTCGACCAGCGCTCGCTCCAGCGCTCGCCCACCGACGACTTCGGCTTTCGCATCACGAACTCCCACGACGACACGAAAATCGAGTCGTTCACCGTCGACCTCCGCGCGCCGCGGACGTCCGTCGACCCGCCGGCGAACATCTACCTCAAGGCCCCTTCCGGCGGGCTCTGGCCGGACCTCACCTACGAGGAGGTCGAAGACCTCTGGACGCGCATCGAACTCGACGACACCGGCGAACTGGGGGAGGGCACGCTGAATCTGGAGACGCTCGTCGACCCCAACGCGACGCCGGTCACGGAGGTCGGCATCCGGGTCGAGATGGAACTGTCCTCGACGGAGTCCGGCCGGCGGTACACCCTCGACACTGTCACCGAGTTCGAACCCGTCGTCGAACGGTCCTGAGGGTCGAACCGCGGTTTCAAGGCGGCGGCCCGCGCAGTCGGGAGCATGCTCAGAGCAGTCGACGGGATGGAACCCGACGTCGCCGACTCGGCCTACGTCGACGAGGCCGCGGTCGTCATCGGCGACGTGGTCGTCGAGGACGAGGCCAGCGTCTGGCCGAACACCACGCTGCGCGGGGACCACGGACAGATCGTGGTCGGCGAACGCGCGAACGTCCAGGACAACGCCGTGCTCCACGAGGACGCCGTCCTCGGCCCGGACGTCACGGTCGGCCACAGCGCCATCGTCCACGCCTGCACGGTCGAACGCGGCGCGCTCGTCGGTATGAACGCCGTGGTCCTCGATGACGCACACATCGGGGAGGGAGCGGTCGTCGCGGCCGGCAGCGTCGTCACCGACGGCACCGAGGTCCCGCCGGAGACGATGGTGGTCGGCGCGCCGGCCGAGGTGAAGGCCGAACTCGACGGGTCGATGAGCGAGGCGACGGCCGAGCACTACGCCGACCTGGCGCGCACGTACGAGGCGACCGGCGAGCGACTGGACGAGCGGTAGTCACCCGGTCAGCGTTCCGCGCCAGGCGTCCCAGGCCACGTCACAGCCGACGTGGACGGCGAGGACGACGCCGGCCGCCAGCGCGAGCGGCGGCGAGACGGCCGAGAGCGCGGCCACGAGCGCCACCGTGATGACGGCGTGACTCGCCAGCCGCGTCCAGACACCCACGTCGCCGACCTCGAAGATGGCGTCCTGGTCGAGCAGTGCCATCCGGGGGTCACGGAGACAGCGGACCAGCGGTTCCCACGTCCCGGTCCGGACGCGGGCGATGAGGAAGTGGTCGAGGTCGACGAACGTCCCCAGCAGCGCCGCCCCGACGACGAGCAGCGGGGCCGACAGCGGCGTCTCGACTGTCAGCGCCAGGACGACGCCGACGGCGGCCGAAATCGGGAAGTGGTGCCGCGAGCGCATACGGCGGTCAGTCGCCGCCCCCGTCTTCGTCCCGGTCGGTCGGGACGCCTGAGAGAGTGCCGTCGCTCATGCGCTTGGCGCGCAGGTATCGCGCGCGCCAGCGGTTCGCGCCGTCGCTGAAATCGGCCTCGCGCACGTCGTCCGCCCGGCCGTCGGCGACGGCGTCGACGATTTCCTCGACCTGTTCCTTCTCGCTGGGCGTGAGTTCGAACTCGTAGGTCCGCGCCTCCTCGCCCTCGATGCGGGCCCAGCGCCGGGCGGCAGAGATGACGAGCGAGCAGGGTTCCCGGCAGGGGAACGTCCCGTCCCCACCGTGGACGTCCAGGTCGGTCTCCTCGTCGTACTCCCACTCGCGCCGTTTCAGGCACTGGGAATCCGCACAGCAGGCTTCGGCGACCCACTCGACGTGCTCGTGGCCCTCGCCGCGGTCCCAGGTGTCGACGACGCCGTAGATACCGGTCTGCCGGCCGGCGGTCTCCCGCCAGTGGCTCACGTCCAGGTCGCCCGCCCGCTCGCGGTGCCAGTTCGCAATCGTCGCGGGGTAGAAGGTGTCGACCGCTCTGACCACCGCGGCCGGTTCGAGGTCGACGAAGGCCCACCCGCGCTGGAGCGTCGGCGCAGTCGAGAGCGGGCGGTAGCGCCCGCGGTCGTCGTGCTTGGCGAGTTCCCGGGCGTCCAGCGGGTCCGTGTGGACGGCCAGGTCCTCGACGCGCTCGCCGGCGTCGTCGACGTGGCGGACCTCGTACGCGCGCCGGCCGACCTCGACGGTTCGCGCCCGGATGCGGAGTTGCCCCCAGTCCCGGGCGACACCGTCGGCCAGGCGCTCGCGCCGGTCGGACAGGGACAGGTCGTCGGCACCCTCGACCCACCGGAGGAACGCCCGGCGGTCGGGTGCGTCCGGTGCGACTCGCTCCCAGAAGTACCACTCCGTGACGGCCTCGCTGTGGCGGCGCGCGGCGTCGCGAAGTTCCGCGTCGGTGAGTCCGTGGTAGGTCGCGTCCGGCACCGAGAAGTCGTAGGTGCCGTCCGACTCGCTGGCCGTCAGTACCTCGGTGTCGACCCCCTCCGCGGCCGCCGTCAGGAGCGCCTCGACCTGCTCGGCCTTCATCGGCTCCCCTCCACGGTACCGGCCGCTCCGACGCTCGCTGTCTCCACGTCCGCGCCGGCGTCGAGTGCCCGCTCCAGCACCACGTCCGCGAGCAGGGGTTCGGTCCCGACAGCGCCCGCGTACCAGATGCGCCGGCCGTCGACAGTCGCCGGCGTCTCCCACTCGCCGCTGCCGTCGGTCAGGCCCATGTCCTCGGGGATGTCCTCCCGGGTGTGGTAGCCGTCGGCGATAAAGAGCGGGACGACGACGACGTCCTCCGTCGAGAAGTGGCCGGTCACGCCGTCGACTTCCGGTTCCTCGTCGAGAAAGAGCGCCCGGACCTCCGCGAAGCGCCCGCGCTCGCGGATCCGGTCGGCGTGGTACTCGATGGCCTTCGCGGAGTTCTCGTTGCGCTTCGTCCCGTGGCCGACGACCGCGAGCCCGACGCCCGGCCCCACGTCGGGGTCGCCCGTGACGGACTTCGCCCGCTGGACGATGACGTCGCTCATCTCGTCGTGGGTCCCGACCGGACCGCAGTAGTGGACCGTCGCCCCGACGTCGCCGGCCGTGAAGGTGGCGTGGTCGGCGCTGGTCCCGTCGGAGTCCCAGGCGGCGGGGTCCCACTCCTCCAGGCGGAGTTCGCGGGGAATCACCTCCTCGGTGAAGTACCCCTCGCTGATGAACAGCGGGACGACGTACACCTCGTCGGCGGTGAGCGTCCGCAGTACTTCGCGGAAGGACGGCTCCTCCTTCCAGAACGCTTCCCTGACTTCGTCGAACGCCCCCGTCGCGCGGATGCGGTCGGCGTGCGCGAAGGCGGGCGCGCTCGACCCGGGATTGAGGTGGGACCCGTGGGCCGCGATGACGAGCGCGGTGGTCATACGCGGGATAGGGCGGAGCCGTCCTTTAGGACTTCGTCCCCGGCAGGGTCAGGACCGTCGTATATATATCTTCTCCCGGGTTGCTGTCTCGGCAACTCACGGACTCGGTTTATGGAAGCGGGGAGTGAAGACCGGAGTGCGATGGTCCCGAATCGGTCCTCCGTGCTGGTGGTCTGTCTCGCCGCCGCTCTCGCCCTGAGCGGGTGCGCAGGCCAGCAGCTCACCGACGACCAGGAGCAGCGTGTCGCCGAGAAGTTCGAGGAGCGGCTGTCGGAAATCGACGGGTATCACGCGACCGTAACGGTATCGTCCACGTTCGACAACCGGAGTTTCGAGATGACCACGGAGGTGTGGGCCCGTACCGGTACCGGCGAGATGCGCCAGGAAGTCCTCGCCCCACCGGACCGGGCCGGCAGCAAGACCGTCTCGAACGGGTCGGTCATGTGGACGTACAACGCCGCCGAGAACACGGCCACTCGCATCGAGGTCCCCGACGTGGGCACGACCAACACCGTCCCGCGGGTCGAACGGCTGGTCGAGAACTTCGACATCTACTCGAACGGGACGGTCGACCTGAACGGGACGGAGACGCACAAACTGACGCTCGTCCCCAACGAGTCCGCTGGCCCCGCCCTCTCGGGAACCATCACCATGTGGGTCGACACCGAGAAACTGTTCCCGGTGAAGATGTCGATGGCGTTCGGCGAGGCGACGTCTACCGTCCGCTACCGGAACCTGACGCTCGATCCCGACTTCGAGGACGGGACCTTCGAGTTCGACCTCCCCGAAGACGCCGAGGTCCGGACACCCTCCACCCCGAACGTCTCGGAGTTCCAGTCCTACGACCGCCTCGCTGACGCCGTCGACCGCCCGATTCCCGGGCGGGAACTGGCCGACCGGTTCGCCTTCGAGCGCGGGTCGGTCGTCGACGGGTCGACGTCCATCGTCTCGCTGGAGTACGCCGACCGCGACCGGACGGTGACGATGCAGGTGACGGCGGCCGGCGAGAGGAATCCGTCCGACGGCGAGAACGTCTCGGTCGGCGACCGGACCGCCCAGTACTCGGAGTTCGGGCAGATGGCGTCGCTCACCTGGACCTGCGAGGACACCGCCTACACCCTCCTCGGACAGTTCGAGCAGGAGACGCTGGTCGACATCGCCGCCGACATCGAGTGCCCGAGTCCCCGCTGACGCACATCACCATCCCCACTGACGCGTATCTCCCCGCTGACGTTCGCGCCCTCCCCACACACCCCCCCCCAATGACAGGAGACAGTCACGTTCGTCACACAGTGTCCGGTCCCCCGCGCAAACTGGTGTGATGTGGTCACAACGGACTCGCAAGGCATATTAGTGGGTTTCCGACAACAGTACCAACAGAGTTGCATGAAAGCCGACGCCCGCTCCCGGCCGGTGCGGACCGGCCGGCGTGCCCTCGTCGCTGCCCTCCTGCTCGCCGTTCTCCTCTCGGGGTGTAGTGCCTTCACCGGGTCCGACTCCCCCCCTGCCGCCCGGCGAGGAGGCGGCCGAGGAGTACCGGAGTCTCGACGGTTACACCGCGACCGTCGATATCGACCAGAGCCAGGACACCGACCAGCGCGTCCGCGTCTGGTTCGACCCCGACGACGGTAACTCCCGCGCGAAGATCCTGGCTCCGGTGTCACAGGCCGGGAACCTCTACGTCGCCAACGGGTCCGCAATCGTCCAGTACAACGCCACGTCGAACGAGTACATCCAGGTCTCGACGTCGGGTACCGACCGCTTCGAGTCCAGCGCCCAGCGCGTCGAGGCAGCCGTCGCCGACGCGCGTGCGGGAGGAAATACGACCGACGGGCCGCCGGTCGGCGGGGCGCCGCTCCCGGTCGTCCCCGACGCCGGCGAGGGAACGCCTGAGAGCGAGGGGGACTCCCAGGGGCAGTTCCGCGTCAGCTACGAGGGGACCCAGCAGATTGCCGGGCGGACCGCACACGTGCTGAACTACACCGCGGCCGGCAATCGGACGCAGGGCATCCTCCAGCAGACGCTCTGGCTCGATACGGAGCACTTCGTGACGCTGAAGCTCCATCAGGAGTCCCGCTTCGGCGGGAACCGGTCGACGTACACCTACGAACTGTCGAACGTCAGCTTCGAGACCGACTTCGGCCCCGACCGGTTCAGGTTCGACCCGCCGCCGGGGGCGACGGCCAACCGCTCGGAGTCGTACGACCTGACGAGCTTCGACTCCAGGGACGACCTGGTCGCGGCGACGGACGTTCCCGTCCCCGACCCGGCCGTTCCCGGCCGGTACGCGCTCGTCCAGGCCGACCGCATTGACGGCGGGACGTTCGACGCCGTCCAGCTATCCTACCGCGCGACCACCTCGCGGCTCGTCGTAACGAAGACCAGCGAGCAGTCCTACATCGACACGTCGGAGGGGAAACCGGTCGCCATCGGCGACCGGACCGGTCGCTTCCGGTCCTCCGGCGTGAGTTCTATCGTCGTCTGGGAGTGTGGCGAGTACATCTACGTGGTCGCCGGCGACCTGCCGGAGTCGTCGATGGTCGACGTCGCACGGTCGGTCGCGTGTGGCTGAGACGGGTGCCGAACCCACCGGCCCGCTCAGGGTTTCTCGTACAGCGAGTAGGTGATGAAGCCGAGGCCGACGAGTTGAATCGTCCGGCTTGCGGCCAGGAGGTAGCGTTCGAGGTTCGCCAGGTCGGGCTGGAAGTTGATGACGAGCGTGCCGACGAACGACAGCGTGAACGGGACGGCCGTCAGGAAGATGAGTCCCAGCGAGAGGTACTGCATCGAGCGGCTGTCGTTGCGCCGGAAGCCGCGGTAGGCCTGGTAGCCGATGACCAGCCCCAGCACGACGGACGCGACGGCGACGACGACCTCGCCCCAGTACAGTAGCGACGTCATAGGTCCTGCCACATCCTCGTGAAGCGGTCGGCGACGTCCTCTTCAGCCTCCGCGCGGGTGATGTCGGCCCGCATCTCGCCGTCCTCGAAGGATACCGAGAACGACTCCAGCCGCGAGGCGTACACCTTGTAGTGGTTGCCGTCGGGCTGGGGCTGTAGCTGTTCCTCTACGAGGTCACACTCTTTCAGGCGGTCGATGCGCCGGTATATCGTCGTGACCGACGCGTCGCACCGCTCGCTCAGTGTTTGTGCAGACATGGGTTCGGCACTCGTCGCTGTGAGGATTGCGCGAGCGTACTCGTCGTCGAGAAGTGCGAGTACCTTCTCGTCGTCACAGTCCTCACTCACGTCCGGTGGCTAGACCCCGGCGTATTTAAAACTGGAATCGTAGTTGCCGACTCTGCAACTGCGCTCGCGGGACCGCAGAGTTGAAACGGTGGCCCGTGTACCTTTCGCCAATGACGCTACGCGTGACGAACTCGCTCTCGGGCGAGCGGGAACCCTTCGAGCCGGCCGACCCCGAGTCCGTGCTGCTGTACTACTGCGGGCTGACGACGTCGGACCCCGCCCACCTCGGCCACGCCCGCGGGTGGGTCCACGTCGACGTGATGCACCGCTGGCTCGAACACCTCGGCTACGACGTCCGCCACGTCGAGAACTTCACCGACGTCAACGAGAAAATCGTCGCCCGCGTGGGCGAGGCCGGCGACAGCGAGGCCGACGTCGCCCGCTCGTACATCCGCGACGTCATCGCCGACATGCGCTCGCTGAACCTGCAGCGTGCCGACGTCTATCCGCGCGTCTCCGAGCACGTCCCCGAAATCGTCGACCTCGTGGAGACCCTCGTCGAGAAGGGCTACGCCTACGAGTCCAGCGGCTCGGTGTACTTCGACGTGACTGCCTTCGACGACTACGGGAAACTCTCCAACCAGAACGTCGAGGAACTCGACGCCCAGGGCGAGGAGCGCGAGCGCGCCGAGAAGCGCAACCCAGCCGACTTTGCCCTCTGGAAGGCCGACGGCGTCGCCCCCGAGGAGATTGCCGACCACCAGCACGAGGGGGCCGCGCCCGCCGACGAGGCCGTCGAGACGGCCGAGACGTGGGACTCGCCGTGGGGCGAGGGACGGCCCGGCTGGCACATCGAGTGCTCCGCGATGAGCATGGCCCACCTCGACGAGACCATCGACATCCACGTCGGCGGCCAGGACCTCGTCTTCCCCCACCACGAGAACGAAATCGCCCAGAGCGAGGCCGCGACGGGGCAGACCTTCGCCCGCTACTGGCTGCACGTCCGCCTGCTCGACGCCGCCGACGACGAGAAGATGTCCTCCTCGCTGGGCAACTTCGAGACCGTCGCCGAGGCCATCGACACCTACGGTGCCGACGCCGTCCGGACGTTCCTGCTGTCGACGGCCTACCACAACGAGGCGGTCTACAGCCGGGCGACGATGAACGAGGCCGTCGAGCGCTGGGACGGCATCGAGCGCGGGTACGAGCGCGCCGTCGAGGCCTGCGACAGCGTCGACGCCCGGACGAAAGTCCACGACGAGGACCTCCGGGCGGCCGTCGACGCCACCCACGAGGACTTTGCCGCCGCGATGAACGACGACTTCAACACCCGCCGCGCGCTGGCGGCGCTGGAGGGACTCGTCTCCGCCGTGAACGCCCACGTCGACGCCCGCGACGAGTACGACTACCGCGGGCTCCGGATGGCCGTCGAGACGCTGGAGGAGTTCGCCGGTGGCATCTTCGGTCTGACGCTCGGCGACAGCGGCGGCGGTGGCGAGGTGGCCGTCGCCGAGGACCTGGTGGAACTCGTGCTCTCGGTCCGCGAACGCGAGCGCGCGGCCGGCAACTACGAGCGGGCGGACGAACTCCGCGACGAACTGGAGGCGCTGGGCGTCGAGGTGCAGGACACCGACGACGGCGCGACGTTCCGGTTCGAGTGAGTGGACCGTAGCGGTTGCCGGACCGTATTCTAGGTTTAAGCGAACGCATCCCGTAGTTTCACTGGCAGAAAGGCGCGCCTCGCGGTCGCCTCCACGCGGCGCGCCGCCACACCAACTATCATGTCATCCGATTCCACCCACTCCGACGCGGAGACGACACCGACCGGTTCGTTCGCACCGGTCGAGCACCTCGTCGAGCGCATCCAGGACAGTGCGAGCGTCGACCGCGTGTTCGGCGACCCGATAACCGCCGAGGGACGGACGCTCGTGCCGGTCGCGCGGGTCGCCTACGGCTTCGGCGGGGGATTCGGGAGCGGCGACGGCGACGAGGACGGCGAGGGTGGCGAGGGCGGCGGTGTCGGCGGCGGCGTCGACGCCCGCCCTCTGGGAGTCCTCGAAGTGACCGACGCGGAGACGCGGTTCGTCCGCTTTACCGACTGGCGACGGACGGCGCTCGCCGTCGGCGTCGGCCTCGTCCTGGGTCTCCTGCTCGGCCGCCGCACCCGCGGCGAGTAGTCCGTCCACACCCCGTCAGATGCCGAGTGCCAGCGGGACCAGCAGGACGCCCATCAGGTTCGCCCGCTTGGCCCCGTAGCGGCCGGGAACGAGTCCGACGAGCGTGCTGACCGTGAAGACGACGAGTCCGAGGGCGCCGGCGATGGCGACAGAGAGCAACGCGAGCACGCCGAGGACGCCGACCGACAGGCGCGTGTTGTCGGCGCTCCCCACCGCGGCCAGGTAGCGGTCCCCGACCGCGAGCACGAGCGCGAACCCCGCCGCGGCGGCGATGGCGACGCTCGCCAGCAGGAGCGGGAGCACGACCGGCACACCGGCGTCTTCCAGCGCGACCAGGACGCCGGTGCGGGGATTCCCGAGTGCGACCAGCGCGAACAGCGCAAAGATCGTGTTGGCTGTGTTGACGCCGCTGGTCGCCACGAGGAACGCCCGCGGGCCACGGGCCGGCAGGACCACGAGGGCACCGGTGGCGGCGATGGCGCTGGAGATGCCGGGGAGGTAGCCGACCACTGCCCCGGCCAGCGTCCCGACGAGTGCGACGCTGGCCACGAAGCGCCGCGACGTCGTGACTGTCCCGTCGGCCTGCGGCGGGACGCCCTCGCCGCCGACTGCCTCGACCAGCACGGGCGCGCCGAACAGCCCCGCGAAAAGCGGCGCGAGCATCTCCCCGGCCGGCAGGACGCCCTCCGCCGGCAGGTCCAGTGCGAGGATGCCGAGCGCCCCGCTCCCGGCGAGCGCGAGCGTCGCGCCAACCTGCGCCCACGTCGTCCGCTCCGTCACGACGAGCAGGACGGCGACGCTACCGAGTACGAGGGAGAGATGGTCGCTGACGACTGGATACGCCCGCTCCATCGCCGCCGTCACCGGCAGCGCGAGCGGCACGGCGAATGCGACGGCAAGGGCGCTCCCGAGCGCGGAGAGGCGAAGCGCCTCGCGGCCCCGGCCACGGAGCACCAGTCGATGCCCCGGGAGCGCACTGGCGGCCATGGCGGGGTCGGGGACGCCCAGCGCCAGCGCGGGCACGACGTCGAGGAACGTGTGGACGACGCCCGCGGCGAGCATCGCCGCACCGACGTACCGCCGCGGGCCTGGGACCGAGGGAGCGACGGCCGCCAGCAGGAGGGCGAAGTTGTTGGCGTGCAGTCCCGGCGTGAGTCCGCTGACGGTCCCCAGCGCGACGCCGCTGGCGACGAAGGCCAGCGCCAGCGCTGTCCGGCCGGGACCGAACGCGAGGCTGGCGCTCCAGACGTCCATCGCGCCATGGTGGCCGGCGATTCGTACTTGAACCTTCGGGGTAGAATCAGTCGTCCGTTGCCGGGCTGTGGCCCCGCTCGGGCTCGTTTTCCAGTCGGTTCGCGCCCTCGAAGGGGCGTGCCGGCTCCGCCGTTTGCTCGGGGTCGAGCACCCTGATGTGGCCGTCGCTCCGGATCAGTACGTTCCACGTCTCGACGGTGAACGCGAGGACCGTTTCACCGACGATTCGCGTGTCTCGCCCGCCTATCAGGCGATTCACCGCCTGCACGTCGATGTAGTCGTACAGCGGCGGGAGGTCCATCGGGTCGGTTCCCTGTGCGGTCGCAACGGCTTCGGCGACCGCTTCGACAGGCGAGGCGTTGCTGTCGGGGTCGTACCGCGCCTCGTGTACGACGGCCGATTCGCAGTACACCGTCAGTTGCGCAGATTCCATCGACTCTGGCTACCCATGAGACTCACTTGAGTCTGGCGCTAGAACTGTTTATCCAGGCTTGAGGAGCCGGAAATCGACTGGCACGTAGTCCGATGGTATCCGCACTCCGGAGCCGTCGCTGGGTGTCGCTGCGCCGAAAGAAAGTGTGTGTTTTAACCGAACAGCTCGCCGAGGCCTTCGCCTGCGTCGCCCTCGTCCTCGTCGTCGTCGCCTGCTTCCTCTTCTTCGGCTGCTTCCTCTTCCTCGGCTGCTTCCTCTTCTTCGCCGCCTTCGTCGTCGTCGCCCGCTGCAGGGGCCGCAGCGCCGCCGGTCGTGGCCGGCACCGCGGTGGCCTCCTCGACGGCCTCGTCGATGTCGACGTCCTCGAGCGCGGCGACGAGCGCCTTGACCCGGGACTCCTCCACGTCGACGCCCGCGGCGTCGAGCACGTTGGTCAGGTTGTCTTCGTTGAGTTCTTCGCCCGATTCGTTCAGGATGAGTGCTGCGTATACGTATTCCATTGTTAGTCTCCGAACATGTCGCCGAGTGCGTCGCCCGCGTCGCCTTCGTCCTCGTCTTCGTCGTCTTCGTCGTCGTCGGCGGGTTCGGGCTCGGCTTCGTCCTCTTGCTCGTCAGTCGATTCGTCCGCGTCTGCGGTCTCAGGCGCTGCCTGTTCTGCCGCGACGTCCTGGAGTTCCTCCGGCAGAGCGTCCTCGTCGTCTATCTGTCCCGCGAGGGCACGGACCTGCGAGTCGGCCTTGCGGACGAGGTCCGGCATGACGTCCGGATCCTCGATGGCCGCGTAGATGCCGAGGTTCTTGGCCTCGCCGCTGGCCTTGGCCAGCAGCGCCGGGACCGTCGCCGTCGTCGGGAAGCTCGCGTTGATGGCGAGGTTCCGGCCGCGGCCGGCCGCGGCGGAGATGTCGTCCCGGTAGGCGTCGATGTCCAGTTCCAGGTCCTCGGGTTCGAACAGCACGCCGTCGCCGAAGACGGAGCGCAGGTCGAGCCCGACTTCCTTGGGCTCGATGCCCAGTTCGGCCAGCACGTTCGCGAGGTCCGCGTCGACCTCCTCGCCGGCGTCGAGCACGGTCGAGTCCTCGAGCACCTGGATGGAGCCCTCCTGGATGCGCGCGTTCGCGCCGACGGCCTGCAGTTCCCCGACGAACGGACCGGGGTCGACGCCGGTGTCGCCCTCCGGAATCACGACGTCGTTGGGGGCGACCTCGCCGGCGTTGATGGGTGCAGAGGTCTTCGAGGCCTCCAGCTCCTGGTAGAGGCTGAAGGGGTTGTCGTTGGTGCCGATGAGGCCGACCTGGCCGCTGACGTAGTCGGTCAGGTCCTCCAGGCCCTCGTCGGCCCAGTCGAGTGCGCGCACGAGCAGCGTGTTCCGGGAGACGCGCAGTTCGGCGGTCCCGTGGAGGTTCCGGCGCATGTCCTGCAGCTGCTGGCTGGGAATGCCGGTGATGTCCACGACGCCGACGCTGTCGTAGGCGTCGAGGAAGTCGACGATTGCGTCGACCTCCTCGCGCTTCCACTCCGGAATCGTCTCGGTTTTGCGTTCACTCTCCGCGCTCATCTCAGGCCACCTCCACGGCCGGGCCCATCGTCGTCTTCACGAACACGTTGTCGATGTTCATCGGTCCCTTCTCCAGGTCCGCGTGGAGACGGCGAAGGATGACGTCGATGTTGTCCGCGATCTCTTCTGCGGACATGTCCTCCGCGCCGACGCGCGTGTGGAACGTTCGCCGGTCGCCGCTGCGGAGCTGGACGGAGTTCTTCAGCCGCTCGACCACATCGACGACGTCGTCGTCGGGGCTGAGCGGGTCGGGCATCTTCCCGCGCGGACCGAGAACGGTCCCGAGGTAGCGCCCGATGTTCTGCATCATGTTCTCCTCCGCGATGAAGAAGTCCGTCGCCTCTGCGAGGTCCTTCGCGGCGTCGTCGTCGTCACCGAGGTCCGCCAGGTCGTCGCCGTCGAGAACGTCGTCGGCAACCTCCCTGGCACGGACCGCGGTTTCGCCCTCCGCGAACACCACAATGGACGTCTCCTGTCCTGTACCTTCGGGCAGCACGATACTCTCGTCTACCCTGTTCGATGGATCGTTGAGGTCAAGATCACGCAAGTTGATCGCGAGGTCCACCGTCTCACGGAAGTTCCGTGGCGGGGCCTCGTCGAGTGCGCGAGATACTGCCTCCTCTATCTCCTGATCTGCCATTGTTCACCTCCGTAGTGCGCCTGCGGCTCCTACGGGTCAGTGAAACAGGCCTGCGCCTGTCTCGTCCGACCACACGCCGAAGTGAAACTTAAAACCGTCGAACCCGCGCCAGCGGCGAATCCCCCGTAGACCGGCGGTAACGGGCGAATGGTAGCCGTTCGCAAACGCCGGTCCGGGCGGCCAGGACAACCGTGGCTGGGGCTGTCCGGCGAGGGTCAACAGAACGTCGTGGTGGCCGGGTCGAGCGTGTGCAGCGGCCGACCTGCTTGTGCTTCGGCGGCCGCGCTTACGCGGCGGCTTCCTCAGCGAAGACACCGAAAATCTCGCGGTGCTCGATTGTCGAGTTTTCGCCTCGAAACAGCCTACGCGGCTGCTTCTTCGGCGAAGACGTCGTCGTACTCGCCGGCGTCGATCTTCTTCTTGAACTCGCGGGGGTTCTCGCCCTCGATGGTGACGCCCAGCGACGTGCAGGTCCCGACGATCTCCTTCGCGGCGTTCTTGAGGTCGTAGGACAGCAGGTCGGTCTGCTTCTGATCGGCAATCTGCTTGACCTGGTCGACGGTCAGGTCCGCGACGAAGTCCTCCTGGGGTTCGCCGCTGCCCGTCTCGAAACCGGCCTCGTCCTTGATGAGTTCGGCCGTCGGCGGGACGCCGACCTCGATCTCGAAGGAGCCGTCCTCCTCGTAGGTGACGGTGACGGGCACTTCCGTGCCGTCGAACGCCGCGGTCTGGTCGTTTATCTCCTGGACGACTGCCTGTACGTCGACGGGGGTCGGGCCGAGTTCCGGACCGAGCGGTGGGCCGGGGTTGGCCTGCCCACCGGGAACGAGCACTTCGATAGTATCAGCCATATCCGCACATCCGTTCGTGCAGTTTTAAGGATTGCTTTTCGCGGCCCGTCCGTCACACCGACACAGAGTCCCCTGACCGCCGTCCCTCACGCGAGCGTGACGCCGTTGCGGGCGAGATACCCGCTGACGTCCTTGATGACGACGGGACTGCCGATGATGCGGACCCCGTCCGCCTCTCGCGTGATGGTCACGACGAACCGCGATTCGAGTTCCTCGCGGAGACCATCGAGCGCTCCCGGCGGGAGCAGTATCTGCGTGCTGTCACGCAGACGGGCCACTTCTGTCATTATCATGTGTGATTGTTCTCGTGACATTAGTGTGTCGAAACGCGCTCCGCCGTGTCGACCTCCCTCGTGTCCCGTCTGGTCCCGGCGCGATAGCCTCACGGCGGGGACCGCCCGTTGCTCACTTCTGGTCGCGGATTTCCGGCGTTCCGGTCATGATTCCCCTGAGGTCAGTCAGCGGTTCGCCGACCTCGATTCCGTCGCTCGTAATCCCGTACGGGCGGAGGGTG
Source organism: Salinibaculum sp. SYNS191 (assembly GCF_037338445.1). Taxonomy (NCBI): domain Archaea; kingdom Methanobacteriati; phylum Methanobacteriota; class Halobacteria; order Halobacteriales; family Haloarculaceae; genus Salinibaculum; species Salinibaculum marinum. Next base: position 3,489,032 of record NZ_CP147838.1, read on the forward strand.
CGCTCGAAGTCGCTGGTTCGCTTCTTGAGAATACCGATCGCCTTCGTGAGTTCACCCTGGAGTTCGAGGTGGCGCAGGAAGACGACGTTGTCGGCGAGGTAGCTGATGTTCTCGCTGGTGGCACGGAAATCACTGTGGAACTCGGCCGTCTCGTCGACCAGGATGGTCGCGACGCCGACGTTGTTCAGGTACTTCCCCAGCGCGTGGAGGTGCTTGTTCGTCTGTGACTCCCGGCCCTGTAGCGTGAGCCGATAGCCGGCGACGCCGTCGACCATCACGATGCTCGTCCCGTTGGTCGCCACCTCGTCGCGGACGGACTCGGCGAACTCCTGTGGCGACTGTTCCAGCGCGTCGACCTCCTCGACGTGGAGGGTTCCCCGTTCGACCATCTCGGCCACGGGGATGCCGACGGCCTCCGACCGTGCGAGGAACGTGTCTTCGTTCTCCTCGAAGAGGTAGATGACCGACCGCTCGCCGCGGTCGGCGGCCGCGCTCGTGAACTGGGTCCCCAGCGTCGTCTTGCCGACTCCCGTCGGGCCGCTGATGATGGTGGTCGTGCCGCGTTCGATGCCCCCGTGTAGCAGGTCGTCCACCTCCGGCACGCCGGTGGGGAGCGGTTCGAGCGCGTACTCGGCGGCGTAGTCGCTGGGCTGGAGCTCGGGGTAGACGTGCATCCCCGCGTCGTCGATGCGGAAGGTGTGCTGTCCCGACCGGGTCGGCGACCCCCGGAACTTCGGCACGCTGACGAACTGCCCGTCGGACCCGATGTCGAAGGCCACCGCACCGTCGCTGATGAACTGCAGGTCGTCGGTCGGCACTGCGTCGGTCTCCTGCGTGGTGAACAGGACAGTCGCGCCCTGGTCCTGCAGAAAGCGCATGAAGCCGACGACCTGCTTGCGGAACTGGTACTCGCCGCTCGTGAGATAGCGCAGTTGCGTCAGCGGGTCGACGACGACCCGTTCTGGCTCGACCGCACGCACGCGCTCGACGATTTCCTCGGTGAGCGGCTGCTGTTCCACCTCCGCGGTGGGGAAGACGTCGTAGGACTCGTCTTCGGTGAACACGTCCGCGGAGGGGCTGAGGTCGAGGAAGTCGACGTCGTCGGTTTCGAACCCCAGCGACGCCGCGTTGGCTTTCAGGTCGTCGAGGTCCTCTTCGAGGTTGATGAACAGTACCCGCTCGCCCCGTTCGACGCCGGCGAGCAGGAAGTGAAAGCCGAGGATGGTCTTGCCGGCCCCGGGCGGGCCGCGGACCATGTAGCTGCGCTCCTCGATGAGTCCCCCGTGCAGGATGCTGTCCAGCCCGTCGATACCGGTCGAGAGCCGCGCCGGCTCGGAAGTCATACTCTCCCGTGTGAATCCGACCACTATATTGGTTTGTCATACAGACCCGGAAGACAGAGAATTATATGTCGGGCGTGGATACCCCCGGACGTAGTGGTATCCGAGCACTCTCCGTCCGGGCCGAAGCGAGGCCCCGAGGACCGCGTTCTCCTCGCCATGCGGGACGGCCAGGACCGGAACCTGCTCGCCGACTGGCTCGACTCGCTCGGCCGGTACAGCGTCCAGACGGTGGACGTCGACGACCCGCTGCCGTCGGAGTACGACCTCTGTCTGCTCGACCGCGACGCGCTCGACCGGTTCCAGACCGACCTGCTGGCTCACGACGACAGCTCAGGGTCGGTGTTTCTCCCGCACGTCCTCGTCGCTCCCGCGACCGTCGCGGACGATATCCGGCAGCGGCTGGACGACGACCTTGACGCGCTGCTGGACGACGTCTTGCCGGTCCCGATGGGGAAGTCGCTGCTCCGGCGGCGACTGGAGAATCTGCTTCGCGCGCGCCGGTCGTCGGTCGGCCTCGCCGAGCGCGAGCGGCAGTACCGCAAACTGGTCGAACTCACGCCCGAGACCATCCTCCTCGTCGACGACGGTCGCGTCCGCTACGCCAACGCGGCCGCGGAGGCGCTTCTGGACCTCGACGATCCGTCTGACCTGGAGGGCCAGCGGCTCGTCTCCTTCGTCGCTCCCGAGGACGTCACGGACTTCCGCCAGTTCATGTCGGGCGTCGGCGACTCCGACGGGGGCACCGGCGCGGAGTTCGTGGACCTCTCCTTCGAGTCGACGACCGGCCGGTCGCTGTCGGTCGCGGTGGCGGGTGTCCCCGTCATCTACGACGGCCAGTCCATGACCCAGTTGCTCGTGCGGGACCTGACAACCGAGCGCCGGCGCAAACAGCGGCTCAACCTCTTCGGCCGGGCCATGGAGGCGGCCGCACAGGGCATCACCATCGCCGACGCCGCCCAGGAGGACAACCCGCTCATCTACGCCAACCAGGGCTTCCAGCGCATCACCGGGTATCCCATGGCGGAGATACTGGGACGCAACTGCCGGTTTCTCCAGGGTGAGAACACCGACCAGGCGACCGTCGAGCGACTCCGCGCCGCTATCGACGCGAAGTCGCCGGTCTCGGTCGACATCCTGAACTACCGCAAGGACGGGACGCCGTTCTGGAACCGGCTCGACATCGTCCCCGTCGAGGACGAGGACGGCGACGTGACCCACTTCCTCGGCCTGCAGCGGGACATCACCGACCAGAAGGAGCGCGAACAGCAACTGTCCGTGCTCAACCGCGTCCTCCGGCACAACCTCCGGAACAAGATGAATATCGTCCAGGTGTACGCCGCCCAGATGCAGGACGCCACCGCTCTCGACGAGGCGGCGGAGGCGGGCACGTCGATACGTCAGGCAGCGGACGAACTGCTCGCGCTCAGCGAGCAGATTCGCAAGTTCGACTCCATCGTCGCCGCGGACGAGCGCGACCTGGAGCAGCTCGACCTCGTCACCATCGTCAGGGAGGGGCTGGGAAGCGACGGCGGGAAGCGAGACGCCGCCGTCGACCTGTCGCTGCCCGAGACGGCACCCATTCTCGGACACGAGACGCTCACGCCCGCGCTGACCGACCTGCTGGGGCTGACTGAGCGGGCCGACGACCTGCACCTGGCAATCGACGTCACCGTCGAGGATACGGCCGTGGTGCTGACGGTGACAGACCGCGGCGACACGTTCTCGCGCACCGACCTCGAAATCGTCGCGAACGAGGTCGAGACGCCCCTGGAGCACCTCCAGCGCCTCGAACTGTGGCTCCTTCGCTGGGCCGTCGAGGAGTCCCACGGCGAGTTCACGGTCGACGCCGCGGGCGAGAACCCGTCGCTCACGATGCGCTTCCGGCGGGCGGACGACCGCGAGTGACGGGCCTCACCCGTCGGGGGCGACCAGGCGGTGGACGCCGCCGCCACCGTCGCCGATGCCGAGGGCGTAGAGTTCGCCCTCGTGGCGGCCGAAGGAGAGCAGTTGACTCAACTTCCCGGCGTCGCCGTCCGCGATGGGGATTGCCGCGGTCGGCCAGAGACCGTCGCCCGACTGCGGCGTCGCGACGAACAGGTCGCCGCCGGTCCGGTAGTCACCGAAGACCAACTGTCCGTCCAGCCCCGGTATCGCACTGGCGCGGTAGACGTTGCCCACGATGACCGAGATGCCGCTGACCGCGGCACCGCTGTGTGGGTACTCGACGACGGGATCCAGCAGCGGTTCCCCGCCACGGACGCTCGCGGGCGTGCTGTCCGGGCAATTGTCCGCGCCGTAGCAGTGGGTTCCCTCCTTGACGTTCCAGCCGTAGTTCCCGCCGGCGACGACGCGGTCGATCTCCTCGAAGCGGTTCTGCCCGACGTCGCCGGCGTAGAGGTCCTGCCCGTCGACGGCCAGCCGCCAGGGGTTCCGAAAGCCCCAGGCGTAGTACTCGTCCAGGCCCGGCCCGTCGACGAGCGGGTTGTCGTCGGGGATGGCGTAGGGCTGGTCGCCGTCGCTCCCGTCGACGTCGATGCGGAGGATGCTCCCCAGCAGGTTCGCCTGCACGTCCTGGCCGTTGCCGCCGCCGACGCGGTCGTACCAGTCGTCGACGTGACCCCGCCCCTGGTCGCCGCCCGCGCCGCCGTCGCCGACCCCGATGTAGAGGTAGCCATCCGCGCCGAAGACGATGGCGCCGGCGTTGTGGTTGCCCTGTGGCTCCGGGATTTCGAGGACGGTCTGCTCGGAGCCGTCGACGACCGAGCGGCCGTCCTGGGACACCTGGAACTCCGAGAGGACGAACGTGTGGCTGTAACTGTCCGGCGTCCCCTGGCGGGGCGGGCTGGAGTAGCGAACGAACAGCCGCCGGTTGGTCGCGAAGTCGGGATGCAGGGCGATGCCGAGCAGGCCCTTCTCCCCGCCGGCGGTGACCTGGTCGCGGAGGTCGAGCAGCGGTTCCGACCGGAGTCCGTCGGCCTCGTGGACGCTGACGACACCCTGCTGTTCGGCGACGTAGCGGCGGTCCGCGTCCGGCGCGAACGCGATGTCGAGGGGCGCGCGCAGGCCGCTGGCGAGCGTCTCCAGCCCGATCGCCTCCGGCAGGTCGGAGACGGTTTCGGTCGGCGTCGCGTCGGCTGTCGGCTGCCCGGTCGACTGCGAGGCAGTACAGCCGGCGAACCCGGCGGCCAGCGCGCCAGTCGCACGGAGGAAGTGGCGGCGGTCCATACGGGTTCTATCGGGCCACATCGACAAAAGCACACGGCGAGTCGACGGGGCTGTCGCGGTCGCGCCCGCGCTCTCGCAACTCCTCGTCGTCGGCAATTAGCCGTCACCGAACCGCTGAACGACCCGAACAACTATCAGGCTTGCTACAACATTGCTGAGCAATGAGTAGCAGTGGCGAGCGTGCACCGGCCGCAGAGCTCGGGTTGCTCGACGCGACGATGATAGGTATGGGGGCGATGATAGGGGCAGGGATCTTCGTGCTGACGGGCCTCGCGGCCGAAATCGCGGGCCCGGCCGCACTTCTCGTATTTCTGCTCAACGGCGTCGTCACGGCCTTCACCGGGCTCTCGTACGCCGAACTCGCCTCTGCGATACCGAAGTCCGGCGGGGGCTACGCCTTCGTCCGGGAGATCTTCGCCGACCTGCCGTCGTTCATCATGGGGTGGATGCTCTGGTTCGCGTACATGATCGCGGGCGCGCTGTACGCGCTCGGGTTCGCCCCGAACTTCCTGGAACTGCTGCACGTCTACGAGTTCGTCCCACCGCCGGACCAGGTCGGCGCAGTCGCCGTGCCGCTCCTGCCGCTGGACATCCCGGCGACGGTCGGCCTCGCGCTCGTCGCCGTCGCGCTGCTGGTCGTGCTCAACGCCGTGTCGACGGCCGCCAGCGGGAGCGCCGAGACCATCTTCACCGCGACGAAGGTCATCATCCTGCTGGTCTTCGTCGCCTTCGGCTTCCTCTCGGCCGGCGGCGGCGGGGAGACGAGTTTCACCCTCCAGCAGTTCGACCCGCTGTTCGCCGAGGGCAACGGTGCCTTCGCCATCCTCTCGGCGATGGGGCTGACCTTCATCGCCTTCGAGGGGTACGACCTCATCACCACGGTCACCGAGGAGGTGGAGAACCCCCGCGAGAACATCCCGAAGGCAATCTTCATCAGCCTCGCCGCCACCGTCGTCGTCTACCTGCTGGTGGTCACCGTCGCCATCGGCACCCTCGGCGCGCCCGGACTCGCCGACGCGGGCGAAGCGGGCATCGCCGCCGCGGCCACCTCCTTCATGCCGACGGGGCTGCCCATCATCCAGAACGGCGGCGCGCTCATCGTCTTCGGGGCCGTCTTCTCGACGCTGACGGCACTGAACGCCGTCGTCATCGCGTCCTCGCGGGTGGCCTTCTCGATGGGGCGGGAGGGGCAACTGCTCCCGCGCTTTGGCAACATCCACCACCGCTACGGGACGCCCTTTGTCGCGATTCTGGCGAGCGCCGTCGTGATGCTGGCGTCGGTGGTCCTGCCGACCCAGAGCGCCGGCAACATGTCGAGCCTGTTCTTCCTGCTGTCCTTCATCATCGTCAACGGCGCGGTCATCAAACTCCGCCGGGAGCGCCCGGACATGAACCGGCCGTACAAGATGCCGTACTACCCGATTCCCGCCGTGCTCGGCATCGTGTTGAACGGTGTGCTGACGGTGGTGCTCATCTTCTTCCTCATTCAGGAGGACCCGCTGGCGCTCCTCCTGTCGGCGGGCTGGATCGTGGCGGGCGTGGTCGCGTACTACGGGTTGCAGGTGGTGACGGGCCAGGAGGCCCCGGACAGTGCCGAGACGGACACTACTATTTCACAGGAGGTTGATGATTGACCCATGACAGGGACCTTTCGGGTCGTCATCGCTGGCGGCGGCCGGGTGGGGTACCGGACGGCGGAACTGCTCGACGACCGCGGCCACGACGTCGTCATCATCGAACCGGACCCGGAGCGGGCCGACCAGATAAGCGACGAGTACGTCGCCACTGTCTTCAAGGGCGACGCGACGCGACCGACCGTCCTCGCCCAGACCGACCTGGAGCGGGCGGACGTGGTCGCCGGTCTGACCCGGACCACGGGGACGAACCTGGCGGTCTGCATGATGGCCCACCAGATGACCGACGGCATCCAGACGGTCGTCCGCACCGAGACCGAACCCGAACAGGAGTTCGAGCAGTTCGTCGATGCTGTGGTGTACCCGGAACGCGCAGGCGCACGCGCGGCGGCGAACGCCATCGAACCCGACGTGAGTTCTCTGGAGGACGTGACCGGCGAACTCGACATCATGCAGATTCGCGTCCGCGAGGACGCGCCGGTCGCCGGGCGCACGCTCTCCGATATCGCGCTCCCGCGCGGAAGCCTCATTATCTCCGACGCGGCGGGCGACCGCATGGCCGGCCCGGAGACGGTGCTGGAACCCGGGCAGACCTACGTCGTCGCCGTCGAACCCGACGTGGCCGACGAGGTCATGAACCTGATGCGTGGGTGAGCGTGCGCACGACTGCCACTCCGTCCGTGGACGAAAGCCCTAATGGGTCCGGGGGGCCGAGAGAGGGATAATGGGGCTCGAAGAGGACATCCGGGAACTCGAAGAAGAAATCGCGGAGACGCCCTACAACAAGTCGACGGAGGCCCACATCGGTCGCCTGAAGGCCAAACTCGCCGAGAAGAAGGAGGAACTGGAGAAAAAGCAGTCCTCCTCGGGCGGCGGCCAGGGCTACGCCGTCGAGAAACACGGCGACGCCACCGTCGCGCTCGTCGGCTTCCCCAGCGCCGGCAAGTCCACGCTTTTGAACGCGCTGACCAACGCCGACAGCGAGACCGGGTCCTACGAGTTCACGACGCTGGACGTCAACCCCGGGATGCTCCAGTACCGCGGCGCGAACATCCAGATGCTCGACGTGCCCGGCCTCATCGAGGGTGCCGCGGGCGGGCGCGGCGGCGGCCAGGAGGTTCTCTCCGTGGTCCGCACCGCTGACCTCGTCGTCTTCGTCCTCTCCGTCTTCGAGATTCAGCAGTACGAGCGCCTCCACGAGGAACTCTACAAGAACGGCATCCGCCTCGACCAGCAGCCCCCGCGCGTCTCGATTCGCAAGAAGCACAAGGACGGCATCAGCGTCACGTCCAGCGTCGACCTCGACCTCGACGAGGAGACCATCACGGACGTCCTGCGCGAGCGCGGGTACGTCAACGCCGACGTGACCATCGGCGAACAGCTGGACATCGACCGCCTCATCGACGGCGTGATGGCCAACCGCGTTTACATCCCGTCGCTGGTGTCGGTCAACAAGGTCGACCTCATCGAACGGGACTACCTGCCCACCGTCGAGGGCGACCTCCGCGAGCACAACCTCGACCCCGAGGAGGCCATCTTCATCAGCGCCGAGGAGGAGAAGGGCCTGGACTCGCTGCGGGAGGCCATCTGGGCGGAACTCGGGCTCATCCGTATCTACATGGACAAGCCCGGCCGCGGCGTCGACTACGAGGAACCGCTCATGCTCCGCGAGGGCGACACCGTCGAGGACGCCTGCGAGAAACTCGGCGGCGAGTTCACGGAGCGCTTTCGCTTCGCCCGCGTCACCGGCCCGAGCGCCAAACACGACGAACAGCAGGTCGGGATGGGCCACGAACTCGCCGACGAGGACGTGCTGCGCATCGTCCGCCGGAAGTAAGACGCAGGATTGACCTCCCGTCGCTCCGACGATAGCGCATGGACGCCCCGCGCCGCAGACTGCTCGCCATCCTCGCGCTCTTCGTCGTCCCCTGGACGTTCGTCGACACCGGTGGACAGCCCACGCTCGTCTTCCCTTTCGGCTTCGTCACCTTCGGCCCGCTCGTCGTGGAGGACGTCGTCTCCTACGTCACCGTCGACACCTTCGGCCTGCCGCAGTTCCTGCTGGCCTGGCCCGTCGGCGTCGGCGTCTACCTGCTCGCCGTCGCGAGCGCGCTGTCGGGGGTCCTCCTCGGCCGCGAGGACCGTCGCGTGACCGCGCTGTTGCTCGTCCTCGTCGCGCTGACGCAGGTCCGGATGTCGCTGGGATTCGCCCAGCGCTTTGGCACCGTCGCGGTTCCCATCGGCGTCGTCCTCATCCTGGCCGTCGTCTGGTGGTACGACTGGCCCACGCTCAGGAACGCCCTCCCGGCGAGTCGCTGACTCGATGGCAGCACGCTTTTCGCCCGTCGGTCCGATAGTCGGCCTGCATGAACGCGACACTCGACCACACGATGATGCGCGTCGAAGACCTCGACGAGTCCCTTGAGTGGTACACCACGCACCTCGACTACGAGGAGAAGGGCCGCTGGGAGGCCGACACCTTCACCAACGTCTTCCTCGGCCCGGAGGACGTCCACGACGAGGGCGCACTGCTGGAACTCACGTACAACCACGACGGGCGCACGTACGACATGGGCGACGCCTGGGGCCACATCGCCGTCCGCGTCGAGGACGTCCACGACGCCTACTACGAACTGATGGACGAGGGCGTCGAGGACTACCGCCGACCGGAGGACAACCCCGGCTACGCCTTCGTCAAGGACCCCGACGGCCACGAGGTGGAAATCGTCGAGCGCGACCACGGGGCCCGCTGGAGCCTCGACCACACGATGATTCGCGTGGAAGACGCCGACGAGTCGCTGGGCTGGTGGACGCGCAAGCTGGAGTACGAACACACCGGCCGCTGGGAGGCGGACACCTTCGCCAACTACTTCGTGAAACCCGAGGGAGCCGCCGAGGAGGCGATGGCGGTCGAACTCACGTACAACTACGACGGGCGCACGTACGACATGGGCGACGCCTGGGGCCACCTGGCCGTCCGGACCAGTGACCTCCAGGAGGGCTGGGAGACGCTGATGACCCGCGAGGCCGAGGACTACCGTGACCCGGAGAGTTGCGGGAACAACTACGCGTTCACGAAGGACCCCGACGGCCACGAGGTCGAGGTCGTCGAGCGGTAAGCGAAGGCTTTCCCGTTCCGACACGTCATTCCGCCGAGAGACGGCCTTTAGGACCGGCTTACCGGACGTTTCGGTCGGGTAGAACTGGCTTACCGAAACGACGGTCGCGTGGCGCGTAACCAACCGGCCACTAACCCTCCGCTAACACAAAGCATTTATAGGCCTGTCAGCTCTTCGTCAGACGTTCTCGGCTCCGTCGCGATTTTCCGGAAAATCGGGCTGAGAGGCCGGTCTGTGGACGTGGGGCTCTATGTCATCCCTCGTACGCGACCACAAAACATTTAATACAAGCGTACAAGCCTTACACCGTACCCCTGCCCATGGTGATAGTAGCGAGTACTCCGGCGCTGTCGACGGCGGTGCGGTGTTGGCGCAGACGAGACCGGCCGAAAGCTGCTGTCGCCGCAGATAACAACCATAACAAACTATGACAGGAAATTCAGACAAACTTCGCAGCCTGTTCCTGGCTGCGCTGATGGTATTCAGCGTCTTCGCTGGTACTGTTGCGCTTACAGGAACAACCGCTGCAGCCGGAAATAATCCGGTAGTCGAGAAGGCGACCCACTATACGGATACTAGTGATAACGCCGTTCTCGAGCTTGCGTTCGACGAAACGATTAGTAGTACAGGTCAAGTGTATGTTGGCTTTGAGGACGGAACCGAAACTGAAGTCACATCCGATATAGTCGGTAGCGGTACCGGTGACGCACAGGTCGTTGTTGACACGAGCGATTTCTTCCGTAACGCGCAGAACGTGACGGTCAAGAACTTCGAAGACAACACCGAGAACTCGACTTACGACGTCCGGGTTGTGCCCACCACAGTCGATGCAAACGCTTCGTCCGTTACGCAGCAGAACGTCTACCGCGGCGGACTGATCGCTGTGGACTACGGCAGCATCGCCACTGACGTCGAAGTCAACGAAGTTGATGGCACTTACTTCTTCGACGGTAGCACCGGCACCGGTAGCCAGGTGTTCGTCTTCAACACCGAGAACCGCGACCTCGGTGACTACAACTTCAGCACGACCACCAACGCTCCTGTAAACGCTACTGTCACGCTACGCGACCTGGCTCTGGACATCGAGGCAGACTCCGCCAGTGTCGATAACGACAGTACGCTGAGCGCGACCGCCAGCGCCAACGCTGGTGACCGCGGCGTTACTTACACCCTGCTGGACTCCGATGGCGATTCCGTCGCCACGATCGGTGACCAGCTCGACGGTTCTGGCGAAGGTACTGTCGAGTTCAGTTCGCAGGATCCTGGTGACTACACCATCGAGGTGGAAGACAACTCCTCGGGTGCGTCCGCCGAAACGGATACTATCACGGTTAATGAGCCGCTCGAGGCTGACGCTCTGTTCACGACCCGTTCGTACAGTGTCACCCGCGGTGACATCGCGGAAATCGACGTCACCGTCGCCGAGGGTGAAACGGCAACCATGCGGATTGGAAGTCCCGACGCAGGTTACGACGCTCTCGTCACGGCGACCGACGCCGACGAAGACGGTGAAATCACGATCGAGTGGAATACGTTCCTAGCAGGTTCTACCAACGAGTTCAGTGTTGCTGGCGATGACACTCCCGTTAATGTCAACGTCACTAACAGTGCGCTCGGTGGTAACTCTGCCAGCGTCATCCAGAACGGTCGCTACGACCTGGAACTGGTCAACGGTGAAGAGACGTCTAACAGCAACTTCACCGATGCGGACCGGACCAGCCGTGCCCGCATCAGTGTCACCCAGCGCGACACGACCGCACTGCGGACGTGGACCGCGCCCGATGGCGCAGCAGCTGACCTCGAAAACGCCAGCGACGTGCTGGCCGCCGTGCAGGCCGGAGTCATTACGCAGGACTCGTCGGCAGCCGTGACTAACGGCAACGACGAGTTCATCCTGCAGCTCGAATCGAGTGGCCTCGAAGGCTACGTCGCCTCGCAGCCTGAAACTGACCCGGCCGATCAGTTCTTCGGCGCGGAGAACATCAGCGTCACCGCGACGGAACTGAACCCTGGTCGGAACACGGCACCCGACGAGTTCAAGCTCGGTCCTGATAACACGACGCTCATCCCCGACTTCGACGACGGGACGCACTACCTCGTGGTCGACACGAGCGCCGCTGGACTCTCCGATGGCGATGAGTTCGACTTCCAGTTCACACTGGAAGCGGACCAGAATGGTGAATTCGACTACGGTCTCGTTGCGCCCGAGGACGGCGAGTTCTCGAACGAGACTGCATCCGCGAGTGCCTCGTTCGTTGCGGGTGAGGTCACTATCGACACCCCCATCGAAGTTGGTGCTGCTGCGGATCAGACGGTGACTGGCACGTCGACGTTCGCGACTGGTACCAACGTCTCCGTTGAGGCCAGCTCGAACGACGATGCTGTCAGCCCGTACATCATCCCGGGAGACACGGAAGCCGAAGTGACCGAGGACGGTACGTGGAGTACCACCCTCAACTTCTCCAGCGAGGAGGCCAACACTGGCACCGGCTTCACGCTCCTTGCCGCAGCCAACGACGCTTCGACAACCGAGGACGGAACTATTGCTGGTGAGCCGACGGTCAACGACCTGACCTTCAACGACCAGTCCTCGACTGGTGACACGGTCGTTGTCGCCAACGCCAACTTCTCGGCCGGTGGCTTCGTTGCGATCCACCTGTCCGAAGATGGCACTGCAGGCGACGTCATCGGTCACTCCGGCTACCTCGAAGCCAACACCGACAACCGCGTCGCAATCGTTCTGGACCAGCCGATCAGCGAGAACCAGGAGCTGATCGCCATGGCCCACCAGGACACCAACAACAACCAGGTGTACGACTTCCCCGGTGCGGACGGGCCGTACACTGACGACGCTGGTGACGCTGTCGTCTCGGCCGCCCAGATCAGCGGCCTCGGCGGCGGCGCAACCGCAACGGCGACGCCCGGCGACGACCCGACGGCAACCGCCACGCCGACTGAGACGGCAACCGAAACGGCAACTGAGACGGCAACCGAAACGGCAACCGAAACCGAAACCGCGACCGAAACTGACGAGGGCACCGCAACGTCCACGCCCGGTCAGGACGGTCCCGGCTTCGGCGTCATCGTCTCCGTGCTCGCCCTGCTCGCCGCGGCACTGCTGGCAGCCCGCCGCAACGAGTAAGTGAGCTACTAACCACCGGATTCACGTCCGGCCCTTCGACACTCGCACTTTCTTTCGGACGCTACACCACACAGCGACAGCGCTCCGGACGTCACTAACGACAAGACATATAGCGGTCATCGTCCTACTCGGGACAGATGCTCGACCAGCTCGTGTCGACACTCGGGAACTTCTCCACGCCACTCGGCTGGGCCGCGATCTCGCTCTTTCTGCTGGGGACGATTGCGGAGTGGTACGACCGCGACCGGGCGCGGCCGGTGATGGTCGTCGCGTGGGGGCTGTTCGGGCTGTTCTGGTTCACGCTCATCCCGCATTTCATCATCGACAAGAAGAGCTTCGTCGAGGGTATCGGCAGCATCGTCGCGGTGCCGCTGTCGCTGTACGTCGCCGTGTTGCTCTGGCGCGGCCGCGACTCGCTGTTCACGTTCTCCCGTGCCGTCGCGGTCATGGGGCTGGTCTACGTGCCCTTCGTCACCGTTCCGGTGTTGCGACAGACGCTCATCGAGATGGTCACCGACCAGACCGCGGTTCTGATAAACCTCGTCGGCTTCGACCCGGGCATCGCGACGGGGATGGAGACCGTCGGGCCGGACGGCACCGTCTACTCGATTACGGGCAAGACATACCCCTACGAGAGCACGTTCGTCTTCGACGCGACCTCGGTCCCCTGGATAGAGCAGTCCATCGTCACCTACACCATCGCAATCGCGTGCACGGGTATCGGCAGCATGGCGATTTTTGTCGGGCTCATCGCGGCCGTCCGGGCACCAATGGACCGCAAACTCCGCGCCTTCGCCGTCTCGATTCCAGTCATCTACGTCCTGAATCTGGTCCGGAACGTCTTCATCGGGGTGACGTTCGGCAAGCAGATGACCAACGTCTTCCCGGACGTCGTCATGGGACTGTTCTCGTTAGAGGAGCAGTGGCAGGTGTCCTACATCGTCTCCGACCGCATCCTCGCACAGAGCATGTCCGTCGTCGCGCTGGTGGTCATCACGTGGCTGGTCGTCCGGGAACTCCCCGAGGTCCTGACGGTCATCGAGGACCTGGTCTACGTCCTCACGGGGAAGGAGTACGACCTGCAGGACGCGCTCGGTATCGATCACCCTGACGGTGAGTCCAGCCAGCCGAGCTAGCGGGTTAGGAGAGACTGCCCGGCGGTGCCCCGGCCAGCGAGACGAGCGCGTCGCGTTCCAGCGGGTGGCACTCGCCGGGGAGCACGAGCAGGTGCAGCGGCGGCCCGAAGGAGCCATCGGCGAGTGCACCCAGTCGGTCCGCGACGACGGTCGGATCATCACTGCCGGCCTGTCCGACGACGACGCCGACCCGTTCGAGGCCCGCATCGCCGAGCAATCGGGCGGCGTGGTCGGCGGTCATGTAGTCCTCGTTCTCGCGGTCGATGTCCAGGTAGACGAGCGTGTGCAGGTCGCGCTCGGTGTTCTCGTCGATGGTCGCCAGCACGCTGTCGGGGACGCCCTCGCCGCCGTGGGACCGTTCGAAGGGCAGCGTTGTCGCCTTCCCGAACCGGTAGTTCTGGAGGCCAGTGAGTGAGCTGGCAGCGGTCTGTGCGGTCGTGCCGTGGACGACGCGGGTGTCGATGCCGCGGTCGGCGGCCCGGAGTCGCAGGTCGACGTGCGTCGTCGATATCATCGGGTCCCCCGCGGTCAGGAAGACGGCATCGCCGGTCTCCCCCGCTCGGAGAATCGGCTCCGGGTCCTGTTCGACGCCCGTCCGGTCGCGGATCTCGATGTCGACGTCGTGTGCGCGTTCCACGTTCTCGACGGTGGTGCCGGCGAGGTAGCTGGTGTAGAACTCGGCGAAGACGCTGTCTGCGGCCCGGATGGCGTCCCGACCGCGGAGCGTGACCGACCGCTCGTCGTAGAGGCCGAGGCCGACGAAGGTGAGCATACCACCACTTCCGCAGTCGTCTGCATAAACGCCGCGAAAGACCGAACGTCAGGCTTACCGCCGCCGGTCGCACAGAAGCGAGTATGTCGGTACCGTGTGTTCGTGTCGCGCGCGAGGACGGCGAGGCCGTCCGGGCGCGTCTCGCAGAACGAGATATCGTCGACGACGCGCACGAAATCGCCGTCGAGGAGGGATACCTGTACATCCCGGTGACCGACCCGAGGGCTGTCCCCGACGAGTACGACGTCCGCACCCGGGACCTCCCGCAGCGCGACCGGCAGACGATGCCCGCCGAACTGGTGGACTTTGCACCCTCCTACGAGCGCATCGGTGACGTGGTCGTCGTCGACGAGGACGACACCGAACGTGCCCGCGCGCTCGCAGATGCCATCGCCGAGTCTGCACTGCCCGCGCGGACGGTACTCAACCGCGCCTCGAAGATACGGGGGACCGAGCGCGTCCGCGACTGGGAGGTGCTCGTCGGCGAGGGGCCGGACGCGACGGAGACGGTCCACCGCGAGTACGGCTGTGAGTTCGCGGTCGACCTCGCCGAGGTGTACTTCTCGCCGCGGCTGGCGACCGAGCGCCACCGCGTCGTCGAGCAGGTGGGGGCCGGCGAGCACGTCTTCGACATGTTCGCCGGCGTCGGCCCCTCCGTCGTGCCCGCGGCCAGGCGGGGCGCGACGGCGGTCGGCGTCGACATCAACGGGACGGCAATCGAGTACCTGCGCGAGAACGCGCGTCGCAACGGCGTTGCCGACCACGTGACAGCTATCCACGGCGACGTTCGCGAGGTTGCCGCGGACTGGGCGGACTGGGCGGATCGAATCGTCATGAACCTCCCACACTCCGCGGACGAGTTCCTGGCGAGCGCGCTCACGCTGGCCGGTGACTCCTGCGTGCTGCACTACTACGACATCCAGCACGAGGACGACCCGTACGGACCGGGGGAGGCCGCGATTCGCGCGGCGGCCGAACCCGACTACGAGGTGACCGTCGAGACGCGACACACCGTCCGGTCGTACGCCCCGCACGAACTGAACGTGGTGCTCGACGTGCGACTGGACCGGGTCTGATTCGCAATTCTTATAGCGGTTATCGGCACAACGTAGTGATGCGAGCGAAGACGTGCGCCGGTGGTGAGCAATCCCGCGGAGATTGCGAGTCTCGGTGCAGGAGTGAAACGAGTGTGCCGGTGTAGCTCAGACTGGCTAGAGCGATTCCTTCGTAAGGAATAGGCCGAGGGTTCAAATCCCTCCACCGGCTTCCGGTCGACTACGTCTCCCGAATGACCTTATTCTCCTCTTGGAGACGCTTACACTGCTATATTCGCCTTAGAGACCTCTCTCGGCGAGACATTTGAATAGGTCTCACCACCCTACTTTGCCGGATACATCTGATTGAGTGACCTACGCATGGACGCCCTGTCACGGCCATACATCCTGAGCGAGATTGGCGGTCTACTCCCCTCGTCGTATGGCGACGTGCTTTCGAGGGGCGGGGTGTTATGTGAACAAGTCTCATACTTGTACATGGAGACCAATGAACTTCGATGAGTTCACCGGAGAGATACAGCACCGTCTCGAACTCCCGGGAACCGGCGAAACGGTTCGGGCGGTTCGGGCGACCCTGATGACCTTAGGCCAGCGAATTCCAGAGGGGAACGCCGAGGATCTCGCCGCCTCACTTCCGCTGGAGGTCAAGTGGTACCTCACTGGGGCTGTCCACGCGCACGGCCAGCGATTCGACTGGAAGGAGTTCGTCTCGCGTGTGAGCGATATAGAGGGAGCCGACAAGTCGGAGGCAGCCTATCACGCCCAGGTCATCATCGATCTCGTGAGTACGCTCGTCCCTCCCTCCGACCTGCAACAGCTCCGCGACCAACTCCCGGAGAGCGAAGACGAAGAGAACTGGGGCAAGCTCTTCGCCGTAGTCGATGCTGGGGGATGGGGAGACGCACAGGAGGCACAAACTGGCGGCGGGCCACAGTCAGCCGATGAAAGTAACAGCGAGTCCAGCGGAGAGAGCGGGAGTTCGTCAAATTCCTCCGACGGCGAGTAGCCACGTCCGTTTGTCACAACCAGCATGACCGGCTTCTCTCCCCGACGGCCGGAAGCGAACCAGCCGAATCCGTCCTCGATTACGCATTCCGGTTCACCTCCGGACACGAGACCGAGAGTCATATCCTCACCGTCGCTGATACCGGATGCGACAGCCGGACCCGGATGCAAAGAGAGGTTGTCGACGTTCTAGAGCGGGACGGAGAACAGATAGAGCGGGACGGAGAACAGATAGAGCGGGACGGAGAACAGATCGTAGACGGACAGCACAGCGCGCGACAGACCGCGGAATCTCTGTTGCTCCGGAGGGGATTCAGGGGGAGCCGTCTGCAACGAGTGTCGAGTACGGCAATCAGCCCGACAGCGCTCTCATCGTCAATTTCGGCCGGTACATGATGGGCGGCGTCAGTGGGGCACTCGTTCGGACCTCACCAGTTCCGCTCGTGTGGGACCGTAAACCCGGGTCAGGCGAAGGCCGACTGGCTCACTCTACCGAACAACGGAGACGAGGACAGGTGAACGCCGCATAACCGTCTCGGCGACACTCCCCAGGGGAAGGGGTGATTCGTCGTCCCGACCGTGGCTCCCCATGATTATGTGATCGATGTCGTTCCCCTCGGCGTAGTCGACGATAGCCCGCCACGGTTCGCCCGTATCGACCGCAGTGGTTATCTCCGTACCATGACTGGAAGCCAGTTCACGAGCGTCGTCCAGCACGTCGTCGGTCTCGTCCCGAGCATCGGTGTACCACGATTCGAACTGGTCTTGCGCGGGGGAGCCGTCACCGTCGTTCCACGCGTCGTGTGGCGTCATGACAGAAAGGACTGTAATCTCGGCCTCGGAGTACGTCGTCACCGCGTACTCAAGCCCCTCCAGAGACTTTGGCGAGCCGTCCACAGGGACGAGGATTTGCCGTGTCATTACTGCCTTTCAAACGACGAACGTAGAAAAGTCTACAGGCAGGTCACTCTCTAACAGACTTGCGTTGCCCACTATCGTTGCAGGTTACAGAGTCAGCGCACTGTCTCTGTCTTTGGCCGGCCCACCTGAGTGTAACTCCAAAGTACAGTCCCATTGGCTGTGGCAGCGCATACCAGCGACTCGGGGGCTGCCAGGCGACCTTAGGTGTAAAACAGTTCACAAGTGTCTGGCTCGTAGGGTCTCTCACTTCATCCGTCCAGGATTCGTTCACTGAGTCTTCGAAGACGTTTCGTGGCCGCTATCCAGGGTAACCTTCCCCGTCGCGGTGACTCTGACCCGGTAGCCGTGGTATCTGAAGCGGACTTCTGCCGACGCATCAGGGACTTCGTCCATCGCAAGTTGCGGCGCGAATAACGAGTCGAGTGCATCGGGTTCGATAGCCGCGTAGATCGGTTCGAGAGCTACCGGGTCGACACCTTCTGCTTCGGCTACAGCGTCGACGACCCGTTCGCTCAACGGTCGGTTCGAGGGTTCCTCTGTCGGCGCTGTATCAATTGTGAGGTCTGTCACGGTGGTCGGGCAAACGCGCTTCCGAAAGATAGGCGTAGTATCTGGATGCACAGCCAGCGGTCGTAACGATGGCTATCAGTCTAGCCATTGCCGTTGTTGCTCGGACCTGCCCCCACACTTCGCACGAGCTGACGTTCCAGTCGGCGAATAGACGGTCCGTGCGGGACGATACGCAGCATACTCCCGGGAACCCGCTCACTGCTCTGCAGGGCCTTCCTCGAAGAAGTACTGGAAGATTTTGCGTTGCGCCCGCCGCGTGTGACTGGTGAACGTCGGTTGGGAGATGTCGAGTATCTCCGCAATCTCGCTGGCCGTTTGCGTCCGCGGCTCTTCGAAATAGCCGTTGAAATAGGCGGTCTGGAGAACTTCGAGTTGTCGGGCAGTCAAGTTTTCGAGTGCCGCTGATCGGAACCCTTTGCTCGTCCGCTCGGGCCGCTCGCGTGTCCGCTGTGCGACGAGCGTCGCGTTAGAATATCGCTCCTGGAACGCCTCGACGAACTCTCTGACTTCGGCATCCGTCGCGAGGTCGATCGTGACCGTCGCATCCGATTCCGTCGCGTCCAGTTGTCTGAGCAGTCCGCCGTGGTCCAGCACGGTTTCGGCCAGCGAGCCACTCTCTAACTTTGCCTCGAACATGCAGACCGGGGCGTCCCCCTCAGTACATTCCGACACCACTCTGAGGTCCGTCATAGCTAATTCCCCACCGGCCTCGACAATCTCCGCCGCTCGCGCCCCACGTGTCGAGAAGAACGCACGCAGGCCGCCATCGGACCGGGGAACGAGTGTTTCGAGCGAGAACTCACACCCCGTCTTCTGTACGAGATTCACGATTCCAAGGCCCATCTCGTCCATGGCAAATTCCAGCTCCGTGAGCTCATCGCTGATGAGGGCCTTCTTACTCTCGATCGCGTTGATGGCGTAGGCGATTGTCTGCCCCAGCTCTGCCAACACCGCCTGTTCGAGTTCGTCGAACACACCCGGTTGCCCGGCGTAGATGACGAGGAGCCCATAGAGGGTCCCCTCATAGACGAGTGGAAGCGCGATGCAGGCGTGGTAGCCCCGACTGAGCGCTGGTCGTCGCCACGGTTCGAACGAGGGGTCGTCGAGGATGTTGTTGACGACCTGTGCTTCGTGGGTTCTGACTGCTTTCCCACTGGGCCCTTTTCCAGTCGGTGTCTCGTCGACGGTCACTGTGATTTCGTCGAGATAGCCTTTCTCGGCTCCGGCCGCCTCACAGGGGGTTACCTCGTCGGTCACCGAATCACGGGCCCCGATCCACGCCATCTCGTACGGTCCGACGCTGGCCAACTGCTCACAGACTGCCTCCTCAATCTCCTCGCGCGTCGAGGCCTGTACGAGGGCCTGGTCGATGTTCCGGATGGTCGTGTTAATCCGGTTGAGTCGTTCGAGCGTTGTGTTCTGCTCTTCGAGGGTCTTCTCGCGCTCGTGGAGTTGCCGCTCGCGGTCGGCGCGGGTACAGGCGGCTTCGACGGTTGCAGCGGTCGTCTCGATGAAGTCTCGCTCGATGGCAGTGAAGCCGCCGGGTGTCGTGGTCGCCGTGATGAACGCCCCCTGCTGAGCCAGGGGCACAGCGATGAGTTGCGTCACGTCGCTTCCGAAACCGTGGTCAGAGGCGTCGATAACTGCCGGTTCGTTCGAGACGAACACCTCCCAGATGGGGCTGGACGGCCCATCGTACAACGTGGCCAGCGGCAGCGTGTCCGCTGCACGTGGTGTCTGGCCTGCCGCCGTAAGCTCCCCCGTTTCTGTCTCGTACGTGGCGACGGCGGTAAGCGGTAGTTGGAGCGACTGGGTGGCGTATTTCGCGGTCAGGTCCGCAATCTCTGCCACCGTTGCAGCCTCCATCAATTCCCGACTCATGTCGTTGAGTGCGGCCAGTTGAGCCTCGCGCCGCTGTTGTTCGAGTTCGTGACTCACCCACTGACCCATCACCTCCAGGAACGTCTGTTCGGCGTCGGTGTACGGACGGTCCCGTGGTGTCGTATCACAGAACGCGAGCGTCCCGTAACATCCCGTGCCGTCCGTGACTCTTACACCGAAATAGCTCGTCAGTCCGCCGTCTGTATAGACCGGGTCGTCGTCCCACCCGAGTTCACGGACATCGGGGGCCCCGATCGGCTCGTCCTGTGCAACGGTCGCGTGACAGAACTGCCCCGGTTTCGCCTGCATCTCGGGGACGCCAACGAAGGACTCCCGGGTCGCCGGTCCGGCGACGTATTCGTTCTCGATGATATCGTCATCCGGATGATACCGCGTCAGATAGCCCTGGTCGAGGCCGAAGCGGTCACACCCGAGTTCGAGAACGCACTCCATCTTCTCCTCGAAGGAATACGCTCCGTCGGCGATAATCTCGTAGAGTTCTCGGAGAGAGCGCTCGCGGTGTTGTCGCTCTAATTCGGACTCGACCCACTGACTCATTAGATAATGAAACGTTCGCTCAGCCTCTGAGAACGGTTCGTCGCGTGGTTCGGTCGAGATAAAGAAGAATGTCCGGTCGCTACTGCTGTCCAGGTTGAGACACGCCCCGACGTACGATTGAATATTGAACTTCCGACGGACAGGGGTATCTCCCACTCCGTCTTCGACCGGGTTCGAAACACTCACTATCGTCTCTTTGTCGATGACTTCCGAACAGTACGTTTCCGAGAGGGCCAGCCTCGTCCCCGGCTGGAAGTGGTCGTGGGAATCACTCACCCGCGTAATCTCAAACAGGTCGTTTTCGGGATCGACCTGGGCAATCGCCCCCAAGTCCATCTCGAAGACGTCGCACCCCAGATCGAACAGCGCCTGCAGTTTCTCTTCGAAGTCCCGGCCTGGATCAGACGTGATATCGTACAGTTGCCGCTGGTGTTGCTGCCACTCCTGGAGCGTCATCCGCGCTTGCGTCCGGTCGCGGAGTGTCCCCAGCATCCGCTCGACGTGACGCCCAGAGTCGTCGGGACCCAGGTACTCCTCCGGCGGTGTATAATACACGTTGTTGGTAACTGTGCCGTCGTAGATGAGGTGGGGATGAGTCTGTATCACCTTCCTGATAACGTCGGGGTCGAACGCCGTCCGGTCATACTGACAGAGGCCGATACAATTCTCGTTGTCGAAGAGGCGGTTGATTTTTGCCTCGTACTCCAGGAACTGCTCCATCGTCGCGGCCTCTCCATGGAGCCACGTCGTCTCGGCAACAACCCGCAGGGCTGAGTACTCCTCCGTGGCTTCCGTAATAGCGTCGGCATAGAAGTCGACCATCTCGTCGGGGTCGAACTCTTGGGTATCGAGATACGTCTCCTCGACGCTCCGGAACGAGAGCTGGCCAGATTCGAGCGCCGCGTCGACATCCACGCCACCATCCCGGAGCGCACTCAGCAACGACTCTCTCGACAGGTCGTCGACGATGTATAGACAGCGGTCACCACGCTCTAGCCCGTGCCGGAGAAACGGGACGAGAGCCTGGAGCTGTTCTTTTTGGTTTTCGTAGACGAGTGCGAAGTGGTCACCACAGTGGTGGCAGTCCAGCGATTCGACTGGCCCATCGAACTCTGCGCTTGTTTGCAGCGCTTCGGCGCCGCTCTCGAGACTCAGGAAGTCACAATCGGTGTGCTGTGTGTTGCTCATGGATGGCTTGTGCGCCGGCGTTTGTGGCCCCGGATGCCCGCAACGGTCGCGTGTTCAGTCGGTCGGCGATGTCGTTTCACCGTCGTCCCAGTCGATAGCCGCCAGGGGAGAGTGGGAATGCGGTCTCAGTGACCGGCTCACCCGGACAGGTCTCGCTACCCCCATGCCGTTCTGGATGTTCCGTGAGGCGTAGCGGCGGACTGTTCTAAAAAGTTCTCTTGCAATCACATATGTATGGTTGCTAGTAACCCAATTTTACTGAAAGGACTATGTTATGTAGTTACTACTTCCCTTGAAAGCGACGACTTCAGCACCCCTTCTCTTAGAGCCGCTGTCTCGTCCACACCTGAGTTCTCACACCTCCGAAAACGACCGAATCCGTTCGGTCTGCATACACTATTTTGCCGACAACCTCCCGTTCGATAACCTCTGGGCGACCGTACTCACCAGCGATTCGACAGTAGCCACCTTTGGTGCAGAGTCACTCACGCCCCGCGAGAGTGTTAATATCTGGCATGCCGTAGCTGGCCCATGAAGTGTACGCGTTGCGGACAGAGAGAGGGGGAACGCGGGGAGATGATTTTCAAGAGCGACGCCATCGTCATCGTCTATCTGTGCGTGCAGTGCGCGGAGTCGGTGCTCCGCGACGACGAGGAGGTCACGGCCATCGTCCCGTCGCTCGACCGGTGACGACGCGTCTGGTGTCGGGTTTCGAGGGACCTGCTCTCCGAGGGGAGCGCAACCGTCGCCGACGACAGCGAGGACGGATGTACTGTGTCGCCCCGTCAGGTACCCTGTGACATCACTCTCCCCTATCCAGTAGTTACAGTTAATAAAGTACCAAACATGCAAAGACTCGTGGGAACTGTGAGTCCCACATCCTCTGACAGTGTCCCGACAGAACTCATCACATTCCCTTTCGGGACATTTTCTGACCCCTGACAAGCGGTAGGCACTTCCACCCTGCATCGAGCGCGGCGACGCCACGGCCGGTTACGGCGTTCTCGACTCCCAGTCAGACGCTGGCAATCAGCAACTGAGCGGCTTTCGGGAGGACGATACTGACCAGCAGTTGCGACCAGATACTGAACGTCGCGGGATACTCGTTCGTCGCGCTCACCCTCTCCATTCGCTGTCTGATCTCGTCGACCATCTCCTGGTCGTCCTGTGACACTGTGTAGGCGGTGATGTCCCACGGGTCGTCCGTGTACTTCTGTTCCACCTGTTTGAGTCGGTGCAACTCCCGCCGTTTCTCCCGGCGCATGAACCGGTGCAACGTGAAGACGCCGTAGGCGACGGTCGCCACTGTCGCGACCCACGCCGTCGTGAAGATGACGTTCGTCGTCGCCGTCGGCCCCCACTCGGCGACCGAGAGCACCGGTCCGTAGGTGACGAGTGCGAACGCGATCAGCCCTGCAACCATGTAGTAGTAGGCGTGCTTGATGAGTTCACCGAGCGGTCGCAAGCCACCCAGTCCCTCCGGGTCGCGAAAGTCGATACCGATGTCCGACCGCCACAGACGCCACGGCGCGATGAGTTCGACCGACAGGTAGACGGCGAAGAACTGAGCAGCGATCGAGGCCCAGATCGGGTTGACGACCATCCAGCCAATCACCGCCGAGAGCCCCTTGTCCTGATAGATGGCGACCGGCCCGCCCAGCGCGAGCACCCGGACGTAATTCAGGAGGACCGCAGAGACGAAAAACGCCCACGGGAGCCAGTCCGGCACGATGTCGATCAGTTTGTCGGGGTCGCGCGTCCGGTCCGCGATGTTCATCTCCCGCGTGACCTGGTGGTAGCGCCTGCGGAGTGCCCGTGAGCCGTAGACAGCGCCCAGCAGGGCAATCGGTTGCAGGACGAAAAATGGATTCTGGAGATAGACGACGGGGTCCCCGACGAGGTACGCCCGACCGTTCAGGACCGGGACGATAGTACCGATGAGGACGAGGGCGTAGAGGTACGACGGCGGCGTCTCCCCTGGCAGCCACTCGGAGAGCCTGCCGAATCCGAGTTTCCGGGCCAGTCTATCCAGCCACAGGTCCTCTGTGAACGTCGCCGTGAGTTCGTCCTCGTCGAGCGCATCCATCACGGCCCCGGGTTCCTCGGTGTCAGCGCTGACACCACCTGAAGTGTCTGCACCTGCCATACTCGACATACTGTCGAGCGATAGTAAATAATCAGCCCTGCTGGTGCCCTTCGTTCTCCTCAGTATGTATCAGATATTCGTCTGTCAAAATTCTTCCGAGATGTTACGTGTCAGCCACGAACCGATGCGGTGCCGCGCGGCGTTCTGCGCTGTCGCTCGCGATGCACTCGCTGTATGGGGCAGAGACACTGAGTCTCACAGTCGCGGGTGCGCCCTACCCTTTCCGACCGCGACCCAGCATCCGGTCGGCGAGCGACCCCAGGGACTTGATGGCGACGTTGATGTAGAGGCCCACGAGAAACGCGACGGCGCCGAACAGCGCGGATGCGTCGGTCGGCGTGTTCCCCGTCTGGAGGAGGACGACGTAGAAGCCGGCCCCGAGCACCCACGCCGCCGGGATTCGCATCCCCATCTCGACGATGGCCCTGACTTCCCCCGGTTCGTCGTACTCCTCGAGGCCGGACATCAACTTCGTGAAGATGTACCCGAGCGCGCCCAGCGTCGCGTACACGTAGACGAAAAGCGGGACTGCGAGAGTCCCTGTCTCGTCCGGTGCCGGGGGTGGCGGTGTCATGACGCCCGTCCCGTAGGGGTCCAGCGAAATCGCCACCCCGGCCAGCGTGAGCGCACCGAACAACCCGTACACCAGCCAGTTGTCGAGTGCAATCCACGTGGTTTGCTGTGTCTCCTCCTCTGCCGTCGCATCACTCATGACCCGTGATAGCACACCGCGTCGTATAAAATTTCATCGTGTTGAGGGGAGTGCGAGCAGTGGGGCCGTCGCAGTCGCGCCAGCCGACAGTAGCCCCGATTTCCGTCTGTTCTGGCGTCCGTGCCACAGCAGAGACTCGGCTGTTCGACCGCCGTCGACGCGTTCTGTTGGTCTGGCTACGGCTCGGACGCCCGCACTCAGACCGGGCTGTTCTCGTTAAAGACTCCCAGCAGTTCGCCCAGAAGAACATCGGCGGAGTCGTGGCCTCGATAGTGAACGGTCCCGGTGTGCCTGTCGAACGTGAGCCAGCCACGGTCTTCCAGTTTCGGGAGGTGACAGTGCAGGAGCTTCGAGCGCAGCCCGGCCGACAGCTCCGGCGGCAACCGTCTCTCGATGTGCTCCTCGACTTCGTCGAGACGCGCGACGTGAGACTGCGTGTAATTCTCGAAATAGTGGATGACTTCCCGGCGAAGGCTGTCACTCAGCACCTCGCACAACCGGTCGACCCGTTCTGCCTTGTCAGGATAACACGCGCCCGACGACATATATGACGAATTATACCTTCTACTAACATAAATTTGTGTGGTTCTCCCCCCCTTGATAAATACACATAGGTGGAAAACCCGCTCGTATATTCATATAACTAAAATAATGGCAGAAAAATCGGACAATTGTCTGGGCGAGAGTGGGGCTGTGCGCTCACACTCCTCGGGCAGGGCGACGCCGCCGCGTCGTTCGACCGACTGCCGCGGCCGGCGGCGTCGCTGTCGTCACTGACTCACGTACCCGCCGTCGACGACCATCGCCTCGCCGGTGACGAACGACGCCTCGTCGGAGCAGAGCCACACGACGGGGTCGCCGATTTCTCGGGGCTGTCCGAGCCGTCCCATCGGCGTCGCCGCGACGGCCTGGTCGATGGTCTCCTGGTCCGACCCCGCGACCATCGGCGTCTCGATGACGCCCGGACAGACGGCGTTGACGCGGAGCCCTTCGCCGCTGTACTCCAGGGCTGCGGTCTTCGTCAGCCCGATGACGCCGAACTTGCTCGCGGTGTACGGGCTGATGTTCGGGAAGCCGACCTGTCCGGCTATCGACGCCGTGTTGACGATTGCACCCTCCCCGTCAGCCAGCATCGCGGGAATCTCGGCTCGCATCGCCTGGAAGACCCCCTTCAGGTTGACGTCGATGACCTGCTCGAAGTTGTCCAGCGGCTGGTCGGCCAGCGGTTCGTTGTCTCCCTCGATGCCGGCGTTGTTGAACGCGAAGTCGAGCCTGCCGTAGGCGTCCGTCGCCGTCTCGACCATCGCGTCGACGTCGTCCGGGTCGCTGACGTCTGTCTGTACGAACCTCGCCTCGCCGCCGGCATCCTCGATGTCGGCGACCGTCCCTTCGCCGCCGTCCGCGTCGACGTCCGCGACGACGACGCTCGCTCCCGCTTCGGCGAAGCGCCTGGCCGTCGCCTCGCCGATGCCGCTACTCGCTCCCGTTACAATCGCGACTCGGTTCTGAAAGTCTGGCATCTGAACCACTCGTCTCGATATCGTGCCGCCGGCGACCTGTACCCGCAGCATAATTATTAATTGTCGGGAATTGTGGGTGCGCTTATTAGCTTTCGTCGGCACTGAAATTCCGTGTTCTCCCGTCGGTGGGGACGCGACGCCAGCCAGCACGGCGAGGGGCTGGGGTCGACCCGTGGGCCGACCCTACATGAACATCCGGTCTTCCGGGTAGTCGTGGCCGCCAGCCGCCTCCGCCTCGGTCATGGTCTTCATCCTGTCGGTCAGTTGCTCGTAGTACTCGCGGAACTGGTCGCCGAGTTCGCGCAACTCCGTCTCGTCGACGTCGACGTCGTAGATGCGCTTGACGGCTTCGATGAGTCGGAGCGTCGCCTCGACGTCTGGTCCCGGTGGATGTGTCGGGGTGATGAACGCGCCGGTTTCGGGTGCCGTGTCTTCGAGGCTCCGCATGACGAGTTCGCCGACGACGCCGTCGAGGAAGCCACCCTGGAGCGGGTCGAACGACTGGTCCCCGAGTCGCATCTCCCGATAGCCCGGCGTCGCGACGGAGAACACGTCGTGTTCCTCGGGCCCGTGCGGGAACGGCACGCCGTGGAGGACGGCGATTTCGCCGATGCCGCGCTCCTCGGTGAACGCGAGCACTGCGTCGGCGAAGGCCCGCGCCGCGTCGACCGGGATGAACAGCTCCCCGACGAGTACCGCCACGCCCGTCCCGTTGAGCGTGTACAATCGGCTGTGATGGCGTGGCACCCCTTCCTCGAACGGGGTGATGCCGGGCAACTCCTCCGGCGCGATGTGGCCCACCTGCGTCGAGTCGAGGTGTCGGACGAGGTAGTCGGCCGCCGTTATCCCCGCCATTCCATAATGTGCCTGACCGATGACTAGCGTCGACGTCTCCCCGTCGTCGGACGAGACGCGAACGTTGAACGATGACTTGGTGTCCATACACCTCTCCTCTACGACGCGTCGGCGTATAGTGTTGGGTCAGTGTCTCGTCGGGGTCGGCGCTTCCGGCCGTCGGCGAGTGCGTCCGTCGCGGGTGTCGGACATCCCTACACCCGCTCGACCCCTACACCCGCTCGACCTGTTTGCGCGCGCGGTCGATGACTTCGCGCGCGCCGTCGAGCACCGCCGCGGAGTCCTCGGCGGGTCGCTCCCGCTCGAAGAACGCGTCGACTGCGCGGACGCTCTCCGCCAGCATCTCCAGGTCGTACCCTCCCTCCAGGACGAACCCGAGGCCGGCACCGCAGTCCGTCGCGATGGAGCGGACCCGCTCGGCGAGGAGGGTGTAGCCGTCGGTTGAGATTCGCTGCTGGGATATCGGGTCGTACTCGTGCCCGTCGAAGCCCGCGCTCACGAGGACGACGTCGGGGTCGAAGCGCTCCAGTGCCGGACCGACGACCTCGTCCAGCGCCGCCAGATACGCCGAGTGGGTCGTGCCGGCCGGGAAGGCGATGTTCAGGGTCGCCCCCTCCCCGTCACCGGTGCCCGTCTCGTGGATGTACCCGCTCGGCGGGTAGCTGTCCCGCTCGTGTATCGAGGCGTAGTAGACGTCCGCCCGGTCGTAGAAGATGTCCTGTGTGCCGTTGCCGTGGTGGATGTCCCAGTCGACGATTGCCACCCGGTCCGCGAGGCCGGCGTCGAGGACCGACTGGGCGGCGATGGCGACGTTGTTGAGAAAGCAAAAGCCGCGGGCGTCGTCCGCGGGCGCGTGGTGTCCGGGCGGTCGCCCGAGCGAGAACGGGGTGCGCGTCCCGTCGTCGCCGGCCACGGCCCGCCTGGCGCTCCAGATGGCGAGGCCCGCACTCGCCAGCGCGGCCTCCCAGGTGCGTTCGACCGCCGTCGTGTCCGCGTCCCAGCTTCCGCCGCCGTTCGCACAGAACCGCTGGAACTCGGCGACGTAGTCCTCGTCGTGGACGGCCAGCACCTGCTCGCGGGTGGCCGGCTCGGCGGCGACGTACTCGGCGCTATCGGCGTCTGCGAGCGCCTGCCGGATGGCCCTAACCCGGTTAGGGCTCTCGGGATGGCGTGGCCCGGGGTCGTGGTCGAGACACGCCGCGCGGTGGCCGAATCGCATGCGACACTCTCCCACTACTCTCTCCACCCTCACAGATGTAACGGTGGTCTGGACCGAACAGCGACCCCTCTCTGGCGGGTCACACGGTCGCTGTGTCGGTCCCGCAGCCTCTGGCGAAGATTGGACACTCCGGTCTCAGTCCACGCGCGGGTCGAGGTAGCCATAGGAGAGGTCCTGTACGATGCTTCCCACCACGCCGACGGCGGAGATGACGACGGTGCTACCCAGCAGAACGGGGACATCGCGCTGCTCGACGGCCCCCAGCAGCATCGTCCCGAACCCCGGGATGCCGAACAACCGCTCGATGACGAAGACGGTGAGCAACAGCAACCCGAGCGCCTCGGTGAACACCATCGAGAGGACCGGGATAGCGGCGTTCCGGATGACGTGTGCGCCGACGCGGAGCCGCCTGGCTCCCTTGGCCCGGACGAGCTTGACGAAGTCCGTGCTGGCGAACTCCGTGGCGTAGGCGCGCGTGTAGCTCACGTAGCCCCCGAGCAGCGTCGTCGTCGTCAGTGCGATGGGGAGGATGTGTTTGACGAAAAGCGGCGGGACTGCAATCACCTCGGCGCCCGCCAGCGCGGCCAGCATCCCTCCCAGCCAGAAGTTGGGGACGGCGAACACCAGGTACGTCGAGACCAGGGACAACTCGGCCAGCCGACCCCGTGGGTTCAGTGCCGCGTAGAGCCCGACGCCCAGTCCGGCGGCGACGGCCAGCACCAGCGCCGGCAGCACGTACATCGCCGTCCGCGCCGTCGCGTCGGCCACCATCGGCAGCACCGCCGCCCCCGACTCGAAGGACTGGCCCCAGTCGAGCGTGGCCATGTTGCCCAGCCAGTCGACGTAGACCTGCTCCAGCGGGCGGTCGAGCCCCCGGGCGGAGAGATAGGACTCCCGGGCTGCCTGGACCGCCTGCTCGCCCGCGCCTACCCACCTGAGCCGGCCGACCTGCGCTCCCAGCACCCAGTCGTCGGTGAGGGTGAACATCGCGAAGATGGTCGTCAGAATCGCCCACGCCGAGGCCAGCCCGAGTGCCACGCGACGGGCGAGGACGCGGAGGACTCTCACGGGGTCTCACCCGGCGGGCGAAGGGGCCGCTCCCGCGGACGGCGCGGGTCGCGGTTCGGTCTCACCTCACCCGTGCGCGAGGGGGCACGGGCGCGCACGCTGTCACGACGGCCGGAGCGGCCGTATGGGGGCTGTCTGGAGGGCATCCCGTGGTGGTTGCGCACTCGCCCATATAAATCTCATCCAGAATCGACCGCAATCTTATTGTGGCAGGCTTTAGCATAGGGAGACGTCAGCCCTCCATGACGGATTCGCACGATAGAGCCAGCTTCGAGCACGTCGATTGGTCGGAGTTCGATGCGGGCCGCCCGACGCTCACCACACAGCGGGCCGTCCTGCTGGTCGGTGGCCTGTTGCTCGCGGCACTGTACCTCTACAACATCTACGTCGCCCACGTCTACCTGGTCGCCACGTGGGAGTTCAACTACACCGACTGGCTGTTCCTGCTCGGCCTGCTCGTGGTCGTCGCCTACGGGCTCGTTCCGGTGTTGCAGGACCGCTCTGTCGGCCGCAGACTCGTCGCCTCCCTCTGGTCGCGCCCCCTCTACAAGTTCGGGGCCATCGTCCTGACGGGATTCGTCGCCGTGGGCTTTCTCGGCCCGCTCATCCTCGGGCCGCCGGACCTCCACTTCGTCCACGCCTTTCACCCCCCCGTCGGTTTCACCGCCGATTCGAGTTTCACCGTCCAGTGCGTCGGCGACACGATTCCCGGTGAGGGCATCAACCGCTTTTGCCGCGGCTCGCTCTTGCACCCGCTTGGGACCAACCACCGCGGTCACTCGATGACCTACCTCGTCGTCCTCGGGGCCCGGGTGGCACTTTACATCGCCGTCTTCACGGCGGCCTTCATCGTCCCGCTCGCGACTGCAGTCGGCGTCGTCGCCGGCCTCCACGGCGGCCTCGTCGACAACCTCCTCACGGCCTACGTGGACGTCCAGATGGCTATCCCCGCCATCCTGCTGTACTTCGTCGGCTACTTCTACTTCAACGGGTCCCTGCTCCTGTTGCTCGGCACTTTCTGTCTGTTTAGCTGGGCCGGCGTCGCCCGACTCGTCCGCAGCGAGGTCATCCAGCACCGCGAGGACGGCCACGTCCTCGTCGCGCGCAGCCTCGGTGCCTCCCGGTCGTACGTCGCGAAACGGCACATCCTGCCGAACATCACGAACACGCTCGTGCCCGCCCTGTTCCACCTCGTCGCGCTGCTCGTCCTCGTCGAGGCCGGCGTCGCCTTCCTCGGGTTCTCCGACGTCTCCCTGCACTCCTGGGGCGGCACCATCGCCGAGGGGCTGGGCCCCGAGGGGACGGCCAAAGCACACGAGGTCTGGTGGATCTCGACCGTTCCCGCCGCCGCCCTGTTGCTGACGCTCACCTCGTTCAAACTCGTCGGCGACGGACTGCGCGACGCGCTCGACCCGCGGGGTGGTGAGTGACATGGCCGACGAAACCAGCGCTACGGGCACAATGCGGACCGACGAACCGCTGCTCGCGGTGGAGAACCTCCGGACGCACATCGACACGGACGGCGGGACTGTCCGCGCCGTCGACGGCGTGAGCTTCTCGGTCGAGCGGGGTGAGACGGTCTGCCTGGTCGGCCAGTCGGGGTGTGGCAAGAGCGTCACCTGCGAGTCGCTCACCGACCTCGTCGAGCCGCCCGTCGAGGTGGTCGACGGCACCGTCTCCTTCGACGGCGAGTCGCTGCTGGCCGACACCGACCGCGCCCGCCGCGCCCGGGGCGACCGCATCGGTCACGTCTTCCAGAATCCCCAGCACGCGCTGGACCCAGTCTACACCGTCGGCGAGCAAATCGAGGAAGTACTGTCGATTCACGGGGACGGCAGGGACGCCCGGGAGCGGGCCGTCGAGTTGCTGCGGCAGGTCGGCATCCCGCAAGCGGCCAGGCGGGTCGACGACTACCCCCACGAGTTCTCCGGGGGGATGCAACAGCGGGCGGCACTCGCCATCGCGCTGGCCGCCGAACCGGACCTGCTCGTCGCCGACGAGCCGACGACGGCCGTCGACGTGACCGTGCAGGCGCGGCTCATCGAACTCCTGCGGGACCTGACCGACGGCGGGATGGCGATGCTGCTGGTCACACACGACCTGCGCGTCGTCGCGGCGCTGGCCGACCGCGTGCTCGTGATGTACGGCGGCACCATCGTCGAGCGCGGGCCCGTCGCGGACGTCTTCGACTGCCCGGCCCACCCCTACACGCAGGCGCTGTTCGACAGCTACGACGGCCTCTCGGACCGCTTCGCGGAGACGACCCGCGCCGTCCCGACCGACGGCTGTCGGTTCCGCGAGGAGTGCCAGCACGCGACCGAGCGCTGCGAGGGGAGCGACCAGCCGGCGTTCGTCCCGGTCGACGGCGACCCCAGCCACGCCGCCTCGTGCGTGTACTACGCCGACGACACCGAGGAGGACCCCGCGACCATCCTGCAGGAGGCCCGCAGCGCCCGCCCGCGGGTGGGTGGTGACGATGACTGAGGACGCCGACGGGCCGCCGCTGCTCGCGGTGGAGGACCTGGAGACTCACTACCCGATTACGGAGGGCCTGCTCCGCCGCGAGGTAGGTCGGGTCCGGGCGGTCGACGGCGTGAGTTTCACCGTCGACAGCGGCGAGGTGCTGGGACTGGTCGGCGAGTCCGGCAGCGGCAAGACCACGACGGCGCTGTCGGTGCTCCGCATGGAGGAACCGACCGGCGGTACGGTCCGGTTCGAGGGCGACCCCGTCGGGGACCTCTCCGGCGAGGCCCTGCGGTCGTTCCAGCGCCGCGTCCAGCTCGTCGTCCAGGACCCCAACGATGCGTTCAACCCCCGGATGACAGTCGGCGAGGCCGTCGCGGAACCGCTGGAACTGCACGGGATGCGCGACGCTGACCGCCGGCGGGCGCTCGTAACAGACCTGCTCGAACGCGTCGGCCTCTCCGCCGAGGACGCCGACAGCTACCCCCACGAGTTCTCCGGTGGGGAGAAGCAACGCATCGCCATCGCCCGCGCGCTCGTGGTCAACCCCGACCTGCTCGTCGCGGACGAACCGACGAGCGCGCTCGATACCCGGGTCCAGTCCGACATCCTCGCGCTGCTGGCGGACATCCGCCGGGAGTTCGACGTCGGCATCCTCTTCATCAGCCACGATACCGACGTCGTCCGCCGGTTCTGCGACCGCGTCGCCGTGATGTACCTGGGCGAAGTCGTCGAGCGTGGCCCCGTCGCGGACGTCTTCGACGCGCCCGCGCACCCCTACACGCGACTCCTGCTCGATTCGGTGCCGAGCCTCGACCCCGCAGACCGCGGAGTCGACCGGCCGCTGACCGACGCAGTCCCGGAGCCGTCGGACCCCCCGTCGGGCTGTCGGTTCCACACCCGCTGTCCGGCGCTCGTCCCCCCGAGCGACGTGGATCTCCCGACGGACCTGTGGCGGCGCGTCGCTCGCTTCCGGTTCTCGGTCCAGACCGGTGAACTGCCGGAGGCACTCGGGAACGGCACTCGGCCGGCGGACGCGGTGGCCGTCCGCGAGGCCTTCGACCTGCCGGCGTCGATTCCCGACGAGCGCGTCGAGCGTGCCGTCGCCGCGGCGGCCGAGGCGCTCGCCGACGGCGACACGGACCGGGCGAGCGACCGCCTCGCGGAGGCGGTTCCGACGGTCTGCGAGCACGAAGCGCCCGCGGAGACCACGACCGACGGGCGTACGGTGCAGTGTCACCGCTACGACCCCGCCGTCGACGCCGAACCCCGCTCGCGCTGACGGGACAACATTCAGTAGCGAACGGCCCCTGGAACGGGTGGATGCCCGGCGAGACGGACGCGGAGCGTGAGCCGCTGTTCACGCCCCGGCGAGCGCGGCGGATGACGCGGACTCACGCCGTCCTCTGGAGTGTCATCCTCGCCGCGACGGCGGCCGACATCGTCCTGACAGTGACGGGACTGGCGAACGGGCTCCGCGAGGGCAACGTCGTCCTCCACGCGCTGGTCTCGGAGTTCGGCCTGGCGGGGCTGTGGGGGCTGAAGTTCGCCGCGATGGTGTGGCTCGTCGCTGGCTGGGCACTTCTCTCGGACCGCAACGCGGCCATCTTCCTCGCGCTGTTCGCGCTCGTCACCGTCGCCGTCGTCGTCAACAACGCCGTGCTCGTCGCCGGTCTCTAGGTCAGTGGGTCAGGAGGAGCAGTTTCTCGTCGGTCCGCGCGAGACAGAACGCCGTCCCGGGATTGCCGAAGGTGTTCGTCCGTCGCTCGGAGACGAACAGGCGCTCGAAGGGCTCGCCACAGGCCGGACAGGCGAAGCCTTCGCGGTTCGCCAGGTGCATCGTCCCGCGGTCCTCCTTGAGCAGTTTCAGCCCGTGGCGGTAGTCGTGGACGTCGAACCCGTCAGAGATGTCGAGCTGTTCCATCGGTCGCGACGAGAGGAGAGAAGCCGTATCCGGTCAGAGGTTGACTTCCGCGCCGACGTAGATGACGACGACGAGGAACACCCAGACGATGTCGACGAAGTGCCAGTACATCGAGACGGTGGAGACCGACGTGTGCTTCTGGGCGGAGTACTGTCCGTAGAGGCTGCGGAAGAACAGGATGGCGAGCAGGATGGCACCCAGCGAGACGTGCAGGCCGTGCAGGCCCGTCAGGCCGTAGAACGCCGAACCGAAGATGCCGGTTTCGAGGCTGAAGTTCTCGTGGACGAGGAACTCGTAGTACTCCAGGCCCTGGCCGCCGATGAAGATGATGCCGAGCAGTAGCGTGACGCCGAGCAGCCGGATGAACCACTTGCGGTTGTCACGCAGCAGCGAGACGTGCGCGAAGTGCAGCGTGAAACTGCTGGCGATCAGGATTGCCGTGTTGATGAAGATGAGCGGCGAGAGCAACTCGGGCCGTTCGGCCACCCACGGACCCGAGCGGATGAAGAAGTAGTAGACGAAGCCGGCACCGAACGTGGCGACCTCTGTCCCGAGGAACAGCAACATGGCAAATCGAAGCGTGCCGGAGCCGTGTCCCTCCGTCCCGTGCTCCCAGAAGTTGACGACGAAGGCGTGATACAGCCAGCCGTACAGCCCGCCGAGGAAGAGGGCGGTCGAACCGACGAGGACCGCGGGGCCGATCATCGGGCTGACGATGTTGTTCGCTCCGTTGCCGAGGATGAACAGCGCAGCACCGATGTAGATACCGCCGACGCCCAGCGCGGCGATGAAGGGCCACCAGCTGGCCTCCCCGAAGCCGCGTGGCCAGTCTTCGACGGCGGGCAGATGATGCCCCCCGTGGTCGTCCGTTGACTCGTCCTTTGCGAGACTCATACAGCGCTATTACTGATGGACTACCAAAAACCCTCCCAACTCAACCGGCCGTACCTCGCCGTCTCCGCAGCCACGGCAGTTCGACAGGTACTCGGGAACACCGTCCCAAGACCCGTCAATGAGCCCCCCGAGGCGCCCGGTCGCTTGGGCGGCCGGCGTCGCCGCTGCGCTCGCTCTCCTGGCGCTCGCGACCGGGCCGGCACTCGCCCACGGCGGCAGTCTGGGCGCGGAAAGCCGCCAGGCCGTGACGGTCCCGACGTGGCTCGTCCTGATGACCGGCGGGGCGGCCGTCGGTGCCTCCTTCCTGCTCGCGAGTCTCGTCACCGACCGGCGACTCATCGAGGCGGTCGACGCCTGGCGTCGCGTGCTCGCCGGTGACGGGCTGACCACTGGTACCCCGCTCCGTCTCACGCGTGCGGCCGGCGTTCTCCTGCTCGCCGTGACGGTCGCGCTCTGCTTTCTCGCCCCGCAGGCACCGCTGGCGAACTTCGGACTACTCTTTGTCTGGGTCGGCTGGTGGGCCGGGTTCACGATGAGCACGTACCTCGTCGGGAACACCTGGCCGGCGGTGAACCCCTGGCGGACCATCGCGTCGCCGCTCCCGTCGCTCGGCTACACCTACCCTGTCGGACTCGGCCTCTGGCCGGCGACGGTGGCGTTGCTGGCACTCATCTGGGTCGAGGTGGTCAGCCCCATCGCCGACGAACCCGCCGTCCTCGGCGGCGTCATCCTCGTCTACTCCGTGCTGACGCTGTCCGGGGCCGTCGTCTTCGGTGTCGAGGACTGGTTCGGACGGGCCGACCCCATCGCGCGCGTGTTCCACCACTACGGGCACGTCGCGCCGCTGTCCCGCGACGCCGACGGTGTGTCCGTCTCGCTGCCGGCCGCTCGCCTGACCGACCTCGGGGTTCGCACCCGCAGCGAGGTGGCATTCGTCGTCGCCCTGCTGTGGGGCACGACCTTCGACGGCTTCGTGTCCACGCCCGCCTGGCGGTCCGTCGTCGACGCGTTCGGGTTCGTCCCGCTGTCGGCGCTGTACCCGCTCGCGCTCGCTGCCGGGTTCGGGGTCTTCCTGCTCGCCTTCGACGCGGCGACGCGAGCGAGCAAGCGTATCTCCGGGACGTACCTGACCAGGGCGGAACTCGCCCGACAGTTCGCGCCGCCGCTTCTGGCTATCGCGGCCGGCTACCACCTCGCGCACTACCTGGGGTACTTCCTCTCGCTGTCGCCGGCGCTGGCCGTCGTCGCGGCCGCGCCGCTGAACCCACCCATCGACGTGCCGCTGCTGGCGCTGCCGGGGTGGTTCGAGACGGTCGGGATGCTGGCGATTCTCGTCGGCCACGTCCTCGCCATCTGGGCCGCCCACACCACCGCCTACGACATCTTCCCCGGCCGCCTGCAGGCGATTCGGAGCCAGTACCCCTACATCGCGGTGATGGTGTTCTACACGATGACTAGCCTGTGGATTATCGCACAACCGGAGGTGCCACCGCCGTGACCGTCCAGCAGTCCCGCGCCGAGGACGAGACACGACTCGACACCGACCCGCCCGACGCCGACGCCGCGGTCTGTGACCGCTGTGGCAGACCCTTCGCCAGCGAGACCCTGCTGGCGCTGCACCGCGGGCAGGCCCACGCCGACGACCTCTCCGACGAGGAGATCGCGGCCTTCGATGCGGCCTACGAGGACGAGCAGGCGGACATCCGCCTGTTCCGGCTGAAAGCGGTGGGTGCGCTCGTCCTCGTCTACTTCGGGTTCCTGATTGTCTACGCCCTCGTCTGACCTTCGTAACTGTAATGACCCCGAAGCGTCGTAAATCAGGGCATGGAACTGCGGGTCATCGAGAAAGAGGACACGATGCTGTCGATAGAGGTCGCCGGCGAGGACCACACCTTCATGAACGTCCTGAAGGGTGCGCTGCTGGAGACCGACGGCGTCACGGCCGCCACCTACGACGTGAACCCCGAGCAGTCGGGGGGACAGACCGAGCCGATTCTGACCATCAAGACCGAGGAGAGCGTCGACGCACTGGACGCCCTGGAGGCGGGTGCCGACCGCGTCATCGACAAGTCACGGAACTTCCGTGACGCCTACGAAGCGGCGGTCTAACAGGCAATCTGTGTCAGGACGACGGTCCCGTCCGGAGCGGCGTGGACGTCGACCCCGATTTTCGTCACGTCACTGCGAAACGCCGTCGAGAGACTGTTACTCTCCGCGAGCGCGGCCGCGACGTCGCTCGCCGTGTCGTCCGTCCCGACGGCGACCGCGCCGGTCTGGAGCGTCGCGCCGCCCTGGCAACTCCCGGCGACCAGTTCGGCGATTCGCTCCCGCTCGGGGAGCGACCCGTCGGCGTACTGCGTTTTCACGACGCGCTGGTTCACGAACGTCGCCACCTCGTCGAGCCGGTCGTCGCTCGCGAGTTCGGACGCGTTCGCGCCCGTCCGCTCGTCGTTGATACGCGCGAGATACGCCGTCTCGACGTCCGACAGCGTCACGCCGTCGATAGCGGTATCGCTGCCGGGGACGTCCGAGACGTCGGGGACAGCGTTGCCAAAGCCCGGCAGGGCGATGACGCCGGTCAGGCCGAGGACGAAAAGCGCCGCGAGCGCGAGCACGGCGACCAGTCCCAGGACGTACCGCGGAGTGAGGAGGTCGAGATAGCCCGGCGCGGTCAGTTCCGCGTCGTCGACCTCCTGGCGCTGCCGGACGAGTTTCTCGTTGCCACACCGCGAACACGGTGGCGTGTGCTTGGTGTGCTCGCGGCCGCACTCGGTGCACACCCAGACCGTTGCCTCAGTGCCGAGTTCCGACTCCGAATCCGCGACCGGCACGACCGCCTTCTCGAAGGTACCGTGGCCGCAGTTGTCACACGGCGGGTCGTTCTCGTCGTGGGGTTTGCCACACCACTCGCACCGCCATTCCATTGCCGGTAGGTAGGTGACACCCCAGGAAGTATGTACCGCTCGACGGACCTTTCGAGGAGTGGACGACGTTTCGACGGGTGGACGCGAACCCCCTTGTGTGGCCTGGCGGTACTCCCGTGCAGGTGACACGAATGCACGTCCCCCTTCCCCGAAACCGTCTCGTCCAGTTGACCCTCGTCGGTGCGCTGTTGACGACGCTCGTCGCCGCCGCCCTCGTGGTGCCCGGTGGACTCGGCGACCAGTCGCCGGCCCCCCGCGACGCGACCGACAACCTCAGTGCCGACGCCCCGACGCCCAACGGGAACTTCACGCCCGCCGTCTCCGGTGGCGGCGGTTCCGGCGAGTACGAAGACGAGGAGTACGAACCGGACGAACACGAGCGAGAGGAGGAAGAGGAAGACGACGACGAGGAGTACGAACAGCACCACGAGGTCACGGACGCGGTGGGTGAGCGCCCGTGAGCGAGCGCCTCGCTGCACTCACTGCACGCCTCGGGACCGCGAGCACTGAGTTCGAGTGTTGTGACACGGCGTTCCGTCTCGAGGTCCGCGGCCCCGCCGCGTCGCGTGCGCTCGACCGTGCGGCATCGACGGCCCGCCGACTGGAGGCGCAACTCGACGCCTTCGACGACAGCAGCGCCGTCGCGTGCCTCAACGAGACGGGTTGCGTCGAGAACGAACACGTCGCCCGCGTCGTCCGGCGGGCTCTCGCCTACCGCGAGCGCACCGACGGCGTCTTCGACGTCCAGCGGGGGCGGCTGGAACACGACCTGAAGCGGTACCTTCGCGGCGACGTCGACGAGCCCCCGTCGCCGGACGACGACGCCGACGCGGCGGTGACCGTGAACGGTGACACTGTCGAAACCTCTGCACCGCTTGACCTCAACGGGCTGGCGAAGGGCTACATCGTCGACCGCGTTCACGACGCCGCTGCCGGGCTCGGCCGGACTGTTTTCGTCAGCGGTGGGGGCGACATGACGCCGCCCCCCGCCCCCGTCGGCGTCGAGAGCCCGTGGGACGACACCCACCTGCGGGCGCTCGACACGGACTGGGCAGTGGCGACTTCCGGCGGCTACCGACGCGAACGCGGCGGTCTCGACCACATCTACGACCCCAGGGCGGGGACGGTCGGGAGTCGTCACGACCTGGTGACGGTGGTGGCGGAACGCGACTGCACGGAGGCCGACGCGCTCGCGACGACGCTGGCTGTCCTCCCCCACGAGGCGGCACTGTCGCTCGCGGAGGACTGGCAGGGCGTCGAGGCGCTTGTGGTCACCTGCGGCGTCTTCCGGGAGACGGAGGGGTTCGGCGACCATGTCGTCGCGACGTGAGACGACCGTCGCCGTCGCCGCGCTCCTGACCTTCGCGGCGACGGTTCCGGCCGTGCTCGCCATCGCCGACGTCCGCGAGCGGCAGGTGGCCACGGACCAGCGCACCGACCTCGTCGACTCACAGGTCACGACCCGCCAGGCACCGGCGGACTACGACGGCGACGGCGTTACCGACGGCCGCGACGAGTGTCCCACGCGGCCGGAGACGCGAAACGGCTTCCAGGACGGCGACGGCTGTCCGGACCTCGTGGCGACGACGGGGGCCTCGTAGATGGAACTCGTCTGGTACCTGGATCGGGCTACCGCGCTGGTCGCGTACCCGACGCTGTATCTTGCTGTCCTGACCGGCATCCTCTACAACGCCGACGGCTTCGGCGTCCTCCACCGCTCGGCCCGTCGCGTCCACATCGAGGTGTCCGTGCTGGGGATGCTCGTCACGCTCGCGCACGCCGGCCTGGGCGTGGCCGACACGTACTTCGTGGCCACTGGACAGGTGCCACAGCCGGCCTACAGCGTCGGCTACATGCTCGCTGGCGTCGCGGTCGGTGCCGGCGGCTCGCTGTTGCTCGTCGTGGCGGTGCTCGGCTTTCTGGACCCGCGACAGTTCGACCGACCGTGGGGGCCGGCGGCCGTCCACGCCTTCGCCTACGGCGGCTTCGCCTTCGCGACGGTTCACGCGGTGGCCGTCGGGACGGACCTCGCGTCGCTGGCCTTTCCGCTCGTCACTGCCGGACTCTCCTTTCTGGTGTACGTCCTCTTGCTCCGCCTGGTGACGGACATCAACGCGACCGGGCTGTCGACGAGCGCTCAGTAACTCTCCCAAAGGTCGAACAGCCGGTCGACGAGCCGGTCGGTGAAGGACGCGCGGTAGACGGTGTAGAGGTAGCGCACCCGCTGTGGGTCGGTGAGTTCGTAGAGGACGCACCGCCCGTCCCGGTGTTTCTCGACCAGACCGGCGTCCTGGAGTTTCGAGAGGTGCCAGGAGATGGTCGAGTTCGACTTGTCGAGGTGGTCGGCCAGGTCGGCGGTCGTCAGTTGCTCCTCGGCGGCGAGATAGGCGAGGACCCGCCTGGCGAGTGTCCGGCGCAACGCGTTGAGCACCTGCCGGTCGCTCTCGTCGAAGGAGTCCGCCGGGTAGTAGCGGGTGTACTCACCGTCGTCGCTGACCTCGACGATGTCCTCGTCCTCCAGCCACCGGAGGTGGTACTGGACTGTCCCTTTCGCCAGGTCCAGGTCGTCGAACAGGGCCCGAACGTGGATCCCCGGCGTGTCGACGATGCGCTGGTAGATGGCCCGCCGCGTGGGCAGTTCCAACTCGGCCGCGGTGTCTTCGGACATCGTCACTTCCGGAGTGCGACGAAGAAGGCCAGCAGGCCGACCAGTATCAGTACCGCCGACCCGTGTTCCAGCAACTCGACGGTCTGGTAGCCGAGATACGCCACGACGAAGTACTCCAGGAAGACGACCAGCCCGTAGACTGCGAACAGCCCGTAGGCCCCACTGACCAGCAGCATCCGCCGGTCGCGCTCCCGCCGGTACGCCATCGCGCTCAACGTCGCCAGCGCGACACCCACCACCAAGATGCCGAGACTGACGAGCTGTTCGAGTTGCTGGGCCAGCGTCACCACGTTGGACACCCCTCGCTCATTCGGCCAGACCTACGTTCCCGTCCCGAAAAGCCGTTGTCGTCCAGCCGTCGAACCGTCGTCTACAGGCGGACCGGAATGCCGCGCTCGGCCGGATACTCCGTTACCACCTTTTTCCCGTTCGGGTGCGCAAGCGCACCACTCACGGCAAAAACGTGGGCGAAAAAGGCGCGCTCACTCCGTTCGCGCGGGCCGGCTCAGAGTCGAACTGGAATCCCGCGCTCGGCCAGATACTCCTTGGTCTCCTGTATCGTGTACTCGCCGAAGTGGAAGATAGAAGCGGCGAGAGCGGCGTCGGCGTTTGCCTCCGTGAACACCTCGTAGGCGTGTTCGGGGCTGCCACAGCCGGAGGACGCGATGACCGGCGTCGAGACGGCGTCGCAGACGGCCGTCATCAGCGGGATGTCGTAGCCCTCCTTGGTCCCGTCGGCGTCGATGGAGTTGACGAACAGTTCGCCCGCGCCGCGGTCCTCGGCTTCCTTCGCCCACGCGACGACGTCGGTCCCGGTGCCCTCGCGGCCGCCCTTGACGGTACACTCGAACCAGCAGGACTCGCCGTCGACCTCCGCGTAGTACTCGCCCTCGTCGTCGTAGCGCCGGCGGGCGTCGACCGAGATGACGATGCACTGGTTGCCGAAGGCGCGTGCGCCCTCCTCGATGAGGGCGGGGTTCTCCAGCGCGCCCGTGTTGATCGAGACCTTGTCCGCGCCCGCGCGCAGTGTCTCCTTGATGTCCTCGCGCGTGCGGATGCCACCGCCGACGGTCAGCGGGATGAACACCTCGTCGGCGACGGCGGAGACGGTGTCGAGCATCGTCTCCCGTCCCTCGGCGCTTGCCGTGATATCCAGGAAGACGAACTCGTCGGCCCCGGCCTCGTTGTAGCGTTTGGCCATCTCCACCGGGTCTCCGGTGTATTTCAGGTCCTCGAAGTTCGTCCCCGTGTAGACGGCCGCCTCGCCGTCCTCGTCGACGTCCACGTCGATACAGGGGATGATTCGCTTCGTTAGCACGTGAAACCCCTTCGAGCGACGCGCGTTTGACCGTTTCGGGTCCACACAGAAACTGCGGTGGCGCGTCGTCGACCCCGCCGCCGTCCCGTGACGGGTCCGGACCGCCCCGCCGTCCTGTAATCGATTCATAGTTAAGTCGCTCTGGCGTCACTCTCTACCTGTGACCGAGGACGACTCACTCCACGCGGAGTACGCGACCAGCTCGAAACTCATGGACCTGCTCAAGTACGCCGCAGAGAGCCTGAGCATCGAGTTCGACCGGTGGGGTGAACAGTACGTCAGCGGCCCGAGTCTCTACTTTCTGGTCGTCGCCGACGTCGACTTCGGCGACTACGCCGACCCGCTCGGAGCGAACTCGTGGCCGGTCGACCGCTGCCAGGTCGTCACCGACTCGCCGGAAGCGTTCATCGAGGCCGCGCGGGACGTGGCGTTCACCCGCGACGGCGCGGTCGTCATCACCGCGGACGGGACCATCCAGGACCAGATGGTCCGCGTGCGGAGTCCGAGCACCGCCGAGGTCCGCGGGCGCGACGCCATCACCGCCGCCGACTGGATGGGGACGAAACATCTCAGCGCCGTCGAGGCCTCGACCCGGAAGGAGGTCCTCGCGGCCGTCACCGTCAGCGAGGAGGACGGCCGCGTCACCATCTTCCAGGACGGGTCCTACGACGACTACGAGCGTGAGGAACTCGGCGGCCGCTGGCGGCCCGACTGACCGTCCGACTCCGATACACCGAAGTGGGATGGCGACGAACCCGCGGACATGGCCGACGACCACCACGAAGAGGAGCGTCCGGCGTACGACCCCACGTCGCCGACGCCCCCGGACAGGGAACCGCCGCTGCGAAGCACCGCCCCCCAGAGCGAGTACACGATGGGCCAGGTCGCCGTCGGATTCGTCATCATGCTCGTCGGACTCGTCGTCACCTTCGGCCTCCCGCTGGCACTCGCCTGACAGGTTCCGACCCCGGCGCCCTCGTGCGTCGAGCGAGATGGGAAGGTTAAAGAAACCCACTCTGCTATGACCGAGTGCGCCCGGGTGGCTTAGCTGGACATAGCGCCGCACTCATAGGGTTCTCACACACGCGGCACACCGGCATTCCCACGAGGCATCCGCCTCGGACCTGGGATATGCGGAGATCGAGGGTTCGGAGCCCTCCCCGGGCACTACTTCCACACGACACCGACCCGCTGGTGTCGCGTCACCGCGTCAGGCCACGTCCAGCGGTGCCGCTGTCCTCCGGGTTACGAAGTCGCAGACACTGTCTGACCACGACTATCAAGCTGCTGTGTCATCGATAACCAAACTGTGCCAAGCCGGAGCGACTCTCATGCAAATAGGGCCGACGATGTGGGTATCGAGCTAGTACTCAGCTACTACTCGTATCCCTCTGAACTCAACAGACGAGCGAGTCGCACCTTCTCGAAGTCTCCCCGCAAAAACAAACATCGTTCAGGGGTCGGGAGGCCAGGGTAGGGCCAGGACTCTATGAAGTGTCAAAGATGTTCTACTGATGCCCGTGTCACGCGGCACACGGTCGACGACTACAGTGGCTATCTCTGTTCGGAGTGTCGCGAGGTCTGGACCGAGATACAGCAGCGCATGGAGACCCGCGGGCGGTTCTCCCGCTAGTCCCCGCCGGGGAATTCCTGGAAGAGCGTGTCGAAGTCGTTCTCGAATCCAGTCACGACCGTGTCGGCTTCTTCTTCTAGGTCTTCGACGCGCTGGACCATCTCCTGGTACCGTTCGTTGGTCTGGAGCTCCGAGGGAGTCTTCTCGGCTTCGAGCGTTGCCTTCTTCGAGGTCAGCGCGAAGTACTCCTGGAGCGTGTCGTCGTACTCGTCGCGCTCGTTCATCGCCTCCACTGCGTCGGCGAGGTCCTCGCGCATCACCGGCTTGGTCAGGTAGTCGTCGAACTCCATCGAGACGATGTCGAAGTCGGGGTCGACCGCGGTCACCATGACGACGCGACAGGCGAGGTCGCGGTCGCGTATCCGGTCGAGTACCTCGTCACCCGAGTAATCAGGCATCTGACGGTCGAGGAAGACGATGTCGACGTCGCCGTCGACTTTCCGGAGTGCTTCCTCGCCACCGTACGCTGTTCGAACCTCGCTGTCCGCCTCCAGCCACGTCGAGTAGAGGTCCGCGATGTCGCGCTCGTCGTCGACGACCAGGATGGTGTTCTGTTCGTCCGTCATGGGTATTCCGGTTGTGTTCGTCGCATTGGTCTCCCCCACGGCGAACCACCATCTGAACAGTCCGTCGAACTACTAGTTAAACCCATCCCACGTATTATCAGAGCTGATTCTCGGCCCCCCTCATTCGCGGTCATAGAGCCCTCTCCGCCAGCCACGGACCGTTTCTCCGACCTCGGTTCGGTGCTGGAAGCCGACCGCCCCGACCGCTTCTGTGCCCTCTGTGGGCGATACCGGTGCTGTCGTGACCCGAACGGTCTTGAGCGGCGCCACCCTATGGCCGGCCATGTCACCGGCCGGTTCGGACCCGACGGCCATCCGCTCTATCGCGGTCAGCGTCGAGGACGTCGTCGCTGCGGTCGAAACCAACCGCACGAGCGACCGGGAAGCACTGCTGCGGGTCACGCCGCCGTTCAGCGGTCGGATGCGGGCCAGACTACACCTGAAGCTCCACGAGGACCCGTCGGCCGACGAGGCCGTCACCATCGACCCCGACCGCCTCCTGACCGACGACGCACCGGACTACCCCCGCCCGGCCGAGACCGAGGACGCGCTGCGGCGCGACCCCGACGCGGCCTACACCGTCGAGCGCCACCGGACCCGT
Source organism: Salinibaculum sp. SYNS191 (assembly GCF_037338445.1). NCBI lineage: Archaea > Methanobacteriati > Methanobacteriota > Halobacteria > Halobacteriales > Haloarculaceae > Salinibaculum > Salinibaculum marinum. Next base: position 3,533,092 of record NZ_CP147838.1, read on the forward strand.
CACGAGGCGGCCGTCGCGGACTGGCGAGCGGCGCTGCCCGAGTCCATCCGGGACCGGGTGACACTCCCGACAGCTGGCGGTCCCCACGCAGTCGACGTCTACGTCCTCGGATAGGTACGACGGCCTGACAGGCCTCGATAAAACTTCTTCGGCGTCGAGCGCGCGTTGTGAAACGTCAGTACGGGGTCCATGACTCGTGAAACGTGGTGAAACAAACCGAAGGCTGTCTCGGTTATTTACCCCTGTCTGATAGTTGTATAGACAGAGGAGTTTCACCGATGTCCAGTCCCTCCATCACCGACCCACTCGAGGTTCCCGCGGAGTTGAGCGACCGCTCGCTGTCCGCCCTTGTCACGAGGCCGCTGAAACGCGTCGCGTTCTGGGCGGCTATCGTCCTCCCCTTCCTCCACGTCCCGTTGCTCGCCTCCGGGTTGCAGTCCCAGGACGCCACTGTCGCGTTCGTGACGCTGCTCGCACTCAACGTCACCGCCCTCGCCGTCGGCTACTATTTCGACGACTGAGCACCGTAGGCGACAGTAACTTTAACACTCACGCTATCCAAAGGCGTGTATGGCCGCATATGGCCGGCCGTCACTACGAGACCTGTTCGACGAGTCGCCGACGCCACACATTGCTCACCCGCCCTCCACCCACCACCGGGACTTCTATCTCGCCACAGATGGCTCCTTCAGAGAGACCGGTGGCGGACTCGGCGCGGTCATCGAGACACGGGACGGCGAAACTGTCGCACGCCTGTCCGTCCCGAACTCGGTGCCGGACAACAACGTCGCGGAGTACCGGGCGCTGCACCTCGGGCTCGACGTGCTCGCGGCCCGGACCCCGGCGGAGGCCCGCGTCGGCATCCTGCTCGACCACGACGACCTCGCCGCCAACGTCAACGCGACCATTCTGGCGGCAGAGGGACCCCACCTGGACTCGCCCCACCAGGTGACAGTCCCCGCGTCGACGGGGCTGCACTGGCGCGGCATCCGCGCCCGACTCCGGGGCTTCGACGACGTGCGGGCCGCCCGCATCTCCGGTGACCGCAACCCCGCTCATCCCCTCGCCAACGCCCCCGACCAGTACGCCCACGTCAACGACGAACCCGACCGCTGTGTCCTGCCGGAGGCTCCCGTCTCCGCGGAGCGCATCCCGCCGCCCTCCCGCTCTGACCGCGGCGGCGCCAGCGACTGACTGCCCGACCCGAATCTAGCTTTCTCGCCCGTTCTCCGTCAGTTAGTCTTCCAAGTCGCTTTGACCTCCACCCTCGTTCTGGTGCGGTTATCGAAGCAAATTCACTGCATAAGTTATAGCGATAGCCCAGGAAATGCCTGTGGGGAGTTGAAGAACGTTCCCTCTACGTCACAGGAGTAACTTTTTAGTGAGATAATCGTCATATATTCTAGTGGAAGGTGACGGAACCCATGTCCACGAGTCGCAACTCCGGGCACAGCAACGGTGGTACCTCGTTCACTGCACCGCTCGATGGGTTGCCCACACTGTCCCGGTACGATGTCTTGCTGGTACTCATCGCGCTGGGTTTCGTCCTGTCGGTCGCGGCGTACCTCGTCCTCGACGTCGCGCTCCACCAGGCCGCCGTCGTCGTGGCAGTGCTGGGCTCGTTCAGTCTCGCCGACGCCCTGTTCCTGCACCCGCCGGTCGAGGGTCGACGCTGACGGGGCTCTCGTCCGAGGTGGGCTATGGCGGTCGCGAGTGATGGGAGACAGAGAGCAGAGGAGAAGAGAGGAGAGGAGAGTGTCGGCCGCCTGTCTCAGGACTCGTCCTGCGCGTCCACGACGGCGACGCCGGCGAGGTTCACGATGTCCTTGACCTCGTCGCCGCGCTGGAGGACGTGGACCGGCTTGTCCATGCCGACCAGCATCGGCCCGATGGCCTCCGCACCGCCCAGGCGCTGGAGGAGCTTGTAGCCGATGTTGCCGGCTTCGAGGTTCGGGAAGACGAGCACGTTCGCCGGCGCGTCGAGTTCCGAGAAGCTGTAGGTGTCGTTCATTATCTCCTCGACGACGGCGGTGTCGGCCTGCATCTCGCCGTCGACGGGGAAGTCCGCGCGCGGGTCCGACCGCAGCCGCTCCGCGGCCTTCCGGACCTTTCGGGTCCCCACGTTGTCGACGCTGCCGAAGTCGGAGTACGACAGCAGTGCCGCACGCGGTTCGACGTTGAACTCCCGGGCGAGTTCGGCGGTGTGTTTCGTTATCTCCGCCAGTACGTCCTCGTCGGGGTCCTGGTTGACCGTCGCGTCGACGCAGAAGATGACCCGGTTCTTGAAGGTCAGCATGTAGACGCCGGCGGCGTAGTCGGCGTCCTCCGCAGTCCCGACGACCTGCAGCGGTGGGCGCAGCGCGGAGGGGTAGTGGTGCATCAGGCCGGTTAGCATCGCGTCGGCGTCGCCCATCTCGACCATCACGCTGCCGAGGTAGTTGCCGTCGCGGATGAGGTCGTCGGCCTCGCGGCGGGTCAGCCCCTTCCGCTGGCGGAGTTCGTACAGCCGGTCGGCGTAGGGGTCCAGGCTCGCCTCGTCGGGGTCGACGATTTCCGGTTCGAAGCTCAGCCCCAGCCGTTCCATCTCTGCCCATATCACCTCGCGGTCGCCGATGAGGATGGGATGGGCGATGCCCTGGTCGACCAGCTGGTAGGCCGCCCGAATCATCTTCTCGTCGTCGCCCTCGGCGAGCACCAGCCGCTTGGGGTCGCTTTTCGCCTTGTTCAGGACGACCCGCATCATCTCGCGGGACTTCCCGAGGCGGGCCTCCAGTTGCTCCGTGTACTCCTCGAGGTCGAGTTCACGCCGGGCCGCGCCGCTGTCTATCGCGGCCTTCGCGACGGCGGGTGCCACCTCGAACAGCACGCGCGGGTCCAGCGGCTTCGGGATGATGTACTCCGAGCCGAACTGCAGCGGCTGGTCGCCGTAGGCCTTGACGACGGCGTCGGGGACGTCCTCGCGGGCCAGCGTCGCCAGCGCCTCCGCGGCGGCGACCTTCATCTCCTCGTTGATTTCGGTCGCGCGCGCGTCCAGCGCGCCACGGAAGATGAAGGGGAATCCGAGCACGTTGTTGACCTGGTTGGGGTAGTCCGAGCGACCGGTGGCGACGATGACAGTGTCGTCGCGGGCCTGCTTGGCGTCCTCGTAGTCGATCTCCGGGTCGGGATTGGCCATCGCGAAGATGATGGGGTTGTCGGCCATCGACCGGACCATGTCCTCGTCGACCAGGCCGCCGATGGAGAGGCCGACGAACACGTCCGCGCCGTCCATCGCGTCCCGCAGGTCCCCCTCGGGGACGTCGCGTGCGAACTCCCGTTTGAACTCGTTGACGTCGCCGCGCTCGGCGCGCTCCTCGGTGATGATGCCACCGGAGTCACACATCGTGATGTTCTCGCGGGTAGCGCCCAGCGAGACGTAGAACCGGGCTGTCGCGAGCGCGCTCGCGCCGGCGCCGGAGAAGACGATGTCGAGGTCGGCGATGTCCTTCTCGCTGATGTCGACTGCGTTCAGCAGGGCCGCACCGGAGATGATCGCGGTACCGTGCTGGTCGTCGTGGAAGACGGGGATGTCCATCTCCTCGCGCAGCCGTTCCTCCACCTCGAAACACTCCGGGGCTTTGATGTCTTCGAGGTTGATGCCGCCGAAGGTCGGCTCCATCGCCGAGATGGTGTGGACCATCTCCTCGGCGCTGTCGTGGTCGAGTTCGATGTCGAAGACGTCGATGTCGGCGAAGCGCTTGAACAGAACGCCTTTCCCCTCCATGACCGGCTTCGACGCCTCCGGCCCGATGTCGCCCAGGCCGAGCACGGCCGACCCGTCAGAGACGACGCCCACCATGTTTCCCTTCGTGGTGTAGCTGTAGGCCTCGGCCGGGTCGTCCCTGATTTCGCGACACGGGGCCGCGACGCCGGGCGAGTACGCCAGGCTCAGGTCGCGTTGTGTGTTTGTCGGTTTTGTCGTCGAGATTTCTATTTTCCCGGGCGGTTCCTCCCGGTGGTATTCGAGTGCGTCCTCGTCGAGTCCCATAGTGAGTCTGTTCCCGGCACCCACAAAAAGCCCATCGAAGGTCAGTTTGCTGTCAATCGCCGCAGTCGGGCGATTTTTTCTCACGAGGGAATAGCGGGGTTGATATGCGTCGAGTGCCGACCACCGAGTATGAAGCTCTCGTTTCGCCACCTCGCGGCGACGACGACCGGGCTGGCCTTCGGCCTCATCCTGCTAGGCGTGTACACCGGTGCTATCGGTGCGGGGCTGGCCTGTGGCGCGGCGTGGCCGTTCTGTGACGGCTGGCTCGGGCTGTTCCCCGCGAACTGGCCCAGCTTCGTCGAGTGGTTCCACCGTCTGGTCGCGATGATAACCGGCTTCTTCATCATCGGCACCGCCGTCGCCGCCTGGCGCTCCGGCAAGGACCGGCTCATCCGCTACGGCGCCACGCTCGCCGTCCTCGCGCTCCCGATTCAGGTGTTGCTCGGCGCGAACACCATCTTCAACTACGGCGCGACCGCGCAGGTCCTCCACCACACCGCCGCACAGATCATCTTCGGCTCGCTCGCCGTCGTCACGACCGCTGCCTTCCTCCGTGCGGACAGCCCCAGCGCGACCGAGGCCGAAGTCGACGCCGAGACCGGCAGCATCTCCCAGGCAGACGACTGAATCGGCCCGGCAGCAGCTGAACGGACGGCGAGTCGGTCGCTCTCCGTCGCCCTCGGTCGTCTCGATGGACGGTTTCCTGTCTGGTGTGTCGGGAAACGTCGATTCGCATTCCAGTGGTTTCGACCCGAACTGAGCGACGGCTCCGAACTCACGACACCTACATGAAATCGGAGAGGCCAGCCTGCGAGTCGTCGGAGTCGGCTTTCTCCTCCTTGCTCGGCTCGTCGTCGGTATCCGCTTCCGCCTCGTCCGTCCTGGTGAGGGTGGCCTGTCCAGCGCTCTCGTCTTCCTCGTCGGTTCCGGCGTCGTCGGTGGCCTCCGGAGTCTCCACCGGGTCAGCGTTACCTTCGAAGGCACCTTCGGTGTGTTCGGCGGCCTGTTCCTCGCGGAGTGCTTCGGCGTCCTCGACGATGGACTGGACCTTGTTGGTGTCCTTGCCGCTGCCGGTGACGAAGGCGACGTGTTCGGGGTCCAGTTCGTAGCGCGCGGCCATCGCGACGGTCAGTTCGCGGTTCTTGCAGTGGTGGGTCATCACCGACAGGTGGGGCATGATTTCGCGGCGCGCGGTGCTGGTGGAGACGCCGTTGGCCTCCGCTATCTGACGGGCGATGTAGTCGCGCTTGTCGCGGGTTCCCCGAGTTCGTCCGAGCTTCGACCAGTAACTCGGCGGGCCGTAGCGGGTCCACCCGCCCTTGGGTTCGCTCCGGGCGGCGGCGACGCCGGCGGTCATGTTGTCCGACGCGTACCGCCAGAAGGTGTAGTTCTGCGTCGCACGCACGCGGCCGAGCCAGCGGTCGGCGTTGCCCAGGAAGTCGTAGGCCACCGCGAGTTCCCGGCCGTGGTAGTCTTTTGGCATGTTGTCCTCTATCCAGTTGATGAGGTCGTCCGGCGTCTCGTCGACGTCGTAGGACGCCTCCAGGGCCTCCTGCGCGCCGGCTTTCTTGATGACCGTATCGAGGTAGTCGAAGACGCCCTCCGTCCGGTCGCGCTCGCCGCTGACCACGTCGTCGGTCGTCAGCCGCTCTTTCCCCTCGGCCTGGGCCTGGAGGTCCTTGACCGCGCCCCGGAGGTCGCCGCTGTTCATCTCCGCGATAGACTCCAGCGCGTCGTCCTCGAACTCGATGCCCTCCTTCCGACAGATGTCACGGAGGACGGGGACGATAGAACGCTTCGAGACGTTCCGGAACTCGATGTCCTCGCAGGCGTTGCGGAGGCCGTTGGACATGTCGTAGTACTCGTTGGCGATGAGAATCATCGGCTGGCTGGCCTCCTTGACGAGGCTGGTCACGGCGCGAGACCCCCCGCGGTCGGCGTTGCCGTGGATGTTGTCCGCCTCGTCCATGATGACCACCCGCCGCCCGCTGCCGCCGGCGGTGAGCGTCCCCGATTTCGCCGCTTCGCCGGCGACACGCTCGATGACGTCCTTCGTGCGGGTGTCGCTCGCGTTGAACTCTATCGTCGGCCACCCCATATCGTTCGCCAGCGCGTGCGCGGCGGAGGTCTTGCCGATGCCGGGCGACCCGTGGAGGATGACCGCCTTCCGGTGGTCGTCCCACGTCCGGGCCCACTCGCGCAGGGCGTCGCGGGCCTTGTCGTTGCCCCGGAGTTCCGACAGCGACGAGGGGCGATACGTTTCGGTCCAGTCACTCATCGGTGTGCTCGCCCCCAGGTTCTCGCCGCAGTCCCTTGATCGTATTGCTGTCCAGCATCGGCCCCCGCGTCCAGACTGGACCTGGGTCCGGGCAGCGGCCCCTCGAATCCGGAGCCGAAGCCGCCGCGTCCGACCTCCGCTGGACGGCCGTCGAAGACGACATCACTACCGGGGACTCGTCGGGCGACGGTATTAACGGTGAGGTTGTCGCTTGCCTGCCACCCCCGGAGTCCCCGATGCGACCCGACGGCGCAGCGGTCGGTTCGCTCCCAGCGGTGGCACTGCTAGTAAGATAAAATTACTCTACAAGTAACTAGCAAGTAAACATTAAATCTCTAACTTTACTATAGTACGATATCTAACTATTGTGGGCTTATCGAGACCGTAGAAATCGTCAGATTTGGCAAATTCGGTTGGTAGAGTGCGTCTAGTGACAGACAATCTGAGAAACTATTATAAGTTGGGTATCGGACAAGTGAACTACATGGAACGGAACACGAAGTCGGCCGTCGCGATGGCACTCGCGACGCTACTTCTGGTGAGTACTGTCGGAGCGGGGGCGGTCGGTGCCGCGCCATCTGCTCCGAGTGACGGTGACGCCTCGCCGTTCGACGTCTTCTTCCCCTTCTCGGACGAGGAGACCGAGGACAACCAGACTGAGACAGACGGACGGGAATCTGACGGTCTCGACGAACTCAGGGACTCTCTCTCTACGCTGTTCGACGCTCTCCGGTCGGGGTCGCTGTTCGAGGACGAAGGGATGTTCCCTTGGAACGTCGGTGACTTCCCGAGCCACGAGGCCCCTGGCGAGGACCAGACCGAGGAGTCGACGGCAGCGCCGACAGCGACGCCGACGGCAACGGCGACACAAACTCCGACAGCGTCGTCGACGCCGAGGTTGACGGCGACACAAACCCCAACCGCAGCGCCGACCCCGACACCCACTCCGACTGCAACTGCGACTCCAGTCCCGACGCTGACGGCAACAGTAACACCGACGCAGACATCGACGCCAACGCCAACGACGACCCCCACGGCGACGCCGACTGCAACGGCAACTACGACGCCCACAGCGACGCCGACTGCGACCCCCACGGCGACGCCGACTGCAACGGCAACTACGACGCCCACAGCGACGCCGACTGCGACCCCCACGGCGACGCCGACTGCAACACCAACGCCGACTGCAACGGCGACACCAACACCAACGGCCACAGCTACGCCGACGCCAACACCGACGCCGACTGCAACACCAACGGCCACAGCGACGCCGACGCCGACACCAACGCCGACACCAACACCAACGGCCACAGCTACGCCGACGCCGACACCAACACCGACGGCCACAGCTACGCCAACGCCGACACCAACACCGACGGCCACAGCTACGCCAACGCCGACACCAACACCGACGGCCACAGCTACGCCAACGCCGACACCAACACCGACGGCCACAGCTACGCCGACGCCGACACCAACACCGACGCCAACGCCGACACCAACACCGACGCCAACGCCGACACCAACACCGACGGCCACGGCTACGCCGACTGAAGACACGACGAGCGACCGGACCCCGGATATCGACGAGACGAAAGTCGAGAACCTCATGCACGACTACGTGAACGAAGAGCGCACCGAGCGCGGACTGAGCGCGCTCGACTTCGACGAGGACCTGCGGGACATCGCGCGCTCGCACAGTCAGGACATGGCCGAGCGCGGCTACTTCTCGCACACCGACCCCGAGGGCGACGACTTCTCGGACCGGTACGAGGAGTTCGACTACACCTGCCGCGTGCCGACTGACGACGGCATGTACTACACCGGCGGTGAGAACATCGCCTACACGTACTACGAGACGAACGTCAGGACCGGCAGCGGGGACACTGTCTACTACGACACCGAGAGCGAACTCGCGCGGGGCATCGTCAACCAGTGGATGAACTCCACGGGCCACCGCGAGAACATGCTTGCCGACTACTGGCAAAACGAGGGCATCGGCATCTACGTCACCGACGAGAACCGGGTCTACGCCACGCAGAACTTCTGCTGAAGGCTCCCTGCTCTCTTCCGAACCCTCTCGGGTCTCGCTGATGCGCTCTCCGTTTCGCTCTCTCGTTTCGCGCCGCCACCCGTCGGTCGCAACTATCTGGGATTCATCCTCGAAGAAGAGTCATCAGTGACAGGAGCGTCATTGTGGAGCATGGACTATACCACCGCAAAACAGGTCGACGGTGAGTTCGACGAGGTGGTCGAGCGGACGACCGGGGCGCTCTCGGAGGAGGGCTTCGGTATCCTCTGTGATATCGACGTACAGGCAACGTTCGCGGAGAAACTCGACCAGGAGTTCCGCCAGTACCGCATCCTCGGTGCGTGCAACCCCCAGCTTGCCTTCGATGGACTCGACGTGGACATCGAACTGGGGACGCTTCTGCCGTGTAACGTCGTCGTCTACGAGACGGACGACGGAGGCGTCGTCGTGAGTACAGTCGACCCCGAGCAACTCATGGGCGTGGCGGGCAACCCGGGCCTCGACTCGATGGCCACCGACGCAGCAGAGCGATTCGAGCGGGTGCTGGAGTCGCTGTGACCGACCTGCCACGGGTCTCCCGGCGTCGCGTGTTGCAGTTGCTGAGCGGGGCCAGCGTCGGGTCGCTCGCGGGCTGTTCGACGGACAGCCTCCCGGACCTGGACGGGAACCCTTCAGCAGGGACGGCGCGACAACCGCCGCCGGACCCGGCGGACACGACGACCAGCCTGACGGCAGCCCCGGGGACGGTCCAGCCGAGTGCGAACGCATCCGCCGAAAACTGGCTCTACAACGGCCAGTTCCCCGGTCCCGAACTCCGACTGGAGGAGGGCGAGGTGTTCGAGGCGGAACTGACCAACGACCTCCCGGCCGGGACGACGATTCACTGGCACGGTGTCCCCGTGCCGAACGGGATGGACGGCGTCCCGAACGTCACCCAGGAGCCGGTCGCTCCCGGCGGTTCGTTCACGTACAAGTACCGCGCCGAGCCGCCGGGTACGTACTTCTTTCACAGCCACGTCGGCCTGCAACTCGACCGGGGGCTCCTTGCGCCGCTGATCATCGAGGAGGACGACCCCCACGTCGACTACGACCGGGAGGTCACCGTCGTCGTCGACGACTACCTCGAAGGCGAGCCACAGCCACTGTCTGAACTTGCCCAGGGCGGCACAGCTGGCACACCAATCGGTCCCGGCGGTCAGGGTGGCGGCCCCGGCGCGGGTGGTGGTCCCGGCGGAGGCCGGCGCGGTCCGGGCGGCGGTCCCGGGGGTCCCACCGGTCCTGGCCCGGGGACGGGTCCCGGTGGCGGTCCAGGACAAGGCGGTGGCCCGGGCGGGCTGTTCTTCGGCCGGCGACCGCCGTACGCCGGACTGCTCGTGAACGGTCAGTTGCCCGACAATCCGCGGACGTTCACGGTCAGCGAGGGCGAGCGCGTCCGCTTCCGGTTTGTCAACGCCAGCAGCGCGACGGCGTTCCGGGTCGGCGCGGCCGGCCACCCGTTGACCGTCACGCACGCGGACGGCCGCCCGGTCGAACCGGTCACGGTCGACTCCGTCGTCTTCGGATCTGGCGAACGCTACGACGCCATCGTCGAGGCCAACAATTCCGGTACCTGGGAGATACGGGCCACCGCAGTCGACGGGAGCGAACGGCCAGCGCGTGCAATCCTGGCCTACGGGGGCGTCGATACGCCGGCCTCGCCCGCCTCGCCGTCCGCTGGCGGGCAGGTGCTGTCCTACGGCGCGCTCCGGGCCGTCTCCCCGCTGGAGGGCCTCGACGGGCCGCCGGATCGGACATTCGACCTGACGCTCTCAGCGGCGCGGGGCGGTACGCAGTGGCTGATAGACGGCCAGTCCTACCCCGACGCGGACCCGCTGACCGTCCAGCAGGGCGAACACGTCCGCATCCGGATGGTGAATCTGAGTCCCGTGTTGCACCCGATGCACCTCCACGGCCACTTCTTCCGGGTCGGCGACGCGGTCAAGGACACCGTCATCGTGCCCGCTCACATGGGCCGGGTCACTATCGACTTCCTGGCGGACAATCCAGGGGACTGGCTGTTCCACTGCCACAACCTCTACCACCTCGAATCGGGGATGGCCCGGGTGATTCGGTACCGGTAGCGACGGCCACCTCCGCGCGCTACCTACAGCACGTCGTCGGCCAGGAGATCGTCGAGCACGTCGAGCACGGCCTCGGACTCGTCGGCGCGGGCGGTTTGCCCCTGTTCGAGCTGGAGGCCACCTCCGTCAGCGGCGAGCCAGTTCACGAAGTTCGCGTCGTCGGTCCCGGCGTACTGCCCGTCGGGGGCGGCGACTGCGACCGGGGTCGAGAGCGCGTCGGCGAGGCGCTCCCGGACGCGGCGCTTGACATCTCCGTCGACGCCGCCGCCGACGAGCACACGGTCCTCGGCCAGGCCGTGGAGGCTGATGACCGTCTCGAAGCCACGGTCGGCAATCCTCCCGAGCAGGTCGTACGTCGCGGGGTCGATGTCCGAGGAGGCCGGGTGGAAGGCGTCGAAGGCACCGACGTCGCCGTCGTAGCCGAAGCAACCCCAGCAGGTGGCCCCGGTCCGTGTCGCCAGTTCCAGCGCCTGCTCGCCGGTCCCCGGTTCGACGGCCCCGCCGTGGGCCGCACACACCGCCATGTCGTCGGTGACACCGTCGTCGTACAGCACTTCTGTGAGGTGGCCCGTCTCGGTCACTTCGACTGGATTCGTTTGCAGTATCGGCCGCGGCACGCTCGCTAGTTGGGCCGACTGCGACAAACCCCTTTCCCGGAGATTCGTACGTCGCCCGTTCCCGGGTCGGCCCTACGTCGACTGTCGAATGGGTCTACGACTTCGGTATTCTTTTGGGACAGTCGGGCGTCCGATGGGCCATGACGCGGGGGCCACGCGACGAACTCGCCGAAAAGATAGCGGGTGAGGTGACACTGAGCGACGACCCGGGCGCGACGCTGCGGAAGTGGCGGACGGACTTCGAAATCGCCCAGACCGACCTGGCCGAGGAACTGACAGTCTCGCCGTCGGTCGTCTCCGACTACGAGAGCGGTCGCCGCGAGAATCCCGGCATCGGCGTTATCCGCCGGGTCGTCGACGCGCTGCTTGACATCGACGAGCGCCGCGGCGGCACGCACATCCGACAGCACGCCCGCGTGCTCTCGGCGGGATTCGACAGCGAGGTCGTCCACGACCTCCGCGAGTACCCGGCCAACATCCCCCTGGAGCGGTACTACGAGGCGGTCGACGCCACCGAACTGGCCCGCGGCGACCGCGACACCGTCGCCGGCCACACCGTCATCGACTCCATCAGGGCCATCCAGCGCCTCTCCGCCGACGAGTTCTACAGCCTCTACGGACAGAGCACCAACCGCGCGCTCGTGTTCACGAACGTCACCCGGGGCGAGTCCCCGCTCGTCGCCCTCCGGGTCGTCAACCCCACCCCAAACGCGGTCGTCCTGCACGGACTCTCGCCAGAGGACGTCTGGGAGCACGCGACGGACCTGGCCCGCATCGACGGCTTCTCGCTGGCGGTGACGGACACCGACCTGGACGCGATGCTGGACGGGCTGCGACAGCTTCCCTGAACCAGGCGCGGTGGCCTCTGTCGACCGATGCCGACGGCGACACCGGCGACTCCCTGGATATTTTCAGACGTGCGTCGCTGGCAATCTTTCGCTGGTAAGATTCCGGAACGGCGACGTGACAAAACAAGCCCCGGTCAGTCACACGAAACGGGACGCGGGTCCGGACCGTGTGGGACCCGGCGTCGCCTCACTCGACGTAGGTGTACTTGCGCTCGCCCATCCGGCCCCAGCCGTCGAAGGCGAACTCGCCCTCCGGCGTCGTCCGCGGTTCGATGTCGGTCTCCGCCTCGTGGTTGTGGACGTCGTGAATCTCCTCGTACTCCTCGAAGCTCAGGTCGTAGCGCGCTTCTATCTGCTCGTCGATGTTCAGCGCCTCGATTTCGCTCTCCCAGCCCTCGACGATGGTCTCGGCGTGGATCTCCGCCTGCGCGCCGCTGCCGTAGGACCCGACGAGCAGTTTCTTCCCGGTGACTGCACGACCCTCTTCCAGGGCGCGCTTGAGTCCGGACGCGCGGGCGATGTGGACGGACCCGGTGTACCAGTTGCCGACCTCCCGGGAGATGTCGAGCGTCGGGTCGATGGTCTGCTCGTACCACTCCGTGTAGGTGTCCGTCTCGGTCAGCGCATCGGTGTACTCCTTGACGGCCTCGAAGTACTCCTCCTCGCTGTCGAAGGCCTCCCGGCGGGGCTGGCGGCCGATTTCCCCGGCCAGTTCCTCCTCGACGTCGGTGCCGCGGATGCAGTGTCGATAGCCCAGTCCGGCGGCCTTCCGGACCATCCCCGGGAACGGCGTGTGGAACGGGATGAAGGCGAAGTTGTCCGGGTGCGTGTCGCCGCCGGCGGCCTCGAAGTCCTCCAGCGCCTCGCGCATGCGTGCGAGGTAGACCTGCACCGAGCGCTTGCCGTCGACGCTCGGGAACTGCTGGTTCGGCTTGAGGAAGTCCGTCTCGTCGGCGCTGCCGTACCCCTGCTCGGTACTGAAGGCGACCACGTCTGGGTCCTCGTCGATGAGCATCGCCACGGCACCGGCCCCCTGCGTCGCCTCGCCGGGGTCGTCCCGAGCGTACAGCGCCGTGTCCGTCGCGATGACCAGCGCCTTCCGGCCGCGATTGCGCCCCGCGCGAATCCAGTTGTAGGCGTCGTCCAGCGCCTGCGTCCCGGAGATACAGGCGAACTTGCGCTCGCCCTTGTTGGCGTGGTGGAAGTCGCCGTCGTAGACTTGCTCCAGACAGCCCGCGACGTACGTCGAGACCGGCTTGGAGTTGTCGAACGCGCTTTCCGTCGCCACGTCGATGCGGCCGATGTCCTCCGGTTCCAGGCCCTTGCGCTCCATCAGCCGGTGGGAGGCGTTGGCCGCCATCGTCACGATGTCCTCGTAGACGTCCGGGAGCGAGGACGCGAACAGTCCCAGCCCCTTCGTGTACTTGCCAGGTTCTTCGCCCTTCTCCGGGGCGAACGTCTCCGCGAGGTCGAGTTTCAGTTTGCCGGTCCGTACTTCGATGCCGTCAATACCTACATCTGTCATATCTGAGAGTGTCCGGTAGCACGTATAAGTGCCTGTCGACTAAAACATCGACGGTTGTCGAAACACTCGAAAAATACTCATGCGGTTTTAAATCAAATCCAGAGAGAGTTAGATTCGGGTTTTCACCTCAATTACTACACCAACCCGGCGGATTGGGATTGCTGCACGCCGGGCTTTCGCCGCCACTTCCGCCACCACCACCATCTCCGGGGGGAACCCCTGACTTCGTCACAGTGAACTTATTGGATTGCGTGTCGGCGTCCCCGCGGCTGAAGCCGGCCGTGTAGGTCGCTATCGAGTCCGGTCCCATGTCTGCGCTCACTCCCGTCACTTCGATTTCGATCGTGTCGCCGCTCACGTCGTTGGGACCGGCAGTATAGTAGATGTTTGCTTCTTCTCCGCCCTGTTCCACGAACTGAGCACTCCCGCTACCAGTGACTGCATTCGCGCTGCTGCTCCCGTATTTCACCTTCGGTGGTGAGCCGCTCGATTTCTGTGCATCACTCAGATCTATCGTTACACGCTCGCCTTGTTCGATGTCAGAGTCGAGCGTGAACGTCAGCGTCTGCTTACTGTCACTGTCAGTGAAGTTCGAAGCTGAGACACTCACAAACCCGGACTCTCCGTTGTCGAATGCCACCTTGAAATCGGTGTTTTTCGAACTACCATCACTTCTCGTGAAGTTGACCGTATAGGGGTTGCTCTGCTTGGCTGGTTCTTCGGCAGTCACAGACTTCAGTCTGATTCGAACGGGGTCACTATCACCGTCTCCCTCTGCGAGATACGTTATCGTCTTCCCGTTATTTTCGACGTTGTCGATTTGTCCGCTTCCCTCGATGACTTCCTGACTTGCCGACCCGTAGCTAACTTGCGTCCCGTCCACTTGGAGATCGATTGTGACAGTTTCCCCTGCAGGAAGGGTCCCCTCCGGCGCAAACATCACCGTCTGGTACTGTGCGTTCGCGTACGGAAGGATGGAAGTGACGGAGATATCACCGAACCCTGGTGTCCCACCGAATGAAACCACTTGGCTCGTCCGTCGCGTCGCTCCGTCGTTGTCGGTCACGTCCAGATGAACTGTATAGTCCCCCTCGGAGTCGTAACTGTGCGTCGGCGCCTCGCCGGAGCCGGTCGTCCCATCGCCGAAGTCCCAGTCGTAACTGTCGATGGTTCCGTCGGGGTCAGAGGATCCAGTTGCGTCGAAATCCACCTGATCACCCGGATTGGGGTTCACCGGGGTGTAGGTGAAACTGGCGTTCGGGGCTTCGTTGTAGATACGGACCGTCTTCGTCAGGTTCGCCACGCGGCCGTCCGCGGCCGTGACGGTCAGGTTCACCGCGTACGACCCGTTTTGGGTGTAGCTGTGGGTCGCCGTCTCGCCGGATGCGGTCGTCCCGTCGCCGAACTCCCAGGCGTAACTCGTGATGGTACTCCCTGCGACTGTGCTCTCGCTGGCGTCGAACGTGACGGTCTCGTCTTCTTTCGGATATCTGGGAGAGGTACTGAAGCGAGCGGCGATGGTGACCGTAATGGGAACGGTCGTCGTGTCGACGATGGCGTTTGCCTTCTCGTCGACGAGGAGGACGGTCATCCGGTCGCCGGTGATGCCGTGTGTTCGCTGCCACTCGTCTCCCGGTTCGAATCGCGTCGCGTCGTCCCCGCTCCGCTGAGTGAACGTCTCGAGCGGATACCGCTCGCTGTTCGTGCCACGGAGGATGACCGTCACGTCAGAGACGGCGAGTTTCTCACCGCCCATGTGCTGGACGGTGACCTGCTGTGTCGTCGCGTTTGCGCCGATGTCCACGAGCGGGTCCGCTGCTGCTTGCGAACTGAGATTCGAGACGGAGACGGTCCCGACTGCGACGGACAGTATCACGATAATTCCGGTGAGCAGAATGACGCCGATTAGCTCTGATTGCCCACGAACACCTCTGTCCATCGCTGAATATGGCCGTATGTCGGTGGAGGGGATTCAAATACGTTCCGCCACTGCGGAAAACCACGGTTTTGAAGCCGGGTGTAGATACCGTGCCCGACGTCGCGTGTCGGTTTCGGGAGACCTGGCCTTCGATGTGTCGTCGTCACTCACAGCGGGTACCGACATTTATATACTCCCCTCTGTCCTGATTCGGATATGGGATTTCGCGGCGACGACCGTGCCGTCTCGAACGTCATCGGCGCGGTCCTGATTTTCGCGACCCTCATCGTTTTACTCTCGATTTATCAGTCTCAGGTGGTCCCCGCTCAGAACCGGGCCGCTGAGTTCGAACACAGCAACGGCGTGCAGGACGACATGGTCGAACTCAGGAACGCCCTCCTCACCGCAAAGACCGCCGGTCGGACGACCTTCGCCGAGGTCGACCTCGGGACCAGGTACCAGACCCGCATACTCGCGGTCAATCCGCCACCAGCCAGCGGAAGACTTGAGACATCAGACCCGCGTCCGATAGCGGTCTCTGCCGGAGGCTCCACGCCGAATATCTGTCCGAGTGGGGGGACGATTCAGACGCGAACGCTCAGGTTCAAGCCAGGGTACAACGTCTACCAGAATGCACCCGACGTCGTCTACGAGAATACCGTTCTGTACCTCGATTTCGGTGACCGACAGATTCCGTTGACTGACGAGCAACTCGTCACGAACGACGGGAACGCCGTCGACATCACACCGCTCAACACGAGCCTCGATTTGGAAGGGCTGGACACGGTGAGCGTCGAACCCGTTCCCGGTGCGGTTCGGGAGCGGGAACTCACCGACGCGACCGTCACGCTCCCGACGAACCTCAGCCAGAGCACGTGGCGAGACCTGCTCGCAGAGGACTTGCCGGCGTCGAACGTGACCGTCTCGGACGGGAACCTGACGCTACAAACGGGCGGCGAAATAAGCGTCGCCTGTTCGCCGCTCGGTCTCAACGAGGCTCCGGCAGGTGGAGAGCGCTCGGACTCCACGCTCGATATCAATCCAGCGGGTCCGAACGACGTGGAACTCCGCGACGTCTCCCGGTCCGGTAACGAAATCACTGCACAGTTCAACAACACCGCAGACCGGAATACGAACTTCACTGCAGTCCGGATGCCGTTCGCGTTCGTCGCCAAATCTAACGTCGACGCCGCCGATGTCGACCCCTACGACGTCATCAATGGGAACACCTCACAGACGGTCAAGAACAATCTGGAGATTACGGGACCCCTGACGCCACTGGATACCGACATCGAACTGGCGGGCAACAGGACGAGAACGGACGTGACCTTTGCGTTCGACAACGGCGGCCAGAGCGACTTCAATCAGGGCGGCTTCTTCGTCGTCACTGTCGAGTTTACGAACGGTGCGACGGGAACGTACTTCCTCGAAATCCCCGACTGATCTGTCGCTCTACGCCTCGTCTTCTTCCTCGACGACTTCGGGGTCGCTCATGGCCGTCTGGAGGCTGTCGAGTCCGTTGACCCACTCGGCGACGAAGCCGAAGTCGAGTTCCTCGGCCATGCCGATGTCCATCTCCTTGCCGTCGATGATGAGGGTGCCGGCCTGGACGCAGTATCCCAGCGCGGCGTCGAGGTCGTCTTCGGCCTCGGCGTCGCCGGCGGCCTGGACGTACTCCTCGATGGTGCCCTCGTCGGCGGGCCCGCTGGCGAGGTACTCCTCGGCCGCGTAGAAGACGCACATCAGCGACGTCTGGACGCCGTCGACGAGCATCGCCTTCTCCTCGTCGTCGAAGGTCACCTCGTCGAGGACGACTTCCTCGATGTCGCCCAGTTCGGAGAGCGCGGTCTCCTCGTCCAGGTCGTCGTCGTCGTGGTCGGTGAGTATCTTCGCCACTGCGATGGCCGTGTCGTCCTGCAGATTCAACAGCAGGCGGGCGGAATCCTCGTCCTCGGGGTCGACTTCCTCCTCGCGAATCCTGTCCAGCCAGTTCTGCCAGCGTTCCTCTGTGTAGTATTCCCCCGGCGGGTTGCTCATATTCCTCCGTATGCGCCTCGGGGGTTATGACTTTCGCACCCGCCTTTTCTCCCGGTCGGCCTGGCTTACATCGGGTCCCGCGCACGCGAGTCGCTGTCGAACCACCGGGCGTCCGCCGCTGAGCGTGGCTTCCCGTCGCCCTGGCGCGGACGAATGCGACTCGCAACAACCTGGGTGGCAAGTGACTCTGCTGGTACGAACCTGGCTGCCAGTCGGCGTCATTCTGCAATAACGGTTAATCCCGTAAGTGCGCCTTACTTCGAGTAAGCCGAGACACATGCTCCGTGACCGCTTCGCCGCCGTCGGGTCCCGCCTCCTGTCCGCCGCTGGCCGCACCAGTAAACGGACCGTCCAGGGGTGTGCCTTCTGGACCGCGGCCCTGCTCCCGCTCGGCTACGTCCCGCTGCTTTTCGTGGGCTCCTCGCGACTCGCCAGCCTGTCGATCGTCGGCAAACTCGTGGCGATAAACGTCGTCGCGGTCCTCGTGGGCCACGGCTACGCCACCGAGGAACCCGACGACGGGTCCTAGCGCCGCCCGCGAGACCCGTTACGCCTGCCAGCGCGCCGACAGCCACTCGCCGACGTCTCTCACGACGTCTTCCGAGACGTGACCTGGCCTGGTGTACTCCTCCGGGCTGGACTGTCCCTCGCCGGGAACGAACAGGTGGTTCAGCGACGGATACGTCTCGACGGTCGCGTTCTCGACTCCCAAGAGCCCGTCCCGCCAGCCCTGGACGTCCGCCTGTGTCACCTGGTAGTCGCGCTCGCCGAAGAGGACGAGAACGGGGACGTCCAGTTGCCGGGCGGTCGCGATGGCGTCGTACTCCTGCAGGCTCTGCCAGTAGGCCCGACCCCCGCCGAGCACCGTCTCGCCCTCGGGGATGTCCAGGTCGGCGATGCGCTGGGCGGCGGCGGTCACCTCGTCGATGCGCGCCTGCTCGGCGTCGGTGACGGTCCCGTCGAGTTCGGCCAGGTAGCGCGTCTGCTGGACGTACAGTTCGTGGAGCGGCCGCGCCGACGGGGCCAGGAGGACGACGCCGGGGACGTTCTCCGCGCGGGCGGCGACGCGGGGTGCCAGCACCGCCCCGAGGCTGTGCCCGACGACGGCGGTGCGCTGCGGGTCGGCCCCGTCCGCGTTCCGCAGCGTCCGGATAGCGGCGAGCGCGTCGTCCGTGTACTCGTCGTCGATGTCCAGCCCCGTCGAGGACACGTCACAGACGGCCGTGCGCTTGGTGTACCGCAGCGACGACGCCCCGTCGGTGCTGGCGACGCCCCAGGTGAGGTCTCTGTACGGCCTGTTGGGGCCGAGCGACCCGTCGAGGTCCGTCGGTCCGGAGCCACCGAGCAGGACGAAACTCGGGACGCCCGAGCCGTCGGTCCCGGTCGCGCTGGCGGGCACGGTCACCTCGCCGGGCAGGCCGCAGGCGCTGTCGACGGTCACGCTCGTCGTGGCGATGGCGTCCCGGTCGACGTACGCCGGCGGCGACCACGGCTCGTCGGGGGTCGCCTCGACGAACTGCAAGCCGGCGACCCGTCCCTGACCGTCGAAGACGACGCGGACGCCCCGCAGCGCCTCGGTGAACTGGACGACCACGACGACGGCCTCGAAGCCGCTGACAGTCGTCTGGCGGGTCCCCTCGATGGCGACGACGCTCCCGAATTGCTGTCGGGCACCGTTCCAGGCGCCCTCCAGCGTCGACGCGCCGACGCCGGACTGGGGCGCGAACATCGCTGCCGCCGACTCGTACTCGCCGGCGTCCAGCCGCCGAACGAGCGTCCGTGCGCGCTCGTCGATGTCGACGTCCGGCGTGGCGGTCGGCGTCTCCTCTGGCGTCTCTGTCGCGGTCGGCGTTCCCGTCGCCGTCGGTGTCGTCGTCGGCGTCGCCGTCGAATCGGCCGCCTGTCCGCACCCCGCCAGGCCGCCGGCGGCGACGAGGCCCAGCGTCCGCAGCAGCGACCGACGGGTCCGCTCGGTCATCGCCGCTCCTCCGGCTGGACGGGTCTCTGGTGGTCGGGAACGATTCGGGCGGTACTGATGGAGGTCGTATCTGTCATGGTGGGTCCAACTCCGGGCGCGTCCGTGACGGTTGTCACTGCGACGCCAAAAATCGACCGGAACAGCTCGCAGCAGGCCTCAGGCGTCCGTTCCGTCCAGCGTCGCCTGCGTGTCGATGCCGTAGACGCGCGCCGGCGTCTCGACGTGGGCCCGCCGCATCTCCGCCTCGTAGCCCTCCTCGACGAGCCACTCGACGCGCTTGGGGACCGTCTTCGGCCCCAGCACCGCGCCCGGCCGGTCCGGGTCGTCGATGTAGTCCGTCTCCATCATGAACGGTCGGTCCCGCTCGCAGGCCTCCAGCAGGTCGTCCTCGTTGGCGATGACGCTCGGAATCGGGCCGGTGACGGCCCCGCCCGAGAAGTGCTTGACGACGCGCTCGCGCTGGAGACCGCGGTCCTCCGCCCACTCGGTCAGCTCGGTGAAGTCCTCGCCGCCCTCGGTGTGGAGCTGGACGGCACAGCCCGTCTCCGCGCCGAGTTCGAAGGCGTAGCGCATCACCTCGTTCGAGGCGTCCCAGACGTCGTCGTCGACGTCGTAGTGGGGGCGGCCGCTCTTTATCGCCAGCGCCGGCCCGCCGGCGACGAAGTCGGCCGCCACGTCCAGACCGTCCTGCATCAGGTCGCGGGCCTCCGCCGGCGTGTAGCCGCGGTCGACGAGCTGGGAGATGAGCGCCGGGTGGACGCCCAGCACCGGCCAGGCGCGGCCGTCGAGCACTTCGCTCGCCTCCTCGGTCACGTCGACGGTTATCTCGAACGTCTCGCGGAAGCCGTCGACGTCGTCCACGTCGCCGACGAGGTGCCAGGACGGCTTGTTCAGCACGAGCAGGTGGGTCCCGCCGCGGCCCGCGAACTCCTCGGCAGCCTCGACGCCGCGGCCGTTGACGGGGTCTAAGTGCATGTGGTCGTCCAGAATCGGCTCGAACGCGGTCATGACTACACGTCCGGCAGCGCGGCGCAAAAGCGGTTCGTCTCAGTTTTCCATCGTGACGGCGCGCTGGGCCGCGTTGCGCAACGCGTCCGAGCGGCCGTACGCGCCCGGCGCGATGGCGACGGTCTTCGCGCCCTCCCGCGCCGCGTGTTCGAGGACGGGCTTGAAGTCGGCGTCCCGCGAGGCGACGACGAGGACGTCGATGGCCCCGTCCGCGACCGCCGCGGTGGCGTCGACGGCCATCCGCACGTCCACGTCGCCGCTGGTGGTGACGACGTCGTATCCCCGCGCCTCGGCGGCCTGGATGAGTTTCGGCGTCGCGTGCTCGTCGAGGTACAGCCGGGTGATGGCGAGCGGGCCGTCCTCCGCGGCGATTGCGCGCAGGTCGTCCAGGTCCACGTCGAACTCGTCGCGGAGGACGTTCGGCCCGTCGACGAACAGCCCTACCCGCGTCCGGCCGTCCCCGAACAACCTGTCGAGCAGTCCCATGCGTCCACTTTACCGCCGGGTGGCTTATCGCTGACGCACGGCCGTCGAGTCCGGGGAGTCCACCGAGGTGTAGTCAGGGCCACAGCCGGCCGACGTACTGGGCGTCGACTGGCTGGCCCGCCCGTTCGACCAGCCGGTCGACGCGGTCCTCGACGGGCGGGTGCGTCGAGAACAGCCGACGGAGGCTGTCGTCCTGCTCGTCGCCGTGGATGTACAGCAACGACCGCAACCCCCAGGTCGGGTCCGTCGCCCGCTGTATCTTCGACAGCGCCCGCGCCAGCGCGACGGGCTTGCCGGTGACCTCCGCGGCGCGCTCGTCGGCCCTGAACTCCCGCCGGCGCGAGTACGCCAGGAAGGCGAGCGTCGCGACGCTCAACAGGACGCCCACCAGCATCTCGACGCCGCGGCGGAGCCGACCCGCCAGTCCGGGTCGCCTGTCCGTCGGTCGCCCGCGTACCCAGGCCAGCGCCCGGTCTGTGCCGTGCAACACGAGAACGAGCGGGAGCAGGAACAGCGACAGGAGGCCGGCCAGACTCCGCATCGTGCTGACTGCCAGCGTCTGGAGGAACGTGTCGTAGGTCTCCATGTGCGCGAGTTCGTGCGCGAGAATCCCCTCCAGTTCGTCGATGGTCAACAGCCCCAGCAGCGAGCGGTCGACGACGAGGGTCCCGCGCCGGGGGCCACCGAGCGACAGCGCGTTCGGCGCGCCGAGGTCCGCGACCAGCAGCGGCGGCGGTGTGACGTCCATCTCTCCACAGAGGCGGTCGAGGCGACGGTAGACCTCGGGCGCTCGTGACCGCGGCAGTTCGCGGACGTGCAACCCGCCGAGCAGGCGGGCCGTTCCGAACCGGTAGCTCAGATAGCCCGCGACGACGGTCAACGCCGCGACGATGCCCAGCGCCGTCAGCAGGTCCGGGGGTTCGGCGAACAGCCACGAGAGCAGGAGGTAGCCGCCGATGGCGGCGCTGCCGTAGACGACGAACACCGCGATGCCGACCAGGGCCATCAGCGCCCGCACCCAGAACCTGCGCATGTCCGGCGGTACGTCGTGGCGGTCAAAACGAGTACCGGTCAGGTGGCGATTTGATATCGCAACATGGAGTTTAAATCCCTCCTCGGGCTGTGCGTCCCACAGACTTAGGACGCCGGCGAGCGACGCTACGGGCATGGACCTCCGGGAACCGCCCCTGCGCGACACACACGACGACGCCGGGGCACAGTTCACCGACTTCGGCGGCTGGGAGATGCCGGTCGAGTTCGACTCCATCCGCACGGAACACGCCGCCGTCCGAGAGTCGGTCGGGAAGTTCGACGTCTCGCACATGGGCGAGATAGCTGTCTCCGGCCCCGACGCCACGGCGCTTTTGAACCGGCTGACGACCAACGACGTGGCCGCGCTCGACCCCGGCGAGGCACAGTACGCCGCCATCACCGACGCGGACGGCATCATGCTCGACGACACCGTCGTCTACAACCTCCCCGCGGGCGCGGACGCGGAGTACCTGTTCGTGCCCAACGCCGGCCACGACGGTGAGATGTACGAGCGCTGGGTGGCCCACCGCGAGGAGTGGGGGCTGGACGCGACCGTCGAGAACCGCACGACGGCGTACGCGATTATTGCCGTCCAGGGGCCGGACGCTCCCGACCTGCTCGGCGGGGTGACGGACGTCGACCTCGCCGACATGGCCCGGTTCGACATCTCCGCGGGGGACGTCGCCGGCGTCGACTCCCTCGTCGCCCGGACGGGCTACACCGGCGAGCACGGCTTCGAACTGCTCTGTCCGTGGGACGACGCCGAGACCGTCTGGTCGGCGCTGGAGTGCCAGCCCTGCGGTCTCGGTGCCCGGGACACCCTGCGTCTCGAGATGGGGTTCCTGCTCTCCGGGCAGGACTTCCACCCCGAGGACAACCCGCGGACGCCCTACGAGGCGGACATCGGGTTCGTCGTGAAACTCGACACCGAGTTCGTCGGCCGCGATGCCCTCGAAGGAATCTCCGTCGAGGGCCACGAGTCGGAACTGGTCGGGCTGACGCTGG
Organism: Salinibaculum sp. SYNS191; assembly: GCF_037338445.1. Taxonomy (NCBI): domain Archaea; kingdom Methanobacteriati; phylum Methanobacteriota; class Halobacteria; order Halobacteriales; family Haloarculaceae; genus Salinibaculum; species Salinibaculum marinum. Next base: position 3,556,003 of record NZ_CP147838.1, read on the forward strand.
TCGACCGCGGCGTGCCCCGCCACGGCTACGACGTGACGACACCCGACGGCGACCACCTCGGGACGGTGACCAGCGGGACGATGAGTCCGACGCTTGGCGAGGCCATCGCGCTGGCGTACCTGCCGGTCGAGTACGCCGAACCGGACCGGTCGGTCCGCGTGGTCATCCGCGGCGAACCGAAGAAAGCACGTACCACCGCGACGCCATTTCTCTCATGAGCTTCGAGATTCCCGACGACCTGCGCTACCTGGCCTCTCACGAGTGGGTGCGCCAGCAAGACGGCACGGTCCGCGTCGGCATCAGCGACTTCGCACAGGACGAACTCGGCGACGTGGTCTTCGTCGAACTCCCGGACGAGGGCGACGAGTTCGACGCCGAGGAGAGTTTCGGCGTCGTCGAGTCCATCAAGGCGGTCTCCGATATCTACGCCCCCGTCGGCGGGACCGTCACCGCGACGAACGAGCAATTGCTGGACGAACCGGAGCTCGTCAACGACGACCCCTACGGCGAGGGCTGGATGATAGAGCTGGAGACCGACGCCGACCTCGACGACCTGCTATCACCCGACGAGTACCGCGAGCAGATAGCGTAAGTCGGCTGTTTTCGTCGGTTTCGCTGAAGAGAAGGGTCACTGCCGTTGCCGTGGGATAAACTCCATTCCGCTATATCGAATCGGTGCGGAGGTCGCGACCGGGGCTCTCGACGTATCGCGAGTCTGTCCCAGAAACGTATCCCTATTCCTCAGTAGGACTCAGCATACCTCTCCTTTCAAAATGAAAGGTGTAACAAGCATAACCGTCCAGCGCTCCTCCAGTAAAGAGTTACACATGGATATCTCAGAGACTCTTTCGACAAAGTTCACGGAGTTCGACATCGGCACACCGCTCTCGAAGGTCGCTGGGGCATTCGAGAATCAAGAACTCGACGCCGTCGTCGTAACGGACGGCGACGAGTATCGCGGCGTCGTTAGTCGCCGACAGCTAGCGTCCTCGTCCAACCAGCCGTCTGCGAAGGTCGGCTCACAGGTACAGCACGTCCCGACGGTCGACCGCACCGAGGATGTTCGCGAGGTCGCGCGGTTCATGATCGGTAGCGACGCCAAAACGCTCCCCGTACTCGACGACGGCCGCGTCGTCGGTGTGGTGACTGGCGATGCCGTCCTCGAAGCCGTGCGTCCGTTTCTCGACGCAGCGACCGTTGACGACGCCTACACGACAGAGCTGATCAGTGCGAGCCCCGAAACCACGATCGGGAAAGCACTCAATCTCAGTACCTCACAAGGTGTCGCCAGCTAACCCGATCTGAGCTCACCAGTCTGTCCTGATGAGCCGTTAGTAGCGAGCAAGTGACGCTGGGAAAAGAGGGAGCTGTCGCTGTCGGCGGCGGTCAGCCGCCGACGCGACAGCGTCGCCACTCACGTGGAGGCGTGCTCGGTCGGTGACTACCGGTGGAACCGGTCGTCAGGTGGCCGGTTTGCGGGGACGGCCCGACGCGTCGCGAGGGCCGTCCACGCTGCCCGACACATCATCCTGATGAACTCCGTGAACGGCCACTTCCAGAGGCGACGCCCGCCACGGCGGGGCGTCGCCACAAACTCCCAGTGCAGATACCGCCACACGTTCTGTAGGAGCAGGCTCACTACGACGTACAACAGCCGTACGACCGGATTCTGCGTTGTGGTCGTCGCAATACTTTGTTCGGAGAGCCGATAACTGGCCTCGATACCGAAGCGTTTGGCGTAGTGGTATCGGGCTTCACGTGGCGTGTCAATGAACGGCGCGTCAGCGGCGTAGCCGTGACGCGCCACCCCGTGTTCGTCGTATCGCCCGTTCTGGTAGGTACAGTCGATATAGACGGGAAACTCGACGGTCCAGCTGTGACCGTCGAGTTTCGCCGTCAGATCGTGTTGGATGACACGGCTCCATCCTTCCGAGAGGACCTGCTTGATCTTCTTTCCCCACCGGACGATCGGCATCACGTAGGCGTGGTTGTGTACCTGAAGCAGCGTGAGACACTTGCTATCGTAGAATTCGCGGTCGAGATAGACGGCCTTGACGCTGAGGTCAAGGCCGTCAAGAATTCCGAGAAACGCTGCGAGGACAGTGCTGGCGGTGTCGCCGTCGACGAGACGGCGCACCGCCAGCGTGTAGCGTTTGTTCTTCACACGCGCGTAGAGTGTCGCGTAGGCGTGGAACGCGGTGGTTCCACGCTTGGCTTCTGAATGATAGAGGCCGTCTGTCTCGTCTTCGTCACCGTAGTAGGGCCGCAGGTGGAGGTCGGCGACGACCTCCACCTGCTCGGGAAGGATCTCCAGCACGTCCTTCTGGAGAAGCGCGTTCCCAACTCGTTCAACGGACGCAAGGTCGAATTTCTCGCGGAGATGGTACAGAACCGTGTTTTTGTGGGGTGAATCGTCACTGGATTCACAGAGTTCGGAGATTGAGGTCCCGTCGGCGCAGGCGCCGACGAGGACCTCGTAGATGTCTTCAGTATCGATTTCTGCGTTGCTACCGAGGCTGAGCCCTACTTCCTCGTCAAGCTGGTTGACGAGGAAGTTAAGGAGCTGGTCCTCGTGGATTTCACCGTCTGCTTGCTGGGTATTGGACACACCGTCAGCAAGCAGACGTCTCAACTAACCGGCTTTGTGAAGTACTGAATCTGCTTCGAGACGCCGGAATCGCCCATCTCCCGGTCGTCGACGGGAAGGACCTCGTGGGAATGCTGAGCCTGTACGACGTCATCGAGTTCACGACGCGGGGCGGCAACAAGAGCCAGGGCGGGTCGTCGAGTGGCTTCGGTGGTCGCGGCGGCGGTGGACAGAACCGTGGCGGGTTCGGCGCGCGCGAGGGCGACGCCGACCGTATGCTCGATCTTCCGGTACGGAACCTGATGTCCGACGCAGTCGCGACGGTCGAGCGGAGCGCACCGCTCGACGCGGTGGTCGAGACGATGTTCGAGCGGGAAATCTCCTCGCTCGTCGTCACGGCCGACGACACCGAGGAGCCGGTCGGTATCATCACGAAGACGGACGTCATCGAGGCGCTCACCTGGGAGCGCGACGACCGGAACGCCGTGCAGGTGTTCGGGCTCGACCTGCTGGAGGGCATGGACTACGATGATGTCGCCGCGCTGATCGAGGGCATGACCACGAAATACGGCGAGATGAGCGTCATCAAGGCCAGCATCGAACTCCAGGAGCACAAGGAACAGAGCCGGGGTGTGCCGCTGGTGCTGGCACGAATCCGGCTGGTCACCGACCGCGGCTACTTCACTGCCGATGGGGAGGGGTACGGTGCCTCCCACGCCCTCCGTCTCGCGGCGAATGCCGTCGAACGCCAGCTTCTCAAGGGCAAGACCTACGGCCAGTCGAAAAAGCATCCGGATACAGACGAGCAGGAACAGCTCTACGGTTGGTGGCTTGGTGGCTGAATACACGAAGTCCGGCCCACATCTCGATGGCCTCTCCGTCGCTGGGCATTTTTTCAGTCGCAGGTTCCCGGGCCAGTAGGCGACCCGCACGTAACCTGAGTCGGGGCCTAACTCCGCGTTTGACGGATGAACTCGTCGAGTTCTCTTTCGATGAGTGTCGCAACCCGTTCACTGTATTGCCAGAGTGCGGCATTGAGTCGCTCTTCGGTCTCGTCGTCGAGTTCGTCAGCCCCCCGAAGGACGGAGTCTTTGGTTATCTGGGGGTGATAGACGCAGACCACGCCGAGTGAGGTTTTCGAACCAGCGGCCCCAGGCGTGTGGATTCCGTACTGATCGGTTCCCCAGACACCATCGCCACCCTCTCGCTCCATCTCGGAGTCGAGCGCGTCGAGCAGTTGTATCTCTTCGGGGGGGAGGATGGGATCGTCACCCTCGAACAGTTCAGCGTACGCCTCCATCCGGGCCTTTTTCGTCCACTGGTCCAACCGGGAACGCGCCCGAATGACGAGCTGTCGTTCGTCTGGAAGCTCGGTCATACTCCTAGGTGGACGGCTGGGGCAATCAACGTTCGTGCGGTGGCTCTGCTCAGTGCATGTCCAGGCACGAAGCGGCGAACCGAACGCGAGCGGGGTCTGGCCGGGCGGCGACCCAGACCTGTTCGCGAAACCGAACGCTGATACTTTCGGCAGGAGTAGAGCCCGCTATCTCACCCCACCATGAGCGATAATCGACGCGGCAGCCCGTATGCGCCGCACACGGCAGAGGACCGGGGGGCGATGCTCGACGCGCTCGGGGTCGACAGCGAGGCCGCGCTGTTCGACATCCCCGAGCCGGTCGCGTTCGACGGCGAGTTCGGCATCGAAGCGCGGAGCGAGCAGCGGGTCACCGAGGAGGTCGGCCGCCTGCTCGGCCGCAACGACGACCTCGTGGAGTTTCTGGGCCGCGGGCACTACGACCACTACGTCCCGTCGCTGGTCGACCACCTGGCCGACCGCCAGGAGTTTCTCACCTCCTACACCCAGTACCAGCCCGAAATCGCCCAGGGCTTCCTGCAGGCCCTGTTCGAGTACCAGTCGATGCTGGTCGAACTGACGGGGCTGGACGTGGCGAACTGCTCGGTCTACGACGCCGCGACGGCACTCGGCGAGGCCGCCACGCTCGCCGCGCGGGTCCGGGCGACCAGCGGGTCTCGCGTGCTCGTCCCCGAGTTGATGCGCGCGGAGAAGCGGTCGGTGCTGGAGAACTACACCGAGGGCGCAGAGTTGACCGTCGACACCTACCCGATGGACGACGGGAACGTCGACACCGCCGCCCTCGCCGACGCGATGGCCGACGACGCGGTGATGGTCTACGCCGAGACGCCGACGGTCCGGGGCACCATCGAGGAGCACCTGGACGCGGTCGGTGACCTCGCAGACGACCACGACGCGCTGTTCTGTCTCGGCACCGACCCCGTCGCGCTCGCCCTGCTGGAACGCCCGGCCGACGTGGGCGCAGACGTGGTCGTCGGCGACGCCGCGACGCTCGGCGTCGGGTCGGCCTACGGCATGGGACTTGGCCTCTTCGTCACCCGCGAGGAGTTCCTCCGGCAGGTCCCCGGCCGACTCGTCGGGGCCGGCGAGGACGCGACCGGCCGGCGCGCGTACACGCTGACGCTGCAGACCCGCGAACAGCACATCCGCAAGGAGCGCGCGACGAGCAACATCTGCACGAACCAGGCGTGGGTCGCCCTGCGGACCGCGATGCACGTCGCCAGCCTCGGTCCCGACGGGCTGGTCGACCTGGCCGAGAACGCGGTGGTCCGCGCCCGCGAGACGGCCGACAGGTTCAACGACGTGCCCGGCGTGCAGGCACCGGCCCACGACCGCCACCACTTCCGGGAGTTCGTCGCGCACGTCGACCAGCCGGCGGAGGCAGTCGTCGCGGACCTCGCCGCCGAGGGCTACGCGGTCCACGCCGTCGGCGAACACTACATCCAGATTTGCGTGACCGAGACAAACGAGCACGCCGTCGACGGCCTCGTCGCGGCGATGGAGGTGGCGGCGAAATGAACTACGACCAGGCCCGCTGGTCGGAGGCCGACCGGTACGAGCCACTGCTCTCCGAGAAGGACACCACGACGGTCGACGTCGAGGACTCGCCGCTGCCCGACGACCTGACGCGGGATTCGCTCTCCCTGCCGGCGCTGTCGGAACCAGAACTGGCCCGCCACTACACCCGGCTCTCGCAGATGAACTACGGCGTCGAGAGCGGTCCGTTCCCCCTCGGCTCCTGTACGATGAAGTACAACCCCAAGTTCACGGAGGACCTGGCAGCGCTCCCCGCGGCGGGGGTCCATCCCGACCGCGACGAGCGGACCGTCCAGGGCGTCCTCGGCGTCATGCACGGCCTGCAGGACTACCTGGCGCGCATCGGCGGGATGGACGCGGTGACGCTGCAACCGCCGGCCGGCGCGGCCGGGGAGTTCGCCGGCGTCCTCGTCGCCAAGGCCTACCACGAGCACAACGGCGAGGACCGTTCGGAGGTCGTTATCCCCGACAGCGCCCACGGCACGAACTTCGCCAGCGCGGCGATGGCCGGCTTCGACGTGGTCGAACTGCCGAGCGCGGAAGACGGCCGCGTCAACCTCGATGCCTTGGAGGCTGCGGTCGGTGGGGACACCGCGGCGCTGATGCTGACCAACCCCAACACCCTCGGGCTGTTCGAGCGCGACATCGAGACCATCGCCGAGATGGTCCACGACGCCGGCGGCCTGCTGTACTACGACGGCGCGAACCTCAACGCCCTGCTCGGACAGGCCCGCCCCGGCGACATGGGTTTCGACGTCATGCACTACAACGTCCACAAGACGTTCGCGACGCCCCACGGCGGCGGCGGCCCCGGTGCCGGCCCGGTCGGCGTCGTCTCCGACCTCGCACCCTTCCTGCCCGCGCCCCGGGTCAGGCAGACGGACGAGGGGCACTTCGAGCGGTTCGACCCCGAGCACACCATCGGCAAGGTCCACGGATTCTCCGGGAACTGGCCGGTCCTGCTGAAGGCCTACGGCTACATCGCCCGCCTGGGCGACGAGGGGCTGGCCGACGCCGCGGCGACGGCGGTGCTGAACGCGAACTACCTCGCCGAGCAAATCGAGTACGACGTCCCGTTCGGACCGTTCCACCACGAGTTCGTCGCCAGCGCGGGCGAGCAGGACGCCGCCGACGTGGCGAAGCGGATGCTCGACTACGGCGTCCACCCGCCGACGACGAAGTGGCCGGAAATCGTCGACGAGGCGCTGATGACTGAACCGACGGAGGTGGAGACGAAGCGCTCGCTGGACCAGCTGGCAGAGGCGTTCGACGCGGTGGCCGGCGAGGACGACGAGACGCTCGAATCGGCCCCCTCCTCGACCGCCGCCCGGCGCATCGACCAGGTGGCGGCCGCCCGCACGCCCCGGCTCTCGTGGCAGGCGCTCGACGAGTAGTCTACGGGTACCGTTTCGGGGCGCGTGTCTGCGCCGGACCGCGAGTCGTCTACTCTCCGACGGCCGTCTCGATGCGGTCGGCGAGGTCGGTGTAGTGCTCGGTCCCCGCGCCCTTGCGGATGAAGCCGGTGACGCCGGCCGCCTCGGCAGCGGCCGCGGTGTCGGCGTCGTCGGCGGCCGTCAGCAGGAAGAAGGGGAGGTCGCCGTCGTGGTCCCCGACGGCGTCGTACAGTTCCAGGCCGTCCATCTCGGGCATCCGGTAGTCGCTGACGACGCAGTCGACGTCCTCTGTTCGGATTCTGTCGAGCGCGGTGTTCGCGCTGGACTCGGGGAGGGCGGTTATCGCGTCGCTCTCGCGCTCCAGGAACGTCACGGTGAGGTCGAGGACGTCCTGGTCCTCGTCGACGACGAGCACGCGGATGTCGCTCCCCATGGCCGCTTCAGGCGGCCTCCGCACCCGTGTCGACGGCTCCGTCGATGCGGACGAAACCGTAGTCACACTCCGAACAGTGCCACTTCTCCTTTCGCCCGAGGTGCATCTCCGTACTCGCGGCCTTCCAGAAGGTCCGCGTCTCGCCACAGTGCGGACACTCGTGTTCCATCTCTAGCGCCATGGGCAGGGGTTCGTCCCCGTCTCAATTTAAATTACGGGTTTACGCCGTCAGCCGACACCCGCCCGGAGAGTTATGGGCACCGGCCACGTCGTGTCTTCCATGGCACGACAGACGACCACCTGCGAGGCCTGTGGCTACCGGGTTCGGTGGGACCCGGAGACCCGGGCCGGGCCGACAGTGTTCTTCGAGAAGGGGTTGTGCCCGAGTTGCGGTCGGTCGTTCGAGGACCGCGCCCCGGTGTCGGCCCGGCGCGGGAAGAAGCGGCGCTGACGGGCGACCAGGTTGCAGGATGCGGTAGCCATTTACCGCCCCCAGCGTACGTCCCCAGTATGCAGACTGTCATCCTCGCCGCCGGCGAGGGAACACGGATGCGCCCCCTGACAGAGACGACGCCGAAGCCGATGCTCCCGGTCGCTGACCGCCCGCTGGCGGCCCACACCGCCGACGTCGCCGTCGAGGCGGGTGCGTCAGAACTCGTCTTCGTCGTCGGCTACGAGGCCGACGCGGTCCGGGCGTACTTCGGCGACGAGTATCGCGGTGTCCCGGTCACCTACGCCGTCCAGGAGACACAGGCCGGCACCGCCGACGCCGTCCGTGCCGCGCGCCCGCACCTCGACGGCGACTTCGCGGTGCTCAACGGCGACAACCTCTACGACGGCGATAGCATCGCCGCGCTGTTCGACGACGGCCCCGCTATCGCGGCCCGCCGCGTCGACGACCCGTCCAGCTACGGCGTCCTCTCGACGGAGGGGGACCGCGTGACCGGCATCGTCGAGAAGCCCGCGGACCCGCCGACGGACCTCGCCAACGCCGGCGCGTACGTCTTCCCCGACGCCGCCCGGGAGTGGCTGGACGTGCCCGAATCCGAACGCGGCGAGTACGAAATCACCGACGTCGTCGCCCGCGTCGTCGACGCCTTCGACGTCACCGCCGTCGAACTCGACCGCTGGCTCGACGTCGGTCGGCCCTGGGAACTGCTGGCGGCCAACGAGTGGAAACTGGGCGAGATGGAGCGCGACGTCGCGGGCGACGTGGCCGCGGACGCCGACCTCCGGGGGACGGTGGTCGTCCAGCAGGGCGCGACGGTCGAACCCGGCGTCGTCGTCGAGGGACCGGTCCTGATTCGGTCCGGCGCGGAGGTGGGGCCCAACGCCTACGTCCGCGGCGCGACGATGCTCGGCGAGGACGTGCACGTCGGCCAGAGCGTGGAACTGAAAAACACCGTCGTCCGCGAGGGCACGAACGTCCCCCACCTCTCCTACGTCGGGGACAGCGTCCTCGGGCGCGAGGCCAACCTCGGCGCGGGGACGACGGTGGCGAACCTCCGCCACGACGACGAACCGGTGCGCCTGACGGTCAAGGGCGAGCGCGTCTCCACGGGTCGCCGGAAGTTCGGAATCGTCGTCGGCGACGGCGCGAAGACGGGCATCGACACGACCCTGAACGCCGGCGTCACGCTGTCGACGGGCGCGCGGACCCGGCCCGGCGAGACGGTGACGCGGGACCGCTAGGCGGCGACCTATCCCCGCCGGACAATCGTGAAGGATGGGCGTCGATATATGGGATTAAGTAGGGGCATCACGAGGTAGCAACCAAGATGGTTGACCCGACTTCGGACCTCGGAGAGGACGTCTCCGAGGAGGACGCACCCGCGTGTGCCACCTGTGGCGCGACGATTCTCGACAGTCCGCGCCACCGTGTCATCACGTGGATAGACAGTGGCGAGGTACAGAGCGCGCACTTCTGCGACGACGACTGCCGGATGGACTGGGACGGCGAGTAGCCCGCGGCCGCCCCTCGACGTCGGGTCCCCTCTCTTGCTCTCCGCCGGATTGCGTCTACCAGCCCCGCGCTTCCGCGACGAGACCGGTCGCCGCCAGCAGCAACGCCAGCAGCACGCTCGCGAGCTGTGCCTCGCCGAACCAGAAGGGGAGTTCCGGGACCGCCGCGTGCGCGATAAAGGTCAGCTCCGTCAGCACGGGAATGTCGCCCGTGGCCGTGGGCGCGATGGTTCCGTTCCCCACGGCCGAGGGCGCGCCGACCGGCTCCGCGGTCGGCAGCCGGTCGGCCTCGTAGGGGGTCCGCAGGGTCGACGCCGCCCAGACCAGCCTGCCGCGCTGGTCCACCTCGACGACGCGGCTGTTGAACGTATCCGTGATGAGCGTGTGGCCGTTCGGGAGCCGGTCCGCGTCCCGGGGCCAGTCGAAGCGGAGGTTCCCCGTGCCGTAGAGGGTCCAGACCCGTTCCCACGTCCCGTTGTCGGTCCGCGCGAGTTCGACTATCCGGTCGTTGTCGCTGTCGGCGACGAGGACGGAGCCGTCGGCGAGCCACTGGGGGTTGTGCTGGTGGGAGAGCAGGTCGGGGTCGCCACAGCGGACGTCGCCGTCGCCGTCGGTGTCCCGCAGTTGCGAGCCCCGCGTGCAGTCACCGTCGTCGCTGTCGTCGCGGTCCTCGTTGATGACCTCCACGACGCCCGCTCCGCGCTCGACGACCAGAATCTGGTTGGCGTTGCGCACCGAGACGAGAAAGCGGTCCTCGCCGATGTAGTCCACGTCGTTGATGTGCAGCCAGTCGGTCGTCGTCGGGTCGTCGGGCGCGTCGTAGAAGGAACTGGCTCGCCACTCCCAGACGATTTCGCCCTCGTCTCTGACGAAGATTCGCTCGTACTCCATGTCGGAGACGACGACGCTGCCGTCGGGCAGCGGCGTGGCCGCGTGGACCTCGCTGTTGGTCGTCGAGCGGACCGGGTAGCTGTACTCGCCGACCACGCGGGGTCCGTCGGGGTCGATGAGCCGGTAGCCGGTGTGCGTACAGGGCGAGTCGTAGGGGCCACAGTCGCTGTAGCCACTCTGCATGAACCCGGCGAGGAGCGTCCCGTTCGGGAGCCGTTCGACGTCGAAGTAGCTCTCGGCGCTTCCCTCGCGCCAGACAGTGTCCGACCCGTTCATCAGGTAGACGCTGCCATCCTGGTGGAGTCCAGGCCCGCCTCCCTGCGAGCCGACCAGCGTCAACTGGCCCGCGCCGCCGCCAGTCCCGATGGCTGGGGCGGCGACTGCGCTGAGGCTCATGCTCACGACCAGCACCACAGCTCCGGCAGCCAGTAACCGCGTCGACCAGCATTCGAACCGCATTGTCATTCCCCTCGGTGACGACCGGCTTTATCCCTGCGGTCTGCTAGCCGGCGGGCCGACGCGAAAGACACAGGCCCGTCCGGGCCAAACGGCGGGTATGGAACTCGGTTCGCGGAGGGCGTTCGCACTCGTCGTGCTCGTCGGCGTCGCGGGGACCGGCATCGCCGTCCGACTGGTCAACGCGGCGGGGTACTCCCTGCTGGGCTCGGCCGTGTGGGCCATCGGCTACGGCACCACCGTCTTCGTCCTCTGGTACGGCTGGGTCCGCCCGCTCGACCTCACCGGCCAGACGAGCCCCGCCGCAGACCGGGGCGAGGACGCGCCCCCCGAACCGACCGACGGCGACGCGACGACCGACGGCGAGTGACGGGCCGAGTTATTATCGCAGCCTACTTAATTTGTTAAAGTATCCCATCTAGACCGGGCTCGATAACAGCCGAATTAATAAGACGTGGCGGCCTAGCCTCGCGCATGAGCGAGACCGGAACGGACGCGTCGCGGGCGGCCGGGACCGCCGGCGGGCGGGAAGGTGCCGGCGAGGACGCCGCGGAGCAGACGGTGCGCTTCTCGGTGCCGGAGATGGACTGTCCCTCCTGTGCCGGCAAGGTGGAGCACGCCCTGGCCGACGTCGAGGGCGTCCTGGACATCGACACCCGGCCGACGACAGGTCTCGCGGTCGTCCGTTACGACGAGTCCGTGGTCGACCGCGCGACGCTCGTCGCGGCCATCGAGAGCGCGGGCTACGCGGTCCCCGACGCAGAAGCCGACGAGGACGCGGCCGACGGGTCGATTCTCCGGAGCTCTCGCGGCGTGAAGACGGCCATCAGCGGGCTCTTCCTCGCAGCGGGGCTTCTCGTCGCCTTCCTGCTTCCCGCCCTCGACACCACCGTCGCGACGGTGCTGGGGACGCCCCACTCCGTCGCTGACGTGCTCTTTCTCGTCGGCATCGCCGCCGGCGGGCAGGTCATCCTCCGCGGGGGCTACTACTCGGCGCGCAACCGGTCGCTGGACATGGACTTCCTGATGAGCGCCGCCATCGTCGGCGCGGTGACGGCCAGCCTGGTCTTCGCCGAACCGCTGTACCTGGAGGCCGCGACGCTGGCCTTCCTCGTCAACGTCGCCGAACTGCTCGAACAGCACTCGATGGACCGCGCGCGCACCTCACTGGAGGAGTTGATGGACCTCTCGCCCGACGAGGCGACCGTGCTGCGCCGCGGCGAGGAGGTCACGGTCCCCGTCGAGGACGTCCTGGTCGGCGACCGCGTGGTCGTCCGTCCCGGCGAGAAGATTCCGGTCGACGGCGAGGTGGTCGACGGCGAGAGCGCGGTCAACCAGTCGCCGGTCACCGGCGAGAGCGTCCCGGTCGACAAGACGCCCGGCGACGAGGTGTACGCCGGCACCATCAACGAGGGCGGCTACCTGGAGGTGGCGACGACGGCCATCGCCGGCGAGGACACGCTCTCGCGGGTCATCGAACTGGTCGAGGACGCGGAGGCCGAGAAGACCGAACGCGAGCAGTTCGTCGACCGCTTCGCCGACCGCTACACGCCGCTTGTCGTCGGCTTCGCAATCCTGGTGACCCTGGTCAGCCCCGCCGTCTTCGGCGTCTCCTGGTCGACTGCCGTCCTCCACGGCCTCACGTTGCTGGTGCTGGCCTGTCCCTGTGCCTTCGTCATCTCGACGCCCGTCTCCGTCGTCTCGGGCATCACCAGCGCGGCCAAAAACGGCGTGCTGGTCAAGGGCGGCACCCACCTGGAGGCGATGGGCGAGGTGGAGGCCGTGGCGCTGGACAAGACCGGGACGCTCACGAAGGGCGAACTCACCGTCACCGACGTCATCCCCGTCAACGGCAACACCGAGGAGGAGGTGCTCCAGTGCGCCCGCGGCCTGGAAACGCGGAGCGAACACCCCATCGGCGAGGCCATCGTCGAGCACGCGGACGGGCGGGCCGTCGCGGCCGGCGAGGTCAGCGAGTTCGAGTCTATCACCGGCAAGGGCGTGCAGGCGACACTCGGCGAGACGCCCCACTACGCCGGCAAGCCCGGCCTGTTCGAGGACCTGGGCTTCGACCTCTCGCACGTCCACGCCGCCACCGAGGGCGGGGCCGTCACGGCCCGGTCGCGGGACCTCTGCGAGCGCAACGACTGCATGGACCTCGTCGACGAGACCATCCCCGCGCTCCAGTCGGAGGGCAAGACGGTCGTGCTGGTCGGCACGGAGAACGAACTGGAGGGCGTCATCGCCGTCGCCGACGAGATACGCCCCGGCGCTCGCGAGGCGGTCCAGGCGTTGCGCGCGCTGGGTATCGAGGAGGTGGTGATGCTGACCGGCGACAACGAGCGCACCGCCCGGGCCATCGCCGAGCAGGTGGGCGTCGACGACTTCCGCGCTGAGTTGCTCCCCGAGGAGAAGGTCGAGGCCGTCCGGGAACTGGAGGCCGAACACGACGGCGTGGCGATGGTCGGGGACGGCATCAACGACGCGCCCGCGCTGGCGACGGCGACGGTCGGGATTGCGATGGGCGCGGCCGGGACCGACACGGCGCTGGAGACCGCCGACATCGCCCTGCTGGGCGACGACCTGGCGAAACTGCCCTACCTGCGCCGGCTGGCGATGCGGGCCACCAGCGTCATCCGGCAGAACGTCTGGTCGAGCCTCGGCGCGAAGGCGCTGCTGGCCGTGCTGGTGCCCTTCGGGCTGGTGCCCATCTGGGTCGCCGTGCTGGTCGGCGACGCCGGGATGACCGTCGGCGTCACCGGCAACGCGATGCGGCTCTCGCGCATCGTGCCCACGGAGTCCGTCTCCTGACCCGCTCCGGGACAGAACTTCCCAGTCCGTAGGAAGTCCCGGTAGAGCGAGGGTCACACGCGCCCTGTGGGTGGATATGGTGGCCAGACTCTCCAGGCGTCGATACCTCGAAGGCGCGGCGCTCGCAACGGTCGTGCTCGCGGGCTGTGGCGGCCCCGCCGGTGACGGCGAGGACGGCGCGGCCGGACTCCAGGGGTCGGATTACCCGCCCGTCGACGAGTGGCTGACGGACACGACAGTCGGCGACGCCGACGACACCTACGACGGGACGCTCGTCGACCTGCGGGACAACGACGAAGTCGACATCGACGTCGGTTCCGAGGGCAACGGCGGCAACTTCGCCTTCGGGCCGTCTGCGGCCGTGGTGTCCGTGGACACGACCGTCCGCTGGGTCTGGACGGGTGAGGGCGACGCCCACAACGTCGAGGCAGACCCGGAGGAGCAACTCGGCCTGTCGGACTACACGTTCACCTCGGGCCAGCCAGTCGAGAGCGACAGCGAGGTGTACACGCAGACGCTCGACGGAACCGGGGTAGCGCTGTATCACTGCGAGCCCCACCTCGGCGTCGGAATGAAAGGGGGAATCGCCGTCGAATGAACGGGACGCGACCGGCTTCGCGGGCCGTCAGTCGACCAGGGCGTGGGGAACGACTGTCACCTCGACCCGCTCGTCGGGAAAGCGAACGAGTAGCGAGTCCGCAGAGCGCTGGTACTGCTGGGGGTGTTTCCCGCGCTCGCGCAGCCGGTAGGTCTGCTCGACCAGCGGCGTCTCCTGGAGCGCGTCGAGCTTCCGGTACGCCGTCGAGAGCGGCAGGTCACAGCGCGTCGCCACCTCTCGTGCCGTCAGCGGCCGGCCGATGGCCCGGATGATTGCTCGGCAGTCCGCGTCGCTCAGGGCGTCGAAGACCGGGGAGGATTCCTTGCTCATGTGACAGTCGTTCACCCACGGTGAGCGACGGTAAAGTTCCGCACCATCGTCGTCGCCGTTCGGAACCGACTAGTCGACTCTCGGCAGGCCTTACTGTCGTTTGGCAGGGCTTACCGACCGGCGACGGCTGTCCCTCGCCGACTGTGTGGCCCGCTTACTATGCTGGCGCCGCCCGAAACTGTCCCCATGGTTCGGCTCTTCCGGGGCGACATCGAAGCGACCGGCGAGTACATCGCCGAGATAATCTACGGGGCCAACGACGGCATCGTCACCACCTTCGCCGTCGTCTCCGGCGTCGCCGGCGCGGCGCTGGACCCGACAATCGTTCTCATCCTGGGGCTGGCGAACCTCCTCGCTGACGGCTTCTCGATGGGCATGAGCAACTTCCTCAGCCGGCGCTCCGAGCGGGACTACCACAGCGCCACCGGCGGACCCGAACCCGGCGGCAAGGCCCCCTCGCAGACCGCGCTGGCGACGTTTCTCGCCTTCGTCGCCGCCGGGTGGCTGCCGCTCATCCCCTACATCCTGGGGCTGGACCCGCTCTTTCCCCTTTCGATAGCGTTCACCGCCGCCGCCTTCTTCGCGGTCGGCGCGAGTCGCAGCCTCGTCACCGACCGGTCGTGGACGTACAACGGGCTGGAGATGCTGGTCGTCGGGATGGTCGCGGCCGCGGTGGCCTTCGTCACCGGTCGCACCGTCGCCGGCTTCGCCTGACTTCGGAACTTCCCACCGGCTGGGAAGTGCTGAAACCGCTAATGTCCCCCGCGGCGACAGTCAGACCGAGCCATGAGTAGCCGAAGCAACCCGTTCGACGCGCTCGAGGAGATGTTCGACCGGATGAGCCGCGAGTTCGAGAACGCCGCCCGCTCCTGGGAGTCCGGCGAGACGTTCGACATCTCGATGGCCGGCGAATCGATGGCGCTGGACCTCATCGACGGGGACGACGCCTACACGGTCGAGGTGGACGTGCCCGGCTTCTCCCGCGACGAAATCGACGTCCGCGTCACCGACGACACACTCACCATCGAGGCCGAGCACGAGCACGAGGCCGAAACCGAGTCCGAGCGATACCTGCGCCGGGAGCGACAGCACCGCTCGATGCGCCGGTCGATTCTACTGCCGGACCCGGTCGACGCCGACGCCGTCGCCGCGACGATGAGCGACGGCGTCCTGACGGTGACGATTCCCAAGGAGGAGGTCACGGAGGAGGGCAACCACGTCGACATCGAGGTCGAGTAGCGACCCTCTGGACTGCACTCACTCCCCGGCGAGCGGCCTGGCCCGCTGGCGGTAGTACAGGTACGCCAGCGAGGACGCGACGTTGAGTCCCGGCAGCGCCGCCAGCAGCGCCCAGAACGCCGGTCCCTGTCCCCAGTCGGTCTGCGTCCGCAGGTACCAGCCGTCGAGATACGTCGACGCCGGGAGCAGGAGGAGATTCACCGCGAACACAGCGACGAGGACGACTGCCGACGAGAGCACGCTCCCGAACCCGCCCGCCAGGAGCCCCAGCGACAGGAGGTTCACAGCCAGCCCCAGTCCGACGCCGTAGACGCCGCGGGCCGACCCGCGGGCGGACTCCTCGGGCACGCAGGGGAGGTAGTAGCCGTCCTCGGCGCGGAGGAGAATCGACTCGCCGTGGAGGTCACCGAAGCGGTGGGCGGGAATGCCGTGCAGCGCGAGCAAGCGGCTCAGCCTGTCGTCGGTCCGCCCCTCGTCCCACGCGAAGTAGGCGACTACCCGCCGCCCGTCGGCCGCGTCGACGGCGAGTTCGAGCGCCAGCGCCGCCGGGGTGTCTACCCTGACGGGGTAGTCCCCCGGCACCTCGCTGGCGGGCACCGTTTCGACGTTCACCGCGCGCCCACGGACGGTGTCCGACCCGGTCCCCTGGAACCGTGATTCCAGCGCCAGGAACGACTCGGCGGCCGCGTCCACGTCCTCCGCCGACGAGCGCGCGGGGGCCAGGTCCCTGGTCGCTTCGTCGTCGGCCGCCCTGGTCGCTTCGTCGACGGCCGCCCGCTCGACCGTCCGTTCGCGCTCGTCGCTCATACTGTGTGATTCGCCCGCACGGGAACTAAGCATGTCGCCGCCCTCACGTCCACGGCACGACGTACCACGACAGCAGGAAGTACAGCGCGACGGCGCTGACGACGATACCGCCGACGGTCTCGATCGGGCCCCACCGCGAGTACCGCTCCTGGAGTTGCGCTCCGGAGCTATCGGCGACGAGGAACTCCCCGGTCTCCGCGTCGCGACGGACCTCCAGCAGGTCCTGCTGGCCGGTGGTCATCTCTCCGGCGCGACGGGGTTGTGCGGTTCCGAAGAGGTAGACGTCCGTCCCGACCGGCAGTACCGTCTGCGTGTATCTGCGGCGCTTGGCGGTGTTTGCCAGCGGGTTGTCCTCCACCATGAAATCGGAGAGACTCTCGATGGCTCTGTCGAAGAAGCCACCCTCCTCGGCGTCGAGTTCGCTTGTGGTGTCCTCGCGGGTGCGGAAGGCGGCGATGTAGCGGCCGAGTTCCGCCGGCGGGCGCTCACCGCGGTCGAAATAAACTGTGCGGCTGAACGCGTCGGTCTCGATGTCGAACTCGGGCAGGTCGAGGTCGGCCCGGACGAGCACCTCGCCAGTCCCGTCGTCGAGGTCGAACGCCAGCGACTCTCTGCCCTCCGCGATGGTCTCCCAGGTGTAGTGGACGTCGCCGTCGTCGTCGACGCGGCGCTCGCGGCGCTCGGCCTCCCACTCGACGTAGACGCAGTCGTCGCCGGCGTAGGGCGGATGGAGGACGCCGTCGTGCTCGCGGACAACACCCTCCAGTTCCGTCCGCCCGACGGCCATCGAGCGCACCTTCGAGGTGGGCGTGTCCTGGATGAGTCGGGCCATCTTCCAGGTGTCGAAGCCGTCGTAGACGAGGAACAGTCCCAGGACGAAGCCGACGACGAGGACGAGGAGGAGTTCCACGTCGCCCCCGCCGGACTGCAACGCGACGGGCACCGACGAGGTGGGGCCGGTCATGCTCACGCGCTGTCGAAGGCCGCGCCCACGTCGACGTCAGCCTTCTCCGCCTCGGTCGCCCGGAACAGTTCCTTCTCCTCGAACCCGAACTGCTGGGCGAGGATGACGTAGGGGAACTGGTCGATGCGCGTATTCAGGTGCGTGACGGACTCGTTGTACAGTTCCCGCCGGTCTGCAATCTGGGACTCGATTTCGGAGATGCGCTCCTGGAACTGCAGCATGTTCTCCTGGGAGCGCAGTTCCGGGTACGCCTCCGCGCGGGCCTCGAAGTTCGTCAGCGCCTGGCGAATCTGCTGGTCGGCCGCCGCCTGTTCGGCCGGCGTCTCGGCCGCTGCCGCCTGCTCCCGGGCATCTGTGAGCTGGGTCAGGACCCGCTCCTCCTGGTCCATGAACTCCTTCGCGGCGTCGATGAGTTTGGTCAGTTCGTCCTGGCGCTGTTTCAGCAGGACGTCGATGTTCTGTCTGGCCTGCTCGGCGCGTTCCCGCAGGCTCACCAGCTGATTGTAGATGTTGACGACGTAGGCCACGAGCAAGACCACCACCAGCAGCAGAACGAATCCCGCCACGATTTCCAGTACCATACTCCTACTATATTCTCATATTACTTATAAATCTATTTCGGTGGCGTGCGTTGCGAATACGCAGTGGAGGGCGGGTCTGTGACTGTCTGTCACTGTGACCTATCAGCCCAGGAGGTCGACGAACGTGCGGGTCCCGTCTTTCGTTCCTGCGATGATGAGTTCGTCCCCGTTCACGACGCGGAAGTCCGGACCGAGGTCGGTCAGCACGTCGCCGTTGCGCTCGACGGCGACGACGGTACAGCCGGTCCGCGAGCGGACGTCGGCCTCTGCGAGCGTCCGGCCGGCGAGCCCCGGTGCGGGGGTCCGTCGGACGGTCACCTGGTGGTTCATCGAGGCGACGGGTTCGCCTTCGAGTACGGCCGAGGCGGCCATGCGTCCGGTCACCTGGGCGAGCGAGAGGACGTAGTTCGAGCCCGCGCGGTACATCTTCTGGACCGCCTCGGCTTCCTCAGTCCGCGCCGCGATGTCGAGGTCGCGGTTCATGTCGCGCATGACCAGCGTGGCGAACTCCGTCTCGGTGTCGTCCGGGATGGCGAGGATGACCGACCGCGCGGACTCGATGCCCGCCTCGCGGAGTGCATCCGGGTCGTTGGCCTCGCCCACCACGTCCACGCCGGGCACGTCGTTCCGGTTGAGAACGGTGTAGGTCTGGTCCTCGGCCGCCAGCGCGTTCACGACCGACTGTCCGACCTGCCCGTAGCCAACCACAAGCGTCTCGCCGGCCTCGAACTCCCGGACGGCGGACTCGGGCAACCCTCGCAGGGACTCTATCTGGCTCTCGCGGCCGGTCAGCAACAGGACCGTCCCGCCCTGCAGGACCGTCGTCGGGTCCATCGGCGTCTCGAACTCGCCGCGGAACCACGCACCGATGACGTTGATGCCGGTCTGCTCGCGCAGGCCGCTCTCGGCGAGCGTGATGCCCGCCAGCGGGCTCCCGTGGTGGACCAGCAGTTCGGCGATTTCGAAGTCCTCTCCGACCTCGATACCCTCGCCCAGGTCCGTCGTGACCCCTGTCGAGATGACCTCCGCGAGGCGCTCGCCCAGCAACGGGCGCGGCGAGAGGACGATGTCGGCACCCGCGAGTTCGTGGTACCGCGTGCTGTCGGGGTCCTCGACGACGCTGACCACGCGCACGTCCTCGGAGACCTCGCGGGCGGTGAGGACGATGCTGGCGTCGAGTTCGTCGGACACGTCCGCGACCAGCGCGCGCGCTTCCGAGAGGTTCGCGTTGCGCAGCCCCTCCACCGAGTCCGGGTCTGCGTGGACGACGTCGTAGCCGTTCTCGTAGAGTTCGAGCGAGCGCTCGCGGTCCGGTTCGACGATGACCGAGTCGACGCCGCGCCTGTCGAGTTCCTCGACCAGCGGGTCCGCCCGCGGCGTGTAGGTCGCGACGATGACGTGGTCGTCTAGCCCATCGTCGACGGCCGACGGGACCGTCGTCGAGAGGACGTCCTCGAACGCCGGGAACAGGAAGACCGGCAGCGCGAGGAATATCATCACCGTTCCGATGACGTCCATCGAGATGACGAGGAGTTGCATGAAGGAGGTCGTCCACGGGGCGTCGGAGCCGAAGCCGGTGGTCGTGAACGTCTCGACGACGACCTGGAGGGAGTGGAGAAACGAGCGGGGCCGGTCCTCGAAGGCACCCATGCCGTACTCGTAGGCGAGGGCGTAGCTGATGATGAGCGCGACCAGGACGAGCAGATAGTATCCCGTCCGGCGCTGCCACCTGTCCATACCTGTCCGTACCTCTCCGACGGTTAAAACGTACTGACGTCGTCTGACTGCCGTCCGACGGTCGGCCGAAGGTTCAAGTCCCGGGGCGGGACCACCGGCTCCCGTGACGTTCGTACTCGGCCGCGAGGCGGGACCGGAGGCCGGACCGACCGGGCGACTGGGCCACTACCGGGCGCGGGACGGCAGCGCGGGCGCGCCGCTGGCACTGGACTTCGACGGTCCGCACGCCGTGCTCGTCGTCGGCAAGCGGGGCTACGGCAAGTCCTACACGCTCGGCGTCGTCGCCGAAGGGCTCGCTCGCACGCGCGGCATCGCCCCCGTCGTCCTCGACCCGATGGGCGCCTTCGGGGAGATGGCGGGCGGCGTGACCGACCCGGCACACGACGCCGTCCCCGTCGACGTCGAACCGGACCCGGCCGTCGCCCCCGCCTCGCTCGACCCGCGGTCTTGGTGTCGCCTGCTCGACCTCTCCCCCGAGAGCGGTGCCGGCGGACTGGTCTGGCGGGCCGCACGCGAGGCGACGACGCTCGACGGGATGCGGACGGCAGTCCGCGACGCCGACGCACCCGCGACGGCGGTTCGCGCTGCCGTCAACCACCTCGCGCTCGCCGATTCCTGGGGCGTGCTCGACGCCGACGGCCTGTCTCCCGCCGACCTCGCCAGCCCATCGGCCACCGTCGTGGACCTCTCCGGGCTGGACCGGGCTCCGGCGAGTGCCGTCGTCAGAGCCGTCGCCGAAGGGCTGTATCGCGCTCGCGTCGACGGGAGTGTGGACCGCCTCCCCTGGCTGTTGCTGGACGAGGCGCACGCCTTCACCGACGGCGTCGCGGCGGGTGCACTCCGGCGGCTTCTCACGCGCGGTCGGGCACCCGGGGTCAGTCTCGCACTGGCGACCCAGCGGCCGAGCGCGCTCCCAGCTGTCGCCGTCTCCCAGTCGGACCTGCTCGTCGCGCACCGGCTCACGTCACAGGCCGACCTCGACGCGCTGGCGCGGGCGCGGCCGACGTACATGGACACCGCCCTCGCCGAGCAGTTGCCGACGGGGACCGGCGACGTGGTTGTCGTCGACGACGCGACGGAGACGGTTCACGCCGCGCGGGTTCGCCGCCGGCACACGCCACACGGGGGTGACAGTCCGAGCGTCCGCGAGATGCGGGGAGACGACACCGCAGCCGACCACAGCGACTTGTAAGTGCGCGCCCTCGGGTGGCGTATGGACAGACAGTTCGAGACGGCACTCTCCAGCCACGACGAGCGCTCGATTCGCGTCCGCGAGAAGGACCTCGCCGGCGAGGTCATGGACGAACTCGACTTCGCCGCCGCGCTGTTCTACCTCTGGACCGGCGAGGAACCGACCGAGGCCGAGCACCGACTGGTCGACGCCATCCTCACCTCGCTGATGGTCCACGGGACGACGCCCTCGTCTATCGCCGCGCGGATGACGGCCACAGCCGCCCCGGAGGCACCGCAGGCGGCCATCGCCAGCGGCATCTCCGCCGTCGGCTCGCGTTTCGCGGGCCCGATGAAGGAGTGTTCGGAGCAACTGGCCGACCTGGCCGCGGCCGACGACACCGACGCCGCCGTCGACTCGTTCGTCGCCGCGACGCTGGAGTCGGGCGAGTACTTCCCCGGCATCGGCCACCCGGAACTGGACCCGGTCGACCCGCGGGCAGAACGGCTGTTCGACATCGCAGAGGAGGAGGGATTGGCCGGCGAGCACACCGCCGTCCTGCGGAAGGTCCGCGAGGCGTTCGAGGACGCGACCGGCCGGGACCTGCTCGTCAACGTCACCGGTGCCATCGCCGCGCTGACCGCGGACGTCGGCCTCTCGCCGACTGCCGCCCGCGGGCTGGCGGTCGTCAGCCGCGCCGCGGGCGTCACGGGCGAGGTCCTCGAAGAACAGGAGCGACCCATCGGGATGGACATCTGGGCGGCCGTCGACAGCAACACGACGCCGCCCCGGGAGGACTAGTTCGTCGTCGTAATCTCGACGACGTCGCGGTGGTCGAGTTCGGTGTCGGCTCCGATTTGCCGGCCCGAGCGGACGTCGTGGGCGTGGAGGAAGCCCTCGCCGATGTCCGTGTGCAGGAAGTAGGCGAACTCCTCTGCGGTCGCGCCGTCGGGCAGGACGAAACAGTCCTGCAGGAAGGTGCCGTCGTCCTGTGGCTTGCGCGCGCCAGGGAAGATGGCGATGGCCTCGAGTTCCTCGAACAGCGCCGTCTCCAGTGCCTGCTGGACGCCGGTCCCGCCGTAGGCGGTGACGAACTCCCGTATCTGTTCGAGACCGGCCGCCTTCTCCTCGGGGAGGTCGGCGGTCACCGCGAAGTCCTCGTCGCCGGGTCGGTAGTCGAGGACGCCCTGCTCGGCACCGTTCTTCAGGGCCTTCTCGGCGTGTGCGGAGACGGGCACGAACGTCAGGTGCTCGTACTCGGGGTCTGCGGTGATGGTCGCCCAGTTCTCGCGCGCGGCCTCGGTGTCCATCTTGTTCGCCGCGATGACCATCGGCTTCGTCCGAACGCGAATTTCGCGGGCGAGCGCTTCCCGGTCGTCGCCGTCCCAGGCGTCCGGGTCCAGTTCCAGGTCCAGCGAGAGGACGACCTGTTTGATTTCCTGCTCGGAAATCCCGAACGCCGACATCTGCTCGGCCAGGTCCGCCTCGATTGCCTTCTCCTCGCCGTGGTAGCCCGAGCGGTAGCGCTCGATGCCCTTCTCCAGGATGTCGAGGTACCACATGTCCAGTTCCCCTTCGAGGAAGTCGATGTCCTCGCGTGGGTCGTGGTCCTCGGTCGGTTCGCCCTCCAGGTCCGTCTCGCCGGTGAAGTCGACGACGTGAATCAGCACGTCCGCCTCGTTGAGGTCGGTCAGGAACTGGTTGCCCAGGCCCTTGCCTTCGTGGGCACCGGGGACGAGGCCGGCGACGTCGACGAGTTGCGTCGGAACGAACCGGGTCCCGTCCGCGCAGTAGCCGTGGTTGGGCGTACAGGAGTGGTCGAACTCCGGGGCGGCACAGTCGACGCGGACGTACGCCTCGCCGACAGACGGGTCGATAGTCGTGAACGGGTACGCGCCCTCCGGCACGTCGTTCATCGTCGCCGCGTTGAGGAAGGTGGACTTGCCGACGGAGGGCTTGCCGACGAGTCCGATCTTGTAGCTCATTGCCCGGTCTCAGGCGCATCGTCGGTTAAAACGTTATCAAACGGACGGCCTTCGGGCGTCAGTGACACACAGGGGTCCGCATCGCTCGCCCGGGTGAGGCGTACGACAGTGACACAGATTATGTAGAGAAGTAATTGTAGTTTTCACCTCAGTCGTCCTCCAGCCACCCGTCGAAGCGCGTCCGGAGGTAGTCCGCCGAGTACGTCGTTCCGAACTCCTCCTCGATGTATTGCTGGAGGAGTTCCGGCGACCACTTGCCGACGTTGTATCCAACCGCAGTCGGCGGCTCGGCAGTGGCCGCTTCGACGGCAGCGCGCTCCTCGTCTGCGAGTTTGCTCGGTCGGCCGGGGCGCCTGTCGTCGCTCGCCGCGTCGTCGACCGGCCGCTGCTCGAAGCGGTCGAGCCAGTGGTACAGCGTCGACGTGGCGATGCCGTACCGGTCGGCCAGCGCTGTCACCGACACGCCGTCTTTGTACGCCAGCGCGACCATCACCCGCTTTGCCGCCTTCGCGCTCTCGGCGGCCGCCAGTTCCTCGCGGAGGCGGTCAGTCGGGACGTCGTCGAGCTTTCCCATGTGAAGGTCGACGCACCCCACGCACAAAGTTCTAACTACTTATCTACAAAAATCTCGGAGCAGCGCCGGCCGCTTCCCAGCGGACCGCGTGGATTCGCGCTTTTAAATTCCTACGTGGGTACCGAACTTCCGGGGAAAGTGCTCGTCGGTATCCGGTTGACACTCGATTACATGGATACGGGTGTAATCCGGTTCGTCGGCGTGGCACCAAAACGGCTAAGTAACGGTTTCCAGTAGAGTTGGACAGATGGCAGATAACACGGCCAGTCCGCACACCAACTACAAGGTGGGTAAAGTCCTCTCGGAGTACGACCTGCTCGACCTCCACGCGGAGTTGCCCGACCTGTGGCTGGGGGAGTCGGGGGAGGCGACGAGTCTCCGCGACCTCGCCGACGAGATCAACATCGCGGTGCTGCGCCAGGCGATGGAGCGCGCAGGCACGGACCCACTGGAGGGCGAGGCGGAGAACGCATACCGGCTGCTCACCGACGACGACGTCAGCGCCGGCGTCCGGACCCAGCAGCGCAACCGGCTGGAACGTGCGGGCATCGACGTCGACCAGTTGCAGAGCGACTTCGTGACCCACCAGGCCGTCTACACGTACCTCACGAACGGCCTCGGCGTCTCGAAGGAGACCACCGACGAGACGGAACCCCTGGAGAAACACGAGGAACGCATCCAGCGACTCCGCAGCAGAACCGTCGCCGTCATGGAGAACTCGCTGTCGGAACTCCGCGAGGCCGGTCACCTCTCGCTGGGCTCGTTCGACACCATCGTCGACCTTCGGGTCTACTGCCAGGACTGCGAGACGCAGTACGACCTGGGCGAACTGCTCCGTCGCGGCGGGTGCGACTGCGAGCGCGAGGACACCTAGACCCGTCGCATGGCCCCTCGACCCGTCGGTTCGAAACGCCCGCTGCACGGACCGGGTCCAAACCGCAGGTGATATTATAGTTGGCGTCCGAACGTGTGAGCATGGAATCAAGAAACGTCGCGAAAGGAGCGGTTCGTCTCGAAGCCGAGAACATCGGCGGCATCGAACGGACCGAGGTCACCTTCGACCCCGGCGTGACGATATTGACTGGACGGAACGCGACGAACAGAACGTCGTTCCTGCAGGCGATTATGGCCGGTCTCGGCAGCGACCAGGTATCGCTCAAGGGCGACGCCGACGGCGGGAGCGTCTCGCTGCAAATCGGCGACACGGAGTACACCCGCGACCTCACGCGGCAGGCCGGTGGCATCTCCTTCGGTGGCGACCCCTACCTGGAGGACTCGCGGCTCGCGGACCTCTTCGGGTTCCTGCTGGAGTCCAACGAGGCCCGGCGCACGGTCGCGCTCGAAGAGGACCTCCGGGACATCATCATGGACCCGGTCGACGCAGACGCGATTCAGGCGGAGATACGCAAGCTCAAGTCCCAGCGCGAGGAGATAAAGCGCCAGATAGAGGAACGCGAATCCCTGAAGGGGAAACTCCCGGAACTCGAGGAAAAGCGCGTCGACCTGGGTGACCAGATCGAGGAGAAGGAGGCGGAACTCGAAGAGAAACGGCAGGAACTGGAGGAGCGGTCGACGGACGCCGAGGAGGCGCGCGCCGAGCAGACGGAACTCGAAGAGAAGATGCAGTCCCTCCAGCAGACCCGCTCGCAGCTCGAAACCACCGAATTCCGGCTGGAGAGCCAGGAGGAGAGCCTCGACTCGCTCCGGACCGAGCGCGAGGACCTCGAATCGCGGTACGAGGACCTCCAGGAGGACGGGACGGACGACCTCGACGCCATCTCCTCGGAGATCAGCCGGCTGCGCGACCAGAAACAGCGCCTGGAGTCCGAACTGAGCAAGCTCCAGAACGTCATCCAGTTCAACGAGGAGATGCTCGACGGGACCAGCCAGGACATCGCTGCCGCGCTCAGGGGCGAGGACACCAGCGAGTCGGTGACCGACCAGCTGCTCGACGACCAGGACGCCACCGTCTGCTGGACCTGCGGGACGGAGGTCGACCAGGAGGCAATCGAGGACACCCTCGCCCGCCTGCGCGAACTGCGCCAGTCGAAGTACACGGACCAGAGCGACATCGAGGACGAACTCGACGACCTGAAGGAGCGCCGGTCGGCCGTCGAGTCCGCACAGCAGCGCCGCGAGAAGGTCAAGCGCCAGCTCGCCGACGTGCGCGCCGAAATCGAGGAGCGGGAGTCGAAACTGTCGGACCTGGAAGACCAGCGCGAGGAGCTAACTGCGGACATCGACCGCCTCGAAGACGAGATAGCGACGCTCGAAGAGCAGGACCGCTCGGAGGTCCTCGACGTTCACCGCGAAGTCAACGAACTCGACCTGGATATCGAGCGGTTGGAGGACGAGCGCGACCGCGTCGCGAGCGAGATAGCGGATATCGAGGAACAAATCGAGGAAATCGAGCCCCTGGAGGAGCAACGCGAGGGGCTGACCGAGCAACTGACGGAACTTCGGACCCGTATCGACCGCATCGAGGAGGAGGCCGTCGAGGCGTTCAACGACCACATGGACACCGTTCTCGACATCCTCGACTACGAGAACCTCGACCGTATCTGGGTCGAACGCGCCGAGACCGATGCTCGCGAGGGTCGCCGGAAGGTCACGAAGACGGAGTTCAGACTCCACGTCGTCCGTTCGACTGCCGACGGCGTCACCTACGAGGACGACTTCGCACACCTGAGCGAGAGCGAACGGGAGGTCACGGGGCTCGTCTTCGCGCTTGCGGGCTACCTCGCCCACGACGTCTACAACGAGGTACCCTTCATTCTGCTCGACTCGCTGGAGGCCATCGACTCCGGGCGCATCGCCGCGCTCGTCGAGTACATGGGCGAGTACGCCGACTACCTCGTCGTCGCCCTCCTGGAAGAGGACGCCGAAGCGCTCGACGAGGACTACCAGCGCGTCACCGACATCTGAGCGCGCGGACCCGCTCCGCGCCCCGTCTCCTGCTCCGCGTGTCTGCACGGAGCGGAGTCGGTCGACTCCGACCGCGACCCTGACACGCGTATCGCTGTAATCCCGATACCCGGACACGAGGGGAATCGTGGCCAGTGTTCACTCACGTCGAACTGCAGGTCAGCGCCGGTCGACTTTCATCCTGTTTTTGAGTCGACATTCGGCGAGGATGAACGCTTCTCAGCCCCGCCTGGGGCACAGAGGAGCACTCACTGTGGGCTGTCGCGATAAACTCGCGGACGAGTCAGCGAAACACCCGTTCGAGCTACCCGAACGACCGGGACGAGTCCAGTAGACGGCCGTCTCACTCCGTCTCCTCCGGTTTTCCTCTTGCCGCGTTCGGTTTTCTTCGCCAGTAGACGGTCCGCTCCGCATGAGGGACGGACAGATTGGTGTGAGAAGCGGGTCTCTGCCGGCCGAATTCGGCTATTTCGGGGTGATTTAACCAGGATGAACAGAGTTATGCGGCTCCGGTTCGCAGCTTGCACTATGGGAACAGACACCACGATACGCTCGGACGAACGGATGCTCGACATCATCGAGGCGCTGAAAGAGCACACCACGGCGGGCGTGACGGAGCTGGCGGAGGCCCTCGACATGCCGAAAAGCACCGTCCACGTCCACCTCTCGACGCTGCGGGAGCGGGGCTACGTCGTGCAGGACGACGCCCACCAGTACCGGCTGAGTCTCCGGTTTCTGGACATGGGGATGATGGTGCGGGAGACCCAGGAGATGTACGAGGAGGTGCTGCCGAGACTCGACGAACTGGCCGACGAGACAGAGGAGAAGGTGTGGTGGACCGTCGAGGAGAACGGCAAGGCCGTCTTCCTCGCGAACTCCGTGGGCAGTCACGCCATCCGCACCAACGCGCGCATCGGCCAGCACATCGACCTCTACCGCCTCGCCGCCGGGAAGGCGATTCTCGCCAACCTCTCGGAGGAGCGACGCCGGGAGATACTCGACAGCTACGAGTATCCCCTCCCGGGCTTCCAGAGCCGGGAGGACCTGGCGGACGAACTCGCCGACATCCGCGAGCGCGGGGTCGCCTACGGCACCGAGCAGTTCCTCCGGGGCGTCGCCGGCGTCGGCGCACCGCTGCGGGACAACTCCGGAAACGTCTACGGTGCCATCAGCGTCTCCGGGCCGGCCGACCGCCTCGACAGCGACCGGCTGGAGAACGAACTCTCCGACCTGGTCCGTGGTGTCTCCGGGGAACTGCGGGTCAATCTCTCCTACCGGTAGTTCTACTCTTTCGAATCTATGTCATCGGTTCCGAGTGGCGTCGAGAGACGCCCTGAACGGTATTTTCTCCCCAGAACGGTGATTCGGAGTGTTCTATTATACTGAACCACCCAACGTCCGGGCGGAGGCCCCAGAGCGACCGCTCCCGGGAAGGGTGGATTCAGTGGGGTGACGGTGGCGGTCGGGCCTTATCCCGACGTGCTGCAGGTGAGAACGGGCCGCTCGGAGTTCAGGATGACCTTCTGTGTCACGCTGCCAAAGAGCATCTTGCCGGCGGGCGAGCGCTTGCGCCCCGCGACGCAGATGGCGTCCGCATCGAGGTCCTCGGCCGTCTCG
The DNA here is from genome assembly GCF_037338445.1 of Salinibaculum sp. SYNS191. Lineage (NCBI taxonomy): Archaea > Methanobacteriati > Methanobacteriota > Halobacteria > Halobacteriales > Haloarculaceae > Salinibaculum > Salinibaculum marinum. Next base: position 3,583,976 of record NZ_CP147838.1, read on the forward strand.
ATGATGGACTGTGCCGGGTCACCGCTCCCCTCGCGCAGTTCGGTGTCGACCCCTTCCTCCTCGAACAGTTCCTGTGCCCGCTTGACCGAGTCGACCTGCGTCACGGATGCGCCCTCCGGATTGTCGACGAAGTCGTGCAGCAGGTACACCTGTACGTTCTCCGTGTCGAAGAGGTCCAGTACTGTCTCCGCCAGCGTGACCGACCGCTCGACGCTCTGGTCGATGCCGAGTAGTACGTCCTTCATAGTCGCCTATTCAGGGACGATTGTCAAATATGTATCGCTCGTCTGGCCGAAGCGGGGGCGTCAGTCGGCCATCCCGACGCCGAGGTGCTTGTTGAGCACGTCCTCGTTGTCGCGGACGTCCGACGCGGGGCCCTCGTGGACGATGTGGCCCTTCTCCAGGATGTAGGTGTAGTCGGAGACGTCCAGCGCGACCGGGATGTTCTGCTCGACGACGAGCACGGTGATTCCCTGGTCGTTCAGGTCCGCGATGATGTCCTCTATCTGCCTGACGATGTAGGGGGCCAGCCCCTCCGTCGGCTCGTCCAGCAGGAGGAGGTCGGGGTCGGCGATGAGCGCCCGCGCGATGGCGAGCATCTGCTGTTCGCCGCCGGAGAGCACGGACCCGTCGCTGTGTTCGCGTTCGCGGAGGTTCTCGAACATGTCGATGACCTCGTCCACGGAGGGCCCGTCGCTCGCGTCGACGCCTATCATCCCCATCTCGATGTTCTCGCGCACGGTCAGCCCGGGGAAGATGCGCCGCTCCTCCGGGACGAACGTGATGCCCTTCCGGATTGTCTCCTCCGTACGCAGCGTCGTGATGTCGTCGCCGTCGAAGGTAATCGTGCCTGCCGTCGGCGTCAGGTTGCCGACGATGGAGCGCAGCGTCGTCGTCTTGCCGACGCCGTTGCGGCCGACCAGCGAGATGACCTCGCCGCGTTCGACGTCCATCGTGACGCCCTGCAACACCTCTGTCAGGTCGTAGCCGGCGCGGACGTCCTCCAGCGAGAGCAGCGGGTCACTCATTCCCGTGCACCTCCCAGGTAGGCGTCGCGCACGTCCTCGTTTGCAGCGATTTCCTCGGGACTCCCGCTCGCGAGCACCTGCCCTCGCGTCAGGACGGTGATGACGTCCGAGACGCGCATCACGAGGTCGATGTCGTGTTCGATGAGCATCAGCGACTGGTCGGAGAGCACGTCGGCGATGAGGTCCATCGTCTCCCGCGTCTCCTCGCTGCTCATGCCCGCGGTGGGTTCGTCGAGCATCACGAGCTTGGGGTCTGTCGCCAGCACCAGCCCGATTTCGAGCCGGCGCTTGTCGCCGTAGGCCATCGTCTCCGCGAGTTCGTCCTCGCGTTCGCGCAGGCCGATCTGCTCCAGCACTTCCGTCGTGTGCTCGCTGATGTCGTCGAAGGAGTCCTTGTCGCGAAACATCGCGTCGCTCGCGCTGATGTCGTCGTCGTGGACCGACTGCGCGGCCAGGCGGACGTTCTCGCGGACGGTCAGCCCGCCGAAGACGTTGGTAATCTGGAACGAGCGGCCGAGTCCGCGCCGGACCCGGTTGTGCGGGGCCATTCCCGTTATCTCCTGGCCGTCGAACTCGACGCTGCCCTCGGTGGGCGTGAGCGCACCGGTGATGAGGTTGAACGTGGTCGTCTTGCCGGCCCCGTTCGGACCGATGACGCTGCGGAACTCGCCTCTCTCCACTTCGAGGTCGACGTGGTCGACGGCGGTCAGTTCGCCGAAGCGCTTGGTCAGTCCCTCCGTCCGGAGGATTGACTCAGTCATCCGTGTTCACCTCCGACTCCTCGATGCCGAGTTTCGATCCCTCGTCGCCCGACTCGCCGCGACTGGCGAGCAGCGAGGGGACCGAGACCAGTCCCCGCGGGACGAACAGGACGAACACGACGAAGATTGCGCCGATTATCATCCGCCACTGTTCGGTGTACGACGAGAGGATGTCCTCCGCGCCGAGGAAGACGCCCGCGCCGAGCATGGGGCCAAAGAGCGTCCCCATGCCGCCGAGCAGGGCCATCACGATGACCTCGCCGGAGTGAATCCACGCCAGCGTCGCGTCGGGCGAGATGACGAACACGCTGGGGTTGATTGCCAGCAGCCCGCCCGCCAGCCCGGCCATCCCGCCGCTGATGACGAACGCGCGGCGCTTGTACCGGGTGACGTTGTAGCCGATGAACTCCGTCCGTTCCTGGCTCTCGCGGATGGACTGCAGGACGCTGCCGAACGGCGCGTTCATGACCCGCCGGGCGAACAGGAACGAGAGCACGCCCAGCACGAGCGCGAGGTAGTAGAACACCACCTGCGGTCCGAGTTCGATGCCCAGAAGGTTGAACTCGATGTCCGACAGCGGCGCGCCGAAGCCGGCGATGCCCATCATCGCGCTGAAGCCAAGCAGCCCGTCGCTGCCGCCCGTGAACTGGAGCTTGAAGACGGTACTGTAGAGCAACTCGGCGAAGGCCAGCGTAATCATCGCGAAGTAGACGCCGGAGACCCGAATCGAGAGGCTCCCGACGATCCACGCCAGCACCATACAGAGCAGAATCGCGCCGAGCAGCGCCACGACGAACGACGAGGTGAGATGCAGCATCACCAGTGCCGAGACGTAGGCCCCGACGCCGTAGAACATCGTGTGTCCAAGCGGGACCAGCCCCGCGTAGCCCATCACGATGTCCAGGCTGAGCGCGAAGATGGCCCAGATGAGAATCTCGCTGAGCAGGATGACGTAGAAGTTCTCGCCCATCGACAGCAGGGCGAAGGGGGCGATAGCCAGCAGGCCGACGGTGATTGCGCCGAGTTTGACCCGGCGGTCGCTGCCGAGGACCGCACTCTCGCCACCGACGAGTATCTCCCCCTCGCCGCCTTCGGATTCCGCTCCACGTGTTCCGAACAGGCCCTGCGGTTTCACCAGCAGGACGCCGATCATCAGCAGGAAGACCGTCAGGCCCTCCAGGTCGGGGACGGCGACGGGGAAGCCGCCGAGGTCGAACAGTGCGGTCCCGCTGTAGGTCCGCATCAGCGTCTGGACGATGCCGACGAGCAGGCCGCCGTAGACCGCACCGCGGAAGCTGCCGAGGCCGCCGAGGACGACGACGACGAAGGCGGGGATGATGACGCTCCCGCCCATCCCGGTGTTGACGTTCTGGTAGCCGCCGAGGACGATGCCGGCGACGGCCGCGAGCGCGGCACCGAAGCCGAACACCAGCGTGTAGTAGCGGTCGATGTCGATGCCGACGTTGCGGACCATCTCCCTGTCGACGGAGCCGGCCCGGATTATCATTCCGTACTTCGTCCGGTTCAACAGCAGCCAGGTCCCCGCCGCGAGCAAGGCGGCGAAGACGATCATGAAGTAGTTGTACAACGACAGGGAAATCGAGAAGAAACTTATCGGCTGGCCCAGGAAATCGGGCACGGCCAGTTGTTGCTGTTGGGTGCCCCAGAGGAGCCTGATGAGGTCGTTGATGACCAGCACCAGCCCGAAGGTCAGCAGGATGTGATAGAGCGGGTTCCGGCCGTACAGCGGCCGGACGGTCAGCCGTTCGATACCGGCGCCGATGACGCCGACGAGGAGCGGGGCGGCGACGAGCGCGACCCAGAACCCGACGCCCGCACCGAGCGGGTCGACGACGCTCAGCGCGAAGTACGCACCGAGCGCGAACAGTTCGCCGTGCGAGAAGTTGATGACGTCCATCACCCCGAAGATGACGGAGAGCCCTGCGGCTAACAGGACGTAGACCATCCCCAGCGTGACCCCGTTAAGGAGTTGTTCGATGAAGTCTGCGACTACCATGGGGACTCAGTCAGTTCATGTTGCAGCCGATTTCGCTGGCCGGGGGCAGCGTGTCGGGGCCCTCGACCTTGTTGAGCAGTTCCACGTCGGCGATGTCCCTGTCGCCCTGCACGAGTTCGCCCAGCCAGGTCGGGTTCGTCGCCTGGTGGTCCTCCTCGCGCAGCGTGATGTCGCCCAGGACCGTCGTGAACGTGCCGCCTTCGAGCGCGTCCCGGACGTCCGGCGGCGAGGTGCTGCCGGCCTCGTTCATACCCTTCGCCATCAGGCGCATCGAGTCGTAGCCGACGCGCGCGAAGTTGCCCGGCAGGCCGTCGTTGGCGCTCTGGTAGGCGTCGACGAACTGGGTGTTGTCGCCGAGGTCGATGTCCGGGAGGTAGCGGACGCCGCCGTAGGTACCGAGGCCATTGGAGCCGATGCCGGCCCGGACGCTCTGGAAGGTCTGGGTCCCACTGACGACGGCCACGTCGTCGGTCAGACCGGCGTCGGCGGCCTGGTTGGTGAAGCTCACCAGGTCGCCGCCGGTCATCCCGACGACGACGACGTCGGCCTCGGAGTTGCTTATCTGGCTGATGAAGGAGCCGTAGTTGCCCGAACCCAGCTGCGACGCCGTCTTGCCGACTTCGGTGAAGCTGTCGTTGGCCGCCTGCATCCGCTCCTTGACGCGGGAGTACACCGAGTCGCCGTAGGCGTAGTCCGCGATGTGGAACCAGACGTTCGAGCCGAGGTTGTTGACAGAGTACGCCGAGATGGCCTCGGCAATCTGGGCCGTGTTGGTCTCGAAGCGGAACACCCACTCGTTGCAGGCGCTGCCCGTAATCGGGACTGCCGCACCGCCCGGGAAGTAGATGAACTCGCGGCTCTTGGCGAACTCGTTGAGCGACAGCGCGACAGAACTGGAAATCGCACCGAAGACGAACTCCGCACCCTCGTCCCGGACGACCCGCTGGGCCTCTGACTGGGCCGCACCCGCGGTGGTCTGGGTGTCGCCCGTTACGAGGTCGAACTCGAAGTCGTACTCGTCGGTGTTGTTTATCTGCTCGACTGCGAGTTCGGCACCGGCGCGCTGGCCCGGGCCGAGTGAGCTGTACGCCCCGCTGATGGGGTTGATGCTCGCCACGGTGACTGTCGTCGTGCCACCAGTGGACCCGCCGTCGCCCCCGGAGCCGCCGTCTCCGCCGTCACTCCCACCGTCACCGCCGTCGCTGCCACCGTCACCGCCGTCGCCACCGTCGCCGCCACAGCCAGCCAGGCCGACGGCCCCGGCTGCACCGGCGAGGGTCAGGAACTTCCGACGCGAGGTAGCAGTTCGCACACGCTTGTCCGTACCGCCATCAGTGTCTCTCATGGTCACACTCCTCAATGGAAACTTCACCGTAATAAAACCTTCTGTGTCCCAAACCGCGTTCTCCCGAGAGAACGGCCCGTCACCCCGCGATTCCGCCGATGCGGAGTCGCCGCCGCGGCGCTACTGCACCCAAACTGTCTTGCGGTTGACGAACTCCTTGATGCCGGCCTCGGAGAGTTCGCGGCCGTAGCCGGCGTCTTTGATGCCCCCGAAGGGGACCCGCGGGTCGGATTTGGTCATCTCGTTGATGTAGACACAGCCAGCCTCGACGTGGCGGGCGAGGCGCTCGCCGCGCTCGCGGTCCTCGGTCCAGATGCTCGCACCGAGTCCGAAGCGGGTGTCATTCGCCACCTCGATTGCCTCCTGTTCGTCGGCCACCTCGTAGACGGCCGCGACCGGCCCGAACGTCTCCTCGGCGTCGACGGGGCAGCCGTGGGGCACGTCGGTCAGGACGGTCGGCGGGTAGTACGCCCCCTCCCTGTCGAGGGGTTCGCCGCCCGTCAGCACCGTCGCTCCGGCCTCGACGCTTCCCTTGACCTGCTCGTGGAGTTCCGCCATCAGGTCCGGGTCCGCCTGGGAGCCGATGTCCGTGTCCTCGTCCATCGGGTCGCCGACGGTCAGGGCCTCGAAGGCGTCGACCAGTTCGTCGACGTACTCGTCGTAGATGTCCTCGTGGACGATGAAGCGCTTGGCGGCGATGCAGGACTGGCCGCCGTTCTGGTTGCGCGCCTGCACGCCCGTCTCGACGGCCGCCTCGACGTCCGCGTCGTCCAGCACGACGAACGGGTCCGACCCGCCCAGTTCCAGCACGGTCTTCTTGAGTTCCCGGCCGGCCGTCTCGGCGACGGCCCGGCCCGCGGGGCCGCTGCCCGTGAGCGTCGCCGCGCGCACGCGGTCGTCGGTCAGGACGTCCTCGACCTTGCCCGACCCGACGAGCAGCGTCTGGAAGACGCCTTCGGGGTACCCGGCCTCCTCGAAGACTTCCTCCAGCGCGAGGGCACACCCGGGGACGTTCGAGGCGTGTTTCAGCAGGCCGACGTTGCCAGCCGTGAGATACGGCGCGGCGAAGCGGATGACCTGCCAGAACGGGAAGTTCCAGGGCATCACGGCCAGCACCGGCCCGAGCGGGTCGTGGACCGTTTTGACCTCCGTCCCCGGCGGGCTCGGGTGGTGTTCCGGTTCGAGGTAGGCGCTGGCGTACTCCGCGTAGTGGTCGCAGGCCCAGGCGCACTTCTCGACTTCGCCGACGGCCTGCGAGATGGGTTTGCCCATCTCCTTCGTCATCATCTCGGCGTAGCGTTGCTTGTTCTCGCGGAGGACGTCGGCCGCGTCGGCGAGCAGCTCCTCGCGCTCGCGCATCGGGCGTTCGCTCCACTCCTCGAAGGCCGCCGTCGACTTCGACAGCGCCGCCTCCACGTCCTCGTCGTCGTGCTCGTCGTACGAGCCGACGGCTTCTCCCGTGGCGGGATTGATTGCGTCCATGACGCTTGGTAGTCCCGAGCACAGGGTCTTAGGTATTTTGCTGCACCTCCTCCCCCCGGGTCGACCTCAGGATTTATTTTGTGGCGTGTAAAAGACCAACCCGATGTACAAGCACATAGCCCTGCTCGTGAGACAGGACGGTATGTCTCACCAGGAGTTCGTGGACTACTGGCAGACCAACCACACCCCCATCGCGAAGGACATCGAGGGCGTCGTTCGCTACCATCAGGTCCTCCCCACGGAGCCCGAACACGCCGAGTTCGACGGGCTGGCGGAACTCTACTTCGAGACGCTGGACGACCTCCACGAGGCGCTGGGCAGCCCCGGTTCGCGCGACTACGACCCGACCAAGGAAATCGCCGCCGAGGCCCGCGAGGACGTAAACAACTTCCTGGCCGTCGAGGAGCGCCCGCGCATCATCGGCGAGGAAATCGTCCAGAAAGACGAGGTCGGCGGCGACACCGACGGCCTCTACAAGCACTCCGCATTTCTCGTCCGTCAGGAGGGCATGACACACGAGGAGTTCGTGGACTACTGGCAGACCAACCACACGCCAATCGCCCGCGAGATCGAGGGCGTCGTCAAGTACAACACCGTCATCCCGACCGACCCCGGCAACGCCGAGTTCGACGGCGTCGCGGAACTGTACTTCGAGGACCTCTCGAAACTCTACCGGGCACTCGGGAGCGAAGGGTCCCGCGACTACGACGCCCCGGGTGGCAAGGCCAAGGAGGCCCGGGAGGACGTGGACAACTTCCTGGCTATCGCAGAGCGCCCGCGTTTCATCGGCCAGGAACAGCTCGTCAAAGACGAGTCCTGACCATGCCCGACTACGAGACGCAGGTCCGCGAGGCGTTCCCGGAACTCGACGACATTCAGAACGACGACCTGCGCGGGAAGGTGGTCGAGGCGTGGGTGCGCGCGCTCGACCGCGGCGGCTGGAAACACATCGAGGACATCCCCTACGCCTGGAACATCCACGAGGTGACCAACGTCGAGCACGTCCGTGGCGTCACCCGCATCGCCAGGGAATCGGCCACGGAGCAACGCGAGTTCCACGGTGCCGACCCCGACGTGGACGTCGTGGTCGCGGCGTGTCTGCTCCACGACGTCGGCAAGTGCTACGAGTACGTCGACTTCGTCGACGAGGAGAAACTGCTGGACCCGGACCCCGAGTACGCCACGGAGGAAGTCCCGCACTCGCTGTCCGGCTACGCGCTGGCCCACGAGGTCGGCTGTCCGCTGGCCGTCCAGCGCGCGATTCCCCACTTCATCGGCGAGATTCCCACGCGCACGATGGAGGCCGAACTCGTCAAGAGCGCCAACTCCGCCTCCTCGAACGCGATTACCCAGTCGGCGATGGGCATCACGCTCCAGGAGTGGGTCGACGAGTACTCCCAGACCCAGTAGCGGACGGTCCCGCGCTCACTCCGGTCGCGGCCGGCGACCGGTGCCGCCCTTGCCATGTCTCGGCGTACCACATGATATAAGTCCTACGAGTCAGTCGTTCTATACATGCCAGTCCCAGGCTACGACCCCGACGACGTGGACAACCTGCTCGAACAGAAACTGAGCGAGACGGACGTCCGCTCGCAACTCTCCGACGCGGAGCTGGAGTCCTACGAGAATGGCGACGCCCGCCTCGTCGAACTGCTCGACGAGGACCAGATAGACCAGTTGCTCGACGAGGCGAAGTGAGGCGACGCCTCAGTCCTCGTCGTTCCGCCTGCGTAGCCAGACCAGCGCCGACCCGAGCACTGCGGCAGCGCCGGTCAAGGCGGTGAAGCCCGCGCTATTCTCGCCCGTAATGGCTGTCGCGCTCCGTAAGTCTCCGGGTTTCGTTGAGCCGTACCCGGCTATCCGGTCTTGTAGACGCCGCGTGCGTCGGCGACCTGCGCGCCGTCAGCGGCGTAGACCTCGACGTCGACGACGCCGACGTCGCCCCCGTTGCGCACCACGTCGGCCTCCGCGTGGAGGTCGCCTGTGCCGGCTTCGAGGTAGTCGATGCGCATGTCGATGGTCGGGACTGGCTGGTCGACCAGCGAGACCAGCGCGGCCCCGCCGACGGTGTCGGCGAGCGTGAAGGTGACGCCGCCGTGGGCCATCACGCGGTCCTCGTTCCAGGACAGTTCCTCCCGCATCTCGATGGTGCCCTCTGCGTGTCCGTCGGCGACCTCGGTCACCTCGACGCCGAGCAGGTCGGCGAACGGCATGTTCTCGAAGAAGTCTTCTACGTCCATGGTCGTCCGTTCGTTTCTGGAGCCGGGGAGATAAGCGTTGATGTTCGGCCGACCGCCGTCAGTTGCGATGGTCGTAGACGCGGCGGACCTTGCCGACCTCGGTGCGCTCGATGGTGCCCGGCTGGACCAGGTCGAGTTCGTCCGGCGTGAACGAGAGGACGTTCTGCAGCCGCGTTCGTATCTCGTCTTCCAGCGTCCCCGCGCTCCGTTCGACCGCCTCGTCCAGTTCGATGGTGAGTTCCATGACGTCGAGGCTGCCCTCCCTGTGGAGGTCGATGCGGTAGTGCGGCGCGACGCCGTCGACGTCGAGGATGACGTGTTCGATTTCGCTCGGGTAGAGATTGACGCCCCGGACGACCAGCAGGTCGTCGGCGCGGCCGGTGACGTTGTCCATGCGGACCATCGTCCGGCCACACTCGCACTCGTCGTAGTTCAGCGTCGTCAGGTCCCCAGTCCGATACCGGAGGACGGGGAGCGCTTCCTTGGTCAGCGTCGTCAGGACGAGTTCGCCCTCCTCGCCCTCCTCGACGGGTTCGCCGGTGCGGGGATTCACGACTTCGGGGTAGTAGTTGTCCTCCCAGATGTGCAGGCCGTCCTGGGCCTCGGCACACTCCGCGGCCACGCCGGGACCGATGATCTCCGAGAGGCCGTAGTTGTTGATGCCGGTGGCGTCCAGGCGCTCCTCGATTTCTTCCCGCATCGGCTCCGTGCAGGTCTCCGCGCCGTAAGCGATGACCGATATCGACAGGTCGCGCGGGTCGTATCCCATCTCCTCGGCGGTCTCGGCGAAGTACAGGGCGTAGGAGGGCGTGCAGGCGAGCGCGTCGCTGTCGAGGTCGTCGGCCAGTTCGACCTGGCGCTGTGTACCACCGCTGCTGGTCGGTACCACCGCGGTCCCGAGTTCCTCCGCCCCCTGGTGGAAGCCGAGGCCGCCGGTGAACAGGCCGTAGCCGTAGGCGTTCTGGACGACGTCCCCCGGTTCGACCCCGGCGGCCGCCAGCGACCGGGCCATCGTCCGGCCCCAGAGGTCGAGGTCGTCCGCGGTGTAGGAGACGATTTTGGGCTTGCCGGTGGTGCCCGAGGAGGCGTGAATCCGCCGGATTTCGGAGTCGTCGACGGCGAAGAGACCGTCGGGGTACTCGTCGCGGAAGTCCTCTTTCGTCGTCATCGGGAGTTTCGTCACGTCGTCGACGCTCTGGATGTCCTCGGGTGTGACGCCCATCTCGTCGAGTTGGGCGCGGTAGAACGGGACGTTCTCGTAGGCGTGCTCGACCGTCTCGTGGAGGCGCTCGCCCTGCAACTCGCGGAGCGCTGCCCGGTCGAGAGACTCGTTACTGCTGCGCATGGATTCTGTCCTAACCAACTGGAGGGTCTGTAAAAAAGATTCGTGATATTCCGGTCAGACCCGCTCCGCTCAGGTCCGCCTCGGTCAGGCCAGTTCCGGGCGGACCTCGTCGCCGAGGCGCTGGATGCACTCGGTCATCCGGTCGGTCCCGATCCCGGGGTGGTAGGTGCGGAAGATGAAGTGGACGTCGTCGCCCAGCGCCTCCCGGTAGGTCTCCAGTTCCTCGACGACATGCTCGGGGGTGCCGAAGATGGCCTGCTCTTTCAGTTCCGCCTTGCGCTCGTCGTCCAGTTCGTCGACGGACTCGCCGGAGAAGATTTCCTCGTACCGGCGCTGGATGAAGAAGTAGCCGTCGCGCATCTGCTCCCAGGCGTCCTCGCGGGAGTCGCCGACGAAGCCGTGCTGGAGGACGTAGGTCTGGAAGTCGCCGTCGATGTCCTCGTGTTCGCGGACGTTCTCGATGTCCTCCTTGCGCTTCTTGACGCCGCCGATAGACAGCGCCGAGGGGGCACACCAGGCGTCGCCGATGCGGGCGGCCCGTCGGACGGCCGGTTTGGCGGCCCCGCCGAGCATGACGGGCACGTCGTGGGCGGGCGTGGGCGTGACGGTCACGTCCGGCGAGACGTCGTGGAACTCGGGGTCGTAGTCCAGCGGCCCGTCCGACCAGGCTCCGCGGAGGACGGAGACGGCGTCTTCGAGGCGGTCGACGCGCTCCTCGTCGGGGACGCCGAAGGCGTCGAACTCGGCGTCGTTGGAGCCGATGGCGAGGCCGAGCGTCGTTCGCCCGCCGGATATCTGGTCGATGGTCGCCACGTCCTCGGCCAGGCGGACCGAGTCGTACAGCGGCGCGAGCGCGATACAGGGCCCGAGTTCGATGTCGTCCGTGACGGCCGCGAGCGCACCCAGCGCCGGGGTGACCCCAGAGAGGTAGTCGTCGTCGAGGAAGTGGTGTTCGGAGACCCACGCGCTGTCGAGGCCGGCGTCGTCGATGACCCGGCCGAGTTCGAGCATCTCGTCGTATATCTCGCTGGTCGAGCGGTCGTCGTCCGGGCGCTGCTGGCAGGTGAACAGGCCAGTACCGAGTTGCATACACTGGCGTTACGGTGCGACCACCTTAACGATAGTGACACGGGGCTGTCCGGTTCGTCACCCGGATTTATTAGGGACCGTCGAGTTGTCCCGCTGCTAGCATGTTCCGGAGCATCTGGTCCGACCCGCACAGGCGCCGGTGGGTCGGCTGGGCAGCCCTCGCCGGCGCGTTCGTCCTCGTGAACTTCCACCGCGTCTCGACAGCGGTCCTCGCGGACACGCTCGCGAGCGTCTTCGACACGACCGGTGCACAGCTGGGCCTCTTGCACTCCGCGTTCTTCTACATCTACGCGCCGATGCAGCTCTTCGCCGGCGTCCTCGCCGACCGGATGGGCACCCGCCGCGTCGCCACCGTCGGCTCCGGCGTCATGGGACTGGGCGTCCTCTGGTTCGCCCTCTCCGGGAGCTACGTCGAGGGATTTCTCGCGCGCGTGCTCATCGGCCTCGGCGGCGGCGTCATCTACATCGCCACGCTGCGGTACTGCGCGAACTGGTTCCGCGCCGACGAGTTCGCCACGGTCACTGGCCTCACACTCTCCGCGTCGGCCGTCGGCGGCCTGCTCGCCGCCACCCCGCTCGCGGTTCTCGTGGGGTCCGTCGGCTGGCGCGACGGCGTCTTCGGGGTCGGCGTCGTCGGGTTTCTCTTTACCGCCGGCGTCTTCGCGTTCGTCCGGGACTCCCCGGAGATTGCCGGACTCCCGAGCATCGAGGGCGCGCCGAAGGCCGCCGAGCAGACCCTCTCTGAGGTGCTCACCGGCGTCCGCGCCGTCTTCGCCGAGCGCGAGACGTGGATTATGGGCGTCATGCTCTTCTTCGCGACGGGGATGAACTTCACCGTCATGGGACTCTGGGGCGTCCCCTACATCGTGCAGGCCTACGGCCTCTCCGTTCCGGCGGCGTCGGTCTACACGCTCGTCGGAAACGCCGGCCTCGTCGTCGGGTCGCCGGTGCTGGGCTGGCTGTCGGACCGCCTCGAACGCCGGACCGGCATCATCCTCGCCGCCGCCGTCGTCTACCTCGCCGCCTACGCCAGCATCGTCGCTCTCGGGACACCCCCGCTGTGGTACGTCGGCGTCGTCTTCTTCAGCGTGATGTTCCTGCTCGGCGGGTTCACGCTCTCCTACACCGTCATCAAGGAACGGCACGCATCGGAGCGGTCGGGGACCGCCACCGGGACGATAAACGGGATGGCCTTCCTCGGCGCGGCGGTCCTCCCCGGTGTCATGGGCTGGGTGCTGGACGTGTTCTGGACCGGCGAGACAGTCGCCGGCAGCCGCGTCTACACGCTCGTCGGCTACCGCGTCGCCTTCGGCGTCGCCGCGGCGAGCGGACTCATCGCGCTCGTCTGTGCGGCGTGGCTCCACCGCCGGACGCGATAGGCCGGACCTGCTCGCAATCATCACCTTCTAAGGCCTTCACGTCGCATCCTCGACTATGAGCGACACGCCCTACACCTACGAGACGGACGTGACCGTCCGCTTTCGCGACCTCGACGTGATGAAGCAGGTCCACAACGCCGTCGTCCTCCAGTACGTGGAAGAGGCCCGCGTCCGCTACTTCCGGGACGTGCTCGACGTAGACATCACGGAGATGAACGGCGCTATCGCCCGTCAGGAGATAGACTACGCGGGACCGGTCACATTCGACGCCGCGGTGACGGTCCGCTATCGCGTCGCCAGCATCGGTGAGGCCAGCCTCACGATGGCGTTCGAGGTCGTCGCCGACGGCGAGGTGGCGGCCAGCGGCGAGGTGGTCCACGTCGTCCTCGACGAGGCGAACGAACCGACCGCCGTCCCTTCGTCCTGGAGAATGGACATCCGGGACTTCGAGGACGTGCCGGTCGAGCGCTCGTAGAACGCGGGTCGCCGTTCAGTAGTCGATGCGGGTGATCTCCTCGACGGGCCACTGGCTGAGGATTTCGACGCCGTTCTCGCGGACGACGACCATCTCCTCGACGCGGACGCCCTGGCGGTCGGCGGGTTGCATCGTCTCGACGGCCATCGTCATCCCCTCCTCGATTTCGATGGGGTGGTCCGGCGAGAGGCCGCGCCAGATGAGCGGCACCTCGTAGAGCTGGAGACCGAGGCCGTGGGCCCAGTGGTTGGTGGTCATCTGCCAGAACTCGTCGGCCCCGTACCAGTCCATGTGCTCGCCCTCCTCGTCGGGGAAGCCCTTGCAAATCTCGTCGGTGGTCGCCCCGGGCTCGATGCGTTCGAGCACGTCGTAGAGGTCGTCGCGGGCCTTCTCGTAGGCGTCCTTCTGCGCGTCGGTGGGCTCGCCCATGCTGAAGGTGCGGTAGTAACACGAGCGATAGCCCATGAAGCCGATGTTGTAGAAGTCGGCGTAGACCAGGTCACCGGGGCGAATCATCCGGTCGGTGGTGTTGGCCTGGTGCTTCGGCCAGGTGTTCGGACCGGAGGTGACGTAGCCGCCCTGGGCCATCGCGCCGTGACGCCAGAGTTCGCCGACGGCGTCGCCCCAGACCTCGGATTCGCGTTTGCCGGGTTTGCCGCTCTCCGTGATGGCCTGGAACCCGGATTCACAGATGGCCGCAACCTGACGGAGGCACTCGATTTCGTCCCGCGTCTTCGTCTTGCGGGCGTCGAGCATGATGTCCGTCGCCGCTGCCGTGTCGACGTCGACGTTGCGGTCCTCGAACTTCTCGACGAGCGCGCCGTTACCGACGTCGATGCCCATCGGCTCGTTGTCGACGCCGTACTCCTCCATGGCGGTGTAGACCGTCTCGGCCATCTTGTCCTTGAGCCAGTCGCGCGCGGAAGGTCGGCCGGAGGCGCGGGGGACGTTGCCGAGGCCGGGGCAGGCGTAGCGGATGTCGTCCAGCCACGGGCAATTGAACTTCTGGTTCGAGGCGTGGTCCGCCGTGTCCCAGTGGACGATGTCGCCGTTCTCCGTCAGGAGCGTGTAGTGGTCGGCCCCGCTGCCGCCGGTCATCGCCAGCCCGGTTACGTACCGGACGTTCGGGTCGTTGATGAGCAGCATCGACCCGAGTTCCGAGTCCTGCAGCCGTTCCAGTGCCCGCTCCTTTCGCTCGCGGCGCATTCGCTGCATGTCGATTCGCTCTTCCCAGTCGACGGCCATGGTGCCACGCGTCCCTTCCATGAAGTCGCGCTCGTACATCACCACAGCGTACACGGAGGGGACTAATCAAACTCCGGATTTCGGCCGCGCGTCCGATTCGGGGCCGACACCGCCGGGTTTCCACGCCCACCTTTTTGCTCGTGGCTCACGACACCACACAGCATGATACGCGATGCAGACGTCCGGAACGTGGCTGACCGCCTCGGACTCGAACTGGACGCCGACGACCTTGCGGCCTACGCGGAGGCCGCGAACGACATGCGAGAGCAGTTCGCCTCGCTGGAGCCTGCCACGCCCGAGGCCGAACCGGCGACGGACGTCACGACTGGCGACGACGAGTACAACGCCGTCCGCCACCGCTTCCGACTGCCCGACGCGTCGGGACCGCTGGATGACCTGGCGGTCGGCGTCAAGGACAACATGGCGGTCGCAGGCGTCCCGATGCACTGCGGGTCTGCCGCCGTCGACTTCACCCCGACGTACCACGCGACGGTCGTCGACCGGCTCCACGACGCTGGCGCGGCCGTCACCGCCACGACGAACATGGACGAGTTCGCGTACTTCACGACCGGCGAGACGTGCGCGTTCGGTCCCACCGAGAACCCGCGGGTAGAGGGCTCTGTCCCCGGCGGGTCGTCCAGCGGGAGCGGCGCGGCCGTCGCCGCCGGGATGCTCGACGCGGCGCTTGGCAGCGACACCGGCGGGAGCGTCCGCATCCCTGCCTCGTTCTGTGGCGTCGTCGGGTTGAAGCCGACGCATCGTGCAGTCCCGCGCTTCGGCTTCGCCGACCTCGCACCGTCGCTGGACTGTATCGGGCCGCTCGCACCCGACGTCGAGACCGCCGCCCGTGTCTTCGATACCATCGCGGGTCCGGACCCGCGGGACCCGTCCTCGTTGAGCGGGGCACCGTCGACCGATGCGACCGCCGGGCTGGACGACCCTGTGGAGGAGTGCCGCGTCGCCGTCGTCGAGCCGGCGATGGACGACGCCGACGGGGATGTCGCCGACGCAGTCGAGGCGGCCGTCGAGTCGCTCGAAGACCGGGGCGTCGCGGCGGAGTCGGTGTCGCCCGCGCAGTACCGGAACGTCGGAATGGCCGGGCTAATCGTCGCGGGGGCCGAGTTCGCGACGCTCGCGCTGTCGGAGGGGCAGGTCGTCGGGACCGGCACCGGGTACAGCGAACCCTGGCGCGAGACCGTCCGCGAGGTGGTCCGGTCGCCGGACATCGGGGACAGCGTCCGCGACCAGATACTGACCCACGGCACACTGGCCGCGGACGGCCTGAGTCACTACGTCGCCGCGCGGAACCTCGGCGCCGAGTTCACGGCGGCGGTCGACGACGTGCTGGAGACCTACGACGCGCTCGTGACGCCGACGACCCCGATGACCGCCCCCGAGTTCGGCGCTATCACCACCGACGAGGACTTCTCGCGGACCGTCGCCAACACCGTCCCGTTCAACGCCAGCGGCCACCCCGCGCTCACGGTGCCGACAGAGACGGACGACGGGGCGCCGGCCGGCGTCCAGTTCGTCGGGCGGCGGGGCGACGAGCGCACGCTCGTCGCGCTGGGCACGTCGCTCGAAGATGCCAGTTCCGCGTAGCCACCGCCATCCGAGCCTATAACTGCCTGCCGCGAACACTCTCTCCCATGTCCCACGAGACGCCGATTCGCGTCGACCACACCGGCATCGCCGTCGAGTCCATCCCGGACGCCGAACCGCTGCTGTTCGCGCTGGGCTGTCGGAAGCTCATCGAGGAGTCCGTCGAGGGGCGCTTCCGCTGGGCACAGTACGACTTCGGCACGAATGCCTCCCGGCTGGAACTCATCGCGCCGGAGGCCGAGGACACCTTCCTGACGGAGTACCTCGACGAGCACGGCCCCGGCCTGCACCACGTCACCTTCGAGGTGGCGGACATCGACGCCGTCGCGGCCACGCTGGAGGAGTCGGGCTACAGCGTGGTCGAGTACCGCGAGTACGAGGACTGGACCGAGGCGTTCGTCCCGCCGTCGAACCCGACCGGCGCGCTCTTTCAGCTGTTCGAGTACCACGACAGCTACGACGAGGGACGGCCGCCGGCAGAGAAACTCTACGTCGACGGGCAGCGATTGACGAAATAGAGAGCGAGAGCCGGTTCAGACGGGGTTGAGGCCGTTCTCCTCGCGGAGCGTGTCGATGTACGAGCGGAAGCCGGTCTCCAGGTCGTACTCCACCTCGTAGCCGAAGTCCTCCTGGGCAGCGGTCATGTCGAGGTTCTGCGTCCAGGGGAGTTCACCCTCGTCGGAGACCTCCAGGTCAGCGTCGGGGATGATTTCGCGGACTGCGTTGGCGGCCTCGCGGATGGTCGCCAGGACGCCGCGGACGTTGTAGATGCGCTGGCTCAACTCGTCCTCGTCGACGAAGGTGGCCTTGCGGAACGCCTGCGCGATGTCGCGGGCGTGCTGCCAGTCGATGACCTGGTCGCCGTACTCGACGCTGAAGGACTCGCCGAGTGCGGGCTTCTCGATGATGTTCGCCAGGAACGCGGAGCCGCCGGTCTCGCGGTAGGGGCCGTAGGCGACGGTCGGGCGCAGGCCGACGTGGTCGAGGCCGTAGTCCTCGTGGTAGACGCGGGCCTGGTGCTCGTTGTACTCCTTGGTCGCGCCGTAGAGCGTGTCGGGGTAGACGAGTTCGTCCTCGTCGACGTACTCGGCGTCGTAGTTGTGCGGGGGCGCGTAGACGGCGGCGCTTGAGGCCCAGGAGACGCGCTCGACCTGGTCGTCCAGCGTGCGAGCGGCCTCGAAGACGTTGTTCGTGCCCTGGACGTTCACGTCCAGCGCCGCGCGGGGGTTGTCGCGGGCGGTGTTGGTCAGCAGTGCCGCGAGGTGGACGATGTGGTTCGTTCCCGTCTCCTTGACTGCGCGGACGACGTCGGTTGCCTCGGAGACGTCGCCCCGGCGGATAGTCACGTCGTCGGCGACGCCGAGTTTCGAGAGGATGCGGTCGTCCGTCGAGAGGTCGTAGGCCACGACGTCGTGGCCCGCCTCGACCAGGTCCTCGACGACGTAGGAGCCGAGGAAGCCGGTACCACCAGTTACCAGTACGGTATTCTCTGTCATCGTTGTAGTCGTATGAGTTTCGAGTGTCGGTGAAAAGCTTTGCTGTCTTACTCGTGGAGGCCGCCGACCATCTCGTAGAACGACGACTGCAGCGACTCGACCATCTCCTCCTCGCGGTCGATGCGGGCGTCGACGACGAATGGCACGTCGGACTCCTTTCCCGTCGCCAGCGCGTCGGCGAGTTCGTCGGGCGTGACGGCCCGGGTGGCCTCCGCACCGAACCCTTCGGCGACCTTCACGAAGTCAGTGTCGTGGAACTCGACGCCGGCGATGTCACCCTCGCCCTCCTGCATCTGTCGGACCATACCGAGACTGGTGTCGTTGAGCACGACGAACGTGGGGGCGACGCCGTGTTCGACGGCCGTCTCGACGCTGGTCATCGTCATCGTGAAGCCGCCGTCACCGGCGACGCCGATGACGTCCTTGTCGGTCGTGATGGCCGCCGAGACGGCCGCGGGCGTCGCCCAGCCCATCGCGCCGACGCCGCCGCTGCCGAAGTAGGTCTTCGTCGCGGGGGCCTGCAGGTAGTTCAGCAGCCAGAAGCGGTTGTTCCCGGAGTCGGCCGTGACGATGGTGTCCTCGTCGACGACGGCTTCTATCTCCTTGACCGCTCGCTGTGGCTTGATGGGCGAGGCGTCGGAGTCGCACTCGGGGGTGTAGAACGATTCCCGCGCCGCGGTGGCGCGGTCCCGTGCCCAGTCGTTGTCCACGTCGTCGGGCAGCGCGTCGGCGAGGTCGGTCAGGCTCCCCCTGGCGTCGCCGATGAGCGCCACGTCGGCGGGGTAGACCCACCCGGCGTTGCGCGTGTCGATGTCGGCGTGGACGATGGTCTGCTCGTCGGGACGGATAAACTCGGGGGACTGCCAGTTGGTGTCCATCGGGTTGAGCCGCGAGCCGACCACGAGCAGCACGTCGGCCTCGCTGACGACCTGGTTGGCCCCTTCGTGACCGAAGGAGCCGATGACGCCAGCGGCCAGGTCGTGGGTCTCGGGGAACGTGGACTTCCCGAGGTAGGAGGTGGTCACGACGGCGTCCGTCGCCTCGGCGACGGTCCGCAGTTCGTCGTAGGCGTCGGCGGCGTGGACGCCGTTGCCGGCGATGATGACCGGACGCTCGGCGTCGGCCAGTGCGTCGACGGCGGCTTCCACGTCCGCTGCGTCGGGCCGGGACTCCCAGTTCTGGACCTGGTCGTGGCCGTCCCAGACCGGCGGGACGGGGTCTTCGGGCATCTCCTCGGTGACGGCGTCGCCGTCGAGGATGACCGCTGTCGGGCCGGGACGGCTGGCCGTCGCGTGCTTGAAGGCGAGCTGGAGGCTGCGGATGGTCTCCGTCGGTGAGCGGGGGAACCAGTGTTCCTTCGTGTAGGCGTCGAGCGCCGACGGGAGGTCGAGTCCGCCGTAGTCGCCGCGGGCCTGCTGGTAGGGAGCAAGCGTCGAGTAGTCGCCGCGCTCGCTGGCCTCCGTGATGGTGACCATCGGCGAGGAGGCGAGCCGGCCCTCCATCTGGCCGATGGCACCGAGGCTGCCAATCCAGGGCCCCTGGCCGGCGAGGACGCCGGGCTCGCCGTGGTAGCGGCCGTAGAACTCCGCCATGACGCTGGCCTCGCGCTCGTCGCGCGGGCGGACCAGCGTGATGCCGGACTCCGGAATGTAGTCGAGGACCTCGATGACGCGGCCACCCGGGTAGCCGAACATGTACTCGACGCCCTGCGTGTCGAGTTCCTCGACGAGCCGCTCGCCCGTCTCAGTCATGGATTTCGTCGAGCTGGACCGTCTCTTCGACGATGAGGCGCGGGCCGGCCTCGACGTCGATGAACTCCGCGGCGTCTTCCTGAACCTCCTGGCCGATATCCGAGTCGAACGCCGCACCGAGTGCGGCCATGTCGTCGAAGTAGAGTTCCAGCACGCCGTCGAAGTCGGCCTGCTCCGGGTTGGCCGGGAGCGACGTGACGTATCGCCGGAGGCCCGGCAGTTCCCTGGCGAGTTCAGCGTGGTCGCCCTGCCAGCGCTCCGCGAACTCCTCGTGGCTGTACCCGTCCCTGCGGACGAGCAGGTCTACCATCTTTATCATGACAGTTCGTACATCTTCTGCGTGGGTCTTTGGTTTAACGGTTGTCGGTTCGTCTCTCTTCCCCCGCCCTCGGTGGAGATACGTCCAGTTGTCTCTCGTCGGCGTTCGAATAGGTAGAACAAGACTTTTGTGAGCAGTTCCCGTGGTCTGGTGTATGACGGTACCCTCGGAAGTGAACCGGCCGGTCGAAACAGTCGAACGAGCCATCGAAATCGTCGAATTCCTCAAGGAGAACGGCTCGGCGTCGGTGATGGAGATTACGGACCACCTTGGGTGTGCAAAGAGCACCGCGCACCGCCACCTGAAGACGCTGGAATCGCACAGTTTCCTCATCGAGGAGGACGACGAGTACCGGCTGAGCGTCCGGTTTCTGGACTACGGCATCGTCGCACGCGAGAAGTACACGCTCTTCCAGGAGGCCAAACCGAAGGTCGACGAACTCGCCGACGAGACGGAGGAGAAGATATGGTGTACCGTGGAGGAACACGGCCGGAGCGTCCACATCTACGGTGCGCAGGGCAAACACTCCGTCCGGACCTACGCTCGCGTCGGCCACCGGAACTACCTCCACCAGCACGCCGCCGGCAAGGCGATCCTCGCGCATCTGCCGGACGAGCGCATCGAGGATATCATCGACGGATACGGCCTGCCGCCGCGGACGCCCAACACGATAACCGACCCGGACGTGCTCTGGTCGGAGATAGAGACAATCCGGGACCGCGGCTACGCCTTCAACATCGAGGAGTCCGTCCAGGGACTCCACGCAGTCGGCGCGCCCATCACCGACGAGAACGACGTCGCGATCGGGGCCATCAGCGTCTCCGGCCCGGCGAACCGCCTCGAAGGTTCGTTCCTCCGCGAGGAACTCCCCACCCTCCTGCTGGGGACAGTCAACGAGATAACCATCAATCTCGCCCACGTCTGAGGTCGTTCGAGTTAGTCGGACGGCTCTCGGTGCCGACCGGTTCTCGTTCTACCCCGGGCTGTCGTCTGCCCTGTCAACCTGGCGCACACTCGTTCAGTTCGGTTGAACGGCGCGTCTCCCCCGGGTGTCTCTGAGCCGGGAGTGACGACTCTCGCCGTGCCGACCACCTCCCGACGCCGGGGTAGACCGCCTCTGAAGGCACCCCGTCGCACTCACCCGCTTGGCTCGGCCAGCCTCTCGTTCGAAAGAGTCGAATTTTACTAGCTCCGACCCCTTCAGAACCATGTAAAATTACAATCATAGGCCTGTAATAACCTTACTGCAGGCCCGTTCCCTCCGATAGCGTGTGTGCCGAGCGGCGACGCTTCCGCGGACGTAGCCGCCTCCGCGGGCAGTGCATGGTGCATCGTGGGTGGGTTTCACAGCCGTGACTGCCGACGGGACCCCTCTCAGGCTCCGAATCATCCGATTCAACATGAATGAACGCAATAATTGCCGGAATCTCGCTGACCCCTCACGCACCGTCGGAGCTGCAGTGAGAATCCTGCTCTGAGGTGCTCAGGCAGTCGTATCGCTGCCGATGGTACGAGGTACCATCAGATGTCGTTCGATTCTTTCGAAGACTCTCTACTCACTGGTTTGTCGAAGTAGCGCCCTCTGACGGAGGTATTGTGGACTATACGTTTCGTAAATGCGTTCAGTAGAATTGAACGACCGTGCTGGTAGCTCACACGGGCTGTGGGGCCGTTACTCGCCCTGCCACTCGGGGTCGCGGTCCTCGAAGAAGGCGTCGATGCCCTCGTTCTTGTCCTCGGTGGCGAACAGCTGGGCGAACAGTTCGGCCTCGTATTCGATACCCGATTCGAGGTCCATCCGCGAGGCGGCCTTGACCGACTTCTTGGCGAACTCCAGGGCGACCGGGCTCTTCGCGGCCATCGACTCCGCGAGGTCGTAGACTTCGTCGTCGAACGTCCCGTCGCCGTGGACTTCGTCGACGAGGCCGATGTCGCGGGCCTCCGCCGCGTCGATGAGTTCCCCGGAGAGGATGAGCCGCATCGCCTGTCCCTCGCCGACCAGCCGCGGCAGGCGCTGCGTGCCACCGCCGCCCGGCATGAAGCCCAGATTGATTTCGGGCTGCCCGATTTTCGCGTCCTCGTGGGCGATGCGCACGTCGCAGGCCTGGATGAGTTCACAGCCCCCGCCGAGGGCGTGGCCGTTGATGCGCGCGATGACCGGTATCGACAGGTCGTCCACGTACTCGTAGACCCGCGGCCGCTTGCTGGCTTCCCGCTGCTCCAGCATGTCCCGCTCGCGCAGTTCCGTCACGTCTGCGCCCGCGACGAACGCACCGGTCCCCTCCGCCCCGGTGAGAACGACGACACGCACGTCGCTGTCGTCGATGGCGTCCAGGACCTCCTTGAGTTCTGCGCGGAGTTGAGCGTTGAGCGCGTTGCGCGCGTCCGGCCGGCTCAGTTCGACGGTCGCCACGTGGTCGACGCGGTCCCCGACGGTCGCGTTGACCGTCTCGCAGTCGGCAGCCGTCTCCTCGACGGACATCAGGCGTCCTCCCAGTCGCCGCTGGTGCCGACTATCTCGCCGTCCTCCCAGACGTAGAAGCCCTCGCCGCTCTTCTTGCCGAGTTTGCCGGCGCGGACCTTCCGTTTGAGAATCTGGGGCGGACGGAAGCGCTCGCCGAGTTCCTCGCGCAGGTACTCCAGGATGTCCAGACGGACGTCCAGTCCGACGACGTCGCCGAGTTCGATGGGCCCCATCGGGTGGTTGTAGCCGAGTTCCATCGCGGTGTCGATGTCCTGTGGCGAGGCGACGCCTTCCTGGACCATCCGCATGGCCTCGACGCCCAGCGACACGCCGAGGCGAGAGGATGCGAAGCCGGGCGCGTCAGTGACCTCGACGGGCGTCCTGTCGATGCCCTCGACGAACTCGTGGGCCGCGGCCAGCGTCTCGTCGCTGGTCTGCTCGGCGACGACGATCTCGACCAGTTCCATGATGTGGACCGGGTTGAAGAAGTGCAGGCCGACGGCCCGGTCGGGGTGTTCCAGCGCGCTGGCGATTTCTGTCAGCGACAGCGACGAGGTGTTCGAGGCGATGACCGTCTCCCGGCCGACGTGCGATTCGACGTCGGTGACGGTGTCGTGCTTGATGTCCATGTCCTCCGGGACGGCCTCGATGACGAAGTCCGCGTCCGTCACGGCCTCCGCCAGCGAGGTGGTCCCGCTGAGGCGGTCCAGCGTGGCCTCGGCCGCGTCCTCGGAGACCTTCCCCCGCTCGACGCCGCCCGCCAGGTTCGCCTCGATCGCGTCGAGTCCGTCCTCGACGAGTTCGTCCTCGATGTCGCGCATCCATACCTCGTGTCCTGCCATGGCCGACACCTGGGCGATGCCGTGGCCCATCGTGCCAGCGCCGAGTACGGCTACTTGCATCATCCGGAGCCTGCACGCCGAGGAGTAAAAACGTTGCTTGCTGGCTCGAACGGCCCACTCGACACCGAAGCCAGTGAATTAATGTCGCCGCCCGGACAACGTCGAGACGACGATGACCGACTCAGGAGAGCCAGCGGTAGTTGTGGATGCCGTCCGGACCCCCCAGGCCAGGAAGGACGGCGGTCTCGCCGAACAGTACCCGGAAGACCTCGTGACAACGGTGCTGGACGCGCTCGTCGAACGAACGGGCGTCCCGGCCGAGGAGTGGCAGGACTTCCGTCTGGGCTGTGCCAACCAGGAGAACGAACAGGGACGGAACCTCGCCCGCCAGTCGCTGCTCGCCGGCGGGTTCCCCGAGACGGTGCCCGGGTCGACGACCACGCGACTCTGTGGCTCGTCGCTGACCACGCTCAACGAAGCCAGCCGTGCCGTCGCGGTCGGCGACGGCGACGTCTACCCCGTCGCGGGCGTCGAACACATGAGCCGGATTCCCTTCTCGGACTGGCTCCATCCCGCCATCGAGGAGCGCTACGACGCCGACCGCCTGCCGATGGGCCAGACCGCCGAGACCATCGCGCGCCGCCACGACGTCTCCCGCGAGGAGCAGGACCGCTTCTCGCTGCGCTCCCACGAGCGCGCCGTCGACGCGATGGAGAGCGGCCGGTTCGACGACGAACTCGTCCCGGTCGAGACCGACGAGGGCGTCGTGGACACCGACGAGGGGCCGCGGCCGGACACCTCCTTCGAGACGCTGCACGACCTGCCGACGGTCTTCCGCGACGACGACGAGGCCTCGGTCACGCCGGGCAACGCCTCGCCGCTGACCGACGGTGCGGCCGGCATGCTCGTCACCAGCGAGTCCTACGCCGAGGAACACGGCCTCGACGCGATGGCCCGCGTGACGGCCCGGGCCGTCGCCGGCGTCGACCCGCTGGTGATGGGGAAGGGACCGATTCCCGCGACCCGCGCTGCGCTGGAGCGGGCCGACCTGACCATCGAGGACATCGACATCGTGGAACTCAACGAGGCCTTCGCCGCACAGAGCATCTACTGCCAGCGCGAACTCGCCATTCCCGACGAGAAACTGAACGTCAACGGCGGCGCAATCGCGCTGGGGCACCCGCTCGGTTGCTCGGGAGCGCGCATCTCGACGACGCTGCTGCACGAGATGGAGAAGCGGGACGCCACCTACGGCCTGGCGACGATGTGCGTCGGCTTCGGCCAGGGTGTCGCGGCGATTTTCGAGCGCCCCTGACAGGGCTTCGATTGGGACCGACTACCGCCGCGCGTCGGCCAGTTGTGCCTTGAAGCCGTACCGGACGACGTCTTCCTGGGCGTAGACGCGCCGAATCGTCGCCTCGACGCGCGTCCCGATGTCGACCGTCTCCTCACCGCCGGTGAGCACCTGCGCCGCGACGCTGGCGGTGTCCTGGCCGTCCGGCCCGTCCAGCGCGACGACCGCGCTGACGAAGGGACCGCTGCGGGACTGTTGCTCGACGAACTCCGGCGGTGCGCCGCCCTGGGCGATGGTGGTGACCGCCTCGACGGTGCCGGTCCCCGGCAGTTCGACGTGCTCGTACTCGTCGGTGCGCTCGTTGCAGGCCGCGCAGGCACCGTCGGGCGGGAAGTTCAGCGCACCGCACTCGGGACACTCGCCGGCGACCAGACGGTGGCGCTGTGGAATCGTCCGCTTCCAGGAGGGGACGCTGACGTACGCGCCGCCGCCCTCCGGTTCGTCGCTGGTAATCTCGCCGCGCCGCCGCAGGTACTCGGCGTAGGTCAGGTCCGTGTCGCCCCCCAGGGCGGCGTCGACCGGGACCGCGCCGTCCACGACGAGGACGTTCGCGCCCGCGCCGCTGCCGTAGGCCGCCAGCAGGACGCGCTCGGCACCGTCCTCGAAGGCCGTCGCGGCACCGAGGAAGACGCTCGCCGCGCCGGTGTCCCCCAGCGTGCTCACCGTCTCCGCGTCCGCGATGGTGCCGGTGTCGACGCCGAGTGCGCCGGCCGCGCGGTAGGGGAGTTTGCCGTCCGGCGACTGGACCGCCGCCGCGTCCACGCTGTCCGGCGTCACGTCCAGACCGTCGGCAGCGCTGCCGAGCGCCGTCGTGAACGACTGCCGGTCGTACTGCGTGACGCCCAGCCCGGTCGTCTCGTCGTCACCGGCGGAGCGAAAGCGGGTCCCCGGGAACGGTTCGACGCTCTCGGCGCGGTCGACGACCGTTCCGGGGCCGTCGCTGTCGAGGACGAGTGCTGCGGCACCGGCACCGGCGGCGTGTTCGACGCCGCTGTCGGGTGCGCCCTGCGGGCAGTCGCTGACGACGACGAGGCCGACTCCCTCGCCGAACGGACCTGCGTCGAGTGCCCCGTCCAGCGCCTGCGCGCCAGCGCGGGTGCTGCCGCTCAGCGTTCGCGTCGTCACGTCCTCGGGCGTGCCAAGCATACTTGCGAGCCGAGCCGTCAGGTCCTCCTCGGCCATCGGCGGGGTCGTCGTCGCGAAGGCCAGATGGGAGACCGCCGCGCCGTCGGCGTCGGCCGCGGCCAGGGCGCGCTTGGCGGCCTCGACGCCCATCGTGAGCGCGTCCTCGTCGGCTTCGGGGACGGCCTTCTCCTCGACGCCCGCGGCGTCGAAGGAGCCCCACGCTTCCGCGAACTCCGCGGCCTCGATGCGCAGGCGGGGCGCGTACGCGCCGATGCCGGCGATGGACACGTCGCTCATCGGGCCACCTCCCGTTCGAGGACGTGGACGACCGCCGCCCCGCCGCTCCCGCCGACGTTGTGCGTCAACCCGAGGGTGGCGTCCTCGACCTGTCGGTCGCCGGCCTTGCCGCTGAGTTGCTTGTACGCCTCTGCGACCTGGCCCGCGCCCGTCGCGCCGATGGGGTGGCCCTTCGACTTCAGTCCGCCCGAGGCGTTGACCGGCAGGTCGCCGTCGAGGTCCGTCGCACCGTCTTCGAGCAGCCTGTAGGCCTCGCCGCGCTCGCAGAAGCCGAGGTCCTCGTAGGCCAGCAGTTCAGCGATGGCGAAGCAATCGTGGACCTCCGCGAAGTCGAGGTCGTCCGGCTCGATACCGGCCTCCTCGTAGGCGCTCCGCCCCGCTTTCCCCGAGGAGGAGATGGCGGTGTAGGTGTCGCGCTGGAACAGCCCGACGCGCTCGCTTGCGGCCCCGACGCCCGCGACGCGGATGGGGTCGTCGGTGTACTCGCCGACGACGTCCTCGCTGGCGACCAGCACCGCGGCCGCGCCGTCGGAGGTCGGACAGCAGTGATAGAGGTTCAGCGGGTCGGCGACCGTCGGCGCGCCGACGGCCTCGTCCAGCGAGCACTCGAACCCCAGGTGGGCGTTGGGATTCTTCGCGCCATTCGCGTGGTTCTTGACGGCGACCATCGAGAGGTGTTCCGACGTCGCCTCGTACTGGTCGATGTAGGCGCTGGCCATCTGGGCGTAGACGCCGGCGAAGGTGGTCCCGGTCAGCCGTTCCCACTCCGTCTCGCCGGAGACGCCGAGCCAGTACTTCGTCACGTCGCTCGACATGTCGGTCATTATCTCGACGCCGCCGCCGATGGCGACGTCGGCCATCCCGCTCTTGACGGCCTGGACGGCCTGCCGGACGGAGTAGCCCGAGGCGGCACAGGCGTTCTCGATGCGCGAACTCGGAATCCCGTGCAGCCCGAGGTGTTCGGTGGCCGCGGGGCCGGAGAGGCCGAGCTGTCGGCCGCCGACGCCGAGGGAGCCGACGACCGCTTCGTCGACCTCGCCGTCGTCGATTCCGTTGGGTACGCTGTCGACCGCCCGCTCGTAGGCGGTCGTGAACAGCGAGCGATAGCTCTCGTCGGGCATCGCGCCGAACGGCGTCTGCCCTGCGCCGATGATGTAGGCGTCCCGCATACCCGTACGTCTGCAGGTGGCGGAAAAATAGCTTTTCCTCCGCGCGTTTCCATCCGCTCGCCTGGCACGGTGACACACGCGGGCGCACGCTGCGCCTGGCCGTGGGTGCGTCATCCATCGTCTGCGTGCCTGAGACCTGCGTCGAAGACCCTAACCATTTTTATTGTAGTCCACCAATCCTCCGACGAAGCATGGTCTACAAGCCCGAGGAGGCATACGACCGGGCGGAGCTCCGCCAGTTGCAGACCGAGCGGCTCCGCGAGACGGTCGAGAATGCCTACGAGAACGTACCGTTCTACCGGGAGCAACTCGACGAGATGGGTGTCACACCCGAGGACATCCAGAGCGTCGAGGACGTGCGGAAACTCCCGATGACGACGAAGGAGGACTTCCGCGACGAGTACCCCGACGGTCTCTTCGCCGTCGACGACGAGGAGATAAGCCGCATCCACGCCTCGTCCGGGACCACCGGCAAGCCCAAAATCGTGTCCTACACCGACGAGGATCTGGACGTCTGGAGCGAGGTCGTCGCGGAATCGCTCCTGGCGTCCGGCGTCGAGCCGGGCGACACAGTCCAGAACGCCTACGGCTACGGCCTGTTCACCGGCGGCCTGGGCCTGCACTACGGCGTCGAGGAACTGGGTGCGACGGTCATCCCCATCGGGAGCGGCGGCACGCAGCGCCAGGTCGAACTGATGACCGACCTGGAGAGCGACTGCCTCACCTGCACGCCCTCCTACGCGCTGTATCTCGCCGAGACCGCCGAGGAGATGGGCTTCGAGCCGCGGGAACTCCCGATTTCGACCATCATCTTCGGGGCCGAGCCCTGTACCGACCCGATGCGCGAGGAAATCGAGGAGCGCCTGGACGTCAACGGCATCGACATCTACGGCCTCTCGGAGATCATCGGCCCGGGCGTCTCCTGCGAGTGCCACGAGGCTCAGGAAGGGTTGCACATCTGGGAGGACCGCTTCCTCCCGGAGGTCGTGGACCCGCGCACGGGCGAACCCGTCGAGGAGGGCGAGGAGGGCGAACTCGTCCTGACGACGCTCTCGAAGGAGGCCCTGCCGGTGCTGCGCTACCGGACGGGCGACCTGACGACGCTGGACTACGACGAGTGCGAGTGCGGCCGGACGATGGTCCGCATGGACAACGTCACCGGCCGGGCCGACGACCTGCTCATCGTCCGCGGTGTCAACCTCTACCCGAGTGAAATCGAACACGTCGTGCTGGACATCGACGGCGTCGCACCCCACTACCGCATCGACCTCTACAAGGAGGGCAGCCTCGACGTCATGGAGCTCACCATCGAACGCGACGAGGATGTCGAGAAGAGCGAGAAGAAACTCAAAGACGAGATTCTCACGCGGTTGTCGAACGTACTACAGTTCACGCCGGACGAACTCGACCTGGTCGAGCCGGGGGGAATCGCCCGGACCGAGGTCGGGAAGGTCCAGCGCGTCTACGACCACCGCGAGTGAGTCAGGGCCGGTACACGCGGCCGCGGAACGTCGCGATTCGGTTGCCGTCCTCGCCGGTCACCTCTATCTCGTACTCCGCCGTCCGCCCAGCGGCGTGTGTCTCCTCGGCCGTGGCGGCGATGGTCTCGCCGGTCTCGACGGCTTCGAGGTAGGAGATGTTCGTCTCCAAGGCGACCGCAGTCTGTCCGTGGGAGTTCGACGCCGCGGCGAAGGCGGCGTCGGCGACGGAGTAGATGGCACCGCCGTGGGGAGTCCCGTGGAAGTTCAGCAGGTCCTCGGTGATGGTCAGTTCCGTCCGGGCGGAGCCAGCGTCCAGTTCGACGACGTCGATGCCCAGCGTCTCGCAGTACGCGTCAGATTCGATACGCTCCCGTGTCTCGTCGGATACGTCCGCCATACAGTAGGCCATATCGCAAGCCCAAATAAATACGTACTGGTCGCTCTACCCACACCTCCCGGCGCGGATACGCGGTCCGCGTCGCAGCCGTGAACGGGCCGAAACGGGCCAGCGACGGGGGAAAATAAAGTTATTTATGCAGGCTAGGTGATGAATGGATATGGCGTACAGCTACGAGCCACACTACTTCGAGGACTTCGAGGAGGGTAAGGAATTCATCAGCGTGGGCCGGACGGTCACGGAGTCGGACTTCGTGATGCACTCCGCGCTGTCGGGCGACTGGACCGAACTCCACACCAACAAGGAGTACGCCGAGGACCAGCAGTTCGGCGAGCGCATCGCCCACGGGCCGATGACCTTCGTCCAGGCGACCGGCTTCGTCTACCGGACCGGCATCGTCGAGCGCACTGCGATTGCCTTCCTGGGCATGAACTACATGGACCTCCCCAACCCCGTCCACATCGGCGACACGCTCCAGCTGGAGATGGTCGTGGACACGCAGAAGGAACTGGACCGGGACGACGCCGGGCTGGTCGTCCTCGACACGGAGATGGAGAAGCAGGACGGCACCGTCGTCTTCCAGGGCGACATGAAGTTCCTCATCAAGACGAAAGAGTGAGCGCCGACCGCTGCCGGGTCACCCTGCGCCGGCGAGCAGTTGTTCGAACACCGTCCGCTGGGCGCGTTTCATGCGCCCCAGGAACGACGACTTGCTGATGCCCAGTTCGTCGGCCACCTCCGTCGCCGTCGCGCCACGGGGCACGTCGAAGTAGCCCTGTTCGAGCGCGGCGATGAGCGCCTCTCGCTGCTGTTTCGTGAGGCTGCTCTCGATGGTGGCGTCCAGCCCCTGGTTCGTCTCCGCTCCCGAGGTGAGTTTGGCGACCCGTTCGAGTTCGACGTTGCCCATCTCCTGGGCCGCCTGGATGACGTCCCGGAGGATGTCGCGGCCGACGACCGACCCGCGGAACCGCTCGGTGCCGTCGACGATGCGTATCTCGTGGGGCATGAAGCCGGCCGTCGTCAGCCCGCGGAGGACGCACTCGTCGTGCAGGAGGCAGCGACACTGG
The DNA here is from genome assembly GCF_037338445.1 of Salinibaculum sp. SYNS191. Lineage (NCBI taxonomy): Archaea > Methanobacteriati > Methanobacteriota > Halobacteria > Halobacteriales > Haloarculaceae > Salinibaculum > Salinibaculum marinum. The sequence goes on from NZ_CP147838.1 coordinate 3,613,746, forward strand.
GCGACGCTCCCGCCGTTTGCCACCTGGAGGTAGTCGATTTCGGCCGTCTCGTCCAGCGACTCGGTGAACTCGTCGACCTCCCCTTCCGCCTGGAAGTGCAACAGCGTGCGCTCGTCGTCCCGGTGGGCCGGCGGGTTCTCGTCCACGATGACGTCGTGGTCCGTCGTCGCCTCGACGACGGGACAGTCGTTCCCTGTCACGGAGAACTCCACGACGAGGCACTCGTCTATCACGTTACCGACTGTCATTTCCCCAGCAGTATAAATCTAGCTCTGCCCGGCCTCGACGGGCGTCAAACGGCCGCTCTGCCGGAATACGTCCACGGAACGGTCTTTCCCGGAGTTTCCAGCCGCTCGCCGAAATATCGGTGCCAACTTAAAACCCGCTCCATGGAGCGGTACATCTCTATGCGTAATCTCCCCCGTAGTTACGGGTGTAGATGAGCACCGACGAATCCATCAAAGAACGAGTGCAAAACGGACAGAAGGTGGAACCGTCCGACGACCTGCCCCAGGAGTACAGGGAAGCGGCACAGCGGATGATTCAGTTCCACGCCAACAGCGAAATCGTGGGGACGCTGCCCGAGAAACAGTGGATAAAGAAGGCCCCGTCGCTGCAGCGCAAGCGCGCCATCAGCGCGAAGGTGCAGGACGAGGCCGGCCACGCGCAGGTACTCTATCGCACGGCCGAGACGCTGGGCCTGAAGACCCGCGCGGAGATGCTCGACGACCTGGTCGAGGGTCGTTCGAAGTACGCGACGGTCTTCAACTACCCGACCGAGACGTGGGCGGACGCGGGCTACATCGCCATGTTCATCGACGGCGCGGCGATGTTCCGCCAGGGCTCGCTGACCGAGTCCTCGTATGCCCCCTACGCTCGCGGCCTGCGAAAGATCTGCTACGAGGAGTCGTTCCACGTCAAGCACGGCGAGGACATCGTCCGCTCGCTGGCGACCGGCTCGAAGAAGGAACAGGACATGATGCAGGAGGCCGTCGACCGCTGGTACCAGCCGACGATGCAGTTCTTCGGCCCGCGCGACGACATGTCCGACCACACGGACGATCTCATGGAGTGGGGCCTGAAGGTCAAGAGCAACGACGAACTCCGCCAGCAGTACATCGACGAGTTCTACGTGCCCAAACTGGAGAAGTACGGGCTGGAGGTGCCCGACGAGAAGATGGAGTACGACGAGGAGAGCGAGCGCTGGAACTTCAGCGAACTCGACTGGGACCACTTCCTCGATGTCTCCCGGGGCAACGGCCCGATGAACGACGTGCGCCTGGCCGACCGGCGGAAGGCGCTGGAGGACAACGACTGGGTCCGCCGCGCAGCGGGGGTGGCGTGACATGACGGGCACGCCATCGGAGAACGTCTACTACGTCTTCCGTCGGCAGGCCTCCGGCGCGCCGCTGACGGAGGTCGGCAGCGTCGACGCGAAGAACCCCGAACTCGCGAAGATGTACGCGAAGGACAACTACGCGCGCCGGAAGAAGACGACGAATCTCGTCGTCGTCCGCGAGGACCAGATGCACGAAATCGGCGAGGGAGCCGCCTACGGCGGCGTCCTGGAGAAGGAGTACCGCGAGGACTCCGGCTACGACGTGGAGGGCTTCCCGGCATGACTGTCACACAGATTGCAGACATCGGCGACGCAGCGCCAGACGAGTTCGAGCAGGGCCTGGCGGTGGCCCTGCTGGAGGCGGCCGACGACGACCACGTGATGGGGAACAGACTCTCGGACTGGACCGGCGTCGCGCCGACCGTCGAGGAGGACGTGTCGGTCGGCAACATCGCACAGGACGAACTCGGCCACGCCGAGTCCCTGTACGAGGAGGTGGCCGACCTCGTCGGCTCCTCGCTCGACCACCTGGCCTACGGGCGCCCGGTCGAGGAGTTCCGCAACGCCCAACTCGTCGAACGGGAGTTCTCCGACTGGGCGGACACGGTCGTCCGGCAGTACTTTTACGATGTCGCCGACGACATCCGCACGGCCGCCCTGCTGGAGGGTGACCTCGCGGACCGCGACGAGTCCCTGACCGGCTACCTCACGAAGGTCGACGAGGAGGAGGACTTCCACGCCGAACACGGCGAGGTGTGGCTGGAGACGCTGGCCGACGACGCGGACGGCAAGGAACGCGTCCAGCGCGCCATCGACGAGAACTGGGTCGACGCCCTGGCGTTCTTCGAGACGGGTCCCGACGGCATCGACCTGGCCGCGGCCGGCGTCTACGCGCAGTCCCTGGACGCCCAGAGCGAGGAGTTCGTCGACGAGGTCACTGCGGTTCTGGAGGAGTACGGCTACGACGTGCCCGAGACCGACGTCGAGGACATCGGCGCGGGCCGGGCCGGCAAACACACCGACGACCTCGACGACCTGCTCGCGGAGACGCGCGAGGTCCGCGAGCAGGGGGTCGACGTTCCCGCATGACCATGGACGTCGCCAGCCTGCTGGAGCGGAACGCCCCCGGGTTCGAACTCGACGCGGTCGAGGACGCGTTCCCGGACTACGAGGTGGAGGGCCCGCTCACGGAGGACGACATCTGGGCGGCCCTCGAAGACGTCGAGGACCCCGAACTGCCGGTCAGTCTGGTGGACCTCGGCCTCATCCGGGACGTGGAACTCGACGGCGGTCACGCCGAAGTCAAGATGACGCTGACCTACACCGGCTGTCCCGCCCGCGAGATTATGGTGAAGATGGCCGAGCGCCGCCTCGAACTGATGGACGAGGTCGAGAGCGCGAACGTCGAACTCGACTACACGGAGCCGTGGTCGCCGGAGGACATGACCGAGAAGGGTCGCGAACAGCTGGGCGAGGCTGGCTTCGCCTGCTCGCTTAGCGGGAGGGAGGAGTAATGCGCGACGTCGACTGGGACGGCTCCTCGTCGGTGGGCAAGAAGATGGACGAGAACGCCGGCCGACCGGTCGACGACGACGAGATAGCGTGTCCCTACTGCGGGTCGATGGACACCCACGTCGAGAACGCCCGCGGGCCGTCGCTGTGTCGCACCATCTACCACTGCGACAGTTGCGAGAGCCCGTTCGAGCGGTTCGGGTAATTTTATACCTGATTGTTACAATTCAGCACACATGGAATTCGAGACATCACTTGCGGATGCGACGATTCGCACCGCCGGACCGGACGACGCGGAGGGGATTATGTCGCTGTGGAACGGCTACGCAGACACGCTGGTTGACTTCGACGAGCGGTTCACGGTGGAGGAAGGCGGCCGCGAGAAGTGGCAGTCCTACTTCACCAACAGCCTCGTCGAGTCCTCGCGCGGCGACATCCTGCTGGCCGAACGCGACGGCGAGACAGTCGGCGCGCTGGAGGCACGCGTCATCGGCGGCCATCCCGTCTTCAACTTCGGTAAGCACGGGATGGTCTACGGCCACTACGTCCACCCGGAACACCGCGGCGAGGGCGTCGGGAAAGCGCTCATCGAGGCCGCCGAGGCGTGGTTCCGCGAGAAGGACATGCCGTTCTGGCGCATCGACGTGCTCCACGGGGTCGAGGAGGAGGAACTCTACCGGGAGTACGGCATGAAACCGATGGAAGTCACCTACGAGAAGGAGCTGTGAGTGCTATGACGGACGCCGCCGACGACGACACGACGACGTACACCTGCGAGTTCGTAAAGGAGGGCGTCGAGATAGAGGTGCCCGAAGACGAGTACATCCTCGAGGCGGCGCTCGACGAGGGTATCGACCTCCAGTACTCCTGTCTCCAGGGCGTCTGCGCCTCCTGCAGCGCGAAGGTCGAGGGCGACATCGACCAGAGCGAGGAGCACGTCCTCACCCAGTGGGAGAAACAGCAGGGCTACGGCCTGCTGTGTGTCGCCTACCCGCGCTCTGACCTGACCATCCACTCCAACGAGGAACCCTGACGCGCGTTCGCGGCGACTATTCCTCGCGCCGTTGTGGTCCGATATAAACCGTTAAGACCACAGAAACCAAGATTTGGCCTGCAATGGAGTACTCCGGCCCGACAGACCTGTATATCGACGGCGAGTGGACAGCAGCCCAGAGCGGCGAGACCATCGACACGGAGGACCCGGCGACCGAGGAGACCTACGCGACGGTCCAGAAGGCCGGGGAGACCGATGTCGACGCGGCCGTCGCGGCGGCCGAAGCGGCGGTCGCCCACGGTTCGGAGTGGCGCACGATGGACCCCGAGACGCGCCGCCGGAAGGTCCACGCGATGGCCGACGCCATCGAGGAGATGAAAGACGAGATCTCGATGGTCGAGTCCCACGACAACGGCAAGACGCCGTTCGAGGCGGGGATGGAGATAGACATGGTCGTCGACACCTTCCGGTACTACGCCGGCTGGACCGACAAGATAGAGGGCAGCGAGATTCCCGTCTCGGACGGCCGACTCAACTACACCAAACGCGACCCCGTCGGGGTGACCGCCCACGTCTCCCCGTGGAACTACCCGTTCCAGCTGGCCGGCCGCAGCCTCGCCCCCGCGCTGGCCACGGGCAACAGCGTCGTCCTCAAGCCCTCCAGCGTGACTCCGCTGTCGGCGCTGTACTACGCGAAGGCCGCCGAGGCGGCCGACATCCCGGACGGCGTCGTCAACGTCGTTCCCGGCTCGGGGTCCGAGGCGGGTAGCGCACTGGCCGGCCACGAGGGCGTCGACCACGTCACCTTCACCGGCTCCACCGGCGTCGGCAAGCACATCCAGCAGGACGCGGCCGACGCCGTCACGAGCGTCACGCTGGAACTCGGCGGGAAGGGTCCGGCCGTCGTCTTCCCCGACGCGGACCTCGACGCGGCCGCCCGTGGCGTCCAGTACGGCATCTTCATGAACGCCGGCCAGATGTGCTGGGCGAACTCGCGGCTGGTCGTCCACGAGGACGTCGCCGACGAGATGGTCGAGAAGATGGCCTCCATCGCCGAGAACATCCCGGTCGGCGGCGGCATCGACGACGACGGCCAGATGGGGCCGGTGGTCAGCGAGGACCAGCAACGGGAGATTCTCGACTACATCGAGACCGGCAAGGAGGAGGGCGCGACCGTCGCGGCCGGCGGCGGCGTCCCCGAGGACAGGGATGTCGGCCACTTCGTCGAGCCGACCGTCTTCGCCGACGTCGACAACGACATGACCGTCGCACGCGAGGAGATATTCGGCCCGGTCCTGTCGATTATCGAGGTCAGCGACGAGGAGGAGGCGCTGGACGTCGCCAACGACTCGCCCTTCGGGCTGACCGCCTGCGTCTGGACGAACGACCTCACGCGCGCGCACACCGTCGCCGACCGGCTGGACTACGGGATGGTCATGGTCAACGAGACGCCCAACACCTGGCCGCAGACGCCCTTCGGCGGCACCAAAATGAGCGGGCACGGCCGCGCGCAGGGCGAGGAGGCCATCAAGGAGTACACCGAGGTCAAGAACGTCCACGTCAAACTGGAGTGAGCAGCGTCCCGGCGGGCCCACCCCTCCGCTTGCCGCGACGCTCTGATAAAAACTGCTCTATACTGTGGTCTCCGCTTTTTGGGACCTGCGTAGACTATTGTGGTGTATGAGTCAGTCAAGCACCGAGCGTCTCAAGGAGCGCGTGCAGAACGGCGAGCAGGTGGAACCGTCGGCGGACCTGCCCGAGGCGTACAGACAGGCGGCCCAGCGGATGATTCAGTTCCAAGCCAACAGCGAGATAATGGGCACCGTCGCGGAGAAGGAGTGGATACAGAAGGCACCCACGTTCCGCCGCAAGCGGTCGATGAGCGCCAAGGTGCAGGACGAGGTGGGCCACGCGCAGGTGCTCTACCGCGTCGCGGAGACGCTGGGGCTGAAGGACCGCGAGGAGATGATGCAGGAACTGCTCGACGGCGACGCGAAGTACATCAACTGGGTCAACTACGAGACGCCGACGTGGGCAGACGCGGGCTACATCGCCATGTTCATCGACGGTGCGGCGGTGTTCCGCCAGGGCTCGCTGACGGAGTCCTCGTATGCCCCCTACGCCCGCGGGCTCCGGAAGATATGCTTCGAGGAGTCCTACCACGTCAAACACGGCGAGGACATCGTCCGGTCGCTGGCCACCGGCTCGAAGAAGGAACGGGAGATGATTCAGGATGCCGTGGACAGGTGGGCCGGCCCGACGCTGCGCTTCTACGGGCCGCCGAACGACGACTCCGACCACACGGACGAACTCATGGAGTGGGGCATCAAGGTCCGCTCGAACGACGAACTGCGCCACACCTACATCAACGACTTCTACGTCCCGAAACTGCAGCGCTACGACCTCGACGTCCCGGACCTCGTCGTCTACGACGAGGAGAACGAGGAGTACACCCACCGACCGCTGGACTGGGACCGCTTTCTCGACGTGACCCGCGGGAACGGACCGAAGAACGACGAACGGCTGGCGATGCGTCGCGACGCCGTCGAGAACAACGACTGGGTGCGCCGGGCCGCCGGCGTCGCCTGAGGCTTACGCCCGGTTTTCGTCGTCAGCACCACGACAGAGACACCCCTTCGCTCGGGAGAGCCGCGACAGCGGGGTCGCCGGGTCCCCGAGCGGGGCGACGGGACCCGGCCGACCTCCGGGGTCACCGTTGGGGGTTGTGAGTCGCACTGGCAATCGGGGCGAGTGAGTGACTGCACAACGCGACCCAGGTGTGTGAACATAATACACTATCAAAAAATTTGTTACTCGGCGGTCGCCGTGAGGGTCGACCACCTCGGTCCCGATGTCGGGGTCGGGCTACGAGAACCGCTCGAAGGGCTGCTCGCACTCGTTGCAGTAGTGCATCGACCGACACAGCGACGGTCCCTTCGGGTGGTCCCGCTCGGTGTCGGTCGACCCGCAGTAGGGACACTCGGCCTGGTCGTACTTCCCGGACGTGTCGACGCTTGGGTCTCTATTTCGCATTGTCAGACACTCAGTCCGAACTCCCGGAGTGATTCCTTGCCCTGTTCGGTCACCATCTCGACGGTCCAGCCGGGCGACCAGACGAGGGTTATCTCGGCCGTCTCGACGCCGTCGACGGCAGCGACGGACTGTTTGACCTCGTTGAGGAGCATGTCGCGGGCGGGACAGCCGGTGTAGGTCAGCGTCATGTCGACGGTGGCGGTGCCGTCGTCGACGTCGACGCCGTAGATGAGCCCCAGGTCCACGATGGAGATGGGCATCTCGGGGTCCTCGACCCTGTAAAGCGCCTCCCAGACGCGGCGTTCGACGCCCTCGGCACCTCTCCCGGTGGCCGGGACCTCGTTGTCGGCGGACTCCTTCTCGGCGTACTCGACGTCGTCGTCGCTGTCGTAGCTGGTGTAGCCACACGCCATGGCGTCGTCGTCGTCCCGCTCCGGGCGCTCGTACTCGCTACTCATCGTCGTCCATGATGCGGGTGGCGTAGTCGCGACCGAGTTCCTCGTAGGTGGCCGTCATCTCGTCGAGCAGCGGTGGCCAGTCGTCGGTGTGGTCGCCGTCGCGGCCGACGTGCTCGGGCAGGTCGTCGGGCGAGACGTGGATGTCGTACTGCTCGGGCAGGTCCAGTTCGGGGACCGCCAGCCCGATGGATTCCAGGTACGAACTCACGCGGTCGTGCCACTCGTCGCGCATCCCCACGAGTTCCTCGTCGCGCAGGCCCAGTTCCATGATCGTCTCCTCGACGTCCTCGTCGCTGGGCTCGAACAGCGTCAGCGCGTAGGGGTACAGCCTGTCGAGCGCGGCCTGCAGTTCCTCGTGGCCCTCGTCGTCGGCCGCGAGGTGCTCCAGCCAGCTCTCGGCGTATTCGAGGTGGTAGTCCTCCTCGTCGAGAACCTTCCCGACGCGGTCCCGGATGGGCGCGTACGACGAGTCCTCCAGGGCGCGGAGCTGGATGTCCTCGGCCACGTCGTAGAGGTAGTTCCGGACGACGGCGTCGGCCCAGTCCCCCTCCTCGAAGGGGAGTTCCACGAGGGTGCTGTGCCGGAAGTCGTCGGCGTCGCGCTCCCAGATGAGGTCGGTCTCGTCGTAGCCGAAGGTCTGGACGACGTCGTACCACAGGCGGGCGTGGCCGAGTTCGTCCTGTGCGATGTTGGCGAGCGAGATGTCCGACTCCAGGGTCGGCGCGCGGACCTGCCACTCGGTGTAGCGCTCGGCGAGGACGAGTTCGTCGTCGGCAAGTCGGAGCAGGAGGTCGGTCACGGCCTCGCGCTGCTCCTCGTCGAGGTCCTCGACGCTGTCGAGGCCGGCGTCCTCGGCGGTCGCCATTACGCCTCACCCCGCTGTTCCTCGGCCTCCGTCAGTTCCTTCTCGGAGGCTTCGACCTCCTCGGCGGCCGGTTCGACGTTGTACGTGCGGGCGAAGCGGTAGGACTTGTTCGTGGACCCGCCGAAGTGGGCGTCCTCGGTGTCGACCTCGCCGATTTCTTCCTGCGGGGCGACCCAGAGGCTGTTGGTCGGCTTGCGCCGGCCGTGCTGTATCTCCGCGAACAGCAGCGCCATCTCGCGGTCGGGTGCGTGAACGTTGCCACAGTGGGTGTGATAGCCACCCGCTTTCTCCTGTCGGAATACTTCCCAGATCATTGTCAGTCAGCCGCCTGTGGGGACTGCGAGCCTGCTGCAAGCGCTTCCTGCTCGTCGAGCGCGTCGCGGACCCACTCGACGGCGTCCTGTGCCTCCTTCCGGGCGTTGATTTGGCCCAGCCCGGGGTCGTAGTCGTTCTTCGCGATGGTGAAGAACTCGTCCCAGTCCAGGTCGTCCTCGACGACCTCGTAGGTGCCGTCGTCGTTCTCGCGGATGCGCGGCTCGTCGGGAATCTCCAGGCCGTACATCTCGGCCTTGTCCATGTACGTGTTTAGGAAGGCGTTCCGGAGTTCGTCGTTGGTCATGACCTTCAGGCCGACGTCGGCGGCGAAGTCGTGGTGCGAGGACTTGTCGTCGGTGGGGCCGAAGAACTGCAGGATGCGCGGCCACCACGTCTCGAAGGCCTCCTGGGTCATCTGCTGTTCTTTCTTCGACCCGGTCATCAGTTCGCGGAGGATGTCCTCGCCGTGCTTGACGTGGAACCCTTCCTCGAAGCAAATCTTGTCCATCGCGTGGGCGTAGGGCTCCCAGCTGGACTTCTTGAGCGTCGCCTGCCGGCGCATCGCGGCGCCGTCGACGAAGAAGGCGATCATCGGCGTCTCGACCCAGCTGTCCATCGGGTAGTGGAAGCAGTTGAGGAACTTGCCCTTGCCCTCGGCCAGTTCGTCGAGCATCTCGTCGCGGGTCTTGATCCCCAGCGACTCGGCGGCCCGATAGAGCAACTGCCCGTGCCCGATCTCGTCCTGCACTTTCGCGCTGAAGGCCATCTTCCGCTCCAGGCTCGGTGCCTGGCGGATGAACGGGCGCTCCAGGTACGCGCCCATGATCTCGCTGTTGGCGTGGAACTGCAGCATCCGCGTCGCCGCCTTCCGGTACTCCTCCGGCAGGTCGTCCTTGGGCGCGAACTCGCGGGGACCCGCTCGTTGTTTGACTTCGTCGACGTTCATGGTTCATCACAATGTACCGTCCGATTTCCCTTACTAATTGTGCAGTCTATAGACGGGTTTTATATACTCACCCGCCATATCACGGGTCGTGATTGACGAGTGCCTGATGACGGAGTTTCGCATCGAGGGCGACGACTGTCCGCTGGCCGACGCTAGCCGGGCCGTCAACGGCGTCGTCGACGCCTCTCCGCCACTGATGCGCAACGACGGCAACGTCCTCCTGCGGTTCAGTTCGGCCCCCAACGACGAGTTGACGGCGGTCCTCGACGCGGACGAGCGCATCCGCTATCTCTACCAGTCGGAGAGCGACGGCCGGTACAACTACCGGTGTCTCTCCCTGCACCCCTGCGTCGTCCACGAACTCATCAGCTCCGGGTTCATGGTCGAGTCGCTGACCTACCAGAACGGAAATACCATCCTCACCGGGACTGTGGTCGGCAACGAGATTCTCCGGTCAGTCATGGAGACCGCCGGCGAGACGGTGGGCGTCCGCCTGGAGCGAGTGTACGCCCTGCGCGCCGAGGAGGACGACTCCATCGCCCAGCAGTGGGACCTCACGCCGGCCCAGGAGGCCAGCCTGCGGACTGCCGTGGAGATGGGTTACTTCACCGTCCCGCGGGAGGCCGACGCCGCGGACGTAGCGCAGGAACTCGGCATCAGCAAGTCGGCGTTCATCGAGCGGCTGCACCGCGCACAGCACGCCCTGTTCACCCAGATGTTCCGCACGGGAGACGGCGCGTAGCAAGATAGTAGTGCCCGCACACGCGAATACGTGTATGCGCATCGACGATGGTGCAGTTCGGCGGATTACCTTCGACCGGCCAGACGTGCGGAATGCGATGAACGCCGCCGTCGCGCGGGACCTCGCGGACGCACTCGATGGACTCGACCCGGCCGACCACGACGCGGTCGTCGTCACCGGCGAGGGGGAGTCGTTCAGCGCCGGCGGCGACATCGAGGCGATGGCCGAGCGCGACGAGACGGCCCCGGAGGCCTACGAGCGCGTCCGCTCCACGCTGGGTCGCGTCGCCGAGCAGGTGCTGACCGCCCCCGTGCCGGTGGTGGCGAAGGTCAACGGCGACGCCGTCGGCGCGGGGATGTCGCTGACTGCCGTCGCCGACTTCGCCTACGCCGCGGAGTCTGCCCGCTTCGGCGCTTCCTTCATCAACGTCGGCCTGGTCCCCGACATGGGTGGGACGGCCATCCTGCCGCGGCTCGTCGGCCTCCGGAAGACGAAGGAACTGGCGTTCACTGGCAAACTCGTCTCCGCCGAGGAGGCCGCCGAGATGGACCTCGTCAACGAGGTGGTCCCGGACGACGACTTGGACGACCGGGTCGCGGACCTCGTCGAGACGCTGGCGAACCGCCCGACGGCGAACATCGGGATGGCGAAGCGTGCGATACACGACAACCTCGGGCAGTCGTGGCGCGAGGGCCTGGACCGCGAGGCGCACGTCCAGACGCTGGCGTACGACACGGACGCCCACGCCGAGGGCGTCGACGCCTTTCTGAACGGCAGAAAACCGGACTTCGACTGACTACAGGTCGAAGAAGTCCTCGGCGTTCTCGTAGAGAATCCGCCGCTGGGCGTCCTCGTCGAAGTCGGTGTCGTTCGCGAAGGAGGTCAGCCACGTCTCGGGGTCTATCATCGGGTAGTCGGTGCCGAACATCACCTTGTCCTTCAGCACCGTCTTCGCGTAGTGCAGCACCTGGTCGTCGATGTACTTCGGAATCCACCCGGAGAGGTCCATGTAGACGTTACCCTTCTGCTGGCAGATGGCGAGTTGTTCCTTCTCCCAGGGGAAGGCGGGGTGGGCGATGAGGATGTCGAGGTCGGGGTGTTCGGCCGCCACGTCGTCGATGAGCATCGGGTTGCCGTACTTGACCTTCAGGCCGCGGCCGCCGGCGCTGCAGGCTCCGAGCGTGGAATTGCCGCCGTGGAAGACGACCGGGACGCCGAGGTCCTCGATGGTACTCCAGAGATGGTCGTGGCGGTCCGCGGATGGGTCGAACCCCTGCGCGATCTGCTGGAACTTGAACCCCGAGAGGTCGAGGTCCTCGACGCAGCGAATCGCCTCCTGCACGCAATCGTCTTTCAGCGGGTCGACGCTGCCGAAGCCGACGAAGAAGTCGGGGTACTCGTCGCGGACCTCGGCGACGTAGTCGTTGGGCACGGGCGGGTTCCCGGTGTTGGTCTCGGCGTCCCACCCGAGCAGGACCGCGCGGCCGATGCCGGCTTCGTGGTACTCCTCCAGCATCTCCTCGTAGTCCCACGTCTCCAGGTCGGTGCCGAAGCGGTCGGCGGCGTCCTGCATCATCTCACCGCCGGCGTCGTGGAGGAACTCGCTGGTCGGCTGGTGCGCGTGCGTGTCGAAGATACGGGTCTCTTCGACCCCCGGTAGGTCGACGTCCATACCCGTCCTATCCGCCCACCGCCACAAAAAGCTACGCTTCCGTCCCGTCCGCCGTCAGTGGAACGTGACGCCGACGTCGTGCATGTCCTCGTTGTAGCGCGCGACGTTGATGACGAGCGGCGTCACGCTCTCGACTTCTGCCGCGTTCGAGAGCGGCCCGGCCGCGAGCGCCCGGATGCCGTCGAGTTCGTTCGCGAGGTCGATGACCTGCTGCCGGACGGATTCGTCGTCCGCGACCACGAGCGTGTCGACGTCTAGGTCTGCATCTAGGTTCGCCAGGCGGTCCGCCGCGAGGTTGTGGAACGCGCCGGCGACGGCGAGGCCGTCGGGCGCCCGCTCGGCGACGAGTTCGGTCACGCTGCCGACCTTCGGCGGCCGGTAGTGCAGGCCGTCGGCGTCGCCCTGCATCCCCACCGCGGGGCTGACGACCAGCTGGTCGTCGAGGACGCCCTCCTCGGCCAGGTCTGCGACCGTATCGGCGACGTGGTGGGGCGGAATCGCCAGCACGACGACGTCCGCGCCGGCCGCTGCGTCGGCGTTGGCCGCACCCTCGATGTCCCGGTCGATGCCGTGGTCGGCCAGCCGTTCCTCGTAGTCGCCCGCGCGGTCGACGGCTTTCTCCGCCTTCCGCGACCCGATGACCACGCGGTGGTCCGTGTCCGCCGCGTACCGCACTGCGAGTCCTTCGCCGATGTCGCCCGTGCCGCCGAGTATGGCCAGTTCCATATCGGTACGAGTAGGACTCACCGACAAAAACGTATTCGTCTTGGCCCGCGGCAACACACGCCGCTGCTCGTCGCGGCTCCGCGGTAAAAATAAGATGTATTATATATATACTTATTTGGTAGTTATCGCCGCGTGGTGTGTTTCGGCGGTCCAGCACCGACTCCCGTGGCGTGGCGGATGCCGGTCCAGTATTCCACAATGCCACGGATTTCGGTCGAACGGCCGCTCACCCGGGATGCGGTGTTCGCTTCGGGGCTGTGCGTCTCACTGTTACAGTCTCGTGAAAATCCTGCCGTAACACTCTCTGCGGCCGTTTTCTGCCTCCTATCGGAGTATGGTTCTCTCAGTTCCAGTCCGGAGAACGGACACTGCAACACGTCGCCTGTACGTAAACAACGCGTGACAATTCTGCTATTCTCCAGTACTAGTAACAATTCATAGCCACTCTTTTACCAGTAAGATGCAGGTCGTGTGCAGAGATAGAAGTCTTTACCTGAGGGTTCTCCGTTCGACCGGTATGGCACTGCGCACACTCGGTAGGCTGCTCGAACTCGGTCTGGCGCTCGTCGGCCTGTTCACCATCGCCTTCGTCGTGTTCTCGTACGGCTGGAACGGGGAACCACCGACGGTCGAACTGGAGTAGGACAGGGCGCGAAGCCGCCAGGCGGCCCCTCGTCGCCACGGCTCTGGAGGCCGACGAGTCAGAGGAATAGATTTAACACAAACACGTCATATTCTCGGATGTGACACGCAGAGAGACTAACCGGTCGGCAGGGGAACCGGCGACTCGCCTGAACCGGCGGCGGCTGCTGACGGCCCTCGGGGCCGCAGCGATGCCGACCGTCGCTGGCTGTGGCAGTTCGTCAGACGACCCTACAGATACTGCGACCTCGACTCCCACTTCGACTTCAACAATGTCACCGACATCCACACAGCAGCAGATGGACAGCCAGGAGATACACCCGCGATTCGGTTACATCGGGACCGGTGATGACTCACCGCCCGTCGAACCCGACCACACGATAAATCTGGCAATCAAGCCGCGTGACCCGGTCCCGATTCCGGAGTTCTACTTCGAACCGACCGGCCTGGCTATCGAACCGGGCGACACGGTTCGGTTCAATCTCGCCTCGCCGCATCACAACGTCAACGCGTACCACCCGGCATTCGGGTACACCCAGCGGGTCCCCACCGACGCACCGCCGTACTCCTCGCCCATCCTCGGTGTCGGCGAGTACTGGCTGTACACGTTCGAGACCGAGGGCGTCCACAACATCATGTGCGCCCCCCACGAGCTGTTCGGGATGGTCGGCTCCATCGTGGTCGGCTCGCCGACCGGTCCCGCAGCGAACCCCGTGGGCGAGGCTCCCGCACCGAGCGAACAGTCCCGCCCGCCGGAGTTCACGGCGGGACTCGTCCTCAGCGACCCCGCGATGACCCCGGAGAACATCGCCGACCAGGGGAGCGTCTCCTGGACCGACCTCGCCCCCGAGAGCAAACGACCGCTCCTCACGCCGGTTCAGGAAGAGGGCTGAGTCCGGTCCCGACACCGCGCCCCCGTTTTGTGCGACCCTCGAAGCCTCCGCCGACACCGGGAGTGTCGTCCGGCTGTTTATTGTGTGTATTGTGAACAAACTGCTAATAACCCGCCAGGCGCGTCCCCTCGTCGACCCTTTTCCAGATTCGGTCGTCCAGGTATATTGTGATTTGGAGGCTAGAGCGCACAGCCGCGTGCGCGTGCGTCACGCGAGCAGATGTGCCCCACAGATGACCCGCGACGTCACGCACTCGACTGCAGTAGTCGTGTATGTGTCGACAGGGTGCTCCGACTGTCTGTAGCTACCGATAACTTATCCATCGGTATCGGTCGGTTACGGAGATATAGTATTGTGCAACTAGCCCAAAACCGTTATTAGCCTCCTAATATTAGGGGTGGCTGTACAGAATTTCGATATGCTCGCAAGACCACTCACACAGGTGACAAGGCATGTTCGGTATTGAGACCCTCAGCGGGAACGCGCAGGCGGCCGTACTCGTGGGAATCGTCCTCATCGAGGCGATGGTGCTGTACCTCGGATACGGCTGGCTGGAGACGTGGTTCGGACCGTCGCTCAAGCGATTGCTCCAGGGCCAGTGTGCAGTGCTGGACGTGCTCTTCCGGCGCTGTTCCGTGACCGAAAACGGGGGGAGAGAGTGATGATGGAGATATTCGGCGTCAGCGCGACCCTGCTGGCGACCTTCGCGGGGTTCGGGTTGCTCATCGGCATCCTGTTCGGGTTCTTCGGGATGGGCGGCTCGTTCCTCGTCACGCCGGCGCTGCTGGTGATGGGCTACGAGCCCAGCGTCGCCGTCGGGTCCGGGCTGGCTTTCGTCTTCGGGACGTCGGTCATCGCCACGCTCAAACACCGTGACCTCGGCCAGGTCGACTACAAGCTCGGCGTGTTGATGATCGCCGGCACCACGGCCGGCATCGAAGTCGGCAAACTCGGGCTGGAGTACCTCCAGGACATCGGCGTCGCCGACACGATCGTCAGCGTCGCTTACGTCCTCCTGCTGGGTGGCATCGGGGCCTTCGTGACGCGCGAGGCACTCAAGGCCGGCGGCGGGGGCGGAATCGACCACGACGTCGACGAAGACGCCGACGCGGAGGACGCGGACATCCCCGAGATTGCACAGAAGATACAGTCCTACCGCATCCCGCCGATGATGGAGCTACGGGGCGGCTTCAAGGCGTCGCTGTGGATGATACTGCTCGTCGCGTTCGCGACCGGACTGCTCTCCGGGTTCCTGGGCGTCGGCGGCGGCTTCATCCGCATGCCCGCGCTGTTCTACCTCATCGGCGTGCCGGTCCCCGTCGCTGTCGGGACGGACCTCTTCGAGATCGTCTTCTCGGGAGGTATCGGGAGCTTCCTGTACGCGCAGTCCGGGGCCGTCGACCTGAGCATCGTCGTCCCGTTGCTCGCGGGGAGCGCACTCGGCGCGCGCATCGGCGCGACGGCGACGAGTCTCGTCGAGGAGGACGACATCAAGGTGTACTTCGGCGTGATGCTGTTGCTCGGTGCCATCGCCGTCGCGGTCCGGAAGATCGGCGGCGTGTTGGACCTCCCGGTGCTGGACACGGTGAGCCTGCTCATCATCCTCGGCGCGGCCCTGCTGGTCAGCGGCGCTGTCTCCTACAGCGCAGTCCGGGAACTCCGCGAGGAAGCCCAGGACAGGTCGGTCGCGGCTGACGTCTGACGCTCGCTTCTCCATCCCTTCTGTATTGCGAATATTTCACAACACTACTTGTGCGGCCCAGCCGCTGCTGAGGCTATTTCTGATAAATAACCGCGTTGTTACGGCTCCGTCTCCTTTGGCCATTTTTCACCTCGTAGTTAGTATTGTACAAAACAAGCAAGATATATGTACCCCCAGGCCCAAGCGATGAGCGTAACATGGAACCAGAGGACTTCCCGACACCGGACGTCGAGGTCGACGAAATCGCCCCAGCGGAACTCAAGGAGCAAATCGACAGCGGCGACCCAGTCACTATCCTCGACACCCGGATGAACAGCGACTTCGACGAGTGGCACATCGACGGTCCCTCCGTGGACATCGCGAACGTCCCGTACTTCCACTTCCTCGACGACGAGGTCGACGACGACGTCATGGAACAGATTCCCACGGGCGACCCGCTGGTCGTGCTCTGTGCCAAGGGCGGTGCCAGCGAGTACGTCGCCGGCGTGCTGGCAGAAGCCGGCCGCGACGTCGTCCACCTCGAAGAGGGCATGAACGGCTGGGCGCGCATCTACGAGCGCACGCCGGTCACACGGTACGACGGTCCCGGCGACCTCTACCAGTACCAGCGCCCCTCCAGCGGCTGTCTCGGCTACCTCGCCGTCTCCGATGGTGAGGCCGCAGTCATCGACCCGCTCCGGGCGTTCACCGACCGGTATCTCGACGACGCCGAGGACCTGGGCGTCGACCTGACCTACGCCTTCGACACCCACATCCACGCGGACCACATCAGCGGCGTCCGCGACCTCCACGAGCGCGGCGTCACCGGCGTCGTGCCGGAGGAGGCCCGCCCACGCGGCGTCACCTACGTCGACGAGGTCGAGACCGCCGAGGACGGCGAGACGTACGCCGTCGGCGACATCGAGATAGACGTCGTCTACACGCCCGGTCACACCTCGGGCATGACGTCCTACCTCGTCGGCGACAGCCTGCTGGCGACGGGCGACGGCCTGTTCGTCGAGAGCGTCGCCCGGCCCGACCTGGAGGAGGGCGACGAGGGCGCGCCCGACGCGGCCCGTCAGCTCTACGAGACGCTCCAGACGAAGGTCCTGCCGCTCGACGACGACGTGCTCATCGGCGGCGCACACTTCAGCGACGCCGCCGAGCCGGCCGACGACGGAACCTACACCGCGCCCATCGGCGAACTGGAAGCGGAGATGGACGCGCTCACGATGGACGAGGAGGAGTTCGTCGACCTCATCCTCTCGGACATGCCGCCGCGGCCGGCGAACTACGAGGACATCATCGCGACCAACCTGGGCCAGCAGACGGCCGACGACGACGAGGCCTTCGAACTCGAACTCGGTCCCAACAACTGTGCGGCCAGCCAGGACGCCCTGACCGGCGACTGAATCTCTCCTCGCGCGCCGTAGCGCGCACGGTCCCCTTCACGCTCCCCCCTGACGTTTCACACGAGCCGTCGTCGGTTCTGACGGCTCTCACACGCGGCAACGGCGCTGACCGCTCACGAATCAGCGTTTACTCGCTTCCTACTGGACGTCGAAAAGAGAGCCGTCGTCGCCTCAGCGCACCCTCGTCGGCGGGACGAGGAGCACGTTGCAGTTCGCCTTCGCGGTCACTTCCTCGGAGACGCTCCCGAGCAGGAGCCGCCGCATCGGACTCCGGCCGCGCGACCCCATGAGAATCGTGGTCGGCTGGACCTCCTTCTCGACGGCGAGTATCTCCTCGGTGGCCTCGCCCTCCCGGACGAGCACGCGCGTGTCGATGCCCTTCGCTTCGAGTTGCTCGGCCAGCGCCTCCAGTCGCTCCTCCGCGTCCGCGACGGCCTCCTCGTTGCTGCCCGCCCGCCGTTCCGGTGGCGCGACGTGCAACAGTGTCGCCTCCTTCGTCGCCTCGGTGAGGTTGTCGAACTGTTCGAAGGCGCGCTCGGCGTTCTCGGAGAAGTCGGTCGCGTACAGCACTCGCTCGAAGAGGTGCTCGTTGGCGACTTCGTGGTCGTCGTCGCCCTCGACGATTCGCTGGAGCAGGAGCGGTCGGACCGACGTCCGAGCCACGTTCCTCGCGGTTCCGCCGATGAACCGCTGTTCGAGCGGGCTCTGCCCGCGGGACCCCACGATGATGAGGTCGGCGTCGATCCGGTCGGCCAGCCCGTTGATGCGACGGTGCGGTGTCCCGCGCATCACGTGGGTGTTCACCGTGAACCCCTCCTCTTCGAGCAGTCGCTGCTGGCGGGCGAGTCCCTTCTTGGTCCGCCCCCCCACGTCACTGCCGGGCATCCCCACGGTGACGTTCGGGCTGGTCACCGTTATGAGGTCGAACTCGTCGATGCCGTAGCGTTCGAGACACTCCAGACACGTCCGCGAACTGATTGCGGCCTCGATGGCGTCGGACAGGTCGGTTGCGAATACTGCGCGCATGTCTTCCCCTTGGTGGAACAACGTATTTAGTCTTGTGCAATATATACAATATATGTGGTCGCGTCTCGGTAGCAGTCGTCCCCACCGCGGTGTCGAACGATTAATGACGAGGCCGGGGAAAGGGAGCGGACATGACACGAGACGCCGGTGAACCGTGGGCCGTCACCGCGAAGGACCGCCGAGCGCTCGCCCGCTCGCTCCGGTCCCGGGACGCGTCGGCGGCCGTCGTGACGGTGGCCGCCGTCGAGGGCTCGGCCTACCGGCGGCCGGGTGCGAAGATGGTCGTCCCTGCGGGCGGCGAACCGGTCGGGGCGGTGACGGCGGGTTGTCTGGAGGGGCCGGCGGTCGACGTCGCGACGACCGTCATCGAGAGCGGACGACCCCGCACCGAAGTGTTCGACATGACCGCCGACGATTCGGGCGAGTGGGGCCTGGGACTCGGCTGTAACGGCGTCATCGACCTGTTCGTGGAACCCCTCGACGCGAGCCTCGACCCGGTGCTCGACGTCCTCGCTGACGGCGAACCTGTGACAGTCGTGACCGTGGTCGAGGCCGGCGAGGACGAACTCGTCGGGAGCCGCGTCCTCGTCACCCGCGACGGCACTGTCCGCGACGTGCCGGCGCGACGGCGAGTGCCCGACGGACTCCTCGACGACGCGGCCGACACTATCGAGCAGGTCCGCGGAACTGCAGCGACGCAGACGGCGGAGGTGGGCAGCGGTGCGACGCTGCTGGTCGACGGCCTCCAGCCCGTTCCGACGGTCCTCGCCGTCGGCAGCCAGCCCGACGTCGAACCCGTGACGCGGTTCGCGGACGACGTCGGGTTCCGGGTCGTCGTGTACTCCCCCCGCGGAGCGACCGACGAATCCACGTTCCCCCGCGCCGACATCGTGCGGACGGGTAATCCGTCCGACGTCGCCGACGTCGTCGAGACTCCCGAGCACACGTACGCGGTGGTCATGTCCCACAATCTGGTCGACGACCGGCTGGCGGTCGAGGCGCTGCTCGACCGGGCCGCGCTCCCCTACGTCGGACTCATGGGGCCGCGAAAGCGGTTCGACAGCCTCCGTGACCTCCTTGCCGACGATGGCGTCGCGCTCCCGGCCGAGGCGCTGGAGCGCATCTCGACGCCGGTCGGCCTCGACCTCGGGGGCGGCACACCGGCCGAAATCGCGCTCAGCGTCGTCGGCGAAGTCGTCGCGGTCAGCAACGGCCGCGCTGGCGGTCGTCTGAGCGACCGGGCGGGACCGATTCACCCCCGCACCGCCGTCGACGGCGGGGACTGACCGTCAGTTGTCGAGGACGTCACCGGGACTGTCGACGTCCCGTCGCACCCCCGGGTCGTCCGTCTCGACGAGAGCGCTCTCCGCCGCCGTGAGCAGTATCTCCCGCCCGCCCACGTCGCCGGACAGCGAACGGAGGGCGTCGAAGTGCGCCGCGTCGAAGAGGACGGGATTGCCACGGTCTCCCCGGTAGGCTGCTGCAAGCGCCGTGTACTCCCCGCTCTCGTAGGTCGCGACGAGCCTGGCGACCGTCCGGACCGACACTGACGGCATGTCCCCGAGCGCGACGAGCACGGCGTCGGCTCCGTTGCGCTGGGCGACGTCGACGCCGGTGCGAACGGACGTGCTCTGTCCCTCGCCGTAGTCCGGGTTCTCGGCGACCCGAACGTCGACAGCCGCGAGCGCCTCCCCGACCCGCGCCGCCTCGTGGCCCACCACGACGACGACGTCGGTGAGGTGGCCCGCGAGCAACGGTTCCGCGGCGTGTCGGACGAGCGGCTGTCCGCCTACCGTCTGGAGGAGTTTGTTCCGGCCCTCGAAACGGGTACTGGTCCCGGCGGCCAGCACCACACCCCAGACGTCGGCACTCCCCTCGGGTTGCGTGGACGGCTGCGACACGACCGGCAGGGACTCCTCCGCCGCCGCCGGGTCGGTCCGCGAAGCGTCCTCGGTCATGTCACTCCCTTCGCCCGGGGAGGCAAAAGCGTTCCCGCGCACTGGCGTCGAGAGGGCCCGAAGCCGGCTTCGAGTGCCAACCCTCTTTGTGCCTGCGGCCCGAGTAGTGGATATGCAGTGGAGGCTCTTTGCGACGCTCGCGGAAGCCGCGGGGGAGGCCGAGGCCGCCGTCCCCACCGAGGGTGAGGTCACACTACGTGAGGCGTTCGACGCGCTCCTGGAAACGCATCCGAGTCTGGAACCGGAGGTCTTCGACGAGGAGGGTCACCTCTACGACCACGTCCGCCTCCTCGTCGACGGGAGCGACCCCTTCGCCACGGGCGAGGGCTGGGACACGACCGTCGACGGCGACACCGAACTCGCCCTGTTCCCACCGGTCAGCGGAGGGTAGTCGGCCCCCGCTGCGCTCGCCGGGCTGTCGGTTCCCGCGGCCGCTCGACGCCAGCACATGGAGAGAGGCGTCTCGCTGGGTCGTGGTTGACCGCGCGCCCGCGCTCTCTCGTCGCCGTCGGCGCTCGTCTGCTCGCCCTGGCTGTCTCCACGGCCTCGCGCGCGCCGCTCCCGGCCCGTCCACGGCACTCAGGTCCGGCCGCTCCTCCATCGCCTATCTGTTTGACATGTGTTCGCGGGCGACGTCGTTCAGCGGCGTCCCACCCCCGGTAGTGCCCGAATACCACCGCATCCAGCGAACGAGTAAAATATACAATTTCTTATATACAGTGCCGAAATTCAGGTTTTGAGTGGTCGTATGTAACGAACTTTGCAGACATTGTATGTCGTGATTAATGACATATATTCCTACCAGCTGGGAACTGGCTGCCGGTCATATATGTATCTTGTGTATATGGTAACATATGGTTGTAAACACGAGGCAGTCGATTCATCTGGACGTCGAGGGAGAGCCGGTATACGGCGAATTAGTCGTCCCGGAGGACCCGGCCGGACTCGTCGTCTTCGCCGCCGGGACGTCCGGGACACGCTACGCGACACTGGAGCGTCGACTCACGGACGCGTTGCACAGGCTCGGAATCGGCTCGGTGGTCATGGACCTGGTCAGTCACAGGGAGTCGGCTGACCGGGCCACCCGCTCGGACGTGGACCTGCTGACGCGACGCTTCGCCGCACAGGTCGACTGGCTCACCGACCAGGAGGTGACAGCGGACCTCGACCTCGCAGTCTGTGGGGTGGACACCGGAGCGGCCGCTGCCGTCGAATACCTCTCCAGTCAGTCCACCGACGTCGCCGGCCTGGCGGTCCTGAATGGACGACTCGACCTCGTCGCGTCGTCGGTTCCCCGGCTCAATCACCCGATTCTGTTCTTCCTCGAAGGGACCCACCCCCACCTGGAGACGAGCTATCGGACTGCCTACGACCGCGCCGGCGTCCCGGACCGACGCAAGCACTTCCTCCACGTCACGAACCAGGACGCGCTCAGTATCGTCGCCCGCTGGGTGGAGTCGCGCCTCCAGAAGCCCTCCGAACCCGCACCGCGGGCCCACTGACTGCCTCGTCGGGGCCGTCGTCAGTTCTCCCCCATCGTCTCGAACTCGGAACCCGGCTGCATCTCGTCGTACAGCAGCGGCACGGCGAGTACTGTCGCCGCCTTCGCCACCCCGTCGAGGTCCGGCAGGGTGACGTCGAAGGTGAGGTGCACCGAGAGCGTCCGCCTGCTGACCTCGCCGATGGGTTCGCCTTCGGCCGTCGTGACGTTCATCTGTTGGCCGCTCGGGGTGCCGAGCAGCGACCGTCCCGCCTCCTCGGTCACGATTCGCGCCGCCACCTCACCGGTCGAGGCCGGCCGGACCTCCCACCGCTCCTCGACCGTGGGGTCCTCCTGGACGAGCGTCGCCAGCACCGTCCCCGAATCGGCCTCGCGGAGCTCGAAGCGTGTGCGTCCCTCCGTCGGTTCCCCGCGGACGTACTGCAAGACGAGCGTGTCGCCGTCCCGGAACTCGTACTCCTGCCGTTCGTCGAAGAACCGCCGTCTGGCAGACAGCAACTTCTCGCCCGACGACGTCTTGATGGCGTAGTCGGTCCCGATGAGTGCCGACATCACGACGAACGAGTCCCCGGCGAAGTCGACGTCGCTGACCACGTCCGGTGGAGTCATGTGCTCTGTCTTACGGCGCTGAACGTATAATACGTATGCCACACTGACTGGATTCGGGGTCACGAGCGCCGGTGCTGCCGCTCGACGAGGTCGGAAACCGGGAGGAGAACGGCAGACGCTCGGTCGCGGACCCACCCGCGCGGAGCGAGGTCAGTTCGTCGGTGCCTCGACTGTCTCTTCGGCGATAATCGCTCGCTGCGCGGCGGTCCGGATGTGGTACCGGGCCTCCGCGTCGTCCACCCTCTCCAGTGCTTCGGTGAGGTCTTCCTCCATTCGTTCGAACAGACGGGCCGGGGTACTCATCCTCGACTTCCACGTACGATGAAAACGACAATAAATCTATTGGGAATTATATCTATGCTGGAAATAACCCACCCTGACCCGCAGGCACACTCCCCTCACCTCCGGTGCTGGTGCCCGCAAGGGTCACCGGCGACCCTCGGCCGCGAAACGCCTTCGTCCGCGTCGGGTCAGGAGTTATCGAAATCTGATATGTCGTGGACTTCTCTCCGCGTCGATTACATCTATACCTCTGTAAGTACCCATTCGGCATCAATTACACATATGCTATATATGTACACGCCAGGAAACTAGTCGAACGTTTAGATTCGTTTCGAAACCGCGAAATTTTGCACACTGGTGGACGAGAGTCGATATTCGCGTTCCCCACAGCGATACGGGGTGAAGTATCTGATTTCGTGGCAGTACGTGACACCACTCTACTGTATAACTATTTTCGATGGGGAATTCCGACGCTTCGATTCCGGGACTCTCGAATATTGAACTTCTGATGGGAATGGGTGGAGAGGACGTACAGTCGGCACGGGTTCGGTGGGGGAGGGGCGTGGCGGGTCCGTCTGACCGTCAGATTTCGACGACTTTGTGGCCCTCGGAGGGTGTGTTCTCCTTGAACGCTCTCGCGTGGTCCGGCAGGAGGACCACGACGAGGTAGGGAACGAACTCCTCCAGGTAGAGTATCAGGTCGACCAGCCGGTTGCCGTCTATCATCTCGATGGAGTCGAGCAACATGAACGGCACCTCCTCGTGGACGTCGTGTACGAGATAGCCCGAGAGCGCGACGACGAGACCGACGATCTCCCGCTCGCTCTCGCTCAGGTGGCTGATGCTGTCCTCGTAGACGCCGCCGGCCTCGTCCTCGCGGACCACGTGGAGTTCGAACCGTTTCTCTGTCGCCGTCCCCCGGCCCTTCTTGACTTCTTCTTCCGTCCGTTCGAGCCAGATGCGCCCGATGTTGTCGTATCCCAGGCGGTCGATAATCGCCTCCATGTGGGTGTTGAACTCCTCGATGGCCTCCCGCTCGATGCGGTCGATTCGCGTCCGGAGTTCGTTCAGTTCCTCCGAGAGCGTCTCCCGGCGGGCTTGCAGTTCCTCGCGGGTCGCCAACTCGGCCTCTATCTCCTCGATTTCCGCCTCCAGCGACTCCAGGTCGTCGACGGCCTGGTCCCGGTTGAAGGTCAGTTCGCTCACCTCCTGCTGGAGCGCCAGCAGTTCGTCCTGCTGGTCGTTCTGGAGCCGTTCGACGGACGCCTCCAGCGTGTCGACGCGCTCCCGCAGGCTTTCGCGGCGCGTTTCGAGTTCGTCGATGGTCTCCTCGCGCTGGTCGATTTTCTCCGCCAGCGTCTCCAGGCGGTCCGCCAGTTCTGCGGATTCCTCCCGGCGGGTCTTGTGGTCCTCGAGTTCGCAGCTCAGGTCGTCGAGTTCCGCCGCAATCTGGTTCTTCTCGCGGCTCTTGTCCTGGCGGATTTTCTGCAGGCGCTCGACGGTTTCTTCGATGCGTCCCCGCTCGACCTCGCTCCCGCAGGTCCAGCAGGTCACCGCCGAGGAGGACGGGTCGAGTCCGTCGGCGGGCGACCCGCCGTTGGTCTTCTCGTCGAGCGCGTTGCGGACTCCCGACTGGGACTCCGCGAGGCGTTCGTCGTTGAACTGGATGACCCGCTGCAGTTCGCTTATCGTCGATTCGAGCGACCGGCGGCGGTTCCGGAGCCCCTCGATGCGCTCTTCGAGGCGTGCGATTTCCGCGTCGTCGGGGGGCTCGAGCGAGTCCTGCTGGTCCGCTATCGTCTCGCGGTTCTCTTCGAGCCGTTCCAGGCTCTTTCGCTCACTCTCCAGGTTTGCGCTCACGCGCTCCAGTTCCGCCCTCGTCTCGCGGAGCCGTTCCAGTTGCTCCGCCAGTTCGTCGCTGTCCCCCTGGT
The DNA here is from genome assembly GCF_037338445.1 of Salinibaculum sp. SYNS191. Taxonomy (NCBI): domain Archaea; kingdom Methanobacteriati; phylum Methanobacteriota; class Halobacteria; order Halobacteriales; family Haloarculaceae; genus Salinibaculum; species Salinibaculum marinum. The sequence continues at coordinate 3,638,283 of NZ_CP147838.1, forward strand.
CGGCGTTGTCTTCGTCCAGCGCGTCGAGTTCGCCCCGCTTCTCCTCGATGCGCGCTTCGAGGTCCGCCACCTCCTCCTGTTTCCGGCGGCGGTCTGCCTCGAGTTCGGTGCGTCGGTCGGCGAGCGCGTCGAGGCGGTCGAGTTCGCGGTCTATCTCGCGTCGCCTGTCGACGCGTTCGCCGATTTCGTCCTGTATCTGTTCCGTGTCGACGGGGCTGAGAATCAGTTCCCGGAGGTTTTCACCCCGTCTGGCGGCACGGCGGATCTCGTTCGATTCGAGCAGGACGCCGTAGAGTTCTGCGATGTCGGGTTCGTCGAGGTACGGGTTCCCCTCGGTCTCGACGTGGTTGTTCTCGCGGCGTATCTCGCGGACGTACGTCTGGTCACCCACCGTCATCGAGACTTCCCCGACCTCCGCGTCGCTTTTGAGGGTGTACTTGTCCGTTCCGAGCCCCGCAGCAATCGCCTGGATGAGGGAGGTCCTGTTCGTGGCGTTCTCGCCGACGAGCGCCGTCACGCCGGAACTGATTCGCATGGAGGTCTCGTCGATGCCACCGATGTTCCTGACCTCCATATCGACATCATGCATACTCCCTCTCCGGTCAGGCATGTACGCCGACGTTCGTGCTGAAAACATAAACTCTTTCTGTAAATCCAGGTCTGTAAATATTGCCGCACAGTTTACAGGTTCTGCTCCCGCTTTCGACCCGTATTGCACGATTTCGGCAGACATGAGGCCGCTACTCGCTCAATTCGGTGGAATGAAACGTTTTCAAAATAAACTTACAGATACGCGTACGGAGACGTAACAATCCGAGTGCTTTTTGCTGTCCCTGCGGCTTCGGGGCGGGCGAGTGTCTGACCGTCACGAAGCTGTCTCGACCGGGACAGACAGGCGTCGAGAGTCGGGTCTCATCGGGTGGGACGGCGCTTTCGGTGGCGTCCCGGCGAACCCGGGGCGGGAGTGCGCGCCGGGCACGCTCGGTAACGCCGAGGCGGGACCTCTCTACTGACTGGCGTGCCGTGGTACCACGGCGGGAGCACAATCGCACCCGTGCAAGAAATAACTTTGTGTTTGGTGGACATGTTCTCCGCCAGTCGGGGCTGAACAGGCATACATTTACGTAGGCCGTCTCCCTACCGTCTCGACCATGGGAGAATCGGAGGCGGCGGCGACCCGGCCGTGTTCCTGCAAGGTGGAGATAGTCACGGCCGAGTTCGACCTCGACGGCATCCACGAGGAGATGTGTCGGGAGTGGGCCGACGACGACGGGAAGAGCGTCCGCGAACTCGCCGACATGTTCAACAAACGTGTGCTGCGGACCGCCTTCAGGCGTGCGGACAAACTCCCCATCGACGGCGAGATAGACAACCTCTACCGGGTGCTGACCGACGACGACACCGACCCGGGGAGTCGGACGCGGGCGCGCGAGCAACTCCGGCAGGACGGCGTTCCGGTCGACGACGTCGAGGACCGGTTCGTCTCGCACCAGACGCTGTATCGCCACCTCGTGAACTGTCTCGACAGGGCTCACGAACCGCCCGAGAAGACCGACGAGGAACGCATCGAGGAGTGGCGCAGTCGCCTCCTGGCACTGCAGAGCCGGACGACCAGCGTCACCGAACGCGGCATCGAACAACTGTTGAACAACGGAGCGGTCGACATCGGCTCGTTCGACGTCCTCCTGGAGGTCAACGTCATGTGCGAGGACTGCGGCGGGTTCTACACAGTCGGGGAGTTCCTGGACGCGGAGGCGTGCGACTGTCTACGGCCCGATGAGTCGGTCTGAATCCGCTCTGGCGGCACGAAAGAACCAAGTGTATCGTTCCCACACATTCAGGAGAACCGACGTACAGATGAGTTACGAGGGAGAAACCAGATACTAATGCAAAGCGAAATGGTGGACCAGTTCGAGACGGAGATAGCATCCTACGGGGTGGACGTCACTCACGCCAGTGTCGGCGATGCGACGGACGTAATCGCCGAACATCTCGACTCGACGGCCGTCGGCGTGCCGCTCCCGTGGGACGGCGTTTCGCTCCCGGGGGCTGTCACGACCGACCCCACGCCCGACGAACTCGAGGCGGCGAAGACGGGGCTCTCGCCGGCCTCGCTCGGGATTGCGACCTACGGCAGCCTCGCGCTGCGGGCCGACGACCACGGCAGCGAACCGATAAGCCTGTTCGTGGACACCCACGTCGCCGTGCTCCACGAGGAGGACATCGTGGCGGACATGCCGGAGGCCTTCGAGTGGCTCGGCGAGGAACTGCGCGAGACGCGGGACTCGGTCATTCTCGCGACGGGGCCGTCGGCGACGGCGGACATGGGCGCACTGGTACAGGGAGCACACGGACCGAAAACTGTCGAACTCATCATCATCTCATGAGCTCACGAGCATCCAAGGCAGAACACATCCGGCGGATAATGCAGGCCGAAGGGGACGCGGTCGGCGAGAACACACGCGGGTTCAACCAGGGCCGCTACGAGTCCGTCGGCGACCTGGAGGACTACGAGAACCTGAAAAGCGAGGCCAGAGCCATCAAGGAGGACGCCATCGAGCGGCTCCCGGAGCTCATCGACCAGCTCACCGAGACGGTCGAGGAAAACGGCGGCACCGTCTACATCGCCGACGACGCCGAAGACGCGAACCAGTACGTCGCGGAGGTCTGTGCGGAGAAAGACGCCGGGCGCGTCATCAAGAGCAAGTCGATGACCAGCGAGGAGATCGACGTCAACGAGTACCTCGAAGCCGACGGCCGGGACGTCGTGGAGACGGACCTCGGCGAGTGGGTGCTCCAGGTGGCCGACGAGGCGCCGAGTCACATCGTCGCGCCGGCCATCCACAAGTCGCGCGAGGAGATCGCGAAGCTGTTCAACGAGTACTTCGAACCCGAGGAGGAACTGGAGACGGCCGAGGAATTGACCATGTTCGCGCGTGCGAAACTCGGCGAACTCATACAGGACGCCGACGTCGGCATGACCGGCGCGAACTTCCTCACTGCCGACTCCGGGACCATGGCGCTGGTCACCAGCGAGGGCAACGCCCGCAAGACGGTCACCGTCCCGGACACCCACATCGCCGTTGCCGGCGTCGAGAAGGTCATCCCCAGCGTCGAGGACCTCGAACCGTTCATCCAGCTCATCGGCCGCTCGGGGACCGGCCAGGACATCACCAGCTACATCTCCCTTTTTACGCCCCCGGTCAAGTCGCCGACCGTCGACTTCGACGACGGCGCGACGCCCATCACCGAGGGCGACGACGACAGGGACTTCCACCTCGTACTCATCGACAACGGCCGCATGGCGATGCGGGAGGACGACGAACTGCGCGAGACGCTGTACTGCATCCGCTGTTCGGCCTGCTCGAACACCTGCGCCAACTTCCAGGCCGTCGGCGGCCACGCCTTCGGCGGCGAGACCTACTCCGGCGGCATCGCGACGGGCTGGGAGGCCGGCGTCCACGGCCTCGACAGCGCCGCGGAGTTCAACGACCTCTGTACCGGCTGCTCGCGCTGTACGGAGGCCTGTCCGGTGGAGATAGACATCCCGTGGATAAACACCGTCGTCAGGGACCGCGTCAACTCCGGGAAGGACCCGAACATGGAGTTCCTCGTCGACGGGTTGACGCCGGACACCGAGACGGACGGCCCCGACCTTCAAAAGCGGCTGTTCGGCAACTTCGAGACGCTCGCGAAGATGGGGACCATGTTCGCGCCGCTCTCGAACTGGGCGGCCAACTCTACCCCGGCGAAGTACGCCCTCCAGAAGGTGGCCGGCGTCGACAGCCGGCGTGACTTCCCCGCCTTCCAGCGGACCACGCTGGTCGAGTGGTTCAACGACCGCCAGTCACCGACCATCCAGGACCCCGAGGCGCGGGTCGTCCTCTACGCTGACCTCTACACGAACCACATGCTGGTCGAGCGCGGGAAGGCCGCTGTCAGGCTGCTCGAAGCCCTCGGCGTCGAGGTGGAGCTGCCGAAGGTGCCGGGCAGCGGCAGGGCACCCCTCTCGCAGGGGATGATAGAGACGGCCACTACCAAGGCCGGCAAGGTCTCGGCGGCGCTGTCGCCGTACCTGGACGACGGCTACGACGTGGTGGTCATCGAGCCGAGCGACCTCGCGATGTTCCGCGGCGACTACGAGCGGATGCTCCCGGAGGACGACTTCGAGGCGCTCGCCGACCGGAGCTACGAGATACTCGAGTACGCCTACGGCCTCGTCGCCAACGGTGCCGACGTCGACGCGCTGCGGACCGCCGCAGACGGCGAGACGGTCGCCTACCACAGCCACTGCCAGCAGCGCACGATGGGCCTGGAGGAGTACACCCTGGCGCTGCTCGACAGGGCCGACTACGAGGTGACCACGAGCGACGTGGAGTGCTGTGGCATGGCCGGCTCCTTCGGCTACAAGGAACAGTACTACGAGCTGTCGATGGACGTCGGGGAGAACCTCGGCGAACAGCTCCGGGAGGCCGACACCGACCACGTCATCGCGAGCGGGACCTCCTGTACGGACCAGATAGAGGACCTCCTCCGTGACGCACCGATGCACCCGGTCCAGCTACTGGACCCGGCCCGGTAACGCGTCTTCGCTTTTCATCGCTTGGACGCCGAATCGCCTCTCGTCGTCGAGGTTCGACCACGCTGGAGCCCTGTTACAGGTATATCGCTGTCACAGAGTGTCGTTCGGACAATAGTTCTGTCGGCGCAACTCAGGACGGGTCAGCCGCGCCAGCACGGGGGGCAGGCGGGGTCCCTCACGGGTCAAGCGGTGACCGGTAGCCGCTCAGCGTCTCGATTTCGAGGTCGTACCACTGGGGGTCGAGGTCGGCGACCGGGTGCCCGAAGATGCTCAGCCCGACGGTGGCGGCGTCCTCGCCGAAGCGGTCGCCAGCCGCCCGCTCGCGCTCTGAACCCGCCGGTATCGGGTCGAGTTGCCCCTCCGCGATGACGCTCCGCCAGTCATCCTCGTGGTGCCACTCGTAGACGACGAGGCAGGCTGGCGTTCCCGGGTCGACGCGGTCCCGTTTCCTGCTGTCGGGGCCGGACATGAACTGCATGACACAGCGTCGGTTTGGGCCGTCGTAGCCGAAGGACATCGGCAGCGCGTACGGTCTGTCGCCGCCGAGGGAGAGGACGCCGTGCCCGCGGCTGGACAGGAACTCGGCTATCGCTTCGTCGGACATCTCCCGCCAGGTGTCACGCGTCATCTGACGCCTCCCAAGTGCCGCGGCAGCGACCGTGTGTCGCGCAGGTATCCGTCCATCGGCTCCACCTACCCGAGTTCGGCCATTCTCGCTTCCAGTCCCTCGATGGTCTCCTCGATGTCGTCCACCAGTTCCGACTGCTTCTCGTTCGCGTCGGCTATCGCCTCGATCTCCTCGGCCAGCGGGTCGGCGCGCTCGGTCACCTCGTCCACCATGCTGGCAACTTCCTCCGTGCTCGCGGCCTGGTCGTCCGTCGCCTCCGCGACGTCCTCGATGCCGCGGGCGGTCTGCTTGACCGCGTCGGTAATCTCCGAGAGCGCGTCGAGGACCGCCTCGGCCTGCTCGACGCCCTCGTTGAGTTCCTCGTTGGTCTCCCTGATGCCCGCGACCGTCCGGCTCGTCGTCTCCTGTATCTCGCCGATGGTCTGCTCTATCTCCTTGGCCTGGGCCTGTGAGTCGGCGGCGAGGGACTTGATTTCGTCGGCGACCACGCCGAAACCCTCCCCGGCTTCACCGGCGCGAGCGGCCTCGATGGAGGCGTTCAGCGCGAGCATGTTGGTCTGCTCGGCGATGTCGTCGATGACCTCGACTATCTCGTCGATTTCGGTCACCCGCTCGTCGAGGGCGGTCACGTCCTCGGCCATCTCGTCGGCGGCCGCTCGGACCGAGGTCATCACTTCGATGGCCTCCGCTGCGGAGTCCTGTCCCTCGACCGCGAGGCTGCTTGCCTCCTCGCTGGTCTGTTCGACCTCCCGGGCGGTCGAGGCCACCTCCTCGACGCTGGCGCTCAGGTTCGATATCTCCGCGGTTATCTGGTCGAGTTTCTCGTACTGCTCGGTCGCGATTTCACTGCTCCCGGCGGAACTCTCCAGGATGCTCGACGTCGTCTCTTCGAGTTCCGCGACCGCCCCCATGATTTCCTCGGAGACCGTCTCGTGGGCGGCCGCCATCTGTTTGCGCTGCTCGACCAGGTCCGTGACGATGGGCGTCATCTCCACGGCCCCGATGGTGTTCCCGTCGATGTCCTCCATCGGGACGGCCATCGACCGGTTCCACAGGTGCCCGTCGGGCGTCGGGACCTGTCGATAGTCCTCCTCCCAGACAGTCTCGCCGGTCCGTGCCACCGTCTCGGCCAGTATCTCCGACTCGCCATCAGTTCCGAAGAACTGGTACCCCTCTGTCCCGATCGCCTCCTCCCGGGAGCGTCCGTAGGCCTGCTCCGCCTCGGAATTGAAGTAGCGGAGCCGTCGCTGGTCGTCGACGGCGAATATCGGCTCCGGGAACTTCTCGATGAGCTGGTTGAACAGCGCTCGCCACTGGTCGCGCTCCTCGCGGAGCTGGTCCCGGTCCTTCTCCTCGTCCGGACCGCCGTACTCTACGGCGTCGGCGTACGTCGCCATCTCCCCCTGGCTCACGTTCGTTGTGCTCATTGGTACCGTCTGTTGTGCGCTTCACTCAATGTTTATTTAAACTGTATGGCCCGAAAACCAGAATTGAGAACGTCGACGCTGCCGGCGCTGTTCGGCGGCGACGCGTGGCCGCCGCTCACCGGGTTAATCGACGCCATGCCGCGCGGGAAAAGGAAGTTGCAGTCCCTTCAGGTGTGGTGCTGGCGGATTTCTTCGACGCTTTTGCCCCACTCGGCGTCGTCGTCGAAGTACCGCTCTGCGAGTGAGTCCTCCGGGGCCTCACCGATGGAGCGCTTCTCCTCGGCGTAGGACGGCCGCTCGGTGTCGTGGTAGAAGCGGCCGGTCAGCACCTCGCCCTCCCAGAGCCGCGACTCGGCCTCGTACATCGCGTCGGCCGCCTCGCGGCGGTCGGTGATGTCGAAGTCGAACTCGTCGTCGTCCTGGATGTCGGTGTAGGGGACGTACTCCTTGGCGTCCTTGTTCCAGGTGGGACACTGGGTGAGGAAGTCGACGTGTGCGAACCCGTCGTGTTCGATCGCTTCCTTCAGCACTTCCTTCGCCTGCCGGGGGTTCACTGCCGCCGTGCGTGCGACGTAGGACGCACCGGAGGCGAGCGAGAGGGTGAGCGGTCGCACCGGGTCCTTTGCACTACCAGAGGGCTGCGTCTTCGATTTGTGACCCTTCGGGCTGGTGGGTGAGGTCTGGCCCTTCGTCAGTCCGAAGATCTCGTTGTTGAAGACGATGTAGGTGATGTCGTGGTTCTCGCGGGCGGTGTGCATGAAGTGGTTGCCACCGATGCCGTACCCGTCACCGTCGCCACCTGCCGCGATGACCTCGAGGCCGGGATTCGCGAGTTTCGCTGCGCGAGCGATGGGGAGCGAGCGGCCGTGAATCGAGTGGTAGCCGTAACAGTCGAAGTAACTGTTGAGCTTGCCCGAACAGCCGATGCCGGTCACGAGCATCGTCTCGTCGGGCGTGCGGCCCACTTCGGGCATGGCCTGTTTCAGCGCCTTCAGGACGCCGAAGTCGCCACAGCCCGGACACCACGTCGCCTGCGGCTCTATTCCCGGTGTGAACGTATCCTGATCGATTTCCTGTTCTTCGTCGTTGATTGCTGAGAATGCGCTCATTGTCAGTCACCTGCCGCTGGGACGAACTTCACGTTCTGCGCGGCCGGCTGGCCGCCGTCGATGCTGTCCTTGAACGCCTCGACGATTTCGTTGTGGCGGAACGGTTCGCCGTTGTACTTCAGGAGGCTGGACATCTTGTCACCGAACCGGCCCAGTTCCTTCTGGGTGAGCCCGCGGAACTGCGCGCTGGCGTTCATCTCGACGACGAGGCACTCCTCGACGCTCTCCAGGAACTCGGTGACCTCCGCCTCGGGGTAGGGCATCAGGTCGCTGACGCCCATCGCCTTCACGGAGTGACCCTCCTCGTTGAGCTGGTCGACGGCTTCGAGGACTGTGTCCTGCGTACTGCCCCACGTCAGGATGCCGTACTCGGCGTCCTCTGGGCCAGCCGTCGTCTGGTTCGTCTCGCCGTCGTCGAGTTCGCCGCGGATAGCGGTGAGTTTCCGCAGGCGACGGTCCATCTGGTTCTTCCGGTTGACGGGGTCCTCGCTGATGTGGCCCGTCGGTGCGGACTCGTTCCCGCTGGCGAGGAAGCGCCCGCCCTTCTGGCCGGGAATCGACCGCGGGCTGACGCCCTCTTTGGCACCCTCGACGGAGTGCTGGAACCGCTCGAACTTGCCCGACGCGTCGTGGGCAGCATCGCGGAGTTCCTCCTCGGTCAGCGTCGACCCGAGGTCCGGCGCGGGCTCCTGGTCGAAGTGGCTCACGGGCACGCTCCGGAGTTCGCCCTCCAGCTTCTGGTCGTAGACGACGAGTGCTGGCAGGTGGTAGTCGTAGGCGAGTTCGAACGCCTGTCGCGACTGCTCGTAGGCCTCTTCGGCGTTGGCCGGGGCGAAGACGACCCGACAGGAGTCACCCTGGCTGGAGTACAGGACGTGTTCGAGGTCGCCCTGCTCCGTCTTCGTCGGCAGCCCCGTCGACGGGCCTGCCCGCATGGCCTCGACGTAGACGACCGGCGTCTCGGTCATCTCCGCCAGGCCGAGCGCTTCCGTCATCAGCGCGAAGCCGCCGCCTGCGGACCCGGACATGGCCTTCACGCCCGCGTGCGACGCGCCCAGCGCGAGCGTCGCGGACGCGATTTCGTCCTCTACCTGTTCGGCGATGCCCCCGTACTTGGGGAGCTTCTGTGACATGATGCGGAACACGTCGGTCCACGGGGTCATCGGATATCCCGAGATGAACCGACAGCCGGCGTCCAGCGCACCGTAGGCGATGCCGTCACTGCCAGTCAGCAGTGCGTGCTCCTCGTCGTGGCTGCCCTCCGGGGCGACCAGGTCGTGTGACTCGTCGAATTCGAGCGCGCGCTCGTACGCGGAGTGAAGAACTTCGAGGTTGGCGTCCCGCATGTCGCCGGACATGTTCTCCTCGATGAGTTCCTCTATCATGTCCACGTCCTGGTCGAGCAACGCGGCGGTGACGCCCAGTCCCGCCGTGTTGCGCATGACGGCCCGCCCGTGCTCCTGAGCGATGCCGCGGAGGTCCACCGGGTATACGTGCCAGTTGTTCTCCTCGGCTCGCTCCTCCAGTTCGGTCTCGGCGATGTCGTCCTCGTCGAACTGGCCGGTGTCGTAGACGATGATGCCACCCTCGTGCAGTTCGTCGAACTGCTCGGTGAGCGGTTTCAGCTCCTCGTTGCCGTAGATGGCACCTTCCTGTTCGCTGCGGGCGAAGCTGTCCCCCAGACAGAGGAGGAAGTCGAAGCCAGCCCCGCGCGATTGCACCGGCTCGTCCCCGGCGCGAATCTCGACGTACGTGTGCCCACCGCGGATTCGTGAGGGGTAGTGCCGGTGCGTGTAGATGTTCAGTCCCGACCGCATCAGTGCCTTCGCGTAGTTCCGAGATGTGGAGTCGATACCGTCTCCGGAACCACCCGAAACACGCCAAGCGATTGTGTCTTGTGTCATTGTTTAGTCTCGGTTGCCTAAGTGGTAGTCTGTGATTCGCTGTCTTATTGCATGCAACGACCAACTGTGAAGTCTGTCTGGTTGATTATAGATGTTTGGGTTGGCTAGACTGCCGTTTTCAATCTCCTCGCAATCCCGGTACGGCGCTGGTGTCGCGTTCCCGGCCCGGGTCGTCCTGGTCTGCCTACGTGATTCGTTAGCACCTACGTTCCTCTAGCGACAAATTGCGGGTAGCTCACGGTGCCTCTTATAGTTTTAGTTCCAGTGGGGGGAGCGTCCCCCGTCCCGGCTCCGTCCGGGCCGCCGTCGGCGCTCTGTCAACGGAAATGAAGGTGATCTGGGCCTGCAACTGCCGGCCAGTTACGGCAATAATTATAAATACCAAGCCTCATTCACATTGACTATGCCGGACACATACGTGAATCCGGTACGGGCGGCAAACGGGGTAAAGTGTGGTAGACAAGTACATTCACGATACGAAACATCACAAGGAGAGTAAATAATGGCAGACCTGACACTCGTACTATTAGCACTGTTGCCACTGGCAGCGATCGCGATACTGATGGTCGTGTTGCTACAGCCGGCGACACGGACAATGCCGATTGCGTGGGCGATTGCTGCAGGCGCGGCCTATATCGGCTGGGATATGGGTCCACAACTGTTAGCGGGAGCATCGATACGGGGTGCGATGACGGCGACACGCATCCTCATCATCGTGTTCGGCGCGATTCTGTTGCTGTACACGCTGAAGGAATCCGGGGCGTTCGAGGTCATCAACGCCGGGTTCTCGTCGCTCAGCGACGACCGACGTGTGCAGTCCATCCTGCTCGTGTTCCTGATGGGCTCGTTCATCGAGGGCGCGGCAGGCTTCGGGACGCCCGCGGCCATCGTCGGTCCGCTGCTCGTCGGCCTCGGCTGGCCGCCGATGGCGGCAGTGGTCGTCGCACTGACCGGTAACATCCTGGCGATTACGTTCGGCGCGGTCGGGACGCCGCTCATCATCGGCTTCGAAGACGTCGTTTTCGCCCAGGACCCCAACCAGGCAGGGACGGCCGCCTACCAGATCGTTCAGGAAGGCGGCTTCGAGAGCGTCGGCGCCTTCGTGGCGCAGATCGGCGTCTACGCGGCACTCATCCACGCCGTCGTCGGCATCGCGATTCCGTTCATCGGCATCGCGATGATGACTCGCTTCTTCGGCGAGGAGCGGTCCATCCAGCCCGCAATCGAAATGATTCCGCTGTGCCTGTACGCGTGGGCCGCGTTCGCGATCCCGTACCTCGCGACCGCAGTCTTCCTGGGCCCGACCTTCCCCGCCCTGCTGGGCGCGATGGTCGGCCTCGTCATCGTCGCACTCACGCTGCGGGCCGGCTTCTTCCTCCCCGACGAGGAATGGGACTTCGGTCCGCGCGAGAGCTGGCCGGACCACTGGGTCGGCAGCATCGAACCCGGTGAGGGCGTCAGCGGCTCCAGCGGCGACAAGACCGTCACCGCCGACGGCGGTACTGCATCGTTCAAGGACATGCACAACCAGGACATGTCGCTGCTGACGGCGTGGATTCCCTACGTCCTCGTGGCGCTCCTGCTGGTCGTGACTCGCGTCATTCCGTCCGTCCAGGAGACACTGGCCGGCATCCAGCTGCAGTGGAACAACATCCTCGGCACGCCGTACTCCGAAGGGATAGAAATCGTCTATCTCCCGGGAACGCTGTTCGTACTGGTCGCGGTCATCACGTACGCGCTCCACGGGATGGATTCGGAAGGCATCAAGGAGTCGTGGTCCGAGGCCATCCGCAACATCCTCCCGGCAGTCATCGCGCTGTGGTTCGCAGTCGCCACGGTCATGATCATGCAGTTCACCGGGAACGCACCGGTCTCGACGGGGGACGAACTCGGGATGTTGCAGGCGCTGTCGGCACTCGCTGCGGACATCGCCGGACCGGTCTTCCCGTTCTTCTCCGGATTCATCGGAGCGTTCGGGGCGTTCATCGCCGGTTCGAACACCGTCAGCGACATCCTGTTCGGACTGTTCCAGTTCGAGGCAGCACTGGACGTCGGCGCGCCGACGGTCATCGTCGTCGCGGCGCAGGCAGTCGGTGGTGCCATCGGTAACCTCGTCGCCATCCACAACGTCGTCGCCGCACTGACGGTCGTCGGCCTCATCGGCGAGGAGGGGCGCGTCATCAGGCTGGAACTGATTCCGGTCCTGTACTACGGAGTGTTCGCAGGGATACTGACTCTGCTACTCTCGTACGTCATCGTTCCTGGGGCCTTCTAAGGTCTCCAGGCCGTCTCGCTCGGCCGACACGATTCGGCACGAACCGACACCGTTTTTTCGACCGATTCAATCCAGAGCTGAGAGTCCCGTCTCCTGTCGACCGTCGAGAGTGTTACTTGCTGCCCCCGGCCCCTGACCGGGCTCCGGCAGGCCCGCCGTGAGTTGCTTCGGACCCGAATCACCACTACCGTTTATATGGGTGGCTTCCTTTCACCCACCTGTGAGCGTCGAAGTATGACAACCAGAGAACTCGATTCAGAACTGTTTGGGCGGGCGGTATCGTTCCGGTATTCCGAGCATTGGGTCGCATATGCAATCCTCGGGATGCGGCTGGTCATCGGCTGGACGTTCTTCTACGCCGGCATCACGAAGGTCGCCAATCCCGACTGGAGTGTCAGGGGCTTCCTGCTGTACGGTATCCCCGAGGGCAATCCGTTCACCAGTGTCTGGGCGACGATGGCCAACGACTGGGCTTACATCCTGACGCCGCTGAACCAGGTGGGACTCACGCTGATCGGCCTGGGCCTCATGGCGGGCGCCTTCATGCGCCTCAGCGCCGTCTTCGGGTCGCTGATGATGGGCTTTTACTGGGCCGCGCACTTCCCGCACGACAACGCGCTCATCGTGAGCCAGCACATCGTCTACATCCTGCTGCTGTTCGGTCTGGGCGCGTTCGGTGCCGGCCGCATCCTCGGCCTCGACGCCCGCCTCGAGAAACTCAGCATCGTCAAGCGGTATCCGGACTTGCGATTGCTACTCGGGTGACCGCCGCCGACTAGCACGGTGTCCGGTCCCGCGTCGAGCCAGTTTCCCCGCCACGTTCTCTCCGTTCGCCATCTGGATACGAACGTTTCCCTCTCGGAACGCACCCCTCGATAGTCTTCCGTGGCGGGTTCGAACCGGCGATTCTGTGTTTTCGATTTCCTTTCGACTGAGTGATTTTTGGCCACGTGAGTATGCGAGCAGTAAGTATATTTGCATCGGTCCGTAAGCAGCCGACATGAGCAAAGACGCGGAAATTTCTTCGGAACTTGAGGATGCACTTAGCAAGCACCGCACCGGCGGGGGCGGCATGCAGGGGACGCTGGTGTTGAGCGACAGCGAGGGCTACGTCGGCGACACCATCACGTTCCATGGGCGGAACCTCCCGTCGAACGAGCGCTTCGACGTCAAGTGGTACTCGACGCAGGGCTCGTGGGGGGTACTGGAGGCCCACGAGATTATGGGTCCCCAGTACCAGCAGCGCACCGAAATCGTGGCCAGCGTCAGGACGGACGACGACGGCGCGTTCGACGAGGAGTGGACCATCCCCGAGGACTACGGCGGGTCCCACAAGGTTGAACTCCTCAACGCCGACGGAGAGACGGTGGACACCGACGAGATAGAGCTGTTCCCGTGGTTCGAAATCGACCGGACCGAGGCCGAGATGGGCGAGGCCTTCACCGTCACCGGGTACGGCATCGGTCCCAACGTGGTGACGAACAACTACCAGGTCGCCTGGGACAACGGCTTCTACGGGTTCATGACGGGTGTGTTGAACCGCGGCACTGCCACCGCCGAGGTCCGCGCAGTCGGCCCGCCGGGCGAGCACGTCATCCAGATCTGGCGCAGCTACCGCGGGGACCCCTACCTCCAGAACAACACGCAGTCGCCGTACGGGCCGGTCGCACAGGGCCGCCCGTCGAAGTGGACCGTCGAGGTGACCGAACCCGAGGAGCCGCCGCAGTCGACCTGGGTCGACCCGCTGTTCGACGAGAAGCCGATCGACCTCCACTACCCGGACATCGACGAGGACACCGACGCGGAACTGGAGATAACGCCGACGTCGGGCCAGTCGGGCACGACGGCGTTCATCCGCGGCTGGAACTTCCCCGCGAACGAGGAGGTCGACCTCATCTGGTACCGCCACGAGGGCCACCGGGTGAAAAACATCGAGATAACGCCCGAACCGAAACCCGACGTTCTCCCCACCGTCACCGCCGACGCGAACGGCGAGTTCGAGGTGGAGGTCGAAATCGGCCCCGACGAGGGGTCGACCCGCCCGATTACGGCCGCGGTCGACGGCCGCGAAATCGCCGTGACCGGCTTCATGATGCAGCCGAACATCGAGAAGTTCGAGCCCGACAGCGGCTCCGTCGGGACGACCATCGACATCGAACTCTCGGGCATCGGCTGGACGATGTTCGAGAACGGCTATTACTTCGTCTACGACAACAAGCCGCTGGGGTACGTCTGTGGCACCAGCGGCGACGACAAGCAGGACCGCGTCCACCTCCAGCTCCCGGCGACGGGTGCGCCCGGCTGGCACTTCATCGACGTCTACCCGACCATCTACCAGATGCAGGAGGACGAACCGGAGTTCGAACTACTGCCTCACCTCTCCTACATCGACAACCACCCCGTCCGTCCGATGCCGGCCATGCACATGGCCTTCGAGATAACCGAGTAGGGCCGCTCCCGTTTTCCGCCGACCGATACGCTCAACTGTCGCGCGCTCGCCACTCTGCCTCATGACACTCGACCTCACGCTGGCCTGTCACGACTACCAGTGGACGAAACCCCTCTGGGACGGCCGTGTCGAACCCGAGGGCGTGAACCTCACGGCGGTGAACTACCCGAACCCCGTCCGGTTCTCGCGGATGGTTCGCAACCTGGAGTTCGACGCCTGCGAGATGTCGATGGGCACCTACCTCGCCTCCCGGCGGGACGCCGACCGCTTTCCCTTCACCGCCATCCCCGTCTTCCCGTTCCGCAAGTTCCGCCACGCGTACATGTACCGGCGCAGCGACGCCGGCATCGAGTCGCCGGCAGACCTCGCGGGCAGGCGGGTCGGCATCGTCAACTGGCAGACGACGACCGGCATCTGGCAGCGGGGGACCCTCGCCGAGCACCACGGCCTCGACCTCACCGACGTGACGTGGGTCAACGGCGGCGCGGAGATAATCGACGTGGACGTCCCCGACGAGTACGACGTGGAGTACCTCGACCACCAGGGCAACACCATCGGCCTGCTGGAGGACCGCATCGCCGAGGGGGACATCGACGCCATCTTCCACCCGGTCGACTCCGACGTCGACAACGCCGAGCGCCTGTTCGACGACGCCAAGGCGGTCGAACAAGAGTACTACCGCGAGACAGGCATCTTCCCCATCATGCACGCCATCGTGCTCAAGGACAGCCTCCTGGCGGAGAACCCCTGGGTCGTCCAGAAACTCTACGACGCCTTCGAGCGTGCGAAAGAAATCGGCCTGTCGGTGCTGGACCGGCCCCGGGAACTCCCGCTCGTGTGGGCCGACGTCTACAGGGACGAACAACGCGAGGTCATGGGCGAGGACCCCTGGGAGTACGGCCTCACCGCGGACAACGTCACCGCCGTCGAGACGCTGGTCGGGTACGCCCACGACCAGGGTATCGCGGCCGAGCGGTACGACGTCGAGGACCTGTTTGCCCTGGAGACGCTGGATACGCCGTACTACGCGTAGCGACGGGGTGCGGACGAAGACTACTGACCACACCAATGACAGCAATGACAGACAGAGAAACCGTCCTCGACTGGATAGATGACGCACGCGAGGACCTGGTAGAGTTCCTGCTGGAGTTCGGGAACGTTCCGAGCCCGCGCGGCCGCGAGGGCGAGGCGGGCCGGTTCCTCGCGGAGTGGCTGACCGACCAGGGACTGGACGCGCGTCTGCAACCGGTCGTCGGCGACCGGGCGAACGTGGTTGCGACGCTGTCCGGCGAGCAGTCCGGCGACGGCGAGTCGCTCGTGTTCAACGGCCACATCGACACGGCCCACGGCGACCCGGAGGAGGACGGGCAGGTTCTCGTCGACCAGCCCAAGGCATACCGCGAGTCCTGGCGCGACGGCCCCTTCCTCAAGGGCGACGACGTCGTCAACGACAAAGGGCCGCTCGGCGCGCAGGTGTTCGCGGCGCTGGCGCTGGACCGCGCGGGTATCTCCCTGTCTGGGGACCTCCACGTTACGGGGGTCGTCGGGGAGATATCCGGCACGACGGTCGTCGAGTTCCAGGACCGCGAGCGCTACGCCGGCACCGGCCTCGGCACCCGCCATCTCGTCGACAGCGGCGTGACTGGCGACTACGCGCTCGTCGCGGAGTGTACGGACTTCGCCGTCGCCCGCATGGAGTGCGGGGTCGTCTGGTTCGAGATTACGGTCGAGAGTCCTGCAGCGGGGGCCTACCACCCGTTGCAGGCGCGCCCGGACGTCGACCCGGGCGATAGACAGGGGGCGGTGACCGACCTCGCTCGAACGACGCTCGCCCTCGAAGAGTGGGCGGGGGAGTACCCCAGCGAACACACGCGTGAGTACGACCACGGCACGGTCACGCCGACAGCAGGCGTCGGCGCAGTCCGCGCCGGCAAACCCTACGCGCCGGCGGCAGCACCACGGACGGGCACGGTCTACCTGGACGTCCGTCTGCCGCCGGGCGAGACTGTCGAGTTCGCCCGACGGGAGGTCGAGGCGGTGCTCGACGACCTGAACGTCGATGCGACGGTCGAACCGTACCTCTTTCGGCGGGGCTACGTCGCCGACGTGGAGGGTGTCGCTGGTCTGACGAACCCGCTGGAGGATGCCCACGAGGCGGTTCGGGGGGCCGAACCCGACCCGCCGGCACCGCACGTGACCAGCATGTGGCGCGACTCGAACGTCTTCAACGAGGCGGGGATTCCGTCGGTCAACTTCGGGCCGCCCCGCGCTCCCGAGGCGTTCCCCGATTCGGACCTGAGCGACGCCGTCCGTATCGACGACCTGATAGCGGCGGCGAAAATCTACGCGCTCACTGCGCTGGACGTCTGTGGCTGACGGTCCTGCGCTCTATCTCCCCGCCAGTTCGTCGACGACCGCCGACAGCGGCGTCACGTCGGCGAACTTCGTGTCCATGTCGAACAGGCCGACCTCGTGGGAGATTCTGGAGGGGTCGGCGACGCACTCCTCGGGCACGATGGTCCGGAAGTTGCTTGAGTGGCTGTCGACCACCGTCGCCCGGATGCAGCAACTCGTCGTCATCCCCCCGACGACGAGCGTGTCGATGCCGTGGTACCGCAGCAGGTTTCCGAGGTGGGTATCGAAGAAGGCGCTCGCCCGCGACTTCGTGACGACCGGTTCGTCCTCGCGCGGTTCGAGCGCCGGTTCGATGCGGTCCAGATCATCCCGCCACGCCGAGTGGTCCCCGCTCGGTTCCACGTCTGGCGGGCCGCGCGTCGACGTCGGCGACGCCTTCGTCGTCTTCGGGTAGCCCTTCGCGTACGTCCCCGCCGGATTGGGTTTCGCGTAGAACACCGGGACGCCGGCCTCGCGGGCGGCCCCCACCAGTCGCTCGTTGGCTTCGATGCAGGGGTCGCCGACTTCCGGCACCTCGCCGGTGAACGCACAGGTCATGTCGACGACGAGGACTGCCGGGTCGTCGCCCCACCCGACGCGGTTCCCGTACCGTTCCTCGTTCTCGTAGTACGCCCGGTCCTCGTCCGGCACGACGTCCGGGACGTACAGCTCGGAGTTTTCGTCCGCTCCCATGGTGGCCGTGCGCAGGGGACCGCAAAAATTCTGCCGATGTGATAGGTCAGCGCTGGCCGAGTTCGTAGAACGTGACGCCGGCGTACCGCAGCGCGAGAATGAGCACCAGCGTCATCCCGATGAAGATAGTGGAGATGGCGGCGACTATCTCCAGGCTAGGTTCGTACATGTAGAGGTCGAACAGCTGGACCGGCACCACGACGGTGTCGGAGGTGTAGACCATGATGGGAATCGAGAGCAACTGGAAGATGTGGATGGCGAGGAAGAACCAGATGACGATGGTCGTGTTGCGAAACAGCGGCATGAAGACCTCTCGCATCTGGCGGAGCCAGGACGCGCCGGCGATGCGGGCGGACTCCTCCAGTTCCGAGTGGATCTGGACGATGTTCCCCAGGGCGATGCGCGAGGAGACGGGGATGAACACGATGACGCAGCCGACGATGATGATGGCGAGCGTCCCGTAGAGGTCGACGACGGGGTGGATCTTCCCGATCCAGAGGAAGCTAAAGAGCAGGCTGGCACCCATGACGACCCCGGGGACGGCAAGCGGCGTCAGCGACAGGAAGTCGACGAGGCCACGGAAGCGGGCCTTGGTCCGCTCGGTAAAGTACGCCAGCCCGACGACGAGGATGGTGCCGAGCGTCGCGCCGCCGACGGCGACGACAATGCTGTTGGCGAACGCGTCGCGCAACTGTGCATTCGACACCGCCTCGGCGTAGTTCGCCAGCGTGAGCGCCGTCAGGTCGACGGTCCCCTGCCAGTTCGGTGCCAGCGAGGACAGTACCATCACGACCACCGGCAGTATCCAGACGACGACGAGCACGACCCACAGGCCGATTGCGAGGGGCCACCGCCACCTCCCGAGGTTCCACGTCTGGGGGGTGTACCCCTGCCCGGTCAGCGTCATGAAGTCCTCCTTGCGCCGGGTGACCCGCCGGTAGTACCACACCAGCACGAGCGTCAGCAACAGGAGGCTACAGGCCAGCGCGGCCGCCTCGCCGTTTGCGGGTGGAAAGCGCGAGTTGATGGCCTTCCAGATTTCCGTCGAGTAGACGTCGAAGCCGTTGCGAGCGCCCAGAATCGCGACGATGGCGAACTCGCCGAGGCCGTACAGGAAGATGACGACCGCCCCGGAGAGGATGGCCGGCTTGATGAGCGGCAGCGTGATCGAGCGCAGCGTGGCCGGGATGCTCGCGCCGTAGACCCGGCTCACCTCCTCCAGTGCGGGGTCCATGTCCTGTAGCGCGGGTACGGCCAGGAGGTAGAACGTCGAGACGACGTTGATACCGACGACGAAGGCGATGCCCAGCGGACTGAAGATGTCGAAGGGGAGGCCGACGCCGAGTGTGTCCTGCAGCGCCGTCTCGATGACGCCGTTCTCCGGGCCGTAGGCGGTCACGTACATCATCGCGTAGATGTAGCCCGGAATCGCCTGCCCCGAGAGCAGGACGAGTTCCATCGTGCTCTTCGTGGGCAGGTTCGTGCGGACGAACAGCCAGGCGAAGGTCAGCCCGAACACCATGCCGGTGAGGGTCATACCGACGGCGATGACGAGGGAGTTCGAGAACAGGTCGAACACGTCGAAAAAGCCCTCCAGGTAGACGGCGACGAAGTTCCCGACGGTGAAGTGTGCCGAGAACTGGCCGGGAAAGCCCGACCAGAGGCTCGTCCATATCATGAACGCGAGCGGGACGACGGTCAGGACGACGATGGCGAGTGCCAGCGTTCCCAGCACGACCCGCTTGGTCGTGAGACCGTAGTCGCTGACGGTACCGAGGGCGTTCCTGACGCGCCCGAGAACGGCCTCTCTCGTACTCATCAGTCCGTCGGGTCGTACACCTGCAGGTGCTCCGGGCTGAACAGGAGGGTCAGTTTCTCACCACGGTCGAACCGGTAGCAGTTCTCCGTGTGGACGTTCAGTTCGAGGTCACGGTCGTCGAACTGGACGGTCACCTCGTAGCGCTCACCCAGCACCCCCTTCGCCACGACGGTGCCCGTCACCGCCATCCGGTCGCCGACGTCGTCCGCGCACCGCTCGATGGCGATGTCGCGCGGCCGGAGGAAACACACCACGTCGCCGTCGTCGATGTTCTCGGACGCGTACTCGGCGGCAGAAAGCGGGAAGTCGACCAGGCCGCTCCGGACGACTTTCGTCCCCTCGCTGTCGCGCTCGACGGTGCCCGCGAACTTGTTCGAGACGCCGATGAACTGCCGCGTGAACGGCGATTTCGGCTGCTCGTAGAGCTGGCGGGGGTTGCCACGCTCGACAATTTCGCCGTCGCTCATGACCAGTACTCTGTCCGCGAGGTAGAAGGCCTCCTCCTGGTCGTGAGTGACGTAGAGCATGCTGACGCCGATTTCGTGTTGCAGGCGCTGGAGCTCGTAGCGCATGTGCTTGCGGAGCTCCTTGTCGAGGTTGCTCAGGGGTTCGTCCAGCAACAGCAGGTCGGGGTCGTGGACGAGCGACCGGGCCAGGGCGGTCCGCTGTTGTTGCCCCCCGCTCAGGTCCGTCGCCGGCGAGTGTTTCAGGTCGGATATCTCCATCAGCTCCAGCATCTCGTCGACGCGGTCCTCGTACTCGCTGCGGGGGACGTCGTGCACGCCGTGTTTCAGCGGGAAGACGACGTTCTCGTAGACGCTCTTGTGGGGCCAGATGGCGTAGTTCTGGTAGACCATCCCCACGTCGCGCTTCTCCGGTGGCTTCTCGACGCCGTCGCCGAAGACCCGGTCGCCGTCGATGACGATGTCGCCGCCGTCCGGCGTCTCGACGCCGGCGATACAGCGCAGGGCGGTCGTCTTGCCACAGCCGCTCGGGCCCAGCAGTGCGACGATCTCGTCCGTTCCGACGCCCAGGTCGATAGCCGAGAGCTCGAACTCGCTCCCGAACTGCTTGCGGAGCCCCCGGACCTCCAGCTGGAGGTCGTCGTCGGCGTCCCGGGCAGGGGCCGTCGCTTCACCCGCCCTGGCTCCAGCCGACGCTCCGGCGGTCTCCGTCTCGGTGGCCGTCTGGGTGTCGGAACGGATGAAATTCATATGTCGAATGCTCCGTTGTCTTTGGCCGTCTGGCCCACGTCGGAGAACTTCGCCCCCTCGTAGAACCCGATGGGCGTGACGTCTGCGTTCAGCCGCTTCTTCATGAAGCGGTCGGGGTTATCGGAGGAGTAGTCGAGGTCCGTCCGAACTGGCGACTGGTCCTTGACGTCGGTGACGATGGCGCGCTGGACCGGCTCTTCGAGCATCGCGCTGATGAAGAAGCGCGCGACCCACGGGTTGGGCGCGTTCGCGTTGACGCCGAGGCCGCCCGAGAGGACGTCCATCTTGACGCCCGGCGGGAAGATGCCGCGGATGGGGTTGTCGCCGATGAACGGCTGGACGACCCACGGCCAGTTGTGAATCTGCATGGCGTAGTCGCCCTGGCCGACCGCCCGGATGCCGGAGGTGTAGGAACTCGTGCCGACGAACTCCAGGTGGTCCTTCAGTGCCGATATCCACTCCATCTCGCTCATGTCCGTCTCCGCGGCGTGGTGCTTGATGACCCAGCCGACCTCGCCGCTGACGACGTAGCCGGGGACGGCCATCGTCAGCCCCTCGTACTGGTCGTCGAAGAGGTCGTTGTAATCCGTGGGGTAGTCAAGCCCCTGCTCCTCGAAGATGTCCTCGTTGACCGGCAGCGAGAGGCCGGCACCGCCGTTGAACCCGGCGGCGAGGAACGGGAGCAGGCGGTCCTCGGACAGGACGTCCGTGAACCAGAAGTTCTTGTCCATGTCCCACTCGTAGTACTGCTTGGCGAGTTCGTGGGCCGCCTGTTTGTCCTCCTCCTTGGCCTTGAGCTTTATCTGGTCCCAGACGTCGCTCGCGACCGTCAGGATGTCACACTTGTGGTTGTCGGCCTGGTACTCCTGGAGGAACCGCTGTGAAACGTCGCCCCCGGTGCCGGCGAAGACGTTGCCCTTGATGCTGGTGCCGAACTCCGCGTTGACGACCTTGATGAGGTCGCGCCACTCCTGGGCGTCACCCGTGCCAGCGTAGATGGTCAGCGTCTCGTCGCCGTCGATGTAGTTCGCCAGGTCCTGCGTCTCCCACGGCGTGGAGGGTTCGCTGTCGCCTCCCGACGTCCCCGACGACCCGTCGCCGCCGTCGCCGCCGTCGCCACCAGAGCCACCGTCACCGCCATCGCTGCCGTCACCCGAACACCCTGCGAACGCCGCGACGGTTGCCGCCGCGCTGCTCGTGAGAAACGCCCGCCGCGAGGTGCTGTCCACTCCCTCGGCGCGACTCGTCTGCTCACTACTCCCCGTCCCTGACGACGATGGATTCTGCATATGGGATGATTCCCTCTCGCCCCTTTCAACGTTTCGGCAAATTCCCTTCTCTGATAATCCGAAATTAAGTATTGTAACGTGATAGTTATAAGTGGGGGAAGTATGCTAACGTGAAAACTTATGTTCCTGCAGCACAATGTGACAGACGATGCAAAGCCCATCGGAAAAGATACTCGACCCGGTCGTGTCGCCGCTGTTAATCGGGACGATTCACGACCAGCTCAGAGAGTACGACGGCAAGCGCGTCGGTGACCCTCGCCCGTGCCCGAACTGCGACTCGACCAACCTGCGCAAGAACGGCTACCAGCAGGCGGCGAAGACGTTCGCTCGCCTCGTCACGCGGAACGGCTTCGAGGAGGTGGGCCTCGAAGTCCAGCAGTACGAGTGCAAGGACTGCGGCCACTCGTTCCAGGGGGACCTCTCCGAGCACTTCTACGAGAACTGCGAGTACGCAAAGCCGATCGTCGACCTGTGCCGGTTTCACGCCGCAGACAACTCCTATCACGCCTGCGAGCGCATTCTCCAGCAGCGCTACGGTCTGCAGGTCGACCGCGACACCGTCAAGCGGTACGCGGAGCGACTGGAGGGCGAGCCGCTGCAGCGGGCGGACATCGCTGTCGGCGGCCGCAAGATATCGCTCCCCTTCCTGGCCTTCGTCTTCGGCGAGAACCTGGAGGACAGCCCGCACTTCGTGCTCACGGGCCACCGGGCGCTGTGGTGAGCGCGCCGGGACTTACTCTGCTGTCACCTCGAACGCGAAGTGGATGCCCGGCAGCGGCCGGAGCGGGTGGTTGTCGATGTACGACAGGTGCGGTCTGTTCTCCAGTTTGAAGTCTTCGACGCGCGTGTCGTTGAACGTCGGAATCAGGTCGATGAAGTGCAGCCCAGGCTGGCCTCCGGCCTTCAGCCGGAAGTGGACGAGACTGCCGTCCTCGTCGCTGTCGGTCCGGTTGTGGCTGCAGACGTACCCCGAGAGGGAGTTGTCGTAGAGGACGCAGTAGTTGTTCTCGTAGCGCGCCCACCCCAGCCCCGCGACCTTGACGTCGATTTCCGTGCCCACCGGCCCCGAGGTCGGCGAGATATCGACGATTTCGGGCTGGAGTACGAAGGCAGTCGTGGCGACCGACCGCCCGTCGACCTCCGCGGCGATGGGTCGCGTCTCCCCGATGTCCCTGGGTATCGTCACGTCGACCTGGAAGGAACCGGCGGCGTCCGTCTCCACAGTCGGCAACACGTCGAGCCGGGGTTCGGCGGTGACCGTGTCGTGCATGAACCGGTGACCGGCGTGGGTGTGCCAGACGAGGTCGACCTCGGTGTTCGGCGGGAACCCCTCCCCCGTGACGATGGCGTCGGTCCCCGACTGGCCCGACGTCGGCGAGACGGACAGCGACGCCCCGGTGTCCTCGTCGGGGTCGACGAGGTGTTCCTCGATGGGGTGCTCCTCCAGCAGCGGGTCCATCCACGCGGTTTCGGGCCGCTCGTCGGGTTCGGTCACCTCGACCGTCCACGACGTCGTGCGGTCGTCGGTCATCTCGCCCAGCGGCGACTGGGTGTAGTTCTGGAGGTACGGCATCCCCTCGGGACTGCGCCATATCTGGACGGCGTGCTCGCCCGGCGGCCCGACGGCGCGGATTTCTGCCGTCGCCGTCCCCCGGTTCAACACGCCCGTCAGGAAGCCGACGTAGCTGTTGTTCCAGGTGACCTGGTAGTTGTTGGTGACCCGGTCGGGACCGAGGCCGTAGGCGGTGAGCCGGAACGCCTCGCCAAGCGGTGCCGTCGTCCGGTCGAGTTCGAAGTGGGGCTCGACGAGGTACTCCGACGACGCCAGCGTGGTGCCGCCCCTGGTCTGGACCTCGACGACGTGCTCGCCGCCGTAGTCCTCGTGGACCTGCCAGGTCTCATCGAAGGCCCCGTCCTCGTCGGTGTCGACTGAGAGGATGGTCTCGGTCCGCGGTTCGTAGACGGGGTCCATGACCTCGTTGGCCTGGACGAGCCCCCACCGTCCCGTCGACGTGTGCCAGACGACGTTGAGGCGCTCCCCGGCGGGGAGGTCCCGCCCCGCCAGCGTCACCTCGTCGCCGACGAAGCCCGTCCCCTCACTGAGTTCCAGGGTGCCGGGCTGGCTCGCCTGTTCGCTTTTGTGCTCTTCGAGTCTGTCCTGTAGCTCCCGTGATATCCCGCCGTCGTCCATGGCCGGGACTGGTTGACACGGTCGTTTAGTCTTTTCCGTTGCCACACCGTGGCGGGCGAGTCCGTCGGCGGCGTCCTCACTCGGTGGCCTGCCCGTCGATTTTCTCCCTGACGTTCTCGAAGTACGTCTCGACGTTGGAGCGGATGACCCGGGAGGCCAGGCGCGCGCCGACGGAGGCCACGCCGCCCGTCATCGTGAGGTCGGCGCGGTAGGCCAGTTCGACCGTCCCGTCGTCGGTCTCGTTCATCTCCATGGCGGAGACGACGTCGAAGGTGCTGCCGGTGGAGTCGTCGTATGCGGTTCCGTCGGCGAGAATCCAGTCCGGTTCGTTCAGTTCGACGAGTTCGACGTCACCGTCGAGGGTCACGGTGAACGGCCCGATTCCCTGGACGATTTCGAACGCGTACTCCCGCTGGGAGCGCCGCTCGACGTCCTCTGCACCGGGGACGCAGTCGACCAGCTGGACGGGGTCCGAGACGAACTCCCAGGCGTCCGCCTTGGTCGTGGCGAGCTCCACGGTGTCCTCGAAGCCCAGCTGCGTCGCGTCCCCGTCTCCGTCCGCTGTCTCCTCGGCACCCATACACGACTGCCACCCGACCGACCGGGATAAGTGCTGTGCCCGGCGACCACCCGACCCGCTCGCCCGGTGATGTCGACACCTACTTTGAGACCCCGGTCGAACCCCGCGGTAACGGGATATGACTGCACACCACACATACCCGCGGACCGGCGGACACGGGTCCGCGGACGCGGAGGGGCGAGGATGGCGGACGACGGCCTGAGCCACCGCGCCGTCGGTCGGGACGCGCCGCGACCCGACAGCCGCAGGAAGGTCCGCGGGACGGCGCGCTACGGGACCGACCTCGACCGCGAAGACGCGCTTCACGCCGGTGTCCTCCGCGCCGAGGCACCGCACGCCGAGGTCGCGTCGGTCGACACGACTGCCGCGACCGCCATCGAGGACGTCGCCGCTGCGGTGACGCGGATGGACCTGCCCGGCGGCTTCGACGACCGCGTCCGTCACTACGGCGACGTCGTCGCCGCCGTCGCTGCCGAGAGCAAAGAGGCGGTGGAGGCCGCCCTCGACGCCATCGAATACGAACTCGACCCGCTGGCGTCGGTCCACGACGCCCGCGAGAGCGTCCGGGAGGGTGCGCCCGTCGTCCAGGACGACCCCGAGTTCGGACAGCCCGACCGCCATCCGGTCGGCGTCGACAACCCCGAATACGTCCAGAACGTCGACGACTACCACAGGCTGGAGGTAGGCGACGTCGAGGCCGGTTTCGCGGCCGCCGACCACGTCCACGAGGCCTCCTACCGGACGCCGCGCGTGACCCACTGCAACCTCGACCGGCACTGCTGTATCGCCGAGTGGGACGGCGACACGCTCGAAGTCACCGCGACGCTGGGGAACCGCGGAAGTGCCGAGCGAACGCTCGAAAAGCTGTTCGGCGACTGCGAGGTCACGGTCGCGCAGCCGCCGGACTCGGGGTCGAGTTTCGGCGGGCGGTCGCTGGCGAAGCTCACGCTCGAACCCGTCGCGGCCACGCTCGCCAGGGAGACGGGCCGCCCGGTCCGGCTCGCCTTCGACCGGGAGGCGGAGTTCTCCGCCGCGGAGTCGCGCCACGAGACGTACATCGACCTGAAGGCGGGTGCGACAGACGACGGCCGGCTCACGACGCTGACCGTCGACGTGGTCACCGACACCGGGCCGTACCCCAACGGCGTGGGCCACATCGTCTTAAAGAGCTGTCGGGACCGGCCCATCGACCTCTACGACCTGGAGCACTACCGCTACGAGGGCGTCGCGGCGTTCACGAACAACCCGCCTGCGGGGGAGTACCGCGGCATCGGCGTGACGCAAATCGTCTGGGCGCTGGAGTCCCACCTGGACGAACTCGCGCGAAAAGCCGGCTTCGACCCGGTCGCGTTCCGCGCGGAGAACTGGGTCGCGGAGGGGTACGAGCGCCCCCACACCGGCGACCCGATTACGAGCTGTGGCCTCGCCGAGTGTTTCGACCGCGGCCGCGAAACCTTCGCCGACCTCCGGAGCGAGGACGAGACGGACAGCGTCGTCCACGGCGTGGGAGTCGCCGCGGGCGGGCAGATAACGACACCGGGGTCCGACAAGAACACGGACTACACCGAAGCCAGACTCCGTATAGAACCCGACGGCTCGCTGACTGTCCACACCGGCGCTATCGACGTCGGTCAGGGGGCGCTGACCGTCCTCGGACAGATGGCCGCGGAGGAGACAGGCATCCCGCTCGACCGGATTACCGTCAGCGGCTACGACCCCGACGACGCCGTCGCGGACAAGTACGGTTCCATCGCCAACCGGACGACGTACCTCGTCGGGAAGGCGGTGGCGGAAGCCGCGGCCGACCTCGCCGAGCAGGTCCGGTCCCGCGCCGCGGACCGGTTGGGGGCGCAGTCGGCTGACCTGACGGTCGAAGACGGCCAAGTCGTGGCCCCCGACGGGGAGACCGTCGCCGTCGAGACGCTGCTCGACGAGGCCATCGAGGGGACGGCCCGCACAGAGACCAACACCGCGCCAATCGGCTACGGCGTCCACTTCGCCGAGGTTGCCGTCGATACGGACACCGGGAAGGTCGACGTCACGGCGTTCGTCGCCGCCCAGGACGTGGGCTTTGCCATCCATCCGACGCTCGTGGAGGGCCAACTGGAGGGGGCCGTCCAGCACGGCATCGAGTTCGCCACGCTCTCGGAACTGGAACTCGACGACGGCGTGCCGACCAATCCGACGTTCGCAGACTACCCGGTCAGCCTCGCGACGGAGATGCCCGACCGGCTGGCCTGCGAAATCGTCGAATCCAACGAGGCGTCGGGGCCGTACGGCGCGAAGGGCGTGGGGACGCCGTCGCTGCCTCCCGTCGCGCCAGCCATCACGAACGCCATCCGGGACGCGGTCGGCGTCCGCTTTACCGACGCCCCGGTGCGCGACGAAGACGTCTTCTTCGTGCTCCAGGAGGCCGAGCCATGACCGCCGCAGCGGGTGAGAGGGCGTACCACCGGCCGGAGACCGTCGCGGAGGCCTGTCGCAATCTCGCCGACGCGGAGGGCCAAACGATGGTCGTCGCCGGCGGCCAGACGGTGATGCTCATGCTGCGGGAGGGTATCGTCGACCCCGACGCGCTGGTGGACGTCAGCGCGATTCCGGCGCTGGGGGGCGTCTCCGTCGACGACGGCACCGCGACGTTCGGCGCCACGACGACGTACGCCGACCTGGCTGCCCACGACCTGAGCGAACGGGTCACTATGTTCGAGGACGCCTGCGCCGTCGTCGGAGACCGCCAGATTCGTAACGCGGGGACCCTCGCCGGCGCGGTCTGCTACGGCGTCGCCGCGCTCGATATCCTCTCGGTTCTGCTCTGTCTGGACGCGACGCTCGCCATCGAGAGCGCCGACGGCCACCGCACGCAGGCGCTGGACGACTTCCTGCGGGGCGACGGGGAGACGGACCTCGGCCGGGCAGAACTGGTGACGGGTATCGACGTCACGCTCCCGCCGTCGGACGCGGGGTCGGCCTACATCAAACACTCGTCGGTCGAGGCGGGATGGCCGACGGTCGGCGTGGCCGCGACCGTGACCGTCGACGACGGGGAGTTCACCGACGTGAGCGTGGGCCTCACGGCCGTCGCGGACCGGCCGATTCGCGCGCCGTCCGTCGAGGACGCGCTCGACGGTGCGGCGGTGAGTGAGGACGCACTCGCGACTGCCGCCGGGGCAGCGAGCGAGGACATCGACCCCAGCGACGACCGCGGCGGGTCGGCACGCTACAAGCGCGCCCTGACGCCGACGCTCGTCGAGCGGACGCTCGAAACCGCTACGCGCCGCGCGGGAGGTGCGCTATGAACGTCACCTTCGACCTCGACGGGACGGAGACGACGGTCGACGTCCCGCCGGAAAAGCCATTGCGTGACGTGCTCAGGGAGGACTGCGACGCGAAAAGCGTCAAGGACGCCTGCGACAGCGGCCGCTGTGGTTCCTGTACGGTCCTGCTGGACGGGACGGCGGTGAAGACGTGTCTGGTGCCGGCCGCGCAGGCCGACGGGCAGTCGGTGACGACCGTCGCGGGAATCGAGGACGGGACGCTCGGCCGGGAGGTCCAGGACGCCCTGGAGGAGCACTTCGCACTGCAGTGTGGCTACTGCACGCCGGGGTTCGTACTCTCGGCGCTCTCGTACCTGGACGACGACCCCTCCGCCGACCGGGAGGACGTCCGGTCGGCACTGGGCGGGAACGTCTGTCGCTGCACGGGATACGAGAAGATAATCGACGCGGTCGCGGACGTCGCCGCGGACCTGGAGTAGCTGTCAGTCCTCGGCCTGGTACTTCTCGCGGAGGTCCTCGGGAAGGCCCTCGATGACCTCGTCGCCGGGGAACCGGCGCAGGTCGTCGCTGCTCAACTCGGCGTAGTACCGCGATTTCGTGTGGGTGTCGCCCTCGTCCCAGTCGCTGCCCAGGTACGCCAGGATGTCGTTGTCCAGCGAGAGCAGACGGCCGTCCATGCCGTCCTTCGCGACGTAGGCCGCCTCGACCTGGCCGAAGTAGTACGTGCAGTTCTCGAACTCGAAGGAGTCCATCACCGAGCACTCGATGTTCCCGACGGCGTTTTTCAGCAGCGGGACGTCGATTTCCGAGCCGGGGACAGTCTCCAGGCCCAGGTGCTCTATCTTGTCCAGTTCGCGGTTGCTGACCATCCCCGACAGCGTGAGCGCCTCTATCATCTCCGAGGAGGGCGCGGCGAGGACGAACTCTTTGCTCTCCTCGATGATCTCGTGGGTGTAATCGCCGTGGCTGACCGCGAGCATGTAGCGGAACGGGTTGTACCCGGCGAGCATCCACCACGACGCGGTCATGACGTTCGGTCCCTTGTTCTCGCTGTTGCTGACGACCAGAGCCACCACCTTCGGTTTGAAGATTGCCTTCGACTCCATCTCGGAGAGCTCATCGAACACGTCTGACGGGTCTTCCGACGACATACCCCCCCGTTCTCACCCAGGAACCAAAACGTTACCATTCCGCGTCGGCCCGTCGTCGTGTGATGAGTACGTGATTTGCGCGGTCCTCGCGGGGGGCACGGGCAAGATATATCTACGATTAATTAATACCCTGACCCATGGAGGAGAACCCTAACCCCTCGTCCGACCTCGGAGCGCCGCCGGGTACGGCAGACAGCGACAGCGAGTTGACGCTGAGCGACGAGGAGGGCTACGTCGGGGACACGCTAACCATCTCGGGCCGGAACCTCGAACCGGGCCGGGAGTACGAAATCGTCTGGCACTCCAGCGAGGGCCGGTGGGGTATCGTCGAGGGCAACGAGGTCATCGGACCGCAGTTCAAGCCCCGGCAGGAGGGTATCGCGACGGTCGAGGCAGACGACTCCGGGGCCTTCGACGAGGAGTGGACGGTCCAGGAGGACTACGGCGGTCCCCACACCGTCCAGATCATGACCCAGAGCGGCCGGGCGCTCGACCAGGCGACGTACCACATCACGCCGTGGTTCGAACTCGACCGGACCGAAGCCCCGCTGGGTGACTTCTTCACCGTCACGGGCTACGGCCTGGGCCCCAGGGCCACCAAGAACAACTACCAGGTCACCTGGGACAACGGCTACGTCGGCTTCATGACCGGCGTCCTGAAACACGGCACGGCGATGGCCCGCATCCGCGCCGTCGGGCCGCCGGGCGAGCACACGCTCCAGGTCTGGCGCAACTACCAGGGCATCCCGTACCTCTCGAACAACACGCAGTCGCCGTTCGGCCCGGTCGCCGGCGGTCGCACGTCGGCCTGGACGGTCGAGGTGACCGAACCTGAGGAGCCACCGGAGATCGCGTGGACGGAGGACGTCTACGACGAGAGTCCCATCGACCTGCACTACCCGGACCTCGACGAGGACACCGAGGCCGAACTGGAGATTACGCCCCAGTCCGGCCCGCCGGGGACGAGCACGTTCATCACCGGGGAGAACTTCCCGCCCAACGAGGAGGTCGACCTCATTTGGTACAGACACGTCGGCGCGGGTATCCGGGGTCCCGACATCCTCCCGGAGCCCCGGCCCGACGTGTTGCCGACAGCGACCACCGACGACAACGGACGCTTCCAGGTGGAGGTCGAGATTCCAACGACGCAGGGCTCGACGCGACCCATCGTCGCCGAGGTGGACGGCAAGTCCGTCGCCGTCACGGGGTTCATGGTCAAACCGAAAATCGAGACGTTCGAGCCGAGAAGCGGTCCCGTCGGCACCGAAATCGAAATCGAACTCTCCGGCGTCGGCTGGACGAGCTACGAGAACTCCCCGTACTTCATCTACGACAACAAGGCCTTCGGCTACGCCGCGGAGTCGGCCGACGCCGAGAGCGACACCGTCAGAATCGTCATCCGGGCGTCGGGCGAACCGGGCTGGCACTTCATCGACGTCGTCCCCTCCATCACCGCGATGAAGGAGGACGAACCGGAGTTCGAGCGCAAGCCCCACCTCTCCTATCTCCACAACCACCCGATGCGCGTGCTCCCCGGGATGCACATGGCCTTCGAGATAACCGAGGAGTAGCGCCGTCCGCGCCCTCTCAGGAGGGTCCTATCGTGTCAGTCACGACGTCGACAGTCGCGTACTCGTCGGGGTAGACGATACGCGCCCGCTGGTCCTGGACCTGGTCGACAACCGACAGCGAGTTTTCGTTCTCTCCCGCGTCGTCGAAGGAGATGGGTGGCATCGCCATGATATGGTCCTCGACGGTGAGCGACTGCAGCGCCCCGTTCAGCGCGTCCGCGTCGGTGCTCGCGGCCTGCTCGGCCGCGGCAATCATCACCTCCGCCGTCGTGAAGGCCATCGCGACGTTGTCCACCATCGGGGCGGTGTCGTAGGTGTTCATGAACCGCTGGTTCACCTGCTGGGCGCGCTCCTTGCTCGGGTCTATCTTGTACCCCGAGGCGAGCGCCCCGTTGATGACCTCGCCCATCTGCTGGAAGTTGTCCGTGGTCATCCCGCCGCTGCCGAGGGCGGCGAAGATGTCCGGCCAGTAGCCCTGGTCCTGCATCGAGCCGACCAGTTCGAGCATCTGGTTCGAGAACACCGTCGGGACGAGCACGTCGGGGTCGGCCTGACGGAACCGTGTGACCTGCGTGTCGGCCGTCTCGCCGAAGCCGATGGTTGCCGTGGCGGTAATCTCGATGTTCGTATCCTCGAACGCGCGCTTGAGGCCGTCGCGGATTGCCTGCCCGTAGCTGGTGTCGACGTAGAACAGGCCGGCCGTCTGAACGTCGAGGTCGGCCTGGTCGGCGACCGACTGCAGTCCCGCGACGCTGTCGCTCGCCATGTCCCAGGAGTTCGAGTGGGGGCGGTAGACGTACTCCATGTCCCGCGCCTGGAGCAGTGAGGCGGCGACGGAGACGTCGATGACGAACGGGACGCCCTGCGACTCGGCGACCTGGGTCGCGGCGTTGGTCACCGGCGAGGAGTAGGTCCCGGTCAGGATGTCCGCGCCCTGGTCGATGAGTTCGCGGGTCACCTCGCCGGCCAGCGCGGGGTCGTTCTTGTGGTCGCCCTTGATGACCCTGACCTCCGCGCCGTCCAGCGACTCGACGCCGCCGTTCTCGTTCGCCATCTCGGCGGCCAGTTCGACGGCGTTGTGCAACCGTGTCCCCACGTAGGACGTGCTGCCGGTGAACGGGTGGACCGAGCCGATGACCACCTCGTCGGGGCTGCCGGCCGTCCCGGTCCCGGTACTGCCGCTCCCGCCGTCGCCGCTCCCGCCGTCGCCGTCCGTGCCCCCGTCCCCGGCGCACCCGCCCAGCGACGCCAGCGCGACGGCTGCCCCGGTCGCGAGGAACGACCGCCTGCTTCGACCCGCGCCCCGGGCTCTCCTTTCGGTCTCTACTCGCTCTCGACCGCCGTTGTCTCCCATGTCCCGCCCTACCCGGACACCCACTAATGAAGTTATCATTTCGTTTCCGACAGCACGGGGCAGTAATTATGGATGCTAACGTGAATGTTTGTTCTGTCCTACACGTCGACCCGCCGGGACGCGACGAACCCACGGAGTGCTGGTGGCTGGCGTCCCCGGGTCAGCCTCTCAGCAGCACATATATACCACACGGCCTGTCTACACACTTACATGGGAAACGACGCGAACGAGGAGACCCGACGGAGCACACACGGCGCGCCGGGTGGCGAGGGCGGACGTCCGGGTGACGTCGTCCTCAGCCACAGTGAGGGCTACGTCGGGGACACGATTACCGTACAGGGGCGGAACTTCCCGGCCGATGAGGAGTTCGAGGTGCTCTGGCACTCGGTCGACGGCCACTGGGGCGTCCTGGAGCAACACGAAATCGTCGGCCCGCAGTACCGCCACCGCGTGGACACCATCGCGGCTGTCGAGACCGACGCCTCGGGGGCCTTCGACCGGGAGTGGACGATACCGGAGGACTTCGGCGGCCGGCACCGCATCGAGGTGCGGGACGCGGAGGGCGAGACCGTCGACGACGCCGAGTTCGACGTCATCGCTTGGTTCGACGTCGAGGAGCAGGTCGCACCGCTCGGCGGTTCCTTCCTCCTCCGCGGGTACGGCATCAGTCCGGACGTGATGGCGACGAACTACCAGGTCGCCTGGGACAACAGCACCGTCGGGTTCGTGACCGGCGTGAACAACCGCGGGACGGCGACGGCGGAAATCCGTGCGGCCGGGCCGCCGGGCAAGCACATGATCAAGGTCTGGCACGGTCACCGGGGCGTCCCCTACCTCATCCGTGACACGCAGTCGCCGTTTCGCGCCGTGGCCGGTGACCGACAGACCTCGTGGACCGTCGAGGTGACCGAACCTGACGAACCGCCGGAGACGGCCTGGATGGACCCGCTGTTCGACGAGCAGCCCATCCCCGCACACTACCCGTACCTCGACGAGGACACCGAGGCCGAACTGGAGATTTCGCCGACGAGCGGCCAGGCCGGGACCAGCGCCATCATCACCGGGACCGGCTTCCCCGCCAACGCCGAGGTCGACCTCATCTGGTACCGCCACGAGGGTCACAACTCACAGGGCTACTCATCGCCGCCGGACCCCGACATCACGCCGGTGGGCAAGCCCGACGTGTTGCCGACGGTCACCGCCGACAGCGACGGCTCCTTCCAGGTGGACGTGACGATTCCGCAGGATATCGGCGCGTCCCGACCAATCACGGCCGCCGTGGAGGGCCGGGAGGTCGCGGTGACCGGCTTCGTGATGCAGCCCACCATCGAGACCTACGGCCCGACGAGCGGGCCCTTCGGGACCGAAATCGAAATCGAGCTGTCGGGGCTGGGCTGGACGAACTACGAGAACGCGGCCTATTTCGTCTACGACAACCATCCACTGGGGTACCTCTGTGGCACCGGCGGTGACGACGACACCGGCATCGTCAACCCGGTGATTCGCGCGACCGGCGAACCGGGCTGGCACTTCATCGACGTCTACCCCTCGCTGTTCAAGGTCAAGGAGGACATGCCGGATTTCGAACTACTGCCGCATCTCTCCTATCTCGACAACCATCCGGTCCGGCCGCTCCCGGCGTTTCACTTCGCCTTCGAACTCACAGACGAGTAGTCGCCGGCGTCGACCGGACCCCGGCGCGTCTCCCCCCGCTCGATTCACTCCGCGCCGTCGTCCCGAACCCGCTCGCGGACGTTCTCGAAGTAGGTGTCGACGTCGCGCTGGACGATGGGCCGGATGATCCGCTTGCTGATCGAGGCGACGCCGCCCGAGAAGGACACCTCCGCCTTGTAGGTCAGCGCCACCGTCCCGTCGTCGGTCTCGGTCATCTCCATCGCGGTCAGGATGTCGAAGTCGCTGCCGGTCTTCGAGTCGAACGCGCTGCCCGTGGTCACGATGTAGTCCGGCGGGTTCATCTCGACGAACTCCGCCTCCCCGGACAGCGAGACGGTCAGGCTGCTCACGCCCCGCGTGATGTCGATGGTGTACTTCTGCTCGGAGACGCGCTCGATGGACTCCGCCCCGGGGACACACTCGGTCAGGACCGCCGGGTCCGAGATGACCTCCCACAGGTCCTCCTTGGTGGTGTCCAGTTCGACGGTATCGGCGAATTCGAGGTATTTGCCGTCGTCGTCCTCCGCCGGTTGCGTCTGGTCGTCCGGCTGGCTCATACTTGAACGAACAAAGGGCGTGGGGAAAAACTATCCGGAAGCGGTCAACCGCTCAGTTGCTGCTGCTCGGGACTTCGATGATGGTGAACTGGTCCGACGCGACACCGGTGTCGAAGCGGCCCTTGCTCTGGTCGGAGATCTGGACCTCGTAGCCGTACGTGCCGGGGTCGAGGTTCTCCGTCTCCAGCGTGCCGAACCAGCGCGGCAGCCCGTTCTCGTCGTCGAGTGCTGCGGTCCACTCCAGCGCCACGTCGTCGAACGCGTCGTCGGTCGAGGTGACCGTCACGGAGTCGAGGCCGCCGCTGACCTCGCTCCCCTCGTCCTCGACAGCTTCCCCGGTGTTGGGGTTGACGAGGCCGTCCGCGCCGACCATGTTGCCGGAGGTGCTGTCGTAGATACTGACGACGAAGGTGACGTCCATCTCCGTGCTGAACTCCCGCTCGGGGGCACAGGCACCGACGAAGCCGTTGGTGTAGTCGGGGGCCGGGTGGCCGTTCCACCGGGTCTCCGTGTCCACGACGTAGTTCGTCGGGTCGTCGTACTCGACGACCTCGATGGAGTCGGAGAGGACGCCGACGTTCTGGAAGCTCGCGTCGCCGTTGGATACTTCCACCGTGAACGGAAGCCCGCCCGGTTCGATGTCTTCGGGAACCTGCCAGCTACCGACCCAGTCTTCGCCGTCGGCGCTGCTCGCCCAGCTGTAGTCGCTGTTCCAGCTCAGGTCGACCGTACCCTGCCCTTCGACGTTCACCGACACGCCGCTGAGGCTGTCGGGGCCCAGACGGTCGCCCGTCTCGGGGTCGTAGACACCGACCATGAACACCGCCGTCATGCCCGGCACGAACACGTTCGTAGCCGCGCACGAGGAGATGAACGAGACCGAACCCGGGACGCCGCCGCCCGCGATGGTCTCGGCCGTCACGACGAAGTTCTCCGGCTGCTGGCTCGGCGTTTCGGTCGCCGTCTCGGTTGCCGTCTCGGTTGCGGTGGCCGTGTCGGTCGGTGCCTCGGTGTCCGTGCCGTCGCCGCCGTCGCCCGGACAGCCCGCGAGGACCGTCGCCCAGGCCGCCGTCCCTGATGCGAGCAACCGCCGCCGCGTCGTGCCGCTGTCGCCTGATTCTTCTGGAAGTTCGTCCGGTGCTGCCGGTTCCCCGCTGGAACCCGTCTTGTCACTTCTATGGCTCATGTTCCTGTGATACGTCTCGCGCCCACCTAATAAATTCTGCGTTTAGTTCATCAGCGCTGAGACATCCCGACACTGACCCTCCACTCCCAACCGTGACCCGGCCCCTGTTCGATGGAGTCTGGATAGCTAACGACAAACACTCTTAAGTACGATGGGGCTGGAACATACCGCTATATGGGCCACGACAATTCCGACGACACTTCCAGTCAGCGCTCCGGCCAGCGGGGCGACGTCTCGCGGCGTCGTCTCATCTCCACCGGCGCGGCCGCGTGGGCGACGGTGAGCCTCGCGGGGTGCAACTACATCACGGACCCCGGCACACCCAGCGGTAGCGGCGGCAGCGGTGGTAGCGGCGGAAGCGGCGGAAGCGGCGGCGACAGTGGCGGCAGCGGTGGCGACACCGGCGGGAGCGGGACCGGCGGTACCGGCGGCAACACGACCGTCACAAACGAGACGAGCACGACGGACGACACCGCCACGGCCGACGGCACCTCGACCGGCACGCCGTGTGAGAGCAGCCGGCAGTTCCACCCCGGCATGGAGATCGGCCTCAACGTCAACGTCTTCGACAGCGACACCGGCGAGTTCCTCGGCGCGGACGAGGTGGACTCCATCACCGTCGAGTTCCCCAACGCCGACTACGGCCCGCTGGAGATGTCCTGGCGCGGCGACCACGAGGAGTTCTCCGAGGAGGGCTGGGGCGCGAAAATCGAGACCGACGAGGACATCGAACCCGGCACCTACCGCTACGAGGTCAAGGTCGACGCCGGCGAGGACTCGGACGTCATCACCGACCAGTTCACCATCCTCTGAGACCGAGGCAGACGACACCGGCGGCCGGGACGGCTCTCTGCCTTCTCTATCTGTGATGAAACCCCGCTCGACCGCCGAGTCTCCCCGCTGTAGGCACTGATTAGCTCGAAGACACCCCAATCATTCATTTGGGTGGAGTACAACTGGTAGGGTGAGCATGGCATACGACTCTCAGTCACAGACTCACACGGGTCCGTCGGGTGACCCCGACGCTAACTACGACCATCAGGGTGACGGGCAGAACCGACCGGACCTCGTCGCCGCGCTCGAAGCGCGGGTCGAGGGCGAGGTGCGCTTCGACAAGTACACACGGGAACTGTTCGCGACAGATGCCAGCGCGTACGAGGAGCTCCCGATTGGCGTGGTCTCGCCGGTCTCGACCGACGACGTCGCCGCGGTCATGGAGTACTGTGCCGACAACGAGATTCCGGTGCTCCCGCGGGGTGGCGGGACGAGCCTCGCCGGCCAGGCCGTCAACGAGGCGGTCGTCCTCGACTTCAAGCGCCACATGAGCGAGATGCTCGACGTCGACCCCGACGCGGAGACGGCCCGTGCGGAGGGGGGCATCACCATCGCGGAACTCAACCGCAATCTCGAACCGCACGGGCTGAAGTTCGCGCCGGACCCGGCGTGGGGCGACAAGAGCGTCCTCGCGGGTGCCATCGGGAACAACACCACGGGCGCGCACTCGCTGAAGTACGGGAAGACCGACGCCTACATCGAGGAGTGCGAGGTCGTGCTCTCGGACGGGACCGTGACGACGTTCGGGTGGGTAGACGTCGAGGACCTCCACGACAAGGCGACGGAGGCCCGCGACGAGGGCTCGCAAATCGAGGCCCAGATATACGCCGAGGTCGGCCGACTCCTCCACGAGGACGCCGACGAGATAGCGGAGCGATACCCCGACATGAAACGCAACGTCTCGGGGTACAACCTGGACATGCTCGTCGACGAGGCCCGCGAGCGCGGCGAGGTCAACCTCGGGCGGCTGATGGCCGGCAGCGAGGGCACGCTCGCCATCGTCACCGAGGCCACCGTCTCGCTGGAACCCATCCCCAACGAGACGGCCATCGTGATGCTGACCTACGACGGCGTGTTGCCCGCGATGCGCGACGTCGCGCCCATCCTCGACCACGACCCCTCTGCGGTCGAGGTGATGGACGAGGTGTTCCTGGACCTGGCTCGCGACAACCCGCAGTTCTCGGACCTCGTGGCGACGCTCCCCGAGGGAACCGAGTCGACGCTGCTGGTCGA
Organism: Salinibaculum sp. SYNS191; assembly: GCF_037338445.1. NCBI lineage: Archaea > Methanobacteriati > Methanobacteriota > Halobacteria > Halobacteriales > Haloarculaceae > Salinibaculum > Salinibaculum marinum. Next base: position 3,675,672 of record NZ_CP147838.1, read on the forward strand.
GTTCTACGCGGACACGCCCGAGGAGGGCAAACAGAAGATCGCAAACCTGCTCGCGGACCGCCTGCCGGACTACCAGGCCGAACTCGACCCCGACGACGACGCCGGGGACGTGACCGACGTGGAGATTCAGGCCGTCGACGCGCTGGAGGCGTACGACGACGACCGGCAGGCGAAGTTCTGGAAGATGCGCAAGGCGGGGCTGCCGATTCTGCTCTCGAACACCGGCGACGACAAGCACTGGCCCTTCGTCGAGGACACCGCCGTCCCGCCGGAGAACCTGCCGGAGTACATCTCGGACCTGCAGGACCTCTTCGACGAGTACGACACCTTCGCGGCGTACTACGCTCACGCCGGTCCGGGCGTGTTGCACATCCGGCCGCTGTTGAACCTCAAGGCCGAGGACGGCGTCGACCAGATGTACGAGATATCCGACGCCATGACTGACCTCGTCGTCGAATACGGCGGGTCCATCTCGGGCGAGCACGGGGACGGCCGCGCGCGCACCCAGTGGAACAAGAAGCTCTACGGCGAGGACCTGTGGAACGCCTTCCGGGACCTCAAGTCGGCGTTCGACCCCGACTGGCTGCTCAACCCGGGCAACGTCTGTGGCGACCACGACGCGACGAAGAACCTCCGGTACGACTCCTCGTACACCTTCGACGCCGACTTCGAACCCGTGCTCAACTGGGAGAACGAGAACGGCTTCCAGGGCATGGTCGAACTCTGCCACGGCTGTGCAGGCTGTACGGGATACCAGGAGACCACCGGTGGCGTGATGTGTCCGACCTACCGCGCGGCCGAGGAGGAGATTACCAGCACGCGTGGGCGTGCGAACATGCTGCGCCACGCGATGAACGGTGACCTGCCGGACGAGATGTTCACAGACGAGTTCGTCCACGAGGTACTGGGGCTGTGCATCGGGTGCAAGGGGTGCAAGAACGACTGTCCGAGCGGGGTCGACATGGCCAAGGTCAAAGCCGAGGTGGTCCACGAGTACCACCAGCGCGAGGGGCTGAAACTCCGCGACCGGCTGTTCGCCAACGTCGACCAGGTACTCTCGCTGGGCAGCACCTTCGCGCCCCTGTCGAACTGGGGGATGAAGGTCCCCGGTGTGGACTGGCTGATGGAGAAGACGGTCGGCATCGCCAGCGACCGGGACTTCCCTGCCTTCCACCGCAACACCTTCCGGAAGTGGTGGCGCTCCCGCGGCGGTGCGCAGGTGCCCCAGTCCGAGGCCGAACGGAAGGCCCTGCTCATCGCTGACCCCTACACGGACTACAGCCACCCCTACGTCGGCCGAGCGGCCGTCGAGGTGCTGGAGGCCGCGGGCATCCACATCAAGGTGCCCGACGAGGTGACCGACAGCGGCCGCCCGGCCTTCTCGAAGAGCATGCTCGACCACGCCCGCTCGACGGCAGAGGACAACGTCGAGGCGCTCGCGCCCTACGTCGCGGAGGGCTGGGACATCGTCTCGGTCGAACCCTCGGACGCGGTGATGTACCAGCTCGACTACCTCGACATGCTCTCGGGGTCGGACGTCGAGGCCGTCGCCGAGAAGGCGTACGGCGTCCTCGAGTACATGGACCAGTACCGCCTCGACGAGAACATCGACTTCGACGCCCCGCCCGAGTCGCTGGCGTACCACGGCCACTGCCAGCAGAAGGCCACGCGGAAGGACCACCACGCCGTCGGCATCCTGCGGCGGGCGGGCTACGAGGTCGACGCGCTGGACTCGGGCTGTTGTGGCATGGCCGGCAGCTTCGGGTACGAGGAGGAACACTACTCGATGAGCAAGGCCATCGGCTCGATTCTGTACGACCAGGTCGACGAGTCACCGACCGACCAGGTGGTCGCACCCGGTGCCTCCTGTCGCTCACAGCTCGCGGATTACCGGGAGCAACACGGCGAGGAGCCGCCCCACCCAATCGAGAAAGTCGCCGACGCGCTCTGACCGGGCGCGAACTCTCCGAACCGACTGTTCCTGACGCCCGCTCGCTGCCGTTTCCTGCCCGCTTTGCCCCCTCGCAGACGCGTCGCTGTCGGCCGCTGCCGCCCGGACGGGCAGTGGCCGGTCAGATGACGCGGTCTTCGAGGTAGTCGAGGTGTTTCGCGTTGTAGACTATCTTCACGTGGTCTGAGGCCGGCGTCCCCACGCAGGTGAGACGGACGTTTTTCTCCTCGACCTCGTCGTCGCTGAGAATCTGTTGCATGTCCATCTCGACGTCGCCCGCGACGACGATGGCCGCGCAGTTCGCGCAGGCACCGGCCCGGCACGAGAACGGCCAGTCGTAGCCCTGCGCCTCGGCCGCTTCCAGGATGTACTCGCCCTCCGTGACGTCGAAGGTGCCGTGCTCCTCCTCGCCGAGGTCGGCGTCTGCCGCCGCGTCGAACGTGCCCTCGTCGTAGAGGTCCCAGTCGTTGTCGTCCACCACTTCGTAGTCGAGGTATTCTACTGTCGCCATCGGGGTACCATTGAGAGAAGAGCGTAATAAATATTGGTGCGTGTTAACCCGGAACAGTCCGTCTACCGCCCGAACACCGCACCGACCCCGGCGCAGTCGAGCGCTCGAACGGCCCCCTGGCAGTGGACCGACTCCGGGGCGTCACTCCCTCACGACCCGGAAACTGTTACTTACCCCACAAGCAAGAACTAAACATACCATCCACGTAACACGCTACTGTATGCTTCAACTCGAACCGGTGACATTCGAGTCCCCAGCCAGCAAGCGTGTCTACAAACACGTCGAACAGAACGGTCCACACGACGCCGCGGACGTCCAGCGCGCGGTCGGCCTCGCGGACGACGAGTTCGAGACGGCAGTCGACTCGCTGACCGCGGCGGGGTACCTCGAACGACGGGGTGACGCGCTCGGGCTCGCGCTCGACCTGGGCGGCAGCGAGACCTTCGAGACCAAGGACTTCACCTACGCCGTCCGACCCGCGACCGACGAGGACTTCGACGCACTCGTCGACACCGTCGAGGAGATCGCGGGGAAGAAGACCTACGTCGTCGCGGAGGAACTCGCGGCGGAGATGCGCTACGACGAGACGGTGTTCCGGCACAACACCGTCAGGGCCCGCCTGTTCTTCGTAGCGACGGCCGACGACGAAATCGTCGGGTGGTGCCACCTCGACCTCCCGCTGACGGAGAAACTCCGGCCGACGGCGCAGTTGACCGTCGGCGTCCGCGATGCCTACCGCGGCTACGGCGTCGGGTCGGCGCTGCTGGACCGGGCACTCGACTGGGCGGCCGGCCACGACTACCTGAAGGTGTACAACAACGTCGCGCGGACGAACATGCAGGCGGTCTCGTTCCTGGAGCGCCGCGGCTGGGAGCGGGAGGGTGTCCGAGAGGACCACTACACCATCGGCCACAAGGAGGTCGACCAGGTGATGATGGCCTACACGCTCTGAGCGCGCGCCGCTCTCCTCGCGACCCCAGTGATACCGGTCACAGCCCCCGAATCGTCGCCCGGACGTCCTGGAGCATCGACGAGTCGACCATCACCGCCACAGAGTCACCCGGTTCGAACCGCGTCTGCGGCAGGGGGACCGACATGTCTTCTCCCTCGCGCCCGTGCGCGTAGATGCGCGTCTCCCCGGGCAGGTCGACGTTCACGACCCGCTCGCCGACGACCGGCGCGCCCTCCGGGACCGAGACGCTGGCGATGGACAGTTCCTCTGTCAGCGAGGAGATGACGTTGAAGTCACCGCCGAGCAGTGCGGTCTTGGCCGCCGCCGCGCCGACGCGCTCGGGGTAGATTACCTCGTCGACCTGCCCGGAGTAGCGCTCGTAGTCCGCGTCGCTTATCTCCTGGGAGATTCGGAGCACGGTCCGACAGCCCGCCTCGCTGGCGGCCGAACACGCGGCGAGGTTGGTGTCGAGGTCGTCGGTGAGTGCGGCGACGGCGTCGGCCGTCGCCAGGTCGGCCCGTTCGAGGACCGCTTCGTCACTGCCGTCGCCCTCGACCAGTGTCAGACCGCGTTTCCTGATGGCCTCGAACTTCCCGTCGTCGTTCTCGATGACCGTGACGTCGTGGCCCGCGTCTTGCATGCGCTGGGCGGTCGGCCGGCCGACGCGCCCGAACCCGAGGATGATACACCTCATGTGCGTTGTAGAGACAGTGAGACCTAAAAATACTGGTGGCGAATCGGGTCAGGTCGCCAGCACCTGCGGCCCGTCTTCGCCGACGATGAGCCGGCGGACGTCACCGAGTTTCCTGAAGTCCGTCAGCACGACCAGCTGGTCGCCGACGTCGAGCACCTCGTCGGCCGTCGGAAGGTCGAGTGGGCCGTCACCCTTCCCGTACGCCAGCAGTCGCGCGTCGCTGGGGAGTTCGAGTTCGCTCAGGCTGTACCCGCCCATCGGCGAGGACTCCGTGACGGTGAACTCGACGATCTGGAGGCTCTGCTTGATGTCCGCGATGGCACGGATGTTCCCGCCGGAGAGGGCGTTCGTCACGACGACCGACCCCAGCCGTTCGGGGTGGATTATCTCGTCGACGTCGCTCGCGTACTGGCGATAGACCTCCTCGCCGTAGGCTTCGTCGAGTCGCATCACCGTCCGACAGCCCGCCTGCTTGGCTATCATGCACGCGGCGAAGTTGGTGTTCAGGTCGTCGGTGAGCGCCCCGACGGCGTCGGCCGCCTCGACGTCCGCCCGTTCGAGTACCTCCGCCAGCGGCCCCGTGTTCCTGACTGTGTCGAACCCCTCGTCGCCGAGCCGTTTGAGCACCTCGTCGTCCTTCTCCACGACGACGACCGTGTGACCACTGTCCCTGAGCACGCGTGCCGTCCGGAGGCCCACGCTCCCGGCACCGATAATCACGAATCGCATGCGACTTCGTACCACATGGAGCGTCAATAAGTTATCTATTCGTTCGGTCGCGTCACTCGACCTGCGGCGGCGCTTCGAGGTCCTCCAGGTCGAAGTCCTCTTCGAGCAGGAGTTCCTTCTGGTCGGCGACCTGGCGCTCCTCGCGGATTATCTGCTTGTAGTTCGACTGCTGTGAGAGGTCGCCGATGAGGACGCCACCGATGAGCTGGCCGTTCTTGAACGCGAGGCGGCGCCACTCGCTGTCGGAGTACTTGCGTTCGGCCGTCTCCTCGCCCAGCGTCGGGTGGCCGAAGGAGAGGAACGCGAAGTCGAAGTGGGAGATGGAGTACGTCGAGACCCAGCGGAACTCCTCGGCCTCGCCGTCGGCGACCATGTTCGCCCCGGCGACCGACCCCTGTTCTCTGGCGGAGCCCCACGCGCCGTTCTGTGCGCGCTCGCCGAGGATGGTGTCGTGGAACTGTGTGATGTCGCCGGCGGCGTAGACGTCCTCGTCGCTGGTCTGCATGTACTCGTCGACGACCACGCCGTTGTCCGTCTCGATGCCGCTCCCCTGAAGCCACTCCGTGTTGAAGTCGAGTCCAACGGCGATGCCACAGAAGTCGCCCTCGTAGCGGTCGCCGTTGGGGTCGACGGCGGCAGTGACGTGGCCGTCCTCGTCGGTCTCGAAGTGGTCGACGCCCGACTCGAACACCGGTTTCACGTCGTTCTCGGCGAGCGCGTCGTGGACGATCTCCGCCCCGTCCAGCGAGAGAGCGTAGCGCCACCAGCGGTTGCCCCGCATCAGGTAGTTGGCTTCGATGTCGTGAGCCGCACAGATTGCCGCGAGGTCGATGCCGAGTAGTCCCGCACCCACGACGATGCCCTTCTCCGCCTCGTCTGCGTGTTCGCGAATCTTCCGGGCGTCCTGGAAGGTCCAGAAGTGGTGGATGCCGTCGGCGTCGGAGTCCCCCACCGGGAGCTGAATCGGCGTCCCGCCCGTCGCGATGAGGAGTTTGTCGTACTCGTAGGTCTCTCCCTCGTGCGTGTGCACCTCGTGGGCGTCGGTGTCCACTCCCGTGACGTACGTGTTGAGTTCGAGGTCGATGTCGCGCTCGTCGTACCACTCGGGGTCGTGGATGGAGATGGGACCTTCCGGGAGCTTCCCCTTGGCGAACTCCTTGGTGAGAATACGATTGTACAGTGCCTCCCCCTCGTCGGTGATGACCGTCACGTCCGACTCGACGTCTTCCTGCCGGATGGTTTCCGCCGCCGAACTGCCGGCGATTCCGTCGCCGACGATTACATAGGACATGAGTATGGGGAACGCTTGCACACCCTGTCTATTGAGAATTGCCATTCAGTTCAATTCCAATTAATAAACTGGAAAATAGGTTCGTGGCGACCGGTCCGTTCCGGCTGTTCACGTACACCGGCTGCGACGCCGGCAGGAATAGTTGGTTAGAAGACATTGCCGCATGTCGTTACAAGTATAGTATTGTAACATACCTGCTGCACCGCCGAGAGGAAAGGGGGCGTCCCCGGCCGACTGCCGGACCGGCGAAATTATTATAATACCTCCTGTGGTACGTTGACGTGCCGCTTCGCGGCGGTGTGACCTGACGGTGGTAGCCCCACTCGCCAGTCACAGCGACGTCTTCACGGGAACGGTTGTTCTCGCGTGGACGTCACCCCCCACAGTGTGCATAGTCCATTCCACCCTGGTCCCCGCTTCTCACGCTGTACTACGGCAACGCTTAACACGACGATTTCCCTAGTCTGACCTGCCACCGGCCTGTGGCACCTCCGGAACGGATTCGCTTCGCGGACCGCAACTGCGAGCGACGTGCTCACACTCCCCGTTCTGGGGGTTCAGACCGCGTGGCCCGCTGCAGTCAGCCGGTGTTTTGCATCCCCGCCGCGATGCCCTTGACAGTCATCCGCAGCGTCGACTGCTCTAGTTCGCTGCGGTCGTCGTCCCGGAGCAGTTGCATCTGGAGGACGTTCAGCGGGTCGACGTGGGGGTTCCGGCGCGAGAGACTCTCCCGCAGCCAGGCGCGTTCGAGCAGGTGGTCACGCCCGGTGATACGTCTCAGGAGGTCGCAGGCGGCCTCGTACTCGGACTCGATACGCGGGAAGAACTGTTCCTGGAGGTCCTCGGTCGCCAGGTCGGCGTATCCGGCGGCGATTTCGAGGTCCGTCCGGGCCAGCGCCAGCGACGCGTTGTCGAGCGTCGTCGCGAAGAAGGGCCACTCCTCGTACATCTCCTGTAACGTCTCGATGTCGCCGCCCTCGTCGAGGTACGCCTGGAAGCCCGCGGCCAGCGAGTACCACCCCGGCAGGATACAGCGGGCCTGCGTCCAGGAGAACACCCACGGAATCGACCGGAGGTCCTCGACGGTCCGCTCGCCGGTGCGTGAGGCCGGCCGCGACCCGAGGTTGAGGTCCTCGATGACCCGGATGGGCGTCGCCTCCTCGAAGTACTCGACGAACCCGTCGGAGTCGAGCAGGTCGCGGTAAGCGTCGCGGGCCGCGTCGGCCGCGGTCTCCATCGCCGCCGTCCAGCGCTCCGGTACGTCCTCGCCGGGGTCCGATAGCGCGTTGTACCGCGCCCGCATCTGGGCGTTCAGCATCTGTTCGAGCGACCGCTCGGCGATGCGCGGGTTCGCGTACTTCTCGGAGATGGCCTCGCCCTGTTCGGTGAACTTCACCTGCCCGGTGACCGTCTCCGGTGGCAACGCGAGCAGCGCGTCGCTCATCGGGCCGCCACCGCGGGAGATGGACCCGCCGCGGCCGTGGAACAGGCGCAGTTCCACGTCGTGGGCCTCGGTGATGTCGGCGAGGCGCTTCTGGTTGACGTGGAGGCTCCAGTTGGCCGCCAGGAAGCCGTTCTCCTTGTTCGAGTCGGAGTAGCCGAGCATTATCTCCTGGACGTCCTCGCGCGCGGCGAGCGCCGCGGCGTAGGCCTCGTTCTCGAAGAGCGTCCCCATGATGCGTTTCGCACCCGAGAGGGCGTACTCCGTCTCCAGCAGCGGCACGATGTCGAGGCCGCAGTGGGTCGGCAGGTCGACGACCTCGGCCTGGTCGGCGAGAAAGAGCACTTCCAGGACGTGGCTCGGCTCCTCGCACATCGAGATGCAGTACGTGTCGATCGCCGAGACGCCGTACTCGCGTTGCCAGTCCGCGAGGTGGTCGAACCGGGTCAGCACCCGCTGGGCCGTCTCCCCGAGGTCGGCGGTGTCGGTGAGGTCGATGACCGGTTCGTCCTGGAGCACCGCCTCGGTCAGGAAGTCGACGCGCTCGGCCTCGTCCATCCCGGCGTAGTCGACGCCCACGGCCGACAGCGCGTCTTCGAGGGCGGTCGTGTGCTTCTGGCGGTGGTCACGGAGGTCCAGGCCGGCGAGCGTGAACCCGAAGGTTTCGGCCTTCCGGCGGAGCGGCGTGACGTGGGTGTCGGCGACCTCCGCGGCGTTGTTGGCGCGCAGGCTCTCCTCCAGCGCCGCCACGTCGGCGACGAACTCGTCCTCGTCGCGGTAGCCGCCTGGCAGGACGCCGGCGACGCGTGCGAGGCCGGCGCGGACGAGTTCGAGGAACTGGCGGTAGGGCTCGCCCTCGTAGCGGGTCTCGACCTCCGACGCGACCGCGGGAAGGCGCGCCTTCCGGAGTTCGAACTGCTCTGCGAGGTGGTCCTCGACGGTAATCTGGGACTGCTCCGCGCTCAGCGTCCCGACGAGGTCGCTCAGGTCGTCGCGGTACAGCGACAGCGCGACCGACCGTTGTCGGTCGAGAGTCTCCTCGGTCACCTCCGGGGTCACGTAAGGGTTCCCGTCGCGGTCGCTACCGGCCCACGACCGGAACTCGTAGAGTTGCGAGACGTCGATGTCGGCGTCGTAGTTCTCCGACAGCACCCTGTCGAGTTCGCTGTAGGTCTCGCCGATGCGGTCGTAGAGGACGTTCTCCAGGTACCACTGGACGTTCAGCGCCTCGTCGGTCACCTCCGGGCGGCGGTCACGGATGAGCGCCGTCTGCCAGAGCGTCTCCACCTCCGACTTCAGCTCCGTCAGCAGGTCCTCCTGTTCCTTCTCGGTGAGCCGGCGCTCGTCGAGCGAGCGCAGCGACCCGGCGCTTCGGCGGAGCTTCGCCTTGACCGTCTTCCGGCGTGCCTCCGTCGGGTGCGCGGTGAACGTCGGCTGGATGGAGACGTCCTCGAGGACGCGCTCCACCTCCTCGGGGTCTGCCCCGTCGGCGACGAGGCGCTGGACCGCGGCCTCGATGCTGTCGGCGAAGGTCCCCTGGTCCTGGCCGCGCCGGACGGCCCGGACCCGTTCGCGCTCTTCCGCGAGATTTGTGAGGATGAAATACGTCGTGAACGCGCGTGCGACGGTCGACTGCGTGTCGGCGTCGACGCTCGTGAGCGCCCGCGAAATCGGTTCGCGGGAGTCGTGGTCCCCTTCCCGGTACTCGGCCGCCGCCTCCCGTATCTCCTCGACGAGTTCGAAATCGGCCGCGTCCGCCTGCTCCGTGATGACCGCTTCGAGGATGTCCCCGAGCGCGCCAATGTCCTGCTCCAGTGTGCGATTGTGCAACGAAGACCGTTCCATCGCACCTACCTGCGGGGTGGACCCAGTAAAAACTATTTCAACACTTATGATATAGTGATAATTTATGACATTGTCTGAATTACGCGAAAACAATAAATTCTCACAGAATTTCCGGCCGGATTGCCGGCTCGTCAACTCCGGGTCAGTCGCCGGGCACGACCGCTTCGGTGTCGAACACGGTCGGTCGGCCGGCCCACTCGTCGAAGGAGTACGGTCCCGCGCCCATGATGAAGACGGCCGAGGCCATGCCGAACAGCGTGACGTGGGCGAGTACGGGGTCGTCCGGGAGGCCGAACAGCGTCGAGGTAAAGAGGACGAACGCCACCGCGGCGTTGGCACGGGTGAGGAAGCCGACGACGAGCGCCGCCCCGACGGCCATCTCCATGAGGCCGGCACCGACCACCCACATGCCCGGGTCGACCGGCACCACCCGCGTCAGGCCGTACTTCTCGACGACGGCGAGTGACCGCGCCGGGTCACCGAGTTTCTGCGTGAGTCCCAGGTAGATGAACCCGACGCCCAGGCCCACGCGAAGGGCGGTCGGCACGTACCGGCGGAAGCGTGTGCTCGCCTCGTCCAGGTACGCCTTGAGGTGGTGGACGGGGTCGACGCGCCCGTACAGCGTCCCCTCCGTGCTGGCGACCTGCTGGAGCATGTGGTCGGCGCTGGGCCGACCCCCTCCGAGGACCATCAGCGCCAGGAATCCCGGCAGGAACTCGACGGCGAGGATGGCCCGGGGCTGTGCGACCAGCGTCAGCAGGTACGCCGCGAGTCCGACGGTGCTGACGATGCGGGTCAACATCCCAAAGAGCGTGAAAAAGCCCAGCCCGATGAGCAACAACCGCAGGAAGGGGCGGGCGGTGGTGTCGAACGGCACCGCCGGCGAGAACAGGTAGCCGGCGAAGCCCGCCCCGACCAGCGGGAGGCCGACGCTGAGCCGCAGCATCCACGGGATGAGGTCGTCGTACCCGGCGAGGGTCTCACGGAGCACGACGACGTCTTCGACCTTCGGTCGCACGACGAAGTACGCCCCGAGCACTGCGCCCAGGCCGACGGCGCCACCGCCGAGCAACAGGAGGTTCGTCGGATCGGACACTGTCTCGACGAGGAAGGCGACGGGGTCCAGCGACTGTCCCGACTCCTCGGTCACGTAGTCGACGTGTGCCTGCACTGGCGCGACACCCAGTACCGCCACCACCCCCGCGGCCAGCGTTGCCACAACAGCCGGTCGGGACCTGTAAACCATATACTCACACACGACTGTTCGCTAATAATCCTTGTGTGTCGGTACCGTGGGTCGCGATTCTTGTCAGTGACCGAATTTTTAAGTAGTGGACGCGGGTACATCGGCACGCGCCGGCCGGCAGCGACGCGACCGGCGCTGGGATAGCCTCGTACGCCAATCGAAACCAGTTAGCTCGTCGGGCGGAGGAACGCCACCTCCACCTTCACTTGCGTGGGTATCCGGCGGCCTCGACCGGCCGCCACCCAGCAGAACGCCATCAGGGGGCGTCCTGCGGGCAATTTTTGTTACCACTCGTGCACAGCTTCCACCGTCTCCTCGGAGACGCCTCTCCGCCGATGGACAGGTCCGCACAGTCGAGGGAACGCTGCGATACGTCGTACAGGCGCACTCCGATACCCGCGCCGTCGCTGCAGGGACAGGTCACGAGCGAGTTGCACGCTGTCTCACAGCGGGGCCACCGGAGGCTGCAACCCACACAAAGAACGGAGACGCGGTGTCTTCATCGACAGGCACGGCCGAGATAACCCGGCTCAGCTCTGTCTCCGACGCATCGCCGAGAGGGTCGTTCGTCGCTCGCCCGTCCCGGTGACAGTCGTCAAGTGAAACCGCGGAACGCGGTCAGGCCGGCTCGAAGACGACGAGTCGCTCGCCTTCCGTCTCGTTTTCGCCGACGCCGATGGTGACCTCCTGACCGATGTCGACGTCCTCGTGGTCCATGCCGCGGACCTGGCCGGTGATGCGGACGGGACCGAACTGTGCGACGGCGACGACGAAGGGTGCGTCGTCGGCGAAGGACGGCCCGGCGACGTTCGTAATCGTCGACGTCAGAATCTCGCCCGTCTCCGGGAGCGGCTCCTCCGTGAGGTCGCGCTCGCCGGTTTCGGGGTCCATCTGTCGGGGCGGGAGCCAGCCGTTGCCGCTGGGACTCTCCAGGTAGTACGGTTCACCCTCCTCGACGGCGTCGAGGAAGTCGTCGTAGCCGTTGTCGCGAACTCTGTCGTCGTCGCTCATGCTATCACCTCCAGGACGTTCACGACACAACTCGCGACGGTGCCACCGGCGTTGTGGGTGAGGCCGATTTCGGCGTCGGAGACTGCGTCGCTGTTGACGTGGTCGCCGCGCAGGAGTTTCGTCAACTCGGAAATCTGCGCGCCGCCGGTTGCGCCGACGGGGTGACCTTTGGCTTTCAGACCGCCGGAGAGGTTGACCGGCAACTCGCCGTCGATGGTCGTCTCGCCGTTAGTGGCCGCTTTGATACCTTCGCCCTGCTCGTAGAAGCCCAGCGCTTCGATAGCCAGCACTTCCGCGATTGTGAAGCAGTCGTGGACCTCCGCGACGTCGACGTCGTCCGGGCCGATGCCCGCGTCCGCGTAGGCCTGCTCCGCCGCGCGTTCTGCGGCGGGTGCGCGGGACATGGAGACGCGGTCCTGGAGCGCGAGGCGGTCGCCGTTCTGCCCTGTGCCAGTGATTGCCACCTCCGGCCCGAGGCCGTGGTCGTCGGCGTAGTCCTCGCTGACGAGCAGTGCGGCGCTACCGCCGTCGCTCATCGGCGAGCAGTCGAACAGCCCGAACGGCGAACAGACCGTCGGCGCCTCCAGCACTTTCTCGACGTCTATCTCCATCTGGAACTGTGCGAGGGGGTTTTCGACGGCGTTGTCGTGGTTCTTGACGGCGATGTTGGCGAGGTCCTCGCGGGAGCCGCCGTGTTCGTGGAAGTAGCGGTTGGCCATCAGCGAATAGGCCCCGGGGAAGGTCACCCCGGCTTTGACCTCCCACAGCGCGTCCGCAGCGGCTGCCAGTCCCGCGGTTCCGTCCGCAGTCGAGAGGTTGGTCATGCGCTCGGCACCGCCGACGAGGACGACGTCGACGTCGCCGTTGCGGATGCGGTTGACGCCGTGGCGCACGGCGGCCCCGCTGGATGCGCAGGCGCTCTCGATGCGCGTGGCGGGGGCAGTGACACCGGCAGCGTCTGCGGCGAGCGGGCCGGAGTGGCCCTGCTGCTCCGCGATTTCGCCCATGAAGTTACCGTAGTACACCTCGTCGACGTCGTCCGGTGCGATACCGGCGTCGTCGTATGCCTTGCCGGCGGCTTCGGCGAACATCTCGCGGGCGGTGCGCTCGCCGCTCTTGCCGAACTTCGTCATGCCGACGCCGGCGATTGGTACCCGTGTCATTTCACCACTCCATCCCGCCGTTGATGCCGAGAATCTGTCCTGTCATGTAACTAGACTGCTTCTGTGCGATGAACGTGACCATGCTGACGATGTCCTCGACCTCGGCGAAGCGGTCGAGCGGAATCCGTTCGAGAATCCCCTCCTTGACGCGGTCGGGGACATCGGCGAGCATGTCGGTCTTCACGAAGCCCGGTGCCACGCAGTTCGCCGTCGAACCCTCGTGTGCGAGTTCGAGCGCGATAGTCCGGGTGAAGCCGAACAGACCGGACTTGGTGGTGGCGTAGTTGGCCTGGCCGTAGTTGCCCTGCTGGCCGACGACGCTGGAGATGTTGATGAGTCGGCCCTCGTGGGCTTGCCGAATGTCTTCGAAGCACACTTTCGTGCAGTTGAAGACGCCGCCGAGGTTGACCTGCATGACGCGGTCCCAGTCCTCGCGGGTCATGTTCTCGAACTTCTTGTCGACGGTGATACCCGCGTTGTTGACGAGTACGTCGATGTTACCGAAGGCGTCGTGCACCTCCTCGTACATCCCCTCGACTTCGTCTATCTTCGCCACGTCCGCCTGGACGGGGACGGCGGTGCCGCCCGCGTCTTCGATGTAATCGACGACTTCGTACGCCTCTTCCTCCGAACTGCGATAGTTCACGGCGACGTCTGCGCCGTGTTCGCCGAGTTCTTCGGCGATGCCACGCCCGATACCTTTGGACGCACCGGTTACCAGGCACGTCCTGTTCTCTAGGGACATCTTTGTAGACCTCACAATAACGGCTATTGTCTGCTCTCATAATTCTTGCCCTGATTTTGACAGGCACGATTCCGACCTTGACGAGTCCCCCGGCGGACACTCCGACGTGGGACCCTTCTGAACTGGCCAGAACTGGCGAATTCCCGTGCAGTGTGGTCTTTCGCCCATTCTCTCCTTCGTGAGAAATACTGGTATGGCTGGAAATCCGGGAAATTACTAATTAATCCTACTGCTTGGGAGGATAGACAACTATCCAATCTATCCACAGTCCTGAAAGACGTAGCCTCTCTATCATCGGTCAAGGAGGAGCACCTGCGAGATATCCTCCGTCGAGTGAGCGAATACGATCTGCTCTGTCAAACTATACTTGTACACCAAACTATGGCAGATTATCTTCTCTTTGCCACATATACATTCTACTGGCTCATCTCGAAGGATTCGCTGAGTTGGGAGATTTCGACGTGTCCGTAGGAATCGGTTTTACTATCGACGAGATTCGAGCTGTTCGGAGGCGGGAATGACGAGTTGTATGGTACGAAATATTGGAATCAGATAATACTATACAATCCATTAGTATCCCCTCACTGTAAGTTCGCCTTGCTCCGTCCGCCGGGGTCCGTTCTCGTCGGATCGAACACTCTGCAGGGCTGGGGTCGGGACGGTCCGGCTCCGTGGTGAGCGGGTTCGACGGGCCGGGCAGTGAGCTACTTTGACGTTTCCCCCGGACGTAGCGGGCACCGAGGACGAACAGATGCTCTCCATCGACGGCGCAACCGGGGGCGGACAGATTCTCCGGACAGCGCTCACTCTCGCGGCGGTCACAGACACGCCGTTTCGCATCGAGAACATCCGGGGGGAACGGCCGGAGCCGGGGCTGGGCGCACAGCACCTCGCCGCGGTCGACCTCGCTGCGGACCTCTGTGACGCGACTGTCGAGGGAGCGGAACGCGGGGCGGAGTCGCTCACGTTCGAACCCGGCGAGGAGCGACAGACGTCGCTGTCGGTCGCGGTCGGAACTGCGGGGAGCCTGACGCTTCTGTTCGATGCGGTGCTCCCCGTCGCAGCGGTCATCGACGACCCGCTCCGGGTGACTGCGACCGGTGGAACCGACGTGAAGTGGTCGCCGACGATGGCGTACTTCCGGCGGGTGAAGCTCCCGCTCCTGGCCCGGTTCGGGCTGGACGCCGCGGTCACGCTCGACCGGACGGGGTTCTATCCGGCCGGCGGCGGCGAGGCGACGCTGACGGCCGGACCGTCGTCGCTGTCACCGCTCGCCCTCGATTCGCGCGGGACCCTCGACCGCGTCGACGTCTACTCGAAAGCCTCCGAGAGCCTCGAAGAGCGTGACGTGGCCGACAGACAGGCCGACCAGGCGACGGACCGGCTGACGGCGGCAGGCTTCTCCGTGGGCGAACCGACCGTCGAGTACGTCCCCGCGCACTCGCCGGGGTCGGCGCTGCTGGTGGCGGGGGTCTACGAGGACACGGTGGCCGGTGGGGACGCGCTTGGCGAACCCGGCCGCACCTCCGAGGCGGTCGCGGACAGCGCAGTCGACCGCTTCCTCGACTTCCACGACGGCGACGCGGCGGTGGACGAGCACATGGCCGACCAGGTGCTGGTGTATCTCGCGCTCGCCGGTGGCCGCGTCCGGATTCCGGCCGTCACCGACCACGTCGAGACGAACCTCGCCGTCCTGTCGGCCTTCGACAGCGACCTGTCACTCGAACGCGAGGGCGACGGTGCCGTCGTCGAGGCGTCTCCTCACCCCAGTCTCCGGTAGCACAGCCGCAGGACCGCTGCCGAGCCGACAATGGCTCTGGTCGCGTCCCGCCGAGGCGGCGGGCGTCCGGGTCCGGCATGGAACGGACGGAAAGTGTGTGGTTCGCCCCTCTGTCACACGGTACGGAGTAACACAATCAATTTGTAGCAGACAGTGCGAAATCAACCCATGTCCGTTGACGAACTGCAGGAGTACGGTCTGGAGCGGATGAACGACGAGCAGATTCGGGAGTTCCTCGGCTCGCAATCGACGGGCGTGCTCGGCCTGCCGGCGGAGGAGGTGCCCTACATGATTCCGATGTCCTACGCAGCCGACGGGGACTCCAGTATCTATTTCACCTACCTGCTGGGGCCATCGAGCAACAAGGAGGCGCTCAGTCAGCAGGGAGACCGCGCCCGATTTCTCGTCTACAGCGTCGAGACGATGTTCAACTGGCGCAGCGTGCTCCTGGCCGGCCCGCTCTCCGAGGTTCCGGAGGAGGAGTGGTCGGATCTCGAAGACGTCCTGACGAACGCCTGGCGGCCGGAGCTGTTCAAGAACGCCGGAACCGGCGGCAACGTCAAAGTCTACGAACTGGAGATACAGGCCCGCGACGGCATCCGGCACACCGGGCTGGCACGCGGCTTCCAGGAGAGCATCGACTACTGACGTTTCCGGCGGTCTCGCCACCTCCCCACTCCGGTGTACTGGAACGAGTGAGAGGGTTGGGTGAGGCCGAGTCACTTTGACGCTCGAACGTGTAGAGAGACGCAGATGACGTCCCACGACCACGGACCCGAACCCGGGGCGGGTGACCGGAGCGTCCGGAAACTCGGACTGGTCGCCGTCATCAATCTGTTCGGGTTCGTCGTCGAACTGGTCGGGGGCCTGCTCTTTGGCTCCGTGGCACTCATCGGGGACGCCTTCCACATGCTCTTCGACGCGCTCGCCTACGTCATCGCGCTCGGGGCGACCCTCGTCGCACGGCGCTCGAATCCGGGCGGCCGGTGGTCCTACGGCCTGTATCGCGTCGAACCGTTCGCCGCCTTTCTCAACGGCCTCCTCCTCGTTCCGATGGTCGGCTACCTCCTGTTCGAGTCCTACCGGCGGTACCTCTCGCCGGTCGAGGTCGACACCACGATGACGCTCGTGCTGGCGACTGGCGGCCTCCTCGTCAACGTCGGGTCCGTCCTGGTCCTGCAGGGCGGCGAGATGAGCCTGAACGAGCGGGGCGCGTTCTACCACCTGCTGGGCGACGCCGGCGCGTCGGTCGCCGTCATCGTCTCGACGCTGGTCATCAGGTTCACCGGCGTCGTCGCAGTCGACCCGGCGACGGCAGTGGTCATCGCGGGCCTTATCGTCTGGTCGGCGCTGGTCCTCCTGCGGGAGAGCGGCGCGATATTCTTCCAGCAAAGCCCCGTCGACCCGGCGGCTGTACGGACCGCGCTCGCGGACCTCGACGCCGTCGACTCGGTGGAGGACCTCCACGTCTGGTCGCTCTCCAGCCAGATATCCGTCGCATCCGTGTTCGTGACGGACGCGACGACGTCGCTCGACGAGCGGGACGCTCTCGTCGGCCGGGTACACGAGGTCCTCGAATCCGAGTTCGGCATCACACATGCGACGGTCGAGGTCGTCAGCGAGCGACACGAACACCGACTGGCGTGAGCGTCAGCCCCCCTCTGGAGCACTCGTCGCTGTTCGTCGGTCGGGTCAAAAAAGTCGAGTCGGGAGCCGGTGCGACTCGGGAGCACACCGAGCGGTGAGGACTGCCGAATAGTCCGACGTTACTCCTCTTCTTCCTCTTCGCTGTCCTCGTCGTCAGTCGGCGTTTCAGTCTCCTCCTCCTCTTCTTCGTCTTCGGTCTCCTCCTCTTCGTCGAACGGCGTTTCAGTTTCTTCCTCGTCGAACGGCGTTTCAGTTTCTTCCTCGTCGAACGGGGTTTCGGTCTCCTCCTCTTCCTCGAACGGCGTTGCAGTCTCCTCTTCACCGAACGGCGTTTCAGTGTCTTCTTCTTCGAACGGCGTTGCAGTCTCCTCGTCTTCAGACGGGGTTTCGGTCTCCTCCTCTTCGAACGGCGTTGCAGTCTCCTCTTCGGTGACCGTTCCGGTCACTCCGGGGAATTGCCACTCCCAGATAGCGTCCTGAATCGGCGTCACCTGGACGGGGGCTTCATCGCCGGACGCGTTCCCGAGACCGATTGCGTACGCGGTGTAGGCCGATTCGTCGTCGAGGTCGAACGTCGTGCTGAACAGCGTCGTGCCGTCGTCCGCCCGGCGAACCTGCAGCGTCTGGTCGCCTTCCGGAACCGTCAGGTAATCGCCCACTTCACCGTACGCAACGTCTTCGTAGATAACCTCGGTGAGGTTATCGGCGGACAGGTCCACGCGCACGATATCGACCGCGGGCACGTCAGGCGACAGGTGCGCAAACCTCAGAACCGAGAAATTTCCACCCGATTCCAGTGCGTTGTCGAGCGTGGACGTCACCTGAAGGCCGGCGTCGCCATTCTCGCCAAGCGTCCCGCTGGCGGTGAACGTCGCCGCTATACGGGGATTCAGACTGGCCTCCTGGCTCAAGACGGTCTCTCCGGACCCGGAATCAGTAATCTCTAGTTGAACCGGACCGCTGTCGACTGCCACGTAGTCGGTGGCGTTGCTGAACTCGACACCCGTCGCAACGGTCTCACCGTTGACGGAGACGTCGACGGGGCCCGCGTCCGCGACGGCGTGCAGGACACGGAGATACGCCTGATTCTGGTCGGGATTGCCGTCAACTCCCGGCGGTGCCTGCTGGGCGACTATCGAACCGTCATCGACCGCGACTGCCCCTGCGAACGTCGTTCCCACCAGCGCGAAGCCCGTGACGACTGTGAGGGCAATCACGAGCCTTGCAAGATTCGTTCTAGTTTTGCGATGCATTGCAGTTGTTCAAACGGTGAACGACAGCCATTGTTATTCGCAACAATCACGTTCGCCGCGAAAGTAGCGCGAACTTGGAGAAAAAGTAACCCAATCTTTCACGGAAGTAGTCCGAACGATTCTGTGAGTTCGGCTCTCGGGACGGACGGCGTGACGCTCGCCGCAGCCACGCCCTGTTGCGGTCAGAAAGCCGAACGTACCCGGACAGTTCTGTCGGATACTGGACTAGTTATCGACTGGTCCGGCCGACAGAATCCCTGTGATAGCTACTTGCGCTACGGTTACCACAGGATACATGCTGGTTGCCGAGGCTGCAGCGACGGTCGGGACCCCGTGGAACCCGCCACATCCCTGGCCGAACTGGACGACCCACGACCAGACCTCCTTCCTGGGCGCCTCGATTGTGACTGCACGAGTGGCTTCGTCACTCGGTTCGGGCAGTGTCTTCTCTCCCGGTAGCTCTCACCTCACCTCCCCGCTTGTGATTTTCGTCACACCTGGTCCCCCGTTGTCTCCGACCGACGGTACCGGGAGTCAAGAGGTATGGTCCTGCTGACGTAGTAACACGTATGAACGACAGTGGCGAGCGCATCGAGCGCCTCTCACCTCGCCGACGGGGGACGGTCGATTACATGCGGACGGCGGGCCAGCGAAGCAACGTCCACGGACTCGTCGAGGTCGACGTCACCGAGGCGCGACGGCGTCTCCGAACCATCGACGAGAGGACCGGGGAGCGACTCTCGTTTACGGCATTTCTCGCCTTCTGTCTCGCCCACGCCATCGACGACCACCCCGACATCAACGCCTACCGGGATTGGCGTGGTCGCGTGCACGTCTTCGACGACGTCGACGTGAACGTCCTCGTCGAGACGACGGTCCGGAACGAACGAATTGGCGTCCCTCACGTTCTCCGCGGGGCCAACGAACGGTCACTGCGCTCGCTTCACGACGAGATTCGAGCGGCCCAGGAGTCTCCGGACCCGACGGAACTCTCGCGGTGGGGACGGACGGCCCTCCGACTCCCCGGATTCGCTCGGCGTCTCGTCTGGCGACTCCCGCAGTGGTTTCCACAGCGCTGGAAATCCATGGCGGGAACTGTCGCTATCACTTCTGTGGGGATGTTTGGCGATGGCGGGGGATGGGCGGTCAGCCCCACGAACTACACCCTGCAGTTGACCGTCGGCGGTATCAGCACAAAACCGCGATTCGTCGACGGGGAGGTCAGGTCCCGGGAACTGCTCGCTCTGACAGTCACGTTTGACCACGACGTCGTCGACGGTGCGCCCGCGACCCGCTTCGTTCGACGGCTGGTGGAACTCATCGAAGACGCCCACGGGTTACACCCGGAGGAGGAACCGTAATCGACTCGCAACTGCAGGCATCGACTCGACCGTCGAATGAGAGTGGTTAGTTTGAATACACTTCGTGCGCTGTGTTAGTGCAACGGAACATGCTCCCCGCTGACCCCCTTTCTTCGGCTCAGCCGCCTGTCCAGTCCGAAGATTACGAGTCTCGTTCCTCGCGGCGCGACGTGCTTGCAGTTCTCGGAACCGCAGCCACAGGTGCCGTCGCCGGCTGCAACGCGTTGGAGGACAGCTCAGACCCAGAGCCGTTTCACGACGGGGACTGGCACTCGTACGGCAATAGTCCGCAGAACGCGAGCCACGTCGAAGGCGGCGTCCCAGCGCCGGACGAGCACACACAAATCCTCCCCGCACAGTGGCAGTACGCGCCACCCGTCGTCTACGAGGATATCGTCTATTTCGCCGCTGACCGGCAGGTCACTGCTGTTACGCCCGACGGCGCTGAACAGTGGTCACGACGACTCGAAACACCGGTCTCCGGAGCGCCGGCTTTGGACCCCACCAGGGGTCGTCTGTACGTCCCGACGCGAATCCGTCGACCGTCGAGCGAGCCGGCGCAGGGGTCCGCAGCCATGACTATCCTCGCACTCTCTGACGGCGAAGTTGTCGACACGTACCGCGTTGGCGACCGCCGGACGTACGGCGCGACTGTGGTTTCGGGGGACGTGTACGCCCGCAGCGCCACGGCGTGTGTCAGACTCGGACCCGACGGAACTGAACGGTGGCGACAGCCGCTCGAAGCGCTCAGCTACGAGGAGTACAGACTCGGTGACGATACCGCGACGCAGGTCGCGCCCGCTGTCACCGACGACGGCGTGTACGTCCCCGACTACGACTCGCTGGTGAAACTCGACCCCGCGAGCGGGGAGGAACGCTGGCGTGTCCCCGTCGATACACCGTATGCCGCATCGGTTGTCGGTGACAGCATTGTGCAGACCGGCTGGCAAGAGACCGTCGCTGTCGAACCCTCTGGCGACGTCCGCTGGCGGCGCGACCTCTCTAGTCGTGCAGCCGCAGCGGTCGCCGCCGACGGCGACGTCTACGTCGTCGCAGGTGACCTCCACGAACTCGACGCCGAGACCGGCGAGACGAACTGGCAGGCTCACGTCCCGACTGAGAACACGGCAGCACCGGTTGTGACCGACGAGAACGTCCTCGTCGAGTGTGAAGACCTCCGCGCCTTCCGTAGAGAGGCTAATGGTCTGCTGGGGCCGGAGCGCGAGCGCTGGCGGGTATCGTCAGTCCAGGGAGCGACGCTTTCCTCACCAGTCATCGCAGCCGGTCGCGCGTTCATTGTCGGCGCCACGGGACTGGTTGCGCTCCGGTCTACCGAGAACGCGTGAGAACGGACTCCGGACCCGCGACTGGAGGTCTACGCTTTCCCGTGAGTTATTCTCGCGGCCCCGGGAGCGTGTCTGAACAGGCTGCTCGCTCCCGAATTGAGAGCGCGCCGCTTTCCGCCTCGATATCGAGTCTCAGGAGCGGGCTCTCTCCCGCTCTACAATCGATTTCGGTACCTCCGACTGTCCAGTCGCGGTCCCCGACAGCCGCTCGGACGAGAATCGTCGCCTGGGGTGGGACTGCTGGACGCTCGACCGTCGTGTAGGTGGTCGTCGGGGCCGAGTCCTCGGCACCGGCGACGTACAGTTTCTGTGAGAAGAAGACGCTCTCCTCAGACGAGAGTTCGACGCGAACGCGTCGAGTTGTCTGCGAATGGTTGACGATGCCAAGTCTGAACCCCTCTCCGTTCGCGAGTGCGCCCGAACAGCCTGCGAGACAGTCGCTGAAACGATTCCAAGGATGCGCGACACCACCGTCCGACGCGGCACGGCCATAGGTAGTGTTATCTATCAATAGTATTCAATATGGGGTGTCGCCAGCTGAACTCGCTATTCGCTCCGCCGCATCGAACCGTCAGCCGAGTACAGAATTGGGGCGGCCACGCTCACTCCATCACGGATGTCCCGTCGAGGAGGTCCTCCCGTAGGCGGTCCACCACTGGTTTCACCGCGTTCGCGAAGTGGTAGGCACCCACGAATGCAGCGACGAGGCGCACCACCTCGCGCTCGTTGGGAGGGTCGCGCCGTTTCGGGGCCTGAAAATCCCGAACTTCCCACTGGAGTCGATTCCAGGCAGGCAGCGAAAGCAGTGCTGCCAGACGCGTCGGTTCGACTGACTGGGCCTCTTCGACGGCTGCGATGGCCTGGTCACGGTACTCTCGCACCTCTTCGATCGTTTCTGGCATTCCGTACTTGCCTGACTGAATAGCGTCGACGACCTGTGAGAGCGCGAGTATCATCACCAGTGCGTGACCGCCACGGACGGTCGCCCGCGCGTAGTTGCGACGTATCCGAGCTTCTCGAGCCTCCCTGATGCGCCTCTCTGTCCAGGCCTGAACGTCGTAGAACACTTGTTCGGCGGGCAGGCCATCTATCTTGCGCTCGAAGTCATCGGCTCCGGCGTCATCGCCAAGGTACAATTCGACTTGCCGACGGGTTACCGGGATTAGATACCGAAACTGATCGGCCATCACCGAGAGCGTATCCTGATAGCTCGTGAGTGTCGAAGCCGCCTCGCGGTGGGCCTCGCGCAGCCCCGTGAGGTCGTCGAGCAGCGCTCGTCCCTCTTCGAGTCCGCCAGCCAGGCGTCCAGTGTCCAGAGGGTTCATCCGGGCGTTGCTCGGAACTGGCTCACCCAGGTCGACCGAGTGCCAACAGTCGGTCCGCATGTCCTCGAGATGATACGCCGTGGCAAGCGCATCCAGTGTGTTGCGACCGGGGGACTGCCAGGCGCTCTCGAAGGCACGCAGGTCCTGCCGGAGTCGGTCATGACGGCGTGTGAGTGTGGCCGTGTCCAGAGTCCCAGTTGCCGCATCGTAGGCGGCCCGGACCTCCGCAGCATCGGAGCGGATCGACCGCCACTCGTCAAGACGCTGTAGGGAACCTGGCTCGTCTGGTCCGTTCTCGATCTCGGAGAGGGTGTCCGTCCGCATCTCGCCGAGTTCGGTACTGAGTCCTTCGTTCGCGAATCCAGGCTCGCGAGGCACACCATTCAGGAGTTCCCTGGCGCGACGTCGGTGACGTGTCGCCAGCGTCTCCGGCACGGGTGCAGAATACGTCTCCGGCGGGTCTGGCATGTCCTGCACTACTGACCGCGACAACGTCGCCGGGTCGAAGCCGAGTTCTGGGTCACGCTCACCGACAATCGGCAGCGAGGAACACCCAGCCAGGGTCGTCAGACTCGCTGCGCTCCCGGCGAGAAATTGCCGGCGCGTGAGCCTATTCATCCTCTCCCTCCGTGGGCGTCTCCGGGAAAATCGGATACGGTGGGGCGCGACACTCGTCGTGCCACGATGTCCCGCGACCACTGATGCCGTCCCCCGAGAAGGGCAAGCGGACAGCCACCGCGACGGTATCGTAGGCCTCGGTCTCACAGGTGGTCTCGGGGGAGCGAAACGGCCGACAAAACGACAGCTCGTAGCTATCCGGTCCACGCGCGACATCGTACAGACGGAACTCGCGACACTGGGCAACAGTGGCCATCAGGAGGGCGACAGAGCGCTCTGCAAAGTCAGTCGCCTCGATGAATGCCTGGAGTCGGTCACCGGCGCTGTTTCCGGGTGCGAACGTCACGCTCGCAAGCTCGTCAGTCGTTGTGACGTACGTGTGGGCGTTAGAGATGACTTCCGCCTTGCTGTAGGGTGTCTGCCGGGATTGCTCGCCAGAACCGGTTTGCGGGGTCTGCTCTTCGGTCCAGAAGATGGGACGTGCATCTCTGTCGCGTACTTTCTCGCTTTCGTATTCTTCAACTGGACGAAGGTCTTCCACGTTCGGAGTTTCTTCCGCGAAGCGGTTCTCTTCGCGACAGCCGGCGACTGCAACGGCCACCCCAGCGGCAATTGCACGGAGTGCTTGGCGACGCGACCAGCCGACCATTGAATAAATATCATTCAGAAAGACAATTGAAACTTACGCTCGACGCGACATACTGGCCAGATTACAGCACGAGCGAGGAGACGGCCCCAGCCAGAGCAACGGCACCGCAGGGCATGATTTATAATGGGAACGTACCAGCTGACCTACTCTGGCGCTGGATTGGTATCGGAACTGGAGTCCGAATAGTTGAACGCCCACAGCGTGAGGACGAACCCGGCAAACAAACTGCCGCCGCCGATCAAGAGCGGCAAGAGAGTATTTACTCGGGTCATAAATGTGAGCAGCTCCGCCCCGGTGATCATCAGCCCGACACCTGCAATCAGGAGCTTGAACTCGAATAGTGTTGCTTGATCCATATGTGTCTACTCGAGCTAATTTCGTATAAATTCTGCCTCAACAACAATTCTGCAGTTGTCCTCCACATCGGAAGTCTCGACAGTCACAAGTTTCTTAGCCACTTCGCGTGAGATAATTGTCATGTCTGGGTGGTCTCCCCCCTCGATTCCCCGGCAGTGGCTCGTGATTATCGGCGTGCTGTACGTCCCGCTTCTCGCATATTCTCTGGTCGTCGTCCAAGAAGTCGTCGTAGTTGGGCTGTTCCCTGCATTTATCCTCGTCTCTTTGTATCTCCTCTGGCGGTTCCTTTCGGCGGTCGAAGCCATTGCCGATGCTTTGCAACGAATCGCACGCCAACGGGAACAGGAGTGAGTGTCTTCTCGACCGAAGGTATTCCCTCAGGTCGTATCTGTCTACATCATGCGCTGGCGCTCCGTAGAATTGTTCTTCCTCGTTGCCTTCGCCCTCCTGTTTCTCGTGACCGGTGCGTTTCGACCGGCCCAAACTAACGACGTTACTGCGGGATATGGCCGACACCGAGTGGCAGTCGCAGGCATCATCGCGATATTTGCTTGCGGGGTGTTCTTCTACAGAAGCCTCGATTCCTGAGTGGGCTCCAATGCACTGGACAACCAATTTGCGGTGGTTCCGCGCGTTCGGTGGGACGCTACCTGTTGGTGATGGGACGTATTCGGAAGGCTCCCGCTCGTGGTGATACTCGGACCGGGGCAGTGTGTCTGTCTCCGCGGGATACTCGCCGTGCCACGAGAGTAGTTAATTATTCAACCATATGTTCCTTGGCGCTTCCCGGGGATAGTTTCTCGCGGGTGTCGCACCCCCCGCTGACGCATCCAAGAGAGGCCCTCCAACCACTATCTTTCGTTGAGCGGAGAGCAACTGTGTTCACGCTCGGGAGCTATCGCTGATAGTTCCCACTGGTTCGAGCAAGTATCTGTCGACGCATCGTTTATTGGTACAGCAGAAGGTCGATGAAACATGAATCGTCGGTGTTTTCTCAGCGTCGCCGGCTTTGCCGTTGTCGGTACCGCTGGCTGTCTAGATGCTACTACAACAGCGACCAGCGACGGTGTGGCCGCAACCGACTTCGAGGTACGTGGTGACGACCAGATGTCGGTCGAGGCTGACCCGAGAGTCACGTTCCAGTCCAGGGCCAATCGGGTGACTGTGAGGGGAGCGATGTACGCGGGGAATCTCTGTACCGTTGCGACGCTACAATCGGTGAGTTTCCAGCCAGCAGCGGACCACCTGACACTGACTATCGGTACGAAACGAACAGGAGACGTTCTCAAACGGATTTTCGGCTGTCCCGACTCACTGGGAGTCGCCGACTTCACGGTCACCGTTAGGATGGAGTCGACGCTTCCCCGGAGTGTGACTGTCACAGAACTCCCCGCCGGTGGAGAAAAGCAGACGACCACCGTCAGGCGGAACTCTCCGTGACGCGGCCGTTCCAGAGACAGTCAGTGTCTCTCGTTTCATACCCTGCGGGCGAGGGGGGTGTGTGGACTGCCTAAGGACACTGTGGGGCGAGAGCGAGACAGTTCACCAACAGGTTCTAATCGGCAGCCGGAGAAACACCGGATATGTCTTCCCCGGAGGGACCTCCTGCACAGAAACAGGCTGTCATAGCGGCCCTTCAGTGGGGATTCGTCCAGGCGTTCGTTCTCGATACACTCGGTCGGTTCTTGCGAAACTATTACCGGGCAACGACAGATGCGTTCTTTCCGCCCGACTGGGTGACCTCGATTCAGTTCGCCGCTCCACTGGGCCTCGTTATCGGCGGAATCGGGGGCTACCGCTGGGTGACCAGCGGGCGAGGAACGACGTCCGTCTCGGCTCACCGCAACCGCGTCGTCTTCCTTGGCTCGCTCCTTGCTGGCTGGACACTCGCTATTGTGCCGACACTGGCGTTCCAATGGGTGCTCGGCGATGGGCTGTTTACGGTGCCGTATTTCCTCCTCCCGACGCTCGTAGCGGTCCTCGTCTTGCTCGGCTCGTATCTGCTCGCGTATCGAGTCGACGCGACGTGGTATCGTCATCGTCGCAACCGACTCCTGGGCGCAGTCAAAGGCGCGTTCGTTGGCCTGCTGCTGGGGTTCATCGGATTTATCGGGTATGGTGGGTATCTCGCGGCAACACAGACCGAGTACAGCCTCGATGGCGGCCCGGGAATCCTCGGGGCCGTCTGTCTCGGGGCGCTCGCCGGGTACCTGGTGACCGAGACAGAACGTGAGGGTGACCGGTCTGCAGAGTTTGTCCTCCTTCTGGTGCTGTCGCTTCTCGCTTCCAGTCTCCTCGTGGCCCTCAGCACGGCAGCACTGGGGGCAGTCGAGGTGTCTCCCTTCGGAGTGACGTCATCGTTTTTCCTGCTGCTCGTCTCGCTCGTCCTCTCGCTCGGAGTGGCCAGTTACCTTGTATATCGGGTCCAGACGACAGTCTACCAGCGCATTATCGGTTGACAGTAGCTGTGTGTCCGCCGGACGGTCCGAGCAGGCTGTCCAGATGGGCACTCCAAGTACGCGACACGGATGAGTGGACTTTCCTCAAAAACAATCTTTGCGACCGCAAAGGGGGGCAAAACCGAACTCCGCTACCGCCGAGCTTGTAACTAGACGTCCAGTGTTTCGCGTTCAGAAACACGCCACCGACATCGGCAGCACACCCGTCACATCCCGACTCGTGCCTTTCGAAAACAGTGAACCGATAGCGCTCACCAACTTCTCACGTGTGTCGGTCGCGGCCGGATTCCATCCCCGAGCGCATAAACGCCGCCAGGATGCGACCGATGCTCGAGTCGCCAGTCCAGAGCGCTTCTTCCTCGACGGGTGCGTCGTCCGTTTCGGCGGCGAGGAGCACGGTTCGGTCGTCGACCATCAACGCCCGTCCGGCGAAGTCTGCGGGATTGTCTTCAGACATGACGAAGACAGTCACTGGGTCGTCAGCGAACAGGTCGTCAAGCGAACGGTCGGCAGTCACGACGGTGACGTCAGCACCGCTGGTGCTCACATCCCGGAGTGCGTCCGCGATATCTGCGGTCGTCGCTCTGGCCGTCGGTGAGACGAAGACAACGGTGTGTTCTGCCGACCGAACCAGCGTCGTGATCCGGTCGTCGATGGGCCG
Organism: Salinibaculum sp. SYNS191; assembly: GCF_037338445.1. Taxonomy (NCBI): domain Archaea; kingdom Methanobacteriati; phylum Methanobacteriota; class Halobacteria; order Halobacteriales; family Haloarculaceae; genus Salinibaculum; species Salinibaculum marinum. Next base: position 3,702,707 of record NZ_CP147838.1, read on the forward strand.
TCGACCACGGAGCGTCGAGACGTCCTGTCCCTCGGCGTAATCAGTCTCCGTTGCGCGGATCGATTCGAGGCGGTCGAAGGCGCGTGAGGTTTCCCGTTCGAGGCGCTTTGTCAGGAGAGCACGAGCCGTCGATAGCTCGACCGGTCGGTACGCCTTCGGTGAGGACTGGACGACTTCGACGAGGCCACTGTCTGCCAGACTGTCGGCCGCGCCGTACACCTGCGACCGGGGGACCTCCGAGAGTTCACTTATCTCCTGGGAGGTGCCGCTGCCGAGTTGCTGGAGGGCGACGAACACCTGCGCCTCGTAGTTCGACAGCCCGAGCGTCCGCAGTGCTTGGACCACCTCGCGCTCACTCATCGTCTATCCCTCGTTGCTTTGGACTTCGTCTCATTATCCTCTGCGATTCCGGAACGGCTGATATCGGGGCCGAGATAGATATAGTAGAAATCTACAAACACTTAAGTTGTGCTGGTAAAGAGGACTGTACAACGAGGGTTCACAGGTGCATGAGAACGATACTGGAGAGCGCTGTCTCGCCGGCCAATCGCCACTGCGCGGGAGAGGCGGTGCTGAGAGATGACCGGGAAGCTTTCGCGATGGTACGCACGACAGATTTCGACACATAGCAAACTCGTCATCGTCGCTGTCGTGGTGCTCACGGCGGTCGTCGCGGCAGGGACGACACTCGGCGGCGCGGGCCAGGCGGACATCGGCGGTTTCGCAGTCGAGTCCGAAGAGACTGCTGCACAGGACTTCGTCCAGCAGAACTACCGGCCCGACGACGGTGTCGTTGCCCAACTCGTCGTCCGCAACGAAACCGGCGACGTCCTCACCCGTGACTCACTGCTTGCGGGCCTGTACCTCCAGGAACAGGTGCGCGAAAACGAGACGCTCAACGCGACACTGGACGGTTCAGGCTTCGTCGGCATCGAAAATATCGTTGCGACAGCGGCCGTCTACGAGGACGCACAACGGCCACCGACTGGCCAACCCTCGCTATCGACACAGATCGAGGCCCTCGAATCACGGGACAGCGAGGAAGTCGAACAACTACTCGCGGACGTTCTCGCTCCCGACAGCCAGGCACTGGGCCAACAAGACCCCTACGAGTTCCTCCCGCGGGGCTACCAGCCCGGAGCGACGACTGCGTCGGCACGGCTGACGCTCGTCGCACAGGTCGATACCAGCGGAGAGGACGAGAATCCACAGGCAGCCTACAACGCACAGGTGGCCATTGACCGGCTGGTTCAGGAGCGGTTCGACGATGCATTCGTGTTCGGGCAGGGAATCCAAGACGACGCTTCCTCACGCGCGACGGGCGACAGTTTCGCGATTATCACACCGTTCGCGCTCGTCCTTATCGTACTGGTTCTCGGCGTCACGTACCGTGATCTGCTGGACATCCTGCTCGCATTCTCCGGCATCGCCATCGTGCTGCTGTGGCTCGCGGGTCTCATGGGATGGCTCGCAATCCCGATGAACGTCATCCTCATTTCCGTCCCGTTCTTGTTGATCGGCCTGAGCATCGACTACGCGCTCCACGTCGTGATGCGATACCGCGAGGCACGCAATGGAAATCTCGGAGAGGGCGAGGGCGATGATGCGACTCCGAATCGCTCGATCCGCACCGCAATGGCGCTTGGCTTTGGAAGCGTCGTGCTGGCGCTCGTCGCCGCAACCGTCTCGACCGCCGTTGGATTCCTCTCGAACGTCGTGAGTCCACTCCCGGCGATTCAAGACTTTGCAGTGCTCAGTGCGGGTGGTATTGTCGCCACGTTCGTCGCTTTCGGTGTCTTCCTCCCGGCACTGAAAATCGAGGTGGACGGAGTCATCGAGAACCGGCTTGGCTGGAGTCGTCGGAAGCCCGCCTTCGGTGTCGACAGCGGCCGTGCAAACACGGTGCTCAAGCGCCTCGCCGGGCTCACAACCCGCGCCCCGGTCGCCATCGTTGTCGTTGCACTGCTGCTGGCCTCGACGGGTGCCTATGGCGCGTCCACCATCGACACGGAGTTCAACCAGGCCGACTTCCTTCCGGAGGACGCCCCTGGCTGGGCACAGTACCTGCCGGGCGGACTGGCACCGGACACCTACACGATTGCCGAGGACTTTGACTATCTCAGCAATAACTTTCAGCTACGCGGGGGTGGCGGCCAGTCACAGGTCCTGTTACGCGGCGCGGTCACAGACCCCGCAACCCTCCGCGCGCTCGACGACGGGGGTGACGGTATCGAGGCGGGGAGTTCCATCCAGCGCCGGCCCGACGGACGGGCGGCTATCGATGGGCCACACACGGCGATTCGAGATGCCTCGGCCGACAACGAGACGTTCGCAAGGCTAGTCGCAGACAACGACGCGGACGGTGACGGACTGCCCGATACGAACGTATCGGGGGTGTACAGCGCGCTGTTCGCCGCCGACCAGCAAGCCGCTGCCCAGGTTCTCACTCGCGCTGAGAACGGAACGGTCACCTCGGCGCGGGCGTTGCTCTCGGTCAGGAGTAGCCAGTCAGCACAGACGATTGCAGCCGATACCCGCGCGTATGCCGACCGGATAGAACGCAATGCGTCCGGTGTCAGTGCGGTCGCGACGGGTGGCACAGTCACGACTGCGGTCCTTCAGGACGCACTGCTCGAAACGCTGGTCGAAGCGTTTGCGGTGACGCTCGTCGTCATCCTCGTCTTTCTGACAGCGCTGTTTTGGGCACGCTACCGGTCGCTCTCTCTCGGGGTGGTGGTACTCGTGCCGGTTGTCGTCTCGCTGGCGTGGCTGCTCGGCTCGATGTCGCTGTTGGGCATTGCGTTCAACAGCGAAACCGCTGTCATCACAAGTCTCGCAATCGGTCTCGGCGTCGACTACAGCATCCATGCTGGCGAACGGTTCGTCGCCGAGCGCAACAAGCGCGATACCCTCGATACAGCAGTCCGCGCCATGATTACCGGGACTGGCGGGACGCTGCTTGCTAGTGCTGCCACGACAGCCGCCGCCTTCGGCGTCCTCGCGTTCGCACTTTCGCCCCCGCTCCAGCGATTCGGTATCGTGACCGGCCTGGCGATTCTGTTCGCGTTCGTCGCCGTCGTGACGATGCTCCCCGGGCTGCTCGTCCTTCGGGAACGAGTCCTCGCGCGCTGAGGACCACGCGCATCGGGACGCAAACCACTCTCTGTCCGTATTCTGACGGAGCCTGTCGAGGTCGTCGTCCTCGTCGTCGTTCTCCGGCTTGCTCGGAACCGTGGCGACGATTCGTTATCTCACCCAGAGCGACGGTGCCGGTGCCGGCTTCGAGTTTGCCCGACTGGTCCACGCTGTGGCACAATCTTGCGAGCAGGAGGGACAGGGCGAGCGAACGACAGAGTCGGGAAGGCCGCGAGGCGACTCGACACCCCGAACACCGGGATCACCGCTCCGGCGCGACCGCGTGGACGAGCGTCTCGCAATCCGTCGTGAACCCCTCGACGGAGAGGGCTCGCTCGGGACGGTCGATGACCCAGCCCAGGACCACCTCGGAGACGCGCGCGACCAGATTCGTGCTCTCGTCGAACCCCTGCCAAACTCCCTCCAGGCTGTCGCATTCCATCCAGTAACGGATTCGATCGCGGTCGTCACTCGCCCGTTCGGCCCGGTCGTAAAATCCCGTCTCCGTCCACATCTGCTCGTCCTCGATCACCGGCCGGGACCACTCCTCGAACTGTCGCTCGATTCTGGTGTCCCGCGTCAACCGCATCAGCCGCGTCAGCGCCCGCATGAACCACGTCGCGGGCCCACCACGAAGGCCCCAGGTCACCAGATATACCTCCGGGACGGCGGCGGGGCCCTCGTCGGCGACGAGAACCTGCGGGGTCCCCTTCGCCCGGCGGTCGGCTGCCTGTTCCGAATCGCGACCTTCTCCATCCCCCTCCCGGGTATCGGCGCTCCGGACGTAGCCACGCGGTCGATCCGGATTCGTCGCGTGAACCATCAGCGGTCCGTCCTGCCCGCCGGGACCGAACACCAGCGGAGTGGCCGCCTCGAGCAACTTGCTCGCGTTGCCCGCCAGCAGGGGACTCTCCCGGATGGCTCCGGCTGGGTCCTGGAAAGTAGACGTTACGTCGTCGGCGATCTCTACGAACCACCACAGTCTCGGGCCGTCACGTCCCCGTCCCAGGCAGACCGTGACCGTCAGAACGCCATCGTGGGGGAGGAGTGCCTGCATACCGCGGTCTGCGTCCGCCTGGGCCCGTGAGACGACACCCTCCCGCAGTTCGTCGGCTTCGCCGGCGTGGACCGGGAGGCCGACCAGGTAGGCGGTCGGCATCAGCCAGCACCCCCGGTCCGGGGGTTGGCCTCGGGAACGCGCCAGACCCGGCGGGCGAGCCAGCAACTCCAGCCCGCGAGCGTCAGCAGGACCAGTAACTCCACGCCGCCGTAGCCCGGCCGGGCCCACGCCGGTCCGAGGTCGTACGGGAGCCAGCCCACGACAGCGAGGGTTCCGAACCCGACGCCGATACCGGCCGCGCGCCGGTCGCCGGCCCGCCAGTCCAGAGCCGCGAGGAGCCAGGGGACCAGCCAGACTCCGAACAGGGCGATTCCAGCGGCCACCTCGTGGGCCGCACCGGGAGCCCGGAAGACCCCAGCCGCGGCGAATCCGAGAGCAATCGCTGCGTAGCCTGCGCCAACGACGGGGTGTCGACCTCGAGCCAGGAGCCAGGCGAAGGGAACCCCCAGGAGACCCGACGCCACGAGCCCGCCGTTCAGCAGCAACGCCGCCGGGTCACTGGCCTGCCCGATGGTCGAGAATGGTTCCGCGGGCCACCTGTAGGTCGGCGAGGCGACCGTCGCCGCGATGACCGTGCCGAGCAACGCACCCGGGAAAGCGATGCCGCTTACTGTCTGCCACCGAATCGAAGCCACCGCCATATGGATTCAGTCGCGCCCGGCGTGAACCGCGCTTTCCCGATGCACTTCCTGGTTTTAAGTGCGGACCCGCCAAAGTCCTCGCCGTGAGGTCCATCCGCGTCGTCCTCCACTTCGACGAGGACGCACTCCACCCGATGCACGCCCACGTCTGTGAGGCACCGTACGTGGAGCGGGAGGCCATCCTCCAGGGTCACGGCCCCGCCGACACCGGGACGATGGTGTTGTACGTGGAAGGCGACGCAGACGCATACGAGGACTGGCTGGCGTCTGTGCCCCATCTCGAATCCTACACGCTGAGCCCCGGTGACGAGGCGGGCTTTTTCGTCTTCCTTCAGGAGCGCCTGGACGCCGACGACCCGTTGGTCGTGGCCTTCCAGCGCGAGAATCTCATCGTCGTGCCGCCGGTGGAGTTCCGAAGCGACCGCACGATCCGGCTGTCCCTCGTCGGCGGGTCGGGGGACCTCCAGGCAGCTCTCGACGCGCTCCCCGAGGGTGTCACACCCGACGTCACTTTCGTCGGGGACTTCACTGCGAGCGTCGGTGACCGGCTGTCAGAGCGCCAGCGCGAGGCCGTCGACGCGGCCTGGGACGTCGGCTATTACGAGGTGCCCCGCGAGGCCGGCATCGAGGCCGTCGCGGCGGAGCTCGACTGTGCCATCTCGACAGCTTCGGACCTCCTCCGGCGTGCGGAGTCGCGGCTCGTGGCCGACGCTCTGGACCGCTCCCGGTGACGCCTCCCTCGGGGCGCGTAGCCGAGGGTCGGGACTGACGAGGACTCCTTCGGTGTGGACACTATAGCCCACACCCGGTCGTTCTCACGCAATTCGACGTACGCCATATCCGAGTACCGGAGGGGTTTTGTAGCGATGGCACATGATGATAGACGGACGGCACGGTCAGCCACTCGCCTTTCAACTCGCGTGGTTTCCACGTGTAGTTTCCGCTGGCTGACCTACCCCGTCTCTCTCACAACGACGAGCGACTGCTATTCCATCCCCAGACGACGCCGGATTGAGAGCCTTGAATGTGCACGCTTCCTGACCAGGTGAGCTAATCGGCCCCCGATGACACAGGCCTCGTGCGGATGGTTCTCTGACGCGCTCGAAATACCTGGGAGATGATGTTCTCTGTTTTAACAGTGGATTTTGCGTGAACTGGGGTGAATTTGTGCCTGACCTGTGCCTGATCTCGGCAATCGACTAAGTCAATTCACCGGCGAATGTGTTTTGCATGCCCTCAGACATCTCTCGGAAAGCGTTCCTTCGTGCAACTGGTGTCGCACTCACTGCGGCTATCGCCGGGTGTAACACCTTGACTGGTACTAGCGGACCGAAGACAGATACACAGACGACTATCGAGAACTCTCCACAAGCTGAACAGCAGGACGAGAGCACCCCGACGTTCGGGAATTTCTACGTCGGTAATCCAGACACAGACGATAGCACAGTCATCGATGGGCGTGCGGAAATCGTGTACAGCCAGCCCACTACGACTGCTGAAAAATCTCCGGTCGTAATGGTGCCTGGCCTCGGGTTGTCGCCATACATCTACCGCACCACGCCGGACGGACGACGTGGCTGGATGGAGTACTTCGCTGAAGCTGGCCATCCAGTGCATGTATTCAATCCCCCACGAAACGTTGATTCAGGCGGTTTAGATACTGTTGCCCTCCAGAACTCAGACTCTGCGTCACTCTCTCGATGGTCTCTCGATCGAGCATGGCCGACGTGGGGATTCGGCCCCGAGTCCGGAACTCCGTACGAGGACGTTCGATACCCAGTCGAATCGGTAGACCAACTCGTTGCGTCATTCCCCGCGTACGTCAGCACCGGTGGCGGTGGTGGCGGTAGGCAAGGCGGAGGGCAGAACGGAAGGCGTAGTGGGAATCAAAACGCTGCCTCTGGGAATTCGACTGAGACAACAGCCGGGAACCAGACTGGGGCAGCGACCGGAGGTGGTGGGGGAAGTCGGTTCGCATCACCACGTGAGACTGCTGCTCTAGAGGCACTTCTCGACCGTGTTGGTCCGGCAGTGCTGCTCGTCCATTCAGCGGGCGGTAGTTCCGGATTCGCGGTCGCACAGACTGTGCCTGACCTCGTTCAACGGATCGTCGCAGTTGAGCCGGTCGGCGCTCCGACCGACCCGCAAACTGTGGCGGAGATGGGTGGTGATGCGCCCTTCATGGGTGTCTATGGCGATTATGTCGACGAGCGTGGGCACACAGGTCGCAAGAAGGCGACACAGACGACTGCAAATCTCGCGAGAGAGACGAATCCGGCATCGACGCTACTCAGCCTTCCGGACGAAAGTATCTCCGGAAATACGCATCTCCTGATGCAGGACGACAATAACGGCGAAATCGCTGACCGAATTATCGCCTGGATTGGCGACTAATTCGTGAGAGTAGCGTCGCTCGGGCTGAGACAGAATGTATTTGCACCGAACAAATGAATACTCGATAGATGCGGCAGTTGCTCTGGTGGCTCATTGGTGGGTCTCGTGGAGGCCGCAATCGGCTTCGTATCCTCCGCGCACTCGACGACCAGCCACGAAACACCAATCAATTGTCGAATGACCTAGGTTTGAACTACAAAACAGTGGAGCACCACCTCGAAATCCTCGAAGAGAACAATATCGTGACGACAAAGGGTGACAATTACGGGCAGATGTACTTCCTCTCAGACAGAATGATGAACAACCTCGATATCATGGAAGACGTGGCGGAACAGGCTGGAGTTGAGGATGATTCGTAACTGGACCGAGAGCCCCCTTGGAACGACAGTGGCGAGTGCCATCATCGCGGGAGGTATCGCACTTGTTGTCACACTGTCCTCATCACTTCCATCTCATGGTCCTCCGTCGAGGTCACTGTCCTCACAGGTTGAACTGCTCATTCAGATGGAGGTGTTCTTTACAACCCTGAACCTCGTGTTGCTGCTGACACTCGCAGCCATCTACGTCCAACTGTATCGCGATCTTCCGAACAAGTACACAGCAAGCCTGCTCGTGCTAAGCCTTGCGCTGCTTCTATACGCGGGTACGTCGAATCCATTAGTCCACAACGTCTTGGGCTTCCGTCCCCGTCCAAATATTGGCGCGTTCGTGTTTCTCCCGGACTTCTTCATTGGACTTGCAATCTTGATTCTCCTCTATCAGAGCCAGACCTGACTTCAGAGGAAGGCAAACGGCTTCTCTGTCCCACCGTACATGGGTCTTGTAGCGCGTTCCTGGCATCATGGAGACTCGTTGCCGTTCTCCCAAGGTGTCCTACAACAGTTCTCATACCCATTTTTGCCCCTTTATCTGCTGATACAGAGGGCAGACTTAGTGTTTTGAGAGTGGATCTAGAAAGCCTGTTTGACCTCTACAAGCGCGTGGGCATCATTGTAGAGTGTGCTGAGAGGGGACGAATGCATCCACACCCCTGCGGGGAAAATGTGAAACTGGCTTGAGCGGAAGTACCATTATTGAGCGGGAACAGTCCGCCACCAGCGAGTGGGTAGTCGCCGCTCTGTGGGTCGCCCTGTTGGCCAGTACCCTCTACAGGCTTGCGATAGACGATGATAGCTTGTTCCAACTGATCACTGCCGCTCTGTTTACGTTAGCGAGATTCACCCTCCTTGTACAGAGATGGCTCGCGTCGAAACGACGTATCGGTTGAATCGGTAGCATCGGCGAGACACTTACCCGCATCAAGCCCGTAACAGGATTGTGCCCTCCCTCCTCGAGAAACTCTTTGGCAGCCGCCGGCGTCTCGATCAGTGTACCGAGTGTGGAGAACCTGTCTTTCCGGGCTCTAAACGGTGCAACGCCTGTCGCAGTGAATAATTGCTCTCCGCTCCACCCTCCTCAAATAGTATCCTATGTCGGTCACCCTGTCGGACGTGTTCCGGCGCGAACCGAGATTCGTTAATTGCAAGATAAGCATGCGCACTGGTCGTGGAGTTTCCTCCAAGCTCTCATAGCTATTGAAATAGCTGTGCTGCATACAGAGCGCGTATCTCGCACGTCCCCTCCCCCAAGCGTTGGTGTTGGAACCGTTCGATACAGAGATGTGCACTCAGCACCCCCACGCCATATCCTCCAGTACCTCAACGCTGAACCAACTACACAGCGAGTACGCCTTGCTTGTTTCACAGCTGGGACATAGAAGCGGTCTGCAGGCGCTTACGCGAATCCGATACACACTCAGGAACAGGGAGTAAGCGAGCCACCACGTTCGATGGTCGCTGTATAACAAAGTGTCAGGTAAGGATATCCGAACACTGAGAGATGCGTCGGTGACGACGCCCGGCCTGCGCAGGGAATCCGTTCCAACACATGCGAAAGAAAGAATTCGTCTACCTTCACGAGTTATTCTCCGTAGTCCGTACCGAGTACGAACGACAGTTGGGGCACAGTATCGACTGTGCCGAGTATGAACGGCTTGAGGTTCGCCCCAGCTCGTTCAATCAGTCGAAGACCAAGCACAAGGAAGCGGTGTGCGCGTTAGCGAGCGATCTCTCCACGGCCATCACCGAGCACTCCTCGTCTGAGACGAAGCCCGACCAGCGCAGACCATACAAATCGGCCGACCAGCGCTCCAAGCCATAGCTCTCTGCCTCGGGCTCATTTATCCAATACGGTGCGATCTGCGACACTCTCTGCAAGATACGCGCGGTATATCGAGGCCTTTGATATCTCTCGCTCCGACGAACTGTTCCAAGAGCTGAGCACCAAGCGCATCGGATGTATCTTGAGGCCTCATATCGATAAAAAAGGTGAGACGGTATGAGGCCAGACACATCAGATGACGAGACTGGCGAAGAGGCGCTCACTGCTGATGCGCTAGTAACCCAACTTGAGCAGGTCAAAGCGCAGGCGGTCGAAATGCTCGAACAGAAAGAAGCGGAGATGGAGCGTCTTCAAACGGAACTTGAGGCGGAACGCGAGAAACGAGTCGAGTGTCAGGAGCGGTTCGAACAGGTCGAAAAAGATGTCGAAGAACTGCAAGAAAACTACGTCCCAATCAACGCTGTCGAAACCGTGCTTGTGAAACAAGGCGTTTCCAACGAGACCGTCGACGACGTAATTGAAGCAGCTCGCGCCGTTGAGGACAATGCCGAAGCAAACGTCAACGAGTAGCCTCTTACTTCAGCATCTCTCGGCAACAGGAATTTCTCCATCTACTCGAGTGCTGCCAAGGAGAACTTGACCGACTCAGAGGATGGATTCAGCAGTCAGGCATTGTTGGTTCCACACCGATGCCGATGAACCCGCTGGTCAGTAAGCATGCGCACTGGTCGTGGAGTTTCCTCCAAGCTCTCATAGCTATTGAAATAGCTGTGCTGGATACAGGGCGCGTATCTCGCACGTCCCCTCTCCCAGGCGCTGGTGTTGGAATCGTTCGATACAGTGAAACATTGCATTTTTATCCACCCTCGCAAACCGATAGACGCATGCCCTCCAGCAGATGTCCGCCAAGACCAGCAGTAGCAGTTGCACTGGTCATACTCGTGGCCTTGTCCGGTTGTGCAGGTCTGACCGATACTGAACCATCGACTGCTGAGACCTCTGCTACGACACCGTCGCCGACACCGGCGTCCTCACCCGCTCCGACAGAGACATCAATCCCGTCGACAGAGGGGAGTCCGTCGGCGACACCAACAGTTACCCAGACACCAATCTCGACCCCGGTAACGACACCGACCGCACCATCGAGTGACCGACTCGCTCCAGGGATAGCTGAGTCCGGCGTCCAAAATGTAACTAAGGCCATCCTCGCCCACCAGAGGGTCGCGGTCGAGACACCGGGCGTAGTCACTCACACAACGGACTCGACAATCGGTGGGCAGACCGTGGTTGCAACGGTTCGCGTGACGGCAGCGAGGAATCTCACACGAGTCCAGTACGTGGCACAGGCCCAGAATACAATCGATAACGAGACGGAGAACAGAACGACGGTCATTGCCGCCAACAAAACATCGGTGAGGCAATACACTGTCAACGCCGGGAACGTTACGCTGGACAACCGACGGGAGCGAACCCAACTCTTTGACCGGGCGCTGCGCGGGCTCTCGACAGCAACGAGTCCACTACAAGGAACGCTTCGGCGTGGGAACTTCACCGTCACTAACGTCACCGACCGAGGCGACACCAGCCTCCTGACCCTTCGTGCCGCCCGATATGCGGGCGGGCAACTGTACAATCCACAGAATGTCGTGGCGTACAATGCAACAATCCAGCTTACTACCGACGGGCTTGTTCGCTCTGCAACCGAGCGTATCGCCGTCCAGAGAGATGGCAGAAGCGGGCAGTACAGTCTCACCTATCGTTTCGACGAGCGGCCGGTTGCACTCCCACAAGTCCCCCAGGTTCCTGCGGACATCCAAGCCCAGTCAAATGCGAGCCTGAACCGGTGACAACGGGGAGGTACGGATTCGGACGGCAATTGACCTGAACGGGTCTGTCATAGAATGCTTGTAACACGGTGCTTCTGACGGTTCGGCTCTATCAACACAGCCCCCCCCACAGTAACGGACGGTCTGGTCGCCAGTCGAACGGAGTGGCTCTGTGTCGTTGCTGGACCTCTCTGGCCTCGCAACCAGAAACTTCTATGACGAGCCCGAGAAGGGGGATGCGGACGGGCCTGATATGGTGACTGAGTCGCGCTCTGTATGCAGCAGCGCCTACGTCAACTACTCAACCTCTGTCAATAACTCTGTGACCGATAGAGAGGATGCAGTCAGCAGCCAGCCATCGTTGGTTTCAGACCGATTCCTTTAATCAGCTGTTAGAACGAGCGTGCGCAAGTACCTTTTTCCGCCTCGGGTGCGCTCGCTTCACTCGCCCACCGCTCGGCGCAAAAATCTACGCTAAAAAGGCTGAAGCCTCACTTTGTTCGGCTTCAGTGGACCGCGCTCGTGCTGCTCGCGCGGATGCTCAACCGCTCAGTAGTCAACCTGTATCGACCGCTCAGTGACCTGCGAACTGAACAGGTTTTGGTTCGATAAACGGACGGAGCTACCTATGTCGTAATGTGCCCGAATTCGACCGTCTCAAAATCACCGTTTCTGGCATCTAACCGAAGAGTTCATCGTTCCATGTAGGGGACAAGATATTGTTGGCCGAGAATCAATGACAGTTCCTACAAACGAGATTCCATGTGTTCGATAGCGGTCCAGATGTCAATAATACGGACGCGACCTTCGTAGTGCGTATTTTCGATCACACCAGTAATCGCTTCCTCGGCGTTCCGGTCGTCCATCAGAATCCCGACGGACTCGTGCGATGTTGAGCCGAGGAGCATCACCGCAACTGCAGGGAGTTCCGAATCCGTCTTCCGCAACTCATCCGGATCCATCTGCTCGAACTCTGCTAACCGCTCATGCACTCGATCCATTACCTCGCCAGCACGTGGCCCGTCGTGGACGCGGACGCCGGGTTGGACCTCTCCTGCGAGCGTAATCCAGTCCGTCGTGTCCGCTCGGTCAACCCAATCGACGCCGATGTAGCCGTGTTGCTCAGTGAGTTCTTCGACGACACCGCGACTCAAGTACAGCTCTATACCTTCCGTTTTGACGTACTGCATGAACGTCTGGTACGGGTCGCTGTCCGTGCCACCGAGCGTTCTGAGGAAACTCGTATCGAGGACGAGTGCGGTTGGGAACGGCGACGGGTGGGCCTCACTCATCGCTGCGCTGGTAGGGTGCCTGGTCGAGCGCTCGGTCGTGGACATCTACATCGAACGTGACATCGTCGAGCGTCGGATCGTGCGTGCCTACGATAGCGATAATCCGTTCGATTGCCTGCGTGACTGCAATCCCTTCGACAGCAGGCACATCAAGGGCGTCCGCAGCACTGCGCCGTGTCGTGTTCCCTTTCAAGTACTCTATCGTTGCCGTGACGGCGGGTGCGAGTGCTGCCTTGCCGTGCCGGTCAACGAACAGTTCGAGGTCGTCATCAACGCTGGTGGCTCCATAGACAGCGATAATGACGGGACCGAGTTCGACCGTCGTTTCACCAGTCCAGTGACCGCTTACAGGCTCGGCACGCCAGAGTGCTGACCCGTTTTCGTACTCGTCGAGTTCCGCTGCAACGCCTAACTCGGCCAGCGCGTTTGCGTACTTGTACGCGGTGCTTTTCGAGAACCCCTGGCGGTCACGAGCGGCGGTGACTGTCGTTGGGGAATGAATCAGGAGATCCGTGTAGAACCGCGCGAGTTCAGGCGTGTCCAGCAGTTTCTGGAACACGAAGAACTGCCGGGCTGACTGCCCGGTATCCGGTGGGTTGGTGGGTGGTGACGCGTCCGACATAGTCTATAATACACGAACTATAAACTAAAGCCTTCGGGCGGTGTTGCAGAAGTCGTCGCACACGTGAGTGACGACGAGTGCGATGGCAGTCCCGCCGAACACCGCCGCGAGTGGGGGACGTTGCCTCCGGGGAATGCTCGTGCTGTGACAAGTGTTCAGTAAGGTTGCAAACTCCTCAATTGGGAATCGTCCATCACTACTCCCGGTTACTCAATCCTGCACCTATTGCAGCACCGAGTGCCACTCCGAGTGCGAGCCACAGTCCGAGGTTATCCGTAGCAGAACCGATAGCGACTCCGATTGCAATCCCAATCGCTATCCCACCCCCCATGCCTTTTCCGCTCAATGCTGTCTCACTTTCCTCGCTCATGTACTATCATCTGACTGTAGGAAGTGGTAAGTCAGCACTGTCTGGGACGTCATAATTCTTCGTTCCCGTACTGGTAGGTCGGACGAACGTCCTCGAGGAACTCGCCGTCGTAGGGGACGCGGTTCGCCACGGTTCCGCGGAACGCCTGCCGGAACTCATCTGTTTCTATCCCCCAGGTACACCGTCTAGGAATCGGGAAGTGCCCGCCTCGAAACTACTCACCGTGCGGAATCAGGTGAATCGACTCTCGCGGGATCAGCACCTGAACGTCTGACCCGTTCTCGAGCGCCAGCCGTTCGAACGTCGGCGGCCGAACGTTTGCCGTGAGCGTGAGCGACCCCGCGTCGATTTCGATATCGAGCCGGTACTCACTCCCCTCGTTTAACCACCGAACAACCGTCCCCGTGACTGTATTCGCCGTTCGGTCACCGTCGGCAACGTAGGGTGCTTCGACCTCCACCCGCGATGGATGGATACAGACCGTTACGCTCGACGGACGAATATCCGACTCGGTCGTCTGGAACTCGAGATCGCGTAACCGAACGTGTGAGCCGTCTGCTGTTCGGTCGGTCACCGTCCCGTCGTAGAGGTTCTCGTTCCCGGTAAAGCGGGCGACGAACCGACTCGCTGGCCGGGTGAGCACCGTCGACGGCGAGGCAACCTGCTCCAGGTCACCGTCCCGAACGATGGCGAGTCGGTCACCGAGGGCCGTCGCCGTCCGCTGGTCGTGCGTGACGTAGAGAATCGGGATTGCGAGCGAGTCGAACAGGCTGTGCAGTTCGTCCCGGAGCCGTTTCCGGATCGATGCGTCGAGACTCGACAACGGCTCGTCGAGAAGGAGTACGTCCGGGTCGGTCGCCAGCGTCCGCGCGAGGGCAACTCGCTGGCGTTCCCCACCAGACAACGTCGGGGGCTTTCTATCGAGGACCGCCTCTATTTCGAGAAGCGTCGCGAGCTCGTCGACGCGCTGGCTAGCTGTTGCCGCGTACGCGATGTTTTCCCGGGCAGTCATGTGTGGAAAGAGCGCCCCCTCCTGGAACACGATCCCGACACGCCGGTCCTCCAGGGGCAGGCCGACCAGGTCTCGCCCGTCGACTCGAATTGCTCCCGAATCCGGGTCGGCAATACCGGCGATCAGCGAGAGCAGCGTCGTCTTGCCGCTTCCGGACGGGCCCAGGACGGCGAGCACTTCGTCGTCGACCGTCAGGTCGACCGGGCCGAAGTCAAACTGGCCGTAGGCTTTGCGCAATCGAGCGAGTTCGAGTGTCATTCCCATGGGTTCGAGGCGACGATGTGGAGAATCAACAGCGCCACAGCGGCGATCAGCAGCAACAGTATCGCTACCGGATAGGCGTTGTCCAGACCGAGTTCGATAAACGATGCCCAGATCTGGACCGGCATCGTCCGGGGATAGTACGCCATCATCATTGTCGCGCCGAACTCACCGATCGCTCGTGCGAAGGCGAGGGTCACACCAGCGAGAATCCCCGGACCGGCCAGGGGCAGCGTCACGTGGCGAACGGTTGTCCAGCGACCTTTCCCCAGCGAGTGAGAGGCGTATTCGAGCGTCTGGTCGACGCTCTCGAAGGCTGCTTTGGCCGTCACAACCACGAACGGTGAGGCAACGAAAATCTGGGCGAGTACGACTCCGGCGAGCGAGCGTGTGAGCGGGAACCCAGCAGCGACAGCGGCTTCACCGACCGGTGAACCGGGGCCGAAGACGGTCAGTAACACGATGCCGCCGACCGTCGGGGGGAGTATCAGGGGGAGGACCACGACTGCGAGGACGAGCTTCGTCACAGCTCCGTCGTTGCGTGCGAGCCAGTACGCGAGTGGCAAGCCAAATAGCGTGGCGACGACTGTGCTGATCGACGCCGACAGAAGCGACGTGGTCGCCGAATCCACCACGGTGGGATTTGTCATCCGGGCGAGGATGTCGCCGGGCGGTACCGAGAGAAACAGCGAGATCATCGGGATGACGTAGTACAGGAGCAGCATGCCTCCAAGGACGAGCGTAATGCTGAACCAGTCGAGTCCGAACCGAACCGTTCCTGACCGGGTCGAGTTTGAGCGCGTCGCCATTTAGATCAGGACAGTGCTGTCCGAGCCCGTCGAGGATGCCGCTTCGGTTCCTCTGTCGAGGCGGGATCGGTTTTCGGTCGGTCGGTCAGTTGCCTGTCGGACGCGCTGGGGCACCTCGCCCGTATAGGCAGGGAACTGTTCGCGGACGAGAAACCCGTGTTCTTGGAGGTAGTTCCCTGTCGTGTGGGCGTCGAACACGGAGACAGCGGCGTCGCTTACGTGTCGAATCGTAGATCCGTAGCTGATGACCCCGCCCTGGATTTCCTGGCCAGTCGGCAGCGTATACGAGGTCGTCGAGTACCACTCCTCTTCGTACTGTGGATTACTCAGATTGATCTGGTCCGGTAACTCGATGTACTCGTACTCACGTTCGGCCGCCATGTTGCGGTAGGCGATAGCGGCATCGATGGAACCGGTCTCGAACTGGCTGAGCAACGACGTTTCGGGATAGATCTGGTTCCGCTGGAGGAGCTGTTCGCTGAGGTTCGATGCGTCGTCGTAGTACCGTGAGGCGAGTTCGAGCATGAAGAGGGTCCGATATCCCAGCGGGTCCTGGTCGGGGTCGGTTCGACCGACGGTCACGTCTCCGTCGGCCATCGGTTCGTACCAGCGCTCGGGTCCCGCCGCGGCCAGGCGCTCCCCGCCGTCTGTGTTCGGATTGTACGCAATGACGACCGAGTTGCTGGCAAACACGGAGTGCCACGACGGTGAGAGTGGGTCGTCGAAGAGCGCGACGTCGGCGACCGAGACGATGTCGGGATCGCGCTGGCCCTCGTCGATCAGACGAGCGACCGTCGCCGAGCCGTGCGCCTCGCTCTCGACCGGCACGTCTACGGCAGGCTCGAGTCCGTTCACTACCGCATTTTGGAGGCTGCCAGCCGTGAGGATGGTGATCGCCGTCGGCTGACTACCACCCTGACTGCGCTGACCGGTGCAACCCGCCGAACCTGCGACGGCCGCCGTCCCAGCAGTCAGGAGAAACCGTCGCCGAGTACTGGCGCTATCATTCACTATATGAGAGTGGAGAAGCGTTTGAGAAAAAAGCTTATCTCAAACACATCTGTTTAACTCTGTATGGTCTCTGCCGAATCGACGACGTTGACCGAACGACAGGTAGAGGTACTCGAACTCCGAGAACAGGGGCAGACCCAACAGGAAGTGGCGGATCGACTGGGAACGACGGACTCGAATATCAGTGCGATCGAACGGGCGGCAGAGGAAAACATCCAGAAGGCCCGTCGGACACTAGAACTCGTCCGGACAGTTCGGTCACCGATCCAGTTTTCCGTTTCCCCGGGGACGAGTTTCGACGAGCTGGTCGCTCGCGTCTACTCACACGGAGACGAGGCCGGCATCAAGATAGCGTACTGTCGTCCGGAGCTCTATACACATCTCTACGGTGTGCTCGAAGAGTGTACGAAACAGAACGAGCTGAAGACAGCGATTGATGTCGGGATTACCAACGAGGGCGAGGTGCGAGTCTTTACGGAACATTCGGTGTGACAGCCACGTTCAGGGCGGAGATGAAGCCGACCAACAGTGTTCAACCGCGAGGGTGGCACGGGTGGGGTTCCAGCCAGCCACTTCCGCGTCTGTGCCCACACCAGCTTCGTCTAGAACCCTTCCGTCATCGTCACCTCCGTCTCGGCGAGCACGACGTCGTCTTCGAGCTGACCGAGGCAGTCGGAGGCGGCTGCGAGGGCCGCGTCCCGCTGTGCTGCACGAATTGCGACGAGTACTGTCTCTTTCGCTGCTTGACCGACACCCGTTCGGCGGTGCAGGCGAACGGCCTCGACTCCGTCACGCGCACGCAGGCTCTCGCGGATGGCTGCGATCCGGTCTGTCCGGACTCGGGCACCTTGCTCGGACGTCGCCCGTTCACCCGTCGCGTCATTCGACTGGCGGGATCGGCTGACGCGAGCCGTGATCGTGGCGACTGCGTCGCCTTCCGCGGCGGACTCCGAACGTTTCACATCCTCGACCAGAGACGGCAGCGTGACGAATCGGTCGCCGCCCTCGATGAGTTCGACCACTGACTCGATGTCGACTGTCGTGTGATCGCGAGCCCTGGCGACGACGGGTGCTGCCGGTTCCGACCCGGCGAGCGCTAGCTTCGGAAGCGAACTCTCACTGAAGCCTTCGACCAGCGCATACTCGTGATTCCGGGCGAGCGTCTCGAGCGCGTCGCCTAGCGTCAAATGAGACCCAGTGGCGAACCAGCCGACGTCGTCGGTGATGCCGATTGTTGTCGTAGCACCCGCCGCCCGGTGTCGCGCGGTGTCCTTTCCCTCGGTATCGAGGTCCGGTTCGTGCGTGAGGCGCTTGATGGTGCCGACTGAGCCGCGACCTCTCAACCAGTCGGCCAGTGCCGCAACCGTACTGGTCTTGCCGGAGTCCGACGGGCCCACGACAGCGAGTACGTGCATGTCCTCTTCTCAACGGGTGACACGGTAAGTCACTCGGTATTCCTGATGGCTCCGCTGACCGCCATCACTTCCCTACAATCGGCCCCGGCAAACCGAATGATACAGATACAACCAGCCCATCGAATCGGGCTGAGGAGGGGGCTGTCCGGCATCCGCAGGTGATGGCCCTCTGTACGGATTCCATGTCGGAGGTTCCCCCGTATCCATCCGTTCAGCCAGTCGTGCTCGCTGGCGGCGGCAGCACTCGCTTCGGCGACGGAAACAAGGCGTTGGCTCACGTCGGTGGGCAGTCACTTATCGAACGCGTCCTCGTCGCTGCAGTCGAGGTTACCGACACGGCTCCGATCATCGCCGTGAAAACCGACGACCAGCGGGAGGATATCGAAAGAGCACTCGCCAATCGGCTATCCGTCCCACCCGTGTTCGTGCGGGACGACCCTGCATTCAACGGCCCACTTGCGGGCGTCTTCGGTGCCTGTCCCCGCGTCGACCGGCAGTGGATGCTGTTGCTGGGGTGTGACATGCCGCTGCTGGACAAGGAAGTGATGGCGTGGCTCATAGAGCGGACTGAGACGTCGTCCGCGAACGCGATCATTCCCGAAACCAGCGGCGGCATCGAGCCGCTGCATGCGCTCTATCGACCTGCTGCAGTCGCCTCGGTACGAGACAACGTTGGCCCCGACGATGGGTTTCATGCATTGCTCGACCACGTAAGCAACGTCGAAGTCATCCCATATGTAGAGAGTCCGAGCGCGCTCGCTCGCTCGGCACGAAACATAAACACTGTCGCCGAACTCGAGGCACTACGGGATCTACTGGACGACGCCTCACGAAGGTGAGTCGATTGCGCCTCGCTTCGCCGGCCTCGACGGGCTCACGAGTTACTCGGTGAGGTCGTCGATCCAGGTGACCGCGGCCATCGACTTCGGGAACCCGATGGTCGGGATACCGAGCAGTGCCACGTGCCGTAGTGCGTCGGGGTCGACTCCCTCATCGAGCGCTCGACGCACGTGGGAGTGCACCGCACCCTCCGACTGAGCGCCGATCGCGAGCGCGAGCTTGACCAGACGCTTCGTCTCGCCGTCGACCGGTCCAGCGTCCGAACAGGCCTCGCCCAAATCCGCGTAGGCGTCCCAGACGTCGGGATGCTCTGTGGCCAGTTCACTTGCTATCGACGGAAGTTCTTCGGGATTTTCAACGTTATCTGCCATATTATTTAATCATTCAGGTAGGAGATAGTCCTTTTGGCGGTTTTGTTGCCACAATCATCCATGTCTCGATTGTCAGATCCGGTGAGGTGCGAGTTGGTCGCCGCCGTCGTGACGGAGCCACGGAACGCCTCCGGGCCGTCCGCTCGTAGCATGTGAAACACAGCGGATAACAGTCGGCCCAGAATGTGACAGGAATCCACGCAGCCGAGGACTCGTAGTACTGTTCAACTGTGGGTCGCTGACTCCCCTGACTGTGTCTGTCGGTGTATCAGGCTTATCTTGTTCATCACCGCTCCTGAGAGTCCGTGAAACGTCCGACCCGTCTCAGTCGTCCCGTCGAGCGTGACCGGACGGCCGTCGTCCCCTCGCGTCCGTATTTCGGGGTCTAGCGGAACCGTCCCGAGGAACGGTAACTCGTAGTTCTCGGCCAGGTTTCGACCGCCTTCGCTGCTGAAGATGTCGTGCTCGGACCCGCACCCGGGACAGACGAATCCACTCATGTTCTCGACGACGCCGAGGACGGTCGTGTCGTACTCGCTGAACATCTGCATCCCTCTGTCTGCGTCGTCCACTGCGACCGACTGCGGTGTCGTGACGACGATTGCACCGGTCACTGGAACCCGCTGGAGAAGTGTCAGCTGCGTATCGCCGGTTCCCGGCGGCAGGTCGACGACCAGGTAATCGAGCGCCCCCCACGAGACGTCTTCGATCAGTTGTGCGAGGACTTTGTCGACCATCGGCCCGCGCCAGATGACTGGACCGTCGCCGTCGGTGAGAAACGCCATGCTCATCAGGCGCATTCCGTACCGCTCGACAGGAATGAGCTGGCCGTCGTCCGTCACGTCCGGCCGGTCGCGAGCGTTCAGCATCCGGGGCACGTTCGGTCCGTACACGTCCGCGTCGAGGATGCCGACGCTCGCACCGCGCTGTGCCATGCTGGCGGCGAGGTTCACTGCCACAGTACTCTTTCCGACCCCACCTTTCCCCGAGGCGACGGCGATGACGTTCTTCACGCCGCTCAGCGGCTGTTCGGCGTCCGGGCTGGTACCCTCTCGTTCGGTGAGACGGACACTGATGTCTGCTTCCTCGAATGCGCTCTGGATACGACCTTCGAGCTCCGTCTCCAGTGGCGCATACGGCGCACCGGGCGACAGCCGTATCGCCACCACGTCGTCGTCGATGGACACGTCCTCGACCAGGCCGAGCGAGACGACGTCCGTTCCCGATTCTGGATCCGTCACCGTGCGAAGGGTGTCGAGCGCGTCCGATTCGTTCATCCGCTCCACCGGAGGCCCCTGACAGTCGTCGACGCGCCGCTGGACGGTTGCGAGTCGAGTGATATGGCTGTCGGTTCCCAGAGGTCCGTTCTGAGTCTCTCTGTCATCGCTTCGAGCCGGTCGAGGCTCCGCTTGTGCGGGCCGGATTCGACGAACTCCGCCCAGTCGGCGAGCGCTTCGAACTCGAATCGGAGACGAACGTCCTGGCTCTCTCCGATCACGTTCGCTTCGCTACTGAACCCGTCTAGCTTCTCGCTCGTGATCCACTGTTCTATCGCGGTCGGAAGCCACGCCTCGTACTCCTCACTGTGTTCCTCGAGGACGTCGTACGCGACTTCGTACACGTACCGTTCGTAGGGTTTCATGATTGCCACCTTTCCGAGGTATTGCTGACGGCCACGACCAGCAATCCGGATGCGGTCTATCGCAGTAGCACCCCGAGGGTCGTCCTCGCGAGCGCGGCGTAGAACTCCTCGCGCGTCTCCGTTTCTACCTGCGTCAGGAACTCGTCGACCCAGGCGCGGAGATGTTCGTCGAGGAACTGGTCGAGTCGTTCGGGGTCCTCCTCTTCGGCGAGGTAGGCAGCGAACTCCAGTTCGGTTGCGATGTGGTCGGGCAGGTCGGAGTGGTCTGGCGCGGGGCGGACGCCGAACTCACGGTACCACCGTCCAACAGCAACTGTCGCCGGCCCGTTGACCGGTCCGAACGCCTCCCCGTCCTCTCCGTCGCGGTAGACGCTCTCGTAGGGCGGACAGGGCGGTCCGGCCGGTCCGATAAACAACCGGGTGTATTCGGTCCGGAGGTCGTGGACGTCCACGCTGTCGAGGGTGCCGACGACCGGCTCGAGTTCCCCCTCCCTGGCGACGTCGACCAGCCGTTCGGACGGCTCCCGCCAACAGGCGGCGAGAACCGCGTAGGTCGCCGCTCGGTCGGACTGGTCTGCATCGTGGTCGACGTCGCACTCCCCCCGGGGGCTAGGTCCGGTCGGCGTGTCAGTGCGTTCGCTCATTCGTTCTCCGTTTCGCCGCCGTCGGTCACGTACGATTGCTGGCCCCCGGACCCCTGAACTGGCACGTACTTCAGGCCGAGCGTGACGACGAGGGCGCCGAAGGCGATGATGCCGAGCGTGATCAGGATCTCGACCACCGTCGGCGTGTACGCCCCGGCGGTCGCCCAGATGTCGGTCGTGATACCAGAGTACGTCCCACCGAGGGAGATACCGGGTGCGGCATCGATGTTGGCGACGTCGTAGCCCGTGAACACGAGCCTGATACCCTCGAACATCGTGCCGAATACCGCCAGCGCGCCGGCGGTGAAGATGACCGACACGCGCTTTCGGAGCGAGGGAATGGCCAGCATGCCGAGCGGGAGCGCCCCGCCGACGACCGTCCACAGCCAGAAGTACGCCGACTCGCCGATGAGGAAGCTCTCAGTGATGGCCCAGAACCCGAAGTGGTCGGCCCACGCGTGTGGCAGTCGTTCGGCCGCGAGCAGGTAGACCACGTGGAAGGCGAGGAAGATGCCGAGCACCTTGCCGAGACTCGCCAGCTCCTCGCGGTCCACGCGGAACCGGGTGAACCGGTCTGCGAGGACCGACACGACGAGTAACAGGCCGAGGCCGGAGACGAGCGCCTTCGCGATGAAGACGGGTGCGACGAGTGGGCTGAACCAGTCACCGCGACCGATCTGCGTCGCGAAGATCCACCCCGTCACCGAGTGGAGCGCGACGGCGGTCGGCAACGCGAGTGCAGCCGTCCAGAACATGAGCCTGCGGTCACGCTCGCGGCCCGCATCGGTGTCTTCGACGCCGAGGGCCAGTGCTGACCCGCGTGCTGCCAGGTCGCGACGGGTCAGGAGCCACAGGTACCAGAGGTTCAACAGGCCATACAGCATGACGATGCCGAAGTCCCACACCATCGGGGAGCGGAAGTCCGGCGAGGTGAAAAACTGGTAGAGTCGCTCTGGCCGGCCGATGTCCGGCAGTATGAGCAGCCCGGCAACAGTGATACACGCGAGGCTCACGAGCACACCGAGTCGGGCGAACCCCTCGTAGCGGTGCGAGTGGAAGAACTTCGGCGCGCTGGAAATGATGAGCCCGCCCGCCGACAGCCCGACGAACAGGACGAACATCATGATGTACAGCCCCCACGAGAAGACGTTCCGCATCCCCGTGGTGACCAGTCCGGTCGTGAGCTGGTAGCCCCAGGCGGCCAGTCCGGCGACGATGAGCGCCCCGAGCAGGCCGAGCCAGAGTTTCCCCTTTCCGCCGTACGAGGGGACTGCAATCCCCGACGGTTCGCTTCTGGTCGTCATTAGTCTGCACCTCCAGACTTCACGGACGGCACGTGTGGTACTGCATCGTCGTCGATCGAGTGATGCCCTCCGCTCGCTCCGTCACCACCACTACCGTCGGGGTCGGACGGGACGTCGTCAGCGCCGTCGGAAAACGGCGTGACGTCGTCGAGTTCGCTCTCCAGTTTGTCGCTGGTCTGGGGGCGACCCGGGCTCATCTCTCCGCGGATGTAGTGCGTCTTGGGGTTCGTCCCGCGGTCTTCGAGCAGCTGGTTCGTCTCGTACTTGTCGATGTACTTCGAGACGGTGCTCGTCTCCTCGTCGAGGTCGCCGAAGATGCGCGCGTCGGCCGGGCAGTTCACCACGCAGGCCGGGTCGAGCCCCTCGTCGACGCGGTGGCTACAGAACGTACACTTCTCGACGACGCCCTGTGGACGGGCGGAAACGTCTCCCGTCCCCTCCTCGGGCATGTGCTCGGGCTCGTCCCAGTTGAACACCCGGGCGTTGTACGGGCAGGCGGCCATGCAGTACCGGCACCCGATACACTTGTCGTAGTCGATTTCGACGATTCCGTCGTCTCTGGTGTAGGTCGCGTTAACCGGACAGACCTTCACACAGGGCGCGTTCTCACAGTGTTGACACGCCGTCGGCTGGTACTTCATGTCGAGCGACCCCTCCTGGCCGTCTTCGGGATAGCCGCCCGCCGGGGTGTCTATTTTGTCCCCGCCTTCGGTGAGGACGCGGTTCCAGTACTGTCCCATGGGGACGTTGTTCTCCTGCTTGCAGGAGACGGCACAGGCCTGACAGCCGATACACCGCTCCTGGTCGATTACTAAGCCGTAGTTCGTCATGTTCAGTCACCTCCAGCGTGGGAAGCCGTGGCGTCGGACCCCGCCGGATTCCCCTCCGCGTACTTGCTGACGTCGACGTCGTCCGCGGGTTCGACTTCGATACGGACGTCGTAGAACGCCATCGTCTGTCCGATATCACTGACCTCGTTGTGGGTGAGGTCGTTGTGGTGGCCCTTGACGTAGTCGCGGGACCACCACCCCTGGTCGGTGTTGACCAGGCCGGGCTGGAACGCTTCGTTGTACTTCGCTTTCACGACCATCTCGCCGCGGTCGTTGTACACCCGGACGTAGTCGCCGTCCTCGATACCGCGTGCCTTCGCGTCGGCCGGATGGATGTCCAACTGGGGTTCGGGGTTGATCTCCCGGACCCAGTTTAGCATCTCGTACTGCGAGTGGATGCGGAAGCGACTGTGCTTCTGCATGAACAGCAGCGGGTACTCCTCCGCCTTCTCGTGGTCGTCGGCCGTCCGGTCTTCGAGCGGCCGCGGGACGTCGAACGTGACTCCCTCCTCGCTCGGGGCGTCGTCGTCGTACATCTTGATGCGTCCCGTTTCCGTGGGGAACTCGTCGGTGTACTTGACGATCGGCACGGTCTCTTTTTTCTGCGTCCCCTGCTCGAACAGCGTGTCGAAGTCGATGGCGTCGTCTCGGCTGGTGAGTTCCCGGAGCATGTCGCGTTTCGTCTCCGGGAACCGGTCGCCGAACCCCAGCCGCTCTGCGAGACCACGGATCGCGTAGTAGTCGTCTTTCGTCTCCCACAGGGGTTCCTGCACCTTGTGCCGGTACCCGAGATGCGGATGTGACCCCCAACCGGAGCTGATGTCTTCCTGCTCGAACCAGTGGGGAACCGGGAAGATGATGTCGGCGTGCTGGACCGTATCCGTGTGGTGCATGTCCGCGACCACGTACATCTCGAGACTCCTGATGGCCTCTTTGAACCGCTGGCGGTCCGGGAACTGGTTGCCCATCATGTTCGACTCGATGGAGTAGACGGCTCTGATCTCGTGCGGGTCGCCGTCGATCATCGCGTCGGGGTACTCCGGGAAGAACATCGAGGGTCCCGGGTCGGCGTCTTCCGGCGCGGCCCAGTCACCGGCGGCGAGCGTCGCACCGCCGGAGTGGTGGGCGTGGATGTTTCCGTGCCGACCGTAGTCCCCGGTCAGTCCCATCAGCATCGCGTACGCCTGCCCGAAGATGTGACCGTGTTTGTAGCGCCCGAGTGCGTAACTCGAGGCGATGCCGCCGGGGCCGCGGGTCGCAAGCCACCGGATCGCAGTGCGGATGTTCTCGGCGTTGACGCCGGTCTTCTCGGCGACCGCTTCGGGTGCGTAGTCCGATACGTGGTCGCGAAGCCTCGTCAGTGCCGTCTCGCAGTCGATACCGTCGACGGTGTACTCTCCGAAGAGCGCGTACGGGCCGCCGGTCTCGGGTTCGAGTGCGACCGGGCTGTCGGTTCCCTGTTCGACTGCGACGACCTGATCCTCGTCGCCGTCCTCGAAGACCTCGCTCGCCTTCAGTAACTCCCCGGTGTCCTTGCGGACCAGCGCAGGTCCGGTCGTCCGTTTCCGGAGGAAGTCCTCGTCGTACGTCTCCTCCTCGAAGACGGTGTGCATCATCGCGAGCGCGAGGTGGACGTCTTTGCCGGGTTTGACAGGGAGCCACAGGTCTGCCTTCGACGCCGTCGTCGTGTACACCGGGTCGACGACGACGAGTTTCGCCCCGTTCTCGATCGCGTCGAGTATCTTCGAGGCGTCCATCTGGAACTGACTCGAGAAGATGTCCGAGCCCCAGACGATGATGGTGTTCGCGTTCTCCCAGTCTTCGGCCTCGTTCGTCGGCGGGAGGAAAAAGCCGGTGCCGGTGACGCGGTTGAACCCGCGGCCGACGTTGGCGTCGATTCCCCACGCAGACTGGGTCGCACCGAACAGCGAGGCCAGTCGCTTGAAGGACTTCCCGGTCTGTCCGTAGTTTCCCGACCCCTCGTGGAAGAGCACGCTCTCCGCGCCCTGCTCCGACTTCAGTGCCTGCATCTTGTCCGCGACCAGGTCCAGTGCCTCGTCCCAGGAGACACGCTCGAACTCGGCGTCGGGGCCCCGGCCCTCGGGATTGGGTTCATCCGGGGACCAGCCTGCGCGCTTCATCGGGTATTTCAGCCGCGTCGGGTCGTACACGCGCTGGGTGTGTGAGAGCCCGAGCACGCAGGCCCGTTTGTACTGTTCGTCTTCCGGCGGATGGGGCTCTATCTTCCGAATCTGACCGTCTCGAACGTGGACGTCTATCGGGCACTTCCCGCGGCAGTTCGGTGAGCAGACGGTCTGGGTGACCTCGTTCTGCCCGACGAAACTCGTGAAACCGGTGTCACGCTGTGACACCTGGTCGTCGCCGCTTTCGACGAGTGTCTGGAAGTACCCGCCACCGCCGAGACCGAGTGCGGCGACAGCACCGCTGGCTTTCAATACGTCGCGTCGATTGACTCCGTCCGAATCACTCATCCTCGAATCCCTCCGGTTTGGTCGGCCGCTCGTCCTCGCCGAACTCGGCCAGCACCTCCTCGTGGTACTTTTCGTGGAACTCGGCGTCAGTCATCTCCCCGTTCGAAACACGAATCGCGTCCCGAGCCATTCGCATTCCCAGATCAGCGTCGTAGTCGACGCCATCCAGAATCCTCGCCGTCTCGGCTTCCCATTCGGGAAGTGGCGTCAATTTCGGCTGCTGTGGGTCGTCCATGGCTACAGTTCAAACGACGGCCCGGAATGCGGTAGGGGGATCGCTGAACAGTGAAGTCTTTTATAAGTGGTACCGGAGAAACGGTCGCCCTCGCTACCGACGAAACGGCTGCAATTCTCTCGGCGTCTGCGCTCGACACCCGCTGCGATTTCGTCACAGGATACTCGACAGAGGTCAGGGATCGAAGACCGCTGTCGCCAACTTCGATTCGATGGCGCTCAGTCGCTGTGAGAGCGCCGATTTCGAGATGTCTAGCGTCGCGGCAAGTTCGTCGAAAGAGGTCTGACGAGGCGTTTCATAATATCCTTCGCTCACCGCGACCATCGCCGCTTCTCGCTGCTTTGGAGTGAGATCGGAGATGTCGACGGTCGTCCGGTTGGACTCGACGCCCCCTTCTCGCTGTCTGGTAGTGAGTCGTCGGAGACTGACGCCTTCGGTAACGGACTTGAGGCGGTCGACCAACTCGGTGATGGTTTCGCGGTCCGAAACGTACGTCTCGACCATGACGGTGTCGCCGTCGGCACTCTGGATGCGCGGGACGCATCCGACCTCGCTGAACGCGAGACAGAGACAGGACTGCTCGACGTGGTTCGTCTCGTGGACCACGTGCGTGGTATCGCTGTCTTCGCTGACGGTCATTTCTGCGTGACAGACGCTATCGGTAACCTGGTTGTGGACGTTCTCGACCTGCGAACTGGGAGTCAAGAGCGGACACGAACAGCCGTGGGGCAGTTCTACCTCGAACAGTATCTGAAGGGTTCGCTCTTTCGAGGTATCCCCCATCGAACCCTCGAATCCGCTCTCGGGATCTTCCATGCCGACTAACCGTACCGTGCACCTGCCTAAATACATTTTGTTAGGATATATGAGTGAAAATAAAAAATATGTATACACCTAGGCAGTAATTTTTGAATGATATAATGTTCTATGGAGAAATTCGGCCATCCAATACAGGCCTGTGTCTCTCGCCGTCTCCGACGACAACCGCGGAGTCGGCGGTATCTCCGCTACGACTCGCCAGGGAATACACGAGAGTGCCTCGTCGCGAGCCTGTGAGAGCAGTGGAGTGTGCTTTGAGTTCTCCGCCAGCAAGGTTCCTGGTGCCCTGGGTGGTGTCTCGACCCACGTTTCGGGCTTTGACCGTGTTGCAACGAACGATTCCGAGCACTTCCACGATTTCGTGACCGAGGACCGTGTCAGTCGTGGCAGTTGCGACGAGCGACGGGTGAGCGTCAGCCGACTGTCGCTCTGTAGCTAAGATATATACATAGCTTGACACTATGGCTTAGCAACGAGCCGTGTGTACACGCCGAAGTTCGCCGAACGCTCTGCCTGAAAAGACATTTTCCTATCAGCGGCTTTGTTGCAACCCTCGCTGAGAACACAACGAGTGAATAGCGCGAGCGATGGTGGATGCCCTCTCGAAATCACGATATTCGGCCACTCATCAAGCACTGTCAACGCTTTCGTGTGACGAGCGAAAAACCACCAGACGGCAAGAGGATGAGGATGCTCCGACGGGGATTTGAACCCCGGTCATTGCCTCGAGAGGGCAATATGATTGGCCGGACTACACTATCGGAGCGCACGTCGCTTCGAGCGCAACAGACCGTAGCGAGGAATTACGTTTAACCATTGCGCTTCGCTTCCGGAGTGGGATAGATTCTCACTCGTCGTCGAACGGCGAGCCGACGGCGTCCGGCTCCTCGCCTTTGATGCTGATGATGTTCTCGCGGCCGACCCGGAGTTTGCTGATATCGCCCGCCTCCTCCATCTCCGAGAGCAGCATGCTGACCTTGGATTTCGACCACTCGGTCTCCTCGACGATGTTGACCTGCTTCATCCGGCCGCCGTTGTCCTCCAGCAGTTTCAGCACGCGGTCCTCGTCCGACAGCAGTTCCTCTTCCGGGATGGCAGGCTCCGGGGCCGCCCCCTCGGTCGCCGGAGTGTCCGTCTCTGCCTGTGCGGCCTCGGCACCCCCGTCGTCGGACCCGCTCACGATGTCCGGAAGCGTTCCGGAGTACCACGCGATACCGCCTCCCAGACCGACCAGGAGGAGCAACGCGAGGACGAACGCCAGCGGTCCGAACCCGCCGGTCGACGGCGAGTCGGGCGTCCCCGTCTCGGTAGCGTCGGCGGTGGCAGTCGGCGAGCTACCATCACCACCTGTCCCGCCAGTGCCGCCGGTCCCACCGCCCGCCGCGTCGGGCACTGTCAGGACCGCCAGCGGTCTACTATCTGCGAACTGGGTGCCGTCGTCGCCGCCGAACCACGTCACCGTCTCGCTGGCGGTGAGGTTGCCCTCCACTTCCAGGGAGTCCGGCGGTGGGTCGACCCGGTCGAAGGTGAGGTTCCCGCCGGGGGCCATCACGAGGCGCTGGCCGCGGTTGATGTACATCCCGCCCTGGAACACGTCGCCGGCGACGACGACGCCGTCTCTCTCCCGGGAGAAGTTCGTCCAGAGGAAGGAGAGTTCGACGACGCCCCGGTCCGCCCCGAGCTGTTCGACCCTGGCGTCGCGGCTGAATCCCGTCGCCCGCATCTGCCTGCCGGTGCCGTTCGTGCCGAAGGCGACCAGTCGCTCGGCGCGAATCGTGAAGTCGGTGTACGTCTCCGTGGTGGTGTTCTCGAAGCGCCGGGCGTAGCTCTCGAACTGCTCGATTTCGGTTTCGTTGTCCAGCGGGGTCGTATGGCGCACTGTCCACCGCGCCGAGGTGTTCTCGTAGAGCCGTATCTCGAAGGCGGTGTTCGTGAACCCGTCCGGCGTCGTCTGGAAGGGAGCACTGGCGTCGGTGTCGGCGGGGACAGACGGGGAGGAGGCGAGCCCTCCCGGCACCGAACTGACGGCTGTCGTGACCAGGAGGACGACGGTGAGGGCGACGAGTACCCGGCGGAGCATCTACCGCATACCTCCCGAGGACAGAATAAAAACACTGTGCCTGCGGGCGAACATGCCCGCCTCCTGTGAAACGACGGTGTGCAACGGTCTGTGACGGGGAGGCAGGGGCGACGCTGTCCGGGACTACCGCGGCCCCGTTCAGACCTCTTCGACGTCGGCGTCCGGGGCGTTGTCCCGCACGCTCTCGATGCCCTGCCTGGCCTTCTGCTTGGAGGCGTACCCCTCACCGCAGTCCGCGATGATGTTGCCGTTGCTGTGCCGAAGCCGCCAGCGGTAGTCGCCGGCGCTGTCCTCGTACAGTTCGAAGGTCGCACTTGCCATGGGCATTGATAGCACAGTTCCGACGAGCAAGAAGGTGACGGACAGTCGGCGGCAGCCGTCAGGGAGCGAGGCGGTTCTTCCGGTTTCTCATCTCCTGTTCGTAGTGTTCGAACGTGATGGGACACCACTCTTTCGCGATATCGAGGACCCGTTCGGTCATCTCTCTGATTTCCCACTGGGCGTCCGCGGCAGCGCGCATGTCCGCGACGTGCATCAGCATGCGCGCGTTCATCGTCATCACGATGTTGACCTTCGTCCCGATGGGGAGCACGAAGCGGGCGTCCTCGGGCGGCATGCCGAGGTCGAGCAGTTCCTGGTAGGACTCGACGGCATTCGCGATGGTGTCCGTGAATATCTCCTCGCGGCGTTCGACGTCAGCCTCGTCGACGCTGCCGCGCTTCTGGTTGCGCCCCACCCAGTCGGGGTCCGTGGCCGAGGGCGGGATGACGACCATCTCGCCCTCCCGGACGTCCGCGGGGTCGACGTCGTCGAAGGAGACGTACCGCATCGACTGGACGTCGAAGGAGACGTGGCGGTGACGGGTCAGTTGCGCCATACACGAGCGGCTGACGCCCTCGATTGCGAAGGTGGCGTGGGGATGCTCGAAGGGGCCGAAGTGCCCGTGGTCGAGCAGGTGGTGGATGAGCGTCGCCTGCTTGTCCTCGATGGTCTCGCCGTCGGTCGTCCCCATGACCTCCTCGAAGGGGAGGTCACCGACGAACTCGCCCATGTAGTCGTTGCGCGCGCCCTGGCAGATGAGACGTTCTGGGTCCTCGGTGGCTTCGAGCAGTTGGACCTGCATACAAGCCCCGGTGAACCGGAGGGCAATAATACCTGTCCTCGGTCAGAGTTCGACCCACGGGGAGGGTTCGGGCTGCAGCCCCCTCACACGGGCCTCCCGCGTCCCGTCGTTCTCCCGGAGTTCGACGAGCCCGTCGAAGGCCTGCTTGAGTACCTGGAGCGTCTGTTTGTCGTGAGCCGAGGAGTCGATGGTGAACACGCCCAGAAAGCCCGCCGAGTCGAGTCGCGAGGAGAGCACGTGACAGAACTTGAAGACGGTCTGGCGGTCGGTGTAGGTGACCATCGTCGAGAGGTTGGTCAGCCCGAGGCGACCGCTGTCGAGGCCCGCGTCGTGGAGTCGCTCGAAGCAGTTCGTGATGCCGATGCCGATACCGGTCATGTCCGACGGCGAGGCGACGCGGTGGACGTACGCACCGCCGTCGAGTTCGAGTTCCTCGCGGTTGGAGTCGGCCCGGCAGTCGATGCCACAGATTGCAGCGCTGTCGAGTCCCCCGGTTCGGTCCTCGATGTCCGCCACCAGGTCCTCCGCGCGGCCCCCGGTGGTGACAGCGACTGCCCCGTTGGACGACGCCACGCCGTCGGCCAGCAGGTCGGTCAGCAGTGCATCCTTGCCGGTCATCGCCGCGCCGGTGACGAGGAGACTCGACCCCGGTGCGACCGACGACATTGCGTCGACGTCGACGACGTTGGAGAGGTCGTACATGGATCTCTCAGTTCTCGTCCTGGTTGCTCAGGCCACGAATCGTGGCGATGAAGTCCTCGTCGTCCTCGATGCCACCGAGCGTCTCCGAGAGCTCGCCGCGGAGGTCCCCGATGCGCGACGTGAGTTTCTCGTACTCCTCGCTCTCGGCGAGTTCCGCACGGCTCTTGGTCGCCTCCAGGGTCGCCTGCTTCTCGACCAGCGAGTAGTACTCCTGGAGGAGGCTGTCGTACTCCGAGCGTTCGAGGAGGTTCGTCACGGTGTCTTCGAGCTGGTCGCTCTTGATCGGCT
Source organism: Salinibaculum sp. SYNS191 (assembly GCF_037338445.1). Taxonomy (NCBI): domain Archaea; kingdom Methanobacteriati; phylum Methanobacteriota; class Halobacteria; order Halobacteriales; family Haloarculaceae; genus Salinibaculum; species Salinibaculum marinum. The sequence goes on from NZ_CP147838.1 coordinate 3,734,145, forward strand.
TCGAGAGGTACGCGTCGAAGCCCATCTCCAGGATGTCGAAGTCCGGCTCGACGGCGGTCACCATCGCTACGCGACAGTCGAGTTCCTCGTCCCGGATGTGTGCGAGCACCTCGTCCCCGGAGAGACCGGGCATCATCCGGTCGAGCAGCACCACGTCGACGTCGCTGTTCAGTTCTTCCAGCCCCTCGTCTCCGTTTTCTGCCACGCGGACGTCGTAGTCGTCCGCCAGCCAGAGACGGTACGTGTCGGCGACGTCGGGCTCGTCCTCGACGATGAGCACGACGGGTGGTTGCGCGTCTGACATCTCTCTCCCCGGCATTTCTCATTCAACACACATAGCCCTGTGGGTCGCTGGAAACCGCACACCGGGAGAGACCGACATCCACAAGGCTGGTCCGACCTGTAGCTGAGCCATGATACAGAATCTGGCGGCTGGGCAACAGGGGTTCACCAGCAACGTCTTCCTCGTCGCCGGCGAGCGGACCGTCCTCGTCGACGTCGGCAACCAGTTCGACGTCGTGGCTGCCACCCGCGAGTACGTCGACGACATCGACGCGGTGGTGCTGACGCACACCCACCCCGACCACGTCGGGAACCTCGCCGCCGTCGTCGACGCGTTCGACGTGGACGTCTGGGGGTTCGACACCGATGCCGACGGCGTCGACCACGCCATCGCCGACGGCGAGACCGTGCTGCTCGGCGACGACGAGTACGAGGCGCTGCACACGCCCGGTCACAAGGACGACCACCTCTGCTTCTACTCGCGGAGCAACCAGACGCTGTTCGCCGGCGACCTCGTCTTCGCCAACGGCGGATTCGGCCGGACCGACCTGGAGGAGGGTGACCGGGGGCTGCTCGTCGAGAGCGTCGGCCGCGTCCTCGACACCGTCGACGAGGAACTGCAGGCGATGCACACCGGACACGGGCCGAGCGTGACTGCCAACCCCCACACCGACATCGAACTGGCGCTGCAGGCGGCCCGGATGCGGGCCTGAGACGGGTCGGTGGTCAGGCGTCGGCGACGGAGAGCACCCGGTCGTAGGCCTCGCTGTAGGCGTCGGCGACGTCCGCCGGCGAGTCGCGCTCGCTCCCCCGCAGGGGCGGGAGGTCGCACTCCTCGACGGGGTCGACGAGGTCCACGACGTCACCGACGCGCTCCTCCAGCGTGCCCTCGTTGGGACTGCGCGATGCCACCTGGCAGGCGCGCACGAACCGCTCACCACGGTAGACGCGGAGGCGCAACGGGTCGACGACGGCGACGGCGTCGGGGTCGATGGTCTGCAGCGGGCGCGCGATGTGGCTGTAGGACTCAACGACGGCGTGTCCCGTCGTGGCGACGTCCTCCGCCAGCGATTCCAGCGCCGGGAGGTGGTGCTGCTCCATCGCGTCGTTGAGTTCCGGCACCGACTCCACGGTGATGGCGTCCGACAGCGGCAGGGCCTCCATGACGGCGTCCGGGACGTCGACGGTTCCGTTGACGACGTAGCGCTCGCCCGCACGGTCGACGACGAACTCCCTGTCTTCCTGTCCGAGCAACCCACTCCCCCCGCCCGGCGAGGGTTTCCAGAGCCGGTGGACCGGGTTGATGTCCTCCGGGGCGAGCTGGCCGGGGCTGGCCTTCGCGAGCGTCCGGGCGTCCTTGCCGAACAGCCGGCCCTTGCCGGTGGCGTAGCGGAAATCGTCGTGGTCGAACCAGTAGTCGTTGCCGGCCCGCGGTTTGAACCCGACGGCTCCGGTCTGTGCGACCAGCCCCGCCGAGAACGTGGTCTTGCCCGCGTCGACGCGCTGTGCGCCGGCGACGAGCACGTTCATTTCGCGAGTCCGTAGTAGCCGGGTTCGTCGTCCGCGGCCGGCTCCGCGAAGACGAACTCCTCGGTGTGGGTCATCATCCACGGTATCGCCCAGTCCAGCAGGACGTTCTCCGTCTCGACGTCCAGTTCCACGTCGGGGTCCAGCCCCTGGAGCAGGCGGGCGACCTCGTAGATGGTGTAGAGCTTCTCGTCGTCCAGCACCTCGTCGGGTTCGCGAAAGGAGAGCGGCCGCAGGTCCTCGAATTCGTCTCTTGAAACGGGCATGCCCCCCGGTAGCGGGGAGACCGGCCTAAACACTCCGGTTTCGCTTCACGTGGGCACATATTTGAGTCCGAAGCGCGAAGACAGCCCAATGGAGGCGCTGGACATCGACGGGAGAGCCGTCGTCGACGCCATCGACCAGCCGGCCTTCGTCGTGGACGGGAGTGACCGCGTCCTCGTCTGCAACGAGGAGTGCCGCGCGCTGGCCGGCGACGACGTCTCCGGGACCTCCCTCGGGGACGCGCTGGCGGACTATCCCGACCTCCTGGCGGAGGTGTCCGCGAGCGACCCCGGCCTCGTAACCGTCGAGACCAGCGCCGGCACGCGCCACTTCGACGTCCAGAAGTCGGACCTTCGCGACGAGCGGGGGCGTCGCCTTGGGGACCTCGTTCTGTGTCACGACGTCACGGAGCAACAGCGCCAGCGACGCGAACTCGAACGCCAGAACGAACAGCTCGACAGGTTCGCCAGCCTCGTCTCCCACGACCTCCGGAACCCGCTCGACGTCGCCATCGGGCGGACGACGGTGCTCGGCGAACTCGTCGACTCCGAGGAGGCACGGGAACACGTTGCCGAACTCGAAGCGGCCCACACGCGGATGCGGGAGATAATCCACGACGTGCTCACGCTGGCCCAGGAGGGCCGGAACATCGACGAGACGTCGGCTGTCGACCTCGCCGCCGTCGCCGAAGCCGCCTGGTCACACGTCGACACCGCCGGCGCGTCGCTGTCTGTCCGGGCGGATGCGACCGTCCGCGCCGACCCGGCCCGGCTCGAACAGGTGTTCGAGAACCTGTTTCGAAACAGCGCGGAACACGCCGCCACGAGCGGTCGGGGACAGCCCGACGGGGACCCAGACCGACCCGGGAGCGTGACGGTGACCGTCGGCGAACTGGCGGGTGGCGACGGGTTCTACGTCGCGGACGACGGGAGGGGCGTCCCGGACGACGTCGCCAACAGCGTCTTCGAGGCCGGGGTCTCCGGCGACGGGTGCGGTACGGGGCTGGGACTCGCTATCGTCCGGTCCATCGCTGCCGCTCACGGCTGGGAGAGTGAGGTCACCACAGCGGAGGCGGGCGGTGCGAGGTTCGAGTTCCGTGGCGTGGAACTCGCGACCGACGGCACCCGTCCCGAACAGTAGGCGCGCGCCGGTCGACACCGCGACTCCACTCACACGAATGCGCGGATGCGGGACCGCCGGGGTCCCGGCACCTCGTGCTACTGCGACCATCGCATAAACTCCGCAGGTTCGTTCTGACCGTTCAGCAGTCGCGACGGCGGGTAAGAGTCGCCTACGAACGGAATTGAACGGTCCCGCTCTGGCGGTCCGGGCCACGACCGGAGTCCGTCCGGCTTAAGAGCCGGGGCGGCGGACCCTCTGTATGGACGTCATCCACGTCTGTCTGAACGTCTCGGACGCCGACGAAATCGCACAGTGGTACAGGGACGAACTCGGCTTCGAGGACTCCTGGGAGTTCACCAGCGAAGACGGCGAGACCCGCAACGTCTACGTCGCCGACGGCAACGGCTTCGAGCTCCAGCTCTCGGACACCGAGGGCGAGGACGACTTCGAGAACGGCACGGCATGGGACCACCTCGCCGTGAAGGTCGACGACGTCGACGCAGCCTTCGAGGAGATCGACAACCACGGCGTCGTCTCGGAGCCGGCCGACCAGCCGGCCGCGGGCGCGCGGACCGCGTTCATCGAGGACCCGGACGGGCACGTGGTCGAACTGGTCGAACCGCAGGACTGAGCGAAACCGCAGGACGGGAAAAAGCAGAATAGAACGACGACGTGCTCAGGCGAGCGCGTCGCGGACCTTCTCGATTGGGTGGGGTGGCCGCTCACCGCCGCTCTCGTAGCGGTCGCCGAGTTGCGTCCGACAGGACGCGCCGGGCGCGACGACCTGGTCGCCCGGACTCTCGTCGACCTGTTCGAAGAGGATGGAGCCGATGGCCTTCGAGAGGTCGTAGTGTTCCTCCTCGTAGCCGAAGCTGCCGGCCATGCCACAGCACCCGGAGTCGAGCGCGTCCACCTGGTAGCCCGCCTGCTGGAGCAGTGCGGCGGCGTGGTGGTCGCGGTTGATGGCCTTCTGGTTGCAGTGGCCGTGGTAGGTCAGGAACTCGCCGGTGTCGGCGAAGGTGAGTTCGTCGTACACGCGGTGGGTGTGCAGGTACTCGCTGACGCCGTAGGCGTTGGCCCCGACGCGTTCTGCGGCCTTGCCGTCGAGCAGGTCGAGGTACTCGTCCTGGAGCATCACGGCGTCGGATGGCTCGACGAACACGACCGAGTAGCCGTCCTCGATGTACGGTAGCAGCACCTGGACGTTGCGCTTCGCGCGGTCGTGGGCCCTGTCGAGTTTGCCCATCGAGAACGCCGCGCGGCCGGTCGGCACCGCGTCCTCGGGAATCTCGACGTGGATGCCGGCGGCTTCCAGCACCTCGACGGCCGCCTTCCCGGGCTCGGGGTAGCTGTAGTTCGTGTAGGTGTCCGGGAACAGGACGACCTTGTCCTCGGCCGACTCCGCCGAGACCGTCGTGCGGCGGTCGTCGAACCAGTCTTCGAGCGTCGTGCTGGCGAAGTGGGGCAGCGAGCGCTCGGGGGCGATGCCCAGTTTCTCCGCGATGGCGTCGGAGCCGGGGAGTTCCTGCGCCCAGTTGGAGACGGGTGCGAGCATGCTGCCGACCCGCGAGACCAGGTCGATGTTGGCGAACAGCCGCGAGCGCAGGCTGGTACCCTCCTCCTGGTGGTACTTGTGCTTGACCTCGGCCTTGAGTTTCGCCATGTCGACGCCGGTGGGGCAGTCGGACTTGCAGCCCTTGCAGCCGACACACAGGTCGAGCACCTCCTCCTGGAAGCGGTCGGAGTAGATTTCCTCCTCGGGGAGTTCGCCGCTGATGGCCGCCCGGAGCATGTTCGCGCGGCCGCGGGTGGCCTGAATCTCCTCACGCGAGGCGCGGAAGGTCGGACACATCGTGTCCGAACCGTGCTGCCGGCAGGTGCCACAGCCGTTGCACAGTTCCACGAGGTGCGAGAAGCCGCCCTCGTCGTCGAAGTCGAGCGTCGTCTGGGGCTCCAGCGACTGGTAGTCGGCCCCGTAGCGCAGGTTCTCGCGGTTGTCGGCACCGACGCCGCGGTCGTTGTCGGGCCCGATGTCCTCGGGGCTCTCGCGATAGACGACGTTACCCGGGTGCATGTCCCACTCGGGGTCGAAGGTCGTCTTTATCTCCTTGAACGCTCCCCAGAGGTCCTCGCCGTACATCTTGGGGTTGAACTCCGTCCGCGCCATCCCGTCGCCGTGCTCGCCGGAGAACGCGCCGTGGTGGTCCAGCACGAGGTCGGTCACGTCCTCGGTGATGGAGTGCATCTTCTCGATGTCGTTCTCCGTCTTGAGGTTGAGGATGGGTCGGATGTGCAGCGTTCCGCTGCCGGCGTGTGCGAAGTAGGCGGCGGAGGTGTCGTGGTCCTCCAGGACCTCCTCGAACTCCATGACGTACTCGGCCAGTTCCTCCGGCGGCACCGTCGCGTCCTCGATGAACGGGTACGGCTTGGGGTCGCCCTCCAGGCTCATCAGGAGCGGAATCGCGGCCTTCCGGAGCTTCCACATGTCGGCCTGATCCTCCTCGGTGTAGGCCTCGAGCACGTCGAAGGCGTCGCCGTTGTCGACGAAGTAGTCGTTCGTCTCGGCGATGGCCGCCTCGAAGTCGTCGTGGAGTTCGGAGTCGTACTCCAGCATGAGCGCCGCAGCCGCGCCGTCGGGAATCGGTTCCGCGTACTCGGCGTAGCCGTCGGACTCCAGCGCCAGGCGGAACACCTCGTCGTCCATCAACTCGACTGCACTCACGTCGAACTCCAGGGCCTCCGGAACGGCCTCCATCGCGTCCACGAGGTCGTCGAAGCAGTACAGCGCGAGCGCCGTCTTCTCGGGGACGGTCACGAGGCCGACGGTGGCCTCGACCATGACGCCGAGAGTACCCTCCGAACCGACGTAGAGTTTCGCGAGGTTGATGACCTCCTCGCCCTCGTCGTTCTCGTAGACGACGCGGTCGAGGTTGTAGCCGCTGACGCGGCGTTTGAGTTCGGGGTAGCGCGCCTCGATTTCCTCCTCGTTTTCCTCGACGAGTGCGCGGACCGTCTCGTAGATTTCCGCCTCGCGGTCGTCCTTGGAGACGATGTCCTCGTACTCGTCGCTGTCGAGGACGACCGGCCGCGCGTGCAGCATCGACCCGTCCGAGAGGACCGCCTTGACCTCCTCGGTGTAGGCGTCGGTGATACCGTAGCGCACCGAGTGTGCGCCGGTGGAGTTGTTCCCGATGCCGCCGCCGACCGTCGAGCGGTTCGACGATGCCGGGTCCGGCGCGAACTTCAGACCGTGCTCGGCCAGGCGGTCGTCGAGGTCGTCCTGGACGAGACCCGGCTGGATTCTGGCGCGCTGGGCGTCCGGGTCGACGTCGAGCAGTCCGTCCATGTGCCGCGACATGTCCAGAACGACGCAGCCTGGACCGACGGTCTGTCCACCCAGCGAGGAGCCGGCACCCCGCGGCATGAGCGGGACTTCGTGGGCCGTCGCCACTTCCACCGCGTTCTGCACGTCCTCGACGTCTTTCGGATACACGACGCCGGCCGGCCGTGCCTGGTAGATGCTCCCGTCGGTCGCGTAGAGAATCTGTGCGTACTCGTCGAAGCGCACGTCGCCGTCGACTGCGCCCCGAAGGTCCGACGCGAGGTCGACGTACTCCGCGACGGTCGCGCCCGGGTCGCGAGCGTGGTCTCCTGGTGTCCCCGGTGGGTCTGCCGGTCGAATCGGTGTGTCACCTTCTTGTATGCCCATGCGTGGCAATCTGAGCCGGGTGATTAAAAGCCCTCTTTCTTGTCTCCCGAGTGCGATTTGCGGCAGGGCTCTGTCGCTGTCGCTCCGTGGCCAGTCTCGAAAAAATGTCGATGGTCGTGAACTCGTCGCTTACTCGAAGTGCTCGACCGACTTCTGGTACTCCGCTTCGGCCTTGTCCCAGTCGACGACCTCGAAGAACGCCTCGATGAAGTCGCCGCGGGCCGGTCCGTAGTCGTAGTAGTAGGAGTGTTCCCAGACGTCCAGCGCGAGGACGGGGTGCGAGCCCCAGAGTGCGCCCTGGTCGTGCTTGTCGACCGGCACGTTGCGGAGCTGCTTGGCGACCGGGTCGTAGACGAGCAGCGCCCAGCCACCGGCGGCCGAGGCTGCTGCCTCGAACTCGCCCTTCCAGCCTTCGTAGGAACCGAAGTCCTCCTCGATGCGGTCGCGGAGGTCACCTTCGGGTTCGCCGCCGCCGTTGGGGTCCATGTTCTCCCAGAACAGCGTGTGGAGATAGTGCCCACAGCCGTTGTGGGTGACGTTGCCCATCGCGCCGGCGCTGGAGCCGAAGTCGCCGCTCTCGCGGTTCTCCGCCAGTGTCTCCTCGGCCGCTTCGAGGCCGTTTACGTAGCCCTGGTGGTGCGTGTCGTGGTGCCAGGTCAGGACCTGCTCGGAGATGTGCGGTTCGAGGGCGTCGTAGTCGTACGGGAGCGGTGGTAGTTCGGGTTCTGAATGTTCAGGCATATGAATATCCCTCCGACCTGTATGACGGCTGGCACGCTGTTAAAGGTTGAGGAAGGGGACACCTGTGAGCCAGCCCACACCCGAATGGTCCGCTAGCTGTCAGTCGTCGCCAGCACGTTCCGCGGCTCGCGTCGCTCACCGCTCCACAACGAGGGCCGACTCCCTCGCGTCGCTCAGTCGTCGCCCCTCGCTGTCTCGAACATTTCGATAGCCTCCTCGCGGCGCTCGCTGTGATCGACGATGGGGGCGGGATAGTCCGGCGCGTGCATGTTGCGGGTTCCGATGTCGAGTTCGTGCCACGAGTGAATCGTCTCGGCTGGCACCCCCTCCAGTTCCGGGACGTATCGCCTGATGTACTCGGCGTCGGGGTCGAAGCGTTCGCCCTGTGTCATCGGGTTGAAGATGCGGAAGTACGGCTGGGCGTCGGTCCCCGTCGACGCCGCCCACTGCCAGCCGCCGTTGTCGTTTGCGGTGTCGTGGTCGACCAGTTTCTCGCGGAACCAGTCGTAGCCCGCCCGCCAGTCGACGAGCAGGTCCTTCGTCAGGAACGAGGCGACTATCATGCGGACGCGGTTGTGCATGTACGCCTCCTCGCGGAGCTGTCGCATCCCGGCGTCGACGATGGGATAACCCGTCTCGCCGTCCTTCCAGGCCTGCAACCCTTCGGGGTCGTCGTTCCACCGAATCGGGTGCTCGTACTCCTTGTAGTTCTGCGTGACCACCCCAGGCTTGTCCCACAGCACCTGCGTGTAGAACTCTCGCCAGGCGAGCTGGTCCTGGAACTCGAAGACGGACTCGCGCTCGTCCTCGCCGTCAGCGTCGAGTTTCGCGGCCTCGGTCTCCTCGTAGACCTCGCGGATGCCGATTGTCCCGTACTTCAGATGCGGCGAGAGGTGGCTCGTGCAATCGTCGGCGGGGTAGTCCCGGCGCTCGCCGTAGCGGTAGATGTCGCCGCCGCAGAAGTCGGTCAGCAGGCCGCGTGCGACCTCGGTTCCCGCGGGTGGAACGTCCGCTTCGGGGTCGTCGAAGCCCAGGTCGGCCAGCGTCGGCAGCGAGTCGCCGGAGACGTCGGCCAGGTCGTCGGCGGCCGGTGGCTCTGTCGGGTCCGCTTTCGGCCGGTCGTGCCACTTCTTCGAGAAGTAGGTGAACACCTTGTACGGGTCGCCGGCGTTCGTCGTAATCGACCCGGGTTCGTGGTGGACGGCGTCGTGGACGGCCACCCGGTCGACGCCGGCGTCGGCGAGCGCTTGCCTGACCGCTGTGTCGCGCTCGCGGGCCAGCCCCGAGTAGTCCTTGCCCCAGGTCACGAGGTCGGCGTCGAAATCGTCGGCCAGGTCGGGAATGACGGACACGGGGTCGCCGTGAGCGACTACCAGGTCGCTGCCGCGCTCGCGGTACGACTCCCGGAGCGACCGGAGCGCGTCGAGCATGAACGCGACGCGGGGCGGTGCCCCGTTGTCGAGGACGTCCCCGTCGAAGACGAAGACCGGAACCGTCTCGTCGTCGACGGCTGCCAGCGCGAGGTTGTCCGCGACCCGGAGGTCCCTGCGGTGCCAGTGGAGGCGCATACTCGAAGGTGGGCCGGGGCGCACTTCAACGAGGCGGGCAACCAGGTTGGGACCGACCCAGTTTTCACGCGCCGTCCCGCATGCGCTGGTAATGGACGACGACATTCGCGAGCAGGCCGAACAGGCCGCGGAGGTGAACGCGCTGTTCAACGCGCTGAAACACGACAGCGACGCCCAGGTGGGTGCCATCATGGGCCCGCTGATGGGCGAGAACCCCGCGTTCCGCGAGTACGGCGACGAGATAGCGGGCGTCATCGCCCCCGTCGTCGAACGGGTCAACGGCATGGACGCCGCCGAGAAACGCGAGCGCCTGGGAGAACTCGCTCCCGAGAAGGTCGAGGAACTCGACGCGGAGGACGAGGAGGACGAACACGACCTGCCCGACCTGCCCAACGCCGACGAGTACGACGAGATTCGCATGCGCGTCGCGCCCAACCCCAACGGCCCCTGGCACATCGGTCACGCGCGGATGCCGGCCGTCATCGGGACCTACAAGGAGCGGTACGACGGGTGGATGCTCTGCCGGTTCGACGACACCGACCCCGAGACCAAGCGCCCGGACCTGGACGCCTACGACGCCATCCTCGACGCCATCGACTACCTCGGCTTCGAACCGGACGAGGTCATCCGGGCCAGCGACCGCGTGGAGACCTACTACGAACACGCCCGGAACCTCATCGACGCTGGCGGGGCCTACACCTGCTCCTGTCCCGGCGACGAGTTCTCCGACCTGAAAAACAACGCCGAAGCCTGCCCCCACCGCGACAAGGACGCCGAGACGGTCCACGAGGAGTTCGACGCGATGGTCGCCGGCGAGTACGACGCCGGCGAGATGGTGCTGCGCGTCAAGACCGACATCACGCACAAGAACCCCGCGCTGCGGGACTGGGTGGCGTTCCGGATGATAGACACGCCCCACCCGCGCGAGGCGGCCAGCGAGTACCGCTGCTGGCCGATGCTCGACTTCCAGAGCGGGGTCGACGACCACCTCACCGGCGTCACGCACATCATCCGCGGCATCGACCTGCAGGACTCGGCGAAGCGCCAGCGGTTCGTCTACGACTACTTCGACTGGGAGTACCCCGAGGTCATGCACTGGGGGAAGGTCCAGGTCGAGGGGTACGACGTGGCGATGAGCACCTCCACGATACTGGAGAAAATCGAGGCCGGCGAACTCGACGGCTGGGACGACCCGCGCGCACCGACCATCGCGAGCCTCCGCCGGCGGGGCATCCGCGGCGAGGCCATCGTCCAGTCGATGGTCGAACTCGGCACCTCGACGTCGAACGTCGACCTCGCGCTCTCGTCTATCTACTCGCACAACCGCGACCTGGTGGACGAGGAGACCGACCGCGCGTTCCTGGTGCGCGACGACCCCGACCACGGCGGCGGAGTCGTCGAGCGCCAGGTCCTGGGCGGGCCCGACACCGCGGAGGTGCCGGTCCACCCCGAGCACGAGGACCGCGGCGTCCGCGAGATACCGGTCGAGGGCGGCGTCCTGCTGGAGGGCGACGACCTGCCGAACCACGGCGAGCGCGTCTGGCTGAAGGGCTTCGGCTGCGTGCAGGAGACCCGCGACACGCTCCAGTACGTCGACGCGGACCTCGACGTGACGCGCGAGGAGGGGGTCCCAATCGTCCACTGGGTGCCCGCCGGCGACAACGTCCGGACGCGCCTGCGGACCATGGACGGCGACGTGTCCGGGTACGCCGAACCCGGTGTGAGCGAGTACGACGTCGACGACCTGCTGCAGTTCGAGCGCGTCTGCTTCGCGCGCATCGACAGTGACCCCGACGGTGAGATGGTCGCGTACTTCGCGCACCCCTGACGACTTCTCGGTCTTAGGCCGGCCGAAAACTACCCCACGGCGACTACCTTCGGTCCAAGCTTTAAGTACGCGCCCGGAGTTGCCCCTAGGTAGCATGGCAATCGACCCAGAGTTCGAGGAGACCTACGAGGAAGTCGACCGGCACGAGGGCCACCGCGTCTGGACGCCGGACGGCGACGACCCCACGACAGAGAAACAGGGCATCCACGGCACCCACGTGGCCGTCGACTTCGACATCTGTCTGGCTGACGGCGCCTGTCTCGAGGACTGTCCCGTCGACGTCTTCGAGTGGGTCGACACCCCCGGTCACCCCGAGAGCGAGATTAAAGCTGACCCAGCGCACGAGGACCAGTGCATCGACTGCATGCTCTGTGTCGACGTCTGCCCCGTCGACGCCATCGACGTCGACCCCAGCCGCGCCGGCCGCATCTGACCGCACTTTCTCGCCCCTGGCTATCCAGTTTCTGGTATCAATCCCACGGATAATGCGGTAATCCGCGGTAGCAGACGAAACAATTAGGTGAACCTGGATGTGGTACTCACACACGGTTAGTGATATCAATGCGAAGCGTCGTACTGACGAAGGGAGTTCCGGACTTTCGGGAAGGACAGGTGTCGTTCGACGAGGACGGTCACCTCGAGCGTGGGAAGACGCCCACCGTGATGAACCCGAACGACAAACACGCACTCCGTGCGGCACTCCAGACCAAAGTCAGACAGGGCGGCAACGTATCGTTGATGAGCATGGGTCCACCCGGCTACGCCGAAATCCTCCAGGAGGGGATGAAAGACGTCTACGCCGACGACCTCTACCTGCTATCGGACCGCGAAATGGGCGCGGCCGACACCTGGGCGACGGCAATGACCGTGGCGACAGGCCTCGAAGAGATGGAGGAAAACCCCGACCTGCTATTTGCGGGCTTCAAGACGGCAGACGGTGAGACGGGCCACACCGGCCCACAGACCGAGTGGTGTCTCAACATCAACGACGAGATGCCCGACTACCCCCTCATCACCCACGTCATCGCCATGGACGTCGACCAGGAGGAGGGCGTCGTGCGCACCAAACGCCTCGTCGAAGGCGACATCTCCGAAATCGAGACGGTGGAGACAGAACTGCCGGCGTTCATCGTGGTCGACCCCGAGTTCGAACCCACATACAGGAAGGCCGACCACCGCCTGCGCCACAAGGACTTCCGCGCGGAAACCCAGGAGCGCGCCGCGGAGTTCGGCGAGTACCTGGCGGACGGCTCGGACAAAGAGATGACCGACTGGGACCGCTTCACCATGTGGAACCACGCGGACTTGAACCTCGACCCCGACTTCATCGGCCTGTCGGGGTCGCCGACCATCGTCTCGGGTGTCGACCCGATTCCGAAAGCCCCCTCCGAGCGCGAAGCCCAGCACATCCAACCCGACGACGACGAGGGGATGAGCGACGTGCTCGAAGAAATGCAACCGTTCGTGGCGGGTGATTAAATGCCAGAGATCGACCCAACAGAACACGACATTGCGGACCTCGGCCCGCAGATCAAAGACATCGACGACGCACAGGAACTCGAAGAGATGCTGGCGATGGAGAAAGGCGGCGAGGCACGCGCGCCCGTCGTCACGCTCCTCGAAGACCGCCTCGAAAAGCTCACCGGTGACGACGAGGAGCCAGACGACCCCAGCGAGGTCGACCTCACCGAGTTGACCATCGCCGACATCGCCAACATGGTCCGGGACGTCGACGACGTCGACGTCCTCGAGGACATGCTCGAGCGGGAGAAAGACGGCGACGACCGGAAAGGCGCCATCTCCCAGATCGAGGACCGCATCGAATCCATCGAAGGCACGGACGACGAGGACGAAGAAGAAGTCGAGTACGTCCCGCCGGAGGAGAAACACCCCGACCTCGACCACCCCACTGCGGACAAGCAGTACGTCGAGGGGACGGTCGACGGCGAGTACCGCGACATGTGGGTGTACTGCGAGACCCAGCAGGGCGAACTCATCGACGTCTCCAAAGAGATGCTGGGGAAAGCCCGCGAGCTGATGGACCAGTACGAGGAGGACTACGGGGACGACGAGAAGGTCATCGCGGTGCTCATCGGCGACGGCGTCGAAGACCTCGCGGAGGAGGCCATCGCCTACGGCGCGGACCGCGTCGTCTACCACGACGACGAGCGCCTCGGCCGGTTCCAGCACACGCCGTACACGGAGATATTCTGCCACATGTGCCGTGACTGGGACGAGGAGTGGCGCGACTACCACGAGCCGCGCTACACCATCTTCCCCGCGACGAACAACGGGCGTGACCTCTCCGCGCTCGTGCAGGGCGAACTCGACTCCGGGCTGGCGTCGGACTGTTCGGACCTGTACATCGAGAACGCGATGATTTCGAACCCGGAGAAGACGGGCAAGCCCGGCTCCTCGAAAGAGTTCGAGCGGGTGTTGCACATGCCGCGGCCGGACTTCTCCGGCTTCGAGTACTCGACCATCCTGTGCATCGACAAGCCACACCGGGACTTCCACCCGCAAGGCGCCTCGGTCATCCCGGGGACGTTCGACCTGCCCGAACCCGATGCGAGTCGCGAAGGCGAAATCGTCGAGCACGACCTGGAGATGCCCGACGACTGGTTCCAGGTCCGCGTCGAGGACTACGACCAACTCGACGAGGGCGTCGACCTCACCGGCCACGAGGTCATCGTGGCGATGGGTCGGGGTATCGGCGACGACCCGACGAAGGGCATCGAACTGGGGCTGGACCTCGTCGACGAGTTCGAGGACGCCGACCTCGGACTCACCAGGGGCGTGATTACCGCCTCCTACCAGTTCGACGGGCACGTCGAGCAGTACATCTCCGAGGAACGGCAGATTGGCGAGTCGGGCCAGGAGGTCGAACCGGACCTCTACATCGCGGCCGGTGTCTCGGGCGCAGTCCAGCACAAGGTCGGGATGGACGAGTCCGATACGATTGTCGCGATAAACACGGAGCCGGACGCGGACATCCGGGACTTCTCGGACTACTACATCCAGGGCGACCTCTTCGAGGTGTTGCCGACGTTCATCGAGGCGCTCAAAGAGGGAGAGTTGGCGGAGGCAGTGGCGGAGGTAAGTGATGACTGAGACAGACACAGACCACGAACATTACGAGGCATTGGTCGTCGGGTGCGGACCCGGCGGTGCGGCAGCAGCAGCGACGCTCGCTCGGCAGGGCGTGGAAACGCTCGTCTTGGAGCGTGGCGTGGACGCCGGGTCGAAGAACGTCTCGGGCGGTCTCATCTACGCGGAAGAGTCGTCGCCGTATACGATAGACGACCTGTTCCCTGGGTTCCGGGAGGAAGCGGCCGAACGGCCGGTGTCGGATACGTACATCCACAACATTTCCGGACGGAAGGTGAAGACGTTCGACCTCGAAGACGTTCACCACCACGACATGGACTGGTGCGACGCGGTGTTGCGCCGGAAGATGGACTCGTGGCTGGCCGAGCGCGTCCACGAGATGACCCGGGAGACCGGCGGCGGTCTGCTGACGGGCGTCCGCGTCAACGGCCTGTTGCGCGAGGGTGGCGAGATTGTCGGTGTCACCTGCGACGAGCTGGACCCGATTACCGCGGACGTCATCATCGCTGCCGACGGTGTCAACTCCGAGTTGGCCCGCGACGCGGGGCTGATGGACTGGGAGGAGCCCGAGGAGTGGTTCCAGGGCGTGAAGGCAGTGGTGGAGATGGACCCGGAGGACATCAACGAGCGCTTCGGGATTCCGGAAGACGACGGCGAAGCGCACCTGTTTTCGGGTGACCTCTTCGAGGGGGTCCGCGGCGGCGGGTTCCTGTACACGAACGAGGATTCGCTGTCCATCGGGACGGTGTTCCACCTGGACTCCATCGCGGAGAGCCGGGCGGAACCGCACGAACTGCTGGACAGCCTGCTGACGCACCCGCTGATGGACCAGTGGTTCCAGGGCGAGTACGAGGAACGCGAGTACGCGGCGAAACTCGTGCCGGACTCGAAGAAAGTCGCGCATCCGTCACCGCATCGCGGCCGCCTGCTGCTGGTCGGCGACGCCGCCGGGCAGATGCAGGCCCAGGGTCCCATCATCAAGGGGATGAACCACGCCGTGACGGCTGGTGGGCTGGCGGCCGAAGCGTTCCAGGAAGCCAAAGCACGCGGGAATCCGACGAACGCTGGCGACCTCTACGAGCAGAAGCTCAACAGCGAGGGCGTCATGGACAAACTGCGGCCGACCCGCTACGAGATGACGCGGTCGCTCTCGGAGAGCGAGTGGGTCACCAACCTGGGTAACGCGGTGTTGAACTCGCCCATCGGCAAGATGGGGCTGAAAGCGTTCGACGGGCTCATCGAACAGTCGTTCAACTCGCCGTTCGTGCTGGGGATGATTCCGGACACGAAGATGTCCTACGTCGACATCCCCACCCGAATCGGTGAAGTACTGGGGACGCGCGTCAGCGGCGACAACGAGGTGGAACCGCCGGAGCTGGACGACCGCATCGGCGACCTGACCTACGACGTCGACGAGCCGCACATCATCCTGCAGGACAACAGCTTCGAAGCCAGCGGGACTGCCGTGACGGCCTGTCCCGTGAGCGCGAAGGACTTCGGGGGCGGGTGTTACCGCGAGGAGACGATCAAGACCAACGGCGGCGAGGAGAAAGTCGTCAGTCTGGACACCCAGCCCTGCGTCGAGTGCGGGACGTGTGCGGTCGTCGCCGACACGAAGTGGGAGCACCCACCAGGTGGCAAAGGCGTCGAGTACAAACAGGGATAGGACACCATGAACGCACGAGCCCGCTTCACCGAGCGAATCTGGCGGTTGTCCGAGCGGGCCGAGCGTGAAGTCCAGGCGTTCGAACCGCCCGCGGACCCGCCGGACGAACAGCAGGCGATGGACTACCTCCGCGAGGGGGCAGGCCCCGCCATCTCGCTGTTCGTCGAGGCCCGGACCGGCCAGCACAACGTCCAGTTCCAGCCCGACGCCTACAGGGCGCTGGAGCAGTCGATGAACGACTGGCTGGAACTGTACGCGGCCTGCTACGGCGTCGACATGGACGCGGAGTACGCGCTCCGGAAGGCGGCCCAGCTGCTCATCGACACGGAGAACATCAAAGACGTCGCCGTCGTCCTGACGAGCGTCCCGTAGGGCGTCCGAGCGCTCTTTTGACCGACGCTGGTCCCCCAGACACGTCACTGCGTAATGACAAACGGTTAAGTGCCGAGGCGCGGTACCGAATCGCATGGAACTGACTGACAAACTCGAATTCGACCACACCGACAGGGAGGACATCTACGAGTACGTCGAGTCCCACGGTGCGACGCGACCGGAGAAACTCCGCACGTCGCTGAACATGGGGGAGCGGGCCTTCGGTCACCACACGGCTATCCTGAAACGGGACCAGGTGCTCGAAGCGGTCGACGGGAAGCTCCGCATCGCCTTCGATTCCGGGGCCGAGGAGGAGTTCGAGGCCGACGACGTCGAATTCACCATCCGGCAGGCCCGGGAGGAGGACCTGACCGGGCTGGTCGGGGCCATCCGGCAGGCAATCGGCGGCGGGAAGTACATCAACGCGGAGACGGTCGCCGACATCGTCGACACGGAGGGAGTCCTGCTGCGACACAACGAACTCGAATCCCGGATATTCTTTGTCGCCTGCGTCGACGGCGACGTGGTCGGCTGGGTTCACCTGAAGCATCCCGAGATAGAGAAACTGAGCCACACGGCCGAACTCACCGTCGGCGTGCTCGAGGCCTACCGCGGCCACGGCATCGGGAGTCACCTGCTCGAACGCGGCCTGGAGTGGGCGGCCTCGAAGGGGTACGAGAAGATATACAACTCCCTTCCGGCCACCAACGAGGCTGCCATCGAGTTCCTCACGTCCCGCGGGTGGGACGAGGAGGCCCGCCGCGAGGACCACTACAAACTCGACGGCCAGTACGTGGACGAGGTCATGATGGAGAAGGACCTGTAGCTCGACGTACCTTTATCACCGCGTCGCCCGTCGGTTCTAGCACATGTCCTACGATTCGATTCTCGTGCCGACCGACGGGAGCGAGCACGCAACGCGTGCGACGGAACACGCTCTCTCGCTGGCGTCCACGTTCGGGGCCGACGTCCACGCCCTCGGC
Source organism: Salinibaculum sp. SYNS191 (assembly GCF_037338445.1). Classification (NCBI taxonomy): domain Archaea; kingdom Methanobacteriati; phylum Methanobacteriota; class Halobacteria; order Halobacteriales; family Haloarculaceae; genus Salinibaculum; species Salinibaculum marinum. The sequence goes on from NZ_CP147838.1 coordinate 3,751,315, forward strand.
GTCGTGGACATCGCGAGGCTCGCGGGACCGTTCGACGCGGGCGGTATCGACCAGGGATTCATCGACAGGTTCCGCGAGGAGGCCGAGAACGACATCAAACACGTCGAGAACCAGTGGTCCCAGCCAGACCGATACCACGGCGAGGTCAGGGAAGGCCCGCCCTCCGCGGAGATTCTGAACTACGTCGCCGAGGAAGACATCGACCTCGTCGCAATGGGAACCCACGGACGGACCGGCATCGAGCGGTTCGTCCTGGGCAGCGTCACCGAACACGTCCTCCGTGCCTCGCCAGTGCCGGTGCTGGCGACCCGTGCCGTGGAGGACGAACCGCCGACGCTCCCCTACCGGAAGGTCATGGTTCCGACCGACGGCAGCGAGTGCGCCGACGGCGCGGTCGACCACGCCCTCTCTATCGCGGACGCGACCGGGGCGACCGTCCACGTGGTCTACGTCGTGGACACGAACGTGTACGCCGTCGCACCGGGGGTCGAGACGCCGTCGGACTACATCGAACACCTGGAAGTGGACGGCGAGGCAGTCGTCGAGGACGTCGCAGAGCAGGCCCGCACTGCCGACGTCGAGGTGGAAACGGCCGTCGTCGAGGGACGGCCGAGCGCGGGTATCACGTCCTACGCCGACGAGAACGACGTGGACGTGGTCGTCATGGGGACGCACGGCCGGTCGGGACTGGAACGGTTCCTGCTGGGAAGTACCACGGAACGGGTCATCAGGGGGAGCGACCTGCCGGTCATCGCCGTGCCACAGCCGGACGTCGACGAGTGAGCGGTGGGGGTCCTACGGGCGGTTGCTCGCCCCGTCCGGGAGTTCGTCTCCGGCGGTGTCCATCGGGTCGGCGACGATGCCGTCCGTGCGCGACTGGACGCGCGCGTGGCCGGCGCAGACGAACCTGTTCTCGGTCCAGGGGATGTGGAGTTCGAACGTCGCCTCCCGGTCGCAGTCCTCCTCGGCACACTCCATGTTGGGCCGTTCGACGGCCGGACTTACAGCATTGTTGGTGAGGGAGTCAAAACAGCGTCACCCAGACCAGGGCGAGGAGGACGGAGAAGGCGAGCAGCGCCTGGACGAACGCCGACGCGAAGAAGCCGACCACGTACGCCCCGGCAGCGGTGGCACTGCCGCGCACGTCGCGGTGCTTGCGGTACTCCAGGGCGAAGACGACGGCCGCGCTCCCGACTACCATCCCGATCGGTCCGGTGACGAAGAGCAGGGCCAGACCGACGAGTCCGGCGAGGGCCGTCGTGAGGAGGGACGCGCCGCCCACTTTCGCCGCGACGGCGCCGGCGAACCAGTCCGCGGCCACCGCGAGGAGGCTGACCGCAATCAGCACCACCAGCACCGCCGTCCCGGGGCTGGTGAAGCCCGACCCCCACCAGTAGAGGCCGATGCCGGCGAGTGAGACGGCCCCCGTCGGGAACCCCGGCAGGAACGCGGAGACGACGGCGAAGGCCAGGACCACGAACGCGAGCACCGTGACGAGGTCGGCCGTCGCGACGGCCAGCGCGGGCAGGGCTGTCATTCGAACCGCTCCAGTTCGGCACGCGCGACGTCGTCTCCGTAGGCGGCGACCAGCGGCCGCACGGCGTCGGGGAGCGCGCGCTTGCACTCCGCCGTCGAGTGGAAGTCGAGCATCGCCGCGACCGCGGGCCAGGGTCGTTGCTGGAGCGCCTTGCAGACGAGCAGTCGCTCCTGGTCCGGGTCCAGCGCGTCGAGGTTCGCCGGGTCGACCAGGTGCCGGAGTGCGAGGCGACGGACCGGCCGCGGCGCGGTGTCGAGGATTGCCAGCCCGGAGGTGACGCCGGCGGCGACGCGGGACTCCCACGCCGAGAGGTCGAGGGGGACGGTCCCCGCGACGGAGCGGAGTGTCCCGCGGACGACGTCGGGATCGACGTCCGCGAGCGCATCGCCGAGTGCGTCGGGGAGTCGGCGGACGAACCACCCGGTATGTCGCCGGTGGAGCGCCTCGCCGGCCGGGGTCAGCGGGTCGAGCATCACCGCGGAGTGCTCGCCGCTCGTGTCGTTGCGGGTCGTCGAGAGGTGGACCGTCGAAAAGCCGTTGTCGGTCCAGAACGAGAGCAGGTCGGGCGTCGCGCCGTAGCCCACGCCGAGCCAGTCGACGTCCTCGCGCACCTCTGCGCGGACGTCGTCGAGCAACCGTGAGCCCAGCCCCCGCGAGCGCGCGGCGTGGTGGGTGGTGATGCGGAGGACGCGGTACCCGACCGGCACGCCGGCCGCCTCGTCGCGCAACTGGCTGGTCAGCACGTCCGGAATCATGTTGCCGCGGACGCGCTCGCCCTCGTACATCCGGCCGCGCAGGTCCGCTGGCAGACCGCCCTCGCGGGCGAGCAGCGCGACCGAGACGACGTGCCCGTCGTGGGTGAGCGCGCGCACTGTCACGTTCGGCGCGTCGAGCAGCCGCGCGAGGTCGTCGGGCTCCGTCCGGTAGTGCGCCAGCACGAGCAGTCCGAACACCTCCCGCAGCAGGTTCTCGTCGCCGGTGAGGTCCGCTGCGGAGAACCGGCGATACTCGACGGTCCCGGGCGTCGCGTCCGCGACCAGCGGGTCCGCGGCCGGGCCTGCGCCGAGACAGAGCGCGCGAAAGGACCAGACCTCGACCGGGTCGCCCGGCGCGTAGCGGATGGGGTCGGCCAGCGACACCTCCGTCAGGTCGTGGTCGCTGCCGGCCAGACGGTCGCGGAAGCGCACGGAGAAGCCGCGGCCGGCACCCTCGTAGCCGTGGATAGTGGTCGTGAAGGCGACGCTCTCGGCCGCGAGGTACCGCTCCAGCAACCGCACGGGGAGTGCGGCCGCCTCGTCGACGACGACGCAATCGGGGTCGCCGGGTAGCTCGGCAGCTTCGGTCGGGGCGGCGAAGCGGACCCGTCCCGTCTCGGTCTCGACGCGACGGGGCGTCTCGGGGTCGTCGCGCCCGGCGAGTTCGCCGAGGTCGGTCAGCAGGTCGACGGCGCGGGCGAACACCGCGGCGGCGCTGCGGTACTGCGGTGCGGTGACGAGGACGTCCGCGCCCTCCAGCGCCAGCGACGCGGCGGCGAGGCCGGCGGCGCTGGACTTCCCGCGGCCGCGGTCGGCCTCCGCGACGAGTGCGGTTCCCCCGCTTCGCAGCGTCTCGAAGGCCGCCACTGCGTCGGCCTGGTCCTGAGTCAGGCAGGCGTCGTAGGCCGCCGCGGGGAAGGCGTGGTCGGCGGGCGGCGTCGGTGCGGGTCGGGGCCGCCGCGGCGGTGCGTCGAGGATGCCGTCTTTCTCGACAGTCCCCGTCTCGGCGTCGACGATGGCGACGCCGCGGTGGGCGCGGAGCGTGTCGACGAGTCGCCGCCGGAAGTTGCCGGCGACGTCGCCCTGCTCGAACGGCGGCACCGCGAGCGTCTCGTCGAACCCGTCCCGGCGGTCCGGCCAGGTTTCCAGCGGGGGCGCGAGGAGGACGAGCAGGCCGCCCCCGTCGACGGCACCGACCGCCCGCCCGATGGCGTTCGGCCGGCAGGCGTCGTGACAGTCGAGGACGACCGCCTGCTGGGTCGTCCCGAGCAGGCGACCGGTCTCGGTGGGTGCGAGGCGGCGGCAGGGCGGGTCCCCGGCAGTGCCGACGTACCACGCGTCAGCGGGGTCGACGCCGGCGGCAGAGAGGGAAGCAGCCGCTCGCTCCCGTCCGTCGTCGGCGTCCCCGGCCAGGACGAGGAGGCGGCGCTCGTCTGCCCGGCGGGCGTCCGCCCGGAGTCGCGCGGCGTAGTCCATACCAGTGTTCCGTCGTGCAGGCAATTGACGGCTGTGGTCCCCCCTGTTCAGACAGAAAGTTCTTATATTTCATCTTCGACAGTCGGTCCAGACGTGCCCTCCAGAAAACGGACTGTCAGGGTCGCATTGCTCGTTGCAATCGTGGTGCTCGCCGCGCCGACGGCCATCGACTTTCTGACACAGGAGGGAACGACCGCCGCGGCGCCCGACGCCGTCGACACACCGGAGGTCACCGTCAACTCGACAGCCACGCTCGACCGGCCGAAGGGACACGTCGCCTACGTCGTCGACGCGCAGGGCCCCGGACAGCTGACGATTCTCAACCGCACCACCGGCGAGGTCGTCTACCGGACGACGGAGTACAACCTCTACCACGACGTCGACCCCTCGCCCGCGGGGCGGTACACCGTCCAGTACGTCGCCAGCATCATCCTCGGCAACGAGCAGTGCCCCGACGACATCGAGGGGCTCTGTACCCGCAACGTCGTCGACCGACTGAACTACTCCACGGGCGAGCGCGAGCGCCTGTACGCCCGGACGCTGAACTACAACGGCTCGTCGAACACGCACGACGTGGACCGCGTCGACGAGGACCGCTTTCTCATCGGGGACATCCAGTTCGACCGGGTCTACACCGTCGACGTCGGCACGGGCGAGATAGACTGGGTGTGGAACGCCGCCGCGGAGTTCGACCGCTCGACCGGCGGGAAGAAGGGCGACTGGACGCACCTCAACGACGTCGAAATCGTCGAGGAGGGCCTGTACATGGTGAACCTTCGCAACCAGGACCAGGTCGTCTTCGTCGACCGCGAGGAGGGCATGCTGGAGAACATGACCCTCGGCGCGGAGGACGACTACGACATCCTCTACGAGCAGCACAACCCCGACTACATCCCGGAGGAACGCGGCGGACCGGCAATCCTCGTCGCTGACAGCGAGAACAGCCGCATCGTCGAGTACCAGCGCCGCAACGGCACCTGGAACCGGTCCTGGACCTGGGCCGACGAGACCATCCAGTGGCCCCGCGACGCCGACCGGCTGCCGAACAACAACACGCTCATCACCGACACGCACGGCACGCGCCTCGTCGAGGTCACGCCCAACGGGAGCATCGTCTGGGAGCACACCGTCCCCCGCGGGGTCTACGAGGCCGAACTGCTCTGGACGGGCGACGAGAGCCGGTCGGGCCGCTCGATGGCCGCAATCCAGGGAGTGACCAACGTCAGCAACGCCACCGACTACGGCGGCGTGAGCGACTCGCTCGAACGGGACTTCCGGGAACTGTTCCCGTCGCTCGTGTTGAACGGGTTCCTCTACGTCCTGCCGACGTGGATTTCGCCACTCGCCGGCGCGATGTTACTGCTCGCGACGGTCCTGGCGGCACTGTGGCTCCTCGGCGAGGTCGGCCGGTACGGCTACCTGCGATTCCGGTGAGGGCGGGCATGCGTCCGGTTGCCACGGGATAGCGGCTTCGAAACTGCTTTAGGGGGCAGATTACTCAGTAGGGAGTACAGCCTGCGCGGGGTTGATGACGCTCCCAGCCTCGATTAGGACTCTCAAGCGACCGCGGACGTGCCGCGGAGGGCGGGGGAGTGCGAGCCCACGTGCAGGAGGTGACCAATCATGCCAGTGTACGTTGATTTCGACGTCCCGGCAGATCTCGAAGACGACGCCCTCGAGGCGCTCGAGATCGCACGGGACACAGGTACGGTAAAGAAAGGTACGAACGAGACGACGAAGGCAGTCGAGCGAGGCAACGCACGCCTCGTCTACGTCGCCGAGGACGTCCAGCCGGAGGAGGTCGTCATGCACCTCCCCGAACTGGCCGACGAGAAGGACATCCCCTACGTCTTCGTCGGCACGCAGGACGACGTCGGCCACGCCGCCGGCCTCGAAGTCGGCAGCGCCGCCGCGGCCATCACCGACCCGGGCGAGGCCGAGGCCGACGTCCAGGACATCGCCGACAAGGTCGAGGAACTCCGCTGAGGTGACCAAGGATGAGCGCAGAGGAGTCTGAGGAAGGCGGCGGTTCCACACCCGCGGAGGTCATCGAACTCGTGGGCCGAACGGGGATGCACGGCGAGGCCATGCAGGTCAAGTGCCGCATCCGCGAGGGCGAGAACAAGGGTCGCATCATCACCCGCAACGTTCTCGGCCCGGTCCGCGAGGGCGACGTCCTCCAGCTGCGTGAGACAGCCCGCGAAGCGGACACTATCGGAGGTCAATAATGCCCCAAACGCGCGAGTGTGACTTCTGTGGGGCCGACATCGAACCCGGCACGGGAACGATGTTCGTCCACACGGACGGCACGACGATACACTACTGTTCAGCCAAGTGCGAGAAAAACGCCGACCTCGGGCGCGAGGCCCGTGACCTCGAGTGGGCCGGCGAGGAGACCCCCGAGGCCACGGCAGAATCGGAGGACGAAGCGGAAGAAGAACCAGCGGCCGAAGCCGAGGAGCCCGAAACCGTCGCGGACGACGAGTCCGAGGACGAAGAAGCGGAGTCCGACAACGAGACTGAGGCGGCCGACGACGAGGCCGAAGACGAAGAAGCGGAGTCCGACGACGAGGCCGAGGAAGACGACGAGGAGACGGAGGCCGAGGCATGAGCGAGGACCTCGAACGGACCTTCGTGATGGTCAAGCCCGACGGCGTCCAGCGCGGCCTCGTCGGCGACGTCATCTCTCGGTTCGAGGACCGCGGGCTGAAGCTCGTCGGCGCGAAGTTCATGCAGATCGACCAGGACCTCGCAGAGGACCACTACGGTGAACACGAGGACAAGCCCTTCTTCGAGGACCTCGTCGACTTCATCACCGCCGGTCCGGTCATGGCGATGGTCTGGGAGGGGCAGGACGCGGTGAGTCAGGTCCGCACCATGATGGGTGAGACCGACCCCGCCGAGTCCGCGCCCGGGACCATCCGCGGCGACTTCGGGCTGGACCTCGGTCGGAACGTCATCCACGGCTCCGACGACGAGGACCCCGGCGCGAACGAGCGCGAGATAGAGCTGTTCTTCGACGACGAGGAACTCGTCGAGTGGGAACGCATCGACGAGACCTGGCTGTACGAGTAATCGCGCCCCGTTTTCGTCGTTCTCGACTGCACAGCGACGGCTATCAAATGTCGAACTCGCGGCCGCTGCGCTCCGCGATGTCGAACTCGTAGGGCGTGAGGTCCGTCCGGCCCGTCGAGTCGGCCCAGGAGATCGGGTTGGGGACCGACTGCGTGTTCCGGGCGAGGGCGGCGAAGGCCTGCTCGGCCTCCCCGTAGGCGCTCTCGACCAGTTCGCCGCGGAGGACGACGCTGCGCCACGTCTGGCCCGGCTCGGTCTCCTCGTACACCGTGACGCTCGCCTTTCGACTCGCCTGGAGGTGGCGGTGCTTGTGGCTCTCTGCCGGTTCGGTCAGTTGCATCACGAGCAGGTCCCTGTCGCTGACGTAGCCGTAACACATCGGGACCTGGTAGGGGTAGGTCTGGCCGGACAGCGCCAGGACGGCGACGCCGTTGCGTTCCAGCACCGTCGCAATCTCCGCGTCGCTGAGGTGGTTCATCGGTCGGCCCTGCCTCGGTGGAGCACCTGGCGGCGATGCGGGGCCGGACACCGGTGTAGCGACCTGGCTTCCATACTACACGTTTCATGTAACCAGCTATGAGGTTTTGTGGTACATTTTCAGCCACCGGGAATGGACACCTGGTTTTAGAGGGTCTTTACGGTCATATCCGGGTATGGCATCCGGGTCGGAGAGCATGTTTATCGAGTGGGACGACGAGCGCTATAGCACCGCCATCGAGCGGTTCGACGAGCAACACCAGCACCTCTTCGGACTCCTGAACGACCTCCACGTGGCGATGGACGAGGGCCGGTCCGAGGAGGAGGTCGGCGACATCCTCCGGGAACTCGAACGCTACACCGAGTACCACTTCGGCGACGAGGAGGAGTTCATGCAGGACTGCGGCTACTCCATGGACTGTGCGGACTGTTTCTACAACCACCGGGAGAAACACGAGGAGTTCGCCGAGAAAGTGAGCGAACTCCGCGAGAAACACGAGGACGGCGAGTACATCACGATGGAGGTGCTGATGTTCGCCCGCGACTGGCTGGACTCCCACATCGCCGGCGGCAACCAGGACCAGAACTACGGCGACTACTACAGGGAGAACATAGACGACGACTACGAGTACGAGCCGGGCAAGCTCAACAAGAACCGCGAGGTCGAGGCAGCCCACCCCGAGGCGCTCCAGGAGGACACGTCGACGGCGGACCTGGAGGCCACCCTCGGGAGCGACATCCTCTCCGGTGGCGCGCTGTCGGTGCCCGAGGGCCCGATGGCCGCCTGGGTCGAGCGGGTCTTCGACAAGTACGGCGACCGGACGGCCGTGCGCCGGCCCGAACTGGAGGCGGGGTACGACCGGACGTTCGACCAGTTCCGGGAGCGCGCCCGGAGCGTCGCCGCCGGCCTGCTGGACGCCGGGCTGGAACCCGGCGACCGGGTCGGCATCCACGCCGACCCCCGCTACGAGTGGTCAGTCGTCGACATGGCCTGTCACATGGCCGGTCTGGTCTCCGTGCCCGTCTCGACGCTGTACGGCAACGAGCGCGCCCGCCACGTCATCGCCGACGCCGGCGTCGACGTCCTCCTCGCGGAGCGGACCCTGCCGGTCGCAGTCGAACAGGCGGTCGAGCGGGTCTTCACCATCGACGACCTGCCGACGGGCGACCGCGCACGGCTCCCCGGGTTCGACCGCGACCCCGACGACGTTGCGACCATCGTCTACAAGCTCGGGACGGACAAGCACCCGCGTGGCTGTGCGCTCACCCACAGGAACCTGCTCGCGGGCGTCGGGATGCTCGACAGCCGGCTGCCGCTGGATGCCGGCGGCACGGGAACCTGCTTCCTGCCGCTGGCGCACATCTACCAGCGCCTGTCCACGTACTACCTCTGGGGGACGGGCAACGCCGTCGCGTACATCAACACCGACGCGTTCAAAGAGCAACTTCAGACCGTCCAGCCGGACGTGCTGGTCGGCGTGCCACAGGCGTACGGGCGGCTCCACGACGCCATCCGCGACCGCATGAGCGAGATGGGCGGCGCGAAGAAGTTCCTCGCTAACGACGTCGCCCGGAGCTACGGGGCGGCGATGAAGCCCGGCGAGAGCGCGTCCTCGCGGCTCTCGATAAAGCACTCCATGGCCGAGCGGACCGTGTTCTCGACGCTGCGCGAGGAGTTCGGCCTGGCGAACGTGGAGTACGCGCTGACCGGGACCGACAGCATCGACGACGACATCGTGGAGTTCTTCTGGGGGTTCGGCCTCCCGCTGACCGAGGTGTACGAGTCCACCGAACTCACCGGACTCGCCACGATGACCGCGCCCGACGACCACCGGACGGACACCGTCGGGACGCCGTTCCCCGGCACCGACGTGGCCCTGGCGGAGGACGGCGAAGTGCTCGTCCGCGGCCCCGGCGTCATGGCCGGCTACTGGAACGACGAGGAGGCGACGGCCTACGCGATTCGCGACGGCTGGTACCACACCGGCGACCTCGGCGAGTTCGACGACGAGGGCTCGCTGCGTATCGTCGGCGCGAAGTAGCCGCTCGACCGTACCCTCTGCCCGCGTCTCTACTCGCGCTCTATTCGCCGTCGACCAGTTCGTCGAACCGCCGCGGCACCAGCACGAGCAGACGCCGCGGCGTGTACCGGATGGCAACGGTGACGATTTCGACGAGGCGTTTGCGGACGAGGACGTACACGCCGGAGAAGACGAGCGTGGCGACGACGAGCAGACGGACGGACCCGGCGGTGACCGCAAGCAACGGGAGGCCAGCGGCCAGGGCCAGCACCAGGTCCGAGGGCGCACCGTCGTACGCGACGAACCGCCGGGGTGCGACCCACCGGCCGTGGTAGTGCGAGTACACCGCGCGGTCAGGCTGTTCGACCCAGGGCCGCAGCGAGAGCCCGCCGCCGCCGGCGTCCATCACCGAGTGCGCGGCCAGGGCGACGAGAGCGGTGGCCAGCGACACGGACGCCAGCGTCGGCCAGAGGGCGGCGAGCAGGGTGGCCGGGACCGCGAGGACGGAGAAGTACACCGGGAAGTGCAGCGTCCGGCGGTGCTCGGCGTAGGCGTCGAGGTCCGGGAGGAAGCCGGCCACGTAGCCGACGAGCATCGCCACCGGGGCGTACTCCGGGACGGTCGCCAGCGTCACCGCTCCGGCGGCCATCCCGTACAGCGCGTGCGTCGTCGCCATCATCGTGGTCGCCCTGACGGTCCGGAGGTACAAAACACACACCACTCAGTTTGGCTATATATTCTGCCGCCGTCTCCCGGACTCGGGCGGCGACCGCAATAGCCCGCCGGCCGGAATTTATACGCGGCCGGGTGCAACGTGCTGTCATGGGCATCACCTACGACGACTTCCTGGACCTCGACTACGACCCGACGGAGACGGACCTCGTCTGCGAGTTCTACGTCGAACCGGCCGCGGACATGGACTGGGACGACGCCGCCAGCCGCGTCGCCTCCGAATCCTCAAACGGCACCTGGGCGGAACTCCAGGTCGAGGGGTCCATCCGGGACCTCTCGGCGACGGCGTGTGACATCGACGAGGACAGCGGCACCGTCACCGTCGCGTATCCCGACGCGCTGTTCGAACCGGGCAACATGCCCCAGGTACTGTCCTGCATCGCGGGGAACATCCTCGGGATGAAGGCCGTCGACCGCATCCGCCTGCTGGACTGTGACTGGCCCGAGCAACTCGCCACCTCGTTCCCCGGCCCGCAGTTCGGGACGAGCGTCAAATCTGAACTTCTCGACGCCGGCGAGCGCCCCATCACGGCGACAGTCCCCAAGCCGAAGGTGGGGCTGTCGACCGACCAGCACGCGCAAATCGGCTACGAGGCCTGGACGGGCGGGCTGGACCTGCTGAAGGACGACGAGAACCTCACCGACCAGGCGTTCAACCCCTTCGAGGACCGCCTCACCGAGAGCCTGGCCCAGCGCGACCGGGCCGAGGACGAGACCGGCGAGACCAAAAGCTACCTGCTTAACGTGACCGCGTCCGGCACAGAGATGCTCGAACGGGTGGACCTGGCGGCCGAACACGGCTGCGAGTTCGTCATGGTCGACGTCGTGACGACTGGCTGGGCCGCCGTCCAGCAGGTCCGCGAACGCTGTGAGCGACACGGGCTGGCAATCCACGCCCACCGCGCGATGCACGCCGCCTTCGACCGGGTGCCGACCCACGGCGTCTCGATGCGCGTGCTCGCGCAGGTGGCGCGTCTCTGCGGCGTCGACCACATCCACACCGGGACGGCGGGCCTTGGCAAACTCGAAAACGAGGACACGCCGGGCATCAACGAGTGGCTCCACGGTGAACTGTACGGTCTGAACGACGTGCTCCCGATGGCCTCCGGTGGACTCCACCCGGGCCTGGTTCCGGCGCTGCTCGACGCACTCGGGACGAACATCGGCGTCCAGGCCGGCGGGGGCGTCCACGGTCACCCCGACGGAACCCACGCCGGGGCGAAGGCGCTGCGGCGGGCCGTCGAGGCTGCCGCTGCCGGCGAGCCGATAGCGGACGCCGCCGAAGACACGCCCGAACTCGCCACCGCTATCGACAAGTGGGGGACTGAGACGCCGCGGTAGCGACCTTCCGCTCTTTTCGGTCGTCGGTCACTCGCGCAGGTCCTCGATATCCGCCCACGAAACGTGGGTCCGCGCGCCGATGGACTTGGCCGCCAGCGCCCCGGCGGCGTTGGCGACGGCCAGCGCGTCGTCGTCGTCCTCGCCGTTCAGCACCGCAGCCAGGAAGCCCGCGGCGAACGCGTCGCCTGCACCGGTCGTGTCGACCGGTTCGACGTCGTACCCGGAGTGAGTCCGCCGGCTGGAGGCTCGGACCTCGCCGCCGTCTTCGCCCCGGGTGATGACGGTGACGCCGTCGCCGGCAGCCAGCAGTCCCTCCTCGGCCGCCGTCTCGGCCTCGCGCTCGTTCAGGAAGAGGTAGTCCGCGGTGGCAGCGACGGAGCGGTAGTCGCGCTCGTCGAGGCGGCGGCCCGGCGCGAAACTGACCGTGGCACCGGCGTCGCGGGCGCGCTCGGCCAGCATCTCGGCAGTTTCCAGGCGCTGGCTCGTCAGGTGGACGTGGTCGACCGAGTCGAGGAGAGAGTCGGGAGCATCTGCGGCCCGAAACGACTCGTTGACGCCGTCGTTGGCGAGGACCATCACCTCGCCGCGGTCGTCGACGACGAGGTACTTCACCGTCGTCTCGCCGATGGTCCGCTGGAGGTGCGAACAGTCGACCCCTGCGGCGGTGAGTTCCTCGCGCGCGAGGCGGCCGTAGTCGTCCTCGCCGACGCTCCCGAGGAGGGCGGAATCCACGCCCAGACTCTCCATCGTGACGGCGGTGTTCGAGGCGCTGCCGCCGCCCGCGTGGGTCTGTCCCGTAATCGCCGCCTCGCCGTCGGGGGCGGGCAGTGAGTCGACCCGGAGTGTCACGTCCCAGTTGACGTGGCCGGCACAGAGCACCCGCGTCACCGCTCGTCCTCCCAGGGAGCGGACGGATGAGTGCCGTAGAGGTCGCGCATGAGCGTGACGATGCTCTCGGGCGGGAACTGGCCCTCTTCGGTGACGATGGCATCGATATAGCGCGGCGGCGTGGCGTCGAACGCGGGATTGACGACCTCGATGTCGCCGATGTCGTCGCGCTCTTCCGGGCCAAGGATCTCCGTCTCCTCGCGGAACTCGATGTCGACGTTGTGTCCGGACAGCGTCGCCGGGTCGAGTTTGAGCGTCTGCGCGGCGACGACGACCTCGACGCCGCGCTCGCGGGCGCTGACCGCCAGCCCGTTCGTGCCGATTTTGTTGACCACTGTCCCGTCGGCGGCGATGCTGTCGGCCCCGACGCAGACGTGGTCGACCTCGTCGAGGTACCGGTGGGCGGCGCTGTCGACGATGTAGGTGACGGGGACGCCCAGTTCGCGGAGCTGTCGGGCCGTGATACGCCCCTGTTCGCGCGGGCGGGTCTCCTTGACGACCGCCGACAGGTCCAGCCCCCGGTCACGGGCGGCCTCGACGACCGAGAGCACGGCCGTCGAGTGACAGTGTGTCATGATGGTGTCGCCGTCGCGCAACCGGTTCGCACCGACGCGACCCAGGTCCGCCTGCGCGCTCTCCAGCCGCTCTCTGAGGTCCCCGGTCGCTGTCACGACGGACTCACGGTAGCTCTCGACATCGCTCCCGCCGGCCCGTTCGAGGACGTACCGGAGCGCGTTCGGGAGGCTCACGGCCGTCGGGCGCGTGGCGTTGAGCCGCCGCGCGGCGGTTCGAAGCTCCGCGTCGAGCGTCTGCACGTCGGTGGCGGTGCTCTCGACGGCCTGCGTCTGCAGCGCGTCCGCGGCGGCGCGCGCTATCGTCGCCGCACCCCGAATGTCCATCTCCGCTATCTCCGCCGCCGTCTCGACCACGTCGTCGCTGACCTCGCCTGTGCCCATGCGCTGGCGTACGGTACCCCGCGGCAAAAGTGACCCGCCGAGACGGGCCAGAGCGCAAGCAGTCGCGGTGACAGAGGGACTGGAGGGGAGTCTGACAGCTACGGCATTCCGGTTAGCACGGCAACAAGACCAAGGTGAGTGGTAACGTAGCGCATAATGGAGTGAACTCACAGATGGCAGTAGACGACCACTCATCCATGGAAGACCGCACCTGTCTGGTGACCGGTTCCTCGAAGGGAATCGGTCGCGGCATCGCGGAGAATCTGGGGGAACACGGCGCCGACGTCGTGGTCAACTATCGTTCCTCGGAGGCCGCGGCCAACGCGGTGAAAGACAACATCCAGGAGTCCGGGGGTGACGCAATCGCAGTCCAGGCGGACGTCTCCAACCTGGACGAGGTCCGTGCGATGTACGAAGATGTCCAGAACGCCTTCGGTAACATCGACGTACTCGTCAACAACGCGGGTATCACCGTCGACAAGAAGTTCGAGAACATGACCCGCGAGGACTGGGACCGCGTCGTGGAGGTGAATCTCGGCGGCGTCTTCAACTGCACGAAGGTCTGCTTCGAAGACATCCGGCAGGCCCACGAGGGCCGACTCATCAACATCTCAAGCGTCGTCGGCCAGCAGGGCAACTACGGGCAGGCCAACTACGCCACCACCAAGTCCGGCCTCTTCGGCTTCACGCGCACGCTCGCGCTGGAACTTGCCCGGGAAGGCTCCACAGCCAACTGCGTCGCGCCGGGCTTCGTCAAGACTGACATGCTCGAAAGCGTTCCCGACCGCGTCAAGGAGAATATCCTCGAGCGCATCCCCCTCAATCGCTTCGCGGAGGTGGAAGACGTGGTCAGTATGGTCACGTTCGTCGCACAGGAACAGTCCAGCTACATGACCGGCCAGGTCCTCGGCGTCAACGGGGGGATGGAGTGGTAACATGAGCCGTGTTCCAGTCGCCGGCGTCGGCATGACGAAGTTCGGCAAGAGCGGCGAACGCACCGCCCGCGAGATGTTCGCCGAAGCCGCCGGCAAGGCATACGACGACGCCGGTATCGCGCCGGACGACGTCGACGAGGTGTACTACGGCAACTTCATGGGTGAAATCGCCGAACAACAGGGCCACTCTGGGCCCCTTGCCGCAGACGCGGCGGGCGTCACCGCTCCCGCCACGCGCATCGAGAGCGCCTGCGCATCCAGCGGCTCTGCCGTTCGCCACGGCGTCAACCGCATCCGCAACGGCGACGTCGATGTCGTCCTCGTCGGCGGCGCCGAACGCATGACCAACCTCTCCACGCCCGAGGGCACCGCCGGCCTCGCAGCCGCGGCGGACGCGCTGTGGGAAATAAAGGCCGGAGTAACCTTCCCCGGCGCGTACTCGCTGATGGCCAACCGCTACTTCCACGAACACGGCGGCTCCCGCGAGGACCTCGCCAACATCGCCGTCAAGAATCACGACAACGCCGTCGAAAACCCGCTCGCACAGTTCCAGCGAGCCATCGAGGTCGACGACGTCCTCGAAGCGCCGATGGTCTGTTCGCCCTTTGGCCTCTTCGACTGCTCGCCGATGAGCGACGGCGGCAGCGCCGCCTTGCTCGTCAGCGAAGACTACGCCGACGACCACGGCCTCGGACCCGACGTCGCCATTATCGGAACGGGGCAAAACGGCGACCGCCTCGCACTCCAGGACCGCGTCTCGATGACCAGGACGCCGGCAGCCGAGCGCGCGGCGGCGCAGGCTTACGCGGACGCGGGCATCGGCCCGGACGACGTCGACGTCGCGGAAGTCCACGACTGTTTCACCATCGCCGAGGTACTCGCCCTCGAAGCGCTGGGATTCTACGAACAGGGTGAAGGCATCAAGGCAGCCACCAACGGCGATACGACCATCGACGGCGAGTTGCCCGTCAACCTCTCGGGCGGTCTCAAGGCCAAGGGCCACCCGGTCGGCGCGACCGGCGGTGCACAGATTTCCGAATTGACCAAACTCCTGCGCGGTGACCACGTCAACAGCGACGCCGTTGCTGACGCACAAATCGGTCTCACCCACAACGCCGGTGGCACCGTCGCGAGTTGTGTGGTCAATGTTCTGGAGGTGGTCGCATGAGCGAGCACAGTGAGCGAATGCGACGACGCCAGAGCGGAGCTCTGGAGGTGATAGCATGAGCGACGACGACAGAGTTCGCGACAACGGCTACGACGACTTCCTCGACGCCGTCGAGGAGGGTGAACCGTACTACCTGGAGAGCCCCAGCGGCAACGGCTGGCTCCCGCCACGACAGATGGACCCCGAAACCGGCGAGCGCGAGTTGACCCAACAGTCACTGCCAGAAACCGGTGAGATACTGACGTCGACGATTACGAACGTCGCCGGGCCGTCCTTCGCCGACGACGCACCCTTCGTCGTCGCGGTCGCACAGTTCGGCCCCGTCCGCATCACCGGCCAGGTCCGCGGCATGGACCACGACGACGTCGACATCGGCCAGGAAGTCACCATCGGCGTCGGCAAGAACGAGACGGAAGGCGAACGACTCGTCGTCTTCGAGCCGGCGTAATCGTCCCCCTCACTCTTTCGTCGACTCTCCGGATTCGGCCGTCGCGGCGCTCACTCGGCGGCATCGGCGTCGGACTCGGCCGTCATGACGACGTAAATCATCACGGCGGGCACCGTCGCGCCGATGGCCCCGGAGAGGGTGGTGAGCAGGTTCACCTCGACGAGCGTCGTCAGGACGCCGACCACGACCAGTGGAACGAGACCGACCAGCGCCAGCCACAGGAGTCGCATGACCGACGGTACTCACCGCGGGGTAAAAACCGACAGGAATGGCCGCGGTCAGTCGTCCGCGCTGGCGGGCGCACCGACGTCGATTTCGCCGGCGTCGAGTTCCGCCTCCACTTCGCGGGCGGCCTGGACCATGTTCTCCATCTTGCCGTAGGCGACGTCGCGTGGCAGGAGCTTCAGGCCACAGTCCGGGCTGACGGTCAGCCGCTCCGGCGGGACGACCTCCAGTCCCTTCTTGATGTTGTCCTTGATTTCCTCGACGGATTCGACCTCCGCGACGTGGACGTCGACGACGCCCATCGCGAAGTCCTTCGTGAACTCGTCCTCTTTGAACACGTCCAGTTGCTCGAAGTCGCCGTTGACGAGTTCGAGGTCGTACTCGTGGACCGGGTAGTCCAGAATCTCCGGGTAGATGCGGGAGTAGTCGCCGTAGCAGACGTGCAGGCCGAGGCGGACGTCGTCGGGGACGTCCGCGACGATGCGCTCCAGACACTCGCCGACGATGGCGTGGTCGTCCGGCGTCGTCGCGAGCGCGGGCTCGTCGATCTGGATGTAGCGGGCACCGGCCTCGACGAGGGCCTCGATCTCCTCGTTGACCAGGTCGGCCAGTTCGTAGGCCAGTTCCGCGTCGTCGTCGTAGACCTCGTTGAACGACCAGGACGCGAGCGTGTACGGGCCGGTAATGGGCACCTTGACCGGGGCGTCGGCGACCTCGGACGTGAACTCGTACTCGGAGACGAGCCACTCCTCGCCGTACTCGACCTCGTCGACGACGCTCGGTTTGTCGAAGTAGTTGTGTCCCCAGACCTTCACGCGGCCGTTGAAGTCGTAGCCGTCGATGCGGTGGGCGAAATACTCCACCATCTCGTTGCGGCGCATCTCGCCGTCGACCACGACGTCGAGGCCGCAGCGCTCGTGTTCCTCGGTGATGAGCCGCGCCGCGTCGTCCTTGGCTTCCTCGAAGTTCTCCGCGTCGAAGTTGGCGTCCTCGTCCTCGTAGAGGTCCCGCGAGCGGTGGAGCCACTTGGGCTTGGGGTACGACCCCACGACGGTGGTCATGAGGAAGTGGTCGTTCGGGTGGTCCTCCGGTCTGAACTGCTCTCGTGGGCCGGTCATGCTTCTACCTCCTCCAGGTCCGCAGCGTTCGCAAGGGCGTCCAGTTTCTCCTCGAACTTGTTGACTGGCAGGTAGAACAGCTCCGTGTTCGAGGTGGCGTAGACGGTCCCGTAGTCGTCGCCGGTCATCTCCTGGAACCAGTCGATGCGCTCGCGGATGGTCTCCGGCGATTCCACGAGCGTGTTCTGGCCGTCGACGAGTCCGAGCGCCACGTCGTCTTTCGTCCCGTACTCCTGGACGTTGTAGACGTTCTGGTCGTGGTCGCTCACGAGGTCGAAGCCGATGGCGTCGACGTCTGCGTCCATTAGGTGGGCGTAGACTTTCTCCTCCAGCGCGCCCCAGTAGGTGTGGGCCACGACGTCGGCGTCGACGGCGCTGGCGACGGTGTCGATAGCCTCGCTCGCGCGGGCGTCCGGACCGTCGCCGGGCGGGTTCTCGACGAGCGAGGGCTCCAGCAGGAACAGCGTCTCGACGTCGGGGAACTGGCCGGCCTCGTCGGCGAGGAAGTCCGCGATGGCATCGAGGAACGCGGCCTCGTCGCCGTAGTGGTCGTCGGTCGCCAGGTCCGCGAGCGAGTACGGGCCGGGGAGGACGGCCTGCAAGCCTTCGTCGACCTGCTCGCTGGCACTCTCCAGTTCCGCCGCGACGTCACCGGTCGCCGTGAGGTCGCCGGTCACGACCGGTTCGCGGTAGAAGTTGTTGTTGTCGTAGTACCGGACGATGCCGCGCATGTCGACGCTGTCGGCGACGGCCAGCGGGTGGGCGAGCATATCGTCCCAGCGAAGTTGGCCCTCGACGATTCGGTCCAGACCGGCGGCCTGCTGGCGCTCGACGACCTCCGAGCGCGCGCGGTCGTAGGCCTCTGTGATTGCCTCGCTCTCGTCGCCACTGATGAGGTCGTCCTTCTGGTGCCCCTTCAGGTCCGAGAGGTCGTCTTTCGCCCAGTCGGGCAACGGATACAATCCGGGTGTCGTCGCTACTACCCGTGTCATTACACCGACGTAGGAAATGACGGCCTTTAATATTTCCTAATTACTTTAATGCACAGTGGTTATCTCACGGCGTCAGGCCCGCCGCTCGGCCGGAGGTGGAGCACGACCAGCCGTTCGTAGGGCTGTGGCTCCTCGGCGACTTCCATCGTGGTGAGGCCGCTGGCGCGCGCGTGCTCGCGGACTGCGTCGATACCGGTCAGCGAGGAGACGAGCAGGAACGCGTCGCCGCCGGTGTCGAGGACCCGTCGGAGGTCGTCCAGGAACGGCTCGATGACCTCGCGCCCGGTCTCGCCGCCCGACAGCGCCTTCTCCATCCAGTCGTTCCACTCTCTGTCGGGCGCGGTGGGGAGATAGGGTGGATTGAACACGACCACGTCGAACGCGCCATCGCGGAACGGCGTCAACTGGTCCGCGCGGACGACGGGGATACCAGCATTCCGGGCCTGCCGGCAGGCGTTCGGGTTGATGTCCGAGCCGACGACGCGAGCGTCGGTCTCCTCCAGAAATCGGTGGGCGACGTACCCCGACCCGGTCCCCACGTCGAGCACCCAGTCGCCGGCGTCGACGTAGGGGACAGCCGCGTCGGCGAGCAGTTTCGAGTCCTCTGCCGGCTGGTAGACCGTCTTCAGGTCGCGCCGGTCGGCCAGCGCGGGGCGGTCCCCGGGCATCAGTAGCCCCCGGGGTCGCCGACGTCGTACGCCAGCGTCGCCAGTGCGGCGAACTCCGCGGGCGTCACGTTGCCGGCCCGACGGCTCATCAGGTCCTCCTCGGCTGCCTCGACGACTGCGTCTGCGTCGCCCAGTCCCGAGATATGGGCCGTGTTCCGGACCGCGTTGCGCATCGTCTTCCGGCGCTGGGTGAAGACTGCTTTCAGGAACTGCAGGAAGAAGTCGTCGTCGGGCACGTCGTAGTCGGGTGCACGTGGCGTCGTCCTGACGATGGCGCTCTCGACGCGGGGCCGGGGGTCGAAGGCCTCCTTCGGGACCGTCTCCACCACCTCGACGTCTGCGTAGTGGCCCGCAGTCACCGAGAGCCGGCCGTACTCGTCGGTGCCGGGGTCGGCAGCCATCCGCTCGGCGAACTCCCGCTGGAACATCAGCACGAGCGGTTTCCCGCGCGGGAGCAGGCGGAAGGCCACCTCGCTGGAGATACCGTAGGGGAGGTTCGAGACGGACGTCGAGAAGTCCGGCAGGTCGACCGCCAGGGCGTCGCCCTCGACGACGGTCAGTCGCTCGTCCGAAACCTCGTCGGCGAACTCCTGGCGGAGGAACTCCGCGAGCGTCGGGTCGCGCTCGACGACGGTCACGCGGTCCGCGACGGTCAGCAGTCGGTCCGTCAGCGCCCCGGTCCCGCCGCCGATTTCGAGGACGTGAGACGTGTCGGCGTCGTCGGGCAGGTGCGACGGCAGGCGGTCGAGCACCCGGTCGTCGACGAGGAAGTGCTGGTCGAAGTCGGGGTTGCCGCGGACGCCGGCCCGGCGGATGAGCGCGTCAGGGTCGCGGCGGCCGCCGGTGTCCGCGTTCCCGCCGCTCATCACTGGTCGTCGCGCCGGACGAAGGTGCGGTACTTCAGGTCGTCCTCCTTTATCTCTTCGAGGATGCGCTCGACCAGCGTCTCCCTGGGGTTGTGCAGGCCGCTCACGCGCGATTTCAGGTCCTCGAAGCTCTCGAAGGGCTGGCGCTCGCGCTCGTCCAGAATCGTGTTGCGGAGCTTCTTCCCGATACCCGGCAGCAGGTTCAACTGGTGGAGGCGCAGCGTGATGGGCTGGGCCTCGTTGTAGAAGTCGACGAAGCGCCGTTCCTCGTCTTCGACGACGTCCTCCACCGCGTAGTCGAGTTCCGACTGCGCGCCGCTGGGCAGGTCATCGTACTCCACCTCGTTGACCCGCTCGGCGAAGTCCGCGTCGTAGATGTCGAAGTAGTCGCCGATGGCGATGTCCGCCCCGTCGGCGACTATCATCTCGTAGAGTGCGAACTCCTCGATGTCCAGCGCGAAGGCGACTGGCTGTTTCTGATACTGGGGCCGGTCGTCCTCCGTCCGTCCGTGGGGGAGGAAGTCGAGAACGACTGCCCGTCCGCGCTGCCCGTCTGAATCGTCGCGCTCATCGTCGCTCATGTGACAGATGTAGGGGGACCGCTCACTTAAACCTGAGCGGGATGTCAGACGTACTGCTTGACGACGTTGAGAATGTCGTCCAGTTCGTCGCCGGACAGCGAGAACCGCTCCTGCGCGTAGACGGCGCGGAGTTCGTCGCGGTCCTGGGGTTTGAGGTCGACAATCTTGTGCGCCGTGGCCTCGTCGACCTTGTCCAGTTCCAGCAGCTGGTCGACGAACTCGCGGGACTCCTCGGCGTCGAGCGTGGCGAAGCGGTTGACGTGTTCGAGCGCACGCGCGAGTTCGTAGCGCATCTCGCGGTCCTCGTCCGCCGCGCGCTCGACTTCGATGTCCGCGAGTATCTCCTTGGTCTCGGCGATGGTGAGGTGCTCCTCGTCGACCTTCTCTTTGAATATCGTCATTCCTGCCGGCTCAGGTGGGCGGCCTTGACGATGATGGTCTTGTCCTTGCCGCCGTCGTTGATGCGCACCTTGAACGCTGCGCCCTGCTTGCCGACGACGGTCCCGGTGTGGCCGTCGAAACGGGGGTGGTAGCGACCGTCGGGCACGCTCGGGTCCGTCTTGAGGTGGACGGAGTCGCCCTCCTCGTACTCCTCGACGGCCTGCTGGGGCGGCGAGGTGCCGCTCTTTCGGGGGTCGTTCTTCAGCTTGTTCCGTGTTCCCTGGAGTGGTCCGTTAGAGTTAGGCATTCCTGCGGAGTGGTAGTCTGGTCGTCCTTATAAAACGTGCGTTACGCGGGCGAGAGCGGCCCGATCAGAGCCGGCCGACGTTCTCGACGGAGACGCTCTCGACGCCGTCGACGCCCTCGAAGGCCTCCTCGACGGCCTCGGTGCCGCCGGCGTCGTCGGCGACGATGACCGTCGGCAGGAGCGCGACGAGGCCGAACGCGACGTCGTCGCGTTCGAAGCCCTTGATTTTCGCGCCCTCGGGCAGGACCGATTCGAGCCGGTCCTGGAGTTCGTCGAGGTCGACGTCCGGGCTCTGCGGCATGACCTTGACTTTGGCAGCGACTTTTCCCATTGTTACGGTCCCGTGAACCCGCAGTCGGGGCACTCGTAGAGGTTGCTCTGCTTGCGACACTTCGCACAGCGGTAAATCTGGTGCCCGCAGTCGGGGCACTTGAACGCGGCGGCGTTCGTGCCGGCGATGTTGAGCCCGCACGAGATGCACTTCTGCGTTCGTTTCTGTTCGCTCTCGCTCATACCCCCTCATATCGTGCGGCCGCTTTTAACCGTTGTCAAACGGCGCGGGCCGCTCACTCCTGGCCCGGGTCGTCCGGCTGGCGGTCCCGACTTGGGACGTCCGGCCCCGCGAGAGCGGGTTCGGTCGCCTCGCCGTTCTCCCAGACGTAGAAGCCTTCGCCGCTCGGTGCGCCCGTCTTGCCGTCGGCGACGAGGTCCCGGAGCAGCCCCGGCGGGTCGAACCGGGGCCCCACCTCCGCAGCCAGGAACTCCAGCGTCTCCAGGCGACCGCGCAAGCCGGCGCTGTCGGCCCGCTCCAGGGGCCCGATCGGGTGGCCGTAGCCCAGTTCGAGCGCGCCGTCGACGGACGCGACGCCGGCCATGTCCTCCGCGACGAGTCGCATCGCCTCCGCCTCCAGGGCGAGTTCCAGCCGCGTCGCGGCGACGCCGGGCCCGTCTCGCACGACGACCGGCGACCGGTCCAGCCCCTCGACGAACCGTTCGGTGCGGTCGCAGGTCGACTGGCTCGTCTGGTCCGCGACGACCACCTCGACCAGCGGGGCGGCGAGCGGGTCCCGGAACTGGAGACCGATGGCGCGGTCGGGGTGGCGTAGACCAGCGGCCGCTGCCGTCACGGAGACGCCTGTCGCACTCGGGACCACGAGCGTCTCCCTGTCGACGGTCTCCTCGATGTCGGCGAGAATCCCCTGGAGTGCGCTCGCGTCGGTCGTGGTCGTCTCGACCACCACCGCGGCACCGGAGACGGCCGCCTCCACGCCCGTCGTCGCGGTCAGGCGGTCGCGGACAGCGTCGGCGTCGGGGACATCCGGGTCGTCCAGTCGCCGCTCGATGTCGTCGAGGCCGTCCATCGCGGCGTTGGCGTCGTCGGCCTGCAGCGCCACGTCATGTCCGGCGACCGCACACACCTGCGCGATTGCCCGGCCGAGAGACCCCGCTCCGAGCACAGCAACGTCCATGCGAACCGTCGCGTCCGCCGGCAGGTTAAGCGTTTGCCGTCAGTCGCCCGGCGCGCCCGTGACAGCGGCACTGTCGTCGAAGGCGAGCTGGCCGTTCAGCGCGATGAGTCCCAGGCCGACCTTCGAGACGATGTCGATGTAGGTGACGACGAGCGCGGTTGTCTCGACGTCCATCAGCACCAGGGAGTTCGGCCCGACCAGCCAGATGAGCGGGTAGACGAGCCACAGCACGACGAGGAAGGCACGGAGCTTCCGGTACAGCGCCGCCGTCGCGCCGCCTTGCCTCTCGGCGGCCTCGCCGAAGTCGCCGTAGGCGTAGTAGACGACGCCGGCGAAAGTGACCAGTCCGCCCGCGTACAGCACCCACTTCAGCGGTGCGGCGACGAGCGCGCCCGCGAGTCCGAGGACGATGGTCGCCGTCTGGAGCCCGACGGCACGCCCGATGACGCCACGTGCCGCCCCGGCGAAGAGACCGAGATAGAGGATGTGCAGCGGCGTCGTCAGCAGCCAGTCGACGTACCGCGGGATGAAGGCGGTGCCGCCGACGGCCGTCTCGACAGCGCCGACGTCGAGGGCCATCAGCGCGTACGCGACGACGGCGATACCGGGCACCGCGATGAGGATGCTGTACCGTCGCCACTGCGACCGCGGCAGCAACCGCAGCCCGTAGGCGAGCACCAGTGTTCCGAGCGCCATGCCAGCCGTTCCGAGTGTAAACCAGAGTTCTATCGATGCCATTGTCAGTCGTCCACGCTCGCTCGTGCGGTCAAGTCACGTTCGGCCGATGCCTCCGCAGTCACCGAGAACCGCTCCAGTACGTCCTCCAGTTCCTCCGCGCGGCCGCGCAGTTCCGACGCCGACGCGGACACCTCGGAGATGGAGTCCGACTGGTCCTCCGCGGCGTCTGCGACGACGTCGGCCTCGCTTGCGGTCTGTTCGCTGATGTCCGAGAGGTCGTCTATCATCTCCATCAGCCGCTGTGTCGTGTGGGCCTGCTCCTCCGTCGCGTCGTCTATCTCCTGGATGCCGACGTCGACCTCCTCGGTGTACTCGACGATGGTCTCCAGGGCGTCGACGGCCTCCTCGACCGTCGCGACGGAACTCGTGATGCGGTCGCTGGTGGCCTCCATCGTCTCGACGGTGTCGCCGGCCTGGTCCTGGATGCGCTGGATGCGCGTCTCGATGTCGCCCGCGGCCTCCTTGGTCTCCTCCGCGAGGTTCTTTATCTCGTCGGCGACCACGGCGAACCCGTCGCCGTCCGCGTCGGCGTGAGCGGCCTCGATGGAGGCGTTCAGCGCCAGCATGTTCGTCTGCTCGACGATGTCGGTGATGAGGTCGACGATGTCGCTTATCTCGTCGAGGTCGTCGGCCAGCGCCGCGATCTCCTCGACTGTCTCGTCGGTTCGCTCGTCGATGGCGTTCATCTCCTCGATGGTCGCCTGTGCGGCCTCTCGACCGCTCTCGCCCAGTTCCGCTGCCGCCTGGGAGGTGTCCGCGACCTCCTGTGCCGAGGAGGCGACTTCCTCGGCGGTGGCGGACAGCCCCTCCATCTCTGAAGCCGCGTCCCGGAGGCGCTGATTCTGCTCGGAGGCTCCGTCGAAGATCTCGTCGATGGACTGCCTGACCTGCGCGCTCGCGTCGTCGACGCGCTCGGCGTTGTCGTCGACTTCGCCGGTCGCGTCGAGGACGTTCCGTGCGAACGACTGCATGTCCGCTATCGTCTGCTCCAGGGCCGCCAGCGTGGCGTTTATCTCCTCGCCGACGGACGCCATCGCGTCGTTCTCGCTCTCGGGGTCGACCCGCTGTGTCAGGTCGCCGCTCGCGGCGTCGTCGAGCACCCGCCGGTACTCGGTAGCCTTGGCTTCGAGGCGGTCGTTCATCTCGCGGACCACCTCGCTCTCCTCGACGGCCTCCGCCCGGGCCTGCTCGGCCTCCTGTCTGGCCGCCTCGGCGTCCTCGCGTGCCTGCTCGGCCTCGGCTATCTTCTCGCGCAACGAGGCCCGCATCTGGTCGAAGGAGTCGTACAGCGTCCCGAACTCGTCGTCGCGGGTCGTCGCGAGGTCCACGTCGAGGTCACCGTCCCCCATCGCCTGCGCCTTCGAGGAGATGCGCCGCAGCGAGACGATGGTGTTCGTCCCGATGGTCACGCCGACGAGTCCCAGCGTGATGACGGCGAAGAAGATGAGTCCGATGAGGTCGGAGTTGATCTGGCTCGACAGCGCGTAAGCGTCCTCTTTGTCGAGGTGGGTCATGACGGTCCAGTCGGCCTGGTCCATCTTCGTGACGCCCATCAGTACCTCGTCCATCGCCACGAAGTCGCTCTCGCCAGGGGCCAGTCCCTGCACCGTCGAGGGGTCCGTCTGACTCCCGGTCAGAATCTTGCTCGTGTTCGGATGCGAGATGTACTGCCCCTCCTCGTTCACGACGACGGTGAACGAACTGTTGCGCTGTGCCGAGACCGACCCCGCCCGCTCGCGGAGGTCGACCATGTAGACGACGGCGTGGTCCTCGTCACCGGGAACCGGCGAGAGGACCGAGATTATCGGGTGGTCGACCAGCGGGACGGTGAACGGCCGGGAGACGTAGGTGTCGTCCGGCCCCTCGAACGACGGGGGTGAGGTGGCGAACGCGGCCCCCTGTTCGGCCGGCCGGACGCCCACGAACTGCTCGCGCGAACTCGCCTCGAAGACGCCCGAACTCGTGTTCAGATAGTGGACGGCCACGGTGTTGCCCGGCAAGGCCCCGCGGTCGGCGAGCGAGCGGAGGTAGTCGTTGGCGTCGCCGGGACCGCCGTCCGACAGGGCCGGGTGTGCGGACGTGGCTCTGATGGAACTTTGTGTGTTACTCAACCACTCGTCGAGCTGGTCTGCCTGCGACGCCGACAGGGACGTGAGGTCGTTCTCGACGTCCTCGTCGAGCGTCGCAGACGCCTGCGTGCTCACGACGAGTCCGAAGGCGACCATCGCAAGCACCGCGAGTGCGAGGGCCACCCCGAGACGCGTCGTGTAACTCCGCCTGACGAAGGCAGGGAGGAGCGAACTTCCATCGGCTGTCATCACTCTATATGTTTGTGGTACGTATTTAAGCACCAGCTCCGAAATTTCAGTGCTGATAATGGACGAGAGGCCTACAGTCCGGTGACTAGAGCGCTTCCGACCGAATCGCTTTCGCACTTAAAACCATGGTATCGTGATAGTAACTTCCAAAACAATCAAGACAGACTGTCGTCAATCGTAGACGAATCGAGTCACATGGAGACACCTGGGCCCGACGAGCTGGACGACCCGTACGGGATGCTCGTCGACTGTCTGCAGGACCCGGCAGCGGGGAAGTCCCGGCTTCCCCGGATTGTCGGGCTGTTCGAGTCCGACGAGCGGGTCACACGGCTGTGTGCCGCCTGGGCGTGCTGTCTTCTCGCGACCGAAATCGAGGACGATGACACCATCGAGTACCTCGTCCGGCGGCTGAGCGACAGACTGGACGCGGAGTACGTCTCGCTGGAACTGACGACCACGCTCGACTACATCTCCACGCTGTACTCCGAACAGGTCGAGACCATCCTCGACGAGATGGACGAGGAGGAGCGCGACCGCGGGGACATCCCGCTCCCGCGGGTCGGGAACTTCACGCGGGCGAACTACTACAGCCGCGACCACACCAGACAGGGCGTCGGACGGACCCGCGTCGCGGGGGCCGACGACGCCGGTGACCCGCGGGCGGCCTACGCCGACCGGGTGCAGGAGGAGCGCGAGCAGACCGAACGGGAACGCGAGCGCGACCCGGGTCACGACGAGGGCGACGCCGACGACGAAGCGCCGGCGGACTCCCCGGCCGCCGCCGGCGGAGGCAGCGGTCCGATGGCACAGCAACGCTCGGAGGTGTCGTCGATAGCGACGCGGAGTCGCTTCGACAAGCTCCACATCCTGGCGACGCGGGAGCGGAGCCGGTACGCCGACGTCTACGAGGCGCTCGTGGGCCAGAGCGGCGAGGAGCAGGCAGTCGCACTCAGGCTGTTGCACCGGCCCGAGGGCGACGGCGCGCGGCTCCAGTTCGGCCGCCGGGTCGAACGAGAACTCGCGAACTGGGCGGCCGTCTCCGACAACGCGCACGTGGTGTCGGTCCTCGACTGGAGCGTCGAGCCGCGGCCCTGGGTCGCCACCCAGTTCACCGGGGAACCCCTGTCCGAGATAGGTCGTATCCCGCCCGAACAGGTTCTGGCCGACGGTATCGACCTCGCGGGTGCCGTCTCGTCGCTCCACCGCCGGGGAGTGGTCCACGGCGGTATCGACCCCGGGAACGTCATCTACCCCGAGGACGTCGTCGAGTCCCCCGACAACCAGCCGCCGTTTCTGGACAACGTCGGCCTCGTCAACGCCTTCCGGTTCCACTTCCAGCCCACGCTCATGCTGGACCCGCGCTTTGCCGCGCCGGAGTACTTCGACCGGCAGTACGGCCGCATCGGCCCGGCCACCGACGTCTACCACCTCGGCGCGGTGCTGTTCTACATGGTCACGGGACAGCCGCCCTACAGCGGCCAGTTCGAGCAGGTCCGGGACGACGTCCTCGACGCCGAGACGCCGGTGCCGAGCAGAATCGACGACGAGGTCCCGGCCGCGCTCGACGACGTCGTCGCCAAGGCGATGGCGACGCAGAAACTGACCAGATACGAGACGGTGGAGCACCTCGAACAGGAGCTCTCGGGCATCCGGGGGGGAGCGCCGGATGGTTGAAATCGGGCTCGAACTCGTCGCCGGCAACGCCAACCTGACGTTCATCTTCTTCGTCGGGCTAGCGCTGCTGACGGTGCTGGGGGTTCGCTTCGCGTACTACGCCTTCCGGAACCGGGCACAGACGGAACTGGAGATGCAGGCACCCATCTGGAGCCACCTGCTGTACATCGGGCTGTTCGCCGCGCTGTACGGTGCCGTCGGCCTCCTCGAAATCATCACCAGCCTCGACGTGCCCTACAAGAGCGTCCCGATGCTGGCGACGACCCTGCTGCTCGCCTTCGCCATCCGGCAGATTCACTACACCGCGACCAGTGCCGACGGGGGTGCGGCGCAGGCACACCCGTCCGAACGGTTCGCCCGCGCGGCCTTCGTCGCCGTCGTCATCGGCCAGGCGGTGCTGCTGTTCGAGTTCGGCATCTCCGACCTCACGGCGACCGTCGAGAGTCTGGGGGCGCTGGCCTTTCTGGGCTACGGGCTCGTCTTCTACCGGGACCAGATATCCACGGCCCGGCTCCAGGGGACGATGCTCGACTCGCTGCTGCGCCACCTCCTCCCGGTGCTGGCCTTCGCCGCGCTGGTCGGCATCGTCAACCTCGCCGACCCGTTCGGTCTCGACCGCATCGTCATCCTCCACGTCCAGGTCGTCTTCATAATCATGACCGCCACCGCGATGATGACGGCTACCATCAAGCTCCGGCAGAACCTCGCCGGGCTCTGAGTCCGCCGGACAGCGTCTGATTGTACGTCACACTGTGGAGCGCAGCGGGCTATTTCACAGCGAGAAAAGACTCGAATTAAGTAAGTGGGTGCGTGAAGAATTCGGGCGCATGAGTTTCCTCCAGGGCCGCTCCAGGGGCGTGTCGAACGTGGTCGGGTTCGCGCTCCTGCTCGGGCTGGTCATCAGCGGCGCGACGCTCACCGTGGCGCTGGGCGCCGTCGCCTTCGACGACCTCCAGAGACAGGCGACGCTCGACCGGACGGAGAACGTGATGACGCTGTTCGACACGCGCGCGAGCCAGGTCGCGCTGGGCGGGTCGCCGTCACAGTCGGTCACGCTCGGACGGGGCGACGGCGGCAGCGTGGACGTCGCCGAGTCCGCCGGACAACTCCAGGTCCTCTACCGGAACGAAACAGGGTCCGAGAGGACGCTGGTCAGCGAACCGCTGGGAGCGGTCAGGTACGAGACGGACGAGAGCGTCGTCGCCTACCAGGGCGGGGGCGTCTGGCGACGCACCGGCGACTACTCCACGATGGTCTCGGTGCCCGAGTTCCACTACCGGAACGCGACACTGACCTTCCCTATCGTCCGCGTGACCGGCGAGGCCGGGTCCATGTCGGCGGCGTCCACGCTGCAGGTTCGGGACAACGGCACTGACCGCGTCTTCCCGGACGCCGCCAGCCAGAATCCACTCGACGAAGGGGCAGTCGTCGTCCGGGTCACCAGCGCCTATCACGAGGGCTGGGCGGAGTATTTCAAAAGCAGGACAGAGGGGAGCGTCGACCACGACCCGGCCAACGAGACAGTCGAAGTGACGCTGACGGTCCCCGTCGAGGAGAACTTCGAGTACGCGGTGGCGGCGACGTCCAACGACAGCGACGCCATCTCCGCCACCGGCAACGCGAAGTTCGAGGGGCCGACGGTCGTCGGTGCGAACCGCCCGATGCCCGACCGCGAAATCGACTCTCACATCGAGGACTGCGAGGCGGGGACCTGCACCAATATCTCCAGTCCGCTATCCAGCACGCTCGCCGAGGGGACGTACTACGCGGACGGCCCGCTGACCGTCGAGAGCGGGGCCGAGTTCGACACGGCCGGCGGCGACGTGACCGTCGTCGTCAATGGCAGCCTGACGTTCACTGGCACCGGCGGTCCCGGGAATCTGGACCAGTCCATCACCGGGTCCAACGGGACGGTCAGGTTCTACGTCCGCGGGGACGTGACCGCGGGCGGCAACGCTGCCGTGAACACGGGCGGGAACGCGTCGGACCTGCTCGTGATGGTCCACTCTGACGGGGACACTGTCGCAGCAGCGAGTGGCACACCACAGTTCACCGGCGTCATCTACGCACCGGGGTCGGAGTTCGAAATCAACGGTGGTGGTGCCTGTGGCGCTTCCAAAGGGAATGGTAAGGGGAATGGCAACTCAAAATGTAACGGCAACATCGTCGGCAGCGTCGTGGTGGAGGAGGCCACGGCAGTCGGCAACGGCAAACTGACCTACGACGGGTCGATGGACATCTCCGTGGAGTTCACGGCTATCAACGACATCACGTACCTCCACGTGACGGAGAACCGCATCGACGTGTCCGAAGACTGAGCGACAGTTCAGAGGGCCGGGAACTGAGGCGGCGCTCAGACGCGACAGTACGACGGCGCGTCCGAGATGAGGCCGTCGACGCCCGAGTCGCGGAGCCGAGCGGCCGTGGCGGTATCGCGGACTGTCCAGGCGTTCACCCTCAGGTCAGCGTCGTGGCCCGCCGCGACGAGGGCGTCGTCACAGAACCCGTGGTGTGGGTGCACCGCCGCACAGGTTAGCGACTCGGCGGTTTCGATTGCCCCCGCCCGTTCGGCGCACAGCAGGGCCAGCGGACACTCGGAACGGTCGGCGACCTCGCGGAGCGCCTGCGGGTCGAACGACGAGACGAGAACGTCGTCACGGTCGCCCACGACCGACAGCAGGTCCCCGGCCAACCCGGTCTCCTTGAGTTCGACGTTGAGTCCGACGCTCGCTGGCACCGCGTCGACGACCGCCTGCAACGTCGGCATGCCGCGTCCGGTCCCGAGGACGTCCAGCGACGCGAGTTCGGACAGCGGGAGGTCCGCGACTGCGCCACTGCCGTCTGTCACGCGGTCGACCGTCGCGTCGTGCACGACGACGAGTTCGCCGCTGCGGCAGCGACGGACGTCGACTTCGATAGCGTCGGCACCGGCCTCGACGGCGCGGCGGACTGCCGGCACCGTGTTCTCGGGGTTGACGCCGGCGAAGCCGCGGTGGGCGATACAGCGCACGTGCCCGGCTACGCACGCGAGCGGAAGAACAGTACCGGTCCCGCAGGACAGAACTATTGTGCTCGGTGTCCCAGCCACTCCACATGCAGGCAGTCAGATACCACGACCACGGCGGGAGAGACGTGCTGCAGGTCGAAGAGGTCGACAGACCGACGCCGGACGACGACGAGGTACTGGTAGAGGTTGCCGCCGCGTCGGTCAACCCCGTCGACACGAAGTTCCGCGACGGCGAGACGTTCCAGCCGGGTGGGCTCCCCTGGATACCGGGGTCGGACGTGGCCGGCACCGTCGTCGAGACCGGCCCGGACGCCAGCGGGTACGAGGTGGGTGACAGGGTGTTCGCGACGGGGCTCGGGAACGACCTGCCGGGGACCTGCGCGGAGTACGTCGCGGTCCCGGCGGAACTGCTCGCGAGGATTCCGGAGGGAGTCGAGGCGGAGACGGCCGCGGCGACGGCGCTCGTCGGCGTGACCGCGTGGCAGACGCTCGTAGAGGCCTGCAACCTCCGGCCGGCCGAAACCTGTCTCGTCCACGGCGGCAGCGGCGGCGTAGGTCACGTCGCCGTCCAGCTCGCGGCCGCGACGGGTGCGACCGTCACGACGACGGCCTCGACGGGCTACCACGACCGCCTCCGGGAACTGGGAGCCGACAGCGTCTTCGACTACCGACGGGACGACCTCGCGGAAGCGGTCGGGAACGCCGGTGCCCCCGACGTGATTCTGGACCACCGCTTCGACGAGTACCTCCCCTTCGACGCGCGGGTCGCGGCCCAGGACGGACGCATCGCGGTCATCGGGAACCGGGACCTCCGGGCGACCCACGACAACGTCCCGCGGTGTCGCGGGAAGTCCCTCTCCTTTCACCACGTGAGCATGTTCAACACGCCGGACGTCGGGGCCGTGCTAGACAGCCTCGCGACGCTGATGGCCGACGGCGACCTCGCGGCCGTCGTCGCCCGGCGGTACTCGCTGGACAACGTCGACGAGGCCCACCGCGCAGTCGTCGAGGACAGCTACCTCGGCAAGCTCGTGGTCGTCCCCTGAGAGTCCCGTCCCACCTGTTTGTTGTATGCCACCACGTGACAAAGTAAAAGGGGGAGGGGGTCGAAGTCGCGGGCAGCATGAGAGCCACGGACCGCCCGGAGTTCGACACGAGCGACAGGCGGCGCATCTACGAGTACATCGAACGGAACGGAGCAGTACGACCGCCGGAGCTCTCCGACGCCGACATCGTCCGGGTCTCGCCGGACCGCTTCCGACAGCTCGTCGACATCCTGAAGCGGGACGGCTATCTGGAGGAACGGGACGGACTGCTCCGCGTCGCGCTCGACGGCGGAGCCACCGAGGAGTTCGCGAGGGAGACACTCCAGTTCGAGATTCGCCCGGCCAGACAGGAGGACTTCCCCGACGTCGTCGACGTCATCCAGGCGGTCACGGCCGAACGGACCTACATCGAGGCCGAGACGGTCGCGGAACAACTCGACCGCGAGGCGGCGCTCATCCGCCACAACGACCTCGAATCACGGATGTTCTTCGTGGCGACCGTCGAGGAGGAGGTCGTCGGCTGGTGTCACGTCGAGTCCCCGGAGGTGGCGAAACTCCGCCACACAGCCGAATTGACCCTCGGCATCGAGGCGGACCACCGCCGTCGGGGAATCGGCAGCCACCTGCTACACCGGGGACTCTCCTGGGCGGCCGCACACGGGTACGAGAAGGTCCACCAGTCGCTCCCGGCGACCAACGAGGCCGCCATCGAGTTCCTCCGGTCCTACGAGTGGACTGAAGAAGCGCGCCGCCGTGACCACTACAGGGTCGACGGGACGGACGTCGACGAGGTGATGATGGCCCGGCACCTCGGGCGCTGAGACGCTTCCGGGCGCGGACCGCCGGCGGCACGTTTTATTCCTGCGGCGCGCCAACGGGTGTGTATGTCAGTCTCGTTCGATTTCAGCGGTGACGTCGTGCTGGTGACCGGCGTGGGCGGCGCGCTGGGAAGCGCAGTCGCGGAGGCGTTCCTGGACGCGGGCGCGACGGTCTGCGGCGCGGACGTGGTGGAACAGGACAGCGAGGACTTCCTGCTCGCCGACCCCGACCGCATCGACTTCTACCAGGGCGATTTCACCGAGGAGGCCCAGGTCCAGGCCGCGGTGGAGAGCATCGTCGACGACCACGGCCGCCTCGACGCGCTGGCGAACATCGCGGGGACCTGGCGCGGCGGGACCCCGATACACGAGACAGATGCGGACACCTTCGACTTCCTCTTCGACGTGAACCTCAAGACGATGTTCCTCGCGACGAAGCACGCGGTCCCGCACCTCCAGGAGTCGGGCGGTGCCGTGGTCAGCGTCTCGGCGCGCTCCTCGCTGGAGGGCGGCGAGGGCGACGGCATCTACCGCGCGACCAAGGCCGGCGTCCGACTGCTCACCGAGACGGTCGCGGAGGAGAACGTCGGGAGCGTCCGCGCCAACGCCATCATGCCGAGCGTCATCGACACGCCGATGAACCGCGAGATGATGCCCGACGCCGACCACGACTCGTGGGTCGACCCCGCCGACATCGCGCAGGTCGTCATGTTCCTCTCCTCCGACGCCGCGGGCGTCACGAGCGGCGCGGCGGTCCCGGTCTACGGCGAAGCCTGACGCGGCGGAGTCGAGGGGCATATCACCCCCCATCGTAGACGTTCAGCCGCATGAGTGAACGAGCGACGTGGGCGACGAGGGTGGGCTTTCTCGTCGCGGCAATCGGGAGCGCAGTGGGGCTTGGCAACATCTGGCAGTTCCCGTTCAAGACGGCCTCGAACGGGGGCGCGGTGTTCCTCGTGGTCTACCTGGTGGCCGTCGTCGGAATCGGGTTGCCTGCCCTGCTGGCAGAGTTCGTGGTCGGGCGGAAGACGAAAGCCAATGCCGTCGACGCGTTCCGGAAACTCGGCCACCCGCGGTGGCGGGTCATCGGCGCGTTCGGCGCGTTCATCGGGTTCTGGATCGTCTCCTACTACAGCGTCGTCGGGGGCTGGGTCGGACGCTACTTCATCGGGAGCGTCACTGGCGGGTACTTCGACGCGCCGGGGCAGTACTTCGGGGCCATCGCCACCGGTCCGGAGGCGATTCTGTTCCACGGCCTCTTCATGACGGCGACGGTCACCGTCGTCGCCCTCGGCGTCAACAGCGGCATCGAGCGCGCGACGAAGGTGATGGTCCCCGGCATCGTCGTCATGATGCTCGGCCTGGCCGTCTGGGCGGCGACCCAGTCCGGTGCCGCGGCCGGCTACTCGTACTTTCTGAACCCGGACTTCAGCACGCTCCTCGCCAACGCCGGCGACGTCGTCCCCTTCGCCGTCGGGCAGGCTTTCTTCACCCTCTCGCTGGGGATGGCTATCATGATAACTTACTCGTCGTACGTCGGGGAAGACACCAGCCTGTTCGTCGACGGCGGGGTCATCGTCGTCATGAACACGCTCATCGGCGTCCTCGCGGGGCTCGTCGTGTTCCCGGTGCTGTTCGCTAACGGCATCGACCCGAACACGACGAAGGCGGAAGCAATCTTCGTCGCGATGGCCAACGCCTTCAGTCAGGTCCCGGGCGGACGACTGCTCGGGATGGTCTTCTTCGGCGTCGTCCTCATCGCGGCGCTGTCCTCCGCCATCAGTCTCATGGAGGTCGTCGTCTCCTACGCGACGGACCATTCGACCGTGTCCCGGCCCAGGCTGGCAGTCCTCACGGGGACCGTCCTCTTCGTGATGGGACTGCCGTCGGCGTGGGACACGGCCTGGCTCGGCTGGTTCGACACGCTCGCCTACAAGCTGTTCCTGCCGCTATCGGTGCTTCTGTTGCTGCTTTTCGTCGGCTGGGTGCTCGCGGACGAGGCCGTCGAACAACTCCTGCTGGGCAGCGACACCGGCTGGCTCGGCCCGGTCTGGCTCTGGACCGTCCGGACCGTCGTCGTCCTCGCCGTGGTCGCCACGCTGGCGCTCGGCCTGGAGACGCTGCTGCTCGGCGGCGACATCGTGCCGCCGGTGTGACCGACGGCGGGCCCACGCGACCGCGGTATCCACACCGACGGAGCCGGTTTCTAATCATCTTCCGTGACATTCGATTATCGTCGTAGCGCCGGGGCAACCGGTGGCCTGACCTAGACGCCTAGGTGTGTCCGACAGCGCTGCACAGGCGGACTAGCAACGGGATTTGTGGGGGTTCCCCGGACGAACGTCACGGGGGCGGACTCAGCAGGCGGCGGCGCACAGGTCCGACCCCGCCGTAGCGGTGGTCTAGCGCCGCGAATTCGACGGTTGACGAATCACCGTTTTCTGATTGCGGAATCCTTTTCCCGTGGGTGCTGTTTGTGACTCCCAATGACCGTCGGGAGGCAGTCCCAATGACGATGGAGGAGCGTATCGAGGAGTTGCGGGAACTCCGCGAGGAGGCCGAAAAGGGCGGCGGCGAGGAGCGCATCCAGGCCCAGCACGACAAGGGCAAGTTGACCGCCCGCGAGCGCATCGACTACTTCCTCGACGACGGCACCTTCACCGAGTTCGACCAGTTCCGCACCCACCGAACCCAGAAGTTCGACATGGAGGAGTACAAGGGCGACGGCGTGGTCACGGGCTACGGCGAGGTCAACGGCCGCACCGTCTTCGTCTTCGCCCACGACTTCACCGTCTTCGGCGGGTCGCTCGGCGAAGTGTTCGCGGAGAAGGTCACCAAGGTCATGGACAAGGCCATGGAGACCGGCGCGCCCGTCATCGGCCTCAACGACTCCGCTGGTGCCCGCATTCAGGAGGGCATCGACTCGCTCGCCGGCTACGCGGAAATCTTCCACCGCAACCAGCAGGCCAGCGGCGTCATCCCGCAGATTTCGGCCATCATGGGGCCCTGCGCCGGCGGCGCGGTCTACTCGCCCGCCATCACGGACTTCATCATGATGGTCCAGGACACGAGCCACATGTTCATCACTGGCCCGGACGTCATCGAGACGGTCACCGGTGAACAGGTCGGCTTCGACGAACTCGGCGGCGCGAACACCCACGCGTCGGAGTCCGGTGTGGCGCACTTCACCGCCGCCGACGAGGAGGAGGCGCTGGACGACATCCGCCACCTGCTCTCCTATCTCCCACAGAACAACGTCGAGGACCCGCCCCGCGTCGACCCCTGGGACGACCCACAGCGCCGCTCGGAGGCGATCGCCGACATCGTCCCCGACCAGCCACAGAAGCCCTACGACATGACCGACGTCATCGACGAGGTGGTCGACGAGGGCTCGTTCTTCGAGGTGGCGGAGGCCTTCGCGCGGAACCTCGCCATCGGCTTCGCCCGCCTGGACGGCCACGCCATCGGCGTCGTCGCCAACCAGCCCCGCGTCAACGCCGGCACGCTCGACATCGAGGCGTCCATCAAGGGCGCACGGTTCGTCCGCTTCTGTGACGCCTTCAACATCCCCATCCTGACGTTCGTGGACGTCCCCGGGTTCATGCCCGGCACCGACCAGGAGCACAACGGCATCATCAACCACGGCGCGAAGTTGCTGTACGCCTTCTCCGAGGCGACGGTTCCGCTGATGACCGTCATCACGCGGAAAGCCTACGGCGGGGCCTACGACGTCATGGCGTCGAAACACATCGGCGCGGACGTCAACTACGCCTGGCCCTCCGCCGAAATCGCCGTCATGGGGCCGCAGGGCGCGGTGAACGTCCTCTACAGCGACGAACTCGAAGCGGCAGAGGACGCCGACGAGCGCCGGCAGGAACTCATCGACGACTACCGCGAGCAGTTCGCCAATCCGTACACGGCCGCGGACCGCGGCTTCGTCGACGACGTGCTCGAACCGAAGGACACCCGCGCGCAACTGGTCTCCGACCTGGAGATGCTGCGCTCGAAACGCAAATCACAGCCCGACAAGAAACATGGCAACATCCCACTCTGAGGCCGCCGACATGCTCACGCTCGACACCGACGACGGGACGCTCGCCGTGCCGGAGACGGCCACCGTCGAGGAGGCGGCGGCCATCGCCGCAGCAATCGGGACGCACCTGCGCGACCAGCAGGCAGCGGCGGCGGCCCTCGCCGCGCAGTCGGGCGAAGCGGAGACCTGGGACGGCAAGCGGTGGGCCTACGCCGGTCGCCTGGAGGGGCTGACCGGCCGGGGGGAGCGCGTGCCAGCGAACGCACCGACGGACGAATGGGCGGCCAGCGGACGAACGGAGCGATTCTAACATGTCTGACAACGGATTCGACAAGGTACTCGTCGCGAATCGTGGAGAGATTGCCGTGCGCGTCATGCGCGCCTGCGAAGAACTCGGTATCGACACCGTCGCTGTCTACAGCGAGGCGGACAAACACGGCGGCCACGTCCGCTACGCCGACGAGGCCTACAACGTCGGCCCGGCGCGGGCCGCCGACTCGTATCTCGACCACGACGCCATCATCGACGCCGCACAGCGGTCCGGCGCCGACGCCATCCACCCGGGCTACGGCTTCCTCGCCGAGAACGCCACCTTCGCGGGGAAGGTCGAAGACGCCGACGGCGTCCAGTGGATCGGCCCCGCCAGCGACGCGATGGAACGGCTGGGCGAGAAGACCAAGGCCCGCCAGATAATGCAGAGCGCGGACGTGCCGATCGTCCCCGGGACGACCGACCCCGTGGAGGACCCCGAAGAAGTCGAGGCCTTCGGCGACGAATACGGCTATCCCGTCGCTATCAAGGCAGAGGGTGGCGGCGGCGGCCGCGGCATGAAGGTCGTCCACGCCGCGGACGAAGCGGCCGACCAGCTCCAGAGCGCCAAGCGCGAGGGCGAGGCATACTTCGACAACGACTCGGTGTATCTGGAGCGGTACCTGGAGAACCCGCGCCACATCGAGGTGCAGATCGTCGCGGACAGCCAGGGCAACGTCCGGCATCTGGGCGAGCGCGACTGTTCGCTGCAACGGCGCCACCAGAAGGTCATCGAGGAGGGACCGAGTCCGGCGCTGTCGGACGAACTCCGGGAGAAAATCGGCGAGGCCGCCCGCCGGGGCGTCCGCGAGGCCGACTACACCAACGCGGGGACCGTCGAGTTCCTCGTCGAGGAGGACGAGGACCGCGAGCCGGGTGAAGTGCTGGGGCCGGACACGAACTTCTACTTCCTGGAGGTCAACACGCGCATCCAGGTCGAACACTGCGTCACCGAGGAGATCACGGGCATCGACATCGTGAAGTGGCAGATTCGCGTCGCGGAGGGCGACGAACTGGCCTTCGCCCAGGACGACGTTGAGGTCCGCGGCCACGCCATGGAGTTCCGAATCAACGCCGAGAACGCCGCTGACGACTTCGCACCCGCCACCGGCGGCTCGCTGGAGACGTACGACCCGCCGGGCGGCATCGGCGTCCGGATGGACGACGCGCTGCGACAGGGTGACGACCTGGTGACCGACTACGACTCGATGATTGCCAAGCTCATCGTCAGCGGCGAAGACCGCGAGGAGGTCATCGAGCGCGGCAAGCGTGCGCTGGCCGAGTTCGACATCGAGGGCATCGTGACGGTCATCCCGTTCCACCGGCTGATGCTCGACGACGAGCGATTCGTCACCGGCCGCCACACCACGAAGTACCTCGACAACCACCTCGACCCCGAGCGCATCGACGAGGCCCAGGAGAAGTGGGGCACCGAGACGGCGGCGCCCGCCGACGACGAGGAGGTCACAGAGCGGGAGTTCACCGTCGAGGTCAACGGCAAGCGCTTCGAGGTCGAACTCGAAGAGCGCGGTGCGCCCGCCATCGACATCGACGCCGCGGCGGCCGGTGACAGTGGCGGCACTCAGCCCCGCCCCGAGCGAGCGGGGCCGGGCGACGACAGCAGCGGTGGCGCGGCAGCGGCAGACGGCGAGCAGGTGGCCGCCGAGATGCAGGGGACGATTCTCGACGTGAACGTGGCCGAGGGCGACGAGGTGGCCGCGGGCGACGTCCTGCTCGTGCTGGAGGCGATGAAGATGGAGAACGACGTCGTCGCGGAGTCGGGCGGCGTCGTCGAGAAAGTCGCCGTCGGCGAGGGCGACAGCGTCGACATGGGCGACCTGCTGGTCGTCCTCGACTGACTGGCCGGACGCGCCGAACTTTTATCCTGCAGACGCCACCTGACGCGTATGAACGAGACACGTCGGGCGGTGCTTTCGGCACTGGAGACCGACACAGTGTCCGGACCGGCCCTCGCCGAGCGACTCGACGTCTCGCGGGCCGCCGTCTGGAAGCACGTCGAGGCGCTGCGCGCGGACGGCTTCGCCATCGAGAGCGGCGACGAGGGGTACGAACTGACCGGCGTCCCCGAGTTCGGCGGCGCTGCGATCGAGGTCGGACTCGACGCGCCCTTCGCAGTCGAGTACCACGACGCCATCCCGAGCACGAACGACCGGGCACGCGAACTGGCGACGGCTGGGCGTGCGGACGTGGCGGTGGTGGCCGACGAGCAGACCGGTGGCCGGGGACGGCTGGACAGGGAGTGGTCCTCGCCCAGCGGCGGCGTCTGGCTCTCGCTGGTCCTCCGGCCGGACGTGCCGCCCGCGAGCGCACCGACGTTCACGCTCGCCGCCGCCGTCGCGACGACGCGCGCGGCGCGGGAGGCCGGCGTCGACGCACACATCAAGTGGCCAAACGACGTGCTCGTGGAGACGCCCGACGGCGAGCGAAAGCTCGCCGGCATCCTCACCGAGATGGAGGGCGAGGCCGACAGGGTCTCCTGGCTCGTCGTCGGCATCGGCGTCAACGCCAACGTCGCCCCCGACGACCTGCCAGCGGACGCGGCCGGGACGAGCATCCGTGAGGTGGCCGGGGACGTCGACCGTCGGGTGTTCACCCAGCGGTTGCTGGAGGAGTTCGACGCTCTCAGGAGCGACCTCGACGGCGTCCTCCCGGCGTGGCGCGAGCACGCGGCGACGCTCGGCCAGCGCGTCCGCGTCGAGACCGGCGAGAAAGCGGTCGTCGGGGAGGCCGTCGACGTGACCGGGCCGGGAACGCTGGTCGTCGAGACGGAGTCCGGACGGCAATCGGTGACTGCGGGCGACTGCGAGCACCTGCGGCCGGAGTGAGGGCTACATCTCGTCCAGGTCGGGCGGTTCGTCCCCGACGCGAATCGTCAGGACGGGGACCGGCGAGGAGCGGACGACGCGCTCGGCGACGCTGCCCAGCAGGAGGCGGGAGACGCCGTCGCGGCCGTGCGTCCCCATGACCACGACGTCGCAGGACGTGTCTTCCGCGTAGTGGACGATTTCCCGCGACGGCGACCCCTCGATGATGGTCGTCTCGACGTCGACGCCGTCGGCGCGCTGCTGGAGGTCCTCCATGGCCGCCTCGCCCTCCTCGCGGAGCGCCCGGTTGACGCCCTCCAGCGTGGTCTCCATGGGCACGTCCGCCAGCGAGACGGTATCCACCACGTACAGGCCGTGTACCGTCGCATCGTGGGTCTCGGCGAGTGATACCGCGTGGTCGACGACGCTCGACATGCCAGGGGAGCCGTCCGTCGGGAGGAGGATATCGTCGTACATATGCGAGAGTATCACACGGTCGCACTTAGAACCCGGCCCCTGGCGCGGTCCGGATACCGCCGCCGCCGCCAGCGCGGTCAGGCCTCGCCCCGAACGACGTCTTTCACGTCGGAGACGCCGGCGCGGCGAACGACGGCGCGCGCGACGTCCTGGGCCCCGGCGAGGTTGTCGGAGGCCCCGTCGAGAACGAGGAGTTCGGCGTCGCGGCCCGGTTCGACGAGTCCGCAGTTCAGTCCCGCGATGTCCGCCCCGTTGACGGTCGCCATCCGGAGGATTTCCGGGGTCGTCGCGTCGGTCAGTTTCGCGGTGAACTCCATCTCGCGGAACATCGAGGGACTGTTGAGGAAGACGTTGTCCGTCCCCAGTGCAACCGTCGTCCGGTCGAGCAGGTCCCTGACCGGCGGGAGTCCGACGTCGGTCACCAGGTTCGAGCGGGGACAGACCACGACGGGAATCTCGCTGTCGGCGACGCGCTCGAAGTGGAGTTCCTCGGCGTGGACCATGTGGACGAGGAAGTCCGGTTCGAGGTCGAGCGCGGAGTTGATGTCGCCGCTGTCGACTTCGCCGGCGTGGATACCGAAGAGCTTCCCCGCGCGCCCGGTCGCGTTACGTTCCCGCGTGAAGTCGCCGTCTTCGGCCCCGCTGGCACCGAAGCCGTCGCTCGCTTCCATCGCCTCGACCGTCTCCCGACCGAGGACGACCGGGTCGATCGGTGTCCCCTCCGCAGCGTCGTCGATAGCGCGGACGCCCTCGACGCCCCCCTCGCGGAACTCGATACAGGTGGCCGTGCCGGCCGTCGCCATGAATTCGAGCGAGCGCCGCATCGCGGCGACCAGGTCGTCGCGGTCGGCCTGGCGCAGGAGGCGGTGCTTGAGGCCGTCCGGTGGGGCGACCAGTTCTTCGAGCGAGAGGCCCTCGCCGGCCTCCTTCGCGATAGAGTCCCCGATGTGGGTATGGGCGTTGACGAACGCGGGCAGGATGACGTCCTCGCTGCGGACGTCGGCCTCCTCGATGTCGACGATTTCGCCGTCCTCGATGACGACGCGCCCGTCGACGGGTTCGAACTCGCGCCCGCGGAGTATCGTCCCTTCGAGCAGCATGCCCGTACCCAGCATCGCCCTCGCTTTGTAATCACCGTTCCCGGGGCGTGGCACCGGACGACGCGGACGAAAATTGCCTGTCAGTTCTCTGCGTCACGGACGACGAGCAGTCCGTCGGCGTAGACGGTGACGGTGTAGCCGGCGAACCGGAACGTCACCGACCCGTTCGTGCGTCGCTCGCCGGACCGTCTGGGCCTGAACAACTTGTCGAGCGCGTCGACGTCCACGACGTCGTGGAGCGGGGGAAGGTCCGTGACGTCGCGACCCGAGACCGTTTCGACGGCGGAGGTGACCACGGCAGCGATGGACAACTCGTCGTCCCAGTCGAACTCGACGGAGTGAGTCGCGTCGTGACCCCCGTCGTCTCTCCGTTCGCCGTCCGCCTCGTTGGTCATATCCGGGCCTATCGACCACTGCCTGTTATATATGTCTATCCGCGTGCCGTCGGCGACTCACTCGAAGTCTTCGAGGGTCGCGTTGATGCCGGGCCGGACGTCCCGGACGAGCGCTCCCTCAAGGTCCAGTCCGAGCGTGCGAATCGCCTGGTTCCCGACCCGCTCGCTGTGGTCGTCGGGCGCGTAGACGCCGAGTCGCCACTGGTCGCGCTGGGCGGCCCGCAGCGCGCTGACGAGCGTCGACTGCTGCCCCAGGCGGCGGGGTTCACCGTTGACGACCACGCGGGAGGTGGACTCCTTCATCTCCGGCCTGTCGGGGATCTCCAGGATGACCTCCTCGGGGTCGACGTTGGCCGAGTCGGCGATGTCGCGTTCGAAGGCCCGGACCGTCTCGTGGTCCGCGATGAGCAGGTCCTCGGGGACGGCCTCCATCTCCGCCCAGACGGCCCGCTTGTAGAGATTCCGGTCGTCGAGTCGGCGGGCGTACCCTGCGGTCGCCTCGCAATCGCGCAGCGTTGCGTGCAGCGCGTGGTCGTCCATCCGGCGCAACTCCTCGGCGGTCGTCGCTCCCGACGCGAGCAGTTTCTCGGCGGCCCGCCGGAGCATCGTCTTTGCGATGCGGGCCACGTGGTGGGAGTACACCGTCGGGTTCATCAGCCCACGGGCGAGCAGCAGACTTTCGGCGGACTGGACGTTCCCCTCGTCGAGCACGAGCGAGCCGTCCAGCAGGCGGAGTTCGTGGACGAGGCGCTCGTGGTCGATGGTGCCGTAGGGGACGCCCGTGTGGTGGGCGTCGCGGACGAGATAGTCCATCCGGTCGACGTCGAGTTCGCCGGAGACGAGTTGGCCGAGTTCGCCCTCGCCCGCGACGAGGTCCGCCACGCGGTCCGGGTTGATGCCGTGCTCGGAGAGGACGCGGGCGACCGGGCCGCTGTCGACGAGGTCGGCGATGTCGTCGTGGTACTTCCCGGTCCGGCGGTAGATGAGGTCCTCGATGTTGTGACTGTACGGGCCGTGTCCGATGTCGTGCAGGAGCGCCGCGGCGCGGACGCGCTCGGCCTGGCGGCCACGGATACCGAGATGGGAGAGGGCGCTGTCGGCGAGGCTGTAGACGCCGAGGCTGTGCTCGAAGCGCGTGTGGTTCGCGGAGGGGTAGACGAGGACGACCGTGCCGAGTTGCTTGATGCGGCGGAGACGCTGGACGGGCGGCGTTTCGAGGAGGTCCGCGGCCACACCGGTCACCTCGATGTGGTCGTGGACGCTGTCCTTGATAGTCGTCATTGGGAGGAGGTTGCGCCCGACGGGATAAAAGGGCTGGCCGGCTCAGGCCGTCAGCGCCAGCAGAGTGAGCAGTTCCTCCCGCGTCGCGTTGCCGGCCTCGACGACCGCCAGCGGGTCCCGCCCCATCGACTGCACCGTCTCGACGGCCACCTCGGGGGAGCACTGCCGGGCGTGGACGAGCCAGGCGGCAAGCACCTGCCCCGTCCGTCCGAGCCCCGTGAGACAGTGGACGACGACCGGCTCGCGGTCCGCGTCGGCCTCGTCGAGAAACGGGTGGATGTCCTCGCGCAGCACGTCGGGGTCCGCCAGACGGTGGTCGGGAATCGGGGCGTGCAAGACCTGGTCGGGGCCGAAAGCCTCGTTGTAGCGGGCGACGTTCGCGCCTCCGGCGTCGAGCTGGTCGCCCGGGAGCAGACAGCAGACACGCTCGATGCCGTGGTCGCGCATGAACGAGACCCACTGCGCGACGGCCGCCTCGTGGCTGGCGGCGGTGTGCCAGCCAGGACAACAGGCTCCGTACACGATGTCCTCGTCCGGCCCGGCGGGGGCAAACCGGTGAGCATCGTTCTCGACCGGTGCCAGATTCGTCATTGTGAGAACTGTCCCGGCCGCCCCCTTTGAGTGTATGCCCGCCATTCTCAGAAGTGAAACTGTCAGCGATGCAATCGTCGCTGCGGGGCTTCAGTCGGGCAGCACTG
The DNA here is from genome assembly GCF_037338445.1 of Salinibaculum sp. SYNS191. Lineage (NCBI taxonomy): Archaea > Methanobacteriati > Methanobacteriota > Halobacteria > Halobacteriales > Haloarculaceae > Salinibaculum > Salinibaculum marinum. The sequence continues at coordinate 3,794,450 of NZ_CP147838.1, forward strand.
TTCCCGACACTTTATCACGTCCCTCGGCCCTGGTAGCGGTATGGTGACGTTCCTGTCCGGCGGGACCGGAACCCCGAAATTCCTCGCCGGCGCCGACGCGACGTTCGCGCCCGCGGAGACCACGGTGGTCGCCAACACCGGCGACGACGTGGAACTCGGCGGGCACCTCGTCTGTCCCGACCTCGATACCGTGCTCTTTCTCGACGGTGACGAACTCGACACGGACACGTGGTGGGGCATCGCAGACGACACGGCCGAGACACACGACGAACTGCTCGCGCTCGCCGACGCCGCAGGGCTGGCGGGCGGTCCGCGGTACCTCCCGGCAGAGGCCCAGACCGACGGTCGGGACATCGCCCGCTGGCGGCGCTTCTCCGGGGTCGCGGAGTTCATGCACATCGGCGACCGCGACCGCGCGGTCCACATCACGCGGACCGGCCTGCTCGACGAGGGCCACACGCTGACCGAGGCGACGACACACCTCGCGGACGCGTTCGTGCTCGACCGGACACTGCTCCCGATGAGTGACGACCCCGTGGCGACGCTCGTCCACACGCCGGACGGGCCGATGCACTTCCAGGAGTTCTGGGTGGCGCGAAACGGCGACCCCGAAATCGAGGACGTCGAGTTCCGCGGCGGCGCGGACGCGACGGCGACGGACGCGGTGCTGACAGCGCTGGCCGAACCCGTCGTCGTCGGCCCGTCGAATCCCGTCACGAGCATCGGCCCGATGCTCGCCGTCGAGGGCATCGAGGACGCGCTCGCGGAGACCACCGTCGTCGCCGTCTCGCCGTTCGTCGAGGACCAGGTGTTCTCCGGCCCCGCGGCGAAACTGATGGAGGCGGTCGGGTACGACCCGTCGACGGCGGGGGTCGCGGACGCCTACCCGTTCGCGGACGCGTTCGTCCTCGACACGGAGGACGGCACGGCGCTGGACCGGCCCGTGGTCAGGACTGACACGGCGATGGACGACGAGGCGGATGCGGCGCGAGTCACTCGCGCCGTCGCCGAGGCGCTGGAGGTGGCGCGGTGACAGACGTCCGCGTCGCGCTGGCGAGTCTCAGCGGCGAGGCGGACGCTGCCTGGGCCGAGCAGGCGGCGGCGTACGCCGACACCGCCTTCCTCGGGGGTATCGCCCTCGACGAGCGGACGCGGGAGGCGGCCCGCCGGATGGTCGAGCGCGACCGGACGGAGTTCCTGCCGGCAGACCCCGTTTCGTTCGTCGACGACCAACTTTCGGAACTCGCCGACGTTGCGCTCACGCCGGGATTCAACGTCAGGACGGCGACGCTGGACCCACTGCGAGAGGCCGCGTCGGTCTGTCGGGACCACGGTGCCATCCTCGAAATCAACGCCCACTGCCGCCAGGAGGAGATGTGCGCGGCCGGGGCCGGTGAGTCGCTGCTGCGGGACGCCGACCGCCTCGGCGAACAGGTCGAAGCCGCCGCGGAAACCGGTGCGACAGTCAGCGTGAAGGTCCGCACAGAGGTTCACGGCGTCGACCTGCCGGCGCTCGCGGCGGCCGCGTCCGACGCCGGTGCCGACTACGTCCACGTCGACGCGATGGACTCCGAGGACGTCATCGCCGACGTCGTCGCGGCGACGGACGCTCGCGTCATCGCCAACAACGGCGTCCGCGACCGGGCGACGGTCTCCGAGTACCTGGAGTACGGGGCCGACGCGGTCAGCGTCGGGCGAGCGAGCGACGACCCTGACGTCCTCGCCAGGGTCGCCGCGGCGACACGGGCGTGGTTCGAGCGACACCCGCGGGAGGTCGGACCGTGAGGACGACGACGGAGAACGCACAGCTCGCGCTCCTGCTGGAGGTGTCGGGGACGCCGAAGCCGGGCAACGTCGACCGCGTCCGGGAGTACCCCGACCTGCGCTTCGAGCACTTCCTGGCCGGTGCGGTCGGGGCGCGCGAGGGACTCGCCATGGCCGCCGACGGTGCGCCGGTCGGAGCGGCGTTCGTGCGTGCTGTCGAGGGGATGAGCGGGCAGTCCGGGGGCAATACGCAGTTCGGGGCTCTCCTGCTCGTGACGCCGCTCGTCTGTGCTGCTGCCGACGGCGCGCTGTCGCCGGAGAGCGCCGACGCAGTGGTCGACGCGACGACAGTCGAGGACGCGGCCGACTTCTTCCGGTCGTTCGAGCACGTCGAGGTCGCCGTGGACGACCCGCCGGCGTCGATGGAACCGCTGGACGTTCGACGGGGCGCGGAGGCGGTGCCGGCCGTCCGCGAGCGCGGTATCACGCTCGGGGAACTGATGGCCGACAGCGCCGACCGGGACGGCATCGCGGCCGAGTGGACCGACGGCTTCCCACGGACGTTCGCGGCGGCCGAACGGCTCCAGAGCCTCGACGGGCCGGTGACCGACCGCGCGGCGACAGTCTACCTCGACGAACTCGCGTCGACGGTGGACACCTTCGTCGTCACGCAACACGACCGGGAGACCGCAGAGGAGGTGCGCCAGCGGGCCGCTGTCGTGCGCGACGGGGACGAGGACGTCGAGGCCTTCGCGGAGGAACTCGTCGACCGCGAGGTCAACCCCGGGACGACGGCCGACGTCGTCGCCGGCGCGCTGTTCGTCGCGCTGGAGCGGGGAATGGAGGTCTGACCGTGAGCGACTGGCCGGTCCCAGTCGAGGGCGTGGTGGAATCCATCGTGACCACGGAGGGGCCCAACGGGCTGTGGAACGTCGCTGCGCTCGGCCTCCAGGGGGGCGACGGCGAGGACGACGTGACTGCCCGAACGTGGGGCCGCACGCGGACCTGGCGGAACTTCCGCGAGCGCGGCGGGGGCTACGTCCAGTTCTCGCGGGACCCCGTGGACTTCGTCGAGGCCGCACTCGCCGTCCGCGAGGAGGAATCTCCAGTCCTCGACAGCGCCGACGCGTGGGTCGAGGTGGCGGTCGAACGGCTGGACAGCGGGACAGCGGGCGGAACAGAGTGGGTCGACTGGCGGCTGGAGCCGCTGGACTCGACGGTCGTTCGCGAGACGGTGCCGGTGACGAGCCGCGGGCACTGCGCCGTCGTCGAGGCCACCGTCGCCGCCTCGCGGCTGGACGTCGACGCGTACGACACGGAGACGCTGCGCGAGCGACTCGCGTACTTCGCCGACGTCGTAAAGCGGTGTGGCGGACCTCGCGAGCGCGCGGCCTTCCAGCGGGTGCGGGACCTGTCGGACTGGGAGGAGTGAGGGCGTCGGGTGCGGGTGGCCCGCGGTGGGTATCGAATCCTTTTAGGGGGGCAGCGGGTTACGTGGGTGCAACGATGGCCATCAAACCCGCCTACGTCAAGAAGACCGCGACACTGCTGATGGAACGATACCCGGACGCCTTCTCCACGGACTTCGAGCACAACAAGGAGCTCGTCGAGGAGCTGACCAACATCGAGTCCAAGGGCGTCCGCAACCGCATCGCCGGGTACGTCACCCGCAAGCAGGCCCGTCCGGTCGAAGCCTAGTTCTGGCACTCGCCGTCCGCGTCGCGCGAACACGTATCGACGCCGAGCACCGCGTTTATCCCACAGAACTGCGTGGCGGCGTTGAAAAAGAGTCCAGCGGCTCCGACGAAGGCCAGCGCAGCCAGCGTAACGTCCGAGGGGAAGGCGGCTGTACCGACGACGACCAGCGCGACGCCGAGGAGGATGCGCGCCAGCCGGTCGTACCCGCCGACGTTCTTGCGCGCGTGGGGGAGGATGTCGAGTCCGGACATACCTCCCGTTGGGGCCACAGGGACAAACACGTTTTGCGGCGATGAGCGGACAGCGCCGGCGACGGGCCGGGTGCGTGGGACATTTCCAAACTGTTTTGACCCGGCCTCGCCCTACGCACCCCTATGACAGTACGCGCAGGCATCCTCGGCGCGACCGGAGCCGTCGGACAGCGGCTCATCCAGTTGCTCGACCCGCATCCCGACTTCGAAATCGCCGCACTCACCGCGAGCGGCGACAGCGCCGGCAAGCAGTACCGCGACGCCGCCAAGTGGCGCATCAACATGCAGATTCCCGACGACGTCGCCGAGATGACCGTCGGCGAGACGTCGCCGGACGCGGTGCCCGACGACCTCGACATCATCTTCTCGTCGCTACCCTCGTCCGTCGGCGCGGCCGTCGAACCCGAATTCTGCGAGGAAGGCTACGTCGTCTCCTCGAACTCCTCGAACGCCCGGACCGACCCCGACGTGCCGCTGACCGTCCCGGAGGTCAACGCCGACCACATCGACCTCATCGAGGTCCAGCGCGACGAACGCGGCTGGGACGGCGCACTCGTGAAGAACCCCAACTGCTCGACCATCACGATGGTTCCGCCGCTGGCCGCCCTGGACGAGGCCTTCGGGCTGGAGCGGGTCACCGTCTCGACGCTCCAGGCCGTCTCGGGCGCGGGCTACTCCGGCGTCACGTCGATGGAGATAATCGACAACGCCATCCCCCACATCGGCGGCGAGGAGGAGAAGATGGAGACCGAGTCCCGCAAGCTCCTGGGTACCTTCGACGGCGCGGAGGTCAGCTGGCACGACGCCCGCGTCGACGCCTCCTGCAACCGGATTCCGACGCTGGACGGCCACCTGGAGAACGTCTGGACGGACCTGGCCGAGAGCGCGACCGCCGCCGAGGCCGAGGCCGCGATGGAGGAGTACCCGTCGCTGGACCTGCCGTCCTCGCCGGACCAGCTCATCCACGTCTTCGACGACCCGTCCCGACCACAGCCACGCCTGGACCGCGACAGGGAGAACGGGATGGCCATCGCGACGGGCGGCCTCCAGGAGACCGAGGGCGGCCTGCAGTTCAACTGCCTCGCGCACAACACGATGCGCGGCGCGGCCGGCGCGTCGATTCTCAACGGCGAACTCCTGCTCGAAAACGGCTACCTGTAGCCGCTCTCCGACCTCGGCCGCAGTCTGGCGGATAGCGGCTCCCTCGAAACTGCTTTCAACTGTTTGAACGGTTTTGAACGGTTCGAAACGTGTAATCCATTGATGGGTCTACGCGGTCGAGAGACGCACGATGATGGGGGACGAACTGACGCTTCTGGTGGTCGACGACGACCGTGACTGCCGGGAACTGTTCGCATTCTGGCTGCGCGACGACCACGCGGTCAGGACCGCGACCGACGGGGAGCGTGCACTCGACGAACTCGACGAGAGCGTCGACGTCGTGTTGCTCGACCGCGAGATGCCGGGACCCTCCGGCCGGGAGGTCGCCCGACGCATCGCCGACGGCGACCACGACCCCTACGTGGCGATGGTGACGTCGAGAGCGCCGGACTTCGACATCGTCGAGACGCCCATCGACGAGTACGTCCGGAAGCCGGTCGAGCGAGGTGAACTCGCGGAGGTCGTCGCACGGTTCCGGCGCCAGGAGACGTACAAGACGGCCCTGGACGAGTTGTTCGCGCTGACAGCGAGGCTCGCGACGCTGGAGACGGCCAAGAGCGACGGTCAACTCGCCGCGAGCGAAGAGTACGCGCGCCTGCGAAACCGCGTCGCGGAGAAGCGGGCAGAGGTCGACCGGGCCATCGAGGAGGCGGGGTCCGACTGGGCCGTCGCCTTCAGGACCTGCGAGGTGGCGGCGACTCAGGGGACTCGCCTCCAGCTCCATCCCTGATTGCGGCCACGCTGGCCGGGTAACCGTTGGCAAGGCGCCACAATCAGGCCACCCGATGGCAGGGAATTTATACTGGGCCGGGTCGGGAATGTGGTATGGAACGCGTCGACGTCGCTATCGTCGGGGGTGGACCCGCCGGCACGTCGGCCGCCTGGAAAGCGGCCGAGGCCGGAGCCGACGCCCTCGTCGTCGAGAAGGGAGTGCCGCGAGCGGACCGCGACCGACTGGGCCCGGACTCGACCGACGCCGCGGGTATGCTCGACTACTGGGTCGACCTCATGGACTTCGACCCCGGCGACATCCCCGACGACATCGTCCTCCACACGCTCGACGGAGCCGACTTCATCGGCCCGACAGAGCAACTCGGTATCGAGGCCACCGGCATCGAGTGCTCCTACCCCGACTTCGGCTTCGCCTTCCACCGTGCGCGCTTCGACGACTGGCTCCGCGAGGAGGCCGAAGCCGCCGGTGCGACCTACACCGTCGGCGATTCGGTGACCGGCGTCGAGACCGACCTGCGAGGCGACCAGCACCGGGACCAGGTCCACACCGTCTCGCTCTCGAACGGCGAGGAGATAGCCGCGGAGTACCTGGTCCTCGCCGACGGCCCCCAGCGGACCGTCACGCTGGACGTGCTTGACCAGTTCACCCCCGAGGGCCGCTCCATGAGTGACCACCTCGGCCCGCGGACGGCCAACCACATCGCCTACCAGGAACATCGGGAGGTCCCCGAGGAACTGCTCGAACCCGGGCGCCTGAAGTTCTGGTGGGGTATCATGCCGGGCCACACCGCCTACCCGTGGGTGTTCCCGAACGACGGCAACGTCGCTCGCATCGGGCTGACGATGCCCATCGGCCTGGACGTCGACGACTTCGACCGCTCCGAGTGGGCACTGCTTCGGGACGACGACACCGACATCCCCAGGGGCGGCGAGTACATCGAGCGCCTCATCGAGCGCGAGTACCCCGGGTACAGCCTCGACGACTTCCCGCTCGTCGAGGACCGCGGCAAGCGCGGCGGCACCGAGACCTACCCCATCTCCTCGACGCGCCCGGTCGAGTCACCGACGGCGGCCGGTATCGCCGTCGTCGGCGGCGCGATGGGCGGCACCTCCGCCTTCCACGAGGGTGGCGACCACGTCGCCGTTCGCACCGGGAAACTGGCTGGCGAACTCGCCGCGACGGGCCGCCTGGAGCAGTACAACGACGCCTGGCAGGACGCGCTCGGCGACGAGTTCCTCCGCAACGTCACGATGGCCGACATCGTCGCGGACTACGGCCCCGCGGACTGGGACCGCGGTTTCAGAGCCGCCGACACGATGCTCAACCGTGGTCACTTCTCGCTGTTGCGCGTGCTCAAGTCGGGGATAACCGGTGTGAAACTCGCCTGGCAGTACAGACAGCGCAAACGGGGCTACGCGAACGGTGCTTACGCCCAGTTCCGGGAGAACGAGTACGTCATCTAGACCGTCCGTAGTCCCGTCCTCGTCGGGGTCTTAGCTGCCGTCCGTAGTCCCGTCCTCGTCGGGGTCTTAGCTGCCGTCCGTAGTCCCGTCCTCGTCGGGGTTTCCGCCACTGTCATGCCCGGTCGCTTTTCCGCTCGCGCTATCGTCCAGTTCGTCCTGGGGGTCGTCCCGGCTGTCGGAGCGGTCGACGCCCCGCGGGAAGAAGGAGAACGGACTGCCCTCGGTCGCGTGGTCGTCCAGGGCCGTCAACACGCGGAGGTAGCGACGCGCGTCGGCCAGCGACCCTTCGACGTCGGTTTCGCTCCAGGAGCCGAAATCGTAGAGGAGTTTGTCCCGGTGCTTGCGGGCGGTCTGCATGGCTTCCACGAGGTCGTCCTCGACGTCGGTACACCGCAGGAGCAGTTGCTCGCGCTCGGCCTGGGACAGTCCCCAGAGCCACTTCTGCGTGCTCGTCGTCCGCCGGTGGTCCGGGACGACGAGTTCGTCGTGGACGAGATGCAGCGTGTAGCTCTCGACGAGAATCTGCGAGAGGCTGTAGAACCACACGCGGTAGGTGTTCATCGCCGCCGCCCCGACCTGTTCGGGCGTACTCGACAGCGAGGTGTCGATGTCGAACATGTCGGCGTACTGCTCCCAGGCGTCGACGAGGGTGCCGCCAGGCGACCCCTTCGAGAACCCCGCGAGCGTCCCGTAGAGCTGTCTGACCGTCCGCTTCGTGCTGTCTTCGGGAGACAGCGTCGGCGTCCCCGCACCCGGCATCGGGAACGGCGACAGCGGGAAGCCAAGCGCCGGCGGGACGTCCCCCGTGCCGGTCGCGTCGAACTGCTCGAACATCCGTCTGAACGGAGCGAACGGGTCCGTGTTGTCAGTCATTGTCTCCCTTTGGAGGGGACCCCACGTGAGTCTGTTCCCGCGAAGTTCATCTGTCTGGGCCGGTTACTCGAGAGTGCGTGCCTTTAGTCCCCGCCAGAGCGGACCTGCATGGGTGCGATGACAGCGCGGCGAACCCGGGCACGCGACACTCGCAGTTGGGACGCTTCGGCGTCCCGCAGCGCGCTCGCGGGCACCGCCCGTTCGCGCGATGGGTGGCCGTCACACGGTCACCTGCGGAGACGGCGACAGCCGTCTCGGCACACGACTCCGCGTAGCGGAGTCCGCCCGGCACGAGGGTTAGCCGACTGACACGGCACACCGCCAGGAATGACGTCGGTCGTTAGTGTTCCGGGCGTACATTTTGAGTATACTATTGAAATTATTTGTGAATGATATGTATAGCGTCAACTGCAGTCTATTATTGAGACCGTATTTCTCGCGGGGAGCTCCCTCATTGCCGTATTTTCAGGGAAACAGTCGATGATAGCGGGCCTGGAATGATGTCTGCCGGGAGTACCATTTACCTGTCAGGCGTGGATGTGTGTGCTGAATTGAACGCGCGTATCGGTCAAGAGTGCGGCGTCGAATCGCTAAGTACTGAACTTCGACTGATGGGATTCTGTGATATATAGCTGGAGGTTATGACCCCCCTCGACAACCGAGGCATTCTCCTCTCTGACTGGACTCGCTGGGCGAACTCGCCACTCCGGAGCGGCGCACGACCGTTCGATGTGACGGGCGAAAGAAGCCGTGACACTCAATCCGCCTTCGAACTACTGGCCCGTGAGAGCATCGTAATTGTAGTGGTACCGAAGACAATATTGAGCGTGACAAGCACGGCCAGCGCGGGAACGAGTGTGTCATAGATGCCGCCGAATTCGGAGATCTCAAGAACGGTCATCACGTCGCGGTCAAGCACAAGTGCGCGGACCGCGTCGACCGCATAGGTCACCGGGTTGAGTTTGGCGATCATCTGCGTGGGCCCCGACAGCGAGGAGACAGGCAGGAACGCTGAGGAGATGAAAAGCAAGGGGAACAGTAGGGCATACGCGGCCGCGTCAAGCGCTTCCTGGTCCCGCGTCAGGAGAGCAAGAATGTTCGAGAGCGACATGTACCACGTCCCGAACAGGAGACAGACAAAGACGATGCCGAGGGCGCCGGGGAGCCCGGTCTCGATGCGCGCGCCCATAGTTAGGGCGAGGCCGAAGACGATCAGCACCTGGAGGACGATGCGAAGGAGTTCGGCGGCGGCCTTGCCAGCGAAGACGGCGGTCCAGTTCATCGGTGTGACGACCACCTTCTCGAACATGCCGGTCTGGAGGTCCTCGACGAGACCCATCCCCGAGGAGACAGAGGAGGCCATCGATACTTGAATCAAGACGGCGGGCACGAGGAAGGACACGTACCCGACATCTCCGAGACCGCTCTGTTCGAGGGCGAGTGCGCCGGCCTCGCCGAAGACTGCAGCGAACATCAACAGCGAGAGAACCGCCATGACGACGTCGAGGAAGACGGCGGTCGGATCCCGGATTGCCTTACGGTTCCAGCGCTTGAAGTTCACCCAGATGTCTCCGACCACGCCGTTGCCGGACGGCGATGACACACGCGAGGATTCGGAGTCGAGGCCAGGCAGACTCACGCTTCCCCCTCCCCTGATTGTTCGAGATCGGCGATCTGGTCGTCCGCGATGGCGAGGAAGACATCGTCCAGCGAGGGCTCTTCGATGTCGAACCCAATTACGGAAATTCCCGCGTCCTGCAGCGCAACCAGGAGTTCTGTCCCGCGGTCGCTGGCAAACTGTGTGGCCACCCTGAGACTGTCCTCGGTGGTATCGATGGTCACGTCGGCTCCGAAGAGGTCGCTGTTGCGCGCGATGTCTGCGGCCTCCGTGACCGCCGCCGGGCCACCGTCGATGTCGATTTCAAGTCTCTCTCCGCCGACGCGCCGTTTGAGTTCGTCGGGAGATCCGTCTTCGACGAGAGTCCCCTCGCGGATGACTGCGAGACGGTCACAGAGCGCGTCGGCCTCCTCAAGGTACTGGGTCGTGAGGAATATCGTCGTCCCGTTTTCGTTGATACGCTCGAAGTAAGCCCATAGTCGGTTGCGCGCCTTGGGGTCGAGACCGGTCGTCGGCTCGTCTAGGAAAACGAGTTCCGGGTTGTGGATGAGCGCCGTGGCGGCGTCGAGACGCTTTTTCATCCCGCCCGAGAACTGTTCGGCAGGGGTGTCGCTGGCGTCCGCGAGGTCAACCAGTTCGAGGAGCTCGTTGATCCGACCCTCCCGCTGGGCGCGGGCGACTCCGTAGGCTTCACACGCAAACCGGAGGTTCTCTCTGGCAGTCAGTTCCTCGTCGATGCTTGTCTCCTGAGCCATGTATCCGATCGTCCCTCTGACGGCGGTCCGTTCGGACGTTACGTCATAGCCGTTGATTCGTACCGTTCCGGCGGTTGGTTCCAGTAGCGTCGCCAGCATTTTGATTGTCGTCGTCTTGCCCGCCCCGTTCGGCCCGAGAAAGCCGAAGAACTCGCCTTTCGGAATCGACAGCGAGATGCCCTTGACTGCCTCTGTCCCATCCGAGTAGGTGAGCGATAGATCCTCAACCGCCACCGAAGGCTCCCGGTCGGTGAGTTTGTTCCTCGTGTCGTCTGCGGTGTAAGAGCAACTCGGTTTTACCATGCGTTTGAATTTTTCCCGGTACTGCTCCGAGAGAGTTCTGTGAGGTATCGATGTGGGTTTTTTAAATGAACCGTCTGATATGCGGCGTATGAAATACATCCAGGCCACCGTTCGGGTTGACCCTGACGAGGCACCGACGTTTTTCAATCTACTTGCGAACTCGCCCAAGATCGAGGAAGCGCGGGTGCTCGACGTGAATACGACGCTGGAAGGCATCGACAACTACCTGTTTGCGATTATCGGTGACCCCACGACCCTCGCCGAGGAGGCCACCGACACGCCAGGCGTCGCGTCAGTCGATCTCTCCGAGACTCGCAATGGGATCACCTACGCTGTCGTCGTCGTCAACTCCCTGGAGACGCCGATGTACGACGCCATCCAGCGAGCAAGTTCCCAGGGCGGGCTCGTGATACGGACGCCACTGATCTACCGTGACGGGAAACTGTACGGTCGCGGCGTCGGCGATCCGAAACCGCTGCAGCAGGCACTCGAAGACACGCCGGACGCGCTCGATGTCCAGATCGACGAAATTGGCCGCTTCCGTGGCGGGCTAGACGACCCCGTATCGACGCTGAGCGACCGGCAGCAGGAGGCGCTCAAAATCGCGCAGGAACTCGGCTACTACGACCAGCCTCGCGGCGCGACCCACGAGGACGTGGCCAAAGAACTAGGGTGTGCACCCGTGACGGCCAGCGATCACCTCCAGAAGGCGGAAGGAAAAGTCGTCAACGCCGTGCTCGACAAGTTCGGACCGTCGGTCTGAAATAACTCGGCTTTGTACGTTAGTCCGAAAAGTCTGTTATCGGCATCATCCGTTCATGCGACCGTCTACTTCAACTTGCAAAGCCGAGTAACCAATAGAAGGCTCGTGATGGACTCACCCTCTATATTCAGCACGCCATTCGTATCGTCTGATGGTGATGTCCAACAGAGCCCCTCGCAATATGTCGTTTCCACTTTCACCGAGCCTCCTAGTAGATTGTCGTCCGGTAGTGTTCCGGGCGTACATTTCAGATATTCTAATATTATTATCTGCAAATAATATAAATAGCTTCAGTCAGAGTCTTCCGTTGAATGAGATTCACCCGTAGTAGCCGCTCTTTCTCACCGAATCGCAGAAACTGCCGATGATGACGAGCTTGGAATGAGGTCCGCCGGGAGTACTGGCAACTGTCGGCTTCGGATGACCGTGCTGTATACACCACGCGAAACTTGCACGGAGTTCTTCCTCGCTTCCAGAGAAGTGAATCGCTCGATACAGACAATCAAGTGTACGCCGTCACGAACTCGCCTTTCGTCGGCGATAGATTCCGAGCATCGATGCGAGGACAGCAAGAATAATCCACCCGAGCACAGCGTTCCACACCGTGACGGCGGGGATTGTATCGATGAGAAGCCAAGTCCCGGCGAATACGTATCCTCCCACGAGTAATAAGAGAATATAGGACTGGCGTCGTTCAATCGCGTCGAGTCGGGGTTGGAGGGCAGACTCGTCCATACAAATGCTACTGTAATGACATTTGATATTTTTGGCGGTCAAGTACTGCTCCGAGACGAGTTCTTCTGTTCAATACGCACACTCATTCTAACGACTTATTTGCCGAGTTTTGAGTGAAGACAATATATTCTGAATCGTACTCTGACACTCTCCCCGAAGCAGATCAAGCAATGAAGAAAGAACGACGTGAAGAGTCCCTGAGAGAGTGCAAATTACGCCCAATCAGGTGACGTCCTCAATCAACTCGAAGCCATTCTTGAATTGAACACGATCGTCGAACCCATTTCGTGAGAGTGCAGAGACGATACCCTCACCAGCGTCGATATCAGTCGTCACTATACACGCGAATTCTACATCACCCGCGTCGAGACGCTCTGCTGCAACTGCTGCGAGCGCAGTATCTGCTTTCTCGATTTGGTCCTCCGGCCGGTTCGACGACTGAGCGATAAACGTCCGCGTGTCGTCCATCACTTGTGACACGGAACTGTTCCTGTAGTCCGGTTCGTCAGCGACCGTCACCCACCCTGCGTCGATCGCGCTGTTGATCGGGGTCTGGCCCGGTGTACTCCGATCCGGAGCACCACCAAGTTCGTCGTACACACGCTGTGGAATCACGAATGAGAGATCGTTCCGCTGGGCGAAGCGCTCCAGTGCAGCGTACTTGTTATTCTGCTGGCGGCCACAGGCGACGAACAGCCCTGTATCCGCGACCCAGACGACACCCTCCTGCATCGGAGCGAATGTCCTACTCATCTGTGCTAGCCGTCAGACCTCTGTCTCAGGCGGCTGATCACGTGCACTCCGGATATCCTCGAAGTACGGATCGACAGACTTCATCTCTAGTACGACTTCTCGAAGAGCCTGCAAGACAGCAATAGCGAAGGCATGTTGTAGATCAAGCTCGCGGGCAGCCACTCGTTCAGACATCTCGCCTTCAGCATAGGGGATTGCGTATGTGAGTGCGGCCGCGAGTTTTCCCATACCGTGCTTTTCGAGCAGGAGATCAAGGTCTTGGTCTTGGGGTGAACGTCCGAACGCCTCGATAAGGGTCGGTGTCACTGTGTACTCGTCTCCGTCAAGGTTGGCGGTGAGTGTGATTGGAACCGCCGAATACGTGTGCGTTTTCTGTTCCTCATCTCGCGCCAGTACGCCGAGTTCGACGAGTGTACCCGTGTCCGAGTACGCAGTCGTCCGCGGCATCTCGAGTGCATCAACGATGCCATCGATTGTGACTTCGCCTTCCCTGAGGACAAATGTGTACAGTCGTGCCAGCCGCGGCTCCTCCAAAAGCTGGGCAACCGACAGGAGGCCGTTGACGGCCCGCTCGGAATCTCCGGCTGTCTTCGACATACAATATATAATTCGTGTATTGAATAATAGTGTTTGGGTCGAGGCCTCAATGGAGTGTTGTTTCCGTCCACTACCCAGTCCAGATATTCGTCCATCACACTCAGAAAGTTCTACTAATCCATATTCAACAATTGCATCTTGACATAAATCGAATTATTATGTGTCAGTAGCTAGAACGTGCGATTTTATTCCCACTGACCCTACTAGTAGAAACTCTTCCGGTAGTGTTCCGGGCGTACATTTTGAGTATGCTATTAGAAACATCTACAAATAATATATATTGCTTCAGTCTGGGTCTATCGTTGAATGAGGCTCTCCCGTAGTAGCCGCTCTTTCTCGCCGAATTTCTGACACCGCCGATAATGACGAGCCCGGAATGAGGTCTGCAGGGAATACTGATATCTGTCAGATTTGGATGACCGTGCTCAATACAGCGCGCGTATCGGTCACGAAAGCCGAGTCAAGAGTTCCCTGAACGAATCATCTGATAGAGAGCGTGGAGCAGTCCCCCATCAGTATCCACCGGTGTGATCGAGAAGCCGACCCAAACGGTAAGAAGCTATGAGGTGGATTCTATGATACCCTCCCGGCATCTGCTCAACCGGACACGGCAGTTCACGCTTCAGTACGGGACCAGGGACTCAGAGGACCACCTGTCGTAATTTGCTCATCAGCAAGGAGCCGATCGTGTACCAGACATGCTACAATGCCAAACAGCGCGGCCACGATTCCGACGACGCCAAAGGAGGAAATCACGAGTTCGCTCCCGTTTACCAGGAACACCGACGTGAATACACCCAGGATGAATGAGCCATGAAAAAACGTCGCGGCGAGCACCGATTGGGCCCGGACGGTCAGGTAGGTGTAAATCGGCGACAAAGCCACAGTTGCGACAGTCATCGTGAATATCCCGACCACTGGTTGGTTCGGGAACTGGAGTCCGAGAAGGATGAGCGGGGTGTGCCAGATCCCCCAGACCAAACCCGTCCATAGCGACAGTTTCCAGAATCCGAGTGGTGCCAATTCCGTAAGCAACAGCCCCCGCCAGCCGAGTTCTTCGCCGAGGGCGGCGAGCGCGAAGAGCGTTCCCCCGAGGACGAGTCCCAGTCCGGCCAAGAGGACGACTACCGGAACGCCGGTCTGTTCCAGTTCGGCAATCGTGTCAACGGCCTCCGCCTCTGTGAAACCGAGTTCGAGCAAGAACGCCGAATATTCTGTCGTAAACGTCGTGCCCGGAAGCGCAAGACCGACGCCAATCATCGCGGCAGTAAGCCCAACCGGTGCTATCCAGGCGAAAACAATCCACCGAATGCGCCCTCGGTAAAAACCAGTTCCCTTCCGAATGGATGCTCGGCGATACCGGAGAAGTGTAATTGCCGCGATGGCAGGGGCCCCCATGAAGACAATAGTACCAATGCCCTGCCCGGTGCTACTTCCGATATCGACATTGGCGAAATAGAGCACAGTCACACCACCCCAGGAGATAGCAAACGTGAGGACGAGGAACTCCGATACTTTTCGAATATCTACCGGGGTTCGTTGTACTGTTCTTTCTGACACATGGACATGTTCGTTCAATACAATAATAACACTAGGGTCGACGATTGATACGCACGCATACTGAGTAGCCGGTTCACGGCCCTCAGAGCTGAAAGCACATCCATTCGAACAGTTCTATGATACCTACGAACATCATCAGTTCGAATAGAAGGCCCACCGACAACTATGCTCAGGACAGCCGATGGAAGCTGAACGAATAGCACACTAGGAGCCCGTGCTGCATACAGCCTCTATATCTTACACGCACCTTCTGACACTATCTCGATAGGTTTTTGAAATCCACAACCAATTATGCACGCATTCGGAAGGCTGTACTCCTAGATTCTTTCCAAGGTACTCGTGGTAGATTATAACGTTTCAGGCCACTTAGCACTCAATTCTACTTCCACCGTGCCTACTAGTAGTTTCTCGCCCGGTAGTGTTCCGGGCGTACATTTCTGAAAGTTAAGAGTATTATTTGCAGATAATTCGGCGCGATCGTGATGCTGGCGTATCCTGTTCGGAGTACGTCACGTTTCGATTGCTGAATAGAGGGCTCGTCTTCAGCAGATCAGCGTTCGATCTGATTTCTTCACTATAGCAAGACGGGTTATACTTCCTGTTCTTGGTTTGCCAGGCGTAAAATCCCAGAGATACACCTCTCAGTAGGCCCTGACAGAGCCCCTCATGAACGCTTGGTTTCTGTCTTTGCTAGTGGCAACTGCACTCCCCACCCGCGGAGCGATCCCGGACTCCAGCCAGCCACGAGCATCACCACAACGAGTGCATAGCCCGAGAGGATAAACGGGTACATCTCGGGTGCAAACCCCGTCAGTTCGCCGGTCATGTTTCCGAACGCGTGGAACAACAGTACTGCCAGAATGCTCCGACGAGTATTGTTGTAGACCCAGACGAGGATGATGGTATAGAGCACGAGCATTGGGACCCACCACGACAGTTCCGGTTCGAAAGTCGTGTTGGCGTAGTACCCGGGAAAGAAAACGAAGGGTGCGTGCCAGATCGCCCAGGTCGTACCGTTGATGACTCCTGCAGTAAGCGCACTCCAGCGTTCTTGCAACCGATCAAGCCAGTACCCGCGTAGCCCGATCTCTTCGACAAGGGGGAAGACAAAGGCAAACGCGACGAGCGAGAACAGCGCCGCTGGATCGAACAAGCGATCAGTCGAAATGAACTCCAGCGGCTCCACGGTAACCCCGAACAATAGCGCTCCACCCGCCAAGAAGAGATTGAACAGTGGCCAGTACAGGACGATGACGAGCCCCCAGCGCGGCTCGATTCGTCCGACTTCGATCAGTCGCTTGCCAAGGTCTGATAGGCCGTCCCAGCCCCGGGTAAGCCACGCCAACAGCAACCCCGCCAACAATGGACTCAGGCCGCCGACGAGGAACAGTCCGACGTTGGGAAACGACCAGACAGACTCGTCTGATAGCACAATCGGAGCCCAGAACAGAAATGCCCACCCCAAATAGAGGAGCGGAAACCCCCACGGCGTTGCGGTGCGTGCTAACCGACCGAGACGCCCCGCTGGACGACCACGATTTTCACTGCTCATGTGAGAACTTTGATTCGGTATGTACAACGGTTTATCCCTCATTCCAGCGTTCCGAGAATCTCGATGCTCTCAGTGATCGAGGCTGTCACCCGTCTGCCAGAATGACGTGCTGACTAGACCCCCTACATCCATCACTACTCCCAAAATATATCACCAGAAATACAATTCGGTTGTGCGGTCAGATCGCTCACGGATCCTCAGAATTCGCAAGCTTCAGCTGTATATACGGTATGTTCACATCTCTCTGAACCTACTAGTAGAAATTCACCCGGTAGTGTTCCGGGCGTATATTTCATATATTCGATGAAAGTAACCGCTATAGCCAGTTCCGACTCACGTATTCGAGCGTCACGTCGGACTGGTCGATGTACTCGGAGAGTTCGTGTACGATGTCTCCAACCTCTCGGGCCGAAAGTGTCTGATCCTTCTGAAAGAGAACGCCAGCTGTACCCCCAATATCCAACTGGGTAAAGAAGTCGTCGTCCTGAGTGAGAATGAGGCGGTTTGTCTCGCTTCCGTACGTAGCGATCGCTCCGTCGTCAGCGCCGAGACCGAGTTCTTCGACATCACCGACCCATTCGACATCGTGACCGAGTTTCCGCAAGTAGTTGATCGTCGCCTGCTCGACGTTTTCGTCAGCGAGGATGCGATACTCCATTAGTCACGCACACTGTCGGGATCAGTCGTCAAGTGGTCGTGTTCTTCAATCGCGGATTGCCGCTGGCGTTCGATCGTCCGCATCTCCTCGGGATGGTCGTGGTAGTACGTGAGCGCCCGATAGACATCGGCCACGTCGAGGTCGTGGCGATCGGCGACCGTTCTCGGGGAGAGTCCTCGGTCTTCGACCTGTTCTTTGAGGAACTGAACGGTAATCCGTCGGCCTTCGAGATGCGGCTCGTCGTGGATTTCCCGCACGATACGCCTCGTCACCTGGCTCATACTGTGCGTTACGCCGCCATCATACTTGAACGTCTGGACTGGGCTTTTGTCCGGTTTCACTTCCACCGGATCTACTAGTAGAAGCTCGTCCGGTAGTGTTCCGGGCGCACATTTCGACCGCATCGAGCGCTTGCTTTGCACGCCGTCCGCTTGCGAACCCCCAGCCAAACACTCAAGAATCGCGTACACGTATTTCAGGTATGGCGACGATAGAGATCGACGACGACGTTTACGAGGCGTTACAGCTCCCGGAGGGGGAGCGCTCGCCCGCGATGAAGCGGGAGTTGGCGGTATCGCTGTACGCCCGCGATATCCTCTCGTTCGGGAAAGCCCGTACGTTGGCGGAGATGTCGAAACGGGAGTTTCAGGAACTCCTCGGCGAACGTGAAATCGCCCGGCACTACGGCGAACGGGAACTCGAAGAAGATCTCGACTATGCCGGATAGCGGGCTGGTCGTTTCTGACACGTCGCCACTCCTGAACCTCGCGCTTATCGACCGTCTCGACCTTCTCCGAACGCAGTTCGCCGACGTTACCGTCCCACGCCGCGTCTGGGACGAACTGGCCGAGGGGGAGGAGGGTCTGGAACCGCTGCGAGAGTTACGCGATGACAGTTTCTTGCGCATCGTCGAGGTAGAGCGTTCGAACCTGTTCGTCGAAGTGTTTCACGAACTCGACCTCGGGGAGACGGCAGCAATCTGCTATGCGGTCGAACACGACGCTGACCTCGTTTTGCTTGACGAGCGGGACGGACGACGCGTCGCTCGGAGACACGACTTGGAGGTTACCGGCGTCATTGGTATTCTTCTTCGTGGAGCGAAAACCAATGAAGTAGAGTTGGAGCAGGAACTCGATGCTCTCCGCGAAGTCGGCTTTTGGATTTCCGACGACCTCTATGCACGCGCCCTCTCGGAAGTAGATGAGTAACAGTTCTGTCTGTCGGCGACCAACCGACGGGGCCGAGTCCACTCCCACCGGGCCTACTAGCAGAAACTCACCTGGTAGTGTTCCGGGCGTACATCCTTTCGATAGTATCGGAGATAGGCCGAACTGATATGCAGAATCCCTCCGAGAATCGTTCGTTCGGAGAGAGAACACGATAGGGTATTCGGATGTGTACCTCCGATAATGACCGACTCGTTCTGGTATCCGTCGGTCGAAGACGTCCTCGACATCCACGAGGACATTGTCTCGGAGTACCCGGACACCAGTTCAGGCGTCCAGCGCCGTGGCGACATCGAATTCGCCCTGGAGTACATCAGCGAAGGGAGCTTCGGGTCGGTCCCGAAGACGATCCACGAGAAGGCGTTTCACCTGCTTCGACTCCTCGTCGCCAACCATCCGTTCGTGGACGGCAACAAGCGAACCGCACTCACGAACCGCACTCAACGTGAGGGTCGTATTCTATCTGCTCAACGGTTATCGGTTCGAGTACGATGACGAAATGCGGGAGATACTGAAGCAGTTCGGAACGGACGAGACGACTGTCGATGAGAAAAACGTGCTCGAGTATCTCCGAACACACACGACCGAAGTCGATTTGAGCGAAGTGGTCGAACGATGGCGAGGCGGCCTCGTCGAGTATGGACTTGCTCAGCTATCCGGTGAATCATCGGACCCGAACGATTAACCGGATTCGTGGTCAAGAGGTATACATGGCGCCGGAAGAGAAGACGGGGGAACGAACGCCGCTCGACGACGTGATGGAGGATATTCGTCGAGAGCTCGTGTTGCGAGTCGCCAAGGCTGACCGGGACGAACATCGAGAGATCTACGACGCCCTCGAACACGAATAGCGTTATCACGTCCCTCTGTTCTCGATTCGCAGCACCGTGATTTTTCACTTCCTCCGCGGCTACTAGTAGTCTCTCGTCCAGTAGTGTCCCTGCCGAACCTCACCCTCGTACCAACACTACGTAGAGCACGGTCCGTGTCTTCCCAGTCGAGTCACTGCACGACGGTCACAGGGCTCAGTCGGCGCAGTAGCCCTCCAGCGACATCGCGCGGAGGACGTACCAGGCGTGGTCGCGCTGGCGGTTGTCGGAGAAGCGGAGCCACCACGGTGCGACGTCGGAACACTGCTCGGCGAGCAGCGACGCCATGTCCCGTATGCGCTGGTCGTCCTCGACCTGCTCCAGAGTCCCCCCGGCGATGACGCTCTGCCAGTCGTCCCGTCCCTCCCAGTCGTAGACGCACAGCGAGGCCTCCTCCGTCTCGACCAGGAACCGGCGCTTCCGGCTCTCGGTCTGGAACAGGAACTCCATCACGAAGGTCTTCGTCTCCCCCTCGTAGGCGTACGACATCGGAATCCCGTACGCCACGTCGTCCCGGGCCAGCGAGAGGAGCCCGTGGCCCGCCGAACGCAGGAAGTCGTCAATTTCCTCAGCCGCCATCTCGCGGCCGATGTATCCGAACACCATATTGGTCGATTCGTCAGCTAGAATAATAGCAGTGGTGTTAGGTACCACACAACAGCCAAGTGGCCCGACGGCTCACTCCGCCTCGAACAGCGTCGCGAGTCGGGAGGGGACGTCGGTGCGCTCGACTGCCTCGACGCTGTCGGGGTCGAGAGTCTCACCGGTGCCGGCCTCCTTGAAGCCAGTGCCGGTTGGGAGGAGGACGACCCGTTCTTCCGGCCCGACGTCGCCGCGCTCGGACAGGCGACGCACGCCCGCCAGCGTCGTCGCAGACGCCGGCTCGACGCAGACGCCCGCACGCGTTGCGAATTGCCGCTGGGCACGGCGAATCTCGTCGTCGGAGACAGAGAGGACGGCACCGCCGGTCTCCCGCGCGGCCGCCAGTGCGACGGTGCCGCTCGGCGGGGCCGGATTACCGATGGAGTGGGCGATAGTCTCCCCCACTTCCTCCGGCGCGAGCGTTCCCACCTCGTCGTCGTCGCCCTCGAACGCGCGGGTGATTGGGTCGGCGGCGGCCGTCTGCACGAGGTACAGCCGCGGCAGGTCGTCGATGAGACCCGCCGTTCGGAGGTCACGCACCCCCTGGTAGACGCCGCTCGCGAAGCCGCCCGAACTCGCCGGAAGCGCGAGCGCGTCGGGCTCGTCGGGGCGCAACTGCTCGTACACTTCGAAGACGGCAGTCCGGTAGCCGCTGGTTCGTGCGGGCGGGTCCGAGAGGTAGAACTCGACGGGGACGTCCTCCAGTCCCAGCACGTCGTCGTACAGCGCACCGTAGTCGCCGGAGACCCGGAGGACTGTCGGGCCGTACTGCTCGATGAGCGAGAGGCGGACGGCCGAAGTCTCCGCCGGGACTAGAACGACGCAGTCCGCCCCCACGCTCGCGGCGTGGGCGGCGGTGCTCATCGCCATGTTGCCGTAGGAGACGGTGCCGATGGCCTGCGCGTCGGTCTCGTCCCACTCCGAGACGGCGACGGCCGACCCCCGGTCCTTGTACGCCCCGGTCGGTTGCTCGCCCTCGTCCTTGATGAAGACGCGACAGCCGGCAACCGAATCCAGCCGCGGACTGCGAAGCAGCGGCGTCCCCCCGGCACCCGCGGCGAGACCGCGCGGCTCCGAGACAGGGAGTATCGGTGCGTAGCGCCACATCCCGTCGGCGTCCGTACAGTCGTCCCAGTCGAAGTCGGCCACGTCGATGTCGTACCAGACCGGCTCGCCGCAGTCACAGCGCCGCCGTCCGGCCTCCCGGTACCGGGTTCCACAGCGGTGGCAGCGGGTCGGTGTCGTCATGGACCCGCTACGGCGAGTGGCGGTATAGGTGGTCGGACTCGCCGCCCGAACGGTGTCTCGTCGTCGCACCCGTGAGACGTCCCGGCGTGCAGACAGATTCTTGACGGACAACGCCGTAGACCGAGGCGTCGAGGTACCCGTCGGGATGGCAGAGACCCTCTACAGCACGCTCGGGGTGGACGAGGACGCGGACGTGGAGACGATACGCCGTGCGTACAGGGAACTCGTCAAGGAGGCACACCCGGACGTGAGCGACGACCCCGACGCCAGCGAGCAGTTCAAGCGCCTGACGACCGCACGCGACGTGCTCACCGACAGCGAGGAACGCTCCCGGTACGACCGCCTGGGCCACGAGGAGTACGTCGCGAACCACGCCAGCTCGGACCTGTGGGCCAGCGAGTCGACCACAGAGTCCGATACCTCCCCGACGGCGCGACCCTCGCCATCGGCGGCCGGACGGTCGAGTCGCGGGGAGGCGTCCGACGGGTACGACCGGACGGCGTGGCTCGGCGACGACGGTGGCCCGACGAAGGCAGAGCGAACGGCCAGCAGCACCTACCGCAAGCGCCGGCACAGCGCCCGGAGCGGCCGGACAGCGACCACCGCGACCAGCGGCGAGGACTGGCAGTACGCCTCCAGGGCATACCGTCGGGTGAACACGGACGTCGGGGCGGGCGACCCTCCCCTTGGCCGGCGAATCCTCGGGGTCGTGCGGGCCGTCGGCCCCTGGCTGTTCATCCACGTCGTCTTCATCCTGAGCGCGGTAGCCACCGCCTGGGTCACCTTCGTGCAGGCGGACACGCACCTGGACCTTTCACTGCCCGCGCTCGTCGTGGTCGTCCTCGTCCTGGGGCTGGTGGTCTTCGTCTCGGTCGTCCACGTCATCTCGCAACTGTACTCCTGACGGGGACGATGGCAAGCCGTTTGTACGCGCCGCCGGTACGTGTGGGCATGGACGTACGCAGTGTTGCGGACCTCTCGCCCGCGGAGCGGGCCGCACTGTTCGAACGCGAGGCGGGCGTCGACGCGGTCCGCGAGGACGTCAGAGACATCCTTGACCGGGTGCAGGCGGAAGGCGACGTGGCCCTCCGGGAGTTCAGCAGCGAGTTCGACGGCGTCGACGTGGGGAACATCGACGTCACGGACCGCGCGGCGCGGGCCCGCGACCAGGTGAGCGACGACCTGCTGGCGGCCATCGAGACGGCCGCGACGAATATCCGGGCGTTTCACGAACGACAGATGCCCGACGACTGGCGCGAGGACTTCGACGGTCGGGAACTTGGGCGGCGCTATCGCCCGCTCGAAAGCGCCGGCGTCTACGCCCCCGGCGGAACCGCGGCCTACCCCTCCAGCGCGCTCATGGGCGTCATCCCGGCGAAGGTCGCCGGCGTCGAACACGTCGCCGTGGCGACGCCACCCGCCGAGGAGATGAACCCCGCGACGCTCGCGGCCATCGACGTGGCCGGAGCCGACGCCGTCTACCAGGTCGGCGGGGCCCAGGCCGTCGGCGCGCTCGCGTACGGCACTGAGACCGTCAGCGCCGTCGACGTCGTGGTCGGGCCGGGTAACCGCTGGGTGACGGCGGCGAAAGCCGAGGTCCGTGGGGACGTCGAGATAGACTTCCTGGCGGGGCCGAGCGAGTTGCTGGTCGTCGCCGACGGGACGGCCGACCCGGACCTGGTGGCGGCGGATCTCGTCGCGCAGGCCGAACACGACACCGACGCCTCCGTCGTGGCAGTTACCGACGACGCTGACCTGGCCGCGGCCATCGTCGACGCCGTCGAGGCACAGGTACCGGAGCGCGAGCGGGCCGACGTCATCGAGGGCGCGCTCGCCAGTGACGCCAGCGGCGTCTTCCTCGCCCGCTCGATGAGCGAGGCGGCACTGTTCGCCGAGGAGTACGCCGCCGAACACCTCGCCATCCAGGCCGAGGACGACGAGGAACTGCTGGACCGCATCGACAGCGCCGGGTCCGCGTTCCTGGGGCCGTACAGCCCGGTCGCCGCGGGCGACTACGCCAGCGGGCCGAACCACGTGCTGCCGACCGGTGGGCGCGCCCACCTCGTGGGCGGCCTCTCCGTCGACACGTTTCTGCGCTCGACGACCGTCCAGCGGCTCTCTGCGGACTCGCTGGGCGACCTCAGGGAGACGATAACGACGCTGGCGACGGCCGAAGGGCTGGAGGCTCACGCCGAGAGCGTCGAGAAGCGGTTCGAGTAGACCCAAAGTAGTTAACCGCCGGGCGGAGCTTACCCCTGGTATGAGTCCCCGAACGCGACGCGACGTGCTCCGCGCTACCGGCGGGCTGGCAGGCCTCGGGACGGCAGCCAGCATCGCGGGCTGTGGCATCTTCGGGGGCAGTGGAACCGAGGGGAGCGACGCCGACAGCCCCGCAGCGGACGTCCCCGACAGGGCGGGCGCGCTGCTGTCCGTAGACTTCCAGGCGCTGCGCGAGACGGAGTCGTTCGTCGACGCGGCGAACGCCGAACTGGGCGAGCGCGGTGGCGCGAACTCGCAGGTGCCGCCGTCGGTGACGGCCGCCCTGGACGGACTCGCGGGCGTCTACGACCTGGACCCGCGCCAACTAAACCGGGCGCTCGCGTTCGTCGGACGGGGAGCAGTCGAGACGCCGACGGAGACGCCGTCGCCTCCCTACTGGGGCGTTGTCGGCGACACGGACTGGGGCCGCGAGGAGATGCTGCGCTCGTTCCGGAACGCGGCACCCGCCAGAGTGAGGGAGGCGACACACGCGGGGACGACGGTGCTTGGCATCGGGCCGGAACACCTCGCCGTTCTCGGCGACGGGAAGGTCGTGCTGGGGAGCGAGACGGCCGTCCGGGACGGAGTCGACGTCGCGAACGGGACCGAAGGCGGCGTCGGTGGCCGCCTCCGCAGCGCGTTCGACGCCGCGAGCGGCCAGTACGTGCGCTTCGGCGTCGACCTGGACATGGCCGCCGTCGCCGCCCGGGTCCTCGGACAGCAGGCCGTCGACGCGGTGCCGTTCTCGGCCATCAGGTACGTCCGCGGCTCTGTCTTCGAGGACGGCGACCGCCGTGGCCTCCGCGTCGTGACGAAACTCGGCTCGGCGGGCAAGGCCGAACAGCTCTCGGCGCAGGTCGACAGCTTCGTCGGCATCGCCCGGGCACAGGGCCTCGACAGGCCCGCACTGCAGCCCTACGAGGGAGTGATTCGCGGTCTCGAAACGACCACGGACGGAAAACTCATGCGGGCGACCTACCGGGCCGACGACGGGGAGTTCGCGGCGGTCGTCGGCCACGTCCTCGCTTCGTTCCTGGTTGGAATCCGGAAGCAGTGACACTGCCGGGGAGATGAAAGAGTGACAAGGTTTAGGTAAGTGGCCACGAACCGGAATCTATGCACGACGATACGACCAGTAGACGGTCCGTACTGAAAGCGGGAGCGGCGGTGGCGAGCCTCGCCACCGTCGGCTCACTCAGCGGCTGTTCCTCCATTCCCTTCGTCGGTGGCGGTGGGGGCAGCGCGAACGCAGACCAGCGCATCGACAAGGTCCCGGCGGGTTCGACGTTCGTTCTCCACGTCAGCGTCTCTGCGATGCTCACCGACAGCACCGTCCAGGAGCGTGTGAACGGCCTGATCGACGAACAGGCGACCCAGAGCACCGGTCCGCAGAACATCACGGCAGCGCTCGACCAGGTGGAGGCCGAGTCGGGGCTCGACCCGCGGGACGTCACCGAGATGCTGGCGTTCGGCGACGCCGAGGGCAGCACGGCCGGGACCATCCTCTGGACGGAGTGGGAGGAGTCGGCGGTCACGTCCGCGATGTCGGACACGGAGTACTCCGAGGAGTCCTACGGCGACAAGACGGTCTACGTTCCGAGCTCGTCGTTCGGCGGCGGAACGTGGGCCGCGTTGCTCGAGGAGGGCACCTACGCCTTCGGGACCGAACAGAGCGTGAAGTCCATCATTGACACCTGGACGGGCAGCGCCGACGCCGCGAGCGGCGACGTCGAGACGGCCTACACCTCGGCACAGGGTGGCTACGTCCAGTTCGGGTTCGCAGTGCCCGAACAGCAACTCCCCGAGGGCGGGAGTGGCGGTTCCGGCGGTATGAACGCCCAGGCGCTCAACAACCTGCAGTACGGGTACGGCTCCGTCACAGACGGCGACAACGGCCGCGAGATGGTGGTCAACCTCGAAGCCGAGAACAACGACGCCGCGAGCGGAATCAAAGGCATCATCGACATCGGACTCGGGAGCTTCGAGCAGCAACTCCAGCAGACAGCCCAGGCACCGGGTGCCGACACAGAGAGCCTCCAGGAGTTCCAGACTGCACTGGAAAACGTCGAGACGAGCGTCGACGGGTCGACGGTGACCATCACGAACAGCGACGGTATCACCTTCGCCCTCGGGGCGCTGGCCGTCGCCTTCACCTTCGCCCTCGGGTTCGGCGGGACGGCCGTGGGCGGTACCTCCGTCACCTCGCCGTAACGGCCACCGAGCGGCCGTGACAGCACACGCCGTGGCAAACAATTAACATCGTCCACCTCCTGTCTACGTCCATGAGCAGTACCGCAGAGAGTCCCGATGGCGGCGAGACAGCCGTGTCGGTCACCGAATCGGCAGCGGAGGAGGCCCTCAACCTGATGGACCAGCAGGGGATGGACGTAGAGGAGGCCGGCCTCCGGCTGTACGTCCAGCAAGGTGGGTGTGCCGGGCTGTCGTACGGCATGCGGTTCGAGCACGAACCGGAATCGGAGGACACCATCACCGAACACGCGGGGCTGCGCGTGTTCGTCGACCCCGCCAGCATCGACTACATCGAGGGGTCGGTCCTCGCCTACGAGGGTGGATTGCAGGGTGCCGGATTCCACGTCGAGAACCCGAACGTGGTCAGCGAGTGTGGCTGCGGCGAGAGCTTCCGGACCTAGCCCTCCAGTTCGAACGCAACCTCGACCTCGGCCTGGTACTCCCGCCCCTCGACGCTCGCTATCTCGACGCCCTGTTCGACGACGTCGACCCAGTACACGTTGTCAAGCGTCGCCTCGGCCCGGTCTATCGCGTTCTCCGTCGCGTCTTCGAAGCTCTCCGAACTCGTCCCGATCAGCGTTATCTTCTTGAATACCATTGCGGGATATGTTGACACGCCCTACCGATAAAAAACCTGACCTGAACGACGAAAGTTTGCGTCCCGACTCGACGACCGTCGAGAACGAGATACCGAACAGCGGAAAATCGAGCTACTGGTAGTCGACTTCGCCTTCGCCCTCGCCGATCCACGCGCCGCGGTCGGGTTCGCGGGACTCCAGCGGGTCCATATCCTTGTACCACGGGACGTTCTTGAGTTCCTCCTTGTTGAAGGCGAACTCGTCTTTCGTGTCGGCGACGAACTCGAAGTTCTCCGTCAGGAGGATGGCGTCGACGGGACAGACTTCCTCACAGAGCCGGCAGTAGATGCACTGGCCGATGTGGAGGTTGTACTGCTCGCCGTTGCGCTGGTCGTCGGTGACAATCTGTATCGTGTCGTTCGGGCAGACGTTCTCGCACTGGCGACACCAGATGCACCGCTCCTGGCTGAACTTGTGGACGCCGCGGAACCGGGGGGAGACCTCCGGCGTTTCTTCGGGGTACTTGACGGTGAACGTCTTCCCGTCGAGCGCGTGCTTCATCGTCGTTGCCATACCTTTGAGGACTCCGATCATTGTGTGACACCTCCGAACATCAGACGATCACTCCGACGATAACCGCCGTCAGCACCAGGTTCGCGAAGGAGAGCACGAGCATCCCCTTCCAGCCGATCTGGATGAGCTGGTCGATGCGAACCCGGGGGACTGCCGAGCGGGCCCACTGCGTGAACAGGAACACCGCCCAGATCTTGATCATGAACCAGATGAACCCTGGCAGGACCGGCCCCGCCGGGCCACCCAGGAAGATGGTGGCGATGATGGCACCGCCGAGGAAGATGTGCAGGAACTCGCCGAGGTAGATGAGCACGAAGTACACCGACGAGTACTCGGTCTGGTACCCCGCGACAATCTCAGTCGGCGCTTCCGGGATGTCGAAGGGGTTCCGACCGATCTCCGCGAGGTTCGCGATCACGAACAGGACGAACGCGAACGGGTTGATGAACGCGAACCACGAGGGAATCGCGATGGGACCGAGCGCGAACAGCGTCTCCTGCTGTGCGGCGACGATTTCGCTCATCTGCAGCGTGCCCGTGAAGATGACGACGGACACGCCCGTCAGGACGAGCGGAATCTCGTAGGCGAGGTTCTGGGCCACCGCACGCAGTCCGCCCAGGAACGAGAACTTGTTGTTCGAGGAGTATCCCGCCATCACAAGCCCCAGCGACGCCAGCGACGCGATGGCGAAGACGTACGCCAGGCCGGTTTCGGGGTCGGCAAGCTGAAGGTTGATACCCAGAATCGACCCCATCGGGATGACCGCGTACCCGAGCAGCGCCGACGACGCCAGCACCAGGGGCGCGAGGTCCCAGGCCGGGCGGTCGACGCCCTCCGGCACGATCAGTTCCTTCGACAACAGACGGACGGAGTCGGCGACGATGATGAGCAGACCGAACGGGCCGATTCGCTCGACGGCAATCCGGTCGGTGAACGCTGCGGTAATCTTCCGCTTGGCCCACGGGCCGGCGACGGCCGTGTTCGCCAGCATGAGGCTCCCGATGATGGTCGCCCCGATGAGCGCCGCGATAATCTCGCCGGCGGTCCCCCCTATCGGGAGCACCCCGGCGAGCTGTTCGGGGAGCGTGACCATCAGCGGTCCACCTCCCCGAGGACGATGTCCAGGCTGCCGAGGGAGGCGATCATGTCGGGGATGTACTCGCCCTCGGACATGACCGGCAGGGTCTGGAGGTTACAGAAGCACGGGCTGCGAATCTTGAATCGTGCAGGCTTGTCCGTCCCGTCCGAGCGGATGTAGATGCCGAGTTCGCCCTTCGCACCCTCGACGGCGCGGTAGATTTCGGTGTCGGGGTCCGGCTTGAGCGTCCGGGGGACGTTGGACTGTATCTCGCGGTCCTCCTCCGGCCAGTCCTCCAGCAGGTCGACACACTGTTCGATGATGCGGCCGGACTGCTCCATCTCGCGCAGGCGGACCGAGGCACGCGCGAAGTTGTCGCAGCCGTCGTCCGTGACGACGTCCCAGTCGAGTTCGTCGTAGTAGCCGTACGGGTCGTCGCGGCGCAGGTCGTAGTCGATGCCGGAGCCGCGGGCGACCGGTCCGGTCGCGCCGTAGCTCTTCGCCTCCTCCGGGGGGAGGACGCCGGTGTCGACGACGCGCATCTGGAACAGTTCGTTCGAGGTCAGGAGGTTGTGGTACTCCTCCAGGCGCTGTGGCAGTTCGTCGAGGAAGTCGCGGGTCTTCTCGAAGAACTCCTCGCGGGGCTCGGGCAGGTCCCACGCGACGCCACCCAGGCGCATGTAGTTGAACATCAGCCGCTGCCCGGTCAGGTCCTCCAGGATGTTCTGGATGACCTCGCGGTCGCGGATGGCGTACATGAAGATGGCCGTGAAGTCGCCGTAGATGTCCAGCGCGAAGGTCGCAACCGCCAGCAGGTGCGCGGCGATGCGACACAGCTCCGCGGACATCGTCCGGATGACCTGCGCGTACTCGGGGACGTCGATGTCCGCGAGGTCCTCGGCCGCGCGGGCGTAGGCCCACTCGTTGAGGATGCCGGCCGAGATGTAGTCCCACCGGTCGGGGTAGGGCATTATCTGGTGGCGGTAGGTCGACTGCTGGCACATCTGCTCCTCGCAGCGGTGCAGGTAGCCCATGTCCGGCTCGATGTCGGCCACCTGCTCGCCGTCCAGCGTCGTCTTGACGTGGAGGACGCCGTGTGTCGCCGGGTGGTGCGGACCGATGTTGACGAACATCGTGTCCGGGTCGTCCGGAATCTGGGTCTTGTCCTCCATCGGGTTCGCGTGCTCCCGCAGGGGGACAATCTGTGGCTTGTCCTGATTGTAGTCCATCGAGAGCGGGTGGCCCTGCCAGGTCTCCGGGAGCAGAATCCGGCGGAGGTCAGGGTGGCCCTCGTACTCGATGCCGACGAGGTCGTAGGCCTCCCGCTCGTGCCAGTTCGCGGTGTCGAAGACGCCAGCGGCCGACTCGCTGACGGGGTCGTCGCGCGACGTGGGGACGACGATGGATATCTCCTGGGTCCGGTCGTCGAACTTCGTCAGGTGGTAGATAGATTCGTAGCGGTCCTGATAGTCCTGTGCGGTGACCAGCGAGAGGTGGTCGAAGCCGGCCTCCTCTTTGAGCGTCGAGAGAACCGCCTCCACCTCGTCGGGGCGGATGACGAAGGCCTCGGCGTTGACGTGTTCCTCGCGGTCGATGACGTGGTCGCCCAGCAGCTCGGCCAGTTCGTCGTAGTCGACCGAGCCGTCCTCCGTGACGCCCGCTTCGAGTTCTGGGCGGTCGGGTTCTTCTAGACTCATGCGAGACACCTCCAGTGTCGAGCATGAGTAGACGAGTCACAGCCCGCGGAGCGAAGCGAGCAGGAATGTCTTGGCGTGCTCATGGCGAATCAACCCAGTTGTACCGCATGACGAGGTCGTCCTCGTCGATGTCGTCGGTGAGTTTCTCGACGAGTTCGTCCTGTTCGAGGTCGCCGAACTGTTCGAGTTCGTAGGGCTTGACCGTCACCGGCGACGTCTCGCCGTTTGCGACGCGCTCCTGCAGTTTCGCGATGCCGTAGATGAGCGCCTCGGGGCGGGGCGGGCAACCGGGGACGTGGATGTCCACCGGGATGACCTCCTCGGCTCCCTTGATGACGTTGTACCCCTCCTGGAACGGGCCGCCGGAGATGGTACACGACCCCATCGAGACGACGAACTTCGGCTCGGCCATCTGGTCGTAGACCCGCTGCATCCGGGGAGCGAACTTGGAGACGATAGTCCCCGGGACGATGATGACGTCCGCCTGTCGCGGCGAGGCGCGTGGGACCCCCGCGCCGAACCGGTCGAGGTCGTGTTTGACCGCGTACGTGTGCATCATCTCGATAGAACAGCAGGCGATACCGAACAGCAGCATGAACATCGAGGACCCCCGCACCCAGTTCATGAACTTGTCGAACTTGGTGAGGATGAAGGGGGTGTGCCCGAATGCCTGCCGGAGCTTCGAGTTGAATCGGTTATCGACGCCCTCGCCCATCCGGGCCTCCTGCGTCGACTGTGCCTGTGCAAGCGTGTCGTGTAGCTCTTTTTCTTTACTCATGATTGTTGCTCTACGCGCTGTCTATCAGCCCGGGGACTCCGCACCCACTCGACTGCGCCCTTGCGCCACGCCCAGACGAGGCCGACGACCAGGATGCCGACGAACAGCAGCATCGGCCCGAGCGCGCGCCAGAGGCCGACCTGGTTGATTGCGTCCTGGTAGACGACGGTCCACGGGAAGATGAGGACGGTCTCGATGTCGAAGACGACGAACAGCAGCGCGACCATGTAGTACTGGATGTTGAACCGAATCGCGCGGCTGCTCCCCGTCGGGACCTCCCCACTCTCGTAGGTGGCACGTTTCCCCTGTTCGGGTACGCTGGGCCGCAACAGCGCCGATGCCACCATCATCACGACCGGGATGGCGACGGCCACGAGCGCCAGTGCCCCGATGGCTATCCATGCGTTTGCCATACTGGTTTCTCCTGTCGTCTTTGGTTTTGGAGCGGTCCCATATAAGGGTTGATTCTTCCCATTTGTCGCGGTTCCGTGCCCGAAACCGCCGCAGACGCCTACCAGCGTCCGACAGCCGACATGTCGCCACGCTCCCGCGCCTGTCAATCTCTGCCACAACCGCTCGCTCACGTGACACTCCAGCTTCACTTTCTCCGGCGAAATCTGCCGTGACAGTGGACGAACGGCCACCCGACGTCGCGGCCACGACGGCGATAGTCACGACGTCATGACCGGGGGTGCTGGAGAGCGAGCGAACAGGGTGGCTCCGGCGGCGGAGCCTCCGTCGTCACTCGTAGTTCTCGCGGAAGCCGGGGGTGCCGAGTTCGTGGAGTGCGCGCGATACCTCCGCGACGCCCGTCTGGAGGTCGTCGTGGTAGGCCACCAGTCGCTCGCGGAGCTCCTCGTGCTGGCAGGAGAGAATCTGTGCGGCCGACAGCGCCGCGTTGAACGACTTTCCCGCGTCGACGGCCGTGAGCGGTGCCCCCTGTGGCATGCCGATGACGGAGTCGACGGACTTCTCCTGGACGGGGACGCCGATGACCGGCAGCGGATAGGCGATGGAGGCGGTCATGTTCGGCAGGTCCGCCGACTTGCCGCCCGCGCCCGCGATGATGACCTCGATGCCGCGGTCCACAGCCGTCTCGCCGTAGGCGTACATCAGTTCCGGCGTCCTGTGGGCCGAGACCACGAACGTCTCGAAAGTGAACCGCTCCTCGGGCGGGTTCTCGTAGTCGGTCTGCTCGGCGAACCCGAGATGCTCCTTGAAGGCGTCGTAGGCCCCAGGCCGCCCCTCCTCGGAGCCGGCCATCACGTCGAGGTCCGAGTCCGAACCCATGACGACGCCCACGTCCGGCGTGTCGGCGGCCGGGCGGTCCTCGTCGGCCTGTGTCTCCAGTTCGTCGATGAGCGACTGCAACTGGTCGTTCATGTCCGCCCCTCCGTCTGCCGCTCCCCTAAGCGTTGCTGGTCGGCCGTCGGCCTGCCTCCCAATCTCAAATCTGGTAATTGCGGAGGTAGATTCAAGCGCGTGTGAGCGATACCCACGGTCGACATGGGAGAGAAGGTTGCCGTCACGGACGTGAAGGCGGACCTCGCGACGGCGGTGGGGCTGCTCGCGCTCAGCGACTGTACCGTCGCAGAGGCGGCCCAGCGCGCCGGCGTGACCCGCTGGGAACTCGAAGACGCCCTCGACCGCGGCGACCTGGCCGAGCGCCTGGGCGTCGAACGGGAGGGGAACGTGGCCGCCGACATCGACAAACTCCTCGACGAACGGTCACCGTGAGTCTCAGTCACCGAAGGTGAGGCCGTCACGGACCCCCCGCACACGGGCCAGCAGGTCGTCACGCGATTCGTCCCCGGCACCGACGAGCGTGACGTGTCCCATCTTGCGCAGGCGGTAGACCTCGCGCTTGCCGTACCAGTGCAGAGCCAGACGCTCGGTCGCGAGCGCGTCGGCCGCGCCGTCGACGCTGGCCGGCTGACGGTCCTCGACGTCGCCGAGGACGTTCGCCGAGACGGTCGGGTCCCTGAGTTCGGTGGTCCCGAGCGGCAGCCCTGTCACGGCGCGGGCGTGTTGCTCGAACTGGGAGGTGTGACAGCCCTCGATGGTCCAGTGCCCGGAGTTGTGGGGTCGCGGCGCGATTTCGTTCAGGAGAATCTCGCCGCCGGTCGTCTCGAACAGTTCGATGCCGTAGACGCCCCGGCCGTCCATCGCGTCGAGGACGTCCAGTGCAACCTCTCGGGCGCGCTCGCGCACGCCTTCGTCGGTCCGAGCAGGCGCGACCGACTCCCGGAGTATCTCCTCGCGGTGGATGGTCTCGGTGACGGGGAAGGTGTCGCGCTCGCCGTCGCCGACGCACCCGATGACGGCGAGTTCCCGCGCGTAGTCGACGAACTCCTCGACCATCGCCGGGCCCTCGATGGCGTCGAACGCCGCGTCGACGTCGTCCGGCGACTCGACGGGGACGTTCCCGCGGCCGTCGTAGCCGCCTTCCCGGGCCTTGAGCATCGCCGGGTAGCCGAGGTCGTCGAGTGCCTCGCGGAGGTCAGCGACCGAGTCGACCGCCCGGTAGGCAGGGACGGGGACGCCGGCCTCGCTGAGGCGTTCCTTCTGGACGAACTTGTCCTGAATCGTCCGGAGCGTCTCGGGATGGGGGTGGACCGGCGTGTCCGTCTCCGCTGCGATTCGCTCCATCGCGTCCGGGTCGGCGAGTTCTATCTCGAAGGTGAGATAGTCCGAGCGTTCGGCGACGGCGCGGATGGTCTCCGGGTCGTCGAAGTCGCCGACGACCTGCTCGCGCGCGACGGGCGAGGCCGGTGCGTCGGGAGTAGGGTCGGAGACGACGAGGTCGATACCCAGCGGCGCGGCGGCCTCGGCCAGCATCCGGCCGAGTTGGCCGCCGCCGACGACGCCGAGCGTCGTACCGGGAGCACTGCGTGTCATTGTCGCCGGAGTGTGCACCCGACGGTCAAAAGCGTTCGCTCATGTCGCCACCGCCCAGCCCACCTCGTCCACCCGGTCCTCGCGGACCCAGACCGTCACCTGGTGGCCGTACTTGAACCACTCGAAGGTCCGGGAGACGTACTGCTCGTTCAACTGCTCTTTCGGGACCGAGTCGTCTGCGGTGTTGGTGACGAGCAGCGGCGGCGGGTTCTGCGAGACGGTGTCACGCAGCGCGGACGTGGAGTTCTCGCAGGTGACGTTCGCGTCGGCCTTCTCGACGTACCACGGCAGCGGCAGGCTGGAGTACCACCCGGTCCCGAGACATATCGGGCGCGTCAATAACGTCGGTTCGTTGCCGACCAGCGGCCGGTCGGAGAACGACGCCTCGGAGTAGACGAGGACGTCCGGATTCTCCGTGCCCGCGATGGCGTTGATGGCGTCGATTGCGTCCCGTGCGTCGGCCTCCGCCTGTGCGTACTGGGCGAGCGTGTTGTCGGTGGAGGTGGTGTCGACGTAGGAACTGCCGACCGCCGTCGCGCCGACCTGCGCGACCAGCAGGAGGAGGATGAACCCGACGACGAGACCGGCTATCGGGTCGCGGTTCTCGGTGGCTGTCTTGCCAAAGCGGGCGAAACGGGCGATGCCGACCGCGGCGGGAATCGCCATCGGGAGGAGCACGTGGACGTGGAGCCAGTGTGCGCCGCCGATGTCGTCGGCCAGCGGGTAGCCGAGCAGCGAGACGATGCCGATGTAGCCGGCGAATATCACGAGGTTGCGCGAGGTGGCACGGCCGTAGCGCTCCCAGAAGAAGCCGATGACGCCGAAGACGAGGACGACGACCCCGTGCGTGGCGAGCACGTCGATGTCCCGGCCGATGTTGGTGAGGTAGGTGCTGACGAGCGACTCGTCCTCGCCGCCCGCGGGACTGCCCCAGTGGTCGAGTGCGGCGTCGGCCGCGCCCTGGAGCGTGTCGACGGCGTAGCCGGGGAAACTCAGTGGCTGCCCCAGCGCCTCGTACAGTCCCGTCGCGCCCGCGGACGGTGCCGTCGGGGGTCGCTGGAGACCCGCCAGCCCCGCGCCGCGGTCGGCGTAGAAGAAGACGAGGACGCCGACGAGCACCACCGCCAGACCGACGCCGTGGCCGACGTAGTACTTGAGGTAGCCGACCGACAGCCGGTCGGTGACGGCGTCTTTCGCCGCGGCGAAGCCGCTGCGGTAGGTCCGGGGGCGGTACAGCCCCTGGTCGACGAGAAGCGCCGTGGCACCGAGCCACGTCAGCACGTAGACGATGGCGTTCTCCTTCGAGGCAAACCCCATCCCGACGAAGACCATCGCCGCGTACAGCAGGCCGACCCGCCGGGTGTCGTAGTAGCGGACAAATAGCGCGAAGGCCGTGAACATGAACGCTGCCAGGAGCACGTCGCTGCGCATGAACCGCGAGTAGTACAGCAGAATCGAGTTCGCCGAGAGAAAGAGGGCGAAGACGATGGTCTCGTCCTTCCGCAGGTGCTCGCGAAAGAGCAAGGCGGTGGCCGGAAGCAGGCCGCCCGCCAGGGCGACCGGCAGGCGCGCGAGGAAGTCGCTCGCGCCGAACGTCGCGAAGGTGAAGGCGTTGACAATCTGGATGAACGGGCCGTGGACGACCGGGCGGTAGGTCAGCGACCCGCTCTCGATGTAGTGCAGCGACCAGTAGGCGACCCGGCTCTCGTCGAAGTGCATCGGGCGGGCACCGAGGCCGACGAGGCGGACCAGGACGGCCAGCGCGGTGATGACTGCGACGGCGCGGACGAGGTCTACCGAGGCGAGGTACTCGCGGGCGGCGTCGACCCGCTGCCACGCGGGCGACTCCGGTTGGGACTGCGGTTCCCGCGTCGGTGTGGTCGGGGCGTCCGCCGCTGTCGGCGGCCCCCCGTCGCCGTCGGGGATGGAGGAGCGTCCGTCCCCGGCGGGCACCTCGTCGGCCGGCCCGGGGTCGTCGGACCCCTCGTCCGGGGACTCGTCGTCGGGGCCTGGCATATCCGCACACGCGAGTCCGACCGTTAAAACCGGTGCGGTTGCGAACGGCCACGCGTGTGCCGAGAACGGTAGTTCTTTTAGTACACGACACACCCGCTCAGGTATGGTGCAGCTCGGGCTGGTCGTCGCCCAGTTCAACAAGGAACGACCACTCACACAGGAGATGGCGGACCTGGCACGCGAGGCCGCCCAGGACCGCGGTGCCGACATCGTCGAGACCGTCGAGGTGCCGGGGTCGTACGACACCCCGCTGGCGGCCGACCGCCTGGCGCGCCGCGACGACGTCGACGCGGTGACCGTCATCGGTGCCATCGTGACGGGCGACACCGACCACGACCAGGTCATCGCCGACGCCGCGGCGCAGGGGCTGACGGAGGTCAGCCTCGACCGCGACACGCCGGTGACGCTGGGCATCACCGGTCCGGGCATGAGCCAGGACGAGGCCGACGCGCGGGTGGACTACGGTGCGACGGCCGTGGACAGTGCGATAGACTTGGTACACGAACTCGAATCATGACAGACCTCGACTTCACCGACCGCGTAGAACGCGTCGAACCGTCCGCCACGCTGGCGATTAGCAACAAGGCAGCCGAACTCGAAGCCGACGGCGTCGACGTCGTCGACCTCAGCGTCGGCGAACCCGACTTCGACACGCCACAGAACATCAAGGAGTCCGCCGAGCGCGCGCTGGAAGCCGGCAAGACCGGATACACGCCCTCGCAGGGCATCCCGGAACTCCGCGAGGCAATCGCTCAGAAGCTCCAGACGGAGAGCGGCCTCACGCAGTATGGCCCCGAGAACGTGATGGTCACCCCCGGCGGCAAGCAGGCGCTGTTCGAGGTGTTCCAGACGCTCATCGACGACGGCGACGAAGTCGTCCTGCTGGACCCCGCGTGGGTCTCCTACGAGGCGATGGTCAAACTCGCCGGCGGGAGCTTGAAGCGCGTCGACACCGCCCAGTACGACTTCCGGCTGGAGGACGCGCTGGGCGACCTCCGCGGCGCGGTGACGAGCGACACCGAAATGCTGGTCATCAACACACCGGGCAACCCCCACGGCGCAGTCTACTCGGAAGCGGCACTCCAGGGCGTCCGCGACATCGCCGTCAACCACGACGTGACGGTCATCTCCGACGAGATATACGAGAAAATCGTCTACGACGGCGTCTCCTACACCAGCCTCGGCACGCTGGAGGGGATGCGCGACCGGACCATCACGGTCAACGGCTTCTCGAAGGCCTACGCGATGACCGGCTGGCGGCTCGGGTACTTCGCCGGCCCGGAGGAACTCATCGAGCAGGCCGGCAAGATCCACAGCCACTCCGTCTCCTGTGCCGTCAACTTCGTCCAGCACGCCGGCATCGAGGCGCTGCGCAACACCGACGAGGCCGTCGAGGAGATGCGCCAGGCCTTCCAGGAACGCCGCGACATGCTCGTCGACCTCTTCGCCGAGTACGGGAAAGACGTCGCCACGCCGCAGGGCGCCTTCTACATGATGCTCCCCGTCGACGAGGACGACCAGAGCTGGTGCGAGGAGGCCATCGAGGAGGCACACGTCGCGACCGTTCCCGGCAGCGCGTTCGGCACGCCGGGGTACGCACGCATCTCCTACGCCAACAGCAAGGAGCGACTCCGGGAGGCCGTCGAGCGACTGGACGACGGCGACCTGCTCTGAGGACGGTCGCTGCCTAATCAGTTTGGTGGCACGCTCTTTTTTATCCGAACCTTCGTCGTAGAGAGAACCAGTGCGACGTCCCACGCCGGACACGAGAGGACTCGTCGCGGGACAGCCGGCGGCAGTCGCCAGGAGAGACAGTCGATGTCAGACACGATTTCACTCACCGCCGACCACGACAGGAGTCGCGAGCGGCTGTACGACGTCGTCGCCAGCGAGGACCAGTCGCTCCGGGAGAAACGGCAGGCAATCGTCGACGTCGGGACGGAGTACCTGGGTGTCAGCCTCGGCTTCGTCTCGGAAATCGATACGGAGTCGGGACAGTTCGAGGTCCTCGTCAGCACGGACGAGACGATACTGGCCGAAGGTTCGGTCTACGACCTCTCGCGAACCTACTGCCGGCGGTGCGTCGAGACCGGGCGCTCCCTGGCGGTCTCCGACGCGCGCAGCGAGGGATGGGCGGACGACCCCGCGTACGTGGAACACGGGCTCGGGTGCCATCTCGGCACCCCGATTCACGACGACGGTGACCTCGTGGGGACCATCTGCTTCGCGGACCGGCCGGAGCGGGAGACGGAGTTCTCGACTACCGAGCGGGCCTTCGTCGAACTCGCGGCGCGGCTTCTGGGCCGGGAGCGGGAGTTCGTCCGGCACGAGCGGGAGCTGAACGAGCGCGACGAGCGCCTGGACCGACGGGAGAAGGAACTGAACGAGTCCGAACAGAAGTACGAGTCGCTGGTCGAAACTGCGCCGGACGCCATCTTCGTGGCCGACATCGAGACGCGGACCGTCGTCGACGCGAACGAGGCCGCAGCCGACCTCGTGGGCGTCCCCGCCGAGCACCTGGTCGGCATGGACATGCACCACTTCCACGTCCCCGGCACGGACGACCGTCACTGGGCGGAGTTCGAGCGGTTCATCCTGACCGGCGACGGGACGATGAGCAGGTTCGACGACGGGTCGCAGGTGTCTCTCCAGCGCCCGGACGGCGAGCGGGTGCCCGTCGAGATAGCTGCCAGCACGGTCGAACTCGGGGACACGGAGTACGTTCAGGGCGTGATGCGGGACATCAGTACCCGCCGTGAGAACGAGCGGGAACTCCGCGTGAAGGACCGCGCAATCGAGGCGGCACCGGTCGGGATTACCATCGCAGACGCGAGCGACGGGGACAACAGCCTCGTGTACGCTAACGAGCGGTTCGAGGAGATGACGGGCTACCAGCGCAGTGAGGTTCTGGGGCAGAACTGCCGGCTGTTGCAGGGGCCGGAGACGGCACAGTCCGCGGTGGCGGAACTGGGACGCCACATCGACGCCGAAGAACCGGCGCGGCAGGAACTGCTGAACTACCGCGACGACGGGACGCCGTTCTGGAACGAACTGTCTATCTCGCCGGTCCGGGACGACAGCGGCGAGGTCACACACTTCGCGGGCTTCCAGCGCGAGGTCACGGACCGCAAGCGACACGAGGAACTCGCGGGCGTCCTGAACCGGGTGCTCCGGCACAACCTCCGCAACGGACTCAACGTCGTCCTCGCCCACTCGAGCGCACTCCAGAACCAGCTCGGGCCGGAGTACAGCGAGGCGGTCACCGCCATCCGGGACCGCGCGCAGGAACTCATCGCGCTCAGCGAGCAGGCACGGGCCATCGACAGCGCGGTCAGCGAAGAGACCGCACCGGCGGGGCGTGACGTCGTCTCCGTCGTCGAGGACGTCGCGGAGACGCTCGCGGTGGACTACCCCGACGCGGACATCGCCGTCGCGGCCCCCGACAGCCAGGCCGTCTACGCCACGGAGGCGATTCGGGACGTGCTGTACGAACTCGGGGAGAACGCCGCCGTCCACGGCGGCCCGGCGGCAACGGTCAGGTTCGAGGTGACGCCCGCGACGGAGTCCGGCGCGGTCAGGGTGTCGGTCACGGACGACGGTCCCGGCCTCCCCGAGTCCGAGCAGACCGTCCTCGACCGGGGCTACGAGACGCCGCTGGTCCATTCGAGCGGACTCGGCCTCTGGTTCGTCGCCTGGGAGGTGACTGGCGTGGGCGGTTCCGTCGACGTGACTGTCGACGACGGGACGACCGTCACGCTGTCGCTCAACGACCCGTCGGCGGTCGAGACGGAGGAGTGTCACCCGGCGACGTTCGGCCCCTGAGTCACCGGCCGCGTTCCCGCAGTATCTTCTCGATGATACGGCCGGTCGAGAGGAACTCCTCGCCTTCGGCGGCCTCGCGGGCCGAGGCGCGCACCACCTCGCAGTCGATGTCGCGCTCGGCCAGCGCCTGCCGGATGGCGTCGGGGTCGTGGTGCTGGTCGTGGCCTAGCACGATGACCGCGGGTTCGATGTCCTCGATTGGAACGAAGATGTCGTCGGGGTGGCCCGGTCGCGCGTGGTCGACCGGGTCCAGCGCCTCGACCATCTCGACGCGCTGGTCGCTCGGGATGACCGGCTTGGGTTTGTGCGTGACGTTGTCGGCGCGGGCGACGATGACGTGCAGTTCGTCGCCCATCGCCGCCGCCTCGCTGAGGTAGTGGACGTGGCCGGGGTGGAGGATGTCGAAGGTTCCCTGTGCGACGACGCGTTTCATCCGTCGAACCCCTCCTCGCGGAGTTCGCGGTCGATGTCGGCCTGGGTGATGTCGAAGAAGTTGTCCTCGGGCGGGTCGACGTCGAGCACCGGCAGGTCGAAGGGATTCCCGTCGCGGTCGAAGGCCTGCCAGTCGGTCTTTCCGTAAGGGTACCCGACGATGATGTGGACGCGGTTGCGTCCGAAGGTCATCAGGTCCTCGTCGCTCGGCCGGAGCACGCCGTTGGGATGGGAGTGTATCGACCCGGCGGCGCGCAGGTCGTTCGGAATCATGTTGGTGTCGACAGTCGCGCTGACCGGGTTGGTCTCGGTCCCGGGGATGACGAGCACGTCCGTGAGCACGGTCCCGTCCTCGTCGAGGCCCACCTTGCTGGCGTCCTCGCCCCGGAGGAGCCCCATGTACTCGTTTGGGTGGGACTCCTCGGAGGCGGCCAGGGCGAACTCGAGCGCGGGTTCGGCGATGCCGAGAATCTCGCTCGAGCGGAACAGTCCCATACCCCCTCTGTCAGTTCGCGCCCCTTCTAAGGGTTCCGGAGTGGCAGGCGGACCATATCGAAGAGTAAAAACGGGCCACCGCCGAACTACAGGGAAATGTCTCCAACGCATGGCACCGAATCTTCCGGTGTCGCGGTTCCCGACGGGGGACCCGTCGTCTACGACCTCGCTCCGGATTGCACGCTCGACGACCTCGAAGAGAACGGACGCTACCACGCCACGGTCAACGGTATCGTCGACTACGGCATCTTCGTCGACCTCTCGGAGTCGGTCTCCGGGCTGGTCCACTCATCGAACCTGGTCGGCACGTACGACGTCGGTGACGACCTCATCGTCGAACTCGCGGAGGTCCGCGACAACGGCGACGTGAGTTTCGCCGAGGTACAGGTCGCCGACTACGAGACCCGGAGCGTCGGCCACGGCCAGCAGGTTCCCGTCGCCGACGCAGAGAGTCACACCGGCGAGACGGTCCACATCGAGGGACGCGTCGTCCAGATAAAGCAGACGGGCGGTCCGACCATCTTCCACGTCCGCGGCGAGCGCGCAATCGCTCCCTGTGCCGCCTTCGAGGAGGCTGGCGTCCGCGCCTATCCCGACGTCGCAGTCGACGACGTGGTCAGGGTGACGGGCACCGTCGAGACCCACGACGACGGCATCCAGGTCGAGGCCGACACGCTCACCCTGCTCGAAGGTCAGGAGGCCGCAACCGTGTCCGACCGCCTGGCCGCCGCCACGGAATCGGTCGCAGAACCTCACGACGTGGAACCGCTCGCCGACTGGCCGGCCTTCGAGAAACTCCGCGATGACCTCCGGGACGTCGCCCGCCGCCTGCGCGAGACGGTGCTCGAAGGACGCCCCATCCGGATGCGCCACCACGCCGACGGCGACGGACTCTGCGCCAGCGTCCCGCTGCAGTACGCGCTGGAGCGGTTCATCGCCGAGGTCCACGAGGACCCCGAGGCCCCCCGGCACCTCCTCAAGCGCCTGCCGAGCAAGGCCCCCTTCTACGAGATGGAGGACGTGACCCGCGACCTCAACTTCGCGCTGGAGGACCGCAAGCGCCACGGCCAGAAACTGCCGCTCCTGATGATGCTCGACAACGGGAGCACCGAGGAGGACACCCCCGCCTATCGCAACCTCGCGCACTACGACGTCCCGATTCTCGTCGTCGACCACCACCACCCGGACCCGGAGGCCGTGGAACCGCTCGTCGAGAACCACGTCAACCCCTACCTCCACGACGAGGACTACCGCATCACGACGGGGATGATGTGCGTCGAAATCGCCCGGATGATAGACCCGGAGATTACGGACGACCTCGAACACGTCCCCGCCGTCGGCGGCCTGGCCGACCGCTCGGAGGGCGAGGCGATGCCCGAGTACATCGACCTGGCAGCCGAGGCGGGCTACGACGAGGAGCGGCTGCGGGAAATCGGGGAGGCGCTGGACTACGCGACGTTCTGGCTGCGCTACTCCGCCGGCCGGGAGTTCGTCAACGACATCCTGAACGTCAACTGTGACGACAGGGACCGCCACGAGCGACTCGTCGACCTGCTGGCCGAGCGCGCCGAGCGCGACGTGGACGAACAGCTCTCGGCCGCGATGGCCCACGTCGAGGAGGAGCGGCTGGACAACGACGCCCGCCTCTACCGCATCGACGTCGAGAACCACGCAAAGCGGTTCACCTACCCCGCGCCCGGCAAGACGACGGGCAAGATTCACGACCGGAAGGTCGAGGAGACGGGCGACCCCGTCATCACCATCGGCGTGGGGCCGGACTTCACAGTCCTCCGGTCGGACGGCGTCCGCCTGGACATCCCCGAGATGGTGTCGGAACTCACCGCGGAACTGCCGGGGGCCGGCGTCTCCGGCGGCGGCCACCTCGTCGTCGGCTCCATCAAGTTCGTGAAGGGACGCCGCGACGACGTCCTCGACGCGCTCGTCGAGAAGATGGGCGAGGCCGAACTCGACGAGGACCTCCAGAGTTCCGCGTCGCTGCCGGACGAGGTCTGAACGCGCAGTTCGGACCGACAGTCGACTATTCTGGCCCGAGTCACGGCGAGCAGACG
This sequence comes from Salinibaculum sp. SYNS191, assembly GCF_037338445.1. Taxonomy (NCBI): domain Archaea; kingdom Methanobacteriati; phylum Methanobacteriota; class Halobacteria; order Halobacteriales; family Haloarculaceae; genus Salinibaculum; species Salinibaculum marinum. The sequence continues at coordinate 3,836,617 of NZ_CP147838.1, forward strand.
CTCGCTCCGTCGAGGACTGACGGTCTCGACGGCCGGGCCCTCCCGCTCACCGCTGGTGACTGTCAGTCGTCCGGCGGTTGAATCCCTCCACTTCCTCTCTCGAATCGGAGCCGGCGGGCGAGCAGGAGCGCGCCGACGGCGGCGACGGCGACGACGAGTAACAGGCCGACGGGCGTCGGCGCTCGGGTCTGCCAGTCGGCGTCGAAGACGCGTCCGAAGTACGTCCCGACCGCCTCGCCGTCCAGTACGACGGCCACCTCGCGGTTTTCGCGGGCCGAGTGGTTGTTCCAGTTGAGGCTCCCGAGGACGACCTGGTCGCCGTCGACGACGACGCCTTTCGTGTGTATCTTCTCGAACCGGCCCCGCGGAGCGGCCATTCGGGCCTCCAGCGGGAGGTTCCGGCTGGCTGCCCGGTCGTTCAGCCAGGTGACGAGCCTCTCGTTGTCCTCCCGGACGTACCACGCGCTGGACAGCAAGATACGGACGCCGACGCCGCGTTCGGCGGCATCGAGTGCTGCCTGGAGGAACGGCGACGTCCGACCCCCGACGCTGACCTGCTCGACGACCAGCGTCTCCGTGGCGTTGTCGACGACGCCGACCACGGCGGACTCGGCGTTGTCCGGCGCGACGAGCAGCCGGGTACGGTCGACGGGGACCGACTCGGGTGGAAACCGGGTCGGATAGGACCCGGTGGAGACGTTCGTCTCGACGAACGAGCGGTCGGCGTGGAACCGGTCCCACGGCACGGCGTCGCGCCAGCCGGCGTCGGCACGGAACGTCGCTACAAGTCCGTCGACGACGCGGGGCTGGTCGGTGACGACGCCCCACCCGCGGCTGCTCGCGCCACCGACACCGGCCGGTTTCCAGTTCTCAGTCGTGACCAGCGCCCGGTCGTCCGCGACGGCGTACTTCGCGTGATGGAACGCGTAGCGTGCGCTGGGTCCGCCCACTGCTCGCACGTCGATGCCGGCGCGTTCGAGTCTGTCCAGCAGGCGAGCCTCGCGACGGGGGAAGCCGCCGACGGGACTGCCGTCCACGAGGACGCGGACGCTGACGTCGCGCCGGTGGGCCGCCACCAGCGCGTCGGCGACCCGCTCCGAGGTCAGCGTGTACGCGCCGAGCAGTATCCGGTCGTCGGCCCGTCGGAGGTGGTCGACCGCGACGTCGCCGCCGTCGGGCAGGACGAACGCGCGGACGGTTCCGGGACCGCCGGTGACGACCGGGCGGTCCGTCGCACCGAGCGGTCGCCAGCCGTCGCCCGACCCCGGCACGCGGAGACTCCCCTCCGGTGCGTCCTCGTAGGACAGCGCGTCGACTGTCTCGCCGTCGCGGACGAGGCGCAGCGACTCACCCGTGTTGGCGAGTTCGATGTCGCCGAGCGGGCGGACCCTGTCGTCGACGAGCGGCCTCGTCCGTTCGGGAGCCGTCGACAGCACGACGCGGCCGGCTGCGGTCACGTTCGGCAGCGCGACCGACGACTCGCCGTCGGCGATTCGGAACTCACCGAGGGGGGTATCCGGTGGGACTGCGAGCGTGACGAACTCGCCGGCGTCACCCGCCGAGACGGGGTTCGGGTAGGCTGCGACGAGGTGCGGGCCGTCGGAGCGACCCGCTGGGTCGGCCGCGGCCCCGACGGCGACGGGTGCTGCGACCAGCGCGAGTGCGAGAACGAGGACGAGTCCGCGGCCCATGGCCGGGCCTGGTCGGCCGTTCGTGTATAAAGAGTCGGGTGGTCAGACGCCGGCGGCCTTCTCGGCCTCGACCTGCACGATGTACGAACGGTCGTCGGCGTACTGCGCGGCGGCGTCGAGTGCGCGTTCGGTGCCGATCTGGTTGAGCGCCCAGGCCGCGCTGGCGCGGACCTCGTCGGCGTCGTCCGTTTCGAGGACCTGCTCCAGCGGTTCGATGGCCCGCGTGTCGCCGATGAGGCCGAGCGAGCGCGCGGCCACCGAGCGGATTTCGGGGTCGTCGGCGACGAGGCGGTTGGCGACGTGCTGGGTCGACTCCTCGCTGCCGATAGCGCCGAGCGCGCGCAGCGACGTCTTCTCCAGTTTCACGTCGCCGCCGCCGAGGAAGTCGTGCAGCGTCTCGCAGGCGCGGTCGTCGCCGATGCGGCCGAGGATGCGGATGGGCTGAACGGCGCGGCGCTGTGCGCGCTGGTGGACCGCGTCGAAGGCCTCCTCGGGTGCGATGTGCTCCAGCGCGTCGAGGATGTTCTCCTCCATGAAGTCCGACTCGAAACGGTCGAGTGCCTTCAGAATCGGCTGCACGTCCCGCATCTGCTCGTAGACCTTCACCGCGTTCCACTCCGCCGGGTAGTCCTTGCGGTTTTTCGGATTCAGGACGTCGTAGAAGCCCTGCGCGTCGAGTTGCTCGCGGACTGTGAGGTCGTCCCACTCCTCGGCGGCGTCGAGGTTGGCTTCGAGTTGTTCGGCGGCCTCCAGCAACTCGGCGATGGTCTCGGCGTCCTCGTCGGCGTCGAGCCCCGCGTTCGCGATGGTCTCCGCGGCCGCTTCGAGGCTGTCCGCGGCGCCGTGCTCGTCGTTGGTCTCGACGGAGATGCCCCGGTCGAGAATGTCGCTCGCGGCCTCGCCAAAGGCCTCCGCGGCGTCGATCGCGTCCGGTTCGCCGTCCTCGGTCCAGCGGGTGTCCCGCAGCGTCGCCGCCGCCTCGTCGACGATGTCGCTCACGTCCTCGGCGTAGGGACCGCGCTGGGATTCGAGGTCGTCCCGGAGGTCGGACAGGCGGCTCTCGATGGCCTCCGTCGGGTCCTCCTCGTCGTCGTCCTCGGGTTCGGGCAGGTCCGCCGCTTCGAGGTCCGATTCGATGCTGTCCAGGGTCGACTCGACGTCGTCGAGGTCGGCTTCTGTCTCTGCGGCCTCCAGTGCGTCCCCGGCGTCGTCGAGGCGCGTTTCGAGGTCGGCCGGGTCGAGTTCACCGGCGGGTTCGTCGTCGTCCTCGTTGCTCATGGGAGTGTGTGCGACGCTTCGGGCCAAGAGCGTTTCCCTTCACGAATCGAGTGGTCTAAGCCCGGCCGGTCCCAAGCCCGTCCATGAACCGCCGGAGGTTTCTGACGGCCGCCGCCGGGGTCGGCACCGCCATCGGCCTGGCGGGCTGTATCGGCGGCAGCGCCGACTCGACCGAGTTCGACATCGGCATGTCAGCGAGCCGGTTCCGACCGGAGGCGTTCGAGGTCGAGGTCGGGGCAACGGTCGTCTGGCGCAACACCAGCAAGCAGGGCCACACCGTGACGGCCTACGAGGGCGGTATTCCCGACGACGCCGAGTACTTCGCGTCGGGCGGGTTCGGGAGTGAGAAGGAGGCCCGCGAACGGTACTCCAACCGCTCCGCCGGCGTTCTCGGTGCCGGTGAAGTCTACGAACACGAGTTTACCGTCCCCGGGACGTACAACTACTTCTGCATCCCCCACGAGCGAGTCCAGATGCTCGGCACCATCGACGTCGTCGAGGGCTGACCGCGACAGTCAGTGTGCGTCTGCCGGCGGGGCGATGCGTTCCGCGTCAGTCAGACCGACGAGTTGCTCGCTCCGCTGCCAGAGACGGGCGGCTGTCCTGTCGTCTCTGGCTGCCGCGGCGGGCCGCTTCTCCGAACAGTGCGCGAAGTACTTGCCGCTCGTCCCTGCGACGTCATCCGAGACGCCCAGGTAGACCCCCGTCGCGGCACCCTGCTCGACGCTGGTGCCGACGCCGGGAACGACGCTGAGGGCCTTCATCGAGACGCGAATCGGCGCGGGCAGTTCCCGCGAGAAGTCGCTCCCTGGGACGAATCCGGGGTGGAAGCAGTTCGCCGTCAGGCGGTCGACGCGGCTGGCGAGTTCCCGCGTGAAGAGGACGTTCGCCAGTTTCGACTGGGAGTAAGCGGTCATCCCGCTGTAGTCGTCGACGGTGTCGAAACTGTCGAAGTCGATGCCGCCCTGTCGATGCACGCCAGAGGACGTCGTGACGACGCGGCCGTCGTCCGGCATCGACGGGGCCAGCAGGTGCGTCAACAGGAACGGTGCGAGGTGGTTGACAGCGAACGTCGTCTCGATGCCGTCGTCGGTGAGCCGACCCCGGCGGAAGAACCCGCCGGCGTTGTTGAACAGCAGGTCGACGGTCTCGACGCGGTCCAGCACGTCGTCGGCGAACGACCGGACGCCGGCCTCGGTCGCGAAGTCGGCCGCGACGAACTCGCCGGACCCTGCCGTCTCGTCGAGTTCGGAGACGACGTCCCGCCCGCGCTCGCGGTCGCGGCCGTGGACGACGACGTGTGCGCCCAGCCGACCGAGCGAGAGGGCGATTTCGCGGCCGATGCCGGTCGTCGACCCAGTGACGACCGCTGTCGTTCCCGAACAGTCCGCTTCGTCGACGCCCGCGCGTCGCTCCGGGGGACGTGACATACCGGGAGGTAGGGCGCGAGACAATTGACCGTTCCGCCGAAAATCGGACGTGCGGCGAAAGGGTTACTCTTCGGCTTCGTCGGTGTCGACGCCGACGTCTTCCTCGTCGACGTCGACCGCCGTCTCCTCTTCCGCGGCGACTTCCTCCGGTCGCGCTTCCAGCGTGGTCTTCTGAATCTCGACCCGGCGCAGCGGGTAGATGGTCTTCGCTTCGTTGTAGATTGCCGAGGAGAGGCGACCCTCGACGATGGAGTCGATCAGGTCCTCGAAGGTCCGCTCGCTGGCGGACTCCTCGACGAGGTCGATCATCGTCCGGCGGATGGCCTTCTCCTGGCTCTCGTCGGCGCTTTTCGTCGTCAGCGCGACGGGCTGAATCTGGACGCGGTAGTCGTCCGTCGTCAGCACCGTGATGTACGCCTCGATTTTCGAGGAGCCACGGCGGACCAGACTGCGGAGGTAGTCACGGGTGAGTTCGTGCTTGATGAACTCGGTGTACGCCGTATCGCTGGCGACCTCCGTAATCTTGAATTTCAGCTTCGTGTTGTTCTCGCTGGCGTCGTTGCGCAGGTCGCCAAGCGTCGTCTCGATCGTGCGGCCGAGGGCCTTGTCCGGTTCGTCTGCCGGTGTCTCGCCGAGCTTTTCCCGGTCGAACTGCTCCGGGGCAAGCACGTCGTACCAGCGTTTCTGTTGCTTCTGTCGGGATACTGAACGTTCGCTCATGATTGTGTGTCGTCTGTGGACGTTTCCCCGTCCTGGTCGGAAAGCTGTGCTGCCACCGTGAGGTTCACGACGTAGTCGTCGACCGTCGCGTGCAAGCCACCAGTCGTCTCCCGCTCTATCATCGTCACGACTCGCTCCTCGTCACTTCTCGTGTCCATCTCTGCCGTGTCGTCCGGGCGGACCGCCGCCGCGATTGCGGCCGCTGCATCCGCGTTGCCGTGTGTCGTCGTGATGCGTGCCCGTCTCATTGTGCCTCCCTGAACGCGAGGACGAACTCGGCGTCGTCGCCGTCGAACCTGGCGCGACCCCAGTCGTCCGTCCCGTCGCCGTCGCCGCCGACCGCGCGTGCGGCCTCTGCGACGACTGCGCCCGCGTTCGTCCCATCGTCGGCCAGCGCCGCCGCCTCGCCGTCCGCGACGACGAGGACGACCGGCTCCGGCGAGCGGAAGTCCCTGACGAGCCTGGCCACGGTACCGACGGGTGCGTCACCCTCACAGCGGGCGACGAACAGGCCGTCGTACCGGCCCGTCGTCGCACCGTCGACGGCTGCGTGGGCGCGTTCGCCGTGGTCGCGCCAGGCGGCCAGCGCGGCGTCGCGGTCGACGCTGCCGACCGCGAGCGCGACGCCGAGTCCCGGGTCCGTCCGCGCGACTGCGTCGAGTACGTCGGCGTAGCCGCCGACCGTCTCGAACGGCGCACCGGCGTACGGCCGGAGGAAGCGTTCGACGGCCTCCGCGCCGCGTGGGGTGGCGTCCGCGTCGCCAGCGATGGCGAGTGCAACCAGCGAGGCGACCCGGCGGTGGGTCGCGTCGTCGGGGTCGTCGGGAAGGTCCAGGTCGTCGACCAGCGCTGCGGCCGACTCCTCGTCCCCCGAGAACGGGCCGTGGGCCAGCGTCGAGTGTGCCAGCCCGTCGACGAGGTCCGTCGTCGGGACGGCCACGCCGGGCCGGCGACCCAGCCCGGTCGCTTCGGCGTCTTCGAGCGGTCGGCCGCTCGGAACGCCTCCACCCGCGGCGACGCCGGCGAGTGCCAGCACCGGGTCGGGGTCCCCGAACTGTGCCGCCACGTCGTAACCGACGCGGCTGGCGGACGTGTCGGTGCCGAGCGTGAGGTCGGCGGTCGGGAGCGGCCGGCCGAGCGCGACTGTCAGGTCTGCGTCGGTCTCCCGGACGGCGTCGTCGGGCACGGGCGCGACGGTCGCCTGGTAGGGCGTCGCGTCGCTGTCGAGTGCCCTGGCGACCAGCCCGACCGCGGCGAGGGCGTCGCCGTCGGCCGCCGCGACGAGGCGGACGAAATCCGCCTCGCGGAGCCGCGTGGCTACGTCGCTCGCGGCGGGCGCGTCCGTCTCCGGTCGACCGGCTGTGGACATCTATTCGAGGAGTTCGCGTGCGTCTTCGTGGCTGTAAGTGAAGTCCTCGTCGAGTTCGTCACCGCGGTAGTAGTTGACGAGGCGACGGATCTTCGACTCCGTGTTCTGGAGCGCGCGCTTGTTCTGGTAGTCCGTCGGGTTCGCCTCCATGTGGTCGCGGAGGCCGATGGCCTGCTCCATGAGGTTGCGCAGGTCCTCGGGCAGGTCCGGGTCGGCGTCGTTCGCTTCGAGAATCTCGGTGACCTTCTTGCCCGTCGCGAGGCTGACGTCCGGGACCGGCGTGCCCTGGACGCCCTCGTCGCGAAGCTTCAGCCCGATCTGGCTCGGGCTGTGGCCGGCGTCGGCCAGTTCGACGACGCGCTCCTCGATTGCGTCTTCGTCTACGTCACTCCACTCCGGTGGTTCGTCTGCCACGGGCTTGTCCGAGTCGGACGAGCCGCGGCGGCGTGAGTGCATTCGTGCCATTGTTGGGTTGGAACTGCACAGACCGCTCGATGGCAGGCGACTGCTGTCGCCGCGTGTTGCGTCTCCTGACGCGAACACTGCCGCAATCCCGAGTCGCCCAAGCGGACGACGAGTCAGATTTGCGGCCGTGCGTTCCCGGCTCTACCTTCTCCTTCGCTCACTAAACCGTTCCGGATTCGAGCGGGCCCGGGCGTTCGCCCTCCCCTGCGTCACGGTCCGTGTTCCCCGTTTACTATCCAGGTGTAATCAGCCACGCTACTTATCACGCTGAAAATCATACCGGGTACTAATGCGCTCGACCGTCGGGGGGCGGCACCAGGGGACGACCGGGGACAGACGAAGTCAGGCGACAGTGCTCGGTGCGGTTCTGGTCATCGGTCTCGTCATCACCGCGACGGCGGTGGTGGTGACGCTGGGTGCGGACGCGCTGTCCGACACCCAGAGCACCTCGGAACTGGAACGGGCCGAGAACTCGATGACGCTTTTCAACACCCGCACCTCGATGGTCGCGCTCGGCAACTCGCCGAGCCAGTCGGTCGAGTTCGGCCGCGACAGCGGTCGCCTGGAGAGTCTCCCGGACGCGGGGTGGCTCAAGGTGACCCACGCGAACTACACCGCCGGCGGCGACGACGAGGTGATGTTCAACGAGACTCTCGGCGCCGTCGTCTACACCAACGACGACACGAAAATCGCCTATCAGGGCGGGGGTGTCTGGCGCAAGCAGGACGAGGGCGTCGGACTCATGATATCGCCGCCGGAGTTCCACTACCGCGGGGCGACGCTCACGTTGCCCATCGTCCGGGTGAACAACTCCGCTGGGGGGGCCGCAGGGTCGACGGCAACCATCAGACGTGCCACTCAGACCCGGCGCGTGTTCCCGAACGCGACCTCGTACAACGTGACTGGGGACCCGTACGAGAATCCGGTCGCCAACGGGACCGTGAACGTGACCGTCCAGACCGAGTACTACCACGGCTGGGCCGAGTACTTCCGCGAACGGACCGAAGGGGCAGTCACAGAGTTCCCGAGCAAGAATCAGGTCCGTGTCTCGTTGCAGACCATCGCCGGGAACGTGGGCGATTTCGAAATGCCAAAAGTTGGCCAATCAATCGCCATCCGGGGAATCGGTAGTGAACACCCGATCAACACCTACAATATCACGCTGGCACCGGACAATAGTAATAATAAATTTAACAATCTCGACTGGTCGATGTACGCGGACAACGGAAACGAGCAGTTCGAGTTGCACTTCGGGACTCAATCCGCCAGTCCGGAATGCGATGGGGGTAACTTTACTGGTGACCTCGACGTGAGTCTCTACTACTACAACACGTCAGGAAGCGATACAATACACGAAGAGTGGCAAAACCAGACCGTCGACGTTTCGGAGACCGACGATTTCAATTGCCAAAGTGGGGCACTTGTTATCAACATCACTAGCGACACGAAACTAGAGATGGGTGACATCAGTGGTGCCACTGGCAGCGGGACCAAGTGGCACTACGGGACGGAGATCTCGAGCCGGAGCGTCGACAACGAAACGAAGTCGTTCACCTTCCACGACAATGGCACCGTTGATATGGGGGACTATTCGACCGGAGACAAAGAGGAACTCGGGTTCCTCGTCAGCCACTACTTCGGCTTACTGGGTCCACAGTTCGACCTGACAGTGGGAAGCGGACCTGGCGCAAGCAACCCCGTGAATGAAGATGGTTCCGAAGGGACACTGCTTTTCGACCAAGCGACCGGAACTCAATTTATTACGTTCCTGCATATCACCGAAAACGAAGTATACGTCACATTCGACTAGGGTGAAACTTCGACGTCGACCCGTATGAGCGAAATGTGAACTCGGCTCGGGTCCTCCATACGACAGTAGATTTCGTTACTGCTGCCGGTCACTGTCCCGCACTCGTCGAAACTGTCGTAGTCGTTGAGCATCTCCAACCACAATCCAGACCGGGGAGAGGTGACGTTGAGCGAGATGTTGGAGTACCGGCTTGAAGTGTCCGACACGATGAGAACGGTTCCTGCATCCGTTCCTCTTATTCGGGCTGTGCCGCCACCGATGCTCTGTGTCCCCCGTGAGCGTGTCTGGTAGATGGGGAAAATGAAGCGGTCATCTTGAACGACCAACGATGGCTTTTGAATTGCAATCCCGTTCGCACCGTCGTCCTGGCTTCTGAAAATCGTCCCAGCGGAGTACACGACGGTCTGGTCGGAGTTGGATGCTCTGTAGGTTATCGGATAGAGTTCGTACGAATTGGTGAAGTTATCGGCCGCTGTCGTCCCGTTGACTTCTATACCGATTGTTATGGGATTCGAGATATCGAGTTGCGCCTCTGCGAGTCGCATCTCGGTTGAGCGACTGGGCGCGCCTCGCTTGGCGATGTCGTTCATGTTCGTCGCCAGCAGATCGAATGCCCGTTCCGCGTTGTTGATCTGCTCCGTGTCGCGGGTGTCCTGCAGTTCGGTAAAGCCCGCGACCGTGACGACGCCGACCGTCGTGATGACCAGCGAGAACGCGAGCACGTAGCCCAGCACCTCGCTGACGGCACGCTCGTCGCTACGCATCCCTGACCTCCAGTTTGCCGCCGGCGTAGACTATCTCGACCGGGCCGCCCGGGAACTCCGCCGGCTCGATTGCGGTCGTGTTCGCCACGCGCGCCGTGACCGTCCTGTCCAGCGAGTCCGTCGTGAGTTCGAGCGACGTGTTCCCGCCAGCGGTGACGACCTCGATGCGATAGGACGTCCCGGCCACCGACTTCGGTAGCTGTGCCGTGACGTTCAGGGCGGTCGAGGACTCACCGATCTGTGCCAGGCGGTCGGCAGTCGCCAGGTCGGCCGCGAGGCGCTCGCCGATGACCCGGAGTTCGGAGTCGATGACGCTGTTGCGCTGGCTCTCGACGAAGCCACTCCCCGCGGTGAGAAGGCCGACGACGAGAATCGCCGTGATGCCGAGGACGAGCGTGTAGTTCAGCGTGACAGAGACGCCGCGGTCACGCATCGGGCTCACCCGGGGCGACCCGGACAGTCGAGTTGTAGTTCACGTCTGCCGTCTGGTAGTCGAACGTGACGTTCACGCTGTAGAGCGCGGGCGTGGCGAAGGGGTCCTCGGTGATTGTCGACGCGTAGTCGTCCGGCAGCGGCGGCGATGACAGCCCCGCGTCGTCGACCACCAGCGAGTACGTGCCGGTTATCTCGTCGGCGTTCTCGTACTCGATTTCGTACCCGGAATCGGGAGCCTCGCTGAAGTTCATCGCCGGGCAGGGTCTTCCGCCGAACGTCCCGCCGGTCACGTCGACGGTGACGCTCGGTTCGTTCACCGGGCCACACGTCGCCGTGCCGCTGCCGTTGTCGACCGCCACGACGAACCCGCCGGTTGTATTATTTATTGATAGTTCCCAGTCGGCCCCGTTGTCGACGATGAGCGTAAAGCAGGAAGTGAACCGGGTACAGGAACTGTTGGCCCCAGTGACGTTCATTGTGAACGCCCGCGTCCTGTCGACAGAGGACACTAGCTCCCAGTCGGCGTCGCTCTCGTTGTTGGTGAAGTTGGCGGTGGCGTTCTGCCGGATGAGCGTCCCGTCGAGCTTGCTGTCGACTGTCGCCGTGCTCGTCGCGCCCGTCCTGGCGTTCCGCCTGACCAGTACCGAGTTGATGTCTCTCGTCGCCGTGGTGACCCTGGTTTCTAGTGTCCCGTGTGAGACTGTCGTGGTCGTAACGTTCGTGTTCTCGTATGTCAGGACGTCGCCGACGCCGCGTTCGAGCGCGTCCTCGTACGTGACGACGTCCTCGCCGCCCGTCGTCTCGCCGCGACTCGCGAGGTTCTCGGTGAAGATGGCCGAGTTCAGGATGAGCGCCAGCGCCACGAACAACACTCCCAGCGCGAACGCGGAGACGATGATTAGTTGGGCCCTGTCTCGCCCGCCGTCGGCGAGAGGGTTCAGATGCGCCACACGACCACCTCCACCTCAGCGACGTTGTAGAGTCCGGTTCCTGATTGGTTGTCCATCAGGTAGTCGCCGGTATCGCCGACCGTCAACGAGCGGGGTTCGAGAACCCCATCGCTGTCCGCGTGGTCGTACAGCGGGGCCTCGTCGGTGATGACGACGGTCGTGGAAGCACTAACCGCGTTGTCGCTCGGTTCACCGCGGTAGAACATCCGCCGGGTCCGGTCTGCGCCGCCGACGTCGTAGGTGACGTAGATGTTGTAGGCGATGCCGCGGTCGTCGAAGGCCCACTCCAGCGTCCGTCCGAACCGGATATCCGGCGGGGACCCGCGGTACTCGCCGCGTGCCCCGTCAGACTCGGCGAACGCCGACCGGGACTCGTTGTAGTACAGCAGCGCGCGCTTCAGCGACCCGTCCGCGACGGTGGACGCGAGGACCCCCTCCGCACTGGCCTCTAGCTGGTTCTCGATGTGTTGGCTCGACGTACTCGCCGACAGCGGCGTCACCGCGGTTATCTGCAGCGCGAAGACGATGCTCGACAGCAGTATCAACCCCGCGGCAATCGCCTCCAGCGTCACCGCCTGCCCGCGCGTGTCCGGCACCGTCACCACACACGCACCTCCACAGAGACGACCGTTCCCTCCAGCGACGCGACGCGCCGTGCGGTCACGACCGACCCCCTGTTGTCGGGAACGTCCTCGCCCGCCTGCAGGAGAAAGACGTCGCTCGCGGTACACGGTCTGCTCGCCGTCTGGTTCACGACCGCGGCGTTCGTCGCGTCCCAGCACATCAGTTCGTTGCCGCCATGGGATGGCGACCCACGCAGCGTGATATTGACGGACTGGAACTGGTCCAGGTCCAGTCGCGCCTCAAGTGTCGACCCGTCGAACCCACAGTCCGACCCGGCCGAATACGTCCCGTTCAGCAGCGCGGCCGTGCACGGCCCGTCGAGCAAGTACGGCTCGGCCGGGTCGGCGACGATGTCCTTCGTCACGAGGTCTGCGACCCTGTTGGCCGTCACTGTCTCCTCCTGGGCCGTCTGAGTGAACGGCGTGAGGATGCCGGGGACGAAGATGAAGACGAACAGGACGGTGAGGAGAAAGACACTCACGCCGGTCGCAAAGTCCAGTGTTGTTTGTCCCCGCATAGTGTCTCAGTTGGTCTCGTGGTCGCGCTCCCCCGGTGCCCGTGCCGGGCACGCTGCCCCCATGTCTGCCCCTGTCGTTCCCGCCCGCTGCCGCGATGTCACCGACTTGGCGGACCCATGCAGCGGACTGATTTATCCCTTATGGTCGATTCGTTGAAACGAGGCGCGTGACGGCGTGTCGTAGACGGCGGGGTTCCGATGGGTTTAAGAAAACAGACCGGAAAGCGGGTACTGCTGCGGGCTCGTAGATCAGTGGTAGATCACTCCCTTGGCATGGGAGAGGCCCCGGGTTCAAATCCCGGCGAGTCCATTCCTCTTACGCCGGTATAGCAAGGGTAGAGAAATCTAACGCTAAGGTTCTCTGCCGGCTGTTAGCGGCATATTCACTTTGGGTAAACCGTCAATCGCCGGTTCCAATTCGTCCGTGTAGCGAACGCGGGTCTACGCCGTCCGGTGGTTTGGGCAAGGGAGTTTTGTCAACAGAGAATAAGGAGTCGTCGCTACACTCGGAGCGACAGCTGACGCGAAAGCCGAGCGCGAGCGGTGCGAGCGCGAGGACGTGGAGGTGGGTGGGCGCGGAGGGCCGGGTAACAGGGGTGGACAGAGAGGCCGACGGCCGAGGCCGAGGCCGAGAGTCCTCTCAAGCCGTAGCGGCGTCTGAGCGTCGGCACACGCCGCGAGAGTCGTGTCTGTCGGCCGGGTGGCGAGAGGTGGCCGAGTCGTGCCATGCCGAGGAGGGTATGTCGCATGGCTGAGGGCGCTATTCACGTCGCCAAGTGCTGGCGGTGTGGGTGGAGTTCTCCGGCGGCGTCCTCGGCGGGGAGCGCAGAGTTACACGCCGGTTGGCACGCCATCGAGTACGGCTGTCCAATCGGGGAGGTGCAAACAATCCGTACCTCGGAGGTGTCGGCTGAGTGACGGCGGAGCGGTGGCGGTGGCGGTGTCCGAATGGTCATACGTGGTGGGAGCAGTCTGCCGACGGCTACAGGTGTCGCTCTTGTGGTGAGGAGTTCGGTGAGCTAGTCGACGCAAAGGAGGGTGTGTCGGCATGAGTGCGGAGTCGTCGGGCGGCTCTCGGCCCCCACAGACTAACTCCGCAAATGCCGGTAGCGGGTCTGAGACGGCCGAGCATGAATCGCGGAGCAAGAGTCTGTGCGAATTACCGTCGCCTCAAGAGAAAGTCCGCGAGTTTCTGGACGGGTTCGGCGAGCGGGCGCATGTGCCACTTTCCACCGAACACGGGCGGTCGCTTCGGCCGGAGTGTGTCGAGCAAGAGTACAAGGAGTATACGACGGTCACGGACGACGGCGAGGAGGTAACACGCGAGGAGGAGGTGTCGGCGACGGCCGTACCGTTGTGGCAGGCCGTCGGTGAAATGTTAGAATGGCACGAACAGTACCATGAGAGTACGCTAAGGTTAGAGTACGGCATTGAGTCCGATCCGACGCATACGCTCCTCGACGTGGACTTAGAGAACAGTTGGTTCGCGGCATATCAGGACAAAGAGCGGGCGCGACTGAAAGCGTTAGAGCGTGAGACATGCGGGTTTGAGACGTGCGACGAGTGCGACACACGGTACTGCTCCGAGCCGGACGAACACGAGACTGAGTACGTGTCAGGGGCGTTCGAGGAGCCGGTGGTAGTTCTCACCGGCCGGACGGCTTCGGGAGCGGGACGGCCGCCGGTAGATCACGCGAGAGCCATAGCCGACGCATGGAGTGACGGCGTGCGACGGTCGCTCCGGTACGTCATGGACAAACTGGGCCTGGAGAGTTCGGAGTGGGTACGCTGGAGTCAGGGAGAGCCACATCCTGGCGACGGTGAGAACAGAGGCTATCACCATGCTCACGACATCATTATTCTGGACGGCGCGGCGGCCGAGGGAGACGTGACGGCGGCGACGTTCCGCGAGGTCATAGAGACGCATGTATCGGAGTGTCAGTACGCCGGGCCGAAAGCCCATGACTTGAACAAAAGCCGCGAGGAGTGGGCGAGCGGCGACGTAGACACGGTAGCGGTGAAACACGTAGACGGTGAAATCGAGGAGTCTGTGGCGTCGTATGCGGCGGCGTACCTGGCAAACGAAAAGGTCGATCTGCTCGAACGGCCGCCGGAGTACCTGGCATGGGCGGCGACAATGTGGGCGACGGGGACGCGAAAGGCCACCGGCACCGACAGCCGGACGCATGCTATTGAGGCCGACAAATGCCGACACAAGCATGCGACGGGCGAGCAGGACGTGGCTCACGGCGAGCAGGTGACGTATTCGACACGGCGAGGGTACAAGGTGGAGTGTGCCATGTGCGGGAGTCCGTGGGAGGTCGAGCAGGCCGAAACGGTGGTAGCGGCGAAACGGACGGCGGGGCCGGAGGTAGCGGCCGACGGTGGAGCCGTGCCGGGCCGAGAGACGGCCGAGCAACAGGCCGAGGAGGAGTTACGGGACAGGTGGCCCTCGGCGCGAGCGGTAGCGTCCGTGGGCGGTGAGACGGCCGAGCGAGAGTGTCACCACAAGGAGCCGGACACATGCCCATTGTGCGCGACTGAAACGGAGTCGCCAAATCACACGGTATCGGGCGAAGTTCCTATACCGGAGTCGGCGTCGGCAGAGACAGAGACGGTACAGGTAGGCTTCGAGCGGCCGCCGTCCTGGTCGGCGAAATGTATCATACGTGACGGCGAGGAGTTACCGGCGTCGGGCGGGACGACGGAGAAAGTAGAGTTGAATCTGCCGAGTGCGCCGACGCGGGTTGTGGCTATGGCGACGAGGGGCGGGGCAAAGGCGGTCTGTCAGGAGTGTGGTGCGTGGTGTGACAGTCCGAAAGAATACGTCGAACACGGGTGCGAGGGGCGCGTGTACGTGGGGTGGCTTCCGGCGACGGAGCCACCGGCCGAGGAGTCGGGCATGTCATACCGAGAGTTCTGTGAAGCCGTGCCGGAGCATCTACTTACTGAGTCCTCGTCGGGCGGCGATCTCGACAGCGAGGGGAGCGAGCCACAGCTGGGCGAGTCGGTGAGACGGTACTGTGAGAACAACAGTCCGACGGTGCCGGAGGTCTTGGGCCGGTTCGGACTGTCGCCGGAGCGGCGAGGTGAGGTCGAGAAGTTGGTATAGGTGTCGGCGTGTGACGCGGTGAATGTCTGTCAGGGGTGACTCTCAGGCTGGTGTGTACATAGTACGGTTGTCCGGCGACAGACGACAGCGACTTTCAGGCGTCAGACTGAGAGAGTATATCGCCGACTCTGCTACGGCTTAACCCAACTGCGTCTGCGAGTTCTTGTTGAGTCATGTCCTCGGTGTTCTGGTAGAGTTCGCGGAGCATTTCGTCGCGTTTCTGTCGGCGGGCGTCCTCGGCGGCTTCTTCGGCGGCTTCTTGGACGGTAGAGGCTTCGACGTAGCCTTTGCCGTCGTCACCTTCGCCACGGAGTCGTTTGCGTTTCTCACGGGTCAGGTAGTCGTATGTGGACTGTAGTTCGCCGGGGAGGTCGCCGGGCCACGTCAATGTACCCCAATTGTGGGTTTCTTCGTGCTGTCCGAACGGGTTCCACTTGACGCGAAACATCTGAGCCTCGCCGAGTTCGCGGGCAAGAATCCACATGTCGCACATGCTCCGAATGTCCTTATCCACCATGTGAACGCCGGGAGTCGTGAGAAAGAGGTACTTCTGTTCGACGCGGCCCATGCCAATAATCGAGCGGAGAGCTTCATTGACGGACGACATGGAGCGACGGTTAGACACGTCACCCATAGCCTCGTCAAAGACGAGCGAGGAGCCGACGGGCTGGCTGGTATAGGCGTCGGTCAATTCACGGGCCGAGAGGCTGGCTTTGTCCTCAGTAATGCCGGTGTCTGTGCGGTCGCACGCGGCGGCGAGACGCATAGCGAGCGTGGTCTTACCGGAGCCACGTTCGAGGTTCCAATCAGCGACTAACACGGTGAGGTCACGGTTCTGTGCGACGCGCTTTCGGTACAATTTGCCGAACGGGTTGTCCTCGCCGAGTGTCGGGTAGTCCTCGATCTCCTCGGCGTCGGTCATGGAGTCCTCGGTAGTTGCCATGTCATACCTCCCATTCGTCGCTTTCGTCCTCGGTGATGAGCGGCTTCACGTCGGCGAGAATCTGGTTACAAATGCGGTAGACTTGAACGGAGTTCTGCCGGGGAGTGTATCGCAATTTGCTGTATTTCTCGGGGAGGTCGGCGTCAGAGGGGAGAGCGCCGAGCGAGTCGGCGTATTGAAGAATGGTGTCGTGAGGCCAATGGTCGGGGAGAGAGGTGTCAGCGTCAATGTCGTTCATAATCGGTTCGAGTTCTGAGACGTACAGGCTCACGGCGTAAGCGAGTTCTCGGCGTTCTTGCCTACCTTCGCTGAGGCGTTCGGTTTTGTCGAAGTTGTCCATCACTTTGTGGACGCGCTGACGGGCTTTGTGAATCTCTTTGAGCCGCTGGCGACGGTGGTAGTCGTCGGGGTCGGCGAGGTCAATGTCGGGCACGTCCTCGGCGTCCTCGGGGTCTGGTTCGTGCTGGCTCATAGGGGTTCGACATCCTCCGGGTCGGGCGTGGGTGGTTGGCGGAGTCTCACGTCGTCTATGTCCATGCTTGCGCGTTCGGCGACGGCTTCGCGGTACGCCTCAGTAATAATGTACTCCTCAGGTTCCTCGAAATAACCGTTCCCTCGCTCGTCGTCGCCGACGTAATCGAATGGAGTAGCGCGGTATGGTGGTTGGTAGGGGTTGGGGTTCTCGTAGATCACTACGGCGTCGTGGACGCAATGCTCGGGGAGGTCGAATGAGTCGGCGGGTTCGCTTTCGGTCATTCTGAATCCTCCTTACTCTCTTCTAAGAGTTCGTCCTCAAATTCTACCTCCTCCTCATCCCAATATTTGATAGCATCTGGTTTGGTGGCGTATGCCGCTGCGGGCCGGCCTATTTCCTCAGAACTAGGATGGTAGCCGGACATCTCGTTTGCTTGCCAATCGTACCAATGTGCCTCTAAGTCGAATTGGCTGTCTTCGGGTGCTTCCTCTATTGTGACATATCTAGCGTCTCCGTCGGCGTCTCTCAAGTCATGTGCTGAAATTGTATTTTCTCCCTCAAATTCATCTAAACGGTTATGTTTGACATAATAAACATTAGCCTGTCCTACAGTTGCCTTTCGTATTTCATCAAACCGGTATACCACTCCGTCGGCGTTGTTCAAAACCGTCTGTTTAGAATAACCTGTTACTTCAGCAATATCGCTCGCGGTGGCAAACGGTCGTTCGCCGCTACAAATTGTTCGTATGGCGGTTTCTATCTCCTGCATGGACTTCGGCATTGGTGGCCTATCCATGCACCTACATTAATTTCCGACGTACAAATTATTTTCTATGCTGCGCAAAAAGCTACGTCAAATAAACTTGCTGCAGAACCAAATAACTATAAACTCTCAGCAATAACGTGGAGAGTAAGCGCGACACATCGCTCTCAAAGCGAGAATAAATGAGCCGGGAAAAGCCGGCTACAACCGCTGAAAGTCCATTTAACGGTTGTAGCCCCACCCACAAAGGGTTTGGCTTTTTTCTGGTGTTCGGTGTCGCGTGGCTTCGACCCATGTCCGAACGAAAGGACGCGCCCAACACCGGGCACCGGACTGACGCACCGAGCGGACAATTAGAGCCACTTGCACCGAGCGAGGGTGTCGAGTTGTATTTTGACACTCGAAAGGCCGAGTTGTCGCAAAAGACGGTCTACAATTACCGAAACCGGCTTGACACGTTTTTGGAGTGGTGTGAGGAGCAGGACATTGACAATCTGAACACGCTCACGGGGCGCGATCTCCACCTCTATCGGAGTTGGCGGACGCGCGACGTGGCAATAATGACGCTAAAGAACGAGTTACGGACGCTCCGGTCGTTTTTGGAGTTCGCGGCGAGCATTGACGCGGTGGAGCCGGGCCTGCGCGAGCAGGTACTCATTCCTGAGACGAGCGACGAGGAGGAGTCAAAGGACGTATACATTGAGGTGGAGCGGGCGGAGCGTATTCTCGACTACCTGAATCGGTTCAAATACGCAAGTCGAGAACACGTCGTTTTCGGCATCCTGTGGCACACGGGTGTTCGGCTAAGGACGCTCCGGGCGCTTGACGTGGACGACTTCGACACCGGGGAGCCGTGCCTTGAGGTTCGACACCGGCCGGAGTCGGAGACGCCGCTCAAGAACGCTGAGAAAGCGGAGCGGAGTATTCACGTCGGCGAGCATTACCGGGCCGTCATTTCGGACTACATAGACCACAACCGCAACGACGTGACGGACGACTACGGACGGGAGCCGCTACTTACCTCGGAGCAGGGTCGCCCCACTGAGGGGACTGTTCGGACGTGGGTCTACCGGCTGACGCAACCGTGTACCTACGGCGAGTGTCCCCACGACAAAGAGCCGGAGTCGTGCGAGTACCGTAATTACGACTCGCTCTCGGAGTGTCCGTCGAGTCTATCGCCTCACCCTATTCGGCGTGGTAGCATCACGGCCGCTCTCCGCGAGGGCACGCCCCAAGAGGTCGTGTCTGACAGAATGAACGTGTCGGCCGACATTCTGGACAAACACTACGACGAGCGGAGCGAGCGCGAGAAAATGCGTGTTCGGCGCGAGTTGTGGGAGGGGCCGTAGACATGACTCAATGTGGCAAGGGAGTTTATGTTGCCCCCAATACAACAGAATGGAGGAGCCGTGTTCACCTATTCAATAGTTTCGGCCGGCGGGACTCGCTATCGCTTGAAACCCGGCGAGTCCACTCACATCCGTTCGTTCTCTCGCCGACTTCTCGCTCGCTCTGCTCGCGAGAACCCCGGCGAGTCCATCACGCGTTTTCTCCCTCCTCACTCGACCAGACGACAGTGAATTAGTTGTCGAGACTCGCCGTCTACTGAGGGTCGTCCGTCGACACGAAGGGACTTTGCCCCTCACTACACCGCGGGCAACACCAGAAATCGAACCACCCACAGTGTCCCCATTCCGACGGCCATCGTGGCGAAGACGTTCTCCGTCCGCCAGGCCACCCCCGCGGCGAGCGCGCCGGCGGCGAGCCTGTCGACTTCCGGACCCGCGCCACCGGCGTCGAGTGCGACGAACGACGGCAGGACGAGCGCGGCGAGAACTGCTGCCGGGACGTACCGCAGTGCTCGCTCCAGCCGGGGCGGGATGTCCTCGAAGTAGCCGAACAGCGCGATGAAGGAGACGCGAATCACGTACGTGAGGACGCCGATGAGGCCGATGACGGCCCACAGCGCCGGGTCGGCGTAGCTAGTGGGCATCGCTCGCGTCCACCTCCATGCGCGTCTCGGCTGCGAGGCCGGCGACGATGCCGACGGTGGCCCCGACGAGCAGTCCGAGGTTCAGCGGGAGCCCGGTCCCGACGACGGCGACGGTTCCGCCGACGAGTCCGGCGACGATCGTCGGCCCGTCCTCCATCGCCGGCACGAGCAGGGCGAGAAAGACCAGCGGGACGGCAAATTCGAGCCCCAGCGACTCTGGTATGCCTGCCTGGGCCACCGCACCAGCCACAGTCGTTATCTGCCAGACGACCCAGAGCGCGCTCGCAGCACCGAGGTAGTAGGCGACCCGGTCGACGCCGTCCGCCGAGCGATAGCGCGATATCGAGAGCGCGTAAGCCTGGTCGGTCAGCAGGTACGCCAGGCTGGCCTTCGTCCGCGCGGCGAAGGACTGGAAGTACGGCGCAATCGACGCCGAGTACATCAACATTCGGAGGTTGATGACGACTGCGGTGACGACGACGACCGACAGCGGCGCCCCCTGGTCCAGAAGCTCCAGGACGGCGAGTTGCGATGCCCCGGCGAAGACGACGACAGACATCCCGACGGCCTGCACCAGCGAGAGGCCTGCGTCCATCGCTGCAATCCCGGCGACGATGCCGAAGGGCGCGACACCGAGCAGCAGGGGTGCCATGTCACGAACCCCGCGGCGGAAGGAACCAGCGTCCATGTCCACAGTCTCGTCGTGCCCCGGTTTACAGGTACCCATCTGCACCCGGCGGGCAGACGCCGGGACCCACCCGCTACCGGCCGAGAAACGCCCGAATCTCGTCGTGGAGTTCCTCTAGCGTGTGGCGGTCGTCGACGTGGATACCGGACGGCCCATCCTCGTCCTCCGGGAGCGGCGTGATGGCGGCCGATTCGACTTCGTGCCACTCGCCGTCGCGATAGGCGAGCGCGTAGAGACGGCCGTCAGCCGCGAGGGCGACGCCGCGTGCCGTCTCACCGTCTCCCGCCACCGCGTCGAAGATAGGGAAGACGCCGTCGATGGATCCGAACTCGGTGAAGCGGTCCACCTCGTCCCGTCGGAGCGGGCGCGACGGGAGCGAACCGACTGGTGCGTCCATGTATCCCCGCTGGGACCGCCACTGCGTAAGCGTTGTCACCGGCCACCCGGTTTATTCAGATGGTCGGAGGGTCGGCAAGTCGCCGCGGGCGCCCCTCTCTATTCGGCGGCTGACCCCTGTCCTGCCGTTTCCCCGTCGGTTGTCACGTTGTCCTGCCCGCCGGTCGTGTCGTTCTCCGGGATAGTGACCAGTGCGTCGTCGACCGCGACGTACGGCAGGTCCTCGGTCCCGTTGGTCGTCACGAAGTCGAAGGTCTGGTTGCCGTTCGTGTCGCGGTGTGCGAGCGCGACGAGGGTAACCGTCCGGTTGCCGTCGGTGGCCTGCCCGTCGGAGACGTTCGCCGTCAGGTTGCCCTCCTCATCGCCCAGTGGGAGCGGCGTCGGAAGGGTCACCGTCACGTTCGTCTGGGGCCCGGGTTCGAGGTACTCCGAGGCGGCGAGAATGCCGCCGGTCTCGTTATAGATGGCGACGAAACCGCCGTCGGAGAGGTTCGCGGACGCGACCGTGACGTTGGAGTCGAGCAGCGTCTGGTTGTCGAACTGGAGTGTGGTGTTTGCCGTCGCCGGGCCGTCGGTGGCGTTGTCGCCGGTTTCGTTGGCGAGTTGCCGGGGCGACTCCACCGGCCCGGTCGCCGCGACTGTTCCTACCAACAGTGTCAGCGCGACGACTGCCACTGCGAGTCCGGATACTGATAACTGTCTCATCTCACCGAAGAGCCCGCCGCTGCGCCCTTGGTTATAGATACGGTATCCCGCGGTAATCCTGCGTTGGTACTCCCCATCCACCCCCGGTTGGTGGCCGGGTGGTCACAGATAGCGAGCGACGGTCGACGGATACACTCCCTCGTTCACCGGACAGTCACGCGTCGCGGTTGCCGCCGGACCCTGTCTGTCCCGCGTGACGATGTCGTCGCCCTGTCTCCACCTCTCGTGGAGCGCGCGAGCGGGCGACGTCGCTGTTCTCGCGCTCGCTGGTGCCGGACAGGGAGACGCCGGTCGAGCCGACCAGCAGGAGCAGCGCCTCTGCGGAGCTCCCGTCCCCGCTCGCCACCTGTTCGACGGCAATCCAGACCACAAGCGAGATGGTCGCGAGCGCGAGCGCGTACTTCACGCCGGAGATGAGCTGTACGTTGCGGATGTAGCCGGCGATGAACGACGAGATAATCGCCTGGAGCGTCACCGCGTGGAAGAACAGCATCGACATCAGTTCCGGATCGATTGAGCCGCCACCGCCGCCGCCGAGCGCGCCGCCGGTCGGGGCACCGCTGCCACCCGACAGGCTCAGCCCGCCGATGACCTCGATGAACTGGACCCGGAGCAGCGCCATCACTCCCAGCAGCGTCAGGTAGGTCATGATGATGATGACAGTCTGCATCCGGGTGCGCGACTTGCGCTCGCGGTCGATGTCGTCCTGGTTCTCGGAGGACTGCGCGGCCGTCGACAGCACGTCCTGAATCTGGCTCGACGTCTCCTGGGCCTCGCTGATGAGCTTCACCGTGCGAGCCAGCCGGGGGATGTGGTACTTGTTGTTGAACTCCCGGAGCGCACCCTTCAGGTTCGTGCCGTATTTCACCTTCGCGTGCATCGTCTCGAACTCGTCGGCCAGCCGTCCGGATGAGGTCTCGGAGACCATGCGAACGGACTCCAGCAGCGTCATGCCCGTGTCGTTGGCGCTGGCGAGCTTCCGGAGGTTCTCCGAGAGATTCGTGAGCACGCCACGCCGCGAGCGGACGTTCCACTCGTAGAAGATGCCCAGCGGGAGCAGATTCAGGTACAGCGGCAGGTACACCCAGATGACCGTCCCGTAGATGACGTTCCGTTTCAGGTAATCCAGCGTCAGCAGGTCCGGATTGGTCGCAATCGCACCGATCATCGCCAGCACGGTGAGCGGGACGGTCACGACCAGCACCATCCGCGGGTGGTCACGGAAGAACAGGTGGGGTGCCCGGAGAATCTCCATCAGCTCGTGGGTCCCCTCGCGGCGCTTGATACGGTCGAAGACGCTGTATTCGCCGGTGTAGCGCTCGACGAGTCCCGGATTGAAGACGCCGATGCCCTCGTTGACCATGAACTCCTGGTCGTTGTCGGGCCGGAGGTAGCCGTCGCCGAGTTCGTCCTGCGTCACCGTCGAGACCAGCACGAGGAAGCCGACGCCGATGAGCGGAATCAGGCCGTAGACCGTGCCGTACAGCAGGTTCTTCTGGCTCCCCGAGCCCATCAGGCTCATGATGACCAGGATGATGATGAGCAGGAGCGGAAACAGCGACAGCGTCATGTACATCTCGCCGAACAGCTCCAGCGTGTCCAGCAGCTTCTCCTGCTCCTGTTTGGCCGTCCGCATGTGCTTGTCCTTCTGGTCCTCCAGGAAGTCCGTCATGTCCCCCCCGGAGTTGATGATGGAGAGCATGTCGGTCAGGAACTGCGAGAGTTCGTCGCTGGGCGTCTCCAGCGCCTGGTTCCGTATCGACGTCCGGTAGTCCGTATCGAAGTACTCGGTCTCTAAGACGATGGACTGGAACTCCTTTGCCACCTCGCCGTACGTGTCGTCGCCCTGTGCCATCGCCTGGAGGATTTCGAGCTGGTTCATCCCGCCGACCGACAGCGCGTACATGAAAGAGATGGAGTCAGACAGAAGCGTGTTGATCTCCCGTTCGCGGGCGTTGGCCCGCAGATAGGGGATGGAGACGAGCGAGCCAAAGCCGATTGCGAACCCGATGGAGCCAAAGACCAGTCCGGCAAAGAGGATGACCGCCGGCGTCTTCAGCGCGACGACGGCGTCGGGCAGCTCGAAGGGGAGAATCGAGGGGACGCCGAACAGCTGGACGGCGAGGTACCCGGCGAACACGCCGAGGGCCCACAGCGCCAGGCCGGCGATAGCGCCGACGCCCAGCGCCCGCGAGAGGAACAGTTCGACGTTGTCGGCCATCCGGGCCTGTGCGAGTTTCTTCTGGACGCTGGCGACGAACGAACTGTCGTCGCCGTAGAGCCACTTGAACAGCGGGTAGAAGGTGTCTCCCAGGGGTGAGCGGGCACCGCCGCCGAACTCCCCCTCGGTGCGGGTGTCGAGGCTCATTCCTCGTCGTCCTCCGACCCAGCCTTGGGAACGAACTGGCCGAAGTCGATGGCCTCCTCCTCAGTGCCGGTGCCGGAGTCGTCCTGGAGCCCGGACAGCGCCGACGCGATGTCAGAGGACTCCATCTCGCGGTAGCGTTCGAGCAGCGGCCCGGCGTTCTCCAGAATCTCGCTGGTCTCGTCGAGGACCGCGTCCGACGCCTCCGGGCGCGGGACCAGTTCCTCCTTCTCGGGTTCGATGTCTATCTGGACCGACTCCATCTCGCGGAGGTCCTCCAGCGAGCGGGCCAGCGAGTCGTTGGCGATGATGGTGAGAATCGTGTCGGGGTCGTTGATGAATGCCTGGATGGTCGCCGCCACCTCGGTGTAGGTGTTCAGCCCCTCCTGGATGAGATACGAGAGCACGACCTTGCGCTTGAACAGTTCCTCGTCCAGCCGCTCCTGTGCCCAGCCGCGGTCGAACTTGATCTCTTCGAGCGTCGACGACGACCCCATCTGGATGTAGTTGTCCGTCTCCGCGCGCCACTCGTAGACGTCGCGGACGTTTATCTCGTCGTTCTCCGGCGAGTACTCGTTTATCTCGGTCAGGACCTTCGTCCGGCGGACCTTCTGGCCGCCCACCCGGGTCTGGGTCTGGATGGAGACGAGGTCGAGCGCCGTGAACAGCGTCTTGGAGACGTTGATGGGGTCGGTCGTGAACCGCTTGATGACCTCGCCCACGGAGTCGGCGTGGAACGTCGTGTAGGTGGTGTGCCCGGTCGACATGACCTGGAACAGGGTCCGGCCTTCCTCGCCACGAATCTCACCCATCACGATGTAGTCCGGGCGCTGCCGGAGCGCGGCCTCCAGCAGGTCGAACTCGTCGACGTCGCCGGTGTCGTCCTTGCCGAACGAGGGCCGGGTGACGCTGGCGACCCAGTTGCGCTGGGGCAGTTCGACCTCGCGGGTGTCCTCGATGGAGACGATTTTCGCGTTCGAGGGGATGAAAAGCGAGACGGCGTTGAGGCTGGTCGTCTTCCCGGACGCAGTACCACCGGCGAAGATGAGCGACTTGTGGTTCTCGATGCACAGCCAGAGGAAGGCCATCTCGTCCAGGTTGAACGTGTTCCAGTTGACGAGGTCGACGGGGGTGAACGGGACGTCCTTGAACTGGCGGATTGTGTAGTTGGTCCCGTGGTCCGACACTTCCCGGCCGAGCGTGAGCTGGGCACGCGAGCCGTCGGGCAGGGTGGCGTCGACCTGGGGCTGGCGCTTGGAGATGCCCTTGCCCGAGCGCTGGGCGAGTTTGACCACGAAGTCGTCCAGGCTCGTCTCGCCGTGTTCGATGTTCGAGATAATCTGCTCGTAGTCGGTGTGGTAGACGAACACGCGGGAGTTGTACCCGTCACAGGAGATGTCCTCGACGTTGATGTCGTGTTTGACGGCGTCTATCTTCGCGTAGCCGATGAAGTTGCGCTTGAGGATGTAGAGTATCTTGTCGACCTGGTACTCCGAGAGCGTCTCGCCGTCCTCTTCGAGCAGAACGGGTTCGGGACGGACGGAGATGCCGTCGAGCCCCGTCTCCTCGACGTCCACGGGGCCGGACTCCTCGCTCATCCCCAGGATGCCCTTCATCTGGCCGATGAAGCTCTCGTCGCCGTTGGTCGTCGGTGCTCTCGACGGCCCCTCGTAGAGCCCGTACCGCTTGAGCAGTCGCTCGGCCTCGCGCTGGATGACCTCTGCACGGTCGGCCTCGCTGCCCTGGACGATGACGTCGTCCTCGGAGTACTTGATGGCCGTCTTGAGCTTGCCGGACAGGAAGTCCTGAAGCTCCGCCTCGATGCTGTTCATGTACGGCTCGACGACGTAGTACTTCCGCTCGTTCTCCTTGCGCGAGTGGAAGATGACGACGCAGGCGTAGGGCTTGTTGACCCAGTAGCGGTTCTCCTCGACGAAGTGTGTCTTCTTCTCCAGCGGCACCGCCTTCTCCAGGTCGTAGCGGTTGACGACCGTCGTGTGCCCCTCGCGCGTAGAGAAGAAGTCGTCCTCGTCCAGGTCCTCCGCGACGTCGACGGTCCGCTCGTCGACCAGCGACGCCAGGTCACTGGCCAGCGACTCGCCCTGGCTCAGGCGTTCGTCCACCTCCGCCGGGTCGAACCGGAGGTACTGTTCCGGTTCGAACGGTTCCTGGCGGCCCTCGCTGTCGCGGGGTACGGAGCCGTCGGCAGCGTAGTAGTACTCGCGTTTGAAGTGCTCCCAGGTGTACTCCCCCTTGACCGTGGGAGTGGTCCCCGGGTCGCAGTACTCCTCGAAGGGCTCCCGCAGCGTCTTGGCCGCGCTGGCCCCCGCCTCCAGTTTCCGCGGCAGGTCCCGCGGCTCGAACCCGAGGTACTCGCCGCGGTCGAACTCTCCCCCGTCGTGCTCCTCGCGACGGAAGTCGCTCCAGGAGTACGACCCGACTGCAACCGAGTCCTCGCCGCCCACGTCCACCCCTGACGTGGCCTGCTCGTCCCCGCCCCCTGTGTCATCGATTGCCATTACGCATCATCTACCCCTTAGAGTGAAAAAACTTTACGTCACGGGGAAACGCAGCGGCGGCGTCCGTCCGCTGCCGATAAGCACACCTTACCCCTCAGAATGACAGAACGAACCCGTCAGCTGATGAACTGTTCGATGCGGGCCATCGCCTCTTTCAGTTCGGCCAGTCCCGTCGCGTACGAGACGCGGAGGTGCCCGTCGCCGCCCTCACCGAAGGCAGACCCGGGGACGACGGCGACGCCCTGCTCCTGCAGGAGCGCCTCGGCGAACTCGTCGGCGTCGTCCCACGGGCACTCGGGGAAGGCGTAGAACGCGCCCGCGGCGGGGAAACACTCCAGCCCCATCTCCTCGAACCGCGAGAGGACGAAGTTGCGCCGCCGGTCGTACTGGGCGACCATGCTCTGGACCTCGTCGTCGCAGGTCTCCAGCGCCTCCAGAGCCGCGTACTGGGCGGTGGTCGGGGCAGAGAGCATCGTGTACTGGTGGATGCGGTTCATCGCCGTCGTCGCCTCGGCGGGGGCCATCGCGTAGCCCAGTCGCATCCCGGTCATCGCGTAGGCCTTCGAGAAGCCGTTGAAGACGACAGTCCGCTCGCGCATGCCCGGCAGCGTGGCGATGGAGGTGTGTTCGTGTTCGTAGGTAAGGTCCGCGTAGATTTCGTCGGAGAACACCGTCAGGTCGTGTTCGCGGGCGAACTCCGCTATCGGCTCCAGTTCCTCACCCGTCATCGTCGCCCCCGTCGGGTTGTTGGGGTAACACATCACCAGCACGTCCGCCTCCTCGGCACCGGTCTCCTGCAGGCGCTCGTAGGTGAGTTTGAACTCGTCCTCGGCGCGGGTCGGGACAGACAGCACCTCCCCACCAGCGAAGATGACGCCGGGGACGTAGGAGACGTAACAGGGTTCGGCGACGGCGACCGTGTCGCCGGGGTCGACCAGCGCCCGGTAGGCGAGGTCGATGCCCTCGCTCGCGCCCGCCGTGACCAGAATCTCGTCGTCCGGGTCGTAGTCGAGGTCGTAGCGCTCCGCGACGTGGCCGGAGATGGCCTGTCGGAGGTCCTTGCGGCCGCGATTTGCCGTGTAGGAGGTCTTGCCCTGCTCCAGCGACGCGATGGCCGCCTCGCGGGCCGCCCACGGCGCCGAGAAGTCCGGTTCACCGACCCCCAGGGAGATGATGTCGTCCATCTCCTCGGCCAGTTCGAAGAACCGGCGGATACCCGACGGCGGGACCTGTTCGACGCGGTCGGCGATGTCGAACGTCATGGGGAGATAGACAGGCGGTCGTCGTCGTCGCCGCCGCCGAAGACGATGCCGTTCTCCTTGTACGACTCCATGACGTAGTGGGTGACCGTCTGCGTAATCTCGGGGACGGGAGCGACCTTCTCGCTGATGAAGTGGGAGACCTTGCTCATCGACTCGCCCTCGACCTCCATCATGAAGTCGTAGTCGCCGCTGACGAGATGTAGCGACTCGACCATCGGGAACTTCGCGATACGCTCGGCCACGTCGTTGTAGCTGGTCTCGCGGTCGAGTTTCACGTTGAGTTCCACGACCGCACGGACGCGCTCGCGGTCGAGTTCGTCCCAGTCGACGACGGCGCGGTATCCCCGGAGGGCGCCCGACGCTTCGAGGTCTGCGATGACCTCCTCGACTTCTGCGGCGTCGCTGCCGGTCTGACGGGCGATATCCTCGACGGTGAAGCGGGCGTTCTCCCGGAGCAGGTCGAGCACGTCGTCGCGAGTACTCATACTCATAGGCCACCGGACCAGCGACATAAGAATTGCTACCGCGGGCGGACCGTCTCTGCACCCTTTATAAACGACGGCTCCGAATCCCTCGCACATGCGTCAGGACCTCCCCGACTCCGGCTGGTCGCTCGTCGCCGAGCAGGACGAAGCGGCAAAGCTCATCGAAGCGCTCGTCGACCTCGACGGGACCCAGGAGTACACCCGCTCTGAACTCGCAGACGCCGCGAACATCGCTCTCAAGACGCTCTACCTCGACGACACGATTGGCGACCTCGTGGACGCGGGGATGCTCGAACGCGTCGACGACGAGGGCGAGGACACTGAGGCCAGGTTCGTCCTGAACGAGGGCAGCGACGCGCTGGCCGCGGCCCGGAAGTTCGACCGCGCGCTGGCAGAGAGCCTCGACGTCGAGGCCGAGTGAGCGTCCGAACGGCCGTTCCGTGACACATTAGTCGGTCCGCGGGCTTCCTCGTGATACTGTGGTCCCGTTTCGTGACACCCAGGGCGCGCTCGTCGTCGGTCTCGTCGGCGGCTCCCACGTCGTCAACCACATGTACTTCATGCTGTTGCCGCCAGTGACGACGGCGCTCGCGACGGACCTGGACGTCGGCGTCGCCCAGATCGGGCTGGCCGTCGGCCTGCTCGGGTTCGTGGTGACGGCCCTGCAACTCCCCTTTGGACACCTCTCCGACACGAAGGGGCGCACGCCGATGCTCGCCATCTCACTCGGGTTCGGTGCCGTCGGTGCCATCATGACCGCGACGGCGGAGAGCTACGCGACGCTGCTCGCCGCCCAGGTGGTCCTCGGCGTCGGCGTCGCCGGACACCACCCCGCGCACTACCCGCTGCTGTCGTCGGCCACCGACCCCGGGACGCGCGGCAGAGCGTTCAGCGTCCACGGCTTCACCGGGGCGCTCGGGTTCGCCGCGCCGCCCGCTATCGTCGCCGCCGTCGTCACGCTGGGTGGCGACTGGCGGACCGCGCTCGGGGCCATCGCCGCCATCGGCACCGTCTACGCCGTCGTCTGCGTGACGACGTTCCGGCGCTACGTCGACGACGAGATTACCGCCCCGAGCGACACGAGCCGCGCCGACGAACCGTGGACGGTGGCCCGCGTCCGCGAACTCCCCGGGCGGGCAACAGCGAGTCTGCGGGAGATGCTGTCGGACTCGGGCATCGTCCTGCTGACGGTACTCTGGCTCGTCACCTCGATGGCCGCCTGGGGCATCAAGACCCAGACGCTCCCGCTGCTGACGGGCGTCTACAGCTTCGAGGAGGCCACCGCGAACGTGCTCGTCTCCGCGATGTTCGTCGTCGGTGCCGTCCTGATGTTCGGCGGCGGCTGGCTCACCGACCGGTACTCGCCGGCGGCGGTACTCGTGGCCGGCTACCTCGCGCTGGTCGCCGTCACCGGCGCGCTCGCCTCGGGGATGGTCCCGTACGTCCTTGCCGGCGGGCTGGTGCTCGTGCTCGCGGCGACCATCGACTACAGCCGCCCGGCGCGTGCGACGCTGGCGGACCAGTTCTCGCAGTCGGACAACATCGGGAAGAACTTCGGGCTCGTCACCATCGGCATCTCCGGCGGCGCGGCCGTCGCCCCGCCGGTGCTCGGCTACGTCTCCGACACCATGGGAACCGCCTCGTCGTTCGCGGCGATGGCCGGCCTGGGACTGCTCTCGCTCGCGATGACGGCCGTCGTGCTCAGGGCCGCCGGCGGGGGGTCCGTCGCGCGACCACAGCCCGGTGACGACTGAGCCGGCGAGACGCCGGACAGGCGGAACTACCGGACGTTCTGTCAGGCGTCTCCGACCACGGGACCGCGGGATTCGGACCAGTCGACGCCAGCCAGGAACTCCCGGAGAGCGTCGGTGACAAAGTCGGGGTTGTCCAGGTTCGAGGCGTGGCCCCCGCCGGGCACCTCCCTGACGGTAGCGTCGGGGAGTGTCGACGCCAGTCGCGAGACGTGCAGGCGGATGAACGACGCTTCGTTCGCGCCGTAGAGTACCAGCGACGGGACCGCGACGGTGGAGAGGTCGACGTCGACGTCCTCGTAGGCGGCGAGAGCCCGAACCACCTTGTCGAACTCGTCGGTCGCCATCCGCGGCCCCTCGGCACGGATGCGCTCGATGGACCCGTAGTTGCCGCTGACGCCGCGGTCGAACCGTTCCTGGACCGCGACCATGGCGCGCTCGACCCACTCGTAGCCGACGAGTCGGACGAGGGGGACGAGACGCACCAACAGCCGGCGCTGGAGGCGTTCGCCCCGACTGAGCGGCTCCGGACCGAACGTATCGGCCAGGACGAGCCCGGCGAGTCGGTCGGGGTGCCGGGCGGCGTACACCTGTGCGATAGCGCCTCCGAGCGAGAGCCCGCAGACGACCGGCCGCTCGACGCCCAGCGCCTCACAGAGTCCGCGGAGGTCGTCGGCGAACAACTCTACCGAGTAGGCGTCTCTATCGGAACCGCCCGTCCGGCCGTGACCGCGCA
The DNA here is from genome assembly GCF_037338445.1 of Salinibaculum sp. SYNS191. NCBI lineage: Archaea > Methanobacteriati > Methanobacteriota > Halobacteria > Halobacteriales > Haloarculaceae > Salinibaculum > Salinibaculum marinum. Next base: position 3,866,863 of record NZ_CP147838.1, read on the forward strand.
GGTCGTAAGATATCGTCGTGTACTCGTCGGCGAGCGCCGCCGCCTGTGGTGCCCACTGGGTGTGGTCGACGATTGCCCCGTGGACGAAGACGACCGGCGGGCCGCTGCCACGGGACTCGTAGTAGGTAGCGAGGTCGTCGGTCTGGACGGTCGGCATATCGGAGCTACGGCCGCGAGGGAGTTAAACGAAAACCGACCCGGGCAGGTCGAGGACTGACCCGGGCAGGTGCTTGCCGCGGGCCGAAGGCGTTAGGCCGTGGGAGGCGAACGGACGGGTATGGTCGCAGCAGACTCCGTGGAAGTACTCGAGCGCGACGACGAGGCACCGGACTTCGAACTCCCAGGGACGGACGGCGAGACGTACTCGCTGTCGGACTTCGCCGACAACGAGGCCGTCCTGGTCGTGTTCACCTGCAACCACTGCCCGTACGCGCAGGCGAAGTTCGACGAACTGAACGCGCTGGCAGCGGAGTACGACGACGTCGCCGTCGTGGGTATCAGCTCCAACGACCCCGAGGAGTACCCCGAGGACTCCTTCGAGAAGATGCAGGAGTACGTCGCGGACGGGACCGTCCAGTACGACGCGTACCTGTTCGACGAGAGCCAGGAGGTCGCCGCCGCCTACGGCGCGACGTGCACGCCTGACCCGTTCCTGTTCGCGCGCGAGGACGGGACGTTCCGGCTGGTCTACCACGGACGGCTGGACGACGCGCTGAACCCCGAGGAGGAACCGACCGAGCGGGAGATGAAAGAGCACATCGACAGTGTGCTCGCCGGCGAGTCCGTCGACGAGGAGTTCCGCCCCTCGCGGGGCTGTTCGATAAAGTGGAAGGACGGCAACGAACCGGAGTACTGGAACTGAGCGGGTGAGCGGGCGGCGTGCGTCGCTGTCGCTCCTGAGCGCGAATACGGTATGAATGGTAGCGCGGTACCCAACCAGACCTGGACTGGAGACGTTTTCCCCACCTCCATTACAGCCCTTCTGACAACCGCTGGAATCTCACCGGCGTGCCGTCAGTTTCTCACCGGCCGATTGCTCGACCAGCGGTACTTGGCCTTCATGTGCCCCCTCCGGAAGGGACACACTCGGTGTGGTGTGGTTCTCCTTCGGACCGGCCGCTTATGATTTTACGGGCCGTTCCCAGCCTGCCGCTTCCCGCAATTGCGGTCTTCGGCAGACCGTCCAGTTGGCCCGGATGGGTTTCCGCGCACTCTCAGGTAGGGCGGGGTAGATATTAAACCTTATTGAAATTTGTTTGGTAGTAACAACCACGATATCGCGGCGAGCACCGGACACAGTTTTCCCGGACGCACTCCCAGGCCCGCGTATGGACCTCCAGTCACGTTTCGGGAGCGCGTCGCCGGTGGTCGGAATGGTACACCTGCCGGCGCTGCCCGGAGCGCCGCAGTTCGGCGGCAGTCGCGAGCACATCCACGACCGCGCACTGGGAGATGCGACCACTCTGGCCGACGGGGGGGTCGACGCGGTCCTGGTCGAGAACTTCGGCGACGCGCCGTTCTACCCGGAGACGGTACCGGACCACGTCGTCGCGGAGATGACCGCCGCCACCGGGGCGGTGGGCGACGCAGTCGACTGCCCCCACGGTGTCAACGTCCTCCGGAACGACGCCGGGGCCGCGCTCTCGGTGGCCGCCGCCAGCGGCGGGGCGTTCGTCCGGGTCAACGTCCACACCGGCACCCGGGTGACGGACCAGGGTGTCCTCGACGGGCAGGCCCACGAAACCCTCAGACAGAGGGAGCGAATCGACGCCGACGTCGCGATTCTCGCCGACGTGGCGGTCAAACACTCCGCGCCGATAGCCGAGCGCGACGTGGGAGAACTGGCGACAGAGACCATCGACCGCGGACTCGCCGACGGACTGGTCGTCTCCGGGCCGGCGACCGGCGCACGCACCGAGACAGACGAACTCCGGACCGTCCTCGACGCCCGTGACGACGTCGACGCCGACGTCCCCGTCCTCGTCGGCAGCGGCGTCACGCCCGAGAACGCGGCCGACCTGCTGGCCCTCGCTGACGGACTCATCGTCGGCACGGCGCTGAAGGAAGGCGGCGCGACCAGAGAGCCGGTCGACCCCGAGCGCGTCGAGCGCCTCGTGGCGGCCGCCGGCGAGCGGTGACGCCTGGGCACTCACGTTAATGGGCCGAGGTGCGTAGGCGGGCGCATGACGGCCGGGTACATCGACGGCACGGTCGCATCGCTGGCGGAGCAACTGGGTCCCGACCGGGACGACGTCCTCCGGGAGATGGACCGCCGCGCCGACGAGGAGGGGTTCCCGACGGTCGGCCCCGCTGTCGGCGGGTGGCTGGCCCTGCTCGCCCGCCTCGTCGACGCCCGCCGCGTCTTCGAGTTCGGTTCCGGCTTCGGCTACTCCGCGTACTGGTTCGCGCGTGCGCTCCCCGAGGACGGCGAAGTCGTGCTCACGGAGGTCGACGCCGACGAACTGGCCGACGCTCGCGAGTACTTCGAGCGCGGCGGTCTGGCCGACCGCGCAAGCTTCGAACACGGCGACGCCATCGACACCGTCGAGCGCTACGACGGCCCCTTCGACGTAGTGCTCGTCGACAACGAGAAACCGCGCTACCGGGAGGCGTTCGAGGCGGTCCGGGAGAAGGTCAGCCCCGGCGGTGTCGTCGTCGCGGACAACGCCATCACTGCCGGCATCGTCGACAGCGAGGACGTGCTGGGGCTACTCCGGGGCGAGGAACGTCCCGACGCGGCCTCGGGCAGCAGGGGCATCGCCGACTATCTCTCCCACGTCCGCGGGCAGGATGACTGCGAGACGGCCCTGTTGCCGCTCGGGGAGGGCGTCGCGGTGACCGTCGTCGAGTGAGCGACTGAACCCACAAAGGGGAGCGTCGTAGAGTTCTCGATTGTAAAAATCGGGGGCGATGAGTTATATGCGTCCGCTGGCAACCCACCGCCAGTAGCCAGTTCCATTCATGAGCCTGATGATCGATATCCGGAAGCTCGGGTTGTTCAACAAGATGGCGAAGGAGGGCGGCAACACGGTCGCGAGCCACCTGAGCCAGATGACCGGGATGGAGACGGAGATGGAGATAACGAAGATAAACTTCATCGACATCCCGGACATCAAGACCCACGTCGGCCACCAGAAGCAAATCGGCATCAGCATCGAGATGCTGGAACCGCCCCACGGGCACATCCTCTTTCTGTTCAACGCCGCGAGCGCGAAGGAACTCGCCCACGGCATGATCGGCGACATGGGCGACACGGACCCCTCCGAGACCGGCTTCACCGACATGGAACGGTCCGCCATCCAGGAGATCGGCAACATCATGACCTCCGGATTCATTGACGGGTGGGCCAACGTGCTCAACACGACCATCGACATGTCGACGCCGTCGTTCACGTACGGCCCCGGCAGCGGGATGGTCGACGACCTGGTCGGCGGCCGCAACGACGAGATGGCGCTGATGTTCGACTCCCGCGTCCACGCGCTGGAGTCCGACATCAACGTCAAGGTCTACACCTTCCCGGAACTCGAAGAACTGGTCGGGCTGATGCAGGAAATCGAAGTCTGACGCGTTCACCCGGTTGATGAACTGAAAACGAGTTCTCGATTTATCCGCGTTTCCGACCGTATATGTGAGTCCAGGCCTACCACGGGACATGGAGCTACTGGAAGACAGCATCGTCCCCGAGGAGGTCAGGGCGGTCAAGGCGGAAGCACGGGAGTTCGCACAGGAGCACATCGCGCCAGCGGCGGCGGAGTACTACGCGTCGGGCGAGTACCCCTGGGAGATACTGGAGGCCGGGATGGAGGCCGGCCTGGTCGCACAGGACGTCCCCGAGGAGTACGGCGGGCGCGGGCTCTCGCTGGCTGAGGTGCTGGCAATCGCCGAGGAGTTCTACCGGGCCGACGCCGGCATCGCGCTGACGCTCCAACTGGCGAGTTTCGGGGCCGAAATCGTCTACGAGCACGGGAGCGAGGAGCAAATCGAGGAGTACGTCCGCCCCGTCGCCGAGAACGACCAGATAACCGGGCTGGCGGTCTCGGAGCCGGAGACCGGCAGCGACCTCGCCGGGATGGCAACCACCGCCGAGAAAGACGGTGACGAGTACGTGCTCAACGGCGAGAAGTACTGGATCGGCAACGGCGTCGAGGCCGACTGGGTGACGGTCTACGCGAAGACCGGCGACGACGAGAACAACCGCTACGGCAACTACTCGATGTTCATCGTCCCCACGGACACCGAGGGCTACGACGCCGAGCACATCCCCGAGAAGATGGGGTTCCGGGCCTCGAAGCAGGCCCACATCGTCTTCGACGACTGCCGCGTTCCCGCGGAGAACCTCGTCGGGGCCGAGGGAGCGGGGTTCTACATGCTCGCCGAGTTCTTCAACCACGGCCGCGTCATCGTGGCCGGTCACGGGCTGGGGCTTGCAGCTGCGGCCATCGAGGAGGCGTCGGCGTTCGTCCACGACCGCGAGGCGTTCGGGCGCTCCGTCGACGAGTTCCAGGCGGTTCAACACGACCTCGCTGAGATGCGCATGGAGTTCGAGGCCTCGCGGGCGCTGACCTGGCGGGCGGCAGAGAAGGTCGCCGACCAGGACTATCCGGGCTACTGGGCGGCGCTGGCGAAGGCCGACGCCACCGAGTCCGCGGTGTTCTGTGCCGAGCGCGGGATGCAACTCCACGGCGGCCGGTCGGTGCTGACGGAGAACCGCATCGCCCGCGTCTACCGCGACGTGCGCATCCCGGTCATCTACGAGGGGGCAAACGCCGTCCAGCGCAACCTCATCTACAACCAGGCACCGCGGTAGGCCTGCTCCGTCTCCCGTCTCAGGGCGTCAGCGGCCCGTACGTCGTATCGAGGTGCTCGATAATCCAGTCGACGGTCGACCTGTCGTAGGTCCAGAACCCGTAGAACTTGCGGGGTTCGCGCTCCTCCGCCAGCAGAGCACAGGTCGCCCACTCGTCGTCGCCGCCGTCGAAGGCGACGAACCAGGAGTTCTCTATCTCCCGTGCGCGTTCGAGGTGCAGCGTGACTCCGTCGTGCTCGGGCGGGTCCTCGTCGGGGACGGCGTAGGCGTGGACGTCGACGTCCGTCGAGGCCAGACGCTCGTAGATGGGGAGTTCGTTCCGGAGCGTCGACACGTACTGGAACCCGGCGTGGAGCCGGCCGGTGCCGACGCGGAACGCGCGGTCCTCTATCTCCCGCGACGCCGCGACCATCCGTTCGGTGTCCCAGGAGGTGAACATCGTCTCGTCCAGGTGGTCGAGCAGCGGCTGGTACGGCCGCTCCTCGAAGTCCAGCGTCGCTTCCTCGGCCAGCAGCGCCCGGAGTTCTTCCAGTCCCGTGGCCGTCACGACGTCGCCGTCTTCGCTCAGCGTGACGAACTCGCCGGGTCTGCCGCTCGCGGTCCGCTCGCTCGTCACCTCGATGTTCCGGTCGGCGAAGGCCGCGCGGAACTCGTCGACGACCGACGCCTCGGCGTTGAAGACCGTCAGTGTCTTCTCGTGGTCCTCGACGCCGCCGATGAGTTCCGACAGGGACATAGTACAGGTGTCCGAAGGCTCCCCACGGGGTTAGATGTTCCGCCGGCATCAGGAATCTGCACCCGAAAAGTGGACGTCTGTCCACTTTCACTCCTCGATACTGTTCCTATCTTTGCCAACTGGTAACGATAATCATTATTCATCGTGATAAGTCTTTAGTCGGGACCTCACCTCAGTTCAATTACGGCACCCCAGGCGGGGCCGAGGACCTACACATGACCAACGACACACTGATGTGGCGTATAGCCGGTGGCTCCGGCGACGGCATCGACTCGACCAGCCAGAACTTCGCCAAGGCGCTGATGCGCGCCGGGCTGGACGTGTTCACGCACCGCCACTACCCGTCCCGAATCCGGGGCGGTCATACGTACGTCGAAGTACGGGCATCCGACGAACCGGTACGGTCGCGCGGCGACGGCTTCAACTTCCTGCTGGCGCTTGGCGACAGCTTCGCCAGGAACCCCCAGGAGGGAGCCTACTACGGCAACGAGGAGCTGAAACCGCTGACCGAGAACCTCGACGACCTCAACGAGGGCGGCGTCATCGTCTACGACACCGGGCAGATAGAGGACGACGAACTCGCCGAGGTCGACCTGGAAGCGCGCGCCGAGGAGAACGACTGGCACGTCTACCCGATGAACCTGCGGGAGATAGCGCGCGAACACGGCAGCGACGTGATGCGCAACACCGCAGGCGTCGGTGCGACCGCCGCGTTGCTGGACATGGACCCCGGCCACTTCGAGGACCTGATGCGCGACACGATGAGCGGCGACATTCTCGACGCGAACATCGAGATTCTCGAAGCCGCCTACGACCGGGTCGAGGAATTCGACGAGAGCCACGATCTCCGGGTCCCGACGGGCACCCACGACGGCGAGCAGGCGCTGATGACCGGCAGCAACGCCATCGCGTACGGCGCGCTGGACGCCGGCTGTCGGTTCATCTCGGGCTACCCGATGACACCGTGGACCGACGTGTTCACCATCATGTCCCAGAACCTGCCCGAGTTCGGCGGCATCTCCGAGCAGGTCGAGGACGAAATCGCGGCGGCCGCGCTCGCGCTGGGCGCGTCCCACGCCGGCGTGAAGGCGATGTCGGGCTCCTCCGGCGGCGGCTTCGCGCTGATGAGCGAACCGCTCGGCCTGGCGGAGATGACCGAGACGCCCATCGTCCTCGTCGAGGCAATGCGGGCCGGTCCGTCGACCGGCATGCCGACGAAGCCGGAACAGGGCGACCTGGACTTCGTCCTCTACACGAGCCAGGGCGACTCCAACCGCGTCGTCTTCGCGCCGGCCAACGTCGAGGAGGCCTACGAGCAGACCCGCGCGGCGTTCGAACTCGCCTACGACTACCAGCTCCCGGCCATCGTCATCTACGACCAGAAGCTCGGCGGGGAGATGCGCAACGTCTCGACGGACCTGTTCGACCGCGAACCGGCACCGGACCTCGGCGCGACGCTGACCGAGGAGGAGATTGCGGAGGCCGCCCACCACGAGTCGGGCAAGTTCGAGCGGTTCCGACACGACCCCGAGAACGGCGTCAGCCCGCGGTCGATTCCCGGCCAGAAGGGCGGGCGCTTCCTCGCGACCGGCAACGAGCACAACAAGGTCGGGCACATCAGCGAGGACCCGGACAACCGCGTGGCACAGATGAGCCGCCGCGCCCGGAAGCTCACCAGCATCCGGGAGGAACTCGACGCCAAGGACTCCTCACACCAGACCTACCAGGGTCCCGAGGACGCCGACTACGGCATCCTGACGTGGGGCAGCCAGCAGGACACGGTGTTCGAGGCCGTCGACCGCCTCAACGAGAAGGGCGTCTCCGTGAAGGCGCTGGGCGTCAGCGACATGATGCCCTACCCCGAAGCGGAGGTCACCGAGTTCTTGGAGAGCGTCGAGGAGTGCGTCGTCGTCGAAATGAACGCGACGGGCCAGTTCCGCGGGCTGACCCAGCGCGAACTGGGCAGGTTCGGACCCAAGATGTCCAGCCTCCTGAAGTTCGACGGCGAACCGTTCGAGCCCCACGAAATCGTCGAGGGGGTCGAATCGAGCATCGACGGCGGTCAGCCCGCCCCACACAACGTGAAGTACGTCCCAGCGGCAGGTGACTGACAATGAGCGCATTCTCAGCAATCGGAGAGGACAGAGAGACAGACAGAGAGGAGTTCACACCGGGAATAGAGCCGCAGGCGACGTGGTGTCCGGGCTGTGGCGACTTCGGCGTCCTGAAGGCGCTGAAACAGGCCATGCCCGAAGTGGGTCGGACGCCCGACGAGACGCTGCTCGTGACGGGTATCGGCTGTTCGGGCAAGCTCAACAGCTACTTCGACTGTTACGGCTACCACTCGATTCACGGCCGCTCGCTCCCCATCGCGCGGGCAGCGAAGTTGGCTAATCCGGGACTGGAAGTCATCGCCGCCGGCGGTGACGGCGACGGGTACGGCATCGGTGGCAACCACTTCATGCACACCGCCCGCGAGAACCACGACATCACCTACATCGTCTTCAACAACGAGATCTTCGGGCTGACGAAGGGCCAGACCTCACCCACCAGCCCGAAGGGCCACAAGTCGAAGACGCAACCCCACGGCAGCGCCAAGGACCCGGTGCGACCGCTCACCCTCTCGCTGGCGTCGGGGTCGTCGTACGTCGCGCGGACCGCCGCGGTCAATCCGCGGCAGGCGAAGGAGATTCTGCAGGAAGCGATCGAACACGACGGGTTCGCACACGTCGACTTCCTCACCCAGTGTCCCACCTGGAACAAGGACGCCAAGGAGTACGTCCCCTACACCGACATCCAGGACGACGACGAGTTCGACTTCGACACCGGCGACCGGATGGAAGCCGCGGAGATGATGTACGAGGCCGAGTCGCGACTCTGGGAGGGCGAGGTGCTGACCGGCCGCTTCTACCACGACGCCGACCGGCCGTCCTACGGCGCGGAGAAGCGCAGCGTCGGCGAGATGCCCGAGGACCCGCTCGCGGAGCGGTACTTCGACGACGACGCCCAGTGGGAACGGACCGCGGACGAACTCATCGACCGGCACACGTAGGCCGAACGACCCCCGTCGCCGGTAAGCCGACACTACACGGGTGTCGTCGGCCGGTTCCGGTGCGACGGCGGGAGTTTTTCGGTTCGGAAGATATTTTTTCTCCGGAGCAAAACATAGCCCTATGAGCGCCGAGTCCACGGAGCAGCGGATTCTGTCGGTCCTGGAGGACGACGCCCAGGCGTCGTACGCCGAGATCGCAGAACGCGCAGGAGTGTCGAAACCGACGGTCAGAAAGTACATCCAGCGCCTCGAAGAGGAGGGCGTCATCGTCGGTTACTCTGCGGACGTGGACCCGAAGAAACTGTCCGGGCAGTCCATCGCCATCGTGGGGGTCGACGTCGAGAGCGAACGCTACGTCGAGGTGACGCGGGCGCTGAAGGACCTCGAATCCATCGAGGCGCTGTACACCTCCAGCGGCGACCACATGCTGATGGCCGAAATCCGCGCCAGTGACGGGGACGCACTCGGCGACGTCATCAACGAACACATCGCGTCGCTGGACGGCGTCAGCGCCGCGCACCCGTCCTTCCTCCAGGAACGACTCAAGTGACAGCGGGACCCCTCCCGGACCGGCGAAGCCTGACCTTTTTAGACGGTACGTCACGGAGGAACCAACATGACTGACCGGCTGGTCCTGGGGAACGGGTCGCTGGGCTCGCGGCTCGTCAGGTCGCTGCTGGACCGGCCCGGCCGACTCCTGCTCGTCACGCCCGACGAGAACCGGGCGGACGTCTACGACGAGGACGTCACCGTCCACGTCGGTGACCCGACCGACAGGGAGACCCTGCAGGACCTGGCCCCCGTGGACGTCGTCATCGTCGCCGACGAGGACCCGACGGTGAACGTCGCCGCCGCCCGCGCCGCCCGCGAGGCGTTCCCCGACGCGCACCTCCTCGCCTACACCGGGTTCGACGCGACGCCGCAGAAAGCGACGCTCGAAACAGTCGCGGACACTATCGTCGACCCCGCGGCGACGCTCACCGACCACCTGCTCTCGCGGGTCAGCGACAGCGGACTCAAGGTCCGCCAGCTCGCCCGCGTCCTCCGCAGCATCGACCGCCTGGCCATCGTCACCCACGACAACCCCGACCCGGACGCCATCGCCAGCGCCGTCGCACTCGGCCGTATCGCCGAGCAGACCGACTGCACCGTCGACCTCTGCTACTACGGCGACATCACCCACCAGGAGAACCGGGCGTTCGTGAACCTGCTCGAGTTCGACCTCCGGAACCTGGAGCCGGACTCGCTTCTGGAGGCCTACGACGGGTTCGCGCTGGTCGACCACTCACGGCCGGGCGTCAACGACGGGCTGCCGGAAGACCTGCCCATCGACGTCGTCATCGACCACCATCCGCCGCGTGCGCCCGTCGAGGCGCGGTTCGTCGACCTCCGGAGCGGGGTGGGCGCGACGAGCACGCTGCTCGTGGACTACCTGGAGCGACTCGGGATACAGATGTCCGAGGACGTGGCGACGGGGCTGCTGTTCGGCATCCGGGTCGACACGCGGGAGTTCACCCGCGAGGTGTCCGCAGCCGACTTCGAGGCGGCGGCGCGGCTGTTGCCGGCAGCGGACCTCGGACTGCTGGAGCGCATCGAGTCGCCGAGCATCAGCGCCGAGACGTTCGACACCATCGGGAGCGCAATCCGGAACCGTCGCCAGGAGGGGCCGGTACTGCTGAGTTGCGTCGGCCGTATGCGCGACCGGGACTCGCTGGCCCAGGCCGCCGACCGCCTGCTCATGATGGAGGGCGTCTCGGCGACGCTCGTGTACGGCATCCAGGAGGGGACGATATACGTCTCGGGGCGCGCCCAGGGGATGGACGTGGACCTGGGCGAGGTGCTGCGCGACGCCTTTGGCCGCATCGGGAGCGCGGGCGGCCACGCCGACATGGCGGGGGCCCAGATAACCATGGGCGTCCTGGAGTCGGTCGAGGACCGCGACGAATCGCTCAGGGAGATCGTGGAGGCGGTCATCGCGGACCGGTTCCTCGAAGCCCTGGACGCCCAGACGGGCCAGACTGTCGCGCCGGTGTACGTGCCGGACGAGAGCGCCGACGAGTACCTCGTCGCCGAGGAGGAGCTGCCGGGTCGCGAGCCGGACGAGGCCGCAGCGGCCGACGAACCGTAGCCGGGAGGCTTTTGTCGCCGTCGCCCGTTCGCTAGGGACGATGGCAGACGAGGGGAAGCCGACCGTTCAGGACTACATGACCCGCGACGTCGCGACCGTGTCGCCGGACGACACAGTGGCGGAAGTGAGTCAGCGCATCGCCGAGAGCGACGAACACAGCGGTTTTCCGGTCTGTGACGGCCGCCACGTGGAGGGGTTCATCAGCGCGCGCGACCTCCTGCTGAGAGAGGACAGCGAACCGATATTCAAGGTGATGACGACGGACCTGCTGGTCGCGCACCCGGAGATGGCGCTGACAGACGCCGCGCGCGTCATCCTCCGGTCGGGCATCAGACGCCTGCCGGTTGTCGACGACGCCGGCAATCTCGTCGGCATCATCTCCAACGCCGATGTCATCCGCAGCCAGATAGAGCGCGCGACCCCCAGCAAGGTCGACAAGCTGATGCGGACGCTGGAGAACATCCACGGCGTCGAGGCCCGCGAGGAACGCCGCGACGTCAAACTGGCGGAACTGACGCCGACACAGGGGAAGGTCTACGCCGACGAACTGGAGGGCCGGCGGTACGAACTCGAACGCGGCCTTGCAGAGCCGCTGGTCGTCATCGACAGCGAGGAGGCCTTCCTGCTGGCCGACGGCCACCACCGCGTGAAGGCCGCCAGCAAACTCGATATCGAGGAGATGGACGCCTACGTCATCGTCATCGACGAACCGGTCGACCTCGGGATGGCGAAGACCGCGGAGAAGGAGAACCTCGAAACGATAGCCGACATCGAGGCGGTCGACTACGCCCACCACCCGCTCGTCGAGACGACGAAGCGACTGCAGGAAGGGTGACCCGGGACTGGGCCACCCCGCCACGACCACCGCTCGTCTCCCGGCGATGAGGTCGCTCGTCTCCCGGCGAGTGTCAACGCCCTGTCCCATGAGAATGTCCCACGGCGTGGGGACGCGGCCCGGAGACTGAGAAAAACCCGAGCGTTTTTGTCCCGCGTGTATGAGAATCTATTATGCAGAAACCCCTCGTAGTAACAGAGTTTCTGGACCGGGCACGGAAGTACTACGGCGACCAGGAGGCAGTGGTCGCGACGACCGGTGAACGGTACTCCTACGACGAACTGGCCGAGCGCGCGGACCGCTTCTCTGCCGCCCTGCAGGAGAAGGGCATCGGCAAGGGCGACCGCGTGGCGGTGCTGGACCCCAACACGCACTACCACCTCGAAGCCGCCTACGGCGCGATGCAGATCGGTGCCGTCCACACGCCGCTGAACTACCGGCTCATCCCCGAGGACTACGAGTACATCCTCAGCGACGCCGGCGTGGACGTCATCGTCGCCGACTACGACTTCGCGGAGAAGGTGGAGGCAATCCGCGACGAGGTGCCCACGGAGACGTTCATCACGAACGACGCCGACGCCGTCGATGGCGACTGGGAGTCCTTCGACGATCTGCTGGCCGAGGCTGGGACCGACTACGAGCGCCCCGAGATGGCCGAGGACGAGATAATCACCATCAACTACACCTCCGGCACGACGGGCGACCCGAAGGGCGTCTGTCGCACCCACCGCACCGAGACGCTGCACGCCTACCTCGTGACGATGTACCACGAGATTACCGACGACGACGTGTACCTCTGGACGCTCCCGATGTTCCACGTCAACGGCTGGGGACACATCTACGCCGTCACGGGGGCCGGCGCGAAGCACATCTGTACGCGTGGCATCGACGCCGGCGAAATCGTCGACACCATCACCAGCGAAGACGTCTCCTTCCTCTGTGCGGCCCCGACGGTCCTGAACCAGCTCATCGACTACTACAACGAGAACGACGAACCGCCGATGACCGGCGACAACGACGTGCGCGTGACGACGGCGGGCAGCGCCCCGCCCGAGGCCACCATCCGCGACGTCGAGGACGACTTCGGCTGGTACCTCAAGCACCTCTACGGCGCGACCGAAACCGGCCCGCTCATCACCATCTCCGACGCCAAGCGCCGCATCAACGAGGAGACCCGCTTCGACATCAAGAAACGGCAGGGGATGGGCGTCCACGGCACCGACGTCCGCGTGGTCGACGAGGACGGCAACGACGTCCCGCGGGACGACCAGACAATCGGCGAAATCGTCGTCCGCGGCAACCAGGTGATGGACCGCTACTGGAACAAGCCCGAGGAGACCGAGGCGGCGTTCAACGACCGCGTCGAGGGCTACTACCACATGGGCGACCTCGCCACCGTCGACGAGAACGGGATGGTAGCCATCCAGGACCGCAAGAAGGACATCATCATCTCCGGCGGGGAGAACATCTCCAGCCTCGAACTGGAGGACACGCTCTTCGACCACCCCGACGTCTCCGACGTCGCCATCATTCCCTCGCCCAGTGACGAGTGGGGCGAGACACCGAAGGCCTTCGTCGTGCCGGAGACCGGCGACCCCGAGAACCCCGGTGTGACCGAGGAGGAACTCCAGGAGTTCACCTCGGAACGGCTCGCCCGCTACAAGATCGTCCGCCGGTTCGAGTTCGTCGCGGAACTCCCGACGACGGCCACCGGCAAGGTCCAGAAGTACGAACTCCGCGAGCAGGAGTGGGACGACGAGGACCGGATGGTCGGCCAGGGATAACGGAGCGACTCGACAACTCGACCGGAATCGGTGCTACTCTCCTGCGGTGTCGTACTCGCTGGCGACGTACCGGACCGCCAGCAGCAGGACACCGAGAATCGTCCCGACCGTCACCATCCCGTAGAGGGCCATCCCGAACGGCGTCGGCGGCATCTCGACGAGCATGAACAGCTTCGGGTCGATGTCGGCCGGGCGGATGAGCCCGATGACGTAGCCGAAGACGCCGGTCAACAGGACCAGCAGACTGTAGAGCACGACGACGAACTGCGGGCCCTCCCACTTCTCTGTGGCGTGCATCGGACTCCAATTAGACCCGGAGACGAATAGGCTTTACACGTCCCGGCCGTTGCTTGGGTATGGCCGAGAAAGACCTGCTCATGCTCGTGCTGGGCGGCATCGCCCTGATGATGTTTCTGACGGGTATCGTGCTCGTCGTGAACGCCGCGTAAAATACGGACTGTCCGTCAGTTATCCTGTGCGTCCTCGTCCGCCGCAGCGGCCGCGTCCTCCGCGACCGGTTCGCCGCCGTCGGTGGCGACTTCGTCCTCTTCGCCGCCGTCGGTGAGGGCCGTCGAAATCTTGTCGCCGTACCAGTCGAACTCCTTGGTCTTCTGGCCGGTCTCCGCGAGGTCCCACGGGTCGCTCTCGTTGACCTCGGGGCCTTCGAGCCAGGACTGCACGAAGTTCCAGACGAAGATGATCTGCCCGATGAGCAGGATGATCGCGCCCACGGAGGCCGCCTGGTGCATCAGCGTCACGAGGTCCAGCGACGCGATGGCGGCGTCGAACTGGTAGGTCGCGTACCGCCGCGGCATGCCCAGGTAGCCCAGCGCCAGCATGGCGAAGAAGGTCACGTTGGTGCCGACCATCGACAGCCAGAAGTGTGCCTTCCCGAGTTTCTTCTGGTACATCTTCCCGGTGAAGATGGGGAACCAGTAGTACAGGCCGGCGAAGGCGGCGAAGCCGATAGCCCCCATGACGATGTAGTGGAAGTGACCGACCACGTAGTAGGTGTCGTGGAGGATGAGGTCGACGGGGACGGTGGCGAGGAAGACGCCGGTGATGCCGCCGATGATGAAGTTCGAGACGAAGCCGATACAGAACAGCATCGGCGTCGTCAGCCGCAGGCGCCCGTTCCACATCGTCGTAATCCAGTTGAACGTCTTGACGGCACTGGGCACTGCGATTGCCAGCGAGACCGCCATGAAACTCGCCTGGAGGCGCGGGTCCATCCCGGTCGAGAACATGTGGTGGGCCCAGACGCCGAAGGAGAGGACGCCGATGGCGAGCGTCGAGTAGACGACGAACTTGAAGCCGAACAGCTTCCGGCCGGCGAACTTGGGGAGCACGAGACTCACGATACCCATCGGGGGTAACACGAGGATGTACACCTCGGGGTGGCCGAAGAACCAGAACAGGTGTTGCCACAGTATCGGGCCGCCGCCCTCCACCGCGAAGAACAGCGTGCCGAGGTTCCGGTCCATCAGCAGCATGACGAGCGCGCTGCCCAGCAGCGGGAACGCGAATAGGATGAGGCCGGACTGGGTGAGGATGGTCCACGAGAAGATGTCCAGATTGGCCCAGGAGACGTCGTCACCGCGCTCGGTGAAGATGGTCGCGATGAAGTTGATCGCACCCATCGTCGCTGAGACGCCTGTCAGGTGTAACCCGAGCAGCATCAGGTCGACGCCGGGGTTGACCTGCTCGACCGAAAGCGGCGTGTACATCGTCCAGGAGGTCTGTGCCGCCTCTATCGCGCCGGCCGTCACCGGTTCGAGGAAGAAGCCGCCCCAGATGAGTAGTGCACCGGGTGGCAGCAGCCAGAAGGCGATGGCGTTGATGCGGGGGAAGGCCATGTCGTCCGCGCCGATGAGCAGCGGGACGAAGTAGTTCGCGAAGGCGGCGATGATGGGCGTTCCGAAGAGAAACAGCATCGTGATGCCGTGACTCGTCAGAATCGCGTTGTAGAAGTTGTTGCCGAAGACGGCCCCTTCGGGCGTGATGAGCTGGAGGCGGATGCCGACCGCCATCAGGCCGCCGACGACGAAGGCGATGATGGCGTACAGCCCGTAGAGCATGCCGATGTCCTTGTGGTCGACAGTCGTGAACCACCGAATCAGTCCCGACGGCTTCTCCTCGTGTGCGACTCCGGTCTCGCCGCCGTAGACGCCACCGCCGGCGAGTGGCGTGTACGACCGCCAGTCCTCGATGCGTGTCAGTAGGACGACGACGCCTATCAGCAGAATCCCCATAAGCGCCGTCAGTAGAAGCTGTTCTCCTGCCATGGATTCCCTTCAGGACTACAGGGTTATCAAAGCTTAGGTTCCGCCCGTACCGGAAGGCCGCGGCGGCTTCGAGACCGCCGCTCGCCGGGGTGTCAGCCCCTGAGAAGGGATGTGTCGAGAACCTTCCGTGAAACCGTCGGCGGTGACCGTCGACTACTCTTCGGCGGCCGCTTCCTCGGCCTTCTCTGCCTTCGAGACGGCCCGGCCCGAGTAGTAGGTCAGGACCATCAGGCCGATGCCGGAGAGGGCGATGATGGCGAGCTGGATGCTGGAGATGACGCTGTCGAATCCAAAGGGTGTGAACACGATGAACGCCACGAAAAAGAACGCCAGGATGATGAACGGGATGACGTTGACCGTGAGGTCGAGCAGTGTTTCACGGTCGAACACTTTCTCTGACATGGATGCCCTTTCGGCCGACCGCGTAAATAGCGTGTTGGTTTCAGGCCAGGTCCTCGCCCAGCAGCCACAGCGTCGCGGCGACGCCCAGCATGACTACCGAGGCGGCGAGAATCGACGTGCCCCGGTAGACGAACGGCCGGGCGGGGTCAAGCAACGCTTCCACCGAGAGTGCGGAGGGTTCGATGTTCAGCCCGACGGCGAGTCCCCCCAGGACGGCGAGTATCGCGGCGATGACACCGAGGGAGAGCCAGGTCCGGGAGACGTACGCCGACTCCTTCAGGATGCCGGCGACCGTGCCCCCGAACAGCAGGAGCCCGCCGACAGTTATCGGGAAGATGCCGAGGACGACGCCGATCTCCGAGATGACGAAGCCGAACGCGACCAGCATCGGCCACGGGCTCGCCTTCCGGTACTGCTCGCTGAGGCCGGGACTCACCTCGCCGACGTCGTCGCCCACCTCGTCACTCATGGACGCACATAGGGAATCGAGAAGCAAGTGTCCATCGCTCCGGCCGCGGAGCCCCACAAAGTATTAGTCACGCATCGGCATGTTCCAAGTTAATGAGCACACGCGTGGTCGAGCGAGTCGACGACTGGGACGAGCAGTCGTTCAGTGGCGGTTACAGTGGGTTGCACGACCTCGCAGATCGGGAGTTCTCCGGCGTGGTCCGCGCCGGCGGTGCGGAGCTTTTCGTGACGAAAGGGGTCGTCATCGGTATCCGCCGGGGCACCATCGAGTCCTTCGAAGACGCCTCGGGGTCGGTCTACACTGCCCCGACGCCGGCACTCCCCCTGCTGGCCATCATGCAGGAGCGAAGCGAGGAGGTCAGGGCACAGTACTACACCGAGGAGACGCCGGTGTCCGAAGTCGACCGGACGCTCGAAGACGGCGGTTTCACCGGCTTCGTCGAACTTTCGGAGAACGTTCTCAGCGGCGACTACTACCTGGTCTACCACCGCGGACGCTCGATGAGCGTCGCCTTCGTGGGCAACTCGAAGCGGCTCATCGAGGGTGACGAGGCCTTCGAACAGGCCGACGACGAGGTCGGCATCTACGAGGTGAAGCCGGTCAGCATCGACGCCATCGAGATTCCGGAGGTCGAGGAACCGGCAGCGGACCCGTCCGGGGGCGCGATTGCCGAGGCTGAACCAGATGACGGCGAGGAGAGTGCCGCCGACGCGGAGACCACCGTCGAGACGGAACCGGTCGCCGCCGACGAACCGCCCGAGACTGACGACGGGGACGAACCGGCTGCGACCGACAGTCCAGATGACGCGCCAGCGGCCGATGCGGACGCGCCCCCCACGTCGGAGTCGTCCGAGGGGCCCGTGAGTGACCGGAGTCCGGAGCCGTCCGAGCCCGCGGACCCCGCGAATGCGCAGAGTGACCCGAACGGCGACGAGGTGCCGGCGTCCGGCGAGGGAGTGGACAGGGACGACCGGAAGCCGGAACCGGCGACCGGGGAGCCATCGTCGCCGCCGGAGAGCAGGGACACAGACGTAGCGACGGAGCCACCGGGCGAGCCGTCGAGACAGGGGACGACTCCGGAGCCCCGGAGCAGTTCGGAAACGGGACCGGTCGGGACCGACCCCGACACCTCGAATCGGCAAGCGTCGACGGGTCAGCAGCCGACGCCGGGCGGGGAGCCGAGTCCCCAGCCGTCGACGGCTGGACGGTCCCCCGGGAGGGAGTCCGGGCAGGCAGCGGACCAGGTTGGGGCACCGACAGACGCACGTCCCGCTCCGGGGTCGCCGGACGACCTGGAGATGAAGGCGATTCCGTCGCTGGACCCGGAGCGAAGCGAGACGGTCCGCGGGTCCCAGGCCGGGAGCGAAGCCGGCCAGCGCGGCGACGCGCCCGGGCGCGGCCGCGAGGAGTCGCGCGACCGCGCGCCCGAACAGTCGCGTGACAGCGGGCGGGCCGATGATACCGCCACGCGTGAGGAGCCACAGCAGCCGCAGCGTCAGTCGCGCCAGCACCAGTCGACGCCCGGGGACGCCCCGTCGACGGACTCGCCCGGGTCCGACGGGGAGACGGCCGAGCAGTCCACAGCGGAGTCGAGCGCGGAGCCGACGCAGGAGGACAGCGAGGAGGTGGAGACCCTCCGGTCGGAGCTGGCCGAGCGCCGCGCGGAAATCGAGCGCCTGGAGAGCGACCTGCAGGCGGCGACGGACGCGCGAGACGAGGCGCGCGCGAACCTGGCGACGGTCCAGGAGGAGCGCGACGAACTGGAGCGGGAGGTCGAGCGTCTGGAGAGCGAACTCCGGCGGCTGGAGGAGGAACTCGGAGCGAAGACCGACGCCGAGCGCCGCATCACGCCCCAGGAGGCACTGCAGGGGACGGACCTGTTCGTGCGCTACCGCTCGAAGGGCGAGAGCACGCTCCAGAAGGCCCACGATTCGGGACAGCGCCGGGAGGACGTCACCGACAACCTCCGCCTGGAGAAACACACCCAGTTCGACGCCGCGGCGGCGTCGGTCGGGGGCCAGGCCTACGACCAGTTCCTCGAAGAGACCGTCGAGTACAGTTTCGTGAAGTGGGTCGTGGAGGACCTGCTGTTCGAGATACAGAGCACGGGCCACACGGAGACGCTGCAGGACCTCTACGACGCGCTCCCGGAGATAAACCGCATCGAACTCAACGGGGTCGTCACCACGACGGACGCGGAGGAGAACGAGCGCCAGGAGACGTTCGACCTGGTCTTCCGCGCGCGGATGGGCGACCCACTGCTGGTGGCGAACATCAACGACTCCAGACAGGGGGCGAGCGAGGCGATGATGGAATCACTCATCACGGCCGCCGAGCGGGTCGGCCGGACCAGCGACGCCTTCGCCGCCGCGTTCCTCGTCACCCAGAGCTTCTTCGAACCGGAGGCCCTGGAGACGGTGGCCGACGCGACGCGCGGGGGGCTGCTCAGTCGTGACAAGCGCAAGAGTTTCGTGAACCTCTCCCGCAAGCGCGGGTACCACCTCTGTCTCGTCGAGGCGAGAAACGAGAACTTCCACCTAGAAGTGCCGGAACTCTAGCCTTCGATTTCCGCCACACCCTCGATTTTCATGCCCTCGAGCTTCTCGATGATGTGGTCGATTTTTCCGTCTAGGTCCTCGACGAACTCCTCTGTCTCCTCCGTCGTGATTGCACCCTGACTGGACGGCTCGATGAGGGACTCCTCTTCGAGGACGCGGAGCGAGTAGCGCACCTTGTGATGCGGGTATCCCGTCTCGTTAGACATCTTCACGATGCCGATCGGTTCGTTCTCGATGACCATCCGCAGCACCTGCAGATGGCGTTCCAGCATGTCGACTTCCTTCTCAAGTCTGTCTATCATGGCAATTGTTAACTTGTATTGGCCGGATTTAAAAGTTGCTTTCGTGGCAGCCGTTTCGTGTGCGACACAGTCCCAGGGTTGGGTCTCGACGGTAATGAATGGTGGGGTTTGGTCCCAGTTGCCGAGGAATGACGCCACATCCGTCGCAGAGTTCCTACCATGGTGACTGCTAACAGATTGGGGCTTCTCAGAGCGGATACTTAAATACAACTGTTCACATACAGCGGCGGGGCTGGACCGTAATCTGTTTACCGGGACGGGCGGAACGTCGCCGTGATGACCGTTACAATCGTGGGCGCACAGCTCGGAGACGAAGGGAAGGGCGGCATCGTCGACCTGTTCGGCGACGCGGCGGACGTCGTCGCGCGCTACCAGGGCGGCGACAACGCCGGCCACACCGTCGTCCACCAGGGCGAGGAGTACAAGCTCTCGCTCGTCCCGAGCGGCGCCATCCGCGGCAAGGTCGGCGTACTCGGCAACGGGTGCGTCGTCAACCCGCGAACGCTGTTCGACGAACTCGACACGCTGCGCGACCGCGGCCTCGACCCCGACGTGCGGGTCGCCGAGCGTGCGCACGTCATCCTCCCGTACCACCGCGTCCTCGACGGCATCGAGGAAGAGGTCAAAAGCGAGACCGACGACGAGGTCGGCACGACGGGCCGCGGCATCGGCCCGACCTACGAGGACAAGGCCGGCCGCCGCGGCGTCCGCGTCGGCGACCTGCTCGACTCGGACGTGCTCCGCGACCGCCTCGAATACGTTGTCCCCCAGAAGCGTGCGCTCGTCGAGGACGTCTACGGCCTCGACGTGGCCGACCTGACGACCCCGATGCGTTCGACGTGGACGCGCTCTTCGAGGAGTTCCGCGAGTTTGGCCGCCGCTTCGAGGACGACGACATGACCGTCGTCGCCGGCGAGTTCCTCACGGCCGCCAGTGAGGAGGGCCAGAACGTCATGCTCGAAGGCGCACAGGGGACGCTCATCGACATCGACCATGGGAACTACCCCTACGTCACCTCCTCGAACCCGACGGCCGGCGGCGCGGCGGTCGGCACCGGACTCAGCCCCGGCCTCGTCGGCGGCGGCGAGATAATCGGTATCGTGAAGGGGTACCTGACCCGCGTCGGGAGCGGCCCGCTGCCGACCGAACTCGGCGGCGTCGTCGGCGACACGCCGGGCTACGAGGAGCAGGGCGAGGGCGACGACGAGGAACTGGCCACCTACATCCGCGAGGAGGGCGGCGAGTACGGCACCGTCACCGGTCGCCCGCGCCGCGTCGGCTGGCTCGACATGCCGATGCTGCGCCACGCCACGCGCGTCTCCGGCTTTACCGGCCTCGCCATCAACCACCTCGACGTCCTCGCCGGCCTCGACGAGGTGAAGGTCGGCCACACATACACGCTCGACGGCGAGGAGATGCACACGATTCCATCGACGACGGAGCAGTGGCAGGCCTGCGAGGCCACCTTCCGCACCTTCGACGGCTGGGACGACGGCGACTGGGCCGCCATCGCCGAGGAGGGCTACGAGGCACTCCCCGAGAACGCACAGGCATACGTCGAGTACATCGAGGACGAACTCGACACGCCCGCCTACGCCATCGGCGTCGGCCCGAACCGCGACGAGGCCATCGTCCGCCAGCGCCCCTTCTAACGCGACCCGGCCGGCCCGTCCCGCGCCAGACAGCACGTTTTTAGGGCGTCCGGGCCGAGGGGAGCGTATGAAAGAGGAACTGATGGAGATTCTCTGCTGTCCGGTGGACAAACACGACCTCGAACTCGACGTGGGCGAACGCGACGGCGAGGAGATTCTGACGGGCGAACTCGTCTGCACGGAGTGTGGCGAGTCCTACCCCATCGAGGACGGCATCCCGAACCTCCTGCCGCCGGACATGCGCGACGAAGCCCCAGCCTGAAGTTTTTTCTTCGGTGCCCACGGAGTCGCACCCGTGCCCGACGAGCTCGCCGTCCACGTCAGCCGTCACGACCTCCACGCCATCGAGATTCCGGACGCGTTCGAGACCGACGGCTCCTTCGACGTGGTGCTCGTCAACCACGGCCCCTCGCTGCACGTCCACCTCCACCTCGACGATTCGCTCTCGGACGTGGCTCGCCTCGACGCAAACAACCACTACGTCGAGGGCGACGCGAGCCGGGCCGTCCGCATCACCGTAGACACCGACAGCCTGCCCGACGACGGGGTCTTCGGGAAGCTGAAAGTCGTCTCCGCGTACGGTTCCGAGACCCGCTGGGTCGACGTCCAGCTCTCGTCACCGACGCCCGCCGGGACGCCGGTCGAAGTCGACGAGTCGCTGTCGAAGCCACCGGATTCTGACCGGACGGAGTCGAGAACGCCGACCTTCGAGGGCCCGGAACTCCCGGTGCTCGCGCTGGGCGGTCTCGCGCTCGCCGTTGCCCTACTCGCTGCCGTCCTCGTCCAGGATACGCTGGTGACCGTCGGGGCGGCGGCCGTCTTCGGGGGCGTCCTCGTCGCGCTCTACGTCCTCGTCAGCGGGTAGCTTCAGACGGGACTCCGACACCGCCAGACGCCGCGTCCAGCCTCCCTGGCGTCGACCTCCGCGTCGTAGAACGCCGTGCGGAGCGCGAACTGCGAGTCGTAGACGCGGGCGTGGCCGGAGCCCACGAGCGCGTAGTTCAGGTTCCGGCCGTCGTGGGAGACGTACGCCAGCAGACGGCCGTACCCGCCGCGGCGGTCCGAGACGGGGTCGACGAGCAGCGTCGCGTCCTCGCCGGAGAGGTGCCCTCGCAGGTACTCGCTCGCGTTCTGGCCGGCCTCGCGGAGACAGGCCCGTCCCGCCTCGCTGTCGGGGACGCCCTCGAACTCCGGCGGGGTCGTCTCTGTGTGGACCTCCGGTGTATCGACCCCGAGCAACCGGACCGTCTCCTCGCTCCCGTCCGGCAGCACGACGTCGACTGTATCGCCGTCGACCACGTCCGTCACGCGGACCGGAATCCGTTCCGCCGGCTCGAAGGCCGGCGACGTCGTTGCGTCCCCAGCGCCGACCCCGGACGACGCCGTCCCCGTCGCTGTCGGGCCGGTCTCGGTCACGTTCACGCTACAGCCGGCGAGGACGACCAGCATCACGAGAAAGAAGCGTCGGGTCGTCTGCGTCATGTGAGTAGCCGGGGTCGAACCTGGTGTCGTTTCGAAGCGGCGCTGTGTCGGCCTTCCTTACTCGCCGCCCAGTTCGCCGACGTTCCCGCCTCCGCACTCGGGACATTCCTCGTGGTCGGTGTACAGCAGCGTCTCGCAGTCGGGGCAGCCGTGGGTCGCCTCCGCTTCCGTGGCGGCGGTCGCCTCCTGTTTCAGTTTCTCGGCCTTCCTGCCGAGGTCGTTGAAGAATCCCATTGCATCGGGTTGGGGCCGCGCTCACAAAACGGTGATGGCAGACTGGCCCGGCGAGCGTGCGTCAGCAGCGACAGGTGAGCGACAGGTCCGAGAGCCTGCCGTTCATCCTTCGCCGAAGCCGGTCGAATCGACGGTTGCCGTCCCGTCAGCGGGGATTTTCCCCATCTCGGAGTTGCCTGTGTCGGGATGTCCACCGGGCGGCTGTCGCCCCACGACTGTGAGAAGACGCTGGAACGCGTGCGCATCGGGCTCGACGGGCCGGTCACTCGGCGTGTCGACAACCGCCCGGACGTTTCGCTCCGCCAGTCGGGACCAGTTTCGCGAGGGGGTTTCCCGCCGCGCCTCTATTGAAAAATTCTTCATTGGCAAGCAAATATGTTTAAATGGATTCGAAATATAATGGGTATCGTGGGTGCAGAAGTTCCCACAGCCTCTGACAGCGTTCCGAAAGTCATCACCGGGATTTCTTTCGGGACATTTTCCGGCGCTGCACAGCGACCGTGGTGTTGAGCACGATAGCTGCAGACGAGTGTGTCGTCTGGGATTTCTCCGAGGGCCCACTCACTCTGACCGTCCCTGCAGTATGAGAGACGGCTATTTCCGACTCTCTATCGTGGAGTCCCGCACCAAGCTGTTGCTCCTGACTGTGTAGAGCCACGTGAAAAGCGGAATGGACTGCCAAGCGCTCGCATAGCTCACTCTCGTGGTCCTGTGGTCGCTTCGTGAAAAGTGGGACAGCCGAGGTACGCGAGTCGTCTTTGACGGCCTGAATCTGTAGAAGGGAACGCATCCGGCGAACGTGGTGAGCCGGTTCGCCGTGAGCGGTCTCCCGACCGCGAGCGGCTTTTTCCCCACGTTTTTGCGAGGAGTGGTGCACCACGAGCCGAAGGCTCGTATGTGACACCCGACGTAGCAAAAAGTGGTGTATGGGACCGCCGAGATTCGAACTCAGGTCCGACGCACCCCATGCGCCGAGGATACCGCTACCCCACGGTCCCGCATATTGGTGGACACCCGTGCCGGGATTAAGCCCTTCGATTCGCCGGCCACGTCTCGGGTGGGCTACGCCGCGGTCAGCTTGTAGAGATACCCGGACTCCTCGAGGGTCTCCTCGCCGTCGAGGACCGCCCGCTCCGTGACGTAGATGTCGCCGTCGTGGACGGCCGGGGCGGAGGTGACGCGGCCGTGGGGTCGTTCGAACCGCCAGCGCTCGTCGCCGCCGCGGGCGTCGACCGCGAACAGCGTCGCGTCGTAACTGCCCACGAGCGCGGTGTCGCCGGCGAGCGTGACGCTCCCGATGACCCAGCCCTCGCAGTCGAAGGACCACTCCCGCTCGCCCGTGGCAGTGCCCAGACCCAGGAGTTCGCCGCCGTGGTTGCCGATGACCAGCGTCCCGGAGTCGGGATGGACGGCCGCACCCGACATGATTTTGTACCCGGTCTCGTAGCGCCAGACCTCGGCGAGAGAGGTCGTGTCGACGGCGTAGACGTTTCCGTCCCAGGACCCGAAGATGGCCGTCCCGCCGTACATGCAGACGGGCCCCTTTATCGGCGCGGCAGTCTCGAAGGTCCCCCGGAAGTCGCGGGTGTCGAGGTCCCAGACGTACAGCGACCCGTCGTTGCAGCCCGCGGCGAACACGCCGGAGGACACGTCGATGCCGGTGATGGAGTGGGCGTGGTTGGTCATCCGGTTGTCCTCCCAGATGAGCCCGCCCGTCGCCGGGTCGAGGGCCACCATGCCGCCGCTTGGCGTGTAGAACTCGGTTGCGCAGTAAACGACGCCGTCGTAGTAGACCGGACTGGAGCCGATGGCGTCGGCGACCTGCGTCCGCCAGATTCGGTCCCCGGTCACGGCGTCGAAGGCGTAGACGGCACCGTCGTAGCCGGCGGTGAAGACGTAGTCGTCGACGACGGCCGGCGTCGAGTGGGTTCCACGGGTGGACGGGACCAGCGACGCTTCCCAGTTCTGCTCGCCTTCGGGTGTGAAGGAGTGGACAGTCCCGGTGTCACCGGGCACGATGACGTTCCCCTCGTAGTACAGCGGCGAGGACTTCGCCGCCGTGTGGCTGCCGGTGTTGATGCCGGGCTCCGACCAGGCCAGTTCCACCGCGTCGGGCACAGACTGGTCGGGCCAGTGGCCCGTGCGCTCGACGTCTCCCATGAAGATGGTGTCCGGCCGCGTCGGGAGGGCGCGGCTCTCGGCGGTCGGTTCGTCGAGTTCCCTCGGCGGGGCCGTCGGGGCGAATCGCGCACAGCCAGCGGTGGCACCGACGGTCACCGCCGTCCCGAGTTTGAGAAACTCCCGACGGGACGAGTGACCGCCGTCGTCGCCGGGCTCTCCACCGGAGTGGGACGTCGCCGTCCGGTCGTCGTCGGCTGTCATTGCCCGTGATTGCGCCAATGGCCCGATAACAGTTGCGTCATCCGCCGAGCACGCCGCGTCTCAGACCAGCACGCGTTCGAGTTCCACGACCGTCCCGCGCTCGGCTTCGGGGTCGCCGACGAGCGTCCCGAGACAGACCGCCGCCTCGTCGGGGGTGACACAGCAGACCAGCTCGCCGTCCTCGGGTGTCGCGCCGTCTACTGGAGCGGCGGCCGTTCCCAGGACTCCCGGCGCGTACACCGGCGCCCCCTCCGCGACTTCACGCGCCGCACTCGGCGCGATTGTGACGCGGGGCAGCGTCTCCAGGGCGCGCTCGGCGGGGGCGACGACGTCCCGGAGCGGGTCGGTGTCGTCGTCTGCCGCCCAAAGGCCAGCGCGTCGGCCAGGTCCTCCATCGTGACCAGCGAGCGGTCGTCGAAGGTTCCGGTCGCGGTCCGCCGGAGGTCGCCCATGTGCGCGCCCGTCCCCAGCGCCAGTCCGAGGTCGTGACAGAGTTTCCGGACGTACGTGCCGGATTCACAGCGCACCCGCAGCAGGCCACGCTGGCCGTCCAGTTCCAGCAGTTCCAGGTCGTGTATCTCCCGGACGCGTCGCTGCCGGCGGACCGCGCTCTTCCGTGGCGGCTTCTGGTACAGCGGCGCTTCGAACTCGGTGAGGACGGATTCGAGGTCTGCGGGCGCCGGGCCGTGAAGTTCCAGGACCGCGACGTACTCCTTCACGCTGTCGTCGAAGACCCGGGCACAGCGGGCAGCGTCGCCCAGCAGAATCGGCAGGCAGCCGGTGACCTTCGGGTCCAGCGTCCCGCCGTGTGCTACCCGGTCGATTGGCTCGTGGCCCGCCTCTGCCAGTCTGTCCCCGACCATATCGCGGACCCACCCGGCGACCTGGTGGGCCGACGGGCCCGGCGGCTTGTCGAGGTTGACGACGCCAAATTGCAACAGGGCCGCCGGCGAGCGGTCGGCGGGTGGGCCACGCAGTGCCATCAGTCGAAGTCGTAGTCGACCCCGGTGACCGGCGTCTTCCTCGTCGGTTTCGGGGGCGTACTGCTCGGCAGCAAGCGTCACCAGCGCGAGCACGCCCTCCGGGCCCCAGCGGGCCGTGTTCACGACGAGGTCGTAGATGCCCAGGTCGTCGATGTCGATGCCATAGTACTCACGGTAGCGGAGCGCTTCGCTCTCGGCGCGGGCCGTGGTCTCCTCGCGGGCCATCTCGGCGGACTTCTCCTCGCGGTCGGCGATGCGAGCGGCTCGGACCGAAAGCGGCGCGTCCAGCCAGACGCGGAGGTCGGCGTAGTCGCCGGCCATCCACCCGGCGAGTCTGGATTCGAGCACGAGGTCCTCGCGGTCGCGGGCGGTCGAGCGCAGTCGCCGGTCCAGGTCGCGGTCTATCTGGTCGTCCTCCTCGGCGTGCCTGTTGAGTTCCAGCGGTGTCAGGCCCCGTTCGTCTGCAATCTCTCGGAAGATGTCCCCGCCCGAGACGTGGTCGTACCCCAGGTGGGCGGCGAGGTTCGCGGCGAGCGTACTCTTGCCGCTGCCTCCCGGTCCGGAGACGGTAATCAACATACCCTACGTGCGTCGGTCGGGCTAAAAGAGGTTGCGAGTCGTCGCCGTCAGTTCATTCCGGTCTGGACGTTCAGCGCCTTCCGGATGATCTGGTTGAACCCCATCGAGCAGACGAAGTACCAGAGCAGCCATATCTGGATGGGCCCCAGCACTGCCGTCTGCCAGGTGGCGACCTCACCGAAGATTGGGAGTACCATCACCGGTTCGCTGGCCGAGATGCCCACGTCGAGCACCATCCAGTACAGCCAGAGGAACACGGGGATGGTCAGCAGCATGATCCAGACCATCGGGCGGAACTGCGCCTTGAACATGCCCGTGTTCTCCGAGAGCATCTCCATCTGCTCCTCGCGAATCTCCTCCAGGGCCTCGTCGTCGCCGCGCTCCTTGGCGCGCTTGCGCTTCTCCTGGAGTGCCTTGTTCTTCTCCTGATAGCCCTCCATCACGCTCGAATCCATCAGCTTGTCCTGGAGGATGGTCGTGTACGCGCCGGTCAGCATGGCGAGAATCATCACGACCAGGTAGAAGGGGAGATTCGCCTCCAGCGGCCCCATGAAGATGTCGATGACGGAGGCAATCTGGGCGCGAACCGAGGAGATGGAGTAGCCCAGGAACAGGGCGACCACGCCCAGCGCGGCAACTTTGTCGTACGTCGACCAGCTCAGGTCATCGTCGTCGTCGCTGCTCTTGGCCGGGTCCGCCTCGCCGAGGGCGTCCCGCACACCGTCGGGGTCGTCGACGACGAACCCCTCGCCGCCGGCGTCGATGAGCAGCCCCTTCTCGATGAGGCGGCCCCACTGGCCGCTGGTGAGGTCGTCGCTCACGTCGCTCCACGTGACCGTGCCCTTCTCGTCGGCCACGTTGAGGACGGTGGTGAGGGCGTCGGTCATCGCCTCCCCCTCCTCGGCGAGTTCGTCTACTTTCTGTGCTGTCCGCGGCATTAGTATCCTATAGGGCGACGCGCGTTAATCAATCTTTTACTCCTGTGCGTCGATGGCGTCCTCGATGTCCGCCCAGACGTCATCGGGGGCTTGCTCCCCGTCGATCGACACGAATCCGTCGTGGTCGCTGTAGTGGTCGATGACTGGCTGGGTGTTCTCCTCGAAGACGTCCAGGCGGTTCTCGACGGACTCCCGGTTGTCGTCGTCGCGCTGGATGAGTTCGCCGCCGCACTCGTCGCAGACGCCCTCCTCCTCCGGCTGGTCGAACTCGACGTGGAAGTTCGTGCCACACTCCGAGCAGACCCGCCGACCGGTGAGGCGGTCGATGAGTTCCTCGCGGCTCACGTCCAGCGAGAGGACGATATCGAGGTCAGTCATGTCCTCCAGTTCCTCGGCCTGGTCGAGGTTCCGCGGGTAGCCGTCGAGTACGAAGCCGTCCGCCTGTGAGAGTGCCTCCTCGACGATGGCGTTGACGACGGCGTCCGGGACGAGGTCGCCGGCCTCCATGTACTCACGCGGCGTGTCGTACTCCGTGTCCATGTCGGAGATGTCCATGTCCTTGTTGGCACGGAGCGCGTCGCCGGTCGTGATGTGTTCGACGCCGTAGGTGTCGGCGATGCGGCCGCTCTGTGTGCCCTTACCTGCGCCGGGCGGTCCGAGGATGAGTACTCGCGGTGCGCTCATAGTCCGCGTTTCCCCGGCCGGGGTTAAATCATTGTCCAAACCCGAGCGCCCCACGGAGTGGGACTCACTCACTCCATAAGCGGCAGGGCGATGCCGAAGACGAACGGGGAGAGCAACCCGATGAGAATCCCGAGCACCTCGGCGTCGAACAACAGTGCTCGCTCCCAGCCCGGAACCCCTCCGAAGACCGAGTGGACGAGAATCTCCCCGAGCGCGCCGAACGCGAAGAGCCCGACCCCGAGGAGAAAACCCTGCTTCGCGCGCTTGCCGTAGTCCATCGAACTCGTGTGCGCCATATCGACGCCTCCGCCAAGGTGACACGTAAACGTTTCTGACCGGGCGTGGCAGCAACCGGCACCGCCGACCAATCGGGGACAGACGGACCGACCGTAACGCATATTCCGCCGTGTGGGCTGGACTCCCCCATGCGAGAAGTACTGGTGGAGTTCGTCTCCGAAACCGTCGTCTTCGCTCTCGAAATCGTCCTGGCTGGCATCCTGACCACCGTCGGTATCCTCAGTGAGCAGACCGGCGTGGCGAGCGTGACCAGCGGCGAAACGCTGGGACTCTGGTACGTCTACGTCGGTGCCCTCGCCCTGTATGGCGGCCTGTACCTGCTGGGCTACCGGCGCGTGCTTCCCGGACTGCGGGACAGACTCGCCGGCGCCTGACGGACAGACATCCGAAACCCTTAGCCTCCGACCCGCCAACGGTCGGGCAATGGACCACCTGCTCGTGCGTGCTGCCCGCGGAGAGCGGACGGAGCGCCCGCCGGTGTGGCTGATGCGTCAGGCCGGGCGGCACATCCCCGAGTACCGCGAGATTCGCGAGGACTACTCCTTCCTGGAGGCCATCAAGACGCCCGAGGTCGCCGAGGAAATAACTCTGCTGCCCTGGGAGTACTACGAGCCCGACGGCCTCGTCATGTTCTCGGACATCCTGACCGTCCTCGAACCGCTCGGCTTCTCCTACCACATCGAGAGCGGCGTCGGGCCCGTCGTCGAGAACCCCGTCTCCGGCCCCGACGACGTTGACCGTTCCCACGGCGACGTGGCCCGCGAACTGGACTACGTCGGCGAACTGCTCGTTCGCCTGAACAACCGCGTCGGCGACGAGACGGCCATCATCGGCTTCGCTGGCGGCCCGTTCACGCTCGCCTCCTACGCCGTCGCCGGCGGTCCCTCGCGGACGAACATGCCGCTGCGGAAACTCCGCGCGCAGCATCCCGACGCCTTCCGGACGCTGCTGTCTGCGTTCGCCGACGTCGTGAAGGACTACCTGGCGTTCCAGATTGGCAACGGCGCGGACGTGGTGCAACTGTTCGACACCTACGCCGGGACGCTGACGCCCGAGGACTACCGCGAGTTCGTGCTGCCGCTGCACCGGGAGATTCTGTCTGACCTGAACGCGCCGACCATCGTCTTCGTCCGGCGGATGAACGGCCGGCTGGACCTGCTGGCCGACAGCGGCGCGGACGCCGTGGCGCTGGACTGGACCGTGGACATGGCCGAGGCGCGGGAGCAGTTGGGAGAGATGCCGGTGCAGGGGAATCTGGACCCGTCGTATCTGTTCGGCGAGCCGGAGTTCGTTCGGGAGAAGACGCGTGAGGTCATCGAGGCTGCGGGGCCCGAAGGGCACATCCTGAATCTCGGACACGGTGTGAACAAGGACACGCCGGTGGAGTCGGTGCGGGCGTTCGTAGAGACGGCGAAGTCGATAGAGCGCGAGGTCTGAGTCAGGCCCGGCCGCTCGACGCGCCGCTAGTCCTCGGGGTGAGTCTCGCTGGGCGAGTTGACCGGCTCGTCCCCATTCTCCGATTCTGCCGTCACTGACGGCGAGTCGCCGTCTCTCGGTGGACGCGTGCCGGAGCCAGCACTGGGCGGGAGCGTAAATTCACCCGCCGGCCCGCGGGTGGGCGGGCGATACTCGTAGAGGTAGCCGTCGTGAACGACGTAGTACGTCTGTTCCTGCGGGTCCTCGATGACGCGATTGTCGGTGTCGATGGCGAAGTCCACGAGGGCCGCCAGGGAGGTTGTCGTCGCCCGCGGCAGGGCCAGCGCCTCCTCCGGCAACTGGACCCTCGATATCCAGTCGTCGTACTCGCGTTTGTCTTCCTCGTACGTCAGACGGCGCCTTTCTGCCCGGGAGAGTCCCAGCCGGTCAGTGTATCTCACGAAGCCAAGCCCGACGAGGCCGGAGAGCGAGACCAGGAGCAGACCCGGTGCGCCGACGCTCCGTGCCGGTCCGTACTCCTTCTCGACGGTGACCGTTCTGGTGGTCTCCTCGCTGTCCGTCATCGGTCCAGGCTGACCGATGCGGTAGGTGCTACCCCCGAGGTCTATCGGCAGGGTGTGCGGCGTCGTTCTGTCGACCGGCTCGGCGTTGACCGTCCCTTGGAGGGTAGTCCGTGCGCGGACCCGCACCTGGGATTGCCCGGGTGGGTCCCCGAGTTGCTCCTCGATAGCTGCCAGCCGCTGTCCGGTCCGGTTCACGTCCACCGAGAACGGAACGGTGAGCGTGTCGCCTGGCCCGAGCGACTTGCTTACGGTTCCCCGGAGCGTTCGCGTCGTCTCCCAGACGACTCTGTCGCCCACCTCGCCGTCCTCGACACCGCGATACACGAGGTCGAGCGCGACCGTCGCGTTCAGCTGACCGCTCTCGCTCGCCTGGTAGGTGAACGAGTATGACCCGTTCAGCGAGGGCGTGATACTGGAGAAGTAGACCTGCCGGTCGGCGAGTGTCGTCCCGACGGGGTAGACCGAGTTGTTCTCGGTAACCGTCGCCGAGTGATTGAACCACGCTCTCGTCTCCGACGACGGCCCCGGCCGCTGTTCGGTCGTGGTCGCTGGCGCAGCGTAGGTAGTGTAGGTGAGCCAGCCACCGAGGAGAGCGAGGAGAACGAGAGCACCCACGATAATCGAGATGGAATTATCGATGACGTGCCGAGTGCGTAACTTCCAGTCAGCCATTGTAGCCGACAAGACACGTATGAGCGTTTGTTATGCACCGTCTGAACAGGGATAATAACCGCCTACCGACGAATACCTGCGAGGTGGTCTATCGACGGCTGGTCTCCACAGGGAGAACGGACCCGTGTTCGCGGCCCGACCCACGGACTCACTCGCGGCCCCTGAGCGCTCGCTTGAGCGACGCGAGCCGCGAGAGTCCCCGGTCGCGAGTCCGCTCACGTATCCGGCCGGAGCCGAGCAGTTTGCGCCCGGCGACGTAGAACGGGACCCCGAGCAGGAGGTCGATGGCGACGATGGGGAGCCACGGGTGGACCTGGTAGAGCGAGCGGATTACCGAGACCGGAAGCACCGCGAAGTAGCGGCGCTCGACGATGTACCTGCTGTATCCCCCGGTCTCTGGCGGCGCGGTGAACGTCGCCGTCACGTTCGCCTCGCCCCGCGCCGGGACGTACACCTCCCTGGGGTGGACGTCCGCCATATCGCCAGGTTCGTAGAAGACGACCACCGGGAGGAACCCGCCGTTGGTAACGCCGAGCGTGTTGTTCTTCGACTCGCCCGCCGGGACGACGTCCTGACGCTCGTCCTCGTAGGCCGCGCTGACGATGCCGTACTCGTTGGTCCCGGACGGTCCGACCATACCCATCGTCGCGGAGAAAACGAGAAAGACCGCGAGCGCGCCGACCACGAGTCTGGTGTTCAGCCCCGTCTCGCGCTCGGTCGTCCGGTCGTACTGTCGCTGTCCGCGTTCTCGCAGGACGTCGACGGCGTAGTACAGCACCAGCCCGAGTATCAGCAGGGCTGGCAGGCCCTGCGGCCCGGCGAAAATCCCGAGCCCCGTGAACGCGGCCAGCCAGTACCGGACGTCTTCGAGCCCCCCGGAGAGGCCGGTCACGACGTCCCCGAGGTGGGGAATCACGAGAACCTCGCCGTTGACTTTCAACGCTTCGGCTACGATCTGTTCGTCCGCTACGGGTGGCTCCGTACCGGCCTGGTCGGTGAACGGGTTATTGTCGCCGCCGGTCACGTATCCCTGGTTGGTCCGTCCCACCACGCGATGCGTCGTCAGCCCGCCGCCGTGGAGTTCCTGTGCTTGGAAGACGACGACGTCACCCTGTTCGACCGGACCAGCGACGGCGCTGGGGACGGCGACGAACCCGTCGCCGGGGTCCAGCGTCGGCTGCATGCTTTCCGTCTCGACGTAGCTCAGGAGAATCGGCTGGCCCAGCAGGCTCCCGAGCACCAGGGCGAGGGCTGCGAGCACGAGCGTAGCCGTGACCAGCGTCGCGAGGAGTCGTCTGATTCCCATAGCGTGTCTTGGCGAAAACTCCAGTCGTTCTCGTATTGTAAGTCACTTCATTATCGAAAAGCTGGTCAAAAAACGGGCTTGGCTGACCTACTGCGAGGTCGCCTGGTTTATTCGTGGTCCGCTGCCTTCGCCTGGACGTACGCCTTCTTGAGGATGGGCTCCTTGTCCTTCCAGTCGTCGACGTTCAGACCGCGGGTGTTGATGCAGACGCCCACAGCGCAGTAGTCTCCGGGCGAGAGCTTCAGGTAATCACCACCGCTGAGCCACTCCACACCGATCTTCTTTTTTCCGCCGGACGGTTTGGGGATGTGAATGTAGTCGTCATCACAGTCCCTCTTCTTATTGTCGTTCCCATTGTAAATCGACGTACAGAACCAGCGGACACGCTGTTTTCCGTCGTAGTGCGTGCCTCCGTTGTCCTTGCAGTACTGGCTGTACTTGTTCTTGATCCAGTACTTGTGCTTACCGTCGTTTTTCGTCAGGTTCGCTCCAAGCTTGAACAGCTTCTTGAAGTACCACTTGCTGTCCGAGTTCAGCCGCGGGATGTCAACCACAAGGTGACCGCCGTCGTAGTAGGTGTACTCGGCACTGTGGGGCCAGCTCGTCACCTTCTTCAACTTCGTGAAGGCATCCGCGTCACCTTTAGACGCTATGTAGAACTTGCGCTTCGAGCTCTGTCCCGAGAACGCGCCGGTCCCCATGGCAGTACCGGCACCGGCTGCGAGCGATCCGAGTCCGACAACGAATTTGCGTCGTTTCATTGTTTGTTGTCTCCGTTGGTGCGCACCCGTGTGGGCGACAGTCCGTCTCGGCGGTGACCGCTCCCCCTCGTCCAGGCACGCATTCCAGCAATGGGGATGTACCCACTTTGGAATGAACTGCCAGAAAATATCGGATAGAGGCTTTGCAACGGCCACATACGACCTCTGGTGAATCCGCATGCACCCCCTGTGGCGCGCACAGTCACCGTTTGTGCAACCGTAGTCTCCCTAACACTTCGGCGGCCGAGAGAACGGTCGTTCACCGGGATGTGATTGTTTGGTTACAGTACCACAGCGGCGTGTTTAGAAACAGTATAACCACGGACGAGAGCGGTTCCTCCGAATCGGGCGGCGCGTGGAGATGTTCCCTCTCGGAGACAATCAATGACCGATTGCTCCCCCCGAGGGGACTGTATACTAAAATGGTATTCTGACAACAACTCTGGTAGAATGGGGTTCGCAGAGGAACGGATGCGAAAACGGGAGGGGGTACGGCATGAGTAGCGCGAGCGCGGGCACACAGTCGTCACGGACGACCGGAAACGACTTTTCCAGGGACACCACGCTGGAGGTGCTCAGCAATCAGCGACGCCGCTTCGTCGTGCACATGCTCAAGCAGAACGGGAGCGGTCGTGTCACGGTGTCCGAACTCACGGATACCGTCGCGAGCTGGGAGAACGGCAAGCCAGTCGACGCGCTCTCTCACAAGGAGCGAAAGCGCGTCCGAAACGCCCTGCGGCAGTTCCACCTGCCGAAGATGGACGAGTGCGGCTTCATCGAGTACGACGCTCAGCGGGGTACGGTGCGACTCACCGACGCGGCATCGAACGCCAACTTCTACGTCGACTCGCTGACTGGAGCCAGCATCCCCTGGGGCGTGTACTATCTCGGGCTCTCGGCGCTGAGTGTTGTCTGTCTCGTCGGCCTCTGGGCGGGTGTGTACCCGCTCTCGGTCGTCCCACCGACGATGTACGGCGTCTTCCTCAGCACGACGCTGACCGTCTCCTCGGTCGCACACTTCTACGACAACTACTATCGAATGCGCCTCGGGGCGCGTGACAGGCCGCCGGAGGTGGGCGAGTGATGGTGACCAGCAGACAGGTCGTTCTGATCGCTATCCTCGTCCTGACGGTAACGCTCGTCAGCGGAACCAGCGGCGTGACGTCGATGACGGCGGACAGGGACCTGGAACTGGCCACCACCGGCGACCTCTCTGCGTATCTCACCTTCGAACAGTCCGCCTCGGGGACGGCAAACGGGACGACGAACCTCACGGTGGCGCTGACCAACCAGTTCCCTTCCGGCACGACACTGACGGGCCTGGAGGTCACCGTCGACGGCCAGACGACCGACATGACGGCAGACGAGACGTTCGACGCGGAGGAGACGGGGACCGCCAGGTTCGAATCCGTCGAGTGTGGTTCCACGATTACCGTGGTGGCGTCGACTGACGGACTGGCAACGACGCTCACTCGCACCGTCGATTGTCCCGATTGAGGCGGGTAGCCCCTCTCGGTTCCTCGGTATTTGCCGGCTGAGAGACGGAGAAGTGGGTCTGTGACTTGCGACCCGCTCAGGCCCCGGCCGCCAGCTCCTCGGCCAGTTCGCGCGCTTCCCGGACGCGGCTGGGAATCCCCATCCGCGCGGTGTAGTTCGTCGCGAGGTGGACGCCCGGCGGCGCCTCGAAGGCCTCCAGCGCGTACCACGACCGGTCGTACGCCGGGAACCACTTCTCGCGGGTGGCGACGTTCAGGACCTCCGCGGGCGAACCCATGACCTGTTCGAACTCCTCGGCGGCGATAGCACCGATTTCCTCGTCCGGCCGGTCGACGATGTCGGGTTCGTGCATCCCGCCGAGGAAGACGGTGTAGAGGTTCTCGCGGTCGAACATGCTGTCGTTCCACGACGCGCCGAGCGTGTGGATGTCCTCGCCGTAGGCGACCTGGTAGCCGAAGCCCTCCTGCTCGCAGTCGGCGTCGAGGTGGACCATCGCCAGCGGATTGTAGGTGAGGTTGGCGAGGCCCTCGGTCCCCGTTGCGACGCCGTCGAGGATGTCGGCGGTGACTCCCGCCGGCGTCGTCACGACGACGTGGTCGAACGTCTCCGCACCGCTGTCGGTCTCGACGACGTACTGACCGCCGCCGTCCGTCGCTGCGGCCGGTTGCCGGTCCGTCCCCGCGTCGCCTGCAGCCGGTCGAACGTCCGTGACCGCTGTCCCGAGTTCGATGCGGTCGGCGTACGCCTCCGCGAGCCCATTGGGTAACTGCTGGTTGCCGGCCTCGAAGGAGATAGGCGGGGACTGCTGGCCCTGGCCGACGCGCTTGAGGAACGCCCGGAGGAAACTGCCCGTCTCCTGTTCGCGTTTCAGCAGCCCGTCCAGCGCGAAGGTCGCCGGCATCTCGGCCGGGTCCGAGCCGTAGATGCCGCCGTACAGCGGCCCGATGAACCGCTCGTAGGCCTGGCGGCCGAACTTCCGGGTGAACAGTTCCGCGGCGGACTCCTCGCGCATCCCGTCGCGGGTCAGCGGTTCCGCGAGCAGGCGCAGTTTCCCGCGCCAGGAGAGCAGGTCGGTCCGGAGGAACGCCTCGCGGTCTAGCGGGGCCTCCCGGAGTCGGCCGTCCGCGTAGACGAACAGGTGCTCCTCCCCGGCTTCGACGACGGCGTCGGAGAGACCAACAGCTTCCACGAGGTCCTCGACGCCGGGCGTCAGTCGGAGCCGCTGCGGCCCGACCTCGACCGTGCGGCCGTCGATTGTCTCCGAGCGGATGACGCCGCCGGGCTGGTTGTCGGCCTCGTACGTGACCGAGTCGATACCCCGCTCGGCGAGGTGGTGCGTGAGCGCGAGCCCCGTGATGCCCGCGCCGACGACGGCGACGCGCATGTCAGTCGTCCGTCTCGGCTGGCGCTTCCTCGCCCTCTACGTGGGACGTGGTCTGTGGCGCGTTCAGGCACATCGTCCCCGGCTCGTCGCGGCACTGGCACTGCCGGAACTGGTAGTACTCGGGGTCGAAATCGGCCAGGAACGGCTCGACGAGGTCCGCGAACACTTCGGGGATGCGCTCGTCGTCGTGGGGGATGGGCACGCGGTAGAAGTCCAGTCCCACCTCCTCGGCCTCCTCGCGGAGTTCGACGTCGAGTTCCGACAGCGTCTCGCTTTGCTCGTGGAGGAAACTGACGGGTTCGACGACCACGCGTTCGGCGTCGATGTCCTCGATGAGGTCCTCCACGTCGGGTTCGGTCCAGGGGATGTCGCGGTTCTCGTGGTTCTGGAAGCCGATGTGGTAGTCGTCGACGCCGAGCAGCGAGGCGACGACCGAGCAGTACTCCTCGACGTAGATGTCGTAGCGGCTCCCCTCCTCCAGGTAGTGCTTGGGGGTGCCGTGGGCGGAGAAGACCAGCGCGGTGTCCTCGTCGTGGAGGTCGACGCCCTCGTCGTCGGCGAAGTCGGCGATGTTCTCCGCGCGGACGCGGTTGTACTTGGGGTGTTTGTGCCACCCGGTGATGGCCTGGAAGGGGACGTCGAAGCCCATCTCCTCCATCTCGTCTTCGAGTTCGTCCAGCGAGATGACGTTCGTCGAGGGGCCACACAGCGGGAAGATCGGCAGGCCGATGACGCGGTCCACGTCGTCCGCCATCGCGTCCGCGGCGGCGTCCCCGATGAACGGCTCGATGTACTGCATCCCGAGGTAGGTCAGGACGTCGAAGTCGCGGTTCTGGAGCGTGGTCTCCAGGGCGTCGGCCTGGGCCTTGGCCTGCTCGTTGAGCGGCGACCCGCCGATGTTCTCGTACTCCTCCAGCAGTCCGGGGGCGCGGCGCTCGGCGAGTTTCCGCGAGCGCTTCCGGGCGGCCTCCCTGGAGTCGTACTCTTCGAGGTCGGCGTTGGCCATGAAGATGCGTTCGAGGTAGTCGACGACTGGCTCTCGCTCGGGTACGGACGGCTCGCCGAAGTTCAGTAGAACGACCCCTGTGGTCATGACTGAACCTTGGACGGAACGGAAGAAAACCTGTCGTTTCCCGCGGCTCAGGACCGCCAGTAGGCCCCGGTCAGCAACACGAAGACCGGGATGACCTCCAACCGGCCGACCCACATCAGGAACACCAT
Source organism: Salinibaculum sp. SYNS191 (assembly GCF_037338445.1). Classification (NCBI taxonomy): domain Archaea; kingdom Methanobacteriati; phylum Methanobacteriota; class Halobacteria; order Halobacteriales; family Haloarculaceae; genus Salinibaculum; species Salinibaculum marinum. The sequence continues at coordinate 3,904,293 of NZ_CP147838.1, forward strand.
GAACAGTTTCGACGTGTCGGGGAACGCGAGGTAGTTGTTCATCGGCCCGACGATGCCGACGCCCGGTCCGACGTTGCCGAGCGTCGCCGCGACGGCGGACATCCCCTCGAAGGCCGTCACCGACTCGGGAATCCGCGTCGCGTCCAGCAGGACCAGCCCCGAGGCGACGAAAAAGAGCACGACGTACAGCAGCGTGAACGCGTAGATGCCCCGGAGCGCACGCTCGTCGAGTGGCTTCCCGGCCAGGCGCACCGGCGAGACGGCGTCCGGGTGGACCGTCGTGAACAGTTCCCGCTTGAGCGACTTCAGGATGACCAGCGTCCGGACCATCTTGATGGCACCGCCGGTCGACCCCGCCGACCCGCCGATGAACATCCCGAACACCAGCAGGAACTGCGCGACCGGGCTCCAGGTGTTGAAGTCCATGCTCGCGTAGCCGGTGGTCGTGACGATGGAGACGACCTGAAAGGTGCTGTGGCGCAGCGCATCCTCGAACTCACCGGCAATCGGGGGCACCTCGACGGGGAGTTCGGCGAGGCCGACGCCGACACCCCCGTAGAGCAATCCGGCACCCAGCGCCGCGAAGACGGCGAGCGTCCCGGCGTAGAAGCGGAACTCGCTGTCCCGGAAAACCGAGCGCACGTCCCCGTTGAGCGCTTTCCAGAACAGCGCGAAGTTGGTCCCCGCGGCGACCATGAAGGGGATGATGACCCACTGGACGACGGACGAGAACGCCTCGATGCTGCGGGCCTCCGGCGAGAACCCGCCGGTCGGCATCGTCGTCAGCGGGTGTGCGATGGCGTTGTAAAGTCCCATGTTCGGGGCCAGTCCGGCGTGGTGCAGGCCGTACAGCAGCAGAAATTGGAGGACAGTGAACCCGAGGTAGATGAGCCACAGGACCCGCGCCGTCTCCGCGATGCGGGGCGTGAGCTTCTCGATGCCGGGCCCCGGAGCCTCCGCGTCCATCAACTGCGCGCCCCCGACCGACAGCTCCGGCAGGATGGCGACGGCGAGGACGACGATACCCATGCCGCCGAGCCACTGGGTCAACTGCCGCCAGAGCATGAGCGCGTGGGAGTGGTGGTCGAACCCGATGGAGCCCATGACCGTCGCGCCAGTCGTCGTGAACCCGCTCATGCTCTCGAAGAGAGCGTTGACCGGGTCCGCGAGCGTCGATTCGGTCCCCATGCCCGCGATGACGTAGGGGAGCATCCCGACGAGAGCCACCGCGAGCCACGTCAGCGCCACCATCAGAAAGCCCTCGCGGGCCCCGATGTCCGGGTCGGGGTCGAGGCGTTCCAGCCCCACCCCGGCGACCAGCGTCAGCGCCATGACCGGCAGGAAGGCGAGGACGCCGTTGTCGTAGACGATGGCCACCGCTGCCGGGAGAGCGAGCGGCAGGGAGAGGTACTTGAGTACGGACCCGACGAGACTCACGCTGGCTCGCCAGTCGACGCGGAGGTTCATCGGGGGCTCTCAGAGCACCGCCGTCGCCTCCTCGACGACATCCGCGTCGACGAAGAGAACGGCGGTATCGCCGGGTTCGACGACTGTGCCACCGCGCGGGATGACGAAGTCGCCGTTGCGCGTTATCGCGCCGATGACGACGCCGTCGGGGAGGTCGACGACCGACTCCTGGATGGGCTTGCCGGCCAGCACGCTGTCCTCGTCGACCTCTATCTCGATGACCTCCGCGCGGTCGTTCTCGATGAGCGCGACGTTCTCTGCGCGGCGCTCGCGGGTGAACCGGGTAATCTCCTCTGCGGTCGCCTCCCGCGGGTTGATTGCCACGTCGACGCCGACGGCCTCGAAGAGGTCGACGTACTCCATCTCGCCGACGATGGCGACGGCGCGTTCGGCACCCAGGCGCTTGGCCAGCAGCGAGGCGAGCAGGTTGCGCTCGTTGCGGTTCAGCGCCGAGACGACGGTGTCGACCTCGGAGATGTGCTCGCGCTCCAGGAAGTCCCGGTCGGTCCCGTCGCTCTCCAGGACCGTCGTGTTCGGCAGCAACTCGGCGAGTTCGCGCGCCCGGTCGTGGTCGCGCTCGACGAGGCGCGGGGTCAGCCCCTGCTCGCCGAGCAGTTTTGCGATCTGGTAGCCGATGTCCGTCCCGCCGACGATGAGGATGTCGTCCACCGTGCCGGCGTGGGGTGACACTTCGGCCGCCAGGGCCTGGACGCTCGATTCGGAGCCGATGACGACCACCTCGTCGCCGGCCTCGATTCGCGTCTGGCCGCTCGGAATCACGACGTCGTCCGGGCGGAGGATGGCCGCGAAGGTCAGCGACTCGAAGCGGTCCGCCTCCTGGACGGTCTGGCCGGCGACCGGGCTGTCCGGCGGAATCTCGAACTCGGCCATCTGCACGCGCCCGCCGGCGAAGGTGTCGACGTCGCGGGCCGACGGCAGGCCGATGACGCGGACGACGGACCGGGCGGCCAGCAGCGTCGTGCCGACCATGAAGTCCACGCCGAGTGCGCCCTCGGCCTGCTGCCAGGTGTCCAGAAACTTCGTGTCCCTGACGCGGGCGATGGTGAACGGGTCACCGAGCGTCTTCGCGGTCCCGCAGGTGATGATGTTCGTCTCGTCGTCGTCGGTGCTGGCGATGAGGATGTCCGCCTCCGCCACGTCCGTCTCCGCCAGCGTGGACAGCGTGACCCCGTCGCCCTCGATAGCGAGGACGTCGATGTTGTAGGTCACGGACTCGACCCGCTCGGGGTCGTTGTCCACGACGACGACCTCGTGTGTGTCACAGAGGCTCTTCGCGATGGAGGAGCCGACTTCGCCAGCGCCGACGATTACGATTCGCATCGTCGGCCCCCCGGATGTTCCATGGCGGGAGCATTCTGGCCCCCGCCCTAAGTCGGTTTCTATTCGGCGAATACCGGCGCCACGTCACGCGTTCCCACGACGTGACAATTAAGGTTCGTCCGAACATCCGGACTCGCATGCACGCAGCAATCGCCCAGGCTCTCCACGGACGGGAGAACGCAGAACGAACACTGCAGTACCACCACGACCATGGCTGACATCTTCGAACGGGTGCTCCTGCCCGTCGCCACCGTCGAGGACGCCGTCGCCACCTGCCGGGCGGCCCGCCAGTACCTGACCGGCAGCGTCGTCGCCGTCCACGTCATCGAGAAGGCCGGCGGCGCGCCCGACAAGGCCAGCGTCGAGCAACGCGAGGAGCGCGCCGAGGAGATATTCGCGGCCGTCCACGACGCGCTCGACGACGACCGGGACGTCGAGACGGACCTGCGGTACGGTACAGACGTCTCGGAGACCATCTTCGCGGCGGCGAGCGACCACGACGCGACCGCCATCATCATCACGCCGCGGGGCGGGAGCCGATGGGTCCGGCTGTTGACCGGCGACGTCGCGCTGGACCTCGTGACCGAGACGGATAGACCGGTCGTCGTCCTGCCGGACGTCCCCGAAGAACCGGAGACGGACGGCGATGCGGCGACCGAGGAGACGGCTGAGGACGGAGGTGACGCGGCGTGAGCGGTGACGACACCGAACTGGCGAAGGACCTCGGCCCGCTGGCGGCGCTGACCATCGGCGTCGGGACGATGATCGGTGCGGGTATCTTCGTCCTCCCGGGCGAGGCCATCCTCCGGGCCGGCTCGCTGGCGTCGGTCGCGTTCGTCCTCGGCGGCGTCATCGCGATTTTCACCGCGCTGTCGGCCAGCGAACTCGGGACGGCGATGCCTCGCTCCGGCGGCGCGTACTACTACGTAAACCACGCGCTCGGACCGATGTTCGGCTCCGTTGCGGGGTGGGCGAACTGGCTGGGGCTGGCCTTCGCCAGCGCGTTCTACATGGTCGGCTTCGGCCGCTACATCTCGCGCATCTTCGGCGTCAGCGGCGGCGTCGGAATCGGTCCCCTCTCCATCTCTGTCGTCACGCTGGCGGCACTCGTCGGCGGCGCGTTCTTCGTGCTCATCAACTACGTCGGGGCGAAGGAGACGGGCCGCCTGCAGAACATCATCGTCATCGTGCTGGTGGGGATTCTGTTCGTCTTCACGCTGCTCGGGACGCTGCGGGCCGACCCCGCGAACCTCCCGCGGGCGAGCACGGTCAGCGAGACGCTGGGGACGACCGGCTTCATCTTCGTCTCCTACCTGGGTTTCGTCCAGATTACGAGCGTCGCCGAGGAGATAAAGGACCCCGGCAAGAACCTCCCGCGGGCCGTCATCGGCAGCGTCGTCCTCGTGACCGTCATCTACGCGCTGGTGCTCATCGTGATGAGCGCCGCCGTCCCCCAGGGCTTCATCGCCGGACTCGTCGAGAACGTCGCCCCCGGCGAGACGCAGCCGATTGCCGTCGTCGAGGTCGGCGAACGCCTCCAGGGCGCGCTGATGGGCGGTGCGTTGCTGTTCGGTGGGCTCCTCGCGACGGCCTCCAGCGCGAACGCCTCGATTCTCGCCTCCTCGCGCATCAACTTCGCGATGGGTCGTGACCGTATCATCACCCCGTCGCTGAACGAGATTCACCCCCGCTTCGGGACGCCGTACCGCGCCATCGGCATCACCGGCGGGCTCATCCTCGTCTTCATCCTGCTCGGGGACATCAACCTGCTCTCTGGCGCAGCGTCGGGCCTGCACCTCATCATCTACGGCCTGCTCAACATCGCGCTCATCGCGATGCGCTACGTCAATCCCGAGGAGTACCAGCCGGACTTCACCGTGCCGCTGTACCCGCTGTTGCCGATTCTCGGGACGGTGTTCTCCTTCGCGCTCCTGGCCTACGTCGAACCCGACGCCCGGCTGCTCTCCTTCGGCATCGCTGCCGCCGCCATCCTCTGGTACGTCGCCTACGCCCGCAGTCGGACGGAGAAGCAGGGCATCCTCGGGGAGTACATCCTCTCTCGCTCCGACGAGATGCCGGATGCAGCTGTGTCGGCCGCCACGAGCGTCCAGCCGGACGGCGGCGACTACCGCGTGATGGTGCCGCTGGCGAATCCGAGAAGCGAGCGGGACCTCATCGAACTCGCCAGCGCAATCGCCAAACAGCGCAACGGAACGGTCGTCGCGACCCACATCATCACGGTCCCGGACCAGATGGCGCTGGAGGGGGCCGCAGAGCGGGCCGACCAAATCGACCGGACCTCTGCGGACCTCATCGCATCCGCGCGCGCCGACGCGGAGGAGTTCGACGTGCCCATCGAGACCCACACCATCCTCTCCCACCGCGGGTTCGAGGAGATATTCGACGCGGCGACGACCCACGACGCCGACCTCGTGGTGATGGGCTGGGGGCCGGACTCCCACGGCTCGCCCGGCCGCGCGGAGTCGGCGTTCGACGAAGTGGCCGGCAACATCCCCTGTGACTTCCTGGTGCTGAAAGACCGCGGGTTCGACCCCGCGGAGGTGCTCGTCCCGACCGCCGGCGGTCCGGACTCGGACCTCAGCGCCACCGTCGCGCGGTTCCTCCAGGCGGAGTACGACAGCCACGTGACGCTGTTGAACGTCGCCACCGACGGCGAGGACCAGGCCCGGGCGTTCATGGATGAGTGGGCCGAGGAACACGGTCTCGAAGACGCGGACATCCGCATCGAGACCGGGGACGTCGAGAACGCCATCGAGCGGGCCGCCGAGGACGCGTCGATGGTCATCATCGGTGCGACCGAGCAGGGCCTGCTCTCGCGGCTCGTCCGCGGGTCGCTGGTGCTGGACGTGGTCGACGAGGTGGAGTGTTCGGTGCTGCTGGCAGAGAAGCACCGCAAGCGGTCGCTGTGGCAGCGGCTGTTCGGTTCGGAGTGACGGGGACGTCCCCGCGTCTGCCGCCTGTCTGACGGTGAATTATGGTCGCGGGCGGTGACGCTTCGACCAAGAGCGTATGGCCGAGACAGAACACATCACGGTCGCCGAGGTCAGCGAGGGGCGCGGCGGGAACGGAACGCCAGGGGAGGCGGTCCAGCTCCCGGTCGTCGAACTGCTGACCGGGCGCGGCTTCGTGACCGGCAAGAGCGGGTCCGGCAAGTCCAACTCGGCGAGCGTCATCGCCGAGAAACTGCTGGACAACGGCTTCGGCATCCTCATCGTCGACATCGACGGCGAGTACTACGGGCTCAAGGAGGAGTACGAAATCCTCCACGCCGGGGCCGACGAGGAGTGCGACATCCAGATTACGGCCGACCACGCCGAGAAGATGGCCTCGCTCGCCCTGGAGCAGAACGTCCCCATCATCCTCGATGTCTCCTCCTTCCTCGACGAAGCAGAGGCCGAGGAAGTCCTGACCGAGGTCTCGCGGCACCTCTTCGCCAAGGCGAAGAAGCAGAAACAGCCGTTCCTGATGCTCGTCGAGGAGGTCCACGAGTACATCCCCGAGGGCGGGGCCGTCGGCGAGTGCGGGAAGATGCTCATCAAGATCGGCAAGCGCGGGCGCAAGCACGGGTTGGGCATCGTCGGCATCAGCCAGCGGCCGGCCGACGTGAAGAAGGACTTCATCACGCAGTGTGACTGGCTGGTCTGGCACCGCCTGACCTGGAACAACGACACGAAGGTCGTCCGGCGGATTCTCGACGGCGAGTACGCGACGGCAGTCGAAGACCTGGACGACGGCGAGGGCTTCTTGATGACCGACTGGGGCGAGGACGTCCGGCGCGTGCAGTTCCAGCGCAAGCAGACCTTCGACGCGGGCGCGACCCCCGGACTGGACGACTTCGAGCGGCCTGAACTGAAGTCGGTCAGCGACAACCTCGTCTCGGAACTCCAGGAGATAAGCGAGGAACAGCAGGCCCGCGACGACCGCATCGCCGAACTCCGGGACGAACTGGACAACAAGAACTCCCGCATCGCGGAACTGGAGGCGGAACTGCAGGACGCCCGCGACATGAGCCGGATGGCCGACCAGTTCGTGGACGCGCTGGTCCGCCACGTCGACGGCCCGAATCCCGGCAAGACCGAACAGGAGCGCATGCGCGAGCGCCGCCAGCGGGTCGCCGACGCCGGGGAGGAAGTGTCGAGCACCGATGGAGACGGCGCGCAAGCAACGGATACCGCCGACGCGGACGAGAGCGACGACCCGGCGGCCGGTGAGGCGACCGACGGGCCGTTCGGGGACGACGCCGGCGAGGCGTTCGCAGCAGCGATGGACGCCGCAGTGACGGAGACCGACGGCGAAGACGAGGACGACGGGACTGAAGCGGACGCCGGTGGCAGTTCGGGCGGCTTCAGCGCGAGCGAGGTGCTGGAGCGACTGAGCGCCGTCGAGAACGGGCCGAGCCCGGGGACGCGCGCCACGACCGACGGCGGCGCGGCGACGGAACCGGAGTCCAGCGGCCACGGCGCGGACGAACTCGTCGAGGCACGCGACGAACTCGGCGGTCCCGTCGAGGACGACGACGAGGACGGCATCATCGACGGTGACAACAGCGCACCGCCGGAGTTCCGCAACGGCATCACCGGCGACGGCGGCGCCAGCGAGTACGACATCATCGACGGCGAGGACGAGGACCCGTTCGGCGACGACGAACCGCTCGCGGTGCGCGAACTGAAAGCCGACATCGCCGGCATGGAGACGAAGACGCGCAAGATGCTGGCGTTCTACCGCGAGTTCGGCCCGGGGACGCCGCTGAACGCCCACTTCGCCGCGGGCGGCGACGGCGACCGGACGCAGGCCTACGCCCGCAACCGCACGCTTCGGACGCGCGGACTCATCGAACACGTCGGGCGCGGCCGCTACGACTACTGCCTGCGTGACCTGCTCGCCGACGAGTTCGACGGCCACGTCGACGAGGGGAAGATAGCGGACTTTGCGGACAACATCGAGTCCCGGGCACTCGACGGGGCCGACGTCGAGGACGCGGACGCCGAGTGAGCGCGGGACAAGGCCCTTACGACACCCGGACGCACCCACAGACCGATGAGCCGGTGGCACGGCCGTTCCCTGGAGCGTCGGACGCTCGCGCGGGTCGTTCTCGGTGCCGGGACGCTGTTCGGACTCGGCTACCTCGGCTACACGCTGGTCGCGAACCCCCCCGCCATCGGCATCAACTTCGACGTCTACCGGGCGGCCGCCGCGGACCTGTGGGCGGGCGAGCGCGTCTACGGTCACTCGCCGATAGGTAACTCCGACTTCACCTACCGCTACCCGCCGGTACTGCTCGTGTGGTTCTCCGCGTACCTGCTGGTGCCACCGGTCGCCGGCTATCTCGTCCACGTCCTCGGTACGCTCGCCGCCGGAGCGGCGCTCGGGTACCTGCTCGTCGGCGAGACGGAACGGCTGGGGGCCACGCTGGCGACGGCCGACCGGGCCCTCGTCGTCGGCTTCGCCACCGTCGGGTCCTACGTCGCGCCCTCGCTGCTCTACGGGAACGTCAACCACCACGTCGGACTGGCCGTGGCTGGCGGGCTCGTCCTGCTCTCGTCCTCCCGAAAGGCGCTCGCGGGTGCGACGCTTGCTCTCGCCGCGCTCCCGAAGGTGTTTCCGGCCGGCGTGGGCGCGTGGCTCCTCTGGCGGCGGGAGTGGTTGGCTACCGCGGCGGCCCTCGCGACGGGCCTCGGCGCGCTCGCGGCCGGTGCGGTCCTGTTCGGTCCGGCACGGACCTGGCGGTATTTCACGACAGAGTTGCTTCCCCGGGCCGGGAGCGGGGCCTTCGCCGGGGGCCTGCCCGCGACGAGCGAACTGGTGTCCCTCCGGCGGCCGCTCTCCGTGCTCGTCCCGGGAGCGGGCGAGACGGCATTGGCCGTCGCTGCCCTGGCCGTCGTAGCACCGGTAGTCCTGTACGTGTACAGTGGCGCGTCCGGGGAAACCGGCCGACTCGTCGCTGTCTTCGTGACCCTGGCCTGTCTGCTCGTCGTCTTGCCCTCCTACTCGCTGTACTGGGCGGTGCTGCTGTACCCGCTCGTTCCGCTGCTGTACGTCCTCGACTCGCCGGCGGGGGACCTGTTCGCGGCCGGCGCGCTCGTCACGACGCTGACGCTCAAACTCCCCGACGTCGCCGTCCTAGTGCGGTCGCTGCCGCTCCCGGAGGAGACGGCTGGCGTCCTGCTCGCGGGTGCCGAGGCTGTCTACACCGTCGGGACCCCGGTGCTGTGGGGGACCGCGGCGATGGTCGCAGCCTGCGTCTGGTGGACCGCGACCGAGTGACTGTGCCGAAGACCGGCGCAGCGTGGCGGACTCGATGCTCGACCGGCTTTTTGGTCGGGTGGCGTGAAACCGGTAGTATGGCTGTGGTGCTCCAGTTCGGCGACCTGCTCTCGGACGCGCTCGGCCGGTACAGCGCAGTGGTATCCGAGATAGTCCGGTTTCTCGGCGTGACCGTGGCCGTGTACCTGGTCGGGCGGGCGCTGGTCGTTCCGGTCGTCCTGCGCGTCGTCCGCTCGCGCAACGAGAACAACCCCACGCTGTTGACCGCCACGGAGACGTACCTCCAGGTGTTGCTCGTCGGCATCGCCGTCCTCTCCGGCCTCGTCGGTGCCGGCTACGGGACGGTGCTGGTGAACACGGACTCGGCAATCCTGCTGGCTGCGCTGACCTTCGCCTTCGGCGTCGCCGGACAGGAGGTCTTCGGCTCGCTCATCAGCGGGTTCTTCCTGGTCGCGGACCCGGACTTCAACGTCGGCGACTGGGTCTCCTGGCCCGGCGGCGAGGGTACCGTCGAGGCCGTCGACTTCCGTGTGACGCGCATCCGGACGGTGAACAACGAGACGATAACCGTCCCGAACACGGAACTGACGAACAACACGCTTCGGCGGCCGTTCGGCCGGGAGAACTACCGCATCACGGAACGGGCTTTCGTCGCCTACGGGGAGGACACCGAACGGGCGCTGCTCGAACTCCAGCAACTCGCCGCGAACGACGAGAGCGTCCTCGAAGAGCCGCCGCCGGCCTCGCGCATCGTGGAACTCGGCCCCGACAACGTCACGGTGCAGGCCGAGTTCTGGGTCGGGGAGCCCGCCCGCGAGAACGTCGCCGACATCCGCTCGGACTTCCGCCGGCGCGTCAAACGCCGCTTCGACGAGGAGGGCCTGACGCTCGGGCCGCCCGCGGGTCGGGAACTCTCTGGGTCGGTGACCGTCAGGGACGACGGCCACCGGGACTAAACAGGGTGGAACGGACAGGTCCTACAGCGGTTCGACCAGGTCAGCGAGCGCGGCCTGGGGGTCGTCCGCCTTCGCGACGCCGCTGGCGAGGAGGACGCCGTCGGCTCCGAGGTCGGCCGCCGCCACCACGTCCTCGCCCGTCGAGATGCCCGCGCCACAGTAGACGTCGACGCTGGGGTCGACAGACTCCGCGGCCTCGACGGCGTCTCGGACGATGTCGGGGTCGGCCTTGCTGACGGGCGTCCCGGTGCCGATGAGTTCCGGCGGTTCCACGGCGACTGCGTCGGGGCCCAGTGCTGCCGCCGCCGCAATCTGGTCGGGGTTGTTTGCACAGACCACCGTGTCGAAGTCGACGCGGTCCGCGGCGTCGAGGCTGGCGTCGATGTCCGCGAGTTTCAGGCGGTTCTCGGAGTGGTTCAGGAGCGTGCCGGTCGCGCCGGCGTCGCTGGCGGCCTCCGCGAGCGTGCTGCCGGTGTGGCTGCCGTGGGCGTTCGGGCTGACGTGCTGTGCCCACGTCTCGACGCCGGTGTCGGCGACGCGGTCGATGTGCGCCGCCTGCGGTGCGATTGCGACCGACGCGTCCGACGTCTCGGCGACGGCAGCGGCGGCCTCTGCCACTGCGACCGGGTCACAGGGGTACGCCTTCAGATTGACGAGTACGAACATACTGGACCCCCGGGCGGCCGCGGCAAATAGATTGCGTGTCGGTGTCGTGGCCTCCCAGCGGCACGGCTGCACCGGACCGACCCTCGCTGCTGTGCCGAATCGTTAATATACGGGCTCGAAAAAGGTAATAAAGAGACCAGTGACACCGAGGGGAGCGACGGTTCTGATAGTCGAGGACGAGCGCGAGTTGGCGGACCTCTACGCCGACTATCTGCGCGACAGCTACGACGTCGACGTGGCCTACAGCGGCGAGGAGGCCATCGAGATGGTCACGGACGCCTACGACGTGGTCCTGCTCGACCGCCGGATGCCCGTCGTCTCCGGAAACGAGGTCCTGGCGGCCATCGAGGAGCGCGACATCGACTGCCGGGTGGCGATGGTGACGGCGGTCAACCCCGACTTCGACATCATCGACCTGGGCATCGACGACTACCTCGTCAAACCGGTGACGCGCCAGGAGGTCCGCGACACGGTCGACCGACTGCTCACAATCCAGGAGTACAACGAGCGGGTGCAGGAACTCACCGCGAAGAAGCTCAAGCGCAACGTCCTAGAGGTCGAACAGCCGGCAGGTAACCTTCAAAACAGCGAGGAGTTCGCCCGACTCACCGACGAAATCGAGGTCCTCGAACGCGAGGTCGAGCACATCGCGGCGGACCTCGACGCCGAGGACCTCGACCGCTCCCTCTAATCCTTCCGTTCGACGACGTCGCCGAGCGTGTACTCGCCCGTCGAGGAGCCGCCTTCCCACTCCGTCTCGTCGGCGCTGCCGCCGGCCGAGAGGTCGATACCGAGTTTCTTCTCCAGTTTCCGCTGGACGTCGTCGCTCGGGAGCGTGTCGCCGTGTTCCAGCTTGCGGATGAGACTCGCCTTGAGGTTGAGGTCCTTCGCGAGGTCCTCCTGACTCAGGTTCGCCGACTCCCGTGCGTTCCGAATCCGGTCGTCGTAGTCCTGCGCGAGTTCCTCCATGTCGTCGAACATGTCGCTGCGCCGGCCCCCACCGGACGAACTCGACCCCGAAGACGACGAACTCGAACTGGACGAACTCGTCCCGCTGGAACTGCTCGTCGAGTACTTCGTGGACGTGCTGGAGGTGTCCTGGGTCTTCACCTCCGTCCCGAAGTCGGTACAGTCGCTACACACGTCGAGTTCCGCGCCCTCGATCTTCACGCGGTTCGGGTCGGAGACCTCTTTCCCGCACATCTCACACTGAACCATACCACCGGATTGGCCGGCCCGATGGATAAATGATACGCCCGGCCGGTCAGGACAGCGCCGCCATGGCGTGGTAGAACCGCTGGAGCGCGGTCAGGTGTCCCACGGCGGCGAAGACGACCAGCAGCCACCCGACCAGGGTCCACGGCCCGAGCGACCCGGTGACGAAGGGGGCGACGACGCCGACGCCACCGACCAGCGCGAGGCGGTCGGCCCGCCCGAGCGCCCCGCCGTAGACCCTGTCGAGGTCGACCGCCTGTGCCTGCGTCCCGAGGTAGGAGGTCATCAACACGCCGGTCACGGCGGCAGCACCGAGCAGCCAGTCGCCGATGCCGCCCGCCAGTCCGAGGATGATGACGATGTCAGCGTACCGGTCGAGGACGTGGTCGAGCAGGTCGCCCGCGCGGGATTCGACCGAGAGTCGCCGGGCAAGCGCGCCGTCGAGCAGGTCCAGCCAGCCGTTCAAGAAGACGAGGAACGCGCCCGGGAGGTACCACACCGGGTCGCCGCCGGCGACGTAGAAACACCCACCGGCCGCGACGGCCAGGGCGAACGCGAGGACGCTCACGCCGTTCGGTGTCAGTCCCACCCGAGCGGCACCGGCGACGAAGGGCGCGAGCAACCGGTCGGCCAGCGGCCGGAGCCTGTCCAGCGTCATAGGTAGTCGACGTACGATACCTCCCCGGCGCTGGGGTCCCGCTCCCCGTCGATGACCGACTGGATTGCCGCTGCCGTCTCGTCAGGCGTCAGGTCCGTCGTCTCTATCTCGTAGACTCGCTCCTCGCCGTGGCGGTCGACGGCCTCGGCCAGGATGACGTCCAGCGCCTCGCTCTCGGCGTTCTCGGCGACCGAACGCTGTGACTCCCCGCGTTCGGCCAGTCGGTCCTCGATTGTCTCGGGATGTGCCCGCAGAACCACGACCCGGTCGGCGTCGAAGTGGTGCGCGAGGTGCGACTCGAAGAGGACGTCCTCGCGGCCGTCGAGCCACTCCGCGACCGCCTCGACGTCGGTCACGAGCGTGTCCCGCTCCTCGTCGCGGCCGGTCGTCAGTTCCTCCCGCTTGATGACCTCGTTGAGATGGACGACGTCGAGCGACGTCGAGAGCCGATCGGTGGCCGTGGTCTTGCCGGTGCCCGGCGTCCCGGTGACCGCGACGCGCATCAGTCGACCACCTCGTTGAGGACACCCACGGCGCGCTCGGTGCCCTCTCGGGTGCCGCAGGTGATGCGGACGCACTCCGGCAGGCCGAAGGACGAACAGTCCCGGACGATGACGCCCTCGTCCATCGCGGCGTCGGTGACCGCCTCGCCGTCGCCGACCTCCGCGAGGACGAAATTGCCGCCGCTCTCCCAGGTCGGCGCGTCGAGGTGGTCGTGCATGTACTCCCGCGCCCAGCGGGCCGTCTCGACCGTTCGTTCGACGTGTTCCTCGTCGTCCAGCGCGGCCAGGCCGGCCCGGCAGGCCAGCGAGTTCACGGCGAAGGGCGTGTTCACGCGCTCGTAGGCGTCGGCCCACGCCTCCGGGACGAGCGCGTATCCGAGCCGGAGTCCGGCCAGTCCGTACGCTTTCGAGAACGTCCGGAGGATGGCGACGTCCTCGCGGTCGTCGACGAGTCCGTGCGCGTTCGGCGCGTCGGTGAACTCGGCGTAGGCCTCGTCGACGAGGACGAGCGTCTCATCCGCGGTCTCCGCCGCGACCGTCTCGATGTCGGAAAGCGCCATCTCGGAGCCCGTCGGGTTGTGCGGCGTGGTCACGTAGACGATGCGGTGGCCGTCGTAGCTGTCGAGGACGTTCGCGGGCGTCTGCGCGAAGTCCTCGGACTTGTGGAGGGGGTAGCTGTCGACGGTCGCGTCCCGGTAGCGGGCGCTCATCGGGTAGTAGGCGAAGCCGGGTTCGGGAACGAGGACGCTGTCGCCGGGGTCGAGGAACGCGCGGGCGAGGTAGTCGAGGACGCCGTCGCCGCCGGGGGAGAGCCAGACCTGTTCGAGGGCGACGTTCCAGTCGTCTGCGAGACGGGCCGAGAGGTCGGTATGCTCGGCTTTCGGGTAGGTGTGGACGGTCGGCGCGGCGGCCCGGATGGCCTCGACGGCGGCGGGGCTCGGGCCGAATGGGTTCTCGTTCGACGAGAGCTTGACGAGAGTGTCGGGGTCCAGCCCCCGCTCGCGGGCGACTTCTTCGACGCCGCGGCCCGCGCGGTAGGGCGTGTGGGCTGAGAGGTCCCGTGGGTCCATGCCCGGGCAAAACAGGCGGCGCGTCTTAAGCGTGCTCAAAGCGTGGGGATGGTAACCGTTTTTCGCGGCGTGTACCATGCAGCGGTAGGGCGTGTGGCCTAGCGGACAGGGCGAGGGGTTCCTAACCCCTCGATCCCGGGTTCGAATCCCGGCACGCCCGCTTCGCTCCTTTCAGTCGCTCGCGGGCGTCCCGTAGTTCGCAAACGCTTCGTGTTTGCTCACTCCCGACACGCCCGTGCAGTGCGAGCCGCGACCGACGGAAGCGGCTCGACACGCGAGCGGGGAGTGTAACGACCCGCGAGCAGCGAGGAACGAAGTGCCGAGCGAACCGGAACCGGACCGACAGGTGACTGTGTTATGGCGCGCCGGACCGCCCCATAGCAGTAGAGCCGGCGTAACAAACCCGCAAGAAATGCTTAAATCGCGGTGTCGACTACCCGCCGTCACGCGAAAGAAATGCCTACCAGGTTCCCGGACGTGACAGCGGACCTCGACGCGGACGAAGACCCCCGGCTCGACACCGATTTCTACCGAGCGGTCCCCGGAACGGGGGACGAACACGACGCGATTCTCGTGGGAGTGGTCCACGACCACCCCGCGAGTAGCCACCGCGTGCGGAGAGTCGCCCGGGCGCTGGAGCCGGACGCACTGGCGCTGGAACTCCCGCCGCTTGCGGTGCCAGCGTTCGAGCGCGCGGCGACTGCTGAGAGCGCGCAGTTCGACTGCGACGAGATGAGCGCTGCCATCGCCGCCGCGCCCGAAAGTGCCGTCGTCGGGGTGGATTCCCTGGGCCCCCGGTTCGGCCGCCACTTCCTGCGCAACGCCGTGGACACCGGTGCGTCGGTCAGGACCCTCCGCCGTGCCGCGGGCGGGGTCGGACGCATCGCGCGCCACGCCGTCAGGTGCCGGCTCGATGCAGCCGAGACCGACGACTCGGCTGCCGAGGCAGTCACCGAGGGGATGGCAGCGAGGACACCGGCAGAGCAGGCCGCGGACGAGCGCACGCAGGTCGCGCGGAGCAGGTCGCTGCTCGGTGCCATCGAACGACCGCGCGCCGACCGTCTGCTGGACGCGACACGGGAGGATACGATGGCCGATGGCATCGCGAGACTGCGACGCGACGGGACGGTACTGGGTGTGCTGGGGCTGAGCCACCTCGACACCGTGGCCGACGCGGTTGCGAACGGCACAGAATAGAGGGAGACTGCGGCTCGAACGTCTTACAATCGGAGAACAGCGACCGGTTGACGCCTCTCACATAGCCTGACAGTGCACGCTCTCATACAGCCCGACAGTGCACGGCTGGCGGCAGCGCAGGTGGTGCACTACCACTCCGGAGGCGCCGACGGCGCGCCCGTCGGCCGGTAAGCTGGTCGTAAACCAGCCAGGTTGTGAAAGGTGGCGTCCCTGGACAAGTCCGTCAGTACGGCGGTGATTCGGCCTCGACGACGTCGGCCAGGTTGTCGAGTTCGTCGGCCAGCATGACCACGAAGTCGTCCAGTGTCACGATGCCGCTCATCGCGCCGTCGGTATCGACGACCGGCATCCGTCGCACGGAGTGTTCGAGCATCGTTTCGATGGCCGCGAAGATGCCGTCGTCCTCGTAGACCGTTGCCATCGCCGAGGTCATGATGTCGCCGGCGCTCACGTCCTCGGGTTCCGCCCGCGGTTCGAGCACCTCCAGCACCAGGTCCCTGTCTGTGACGATACCGACCGGGCGGTCGTCGTCGACGATGACGACGCTCCCGACGTTCTCCTCACGCATCACGGTCGCCAGGTTCCCGGCGGACTGGTCGCGGTGCGCGGTCATTACTCCAGTTCGAGCGACGTCTGAGACTGGCATGGGTACACCACCCGGCGATGGAGCGGCGAGTCACAATGGTATGAGCCACTTAGCCGCTGGCCGAATCGACAACACCGGCCCTACCCACTGCGCGGCGCGATATGGGCGAGCGTACCCAGAAAGAGGGAACCGGACAGCAAAGAACGGGTCACGGGTCTGCTCTATGCGGTCGGCAGTTACAGCGGGTCCAGACGTCCCTCGTCGTCCCTGATGAGGCGCTCGATGTCCTCCTCGCGCGTCGAGGCCTGGTCCTCGATGTTGTCCGCCGCGTCGACTGCCTGCTCCTGTAGCTGGTCCACGCGGGACACGTCGGTGACGTTCGAGAGAACCACGACGGCCGAGACGTGGTTCGCCGAGGCCCTGGGGTCGTCCCCGGCCAGCACCTCGATGCTGGCCGTCTGCTGTTCGACCCAGCGGCGGGCACTCTCCAGGCCCTTCCTGGAGAACTCGCCGGGGGGACCGGAGATGACGATGAGCGAGCGCTCGGCCGAGGAGACTGTCGCCGGGCAGGTCAGCCGGGACTGGACGGCCTGGCGGACGAGGCCACTAATCTTCTTCGCGGTGTCGGTCTCCTGGCCCGTCCCGTTGCCGCGGAACCGGCCGAGGAGGCCCTGGGACTGGCGCGTCTCCGATTCGAGGTCCGTCTCGGCGTACGCGACGGTGCTGATGCCGCCCGTGTCGAGCGTCCGTCGCACGTCGCTGGCGTCCATGACGTTCTCCGAGACTTCGGACTCGTCGATGTTGCCGGCTGCGAGCAGCGTTCCGATGCGGGCCGCAATCTCCTTGTTCATCCGCTCGTAGCCCGCCTCGACGGTGTCCTGGTGGCCCCGCCAGGCGTCGTTGTCGAACAGGAGGAGGTTGTTCGTCGCGTCGACGAACGACTGCAGCGAGCGGGCGGCGTTGAAGGAGGCCCTGCCGCCCTCGTCCTTGCTCGGGAGTACGCCCAGTCCGTACACTGGCTCGTCGAACATCTCGCTGATGCGGTCGGCGAGTACGGGTGCGCCGCCGCTACCGGTCCCGCCGCCCAGCCCCGCCACGAGGAGGAAGGCGTCGATGTCGTAGACGGGAACGCCGTCGAGTGCGCGCTCCAGTTCCTGGAGGTCCCGCCGTGTCACCTCCGCCCCGAGTTCCGGGTCGCTCCCGACCCCGTGCCCCTTGACCCGCTCGTCCGTCTGACCGATGAGAATCTGCTTGTCTGTGGGTATCTCGTCGAGTTTCGCCAGGTCCGACCTGGCCGAGTTTATCGCGACCACGTATCTGGAGAGGCTCCGGCCCGTCTCCTGCTCGTACCGGAAGATCTCGTCTGCTACCTTGCTTCCGGCGTTCCCGAACCCGATGAGAGCGATTTTCATCGCGGGGACGTACACGAAACCGCCGTATAGTTATACTGCGGGTTATACGCGCCGTTCTGACTAAGCGCCGCTTACAGCGTCGCCCGTCGCAGCCACCCGCTCGTCACCGGAGAGTAAGCCCTTACAACCCCGTCACGTCGTGCGCTTTCGGGGCGGCGACCGGACGGCACCGACCCCGGGCCCGCAGACTTATACCCCCGCGTGATAACAGTCGGCCAACAGCGACCCGGGGGACCACGACCGATGCCAGACAGCACCCGCGGGCAGTCGGGACTCGACCGCCTGCTCGCCTTTGTCGTCGTTGCCGTCGTCCTGGTAGCCGTACTGCCGACGGTGCTGGGCGTCGCCGGTATCGACGTCCGACAGGACGACGGTGTGGCCGCCGAGCAGCCGACGCCGACGCCCGAACCCGCGTCGCTGCAGGTGCTGAACGTCAGCGGCACGACCGGCCCCGAGAACCGGTCCGTCGAGGCGGTCCGGATCACACTCACGAAGGTCGGGTCCTCCGCCCCCGTCGACGCTGCGGCCCTCACCGCAACCTGGGCCGATCAGGGCACGTACTACCTGACGGCGGGCCAGCAGGAAGAGCGAAGCGACGGCGCGTTCGGGGTCAGCGTCACCCACGTCAGCGACGCCGACGGGCTCGTCCTCGCCGAGACAGGCGACCGGGCGACCCTGACGTTCGACGTCGGGGCTGACGACGTCGCCGACGTCCCCGCGTTCGGGAGCGCGCTCGCGGCGGGTGAGTCGGCGGACATCATTCTGGCGACGGCAGACGGGGAGACGACGACGGTGTCGGTCGAGGTGCCGGACTCGCTGGCCGGAAAACGGGTCGTCGGACTGTAGCTGCTACTTTCCGCGTCCGAACAGCCGGTAGTCGTGGTCGGGCGTGTACCGCCTGAACGCGAGACTGTTGGTCAGCACCGAGACGCTGGAGGCGGCCATCGCCGCCGCCGCGAGCACGGGCTGGAGCAGGCCGAGCGACGCCAGCGGAATCATCGCCGTGTTGTAGCCGAGCGCCCAGAAGAGGTTCTGCTTGATTTTCGCGAGCGTCCCCTCCGAGATGCGGATGGACTTCAACACGTCGGCCGGGTCGTCGCGCATCAGCGTCACGTCCGCGGCCTCGATAGCCACGTCCGTCCCGCTGCCGAGTGCCGTCCCGACGTACGCGGCGGCCAGCGCGGGCGCGTCGTTGACGCCGTCGCCGACCATCATCGCCCGGCGGCCGTCGTCCTGGATGGTCTCGACGGCGTCTGCCTTGTCCTCAGGCAGGACGCCGGCCATCACGTTGTCGGGGTCGATGCCCAGTTCTTCGGCGACGGCGCGGGCCGTCCGCTCGTTGTCGCCGGTAATCATGTGGACGTCCAGCCCGCGCTCGTGGAGGTCCGCGACGGCGGCGGCGGCCGACTCCTTCACCGTGTCGGCGTCGGCGACGACGCCGACCAGGCGGCCGTCCAGCGCGACCAGCATCGCGGTCTTGCCCTCGCGTTCGAGGCGGTCCAGCGTCTCCTCCGCGGGAGCCGTCTCGACGCCCTCGTCGGTCAGCAGTTTCCGGTTGCCGACCAGCACCTCGCCGCGACTCGTCGTCGCCCGGACGCCGTGGCCGGGAACGTTCTCGAAGGACTCCGGTTCTTCGAGGTCGACGCCGCGCTCGCGCGCGCCCTCGACGATGGCCTGGGCCAGCGGGTGCTCGCTGTTGTACTCGGCACTGGCGGCGAGTTCGAGGACGAACTCCTCGGTCACCTCGGGGAGCGCGACGCCACCGTCTGGCGCTGCGCCGCCGTCGGGTGCGGCCTCGACTGGCACCACGTCGGTCAGTTCCATCTCGCCCTCGGTCAGCGTCCCGGTCTTGTCGAAGACTACCGTGTCGACGTCGCGGACGCGTTCGAGGATGTCGCCGCCCTTGAACAGGACGCCGTTGCGCGCGCCGATGGCCGTGCCGACCATCGTCGCCGCGGGCGTCGCCAGGCCGAGCGCGCAGGGGCAGGCGATGAGCACCGCGCTGGCGAAGACGACGACGGCGAACTCGGTGATTCCGATGGCGGTCGGACCGCCGGCGGCCAGCCCCCACAGCGGGAGCGCGTTCACGAACCCGGCGAGAGCGTCGGGGAACAGCACCCAGACCGTCGCCCACAGCAGTGCGTTCGCGATGACCGCGGGGACGAAATAGGCGGAGATGCGGTCGGCGACGTTCTGGATGTCGGGCTGGCGGCTCTGTGCCGCGCGGACGCGCTCGACTATCTGCTGGATGGCCGTCTCCTCGCCGACCTTCGTCGCCTCGACCTCCAGCACGCCGTTCTCGTTGATTGTCGACCCGATGACCTCGTCGCCCTCGCTCTTCTCGACGGGGACCGACTCGCCGGTGACCATCGACTCGTCGACCGCCGACTCGCCGTCGACGACGACGCCGTCGGTGGGAATCTGCTCGCCGGGGCGGACCCGCAGGCGGTCGCCGACCGCGACGTCTTCGAGGGGAATTTCCTCCTCGGTGCCGTCGTCGCGGACGACCGTTGCGGTGTCGGCCTCCATCTCCAGCAGTTCGCGGATGGCGTCGGAGGCCTGGCCCTTCGAGCGGGCTTCGAGGTAGTTGCCCAGCGTGATGAACACCAGGATGAACGCGGCCGTGTCGAAGTACAGCCCGGTGCTGGCGATGAGGCCGAGCAGCGCGACGACGGAGTAGAGATAGGCCGTCGACGACCCCAGCGCGATGAGCACGTCCATGTTGGCCGTCCGGTTCTTCACGAGCGCGGTGTAGGAGTTCTCGTAGAACTCGCGGCCGAGCAACACCTGGACGGGCGTCGCAAAGAGGAAGGCAATCCAGCCGATGTCGACGCCGAAGACGGCCTCTGGGACCTGCTCGGGTGCGAAGAGGTGGCCGACCATCATCGCGAGCAGCGGCAGGGACATGACCGCGCCGAACAGCACCAGCCGGAGCTGTCGGCGCTGCTCGGCCGACCGCGCCAGGTCGCGCCGGTCCTGGTCGCTCTCGCCCTCTGACTCCTCGTCCTCGCGGACTGGCGTGTAGCCCGCCGCCTCGATTGCGTCGTAGAGGTCCTCCAGTGAGGCGTCGGCGGGATTGTACCGGACCTGCGCCTCGTCGGTGGCGTAGTTGACCTCGGCCTCGATGACGCCCGGCGTGTCCAGCAGGCGCGTCTCGTTGGCGTCCGCGCAGTTGGCACACGACATGTCGGTGATACCGATGCTCACCGTCTCCGCGACGGCCGTGTAGCCGGAGTCGCCGATGGCGTCGTAGATGTCGGCGAGCGATACCACGTCCGGGTCGTACTCGACGGAGCCCTCGTCGGTGGCGTAGTTGGCGTCCACCGACGCGACGCCGTCGAGTTCGCCGACCCGCTCCTCGATGGTCCCTGCGCAGTTCGCGCAGCTCATCCCCTGGAGGTCGAGTCGCGCAGTGCGTGTCGTCATTGGGTGTACTTATGCACCCCTACTTGATTGCAGTTACCACTTCGAATCGAAAGCAAATGCCAGCGGAAACCTTCGGTCCGAAAGTTCCCTGGCCGGTCAGGCACCCTCACTGAGCTGTTCGTACGCGTCGACGAACTGCTCGCGGCAGTTCTCACAGCAGAAGTGATACGTGTCGCCGTCGAGCGTCACGGTCTCGCCCTCGGCCGTGACCGTGTTGCCGCACTCGGCGCAGGCCGGGGCGAGTCGCGCACCGGAGACCTGTGGCGACCAGTCGGCCTCGGTGAGCAGCGACACCTCGTAGTCGCGGACGTCGGTCACGTCGACTGCGTCGGCGACCAGTTCCCCCACCGCACCGTCCGGGGCCGTCGCGGTGACTACCACGCGGTCGTCGACCGTCCGGAAGACGTACTCGACCGACTCGACGTCTGCGAGCCCGTCTCGGACGCGCTTGCCGGCCCCCGGAACCGTTTCCAGCGTTACCAGCACGGGGACGCCCTCGTCGAGCAGCGACCGGTCGATGTCCAGTGTGAACCGACGGATGAGCCCGATGTCGCGGAGACGGTCCACGCGGTCGGAGACGGCCGGCGCGGACAGGCCCACGCTGTCGGCTATCTCGCTGTAGGGCCGGCGGGCGTCTTCGAGGAGTAACTGGAGAATCTCGCGGTCGGTGTCGTCGAGCCCGCGCATGTCGGGGATAGAGAGGGGACAGCCTCAAACCGTTTTCGGGCCGGCTCAGACCGCGCTGCTCGCGTCCTCGGTTGCGGTGGCGTCGCTGACGCGGATGGCCGACGCGACGTGGGCCGGCAGCGAGACGGTCTCGCCGTCCTCCAGGGCGACGGTGACCATCTCGATGGGTGCCACCTCCTCGACGGTGAGGGTCGTCCCGGGCGTGATGCCGGCCTCCTCCAGGTAGGCGAGTTCCTCGGGGTCCCGGTCGCGGACCCGCTGGACGACGACGCGGTCCCCTTCGGCCTGTTCCGACAGCCTCGCCCCCGCGAGTTCCGCGACGGGGTCCAGCGCCTCCGTCGGAATCGGGTCGCCGTGGGGGTCGACCTCTGGGTCACCCAGCACCTCGGCGACGCGGCGCTCGAACTCCTCGCTGATGTGGTGCTCCAGACAGTCCGCCTCGTCGTGGACCTCCGTCCAGTCGTAGCCCAGTTGCTCGGCGAGGTAGGTCTCCAGCAGGCGATGATGGCGGACGACCTCCAGGGCGACAGTCTCGCCCTCCCGCGTCAGCGTGACGCCCTTGTACTTCTCGCGCTCGACCAGTCCGCGCTCCTCCAGCGTCTCCATCATGCTCGTCGCCGTCGGTGCCGTCACGTCCAGCGTCTCCGCGATGCTGGAGGTGGACACCGGGGCCTCCCCCTGGCGCTGGAGTTCGTAGACCGCCTTGAGGTAGTCCTCCATCTTCGCGCTCAGCATACTCCTCTTTAGATACGTCTAAATCAAAAGTGTGTCGTCACCCGGACGCCCGCCGACGCGGCACCGGTCGGGTTGTGACGGGCGGCAATCACGAAGCCCACCCTCTTTTCAGGGATGGGCATGACGTACCGCCATGGCAGTGAGAGACAGCCAGGTTCCGATGATTGACACCCGACTGCTGATTACAGTCTCCGGACCGCCGGGATGCGGGGCGACGTCGCTTTGCACCCGGCTTTCGGAAGCTATCAACTGTCCGTACGTCGCCGGCGGGGACATCTTCCGGGACCTCGCCGAGGAGCGGGACATGAGCCTCACGCAACTCGGCGCGGCCGCCCAGGAGTCCGACGAGATAGACCGGGCCCTGGACCAACGCCTGCGCCAGATTGCCGAGAAGTGGGGGGCCGTGAACCGGCCGTTCATCCTCGAATCGCGCCTGGCGGGCTGGCTCGCCGGCGAGCGGGCGGACCTGCGAATCTGGCTGGACGCGCCCGAAGACGTACGGGCGGAGCGCATCAGCGACCGCGAGGAGACCGCGGCGGAGATGCGCGTCCGCGAGGTCAACGAGGCCGGCCGCTACGAGTCCTACTACGAAATCGACATCGACGAACGGGAGTTCTACGACCTGCAACTGAACACCGCCCGCTGGAGCCAGGAGGGAGTCTTCCAGATTGTGCGGGCGGCAATCGAACAGTACGACCCGGAAGTCGACGAGGGTGCCTTCGAGACCGCCCCAGTCGAGATAGACGCCTGAGAGTCTCGCCCGCAGTGCCGTCTCGTCCTGGGGACCCGGGTTGCTGTCCGCGAGCGGGGAGCCGGCGTCGGCACTTACCGTCCCAACTCGTAGAACTCCTCGTTCGGCCGCATGTCCGCGAAGTGGGCCATCCGGTTCGAGAGATTGAACAGCGCCGCGGTCGAGCCGATGTCCCATATCTCCTCCATCGAGAAGCCGTGGTCGCGCAACCGCTCGATGTCCGACTCACCGACTGCGGCAGGGTCCTCCGTCAGTTTCACCGCGACGTCGCACATCGCCCGGTGGGCGTCGCTGATATTCGCCGTCCGGTGGTTGGTCGCCAGTTGCTCGGCCAGGTGGGGGTCGTCGGCGTAGATGCGCAGCAGTGCCCCGTGAGCGACGACGCAGTAGAGGCAGTCGTTCGCGCCACTGACGGCCACGACGACCATCTCCAGTTCCTCGCGGGCCAGCGGCGACTCCTCGACGAGCGCGTCGTAGTAGTCGAAGAAGGCCCGGAACTGGCCGGGGCGGTACGCGAAGGCCGTGAACACGTTGGGCGTGAACCCCGACCGCTCCGTCTCCGCTTCGATGCGCTCCCGGACATCCGCCGGCATGTCCTCCAGGTCGGGCACGGGAAAGCGCGTCATCGGTTCCTCTGCCATGCAGGGACCGGCGGCTGCCAGCACCTTAGTCGTTCGCCGCCGCTGGTGCTTACCCCTCGCGGCGTCCCGGCAGGATGCCCCACCTGGTCAGGAGGATGAGAACCGCGTACCCGACGAGGCCGACGGCGAACAGCAGTGCCGGGACCAGAAAGGGGCCGAACGTCTCGACGAGCGCGTCGACGACCATCAATCGGCGGCGTCGAGTTCCAGTTCGAGGAGTCCGCAGACGTCGTCCTCGGCGTCGAAGCAGTCGGGACACTGGGGCGCGCGGTCGATGATGGTGTCCAGCCGGTCGGCGACCGTCTCGTCGATGACCGGTTCGAGCTGGCGGGCCTCCGCGCGGAAGTTCTCGACCTCCAGCACCTCGACGAGGAAGCGCTCGATGATGCAGTAGTTCTGGAGGGCGTCGCGGGCACGGGCGATGCCGTCGTCGGTCAGGTCGACACCCTTGTACTTCTCGTGGCTCGCCAGCCCCTTGGCTTCGAGCTTGCCTATCATCTCGTTGGCGCTGGCGGGGCTCACGTCGAGCGTGTCGGCGATGGCCCCCGTCGACGCCGGGCCGTCCTCCTGCTGCTGGATGAGGTAGATGGCCTTGACGTACTGGTCGGCAGTGTTCATGACGATTCACCCGTGACCTGGTCGTTCCCCGTCATTCCCGTTCCTCCATCAGTTCAGTGACTGCCTCGACGCCGGCCTCCTCGTCGGCGCGAATCTCCCGCAGGACCGTCAGAAGGCGGTCGCGGTCGACGCCGAACTCGGCCTCCGACTGCTCGACGGCCCCGATGAGGTCGTCGTAGAACTTGTACGCCGTCTCCTCGTTGCACAGCTGGTCGTAGAGGACGCCGTCGAAGTCCTGGTCGGCCTCGTACTGCTGTTCTACCAGCGTCTTGACGTCGTCGAAGGGGATGGTTTCGGCCTCCAGCGTCCCGACCAGCTCGTCCAGCCGCTCGCGGTGTGTCGCCGACTCCGCGGCGGCCTCCCGGAGGAACGCCCGGACGCCGTCGTCCAGGTCCGCCACGTTGGCGTGTTTCGCCGCGCGAGCCTCAACGACCTCTTCGAGGACCACGCCAATCTGGAGAAGGCGGGCGAGCTGGTGGTCCGACGCGACCGGCTGCTGGACGCTCACGGCCACCACCGTCGCTGTACCGCTGTCATGTTCGCCTCTCGGGCGGGCGGAACCTTAAAGCCGCTGTCCGGCGGCGGGAGTCTTTATCCCACTGTCAGCCGAACGTACAGTATGACCACGCACGCTCTCGTCGCGATGGACAACTCGGAGATGGCCGAACGGGCCTTGCGGTTCGCCCTCGAACACCACCCCAGCGCCGACGTCACCGCCCTCACCGTCGTCGGCGAACCGTCCTCGATGCTCGGCGGCGCGACGACGCTCGCGCTGGAAGACGACGTGGAGGAGGCCGCCGACGAACTCGCCGCCGCCACCCTCGACAGGGCACGTGCGGTCGCGGCCGAATACGACACCGACATCGAGACGGAGGTCCACGTCGGCCATCCCGCCCGCGTAATTCTCAACAACGCCGACGAGTACGACGTCGTGGTGCTGGGCAGCCATAGCGGGTCGCTGGCCGACCGGCTCTTCGTCGGCAACATCACGGAGAAAATCTTCCGACAATCGCCCGTCCCGGTCACCGTCGTCCGGTAACTCGAGGGTGCGGGACGGTTATTCCCGCAGTCTTGCTGCGATGAGGTCCTGCAGGTCCTCGCGGAGTTCGTCGACCGCGACCTCTTCGAGGACGGGCACGAAGAAGCCCTCCACGAGGAGGTTCTTCGCCACCTCGGGGTCGATGCCGCGCGAGGTCATGTAGAACAGGTCCTCCTCGTCGACCTGTCCGACCGTCGCGGAGTGGCTGGCCTCGGTGTCGTGGTTGTTGATGATGAGCTTCGGCGATGCGTCGGCTTCGCTCTCGTCGGAGAGCATCAGCGTGTTCTCGCGCTGGTAGGAACTGGTGTTCCAGGCGTCGCGGCCGACGTCCTGGACGCCCTCGTAGACCGAGCGGGCGCTGTCCCGGAGGACCCCGCGGGTGACGAGGTCCGCCGTCGTGTTCTCGGCCTCGTGCCAGACGCGGCTGCCCAGATCGAAGTGCTGGTCGTTGTGGCCGAAGAACGCGCCGACGATCTGGGACTCCGAGGAGTCGCCGACCAGGCGCGTCTCGACTGACGTCTTCGTCAGCCGCGAGCCGATGTTCCCTTCGATCCAGTTGACGGTGCCGTAGCGACCGGCGTGGCCGCGCTTGACCGAGAAGTTGTACGTCTCCTCGCTCAGGTTCTGGAGCGCGCCGTACTGGACGTGTGCGTTCTCGCCGGCGACGGCCTCGACGACGCCGCTGTAGTAGCGGCCCTCGTCGACTGGTTTGGCGTCATCGCCGGTGGCCTGCCGTTCGAGGATGGTCACCGACGAGGACTCCTCGGCGACGACCAGCGTGTAGTTGAACAGCGACCGGGAGTTCATCGTCGTCCGAATCTTCACGTCCTCTGCGTCGACGCCCTCGGGGACGTAGACGACGGTGCCGGCGCTGAACAGCGCCGTCGACAGCGCGGTCAGATAGTTCCGCTGCGGGTCGACGACGCTGCCGAAGTGCTCCTCAATCAGGTCGCCGTGCGTGTCCAGTGCCTCGCTCCAGGAGAGGACGTCGACACCCTCGGCGTCGACGCGGTCCTTCTCCTGGGCGTGGTCGAGCGGGTCGACAAGCGTCTCGTAGTCGAGGGCGTCGAGGTTCGTCCACTCGCGACCCGGCGTCTTGATGACGTCGGGCATGTCGAGGTCTTCGAGCGCCGCGAGCGCGTCCTGCCGGGTCTCCAGCAGCCACTCCGGTTCGCCGAGTTCCTCGCTGATCTGCGCTACCTGTTCCGCTGTGAGGTTCGCGTGTACCTGCGTACTCATTGTTGAATTCGAATACTCCACGCGGAGTTATCCGAGACTACCCTCCATCTCCAGTTCGATGAGGCGGTTCAGTTCCACCGCGTACTCGATTGGCAGTTCCTCCGTGATCGGTTCGATGAAGCCGGCGACGATCATCTGCTTGGCGTCGTCGTCGTCCAGGCCGCGGCTCTGGAGGTAGAAGACGTCCTCGTCGCCGATCTTGCCGACGGTCGCCTCGTGGGCGACGTCGACCTTCTGCTCCTGAATCTCCATGTACGGCATCGTGTCCGACGTGGAGTCGTTGTCGAACATCAGGGCGTCACACTCGACGGACGTGGAGGAGTTCTCCGCACCGTCGGCGATGTGGACGAGGCCGCGGTAGTTCGTGCGGCCGCCGTCCTTGCTGATGGACTTGGACTCGATGGTCGATTTCGTGTCGGGCGCGTTGTGGTAGACCTTCGCGCCGGTGTCGATGTTCTGGCCCTCGCCCGCGAACGCGATGGTGATGTGGTTGTCCGTCGCGCCGGGGCCCTTGAGGATGGTCGCGGGGTACAGCATCGTGGCCTTCGAGCCCATGCTGCCGGAGACCCACTCCATCGTCCCGTCTGCCTCGGCGATGGCGCGCTTGGTGTTGAGGTTGTAGGTGTTCTTCGACCAGTTCTGCACCGTGGAGTACTGGACGTGAGCACCTTCGCCGACGAAGACTTCGACGCCGCCGCTGTGGAGGTTGAACGCGGAGTACTTCGGCGCGGAACAGCCCTCGATGTAGTGGACTTCGGAGTTCTCCTCGGCGATGATGAGCGTGTGCTCGAACTGCCCCATCCCCTCGGAGTTCATCCGGAAGTACGCCTGGACGGGCATCTCGACGGTGGTGTCCTCGGGCACGTAGACGAACGAGCCGCCGGACCAGACCGCGCCGTGGAGCGCCGCGAACTTGTTGTCGCTCGGGGGGACGCACTTCGTCATGAAGTGCTCCTTGACGATCTCCTCGTGCTCCTGGACGGCCTTGTCCATGTCACAGAAGATGACGCCCTTCTCCTCCCACTGCTCCTGCATGTTCTGGTAGACGATTTCGGACTCGTACTGCGCGCCGACCCCGGAGAGGGCGTTCTTCTCGGCTTCCGGGATGCCCAGTTTGTCGAAGGTGTCCTGAATCTCCTCGGGGAGGTCCTCCCAGCTGTCAGCGCCGCCGCGGGTCTCGATGTCGGGGCGGATGTACGGGACGATCTGGTCGATGTCGACCTCGGAGAGGTCGGGTGCGCCCGGCCAGCCGTCCGGCATGGGCATCTGCTGGAACTGCTTCAGTGCGCGAAGGCGGCGTTCGAGCATCCATTCGGGCTCGTCCTTGTCCTCGGAGATGACCCGGATGGTCTCCTCCGTCAGGCCCTTGCCCGTCTCGAAGGCGGACTTCTCCTCCTTCTTGAATTCGAAGCGCGCTTCGGTGTCGGTCTCTTTGAGGTGGTCTTGGTCTGAACTCATTGTTGTGTCTCCTGTTTTGTCGGGTTACGCTGCCTCGTAGGCTTCCTCGCGGACCCAGTCGTAGCCCTCGTCCTCGAGCTTCTCGGCGAGTTCCGGACCGCCGCTCTGGGCGATCTGCCCGTCCAGCATCACGTGGACGTGGTCCGGCTCGACGTAGTCGAGGATGCGCTGGTAGTGGGTGATCTGGAGGATGCCAGCGCCCTGCTCGTCGCGCAGCGCGTTGATGCCGTTCGAGACGTCCTGCAGGCGGTCGATGTCCAGCCCGGAGTCGATTTCGTCCAGCACGGCAATCGAGGGCTCCAGAATCGCGGCCTGGAGGACCTCGTTCTGTTTCTTCTCGCCGCCGGAGAAGCCGGCGTTGAGATAGCGGTTGGCGAACTTCTCGTCCATGTCCAGTTGCTCCATCTTCTCCTGGAGAATCTGCTGGAACTCGGCGACGCCGATTTCGCCCTCGTCGGCGGGGCCCTCCATCGGGGAGGTCTCGTAACCCGCGTCCTCCTCTTCGTCGTCCTCGGCCTCGGCTTCGTCCTCGTCCTCGAACAGCTCCTCGCGCTCTTCGAGCTTGGCGTTGAGCGCCGTCCGGAGGAAGTTCACCATCGTCACACCCTCGATCTCCGCGGGGTACTGGAACCCGAGGAAGATGCCGAGCGCGGCGCGCTCGTTCGGTTCGAGGTCGAGCAGGTCCCAGGTCTGCATGTCCTCGGGAATCTCCTCGTCGAACTCGTCGCCGTCGAGGTGCAGCCAGACGTCGCCGCCGGTCACCTCGTAGGCGGGATGGCCGGCGATTATCTTCGCGAGCGTCGACTTCCCGCTGCCGTTCGGTCCCATCAGCGCGTGGATCTCGTCGCTCCGTACCTCCAGGTCGACGCCACGGAGGATTGTTTCGCCGCCGTCCTCTGCGACTTCCGCGTGCAGATTGTCGATTTCGAGTGTAGCCATGGTAGTCTTAGGTCAACCGAAAACAGGGTCGACTCACCCATAATGCTTTCGCATTCTCATGTCCAAGGTTTCCGGTCTGCGAAATATATTTTCTGAGTCGAAAAAGATGGACCCCGTACGGGGGCCCTGGCGGCTCACATGTACTGCCCGAGGCCGGTCTGCTCCTGTCCGGATTTGACCTCCTCCCAGGAGATGCCCAGCGCCTCGATGATGCGCTCGATGGGACCCTTCAGCGTCTTGTCCAGCATCTTGTCCCAGTCTATCTCGAACCCGTCAGGAACCTGGTCGTCGTACTCGAAGCAGATGACGTCCGGGTTGCGCTTGAACTCGCCGTACAGCGGGTCCTCCGAGGGGTCCAGCCCCTGCTCTCTCTCCACCTGCTCGAAGAAGTCCGGATGGACCTTCTCCAGGTACAGACGCTTGGGTTTGGACCCGCGCTGGAAGTTCGTCCCCAGCAGGAGGTTGGCGTACTTCGCGCCGCGCACCTGCGCGGTGTCGGTATCGTAGTTGTCCAGTTTCTTCCCGATGCCGCCCGGGATGCCCACCTCGGACAGCGAGACGTTGCCCGCGCGGAAGTCCTCGATGACGTCGTGGAGGTACGACTTCACGTCCTCGGTGTCTTCGCCCATCACGATTTTGTCGATGACCTCCTTCTGGACCTCCTTGGTGATGGGTGCGATGTCCGAGCGCTGGTACTCGAAGCCCGTGATGTCGATGTCGTCGACGTCCTTGCCCTCCTTCCAGACGATGTGGCCTGCGTAGCGCTTCTTCTTGCCCGCCTGGAAAAAGCGCCGGTAGAGTTTCTCGAACTCGATCTCGAAGCGGTGGAACTCCGCGTTCAACTGTTCGAGCGCGAATTCGTCGTACGAGGCGTTGATGACCTCCTCCAGTTCGAATCCCTTCTGAATCGTCGCGGCGATAGTCAACAGTTCGTCGTCGCCCATCTCCGGGTGCTTCTCGCGCATCTCGTCGGTGACCTCGACGTCAGCCTCGACGTCGTCGGGGCCGATATCTCCGACTTCTAACATAACCGAGTCGGTGTTGTGGAGAACGATACCGCCAACCCCATCCACGAAGTTCTCGTTCTCTTCGACGCTCAGGTCGTAGACGTATCCGTCGTGGTCGACTTCGGTCAGGACGGGTTCGCGACCTGACCGATAGAAATCACACGTCCGGATAGTGTAGGAATCCTTCGAGTCACGGTATTTCAGCGAGTGTTTCTCATCGCGCTGGGTGAGCAGTGTCGAGAGCCCAGCGGCCAGGTCACGGCTCGTGGTTTCGAAGTCGAAGTTTCGCTCCGCGTAGTCCTCACTGTAGCGGGGGAACTCCCTGGAACCGTCGCCCTCGACAAGCACATCGATAAACAGCGACTGCTGTTCATCCGAAAGGTGATAGACGAACGATGGGATTCGCTTTCTGCGTGAGGTCTGGCCTGCAAACTCACGGAAGAAAACGGCCGCGAGTTCGTTCATCATCTGCAATTTGAACGTACTGTCGTCGTACGTCACTGACGAGTGTCCGTCAGCAGTATCATACGCAATTTCACGTTCACCGCCAGCGTCACTGGCGACGATGCTGGCAGTAGTGTCCTCGAACAGCCGGTGGTAATCGTCCTGTAGTTGTTCGAGCCAGCGACGCCGCAATTCGGCGATACTCGCTCCATATCTGCTCTCGGTCGTTTCTTCCGTCGACGCGCTCCCCTCCGACACGTACGCCGCGAGCAGTCGGACGAACGACTCTCCTTCGTCGCTGGTGAGGTCGATGTGGCGTTTGACTTTGACCGTCTTGTCGAGGGCGTCGTGGTGTTCGTGACCGAACCAGACCCACTCACCGTCTGTGTGGACGCGCTTGACTTTGGTCTCGGCGTTTTCTGTGCCGACACTACGACCGTCCTCGTACGAACGCGTGTACCCCCGCAGTTGTTCGTATACGTCTATCGACTGCTTCGTCTCGACCTCCGGCAATTCTGGAACGCGCAGTGGTTCGTCCACGTCCGCTGGCGGCTTTTCGGTCAGCCCGTCCCCGTCGTCAACGACGTACGAGTGGTCTCTGGTCGTCGTCGACTCGCCGAACTTGTGCTGGAGGTTGACGACTGGCTTGTCCGTTTTGTGCCGGATTACCTGCGTTATCGGCCGCCACTCCGGACTCCCGTCTTCGTTCACCGAAAGCGCTTCCCAGCCGCTAAGTGGGCGACGGTCTTTGGGAGATGTTGACGTCGCAGTGCCACCATCGACAGCGAGTTGGGCCTCCTGTTCGGGGCCTGCTCGCGCGAACAGGTCTTCGATAGGCACGATTCGGACCGTCCCGTCTTCGTCTCGGACGACAACCGGTCTGTCACCGGTTACACTATCTCCGTAAACCACTTCGTACCCCTCCCGTTCGACGACTTCGTCGGTGTACTCGATGACCTCGCGTCCGGTGGCAGTCACGGCCGCACCCATCTCCTTGTCGTAGAGGCGGAAGCGGTCCCATCCCAACACTCCGTAAAGGCTATTCATAATCACCTTGACAGCTGCTTGCTGCCGGTCGTACTGCTCGTATTCCGGCTCTTTGGGGTCGTAATCGTTCCGTAGGGATTTCTTCTCCTCTCTTTCTGTCAGAAGCTCGTCAACCATCTCCCGGATGACGCCGTCCGGTTTCTTCCGGAAGTGCGTCCCGTTGGGCGCGCGGTAGGTCTCGCCATCGTAGGACTCGGGGTCGACCTTCGTCTCCGGCGACGCGTTGGTCGTGACCATGCACATCGGGTATAGCGACTGCCCGACCCACTGGTAGTGACCGTTGCGGCCGGCCAACACCACGTGGTTGTCTTCGGCAGTGATACAGTGAACTGTCTCATCGTGGTCTTCGACAGTCGCGTTCGTCGACTTGTTGAAGGACCCTCGCTTCCCGACCGAGACGTACCACGTTCCATCCGATTGCTTGGAGACAGTGGGCTTGTGACCGCACCTGACTGCAATGTTCAGGATGTCGTCCTTGAGACGGTCGCTCTTCGTCCAGAATTTTCCGAGACCAGATGCAGTACGGCTCCCATCGCCCCGAATCATCGTATTCAACAGGACGGTCAGTAGTTCACCGTCGAGTTTGAACACCCCCTCTGGCAGGTGTTTCTCTGCGTAGCCAGTACCGCAGTTGTCCTCCAACCATTCGACGAGATACTGATTGGAGATATTGCAGCCACGCTCGTCGGTGTTGTAATTGAGCCCCATCCGGTCAAGGAGGTCAGAGATTGCTTCCCGACCTGCTTCGTCACTCTGGTGGAGGGTGACCCGCCCGTTGGCCCAGTCGATACTTCCCTCCGTGACGAACCAACCGAGGAATTCGAGCCAATTTGCCATATCGAACGAGAGTGGGGTTTCCCTGTGCTGAGGACCGTACTTCAGGAATACCCCGTCAGCGTGCTCTCGAACGACCGCTCGGTGTTCGCGGTACAGCTCGATAGGGACGAGATACTTCCCAACAGTCTTCTGAATGCCCATCGCCGCAGACGAGCCGTGAACGAGGTCGAGTGAGTCCTGAACCGCATCCGGCATCCGATTCCGGAACCATCTCAGATCCTTCTCACAGTAAACGACTGCGTGTCCACTGTCCACCTCGTCGACGAGTTCGAACGTCTCCGGTGTTCGACCGCGCACCGACTTGTGTTGGGGGAATGCATAGCGTTCACTCTCTCTCAAATCTCGATACTCCACGAAATCGAAATCAGCCGGCGTCTGTTCGTCCCAGCCTCGCTCTTTCGAAACGAGAAAACGGTGGTTCTCGGTAACTTTGAAATCGTGGGTGTTCCCGCTAAGGTGGTGTAGCTCACCGAATTTGTTCTCGTACTCGTGCGTCTGGGCTACCGGTTTCACTTCACATTCGAACGTGTCCGGATTTAGCGTATAGACTGGGTCACCGACTTCCAAGTCAGTTATATTCTCTGGACCATCCGGTGTCAGAACGTCGGTGTCCCTGCTGAAACACTTCAGGTCCAGCACGCTGACGTTCTCGCGCACGCCCGTGATGGGGTCGAAGACAGCGCCGCCCTCGTAGTCCTCGCTCTCCTGCTGGCCCTTCGAGGGGAGCGCGTAGTTGCCGTGGAGCTTGTGCAGGACGTACATGTCGACGGCGTCGCCGGGCGTGGTGGCGTCTTCGAGTTTGCAGCCGACGAACTGGCGGACCTCGTCCCAGAAGTCGACAATGTCCTGCTCGCGGTCGAGCTGGACGCACAGTTCAACGTCGCGGAGGTTGTACTCCAGCAGGCGCTCGGGGTCCTGTTCCCAGAGGTCGCCGATGTCGCCGGTGTACCGTTCCTTGCCGACGCCGAGTTCCTGTTCGCCGACGGCGTCCAGCCGGTAGGAGTCGAGTTCGGTGAACTGCGTGCGCTGGTAGGCGTACAGGAGGTCGAAGACGACCCGGCCCTTGATATCGGGACCCTGCCAGTCGCTGCGCCAGACCTCGTTCACGCGGGAGAGGCGGTCGATGTCGAGGTCGTGGTCGGTGTCGCCGTCGAGTTCTTCCAGCCGGTCGAGCAGGTAGGGCGCGTCGAAGTCCGTGAAGTTCCAGCCCGTCAGCACGTCGGGGTCGGTGTCCTCGACGTACCCGATGAAGGCGTCGAGCATCGCCTCCTCGGTGTCGAACCGGCGCACGTCCGCCTCGAAGTCGGGACCGATCGGGTCGTACCCTTCCAGCGCCTCGGGGCCGTCGACGCCCGCCGGGGCCTCGTAGAGCCAGACGACGTACTCCTCGCGGGTGGAGTCGTGGGAGGTGAGACAGATGATGGGTTCCTCGCCGTCCTCGGGGAAGCCCGAGCGGTCGTCCACCTCGATGTCGAAGGTGTTGACCCGCGGGCTGGCGTCGACGGGCGTCGGCTCCACCTCGTCGTGGTGGACCCGGAGTGTCGTGCGGTCGGCGTCGTCGTCGACGTGGCGGGCCGGGACGCGGACGCCGCTGGTGATGTCCTTGTCGATGAGAAAGCGGTTGGGAAAGAGGATGTCCGCCTCGTAGTGGTCGAACTCGTCGCGAATCTGGCCCACGTCGCGCGGTGTCTGTCCGAAGATCTTGACCAGTTGCTCGCCGCGGATGGACTCGTAGGGCTCGCCGTCGTCGCCGGTCTCCTCCCAGCCGGTGAGCCGGTCGTACTCGCGGAGGCGACCCTCGGTGACGTTCTCGGCAGGTGCGTAGAAGTAGGGCTTGAAGTCGTGGACGCGGGCGTGGACGAGCGACTGGTCGGCCGTGCGGCCGAAGACGTGGATGATGGGGTACTCGTCGTCGCCGTAGCCCTCGACGGTGTAGTCGATTTGCGTGACGGCCATCTCGACCGTCTCCTCCGTCTCAGGGAACAACTGGTCGGACGGGTCGACGTGGACGGCGTCGGACCCGCCG
Organism: Salinibaculum sp. SYNS191; assembly: GCF_037338445.1. Lineage (NCBI taxonomy): Archaea > Methanobacteriati > Methanobacteriota > Halobacteria > Halobacteriales > Haloarculaceae > Salinibaculum > Salinibaculum marinum. The sequence goes on from NZ_CP147838.1 coordinate 3,938,543, forward strand.
TTGCCGGCGACGGCCGCTGCCTCGTCTGCCGGCCGTCGTTCCGGCTCGCCGTCCTCGAAGTCCCCGAGTTCGAACTGGCCCATGATAGTAGGGATTCTTCGCGGCCGCCGCCTAAAATATCCCGGTCGGCAGTGCCGTCCCCGCCGGAAAGTATATGCCATGTGGTGCCATACCAAAGGCCTGTAGATGACCGAAGGCACGGACGGAGCGGATGGGCGTAGCGACGTGGAAGTGACCGTCCGGGAGGGCGGAGCAGAACCGATAGACGCCGTGGGGACGTACGAGACGGGGGACGGTATCGTCTTCTACGACACGGAGAACCCGCTTGCGTGGATGCAGTCCGCGACCGCAGTCCACCTCGAAGAGATGGCCTGAGACGGACCGAACGCCCTATCTGGCTCGGCGTCGAACGGCGCCTGTGCCCGAGGGGAGCGAGGAAGACACGGAACCGGACGTGGCGACGAGAAAGTGGGACGAGAGCGACGTTCTCGACGACAAGTACAGCGAGCCCGAGGAGGACCAGTTCGATATCACCCCGGACATCCCGGAGGCTCCTCTCCGGAGGACGCCGACCCGCAGTTGCAGATGCGGTTCTGGTCGCTCGTCGTCGTGTTCAACATCGCTCTCCTGGCCCTGTCCGTCGGGGCAATGTTCGTCGTCTTCGAAGAGAATGTCGAGCTCGGCGGCCAGCTGTTCCTCGCCGGCGTCATCGTGGGCGCGTACGGACTCTACCGCTACCGGACCACGAAGGAGAAACTGGACGACGACCAGAACGGCTAACAGTGACGATAGCCTACCCGGAGCTATGCGAACCGTCCGGGACGGCGACGGCAACCACTACTTGCTCCTGAAAGAGTCCAGCGACGCCAGCCTCGTCCGCGACCCTGCCACCGGCGAACAGCGCCACCTCCCCAACGACGACATCGAGCGCGTCGAGGGCGAATCACCGCTGGAAACCGCCGTCGGGGCCGTCCCGGCGAGCGTCCGCCGCGTCCTCACGGCCGTGCCGAACGAGCGAGCGCTCGGTCTCCTGCTGGAAATCGACCGCCGCGGGCCAGTGGGCGTGCGTCTCCTGCTCGACGCCTACGATTTCTGCGAGAGTGACCTCCACGGACTGCTCGCGGAGTTCCGCGCGGCCGGCCTCGTCGAGGAAGCGACGGTCGACGCGCGACGCGGCTACGACACGACAGAACTGGCCAGCAAGGCGTTAGAACGACTCCGCGAGGCGTAGTCAGTCGTCGGCTTCGGCCAGTATCTCGGCGTCTGCCGTCTCGGCCCGTTCGACGGTCGAGCGGTTGGTCGTGGCGTTCTTCCTGACCCTGACCAGGTCGTCGGCTGCGCCGACCAGTTCCTCGTCGTGGCTGACGAGCAGAATCTGCTCGACGCCCAGCGAGCGCATCTCGTCGACAAGCGCGACCAGTTGCGAGACGTGTCCGGAGTCCAGAAAGACCGTCGGCTCGTCGAGGATGAGCGGCGGCATCGGGGCCGCGCCCTCGATGCCCTCCGCGAGCAGCCGGTAGATGGCACACCGGAGGCTGAGGTTGAACAGCGCGCGCTCGCCGCCCGAGAGCTGGTCGGGGTCCAGCGTCTCGCCGTCCTTCTGGTAGACCGTCAGCTGGTACTCCCCGTCGAGTTCGATGCGCGAGTAGGAGTCGTTCTCGTAGACCAGATCGAACGTCTCGTTTAGCATCCGCTCCAGCGTCTCGACGTTGCGCTGGCGCAGTTCGGCCCGCAGCGTCCCGTACATCTCCTGTAACTGCTCGGCCTCGTCGTACAGGGAGTCCAGCTGTTCGACGGTCTCCGAAAGGTCCTCGCGGCGCTCGCGCAGCGCCTCCAGTTCCTCGATTTCGGCCGTCACGCCGCCGATGTCGTTCTGCAGTCTGTCGCGCTCCTCGCGCAGGTCCGCCAGCTTGGCCTCGACTTTCTCCAGGTACGATTCCGCACGCCCCTTCTCGCCGCGGGCTTCCTCGACGCGGTCCTCGTCGAACTCCTCCTGCAGTTCGGCCCGCCGGTCGCGTTTGTCCGCCAGGTGCTCGCGGCGCTCGTCGTTGACCTCCGCCTTCTCCGCGCGCGTCTCGCGGAGGTCCGCGATTCTCTCCTCGTGGTCGGCGATGGTCTCGATGGTCTCGGCCAGCGACTCCAGCCGGTCGACCCGCTCGGACAGCGCCGCCTTCTCCTGGTTGCACTCCGCGATAGCCTCCTGACAGGCGGTCGCCTTCTCGCGAGCCTCGGCGGCCTCCTCGCGTTTTGCTTCCGCCTCGGCCTCCAGCTCGTCGGCCTCCTCGCGGAGCCGGTCGACCTGGGTCTCCTTCTCCGACAGCGACTTCTCCTTCTCCTCGACGAGCTGTGCGACGTTCTCGCGGTCGTTCTCCAGGCGCTCGATGGTCGATTCTCGCTCGGCCAGGGCCTCGGCCTCCTCGCGCTTGGCTTCGACCGTCTCCTCGCGCTCTCGCAGTTCTTCGAGCCTGAATTCCAGGTCCTCGACCGCCTCGCGGCGTTCCTCGATAGATTCGACGTGCGGGGAACCCTCGACTGGCTGGCCGCACTCGGGACACTTGCCGGCCTCCAGCAGGGACTCCGCCTCCGCCAGCCGCTCCTCGGCGTTCGACAGTTCCGCCTCGGTTTCCGCGCGCGTCTCGCGGACGTCGGCCAGTTCATTGGTCACCTGGTCGCGGTGGTCCGCCGCTTCGCCCTCGGCAACGGGCGCGTCGGCGAACGCCTCACGGTGGGACTCGATGCGCTCTGCGAGGTCGTCCAGTTGCTCGCGCTTCTCCGCCAGCAGGTCCCGCGCGTCGGCGACGGCCGATTCCACCTCGGCTGCCTCCTCGCGGTTCTGTTCGGCCTCCGCCTCCAGGTCGTCGGCGCGCTCCTCGGCGGCCTCGGCCTCGCCGTCGTGTTCCTGCTTCTCGACGCTCTGGTCCGTGATGCGCTCCCGGAGGGCCTCGATATCCGCGTCCAGGTCCTCGATGCGGGTCTCGACGGCTTCAGTCGTCGCCTCGTCGACGTCTGCCTCTGCGAGGAGGGCGTCCCGGCGCTCGGTCGCCTCCGCTCGCCGGTCGCGGACCTCGGTCAGTTCGTCTGCCAGGCGCTCGCGCTCGCTTTCGGTGGCCTGTATCTTCTCGCGCAGGTCCTCGATGTCCGATTCGAGGTCGTCGAGTTCCTCGCGGCGCTGCTCGTACTCCTCCAGCACCGCTCGGCGTCGGCCAGCGTCTCGGCCTGCTCGCGGTTCTCGTCGAAGCGCTCGATGTCTGACTCCACCTCCGCGAGTTCGGACTGCAGGGCGTTCAGACGGCCGTGGAGGTCCTGGGCCTCCTTCTCGGCTATCTGCTCGTCGACCTGCGAGAGGGCTCCTGTTTGTCGTCGCGCACGCGCCCGACGCCGACGCGGGCCTGGCTGGCGCGCTCGCGGTAGTCCTCCAGCTTGCCGAGCTGGAGCAGGTCGTCGAGCATGTCCTGGCGCTGGGACGGCGACGCGTTGATGAGTTTGTTCACCTCGCCCTGGCGGACGTAGGCGCAGTTGACGAACGCCTCGTTGTCCATCCGCAGCAGTTCCGCGACGCGGCGGCGCACGTCGGTCGCGCCCTCGTAGGTCCCCTCCGGGCCTTCCAGCACCGCCTTCGTCGTGTGCGTGCGCTCGTCGCGGACGCTCAGGCGGCGCTCGATGTGGTAGGACTCCCCGGCGTGGGTGAACCAGAGTTCCACGACAGCGCCGTCGGCACCGATGGTCACCACCTCGTCCAGCGTCTTGTTCAGCGCCTTCGAGCCGTAGAGCGCGAAGAAG